>NZ_JAAXPG010000005.1 GCF_012396365.1 Nocardiopsis alborubida | reverse complement strand
GGTGATGGGGGACGGGGCGCCGGGACCGTCCGGTTGCGCCGCGCAGGGAAGGCCCAGTTCCCCGGCGACGAGCCGGGTCATCCGCGCGCCGCTGGCCTCCCACGTGAACCGGGACGCCCAGGCGCGACAGGCGCGGCGGACGGCTTCGGCCCGGCGGGGATCGGACAGCTCCTCCAGGGCGCGCGCGACCACGTCGGCGAGTTCCTCGCCCTCGCGTACGAGCCACCCGGTCTCGCCGTCGCGGACCGAGTCGCGGAGTCCGTCCACATCGTAGGCCACGGTGGGCACGCCGAGGCGGGCCGCCTCGATGACGGTCAGACCCCAGCCCTCGAACTCGGAGGCGGTGACGTGGAGGTGGCACGAGGCCAGGACGCTGTTCTTGTCCTCCTCGGGCAGGAAGCCGTGCAGGCGCACGCGGTCGCCCGTGCCGTCGCGCGCGACCTGCTCTGCCAGGGGTTCGCCCTCGGGGCCGCGGCCGATGATGTGCACCTTCAGGCCGGGGTGCTCCTCGCGCAGCGCGCGGGCGAGGTCGACCACCCGCGAGACCCGTTTCTGGACGACCAGGCGGCCCAGGCTGACCACGGCCGGGCAGCCCATGTCGGCGGGGGCGGGGGCGTCGTCGAGGGGCTTCTGGGGCCCGGGGAGCCCGCCGTTGTGGATGATCTGGATCGGCGCGCGCCAGCCCAGCTTCTCGCGCATGGCACGGCGGGAGGACTCCGAGACGGTGACGGTGGTGCAGCGGCGGTAGACGCGCGAGGCCACGGCCGACTCCAGCATGCGGCCCAGCCAGGCGACCGGCGCCGGGAAGTAGGCGTTGAACTGGAGGTCGTGGACGTGGTGGACGACGCTGACCACCCGCGTGCTGCGGCGCAGGACGAGTCGGCACAGGAAGGGGATGCCGTTCATGCAGTCGAAGGCGAGCTGGTACTCGCGGCGCCACAGGGCCAGCCACGCCATGACGCGCGGGTAGACGGTGAACCTGCCGCCCATGCGGCGGATGACGATCCCGTCCCTGGTCTCCACTCGCGCCTGGTGGGGCTCACGGCTGGTGAGGAAGGTGACGATGGCCCCGCGTTCGGCCAGGTGGCGGCTGATCCGCCAGGAGTACTCCTCGGCTCCCCCCGCGGTGGACTGCCAGGGGTCGCGCCAGTTGACCATGACCAGGCGGACGCCGTCCAGGCGCGGGCCGAGGTCGGCGGGGGCGTCCGGGACGGTGGGCGCGCCCGTGCTGACCGGGACGCCTGTGTTGGCCGGGACGGGCGTGTTGGCGGGGGCGCCGGTACGGCCTGGGGTGCTCGCTTCGGCCGGGACACCCGGGGTGGCGGGGGTACCGGTGTTGTCTGGGACGCCTGGGATGGCGGGGGCGCCCGTGCCGGCCAGGGGGGCCTGGGCGGGAACGGCGGCGGCCGGGGCCTCGGTGACCGCGGGCAGGCCCGGTTCCGCCTCCTGGCGGATCCGGTGGACCTTCTGGAAGACCACACGCTCTCCTTCCGCGCGGTGTCCGGCCGGACCGCGTTCCGTTACCTCTCGCGCGCGGGTGAACACGCACGGCGACCACCTGGGGGAAGGGTGGAGCGCACGCCGAACGGGCCCGTGGGCCGGACGTCAGTGGTGGTGGGCGGCCGGGGGACGGTGCCCGGGGCCGCGGGAGTCGGGGAGTGGGGCGCCCCGCTGGGGGCGGAGCGCCCGCGGACCTCCGCCGTACGGCCTTCCTAGCGGTCGCCGTAGTTGTAGAGGGTTTCGTTCACCGGCTCCGCGGTGGCGGTCGAGTCCGTGGCGAGGTTGGTGGCCACGAAGGTGGCGCCTCCCGCCAGGGCCGCACCGATGACGCAGGCGGCGATTACCTTGATCACTTGGGGATCTCCTTCCGCGCGCCCGATCCCGCGCTGGGTCCGGAGCGCTGGAAAACGAGACTAGAACCTGATCTAGCCATAGACCAGATGATTGCCCCAACTGTAACTAACCCGCCGGTAACTTCCAACCCCGGAATGCCAGCTTTGTCAGCCTTTACATGCTGGTCCTGCACCCGGAGAAGCACCATGTCGGAGCCCTCCACCACCACGGACAGGTCCTCCACACCTGACCAGAACTGGTTATCGACCGGCGCGGACACCGCCACGTACCGCACCCCCAGCCCGCCCAGCGCCGCGGCGTCCAGCCGCTCGGGCAGGCCCGTCTGCGGATCCGGACCGAGCACCCCGGCGGCCCGCCGCGCCCGCGCGTCCTCGCCGGTCACGACCGCCTCTCCCCCGTCCGGGGTGCCCACGACCAGGTCGTCGTTCCACAGGGTGCGCCGGTCGAAGAGCTTGGTCGCCGGGTCGAGGACGACCGTGGCCCGCCCCGCCCAGTCGGGGCCGCGGTAGGCGCTCCAGGGCAGCACCAGCACCGCCCCGGGCCGGTCGTCGGCGGCCACCGCCTCCTGCGCCGTCAGCCACCCCCCGGGGAAGTGCACCGGGGCCAGCCGACCGCTCGCGCCCCACAGCAGCCCCGGCAGCACCACCACCGGCAGCAGCGCCGCGAACACCGCGAGCCCCGTCCGCAGCGGAGCGCCCTCCCGTCCAGCCAGCCACCACACGCACGCGCCGAGGCCGAGCGCCTGGACCAGGGACAACGGGGCCACGTAGAGCTGGCCGTCGCGCAGCGGCCCGAACCCCGGCCAGGCGGAGATCAGCCAGACCAGCAGCGCACGCCCCGGCCCGGTGGCGCCCAGCAGGGCGATCAGGAGGCCCAGGGCCGCGGCCGCCGACAGGCCGGGGCCGAACCCCGGTCGCTCCCTGCGCAGCAGCCACACCCAGCCCGCCAGTGACAGCAGGCACAGCAGCAGGCGGGCCGCGGCCGTCACCGGCTCGCCGTAGCCCGCCGGAACCGCACCGGAGTTCCACACCCCGCCCAGGAGCAGCAGGGAGCCGACCACCCCGAACGGGGTGTCCGATCGGGCCGCGAACGCCGCCACCCCGGCCGGGTCCGTGCCCGCCCCGCTGGCCAGGGACGGAAGCAGCCAGGGCAGGGAGACCACCACCAGCGCCAGCGCGAACAGCCCCGCCCGCGCCCACCAGACCGGTACCCGCCGGACCGGCGTGCGCGGGCGGGCTGTGAGGGCGACGGGACCGGCGGTGAGGGCGGTCAGCACCACCGACGAGAACCCGCCGACCGCGGCGGGCGCCAACGCGCGCACCAACCCGGCGAACCCCGAGCCCGGCCGCACCTCCGCCAGACGGACGGAGGCCCCCACCACCCATGGCAGCCCCGCGTAACCCAGCAGCATCGCCCACTGGCCCAACAGCAGCCGCTCGGCCACGAACGGGTTCCACACGTAGGCGGTTCCGGCGGCGGCCGACGCCACCAGGGCCCCGGCGCCGCCTCGGGGCAGCACACGCAGCACCAGGCGCGCGGCACCGGCCCCGCCCACGGCGAACACCGCCAGCAGCGCCAGCGACTGCACCACGTCCCCCGGCAGGACCGAGGACAGCGCCGCCACCACGGCGTCACTGGGAATCGCCCGGGGAAACCCGTCCGCGCCCCGCAGCACCGTGCCCAGCGACAGGCCGGGCACGAACACCATGTCGTAGCGCAGCACGTACCCGGGTCCCAGGGCGGGGCCGAGCGCCAGTACACCGGCGAGCAGACCCACGGCCCACGGCAGCAGGCGGGACAGCGACCGGGCGCCGCTCTCTCCCCGGAGGCCCTTTCCTCCCCGCACTCGCCGGACCATCAGCCCTCCGACCGACACCATCAGACCTCCGCCCCAGGAAAGCAGCCCCCGACCCTCCGTCAGCCCCGCGCGAGCAGGACGCTGTCGGAGTAGCCGCCCTCCACGTAGTCGCGGTAGGAGCGGACCACGAGTTCGTAGGGACCGGAGACCGTCGCCGACCAGCGCGGCCCCTCCCCCGCGGGGCCCAGCGTGCGCCATCCCTGTCCGTCCCCGGGACCGCGCCCGTCGCGGCGCTCGCAGTCCGGTGCGGGTGCGACGGGCTCGGGTTCCGGCTCAGGCGGCGTGGGAACGGGCATGGGGGTGGGGGTGGGCGTGGGCTTCGGCCGGGGGTCCGCGTCGGGCCCGGGGGCGGACGGTCCGCCGCTGGGGGCGGGCGATTCGACGGGGGCCTCCGAGACGCGGTCGCCCTCCAGGGACGCGTACGGGCCTCCGTCCACGGGCAGGCGCCGGCCTGCGGCCGGGAGCACGCGTCGGCCGTGGTCGGCCACGGGCGCGAACCGGCCCTCAGGCAGGGGCGCGCGCCGGTCGTCGGCCGCCCCGCAGTCCAGCGCGCGCACCCACACCTCGTAGTGGGAGGCCTCCTCGACGTCCTCCCACTCCACGGTCGCCCCGCCGTCGACGACCCGCAGCCAGGACGGCCCCGGAGGCGGGTCGTCGTTCCACACCCACTGGAGGGGCTCGGACTCCGCCCCCTCGTCCCGGCCCTTCAACGAGCGCACCACGAACTCGTAGCGGGCTCCGCTGAAGAGCGCCTCCACCAGAACGGAACGGCTGTCCCCGTCGACGCGCACCTCCACGGGAAGCACGGCGGCCTCGTCCGGGTCCGGTCCCACGCGCCGCTGCACCACCCGGTAGCCGGTCGCGCCGGGCACGGTGTCCCAGCTGAGCACGAGGCCGTCGTCGGACTCCTCCGCCACGGGCTCGGGCGCGGTCGCGGGCCCCACAGCCAGTTCCGGCAGCGGCCGCCGGTAGGTCCGGCCGACCCCCAGCGGTTCGGCGAGCGCGTCGGCGAAGGCCGCCGCGATCTTCAGCTCGCCGCGCGCGTTGGGGTGCGCCTCGTCCCAGTTGTCGCTGGCGGAGGCGTACCCGTCGGCGACCCGGGCGACCACCACGGGGGAGTCGCTGGAGGTGAGCTGCGCGGCGAGGTCCACCAGGCCCATGTTGAACCGGTCGACCTCGGCGTTGGCCCGGGGGTCCTCCACCGGCGGGAGCTCCCCGAGGACGAACCGGGTCTGCCCCCGCACGACGCGCACCGTGGACACCGTCTCGCCGACCCCCTCCAGCGCGCTGTCCGCGCCGCCGCCCGCCAGGATGTCCTCGGTCCCGGCCAGGAGGAGCAGGTAGTGCGGCTGGTACTCGGCGGCCACCCGCGCGGCACCGGCGGACAGGTCCTGCGCGGTGGTGCCCCAGCGGGCGGCGTGGTCGGTGTCGAAGTCGGGGTCGGCGTAGTCCTGGCTGCCGAACTCCCGGTCCGCCAACCCGTAGACGCCGTCGTAGGGGCCGACGAAGTCGACCTCCACCTCGGCCTCCCGCAGGTGGGACCACAGGTGGTAGCGCCAGGTGTAGTCGCCGCTGCTGCCCTGGGAGAGCGAGTCGCCGACGACCATGACGCGCAGTTCGCCGTCGGGCGGGCCCGGCACGGTGACGGGTTCCTCGGTGCGCCCGTCCTCCGCGGCCCCTCCCCCGGAGCCGGTCTGGACCAGCAGCAGGGTGACCGCCATCGCCGAGAGCATGACGCCGAGCAGCCCCAGGGGCCCGGGTTCGAAGCGGGAGTGGCTGTCCCAGCGGGGCCGGAGCCACGGGAGGCGGAGCCGTCGGGGCCACCGGTCCAGGAGCCGCTCCCAGCG
Organism: Nocardiopsis alborubida; assembly: GCF_012396365.1. GTDB lineage: Bacteria > Actinomycetota > Actinomycetes > Streptosporangiales > Streptosporangiaceae > Nocardiopsis > Nocardiopsis alborubida. The sequence goes on along the minus strand of NZ_JAAXPG010000005.1, from coordinate 267,978 downwards.
GGACAGCAGCGGGCGGGGCCGCCCCGACTCGCGGGCCCGGGACCGGCGCGGGCCGAACCGGCGGAGCTGAGGCCTCCCGAAGCGGTCGGCCACACGCGACCACCACACGGAGCGTTTCTCGGATCCGCGCACCGCGCCCCCTGCGTTCCCAGAACGGGTTCTACCCCCCACAGGGGGTTCGTCAGACAAGACTAGAACTGGTTATATAGAATTCGTCAACTCTCGGCGGCTGAGCGGGACCGCCTACACCGACGTTAGCGGCCGCTGCTCGCCTCTCGACTCCGCGCCCCGACGGAAAGCAGGACCCCCGTGACCGGACTCCTGGTAGCCCTGCTGTCCGCGGTGGTCTACACCGTCGGCCTGACCGTGGAACAGCGCGCGCTGCACGGCGCGGAGTCGATCTCGATCAACCGCCCCCTCCACCTGGCCCGGGTCCTGCTCACCAACCCCCGCTGGGTGCTCGGCTGCCTCTTCGCCGCCCTGGGCAGCGTGGGCCTGATCGTCTCGCTCGGCCTCGCGCCCGTGTCCGTGGCCCAGCCCGCCTTCGCCGCGGGGGTCGCGTGCGGCATCCTCGTCATCACCCTCGCCCTGGGCGAGCGCGTCACGCGGGGCGAGTACGTGGCACTCGGCATCATGCCGGTAGCGCTCGGCCTGCTCAGCCTGTCCACCGCCGAGGGCGCCGAGACCGGGACCACCGCCGACGCCCCGCTGCTCATCACCGTCAGCCTGCTCACCGTGGCGGTGTGCCTGGTCGTCGTGGGCCTGGCCGGCGGCCGCGGCCGCTACCTGTCCGCCGCAGCCCTGGGCGCGGCCGCGGGCTTCGCCCAGGGCAGCGCGGGCCTCCAGGGCAAGGGGCTGGGCGGCCTGCTGGCCGACCACGGCCTGTGGAACGCGATCGTCCCCGCGCTGCTGTCGCCCTACCCCTACCTGTACGCGGTGGGCTGGGCGGTGGGCATCGTCCTCTTCCAGACCTCGCTCCAGCGCTCGCGCGCCTCCATCACCGCTCCGGTGTCCAACGTCGTGGGCAACGTGTTCATGGTCGTGACGGGCACGATCCTGTTCGGCGAGCGGCTGCCCGACGACCCCGTCATGCTGGCCCTGCGCGTGGGCGGGTTCGCGCTGACCCTCGTCGTGGTCGTCCTGGTCCGCGGCAACGTGGCCGCCGCTGAGGCGGACACCAGCCGCAGACGCGCCCACGCCTAGACCACGCGCGGAAGGCGCGTGGAGACGGTGGACGTGCGTGGGGACGGCGCACACCCCTTCAATGACGGGGGAAGGCGGGACGCGTCCGCGCCTCCCCCGCCGCCACGGGACCGCTGCTGCGGGAAACCCCGTCAGACAGCCACCGACACGGCCTCGCGCAGACCCGGGGCGGCGACGTCGGCCCACGCCCGCACCACGCTGTCGGGCTGGCCGGTCTCCCCCTCGGCCAGGATCAGGCCGGGCTCGGCCACCCAGGCGCCCAGGTCGGCCAGCAGGATGCGCAGGTCCTCCTCGATGCCCCTGCTGTTGCGCAGGTCCTCCACGACCGCCAGCGGAATCGCGACCGTGTGGCCCAGACCCAGCTCGGGCAGGCGGTCGAGGAAGACCTTCAGCAGACCGGTGTAGGTGCCGTGCGCCTGCGGGGAGGCGACGAGCAGGACATCGCTCTCCCGCACCTTCGCCAGCGCGGCCTCGACGGCGTCGGAGGACTCCGAGAGCAGCCCGGCGCCCAGTTCGGCGATGTCGATGACGTCGGGACGGGAGTCGACACCCGCACGGGCGGCGACCTCCGAGGCCGCGCGCAGGGCGGCGTCGCGGACGGAGGAACGGATCTGGGGGGCGGCGACGAGCACGGTGAAGCGGGTCATGCGAGAACTCCTGGGTTCGAACAGAGCGAGCCGGGATCGGAGGAGACACCAGCCGGAGAGGACGGCGGGGGTGGATGACACCGGAAGGAGGGGATGACGAACGTCCTTGGACTCTCGCGGTTCCTCGCATCCGACACGGGGAGCGGACGGCGCTGTCCGGAGACCGCCTGTGTCGGGCCTGGCAGGTCTGTCTCCGAGACCGCGGGGCGGTCCCGGCAGAACCCAGGGAAGAGATGAGCGTCCGGTGTCTGCGACAGGGCACGTGCGACAGGGCACGGAGGCGCGGGGCGGGGCCCCGCAGGGCGCTAGCTACGACAGAGCGCGCTCGCCTGCTGTCTCAGATCGACATGCAGGCGCTGGACAAGCAGCTCACCGGCGGACATGTCTCCATCATGAAGCGCCCCGGCCGTTATCGTCAATGCGTGCGCGCCCACCGCGGTGGGCGGTCCAGCCCTCGGACAGCCGTCCCAGGGAACGGGATCGCCCAGCTCCGCAGGCAATACGGAAGCCCGCGGTGACGGTCCCGAAGGCCTGTGTAATGTGCGACACACACCGACGAGACGACACGAGGGACCCCTCACATGGCCCACACCCCCGTCACACTCACCAACGCGCGCGTCGTGACCCCCGACGGGGTCCACGACGGATGGCTGAGGATCGAGAACGGCCTCGTGGCCGCGCTCGGATCGGGCGACCCCGTTCCCGGCGGCCGCGACCTCGGCGGCGCCTGGGTCGTCCCCGGGCTGGTCGACACCCACGTCCACGGCGGCGCCGGGCACGCGTTCACCGAGACCGATCCCGAGGGCGTCCGCACAACGATCGCGTTCAACCGCTCCCGGGGCGTGACCTCCCTGGTCGGCGGCCTCGTGGCCGCCACCCCGGAGGACACCGTCCGCCAGGTGGCGGCGCTGGCCGAGCTGTGCGACGCGGGCGAACTGGCGGGCATCTACCTGGAGGGCCCCTTCATCTCCCGGTCCAGATGCGGGGCGCACGACCCCGAACTGCTCCGCGACCCGGACACCGCCGAGTTCGACCGCTGGCTCAAGGCCGGACGGGGGCACGTGCGCATGGTCACGGTGGCCCCGGAGCTGCCCGGAGCGCTGGACCTGATCGGCGCGGCGGCCTCCTCCGGCGTGGTGGCGGCGGTGGGGCATACCGAGGCCACCTACGAGCAGACGCTAGCGGCCTTCGACGCGGGGGCCTCGGTGGCCACCCACCTCTACAACGCGATGCGCCCGCTGGGCCACCGCGACCCGGGACCGATCGCCGCCGCGCTGGGCGACGAGCGCGTGACGGTCGAACTGATCCTGGACAACGTGCACGTCCACCCGGGTGCGGCCGGACTGGTGTTCGACGCCGCGGGCCCGGGCAGGGTGTCCCTGGTGACGGACGCGATGTCGGCGACGGGCCTGGGCGACGGCGAGTACACGCTGGGTGACCTGCGGGTGCGGGTGAGCGGTGGCGAGGCGCGCCTGGCGGAGAGCGGGGCGATCGCCTCCAGCACGATCGTCCTGCCCCAGGCGGTGCGCAACGCCGTACGGGGCCTGGACGTCGGCGTACCCGAGGCCGTGCGGTCGGCGTCGTCGGTTCCGGCCGCGGCGCTGGGACTGGACGGGGCGGGCCGGATCGAGGTCGGAGGGCGTGCCGACATCGTCGTGCTCGACGACGACCTCGACGTGCGCGAGGTGATGTACGAGGGCGCCTGGGTGGAGTAACGGCGTGTCGTAACCGCGTTACGGACTAGTAATATAACCCTGGGTGACAATGGCGACAGGGCATCGAGGAGAGCCACCACGCTCGACACGAAAGGATCTGCGCCATGGCCAAGTCGAGACAGACGAGGGACGAGCAGCCGACCCGTGTGCCCTCCGAGGAGCACGAGCACCTCGGCAAACTCGCCGCGGAACTGTCCCGCTACGACGTACGGGCGGACGTGGTCGACGAACAGTCGTCGCCGTGCCTGCGCGTGCGCAACCCGTCATCCGCGTGTGCGGTTGAGGACGTGATCTGTGAGCGCCGAGAGCACGACTACGCGTTCATCGCCTCGTTCGGGGTCTACCTCGGCAGCAGCGGGAGCCTCGGCGTCACGGCCCACAAGGTCGCCTGGCTCGTGGGAGCCACCGAGGCGTGACAGCCACGCGGGACGGGTGCGGTGCGACCGGCACCGCACCCGTCCGCGTATCGCCCCCGCCCCCCATGGAACTTTACGACGTAGATTCATGGAGGTCGCGCGGGGAGCCCGGACCCCGGCACCCTAGAGTCGTGCCGTCCCACTCCCTCGACGGAAGGCGAGCCCATGGACTACGTCAAGCTGGGCCGGACCGGACTGGACGTCTCCCGCGTCACCCTCGGCTGCATGAGCTACGGAGACCCCGCCAGGGGCACCCACGACTGGACCCTGGACGAGGAGGCCAGCAGACCCTTCATCCGCCAGGCGATCGAGGCGGGCGTCAACTTCTTCGACACCGCCAACACCTACTCGGACGGCAGCAGCGAGGAGATCGTCGGCCGCGCCCTGGCCGAGTACGCCGACCGCGACGAGATCGTGCTGGCCACCAAGGTGTTCGGCCGCACCCGCCCGGGCCCCAACGGCGGCGGGCTCTCGCGCAAGGCCGTCATGACCGAGATCGACCACAGCCTGCGGCGCCTGGGCACCGACTACGTGGACCTCTACCAGATCCACCGCTGGGACCCCGCCACTCCGATCGAGGAGACCGTCGAGGCCCTGCACGACGTGGTCAGGGCGGGCAAGGCCCGCTACGTGGGCGCCTCCTCGATGTACGCCTGGCAGTTCGCCAAGGCGCTGCGGGTCGCCGACGTCAACGGCTGGACCAGGTTCGCCACCATGCAGAACCACTACAACCTGCTCTACCGCGAGGAGGAGCGGGAGATGCTGCCCCTGTGCGCGGACGAGGGCATCGGGGTCATCCCGTGGAGCCCCCTGGCGCGCGGTCGGCTCACCCGCCCGTGGGACGCCGAGACGGAGCGCAGCCGCGGTGACGCGTTCGGCGCGCGGCTGTACGCGGAGGCGGACCGGTCGATCGCGGACGCCGTCGGCGCGATCGCCGAGAGGCGCGGGGTCTCCCGTGCCCAGGTCGCCCTGGCCTGGGTGTCCCGGAACCCCGCGGTGACCTCGCCGATCATCGGCGCCACCAGGCCGCACCACCTGGACGACGCGATCGCGTCGCTGTCGCTGGAGCTGACCGGGGACGAGGTGGAGGAACTGGAGCGCCACTACACGCCGCGCCCGACCTCCGGCTTCTGACGCCGACCGGCGCGGGGCCGCCCCCGGCCCCGCGCCCGCGGGGAGGCGCTGAGGACGCCGGGGCCGCTCCGGAACACCCGGGGCGGACGAGAACCCGACGGGGTCAGCCGCGCGCGGTGACGCGGATCTTGGACTGGCCGTGCGGACGCTCCTCCCAGTCCTCCATGAACCGGGCCGACAGCCCGTGCTTCTCCGCGAGGGTGATCAGCGTTTCGGTCCGGTAGTAGAAGTCCTCCCGCAGCACCTGGTGCTCGACTCCCTCGGTCCGGTCGTAGGTGAAGTCGAAGAACCCGCCCGGAGCCAGGACCCGCTCGACGTTGGCCAGACACTCGTCGATCACCTCGATGGGCGAGTGCGAGAACACGCTGTGCGCGTGGACGACGTCGAAGTACCCCTCCGGCAGGAAGGAGAAGGTCAGGTCCCGCGTGATGGTCAGGTGCGGCAGCTTCTCCTGCAACCCGCGTTCGGCCAGCACACCCTTCGCGGCGATGAGGATGTCCGGGGAGATGTCGATCCCGTAGTAGCCGCCCGGGTCGAGGTAGTCGATCAGCCGCCACCCTGCGCGCAGGTTCCCGCAGCCGATGTCGAGCATCCGGTGCTCCGGTCTGAGGCCGTGTTCGACCAGGTAGTCGAACTGCATCTGCCCCAGCGCCAGCCAACGCTCCTGGCTCTGGCTGCCCACAGCCGCCTTGGGGTCGCGGGCGGCGTCGGAGGCCATCACCGCCCGGTAGTAGTCCACGTGGTCGCGGTGGGTCAGGCGCAGCTTCAGGTCACGGGCGGAGCGGCGCACGTACGGCACCACCTTGCCGGGGTTGCGCAGTGCGTAGCGCACCTTGTGGACCAGGGAGGAGCGGTCGGCGTTGAGGGAGGCGGCTGTCTTCTTCGGCATCGGCAGGCTTTCGGTCGAAGGCTCTAGCTCACCCGCGGATACGGGGTCGGGGGGCAAAGAGGATAACGCTTTCGTCGCGGCGCGGGCTCACCGCCTCGGATCCGACCGTACCCGGAAAGTCACCGAGAGTGCGGTATCCGCCCTCCGGGGCGCCCCCGCCGAGGTCAGCCGCGGCCGCGTCGGGCCGCCACCAGCCGCGCTGCGCCCCGGAGGAGCCCGACGGCGAGGAGCGCGCCGAGGACCGCACCGAGCGCGAACCCGGCCCAGTCGGCGGTGCCCTCCGCCCCGGCGGCCCCGTCCGCCAGGCGCGGGATCGACCAGGTCCCCGCCACCACCGCGACCAGCAGGCAGGCGCCGATGGCCAGTGCGCCCCTCCAGCCCAGGAAGTAGCGGCGGCGGCCGGGCGCGGGCGGGGCCGCCAGTTCGGCCGCGGGCCCGGCGGTGGCCGACCCCGGGCGCTTGAAGTAGGCCAGGACCGACCAGTGGCCGCACGGCTCCCACCCCTCGGGCGCCAGACGCGCCGCGAGGCGCTCGCGGTCGCCCGGACCGGGGCTGAGTTCCTGGCGGTACTCCCACGTCTGCGGCCGCTCGGGGGCGCGGCGGCTGACGAAGCGGCCGAGCCGGTCCACCCGCTCCACCTCCCAGCCCTGGGCGCCCATCGCGGCGAGGCGGGCGGGGCCCTCGAAGGCGTCGGCGGACCAGACCAGCACGTCCGGCTGCGCGGCGGCCTCGTCCCGCGCGCCGGGCGGGGGCGTCAGGGCGTCGGCGAACTCCTCGACCGGACCGAACTCCTCCTCCGGGTCGACCCCGCTCTCGGCCGTGTGCGCGGCCAGGTCCTCCAACAGGACGCGGGACCTGTCCGCGTCCACACCGCGTTCGTCCAGCCGGCCGGCGAGCCGGGTGAGGTAGTCGTTCATCGGATTCCCCCCTCTTCGAGCACCGAGCGCACCGATGCGTCGAACTCCATCCAGGCCGAGCCCTGTTCGCTCAGGACGGCGCGGCCCTCGTCGGTCAGTACGTAGTAGCGGCGGCCTGGGCCCTTCTCGGCCGCCCGGTACTCGGCGGCCACCAGCCCGGCCTCCTCCAGCCGGTTGAGCACGGGGTAGAGCGTCCCGCCCCGGATCCTGCCGAACCCGGACTCGTCCAGCCGCCTGGCGATCGCGTAACCGTAGCTCTCACCCCCGGTCAGGCTGGCCAGGACCAGGAGGTCAAGCACCCCCTTGAGCCAGCTCGCGCGGCGGTCCATGCGTGTCTCCCCCTTCATCGGGCACTGCCGACACTGATTGTCCCGGCTTCGCGGCGCCCCGGGGTCACCAGGAGGGAGCGCAGGTCCATCAGGACGTGCAGGAACACCGGCAGCAGCAGGCTGCCCGTGCTCAGGTACAGGTGGGTGAAGCCGAAACCGACCAGGGTGACGAGGACGACGCCGGTGCGGCCCTGGTAGACGTGGGCGACGGCGAAGACGGCCAGGCTGAGCCCGGCGGCGACGACCGCGTCCAGCCCCAGGGAGACGCCGAGGGCGATGAGCAGACCGCGGAAGACGACCTCCTCGCACACGCCCGCGGTGACCGAGGCCCCGGCCGCAGCCCAGCGCTCGCGCCGGTCGCGCGGCAGCATCGCGGAGACCGCCCGTTGGCCGGCCAGGAGGCGGCGGTCCAGCCCGGTCACCCGCATCAGCGCGAGGCCCGCCACGACCGCGACGAGTACGCCGGTCATCGTTGCGAGGGTGTCGGCCATGCCCGCCTCGGGAACCGCGAACCCCACGTCCGCGAAGCGCAGTCCGGGTGAGACGGCCACGATCAGCAGGACGACCGCGGTGAGCCCCCACCAGACGAGGGCGCTGGTGCCGAACAGTCGCAGCAGCGCTCCGGAGTCGGTGTCGCGCACGCGCTCCAGCCGGGCGTAGGCGCTCCTGCCCCACCAGGGTTCGACGACCAGCAGGTAGAGCACGACCAGCGCGGCCAGTCCCAGTCCGAGGGACGAGAACTCCATGGTCGGGGGGAACGCCATCTCCACACCTCCGTGTTCGTGTTCGCTACCTAGACCATAGAGCTACCTAGTTAGGAATACAACCTAGATAGTGGCACCGCTCCCTTCCGTAGGCACGCGAAACGCCCCTGACCCACCACGAACAGGCAGGTCAGGGGCGCAGGCGGGCACAAGAAAGCGGGCTGCCGCAAGGAGGCGAAAAGCCTCCGAGCAGCAGCCCGATCACACGTGGAACCAGGACAGACCAGCCACGACCCGCGAGGAGGAGCCTCGCGTTGCAGGAAAACGCCCCACCCACCCTGCCGACCAGCGCAACGCAGGCCACAGGGGGGCATCTCGGGGGGCCGGGGGTCTCCCCCCGGAAAGCATCGCGGGCTGCGGCGAGCCGGTCGGAGACCGGCGAGCAGCAGCCCGCGCGACATGTGGAGGTGGCGGGAATCGAACCCGCGTCCTTCAGCACCGAGCCAGGGCTTCTCCGGGTGCAGTCCGCGCTGTCGTTCTACTCGGCCCCAGCGCTTGCACGGACACATCGCTGACAGGCCCAGCCACGAAAATGTCCCGCTCAGGCCCCGTGGCCTGATCTGAGCGGTGAGTCATCTAGCTGATGCCGGGATCTGGGCCGATGACGAGCCCAGGCCGACAGAGACGCTATCGCTTAGGCAGCGAGAGCGAACTCAGTGCGCTTAGAATTGGCACTTGTGTTTACGCGAATGCAGGATTAACGAGGTCACAAACGCAACCCTCGACCCGCTTCCCCTGGAACGACTACCGAAGTCGAAACCGATCACCCCCTGTGCAGTTTTCACGGCCTCCCCGCCAGGCGGGGCGACCGACAAGCGAGCGGCGAACGCTCGCGCGTCCGTCACTCTACCTGTTGAACAGCACGGGGGCCAAGCTGATTCCCGCTCGCGGAGGGGAATCCGCGACCGCCTCCGGGCCGGGCAGGGAGAAACCCCCGCGGGCGCGGACGCAAGAGGTGGTCGACGCGACCCGCGGGGGCGGTCGGCAGGGTCGGGCCGACCTTGGGAAACGACAGGATCTCCCCCGAGATGAGGTCCTGTCCCTCACTGGTCCGCTACCCCCTGTCGCGGCCCAGTCATAGGGGAAGACGCGAGCGGACCCCCGGGAGGTTGCCCGGGGGTCCGCTCTTTGCCAGGTTCTGCCCTGTCCTGAGGCAACGGTGACCGGAGCCGCCGTCAACCGGCCGGCCCTACCAGCCGGTCTCCTCCGCGCCCGTCAGGTCGGCCTGGTTGGTCGGCCCCGTCTGTTCCGAGGGCAGGCCCACACCCTCGGTGGTCGTGGGACCGCCGGGCACCTGCTCGCCGGTGGTCGGTCCCGCGGGGACCTCCTCGGGCACCCCGTTGGCCATCCCGCTGAGGAAGGAGCCCGCGGCGTTCACCGCGTGCTGCGACACCAGCGTCGTCGCCGGGTCCGCCTCGGCCATGACGGCGAAGGCCACGTCGTCCTTGTAGCCGACGAACCAGTGCAGCGAGGTGTCGCCCTGCTCCACGCGTGCCGCCTGCCCGTGGACCTCTCCCCCGGTGGCGAGCAGCTCGGGCATGCGGTTGACCACCGCGTCGCGCAGCCCGGTGCGGACCACATCCAGGTGGGCCGCGTCCAGGGAGGCGGCCCCGATCGGGTCCGGCCCCTCCTCGGGCACCAGGGTCGGCGCGTTCCACGTACCGTCCGCGACCGCTGCCGCGACCAGGGCCATGGACAGCGGGCTGACCCGCACGCCGTGCTCACCGATCATGGCCGCGGCCACGTTCTCCTCGCCCTCCTCCACGGCCACCGAGCCCGAGGAGGCCGGGACGGGCAGCTGCCACTCGGCGCCGATACCCATCCGCCCGGCGGTCTCGGCGAGCGCATCCGGCCCCACCTCGGCGCCCAGGCCCGCGAACCCGACGTTGCAGCTGAAGGTGATGTTGCGGGCCAGGGTGGGCTGGTCGAGCAGGGCCCCGCCGCCCGGGTTGACGAAGGTGCGTCCGCCGATCTCCGCGGAGTAGCCGCAGGGCACCTCGCTCTCGGGGGTGGCCGCGCCCGACTCCAGGGCGGCCAGGGCGGTGACCATGCCGAAGGTGCTGCCCGGCAGGTAGGAGCCGGTGAAGGCGTTGTCGTCCGCGGTGCTGCCCGAGGCGCTGGCCGCGGCCAGGACCTCGCCGCTGCCGGTGTCGACCGCCACCAGGTAGCCGTTGCCCGGCACCATGTCCAGCGCGTGCTCGGCGGCCCGCTGCACGTCCAGGTCCAGGGTGGTGTCGATGGCCCCGCTGAGCGAGCCCTCCCACGCCTCCAGGACGTCGGTGATCTGACCCTCCTGGTCCAGGGAGACCACCTGGGTGGTGCCCGAACCGGCCAGCTCGTGCTGGAAGATGTTCTGGAGCCCGTTCAGGCCGACGGTGTCGCCCGCCTGGTAGGAGCCGGGCACGCGGGAGGAGACCCGGTGCTCGGCGGTGCCGGCGACCTCGCCCAGCAGGAAGGGCGACACCGAGGGGGTCAGGTTGACCTGGACCTCCTGGGTGTCCACCCCGGAGATCCGCGAGGCCTCGCTCAGCAGCGTCTCGTCCACGCTGGAGCCGCGCATGAGCACCAGCGGCTGGAACTGCTCGGGCGGCGCGGAGCGCACCCGGTTCAGGAGCGGGTCGGGGTCCTCGTCGAGGAGTTCGGCGAGCTGGGTGACCCCGGCCTCCTTGTCCTCCATGTCCGCGGGGTAGACGCCGAAGGCCGTCACGCTGTCCGCGGTGACCAGCGGCTCGCCCTCGCGGTCGAGGATCTGGCCGCGCTCCTGGCTCTCGTAGCTGACCGCGAGGCGCTCCTCCTCGCTCAGGTCGGGGTGCAGCACGCTCGTGGACCAGGAGATGCGCCAGCCGTCGGGGCCCCACTCCAGGGGCATGCGCCCGGTGTAGCTCCAGGTCGGGTCGCCGATGCCGAGGTCGGCGTTGACGCCGAACTCGGCCTGGGCCGACTCCCCCTCACGGGAGATGGGTCCGAGCTGGAAGCGCAGGGAGGCCAGGTCGAGCTGCTCGCGCATGTCCGTGAGGGCCGCGGACACCTGTGCGGGATCGCCGTCGGTGTAGGCGGCGGCGGTCTCGTGGTCACCGTCCTGCCAGGCGAGCAGGAAGGACCTGACCGCCACCTCGGGACTGGGGTGCGGTGTGCACGCGACCAGGGCGGCGGCGAGGAGCAGGCCGCTGCCGGCGGCCGTGATCCGGCCGAGGGGACGGGGGGACACCGTGTGTGTTCCTTTCGGGTGCCTCATCGACGGCGGCGGATCGCGCGTTCCATGTCGCGCTTCGCCTCGCGCTCGGCGATGTCGTGGCGCTTGTCGTACTCACGCTTACCGCGGGCCAGAGCGATCTCCACCTTGGCGCGCCCGTCACTGAAGTACAGGGACAGCGGGACGAGCGTGCGGCCGGGTTCCCGGGTCTTGCCGATCAGCCGGGAGATCTGCTCGCGGTGCAGGAGTAGCTTACGCGATCGTCGGGCGGCGTGGTTGGTCCACGTCCCCTGGGAGTACTCGGGGATGTGGACGTTCTCCAGCCACACCTCGCCGTCGTTGATGTGCGCGAAGCCGTCCACGAGGGAGGCGCGGCCCTGCCGCAGCGACTTGACCTCGGTACCGGTGAGGACGAGGCCCGCCTCGTAGGTCTCGTCGATGTGGTAGTCGTGCCGGGCCCGGCGGTTCTGCGCGATGAGCTTGCGCCCGGTCTCCCGTGCCACAGGTGTGTCCCTTCATACGTCCGGGGGGCACGTGGCCCCCCGGTGTCGAATTCTCCCCCGCCCCAGGCGGCCGCGTCAGACCTTGAGGTAGCGGCGCAGGGTGAGGAACGAGGTGATGGTGCACAGCAGGATGCCGAGGATCATCGAGACGCCGATGACGTACATCAGCGAACCCGCGCCCAGGGCCACGTCGAACTGGAACCAGTCCTCGATCCGCGTGAGCAGGGTGTAGCGGGTGGCCACGATGAAGCCGGAGGCGATCAGACCGCCGATGAGGCCGGCGACCGCGCCCTCCAGCAGGAACGGCAGCTGGATGTAGAAGTTCGACGCGCCGACCAGCCGCATGATGCCGGTCTCACGGCGGCGGCTGTAGGCCGACAGCCGGATGGTGTTGCCGATCAGCAGCGCTGCGGCGGCCAGCTGGACCCCCGCGAGCACCAGGGCGGCCGCGCGCAGGCCGTCCAGCAGCCCGAAGAACTGCTCCAGCACGAGCTCGTCGTCGGAGATGCTGTCGACGCCCGGAGCACCCTCCACCGCGGAGCGCACGGTCTGGTAGTGGGAGGGGTCGGTGAGCTGCACCCGGTAGTTGTCCGGGATGTCGCCCTCCTGCGCGGCGTTGGCCAGCGCCTCGTTGGAGGGGCCCATCCGGTCCTGGAAGTCCTGCCAGGCCTCGGCCGAGGTGAGGTAGGTGTACTCCTGCACCTGGGCCAGGCCGTCGAGGGTCTGCTCCAGCGCCTGGCGGTCCTCGTCGGTGGCCGGACCGTTCTCCTGGCAGGTCGTCGTGGGCGAGATCTCGGTGCACATGTAGATGGTGAGCGTGATCCGCTCGTCCCAGTAGTTGCGCATCTCGGAGACCTGCTGGTTGACCAGTAGACCGGCGCCGAAAAGAGTCAGTGAGATGGCCACCGTCGTGATGACCGCGATGGTCATCGTCAGGTTTCGGCGAAGGCCGATCCACGTCTCGGAGAGAACGAATTGTGCTCGCATGATCTGTTAAAGGTCCATCCTTCGGGGCTTCGCCGCGCCGGTCCTCGCAGCGGGAGGTCAGTACGCCTGGCCGTAGACGCCGCGCGTCTGGTCGCGCACTACCAAGCCCTCTTCAAGCTCGATCACGCGCTTGCGCATCGAGTCGACGATGGCGGCGTCGTGGGTCGCCATGACGACGGTGGTGCCCGTGCGGTTGATTCGGTCCAGCACCTTCATGATGCCGATGGAGGTCGCGGGGTCGATGTTGCCCGTGGGCTCGTCGGCCAGCAGGATCTGGGGACGGTTGACGAACGCGCGGGCGATGGCCACGCGCTGCTGCTCACCGCCGGAGAGCTCGTTGGGCATCCGCCCGGCCTTGCCCTCCAGGCCGACGAGTTCGACGACCTCGGGGACGACCTTGCGGATGAAGCGGCGGGGCTTGCCGATGACCTCCAGAGCGAAGGCGACGTTCTCGAAGACGTTCTTGTTCGGCAGCAGGCGGAAGTCCTGGAAGACGCAGCCGATACGGCGGCGCAGGTGGGGGACCTTCCAGTTGGACAGGCGCGCCAGGTCCTTGCCGGCGACGTGCACACGTCCCTTGTCGGGCTTCTCCTCCTTGAGGACCAAGCGGAGGAAGGTCGACTTGCCGGAGCCGGACGGGCCGACCAGGAAGACGAACTCGCCCTTGTCTACGTCAATGGAAACGCCGTCGAGCGCGGGGCGCTTCTGGGTCGGGTAGACCTTGGTGACGTTATCGAAGTGGATCACAGGCGCATCACAAGGTTCTCGAAGGTATGGGCACCCGCAGTGGAGGGCACTCCGCGCGGGATCGTACCGGCCACATGGCCAATCGACAGTGTAGAGGGGGGAGCGGCCCGGATTGTCCCGGTCGCCTCACACCCGAAGATCAGTGCACCATCGGACAACAGCCTCGATCATATCGGAGGCGTCAACCGATGATAACGTTCACATATAGCAGTTTCGGTAAAACTGCGGAGACGTGATCATCACCATTGGGACACAACATCCACATCTGTCCCGCCTTCTCACCCGGGGTGCCACCGCCGCGACCGGGCGTGTCCCCGACCTCCACAGGAGCCGTCCCGGCCGCCGGGGGCTCCGGCCGCGCGGGCCGCGGACCCCGGGTTCCGTTTCGTTCGCCACTCTCCCCCGCGGCGGAGCCGCCGGGGCAGACGCCCCTAGACGTCCTCGGAGCGCTCGCGGCTGCGCATCCAGCGGATCTCGGCGTCGATGAACTCGTCGATGTCCCCGTCCAGCACACCCGAGGTGTTGCCGGTCTCGGCGCCGGTGCGCACGTCCTTGACGCTCTGGTACGGGTGCAGGACGTAGTTGCGCATCTGGGTGCCCCAGCTGCTCACCGAGTCGCCGCGGATCTCGTCCAGCGCCGCCTGCTCCTCCTCGCGCTTGCGCACCAGCAGCTTGGCCTGGAGCATCGACATGGCCGTGGCCTTGTTCTGCAGCTGCGACCGCTCGTTCTGGCATGACACCACGATGCCGGTCGGCAGGTGGGTGATGCGCACCGCCGAGTCGGTGGTGTTGACGCCCTGGCCGCCGGGGCCGCTGGAGCGGTACACGTCCACCCGCAGGTCGCCGTCGTCGATCTCGATGTGGTCGCTCTGCTCCACCACCGGGACGACGTCCACGCCCGCGAACGAGGTCTGGCGCCGGTTCTGGTTGTCGAAGGGCGAGATGCGCACCAGGCGGTGCGTGCCGTGCTCGCCGCGCAGGGTGCCGTAGGCGAACGGGGTCTTGACCGCGAAGGAGGTGGACTTGATGCCCGCCTCCTCGGCGTAGGAGGTCTCGTAGATGTCGGTGGGGTAGCCGTGCCGCTCGGCCCAGCGCAGGTACATGCGCTGGAGCATCTGCGCCCAGTCCGCGGCGTCCACGCCGCCCGCCTGGGAGTTGATCGTGACGATGGCCTCGCGCTCGTCGTGCGGCCCGTTGAGGAGGGTGCGCACCTCCAGCTCACCGATCTCCTTGCGCAGCTGGTCGAGCTCGCGGTCGGCCTCGGCCTTGGTGTCGGCGTCGTCCTCGCCCTCGGCCAGCTCGTAGAGCACACCGAGGTCGTCGAGCCGCTGGCTGATGCCGTTGACCTTGTTGACCATGGACTCCAGGCTGGAGAGCTGGCGCGTCACCTTCTGCGCGTTGTCCTGGTCGGCCCACAGTTCGGGGTCCGCGGACTGCTCGCGCAACTCGGCGATCTGCGTGTGCATGGCCTCCAGGTCCAACACGGCGCTGACGCTCGCCAGGGTCGCCGCGAGGTCCTTGATCTTCTCTGCTGGGTCCAGTTCTGCCACGGACCCCAGTGTAGGCCCCAAACAGGGGCGGGCTCCCCGCGCCACCGGCGCGGGGAGCCCGTCGGGGTCGGAGGCGGGGCCTGGGCCCTGCCTGGCCGCCCCGGGCGCTAGTCCACCAGGCCGCGGAAGGACCGCAGCGCCACGGACAGCGTGGCCAGGTCGAAGCGCTCGTTCTCCTGGATCTCCGACAGCGTGATCCCGGCGCGCTGCACCCGGTCGCGGTTCTGGTCGATCCACGCGGCGATCAGCTCGGAGGGCTCCTGCTCCGGGCCGCTCTCCAGCACCCGCGCGGTCAGGTCGGCGTGCGCCGCGTACAGGTCGTCGCGCAGCGAGGAGCGCGCCGTCGTCACCCACCGGTCGTCGCGCGGCAGGTCGATGATGCGCTCGCGCCACCAGCTGATGTTGAGCCGGTCGGCCAGCTCGAAGTAGAGCTCGGCGACCTTCTCCACCGGACGCCCGGTGCGCTGGGCGATCTCCACCAGGTCCAGCGTGGAGTAGGCGGGCACCATCACGGCCACCTGCTCGGCCAGCTCGGTCGGCACACCCATCGACGTGTAGCGGTCGCGGCGCTCGACGAAGGCCTCGCGGTCGCGGCCCCGCAGCAGCTGGACCAGCTGCGGCAGCACCTCGCCCACCCCGTCGGCGAAGTAGCCGATCTCGCTGCTGATGTCGAAGGGGAAGGTGCGGTTGCGCAGCAGCCACCGGGCGGAGCGCTCGGCGAGCTTGCGCGCCTCCAGCAGCAGGACGAGCTGGCTGTCCATCGAGATCTCGTGGTCCAACTCCTCCAACCTGCTCCAGAACCGGCGCAGCCCCAGCACGTCCTGCACCACCAGGTAGGCGCGGGCGATGTCGGCGGAGCTGGATCCCAGCTCCTCGTTGAGCCGGAACGCGAAGGTCAGACCGGAGCGGTTGACCATCTGGTTGACGACCTGGTTGACGATGATCTCCCGGCGCAGCGGGTGGGAGTGCACGCCCGCGGCGAAGCGCTCCGACCGCAGGGGCGTCGGGAAGTACGCCGTCAGGGTGTCGGTCAGGTACGGGTCCTCGGACAGGTCGGACAGGTCGAGCTGGTCCTTGAGGCTGATCTTGGTGTACGACAGCAGCGTGGCGAACTCCGGGCTGGTCAGGCCCCTGCCCGCCGCGCGCCGCTCCGCGATCGTCTTGTCGGAGGGCAGGTCCTCCTGCTTGCGCTTGAGCACCCTGGTGCGCTCCAGGTGGCGCATGTACCGGCCGTGGACGTGCAGCATCTGGCCGTCCTGCTTGCGCGCGGCGGCCAGCACGGTGTTCTGCGCGTCGTTGTTGTCCAGGACCAGTTCGGCGACCTCGTCGGTCATGTCGATGAACAGCTGGTCGCGCTCGGCCTTGTCCAGCTTGCCCGCCAGCACCTCCCGGTCCAGCATGATCTTGATGTTGACCTCGTGGTCGGAGGTGTCCACACCGGCGGAGTTGTCGATGAAGTCGGTGTTGATCCGGCCGCCCGCGCGGGCGAACTCGATCCGCGCGTCCTGGGTCAGGCCCAGGTTGCCGCCCTCACCGACCACCTTGACGCGCAGCTCGGCGGCGTCCACGCGCAGCTGGTCGTTGGCCTTGTCGCCCGCGTCGGCGTGCGTCTCGCTGCTGGCCTTGACGTAGGTGCCGATGCCGCCGTTCCACAGCAGGTCGACGGGGGAGGTGAGCACGCACCGGATCAGCTCGTCCGGTGTGAGGCTCCGCACCTCCTCGTCGATGCCGAGCGCCTCGCGCACCTGCGGCGTGATCGGCACGGACTTGGCCGTGCGCGGGTGCACGCCGCCGCCCTCGGAGATGAGCTTGGGGTCGTAGTCCTCCCACGTGCTGCGGGGCAGGTCGAAGACGCGCTTGCGCTCCACCCAGGAGGTGTGCGGGTCGGGGTCGGGGTCGAGGAAGACGTGGCGGTGGTCGAAGGCCGCGATCAGCCGGATCTGCTGGGAGAGCAGCATGCCGTTGCCGAACACGTCGCCGGACATGTCGCCGATGCCGACGACGGTGAACGGCTCCTCCTGCACGTTCACGCCCATCTCGCGGAAGTGGAAACGGACCGACTCCCAGGCGCCGCGCGCGGTGATGCCCATGGCCTTGTGGTCGTAGCCGACCGAGCCGCCGGAGGCGAAGGCGTCGCCGAGCCAGAAGCCGCGCTCGGTGGAGATGGCGTTGGCGGTGTCGGAGAAGGTGGCGGTGCCCTTGTCGGCGGCGACCACGAGGTAGGAGTCGTCACCGTCGTGCAGGACGGTGCGCTCGGGGTGCACGGTCTCGCCGTCCACGAGGTTGTCGGTGACGTCGAGCAGGCCGCTGATGAACTGCTTGTAGCAGGCCACGACCTCGGCCATCACCTCGTCGCGGGTGCCGTTCTGGGGCAGCCGCTTGCACACGAAGCCGCCCTTGGCGCCGCTGGGGACGATGACGGAGTTCTTGACCATCTGGGCCTTGACCAGGCCCAGGATCTCGGTGCGGAAGTCCTCGAAGCGGTCCGACCAGCGCAGTCCGCCGCGCGCGACCGCGCCGAAGCGCAGGTGCACGCCCTCCACGCGCGGGGAGTAGACGTACATCTCGAACCGGGGCCGCGGGTGGGGCAGGTCCGGGATCTCCTGCGGGTCGAGCTTGAGCACCAGGTAGGGGTGGCCCTGGTAGTGGTTGGTGCGCAGGGTGGCGCGGATGGCCGCCAGGAACGCGCGCAGGATGCGGTCGTGGTCCAGGCTGGCCACGGCCTCCAGCTCGCCCTCGACCTTGCGGACGAGGACGTCGGCGCGCTCGTCGCGGCCCTCGCCGGGCTGGTCGGGGTCGAAGCGGGTCTCGAACAGCTCGACCAGCAGGTTGGCGATCCCGACGTTGGCCACCAGCACGTCGGCCAGGTACTCGGGGGTGAACGTGGACCCGGTCTGGCGCAGGTACTTGGCGTAGGCGCGCAGCACGGTGAGCTGGCGCCAGTCCAGGCCCGCCCGCACCACCAGGGCGTTGAACCGGTCGCTCTCGCCCAGGTCGCGCCAGGAGGCGTCGAAGGCCTCCTCGAACAGGCACTTGAGGCGCTCGGGAGCCAGGTCGGACTCGGGGATCGGGCCGAGGCCGAAGTCGTAGATCCACACCCTGCCCACGTCCCGGACGGTGACGTCGTAGGGCCACTCGTCGACGACCTCCACGCCCAGGTTCTCCAGGACGGGCAGGACGCGCGAGAGCGAGATGGGCTCGCCGATCCGGTAGAGACGGAACCGCCAGCAGCCGGGGTCGGCGTCCTCGCGCTGGTACAGGACCGCGGAGAACTCGCCGTGGCGCCGCTCGGGGTCGGTGCGGGCGAGGAGCTTCTCCAGCTCGCGGATGTCGCCCGCCGCGGTGGCGGGGCTGTTGTCGACCTTGTAGGCCTCGGTGAGGCCGCCCGAGTAGCGCTCCTTGAACTCGGTGGCGCGCACCGGGCCGAAGGCCGCGGCGAGGGCGTCGTCGAGGTCCAGGTCCCAGGAGCGGGCCGCCTCGCGGACCTTCTCCTCCAGGGCGACCTGGTCGATGTCGGCGAGGGTGCGCCCGTGCTGGGCGCGGGCCACCAGGTACAGGCGGGCCAGCGGGGCGGAGCCGATGAGCACGTTGTGGTCCATCGTGGCCCCGTGGAAGGCCTCGGCGAGGACCTTCTGGATGTCCAGGCGCACCCGGGTGCTGTACTGGTCGCGCGGCATGTACACGAAGCAGGACATGTACCGGCCGCCGTAGGGGTCGCGGCGCATGAACAGCTTGGTGCCGCGCCGGTCGCGCAGGCGCAGGACTCCGCGGACGATGTTGTACAGCTCTCCCACGGGGATCTGGAGGAGCTCCTCGCGGGGGAAGGTCTCCAGCAGCTCGGTGAGGTCCTTGCCGTCGTAGCTGTCGGCCTCGAACCCGGCCAGGGCCAGGACCTCGGCCTGCTTGCGGCGCATGATGGGGATCTGGGCGATGCTGGTGGTGCTGGCCTGGGAGGTGAACAGGCCGAGGAACCGGCGCTCGCCGACGATGTTGCCCTGGGCGTCGAACTTCTTGACGCCGATGTAGTCCAGGTACTTGGGGCGGTGGACCGTGGCGCGCGAGTTGGCCTTGGTCAGGACCAGGATGTAGGGCTCGCGGGCCTTGCCCCGGATCTCGGGGGGCAGGGCGGCGAAGCTGGTGGAGGCGGGCGAGTCCATGCGCAGGATGCCCAGGCCCGAGCCGGGCTCGGGGCGCAGGGAGTCGTCGCCGTTCTCGTCGGTGACCAGGGTGTACTCGCGGTAGCCCATGAAGGTGAAGTGGCGTCCCGCGGCCCAGCGCAGGAAGTCGACGCTCTCGCCGATCTCGCGCGGGTCCACTCCCCCGGCCACGAGCCGGTCGGGGTAGGCCGCGAGCTCGTCGGCGATCCGGATGGCCCGGTCGCTCATCTTGCCGGCGTCCTCGTCCACGTAGCGCACGTCGGCCAGGACGGACTCGACGCGGGCGGTGATCTCCCGCAGGCGCTCGGGGTCGGGCTGCGGGTCGATCTCGATGTGCATCCAGGACTCGTCGATGGGCAGCAGGCCCTCGCCGCCGGTCTCCGGGTCCACCCGGGCCAGGCGGCCCTGCAGGTCGCGGCCGACGGTCATCTGGGGGTGGATGATCAGCCGGACCCCGGCACCGAGGTCGCTGAGGGCCATGGTGACGGAGGAGACGAGGAAGGGGGCGTTGTCGGTGACGATCTCCACGACGCCGGTCTGCTGGTCCCAGCCGTCGCGCGCGGCGTCGGGGGTGTAGACGCGGACCTTTGCCCGTCCGGCGGCGCGCTGGGCACCGAAGGAGCGGTGGGCCTCGGCCGCGCCGCAGATCTGCTCGGGGGAGCGGCCGCTGATCTCCTCGGGGTCCGTGTGCCGGTAGTACACGGGGAGGAAGCGGCGGACGGCGTCGGCCTCCTCGGGGCTGATGCGCGCCCCGGGGGACCACTTGGCGGCCGCCTCACTGAGCAGCTTCTGGAGCTGGACGTCGGATTGCCCGGACATAGGGATCTCTCACTCCTTTGTGAGCAACGTCGCACGAGTGCTGGCAGAACGACCGGTCATATGACCTGTGAACTTCTGGGCCACTGCGTGATTCGGTGTGAACTCCCTGGGCCGCAAGGAGCCCACGACCGTGGTGGTTTGGATTGGGGTCGCGGGGCGCCGGACCTCGTTGTCCCCGCCCCGCCCGGTGCCAAGGCTACTGGCTTTCGGGCCCGGGGGCAGGACCAACACCGTTACAGGGTGGTTGCGGAGTGTTAGAAACAGATTGCGGTGATCGGTTACTGCGTACACGGGCCACCACCTACCCCCCGGACAGAGGGACATGTCGTTACCGAGCCGTTGCCTGGTGGACCGCGGTCATCACGGCCCGGGGGTCGGTCAGGTCGGGCAGGACGACGACCGCCCCGACCTCGCGCAGCTGGCTCTCCGTGGTCGAGCCGTTGAGCACCGCGACCGGGGTCGCGCCGCCGATCACGGCGGCCCGCACGTCCGGGGCGGAGTCGGTGATGAAGACCGTCTCCTCCTCGGAGTAGACCCGTCCGCCCTCGCCCGCCGCGTGCAGGCGGATGGACTGGATGAGGCTGGACTTGGGGTAGTTGACCGACCCGTAGCCGCCGATCGCCAGGTTGAGGTAGGTGTCCAGGCCGAAGGCGACCAGCTTGGCCGTGGCGTTGGCACGGGTGCTGCCGCTGACCACCGTCTGGACGGTGTCGGGCATGGAGGCGACGGCCGCCAGCGAGGCCGCGGCGCCGGGCATGACGCGGCCCTTGGAGAGCAACTCCTCGGAACGCCTGCCGAAGGACTCCTCCAGGGCGTCGAGGAACTCGCCCAGGGAACTGGTGTCGGGTTCGACGTCGACGTAGTTGCGGGCGCAGAACTCGAAGAACATCTCCGAGTCGGTCCGGCCCGCCGACGAGGTCAGGTAGACGAGGGGCTCACCGGTGACCTTCTCGAAGGCCTCGGCGTAGGCCGCCCTCGTCACCCGTCCCACGTCGAGGAGGGTGAGGTCGATGTTCCATAGCACCAGGCGGCTGATGGCGAACTCCTCGGGGCGCGACGGGGGTGGGGTCCCCTCCATCTTGCCGTATGGGCGCACAAGGGCGTAAACCTCCGTCCGGGTCCGGCCAGGGGTGCGCGTTCGCGCCGACGTCAACCGACGGGGACCGGGCGTGCGCGGTCGCGCCCTCCTCAGCCCGTGGGGGGTGGAGGTTCACCACCGCAGGCAGGCCGCCGGCGTGCTCTACGGATGCCTGTTCGAGGCCTCCTCGACGAGGTAGCGCAGCTCCTGGACGGCGAACCACATCAGTTCGTGGTCCTCGACCGCGTCGGAGGACGGGTCCTGGACGGCCGCCGCCACGTCCGCGACGGCGTCGGCGTCGTCCACGTGCGCCGACGCCAGCTTCTTGTACGGAACGGCTCCGGTGAGCCCCACCCGGACCACTCCCCGCCCCGAGCGGCCCGCGCGCTCGACGACGTGGTCGGGCATGTTCGCGGCCAGAACCACCCGCCTCCGGGGGGCGCCGGGCTCGGCGGCCAGCAGCGCCAGCGACTCCCGCGCGGCGGCGTACATGGCCTCGTACTCCGCCTCCTCCACGTCCTCGTCCGGACCGGGGTCGGCCGCGAACGCGGTCAGCGGCACGTCCTCCAGCCGTCCCTCCTCCAGCAGGCGAGCCAGGGCGGGGATGGTACTGGGCAGGAAGACGTACATGCGAGCGGCTCTCCAAGACGTGGGCTGAACACACCAAGTGTGCCAAACCCCGGGCTCAGGCCGCCCGCTCCCCGGGCACCGGGGGAGCGCCGTCGCCGTCCGGCGCCAGGAAGCGCTCCAGCTCCAGCCGCGTGGTGTCCACGCCGGTGTGCAGGATGCCGGTCATGCCGAGGTCCTCGGCCGTGCGGACGTTGTGTTCCAGGTCGTCGATGAACACGCACTCCTCGGGACGCAGGCCGAGCCGCTCGCAGGTGTGCAGGTAGATGCGGTGCTCGGGCTTGCGCATCCCCACCTCGCCCGAGATCACCACCGCGTCGAAGGTGGTGTCGAAGTGCTCACGGGGGTAGCAGTTGCCCCAGGAGTTCGACAGCAGGGCTGTCGCGGCTCCGGCGGCCCTGGCCTCGCGCAGGGCCTCGTACATGTCGTGCACGGGGTCGAACTCGCAGAACATGCGGTCGATCAGCCCCTCGGCCACCACCGGACCGCCGTGCGTGCAGCGCAGCAGGGCCGCCAGCTCACGCTCGAACGCGCAGGTGTCGATCTCGCCCCGCTCCAGCGCGTGCACGAGGTTCTCCCCCTCGACGCTGCCGTCGAAGTAGGGGCGCATGACCTCGTGGTAGTGCTCGACGTCGATGCGGTCGGCGTGCAGCCAGGCCCGGATGCCCACGGGCAGCGGCGGTGTGAGGACACCGCCCCAGTCGCAGATGACCCCTCGCCGGGTGCCGTCCATCCGATCCCCTCCTCCGGTCGTCGGTGACCTCGTCCCCAGGCGCCCGCGGGTCGGGCGGGGAAGCGTTCTTCCCGTTCCCCACCCGTTTCAACCCCCGGCGAAACCCGGCCGGTCAGGTGGTCAGCCCGGTCCCGATCTCCACGTCGGCCGCGGGGATGTCCACCGGCAGCTTCCCGGAGGGCTTCACCCGTCCGGCGACGACCCGCGCGGCGGCCGCCCGGGACACGTCCACGGACGAGTACACCGCCACGAACGCCTCCGCCTCCGGGAAGGCCGCCAGGTCGTAGGGCGTGCCCTGGGACACCACGACGACCGGCAGCCCCTCGGCGCGCGCGGCCTGGACCAGACCGCTCTGCTCCGAGGCCCCGCTGCCGCCCCCGGTGCCCACGACCACGGCGTCGGCCCCGCCCTCCACCACGTCCATCCCGGCCTCGGTGAGCGCGGCGGCGATCTGCTCCGCGCCCACACCCTGGACCCGGACGCCGCTGCCCTCGGCCAGCGGCAACAGGTCGCCCTCGTTGCGCAGCAGGGTCGCGGAGGCGTCCGCCACGCGCTGGGCGGCCTCGGCGTGCCCGGGGTCCTCCAGGGCGGCCGCGGCGCCCTGCACGTCCACCGGTTCGGCCTCCAGGATCCCGCGCTTCTCCTTGAGCGCCAGGACCCGCAGCACGGACTCGTCGACGCGCTCCTCGGTCAGGCGGCCCTGTTCGACCGCCTCGCGGATCGCGGACACCGCCGCGGCGGGGTCCGGCGGCATGAGCAGCTGGTCCACGCCCGCCTCCAGCACGCGCACGGCGATCTCACCGTCGGAGTGGCGCTGGCGCACGCCCTCCATGTTGAGGGCGTCGGTGGTCACCACGCCGTCGTAGCCCAGCTCGTCGCGGAGGATGCCGTCGATCAGCTCCGGGGAGATGGTGGCGGGCTCGGGCTCCTCGCTCCCGTCCAGCCGCGGCATCAGCACGTGGGCGGTCATGATGGCGTCCACGCCCGCGTCGATGGCCGCCTGGAACGGCGGCAGGTGCTCGGCCTCCCACTGCTCGCGCGGCATGTCGATGACGGGCAGGCCGCTGTGGCTGTCCACGTCGGTGTCGCCGTGCCCGGGGAAGTGCTTGACCACCGACACCACGCCGGCTCCGGAGTAGGCGCCCGACTCGGCGACGGCCATCTGTGCGACCAGGTCGGGGTCGGAGCCGAAGGAGCGGATGCCGATGACCGGGTTGGCGGGATCGGTGTTGACGTCGGCGTCGGGCGCGTAGTTGAGGTTGACGCCCAGGGCGGTGAGCTCCTCGGCGGTGGTGGAGGCGCGCAGCTCGGCCAGTTCGGTGTCGCGGGTGGCGCCGACGGCCATGGCGTCGGGGAAGCGGGTGCCCACGGGCAGCCGGGCCACCAGGCCCTGTTCCTGGTCGATGCCGACGAACAGCGGGACGCCCTGTCCCTGCTCGGCGGCGAGCTCCTGCACCCCCGCGGACATGGTGGCGATCTGCTCGGCGTCGGTGAGGTTGGCGTCGAAGTAGATGATGCCGCCGGGGCGGTGGGCCTCGATCTGGGCGGCGTTCTCGGCGGCCGAGGTGCCCTGGGCGGTCAGGACGAGGAGCTGGCCGATCTTGTCGTCCAGGTCCATCTCGGACAGCAGCCGGGGGGCGAGCACGGGCTCGAAGGGCTCGGCCTCGGCCGACGGCTGGGGTTCGCGGTCCTCCTGCGAGGAACCCACCTCCTCTGTGGTGCATGCGGTGGCGATCAGGGCGAGTCCCACGCAGGCCGGGGCCAGGGCGTGCGGAACGGACAGTTTCATGGCGGGCTTCATCTCCGGCGAAATCGTGGGTTCGCCGCCGGAGAATACCCGTTGCGGCAGGCCAAGACGCGGAACCGCCGCCACGCGGGCGCGCGTGGCGGCGGATCGGCTCCGGTGAGCGGTGTGCGCGGGCGTGCGTCCACCGCGCCCTTCAGGCCCAGGTGAAGAGGGCGTCCCCCCGGTCGACCGAGCCGCTGACCACATCGCCCAGCGCGTCGGGTGAGGCGTCCAGGGCGACCACCGGGACCACCGACGGCCTCCCCTGCGCGGCCACCGAACCCGGCGACCAGCGGACCACCGGGGTGCCGGGCTCGACCTCGTCGCCCTCGGCGGCCAGGAGGGTGAACCCCTCCCCCGCCATCTGGACGGTGTCGATGCCCAGGTGGACGAGCACGCCC
Organism: Nocardiopsis alborubida; assembly: GCF_012396365.1. GTDB lineage: Bacteria > Actinomycetota > Actinomycetes > Streptosporangiales > Streptosporangiaceae > Nocardiopsis > Nocardiopsis alborubida. Next base: position 243,383 of record NZ_JAAXPG010000005.1, on the reverse strand, counting down.
CGGCGGTGGTCGGGCGCCATCACCACGAACGCGTGGGGGTGCAGCTTGACCAGGGTCCCCGCGATGGGGGACACGGCGTCCTGGACGCCCTCCTGACCGCCCTCCTGGCCGGGCTCGGGGTGGACGGCGACCCCGGGACCGACCATCGACTGGGAGAAGACGGGGTCGGGCACGGTTTCGAGGGACAGCGCCGTTCCGGGCACGGGGGAGAGTACGCGCAGCGTACCGATCACGTCTGACATGGGGGGTGTCTTCCCTCCCTGGGGGGTTTGATCCTTCCTGGCGGGGCCTATTCGAGCAGGTCCCGAATGTCGTCGGTGAGGGCGTCGGCCTCGGGGCCGACCACCACCTGGACGACGTTGCCCGAGACCAGCACGCCGTGGGCTCCGGAGGCCTTGAGGGCCGCCTCGTCCACGAGACCGGGGTCGGCCACCTCGGTGCGCAGCCGGGTGATGCAGGCCTCGATGTCCTCGATGTTGTCCGCGCCGCCCAGACCGGCGACGATCGCCGCTGCCTTGTCCGCCATGTGTCCTCCGTGTTCTGCCGTGGAACGGGGTGTACCCGAAACCTGAGGGCGAGCTTAGGGGCGGCGCACCGCGCGCACCAGGGTGCGGGCCCCGACGGGGTGTTGTGCTCCGCTCAGGAGGTCTGCGTGACCTTGTTCAGGCCGCGCGGGACGTCCGGGTCGTAGCCCAGGCGGCGGGCCAGGCGCTCGGTGAGCAGCTGGGCGGGGACGATGAGGTTCATCGGGGACACCCACTCGGGCACGTCGGGGACCGGCACGGACACGTCGCTGGCGGCGGCCAGGGCGTCACCGCCGCCGAAGCCGAAGACCGGCGCCCCGGCGGAGCGGACGCGTTCGGCGAGGGAGACCGTGCCCTGGAGGGTCGGGCCGGTGGGCGCGGCCACCAGCAGCGCGGGGGTGCGCGGGTCCACCACGGCGATGGGGCCGTGCAGCAGGTCGGCGTAGGACAGGCCCATGGCGTGGAGGTAGCAGGCCTCCTTGAGCTTGAGGGCGGCCTCCAGCGCGGTGGAGAAGGCCATGCCGCGGCCGGAGATGACCGCTCCCTGCACGGCGACCATGCGCTCGACGATCTCCTCCAGGGCGTCCGGGGGCGCCGCGAGGGTCTCCTCGATGCCGTCGGAGACCCGGCTCAGGTCGCCGGGGTCCAGGTCGGCGCCCAGGCCCAGGGCCAGGACGGCGAGGGCGGCCAGCTGGGTGCTGTAGGTCTTGGTGGCGGGCACCGCGACCTCGTTCCCGGCCCGGGTGACCAGGGCGACGTCGGCCTCCCTGGCCAGCGGGGACTCCGCGCCGTTGGTGACGCCGACGGTGCGCGCGCCGCAGTCGGCGGCCCAGCGCATGGTCTCGACGATCTCCTCGGTCCTGCCGGACTGGGAGATCGCGACGGCCAGGACGTCGGACAGGTCGATCCGGGCCCCGTAGGTGGTGGCGATGGACGGCGAGCCCAGGGTGGCCAGGCGGCCGGTGTGCGCCTGGAGGAGGTAGCTGCCGTAGACCGCCGCGTTGTCGGAGGAGCCGCGGGCGATGAACAGCACGTGCCTGGTGCGGCGACCCAGGGCCTCGATCTCGGGGCGCAGCGGCAGGAGCTCGGCGAAGGTGCGGCGCAGCGCCTCCGGCTGCTCGGCGATCTCGGAGCGCATCGCGCTCGTCGTGGTGGTCATGGAGGGCCTTTCCTGTGGGTGGCGCGGGCGGTGGACGCGGCGGAACGCGTGCCTCGGCTGACGGACGGCGGACAGGGGCGCCCGCGCGGTCGGACCGGCCCCCGGACGGACCCCGCGGTCTGCCCTGGTAACAGGTGCGAACCGCCTGCCGTTGGGTGGATTGACACGCGGTCGGAGCTGTGGTCTAGTCCGGACTATACCAGTCATGTCCGGATCGTCCCGGAAGTACCCGGGCCGGATGCGCCGGACACGCACGGTCCGTCCGCGCTAAGGTCTGACGCCAACCCCGCCCGCCGACCGAGAAGGCCGCCCGCTCCATGTCGATCGACCCCAGCAACCCGCTGCCCAAGTACAGCCAACTGCGCGACCTGCTCCTGGACTGGATCACCGCGGCGGGGCTGGGCGTGGACGACATGATCCCCTCAGAGCGCGAGCTCAGCGCCACCTACGGGCTCTCACGGATGACCGTCCGCCAGACCATCGACCTGTTGGTGGCCGAGGGGCGGCTGTACCGGGTCCCCGGCAAGGGGACCTTCATCGCCCGTCCCAAGATCGAGATGTCCCTGGTCCTGGCCTCCTTCAGCGAGGACATGCGCGCACGCGGCTTCGAGCCGGGGGCGCGCGAGCTGATCCGCCAGGTCATCCCGGCGAGCGGGCACACAGCGCGCATGCTCGACATCGCTCCGGGCACCCTGGTGCACCACATCGAGCGCATGCGCACCGCCGACGACGAGCCGATGGCCGTGGAGCGCTCCAACATCCCCGCCGCCATGGTCCCGGGCCTGGAGGACTACGACCTCGCCGAGCGCTCCCTCTACGAGGTGCTGGAAAACGAGTTCGACATCCTGTTGGATTCCGGGGAACAGACCATCGAGGCCGGGATCTGCGACTCGGCCGACTCCCGACTCCTCGGCCTGCCAGCTGGAAGCCCGGTGCTGGTGATGCAGCGCCGGAGCTTCGCCAACGGACAGTGCGTGGAACTGGCGCTGTCCACCTACCGAGCCGACCGCTACCAGCTGCACTCCCGGCTGGACCCCCGGCGGCACGGCGACTGAAGTCCCGCGCCCACGAGGCGCGTGTCCGAGGAAGGACCCCCCCATGAGTTCGGACCAGACCCCGACACCGGCCGCGTCGCAGCCCCCGGGCGGCGACGCGAGCCGGTCCAAGCGCGGATCGTCGACGCTCGCCGTCCTGCAAAGGCTCGGCCGCAGCCTGATGATGCCCATCGCGGTCCTGCCCGCCGCCGCGATCCTGCTCCGTCTGGGCCAGCCCGACCTGCTCGGCGCCGACGGCCTGGCCGGGCTTTCCGGGATGGGCTGGATGGAGCCGGTCGCGGGCGCCGTCGGCATGGCGGGCGACGCGGTCTTCCAGGCCCTGCCGCTGCTGTTCGCGATCGGTGTGGCGATCGGGTTCGCCAAGCGCGCCGACGGTTCGACCGCCCTGGCCGCGGTCGTGGGCTACCTGGTGTTCGACCGGGTGGCCACCTGGACGATGGTGACCTTCGACGGCGCCACGGGCGACCTGGGGTCGCGGCTGACCACGTACCCGCTGGCGGTGGACCCGGTGACCCGCCAGCCCGTCACGGACCCCGAGGCCGTCAACGCGGTCATGCCGGTGATCAACCACGCGGTGAAGAACCCGACCGACGTGCTCGGCGGCATCGCGGTGGGCCTGGTGGCGGCCCTGCTGTGGCAGCGCTACCACCGGATCAAGCTGCCGACCTGGCTGGGCTTCTTCGGCGGCCGCAGGTTCGTGCCGATCGTGACGGCGCTGGCCGGTCTGCTGATGGGAGTGGCGCTCGGCCTCCTCTGGCCGGTCGTGGGCGGATGGATCCAGGACCTGGGCGAGGGCATCATCGGCGCGGGCGCGGTGGGCGCCGGAGCCTACGGGGTGATCAACCGCCTGCTGCTGCCGCTGGGCCTGCACCACGTGGTGAACTCGTTCATCTGGTTCGTGTCGGGCACCTACACCGCGCCCGACGGCACCGTGACGCACGGCGAGATCACCCGCTACTTCGCCGGCGACCCCGACGCCGGCGGTCTGCTGTCCGGGTTCTTCCCGGTACTGATGTTCGGCCTGCCCGGTGCGGCTCTGGCGATGTGGCTGGCCACGCCCAAGGCCCGGCGGACGCAGATCGGCTCGATCATGATCCCCGCGGCGCTGACCGCGTTCGTCACGGGCATCACCGAGCCGGTGGAGTTCGCGTTCATCTTCGTGGCCCCGGCGCTGTTCGCGGTGCACGTGGTACTGACCGGCATCTCGATGGCGGTGATGAACGCGCTGGACGCCCAGTTGGGCTTCGGGTTCTCGGCGGGGCTGATCGACATGCTGTTGAACGCCACCAAGGACAACACCCAGGGGCTGGGGTTGATCCTGTTGCTGGGCCTGGTGTACTTCGCGGCCTACTTCGGGATCTTCTACCTGCTCATCACCCGCCTCAACCTGCCCACGCCTGGCCGGGAGCAGGACCCGGACGACCCGGGCGAGACCGTGCGGGCGCACACCGGGACCGGCACGGTCGAGGACCCGCCGGAGTCCGGAGGTTCGCCGAAGGGCGGGGCGGGCTCCTCCGGCTGATCCGCCGGGGTTGTCCACAGGCCGGAGTCCGCTCTGGCCGCGCGGGACCCGCCTTGGGATGCTGAAGGAAAAAGGCTGGTCAAGGGGGTCTCGCGTCCCCCTCCCTTGGGGTGCCCTGCCTCCGGCCCGACCGCTCCGGCGTGTGGGGCGCACCTCGGCCGCCGGCCGGAGCGGACGCGTTCGTCAGCGGCCTTCCCGTTGTCCGGCTCCGGGACGGGAGCGGTGACCCAGCTCAGAGGAGGCGTTCGGCCATCAGGCCCACGCCGATGACGATCATCGCCGCCCCCGAGAAGCGGCTGACCGCGCGCGCGGCGGCGGGGCGCGTTCCCAGCACCGTGCGGGCGAGCACGCCCACGCACAGGTAGACCGCCCCGCAGCTGACCGTGTGCACCAGGCCGAGGGTCCCGATCTGCGCGGCCATCGGCCATCCGCCCTCCGGATCGGTGAACTGCGGCAGCAGGGCCAGGAACAGCAGCAGCGCCTTGGGGTTGAGGCCGCTGACGCCGGTACCGGTCAGCACGCGCGAACTCCGGGAGGAGGGCACCGCGGCGCCGCCCGTTCCGGGTACCGCGGGACGGGCCAGGGTGGCCGCTCCGAGCCACACCAGGTAGGCGGCGCCCGCGAGGGTCAGACCGGTGAGCACGGCCGGTGTGCCGGCCACGAGCGCCGCGACCCCGCCTGCCACGACCCCGGTGAGGGCGACGTAGCCCAGCAGCAGCCCGGACACCGCCGGGAGCACCGAGCCGTCCCGCAACCCGGCGGAGATGGTGTACGCCCAGTCCGCCCCCGGCACCAGGATCAGCAGGACGGACACCGTCCAGAACGCCGCGACCGAAGCCGGTTCCACGGACACCCCTCTCCTCGAAATACCTGATCAGAGGGGAAGAGTAGCCATAAAACGCCCGAAAATGGTTCCACTCCTTGTGGCCGAAACGGACGATGATGGAAGAATCTTCTTCATGGACAACGTCGACCGGAAGATTCTTGCGGAGCTCCAGGAGGACGGCCGCCTGAGCATCACCGAACTGGCCCACCGCGTCGGACTCAGCGTCTCCCCCTGCCACCGCAGACTGCGTGAGCTCGAACGCGCCGGGGTGATCAGCGGATACCGCGCGGTCGTGGACGCCGAGGCGGTGGGACTGGGCTTCCAGGCGCTGGTCTTCGTCACCATGCGCCAGGAGGACCGGGACACCGTCGCGGCCTTCGAGCGGACGGTCGAGGACATCCCCCAGGTCGTCCAGGCCGAGCGCCTGTTCGGAGACCCCGACTACCTGCTGCGCGTGGTCAGCGCCGACCTGGCCGCCTTCCGCGTGCTCTACGACGAGGCGCTGGCCACACTGCCCGGCGTCCAGCACCTGAGCTCGACGCTGGTGATGAAGCACGTCGTCCGGGAGCGGCCCCTGCCCGCCTGAGCACGGCCCCGTGTCCGGGCACCGGGACCGCCGCCCGGACACGCGACCGGCGAACGCGCGCGGGCGCGGCCCCCGAGGGAGCCGCGCCCGCGCGCGTTTTCTTCCGGCTCTCGCCGGGGCCTACCGTCCGCCTACTTGGCGGCCGGGTCGCCGTGGCACTTCTTGTACTTCTTGCCCGAGCCGCAGGGGCAGGGCGCGTTGCGCGCCGTGCCGGAGTACTCGTCGGCCGTCTCGCTGTGGCGCTCGACGGTGCCGTCCTCGCTCGGCGCGGAGTACTGGAGCCGGTTGGGCTGGCCCTCGCCGAAGCCGGGGACGACCACGTCCTCGGCGGGCTCGGCCTCCTCCACCGGAGAGGCGGCGTCCTCGACCTCCTCGTCCTCCTCCACCGCGGTCGCGACGGCCGTCGCGCTGGCGGAGCCGCCGACGGCCGCGGCGGTCTTGGCCGCGGCGGCGGTGGTGAGGGCGGGCTCCTCCTTCTTGCGGACCTGCACCTCGACGTTGAAGAGGTAGCCGACGGACTCCTCCTTGATGGCCTCCAGCATCTGCTGGAACATGTCGAATCCCTCGCGCTGGAACTCGATCAGCGGGTTGCGCTGCGCCATGGCGCGCAGCCCGATGCCCTCCTGGAGGTAGTCCATCTCGTAGAGGTGCTCACGCCACTTGCGGTCCATGACCTGGAGGATGACCCGGCGCTCGACCTCGCGCATGGCCTCCTCGCCCAGCTCGGCCTCGCGGGCCTCGTAGGCGCTGTTGGCGTCCTCCACCACGCGGTCCGCGATCACCTCGGTGGTCAGCGTGTGCAGGTCGCCGCTCTCCTCGATGAACTCGTCGACGGTGAAGCTGATCGGGTAGACCTGCTTGAACGCCCGCCAGAGCTTGTCGAGGTCCCAGTCGCTGGGGTCGCCGTTGGCGGTCTCCTCCACGACGTAGCCGCGCAGGACCTCCTCCAGCATGCTGACGACCTGGTCGCGCAGGTCCTGGCCCTCCAGGACCTTGCGGCGCTCGGCGTAGATGACCTTGCGCTGGCGGTTGAGGACCTCGTCGTACTTGAGGACGTTCTTGCGGATCTCGAAGTTCTGCGTCTCGACCTGGCCCTGCGCGGAGGCGATCGCCTTGCTGACCATGCCGGACTCGATGGGCTGGTCGTCCGGGATGTTCAGCTGGTTCATGAACGCCTCCAGGCGGCTGCTGTTGAACAGGCGCAGCAGGTCGTCCTGGAGGGACAGGTAGAAGCGGGAGATGCCGGGGTCGCCCTGGCGGCCGGAGCGCCCGCGGAGCTGGTTGTCGATGCGCCGCGACTCGTGCCGCTCGGTGCCGAGCACGTACAGACCGCCGGCCTCGACGACCTTCTCGTGCTCCTCCTCGTAGTCGGCCTTGGCCTTCTCCAGCGCCTCGGGCCAGGCGGCCTCGTACTCCTCGGGGGTCTCCAACGGGCTCAGGCCGCGGCCCTGGAGCTCCTCGTCGGCGAGGAAGTCGGGGTTGCCGCCCAGCATGATGTCGGTACCGCGACCGGCCATGTTGGTGGCGACGGTGACCGCGCCGAGCTTGCCCGCGCGGGCGATGATCGCGGCCTCACGGGCGTGGTTCTTGGCGTTGAGGACCTCGTGGGACACGCCCTCGCGCTTGAGCATCCGGGACAGCAGCTCGGACTTCTCGACACTGGTGGTACCGACCAGGACGGGCTGCCCGGCCTCGTTCCGCTCGGCGATGTCCTCGGCGAGCGCCTGGAACTTGGCGTCCTCGTGCTTGTAGACGACGTCCTTGACGTCCTGACGGATCATCGGCTTGTTGGTGGGGATGGGCACCACGCCGACGTTGTAGGTCTGGGTGAACTCCGCCGCCTCGGTCTGGGCGGTACCGGTCATGCCGGCGAGCTTCTCGTAGAGGCGGAAGTAGTTCTGGAGGGTGACCTTGGCGAGAGTCTGGTTCTCGTCCTTGATCTTGACGCGCTCCTTGGCCTCGATGGCCTGGTGCATGCCCTCGTTGTAGCGGCGGCCCGCCAGGACGCGGCCGGTGAACTCGTCGACGATGAGGACCTCACCGTCCTTGACGATGTACTCCTTGTCCCGCTTGTACAGCTCCTTGGCCTTGAGCGAGTTGTTGAGGAAGCTGATGAGCGGGGTGTTGACGGCCTCGTAGAGGTTGTCGATGCCCAGCCAGTCCTCGACCTTGGCCACGCCGGACTCGGTGATGCCGACGGTGCGCTTCTTCTCGTCGACCTCGTAGTCCTCCTCGCGCTTGAGGCGCGGGGCGATCTTGGCGAACTCGGCGTACCAGCGGGAGTTCTGCTCCGAGGGGCCACTGATGATCAGCGGGGTGCGGGCCTCGTCGATGAGGATGGAGTCGACCTCGTCGACCAGGGCGAAGTAGTGCTCGCGCTGGACGGTGTCCTTGAGCGAGAGCGCCATGTTGTCGCGCAGGTAGTCGAAGCCGAACTCGTTGTTCGTACCGTAGGTGATGTCGGCCTGGTAGGCGCTGCGGCGGTCCGCCGCGGTCATCTGCGGTCCGACGACGCCGACCTCGAGTCCGAGGAAGTGGTAGATGCGGCCCATGTTCTGGGCGTCGCGCTTGGCCAGGTAGTCGTTGGTCGTGATGACGTGGACGCCCTTGCCCGCGAGCGCGTTGAGGTAGACCGCGAGGGTACCGGTCAGGGTCTTGCCCTCACCGGTCTTCATCTCGGCGATGTTGCCGAGGTGCAGCGCGGCGCCGCCCATGATCTGGACGTCGAAGTGGCGCTGGCCCAGGGTGCGCTTGGCCGCCTCCCGGACGGTGGCGAAGGCCTCGGGGAGCAGGTCGTCCAGGGACTCCCCGTCCTCGTAGCGCTCCTTGTACTCGCCGGTGAGGTCGCGCAGCTCCTCGTCGGTGAGGTCGACGTAGTCTTCCTCGAGCGAGTTGACCTGGTCCTTCAGTTTGTTGAGTCGGCGCAGGATCTTTCCCTCACCCGCGCGCAGGAGCTTGTCGAGTATCCCTGGCACTTCCTATGCGCTCCTCGCAGATCGCGGTTGGCTCCACCCACGTGGAGTTCAGATCTAGGCCCGCTGACCGCTTTCCCGTGGCCGCGGAGGGCGGCGGGGGTTCCTGGGCCCTCGGCCCTACATCCTAGAGGACACGAACCCTACGCCCACCCTCTCAGGTGGAGCGGTCCGCCCGCACGTTTCCCTGTGCGCAACGAAGAAAACCAACCGATATGTTCCCGCATGTCACAGACCTGACAGAGGAACCGGAAGGTTTTTCGCGGCGCCCCGACACCGGGGGGACCGGGTACCGGCGCGGGCGGGGTGCCGATCACGTACGCCGACCGCCTTCCCACGCTTTTCGCCTGGGCGCCGATGGCTCCCGGCTTTCGTGGGTAGGCACGTCATAGGAGGTCGCACCGCGGTCGAACGGCCGCGGGCGGACCGGACGCGAACGTGTTCCCAGGGGGGATCACCATGCGAACGAACCGAGACAAGAAGGATCGCGGGACCCGGGACGACAGGGGCCGCGAGGCGAGGAGCCCGTCGGCCCCCTCCCCTCGTTCTCCCGACGACGTGGCCAAGGAGGTCGTCGGGGAGTCGCCCGTCCTGCGGCGCGACCCGGTGGCCGACGACTCCGCACTGGCCTGGGAGAAGGAGCATCCCGACGGCGACAGCCGTTTCGGACGCATCCGGGGTTTTCAGCACCAGGGCGGCAGCCTGGCTCCGAGCAGCAGCCATCGCGGGCGCGTGTCGTCGTGGGCGGCGGTCCTGCTCGCCTGCGCCGGGTTCGTCGTGGGCGGGATCGGCGTCGCCATGGGGATGTCCGTGGTCCTGCTGGTGGTCGCCGCGGTCCTGCTGGTGGCGGCGGCCGTGGTGGCCACGGTCTTCGACCTGATGGGCGACGTCGTCCTCGACACGCCCCGGGCGGAGGCCGAGGAGCCGCACGACACCCCGCTGCACCGGATCAAGCAGCAAGAGGCCGAGCACCGGCCCGAGTAGACGGGAGCCCGCGGACCGGCCGACCGGGGACGAAGGCCGGACGCCGGATCGGGCACGGGGGAGCGCGCACCGCCGCGGCGGGTCCGAGTGGACCCGCCGCGGCTTCGTGTTCGGGGGATCCGTCGAGGGCGGTCGCGGACGTCTAGTCGACCAGTCGGAGGACGCCGTAGTTGAAGCCCTTGCGCCGGTAGACGACGCTCGGGGCGTCCTTGACCTCGTCGTGGAAGAGGTAGAAGTCGTGGCCCACGAGTTCCATCTCCATGAGCGCCTGGTCGATGCTCATGGGCTTGGCCCTGTGGAACTTCTCCCGGACGACGACGGGAACGTCTCCCTGGGTGTCGAGTTCGACGAACTCGTCGGAGAACCTCCCGTCCACCTCCGTGCCGTTGACGTCCTCCTCGCCGCCGCGCCGCTGGACGGGGGGAGCCTGCGTCGCGGTGGCGGTGGCGGTGGCGGTGGACGAGGGCAGGTCTCCGGGAAGGTCGGCGGTGGCTGACGAGACGGAGACGGGAGCGTGGTTGCCCCGGTGGACCTTGCGCCGGTCCGCGGACTTGCGCAGGCGGGCCTCGATCTTGTCGAGGGCGAGGTCGAGGGCGCCGTACCGGTCCGAGGCGGCGGCCTCGCTGCGAATGACCGGACCGTTGGTCCGGATGGTCAGCTCAACCCGCTCGCAGACGTCGGCGAGCCTGGGGTTGCGCTCTGTGGACACCTCCACGTCGACGGTCATGCCCTTCTTCTCCCACTTGGAGAGCCTGTCGAGCTTGTTGTCGACGTGCTGACGGAACTTCTCACTCACACCGGTGCGTCGACCCTTGACGATGATGTCCATAGGACCCCCTTCATCGCGTGGCCGTCAGAAGACGACGGCCAGGCTGGCTCTGCGTCCCTTCCGCCAGCAGGGGGGCGGAAGGGGTGTCGCTCGCTAGCCCCCTTCCGCTGGTGCCCCTGTCCTGTAGGGGGCACGGCTCGGTTGGAGATGCGTATACCCACCTGCGGGGGCCTCATCACGCGCCCCGTGGACACGATTGGTGAGAACCACCGTGATGGAGGAAAGGATTACTGGGACGGGCGGGACAGTGCGCCCTTCAAGGACCCACGGGTTGTCCGGGGCCACGGCGGGACGGGCCCGGTGGGGACACGAGGGGATCGCCTCCGGGGGTTCGCCGTTGGCGAACCCCCGGACGATGGGATGCCACCCGTCCGGCCGACCTGGTCTTCGTCCCCACATCCGCCTGCTGAGAGTGTCGCCGCTCTTGTCCGCGACTACTGCTCTTCTCCCTGTCATGAGGGACATCTGGACCCTCCGCGGGGCAGGGCTTACCTCTAAGGCGCACCGTGATCGGTCGACGAAAAGTCGCCTTACGTGGGCCGTTTCGCCTGCGCCTGGCATCGGCTTGCCGGAGTGGCGCCCCGGTGTTCCCGGGAGCCCAAAGTCTCCGACGCAACCACGGACCCGGACGGGTGCCATACCGTGACCGTAACCTGTCCTGGCGAGGATGTCAGGTAGCGGCCACCCTCCCAACTCATCGGCAACTGCCTCAAAGCCCTTCGTACATGGACTTTTCACCTGTTCACGAGGATTCGTAAAACCTTCTTGCACCGTCCGCCTCCTCCTCGCTCGAAGGACCGCCGACGACGCCGGGCAGGCGTTCGAGGAGGACCACCGCGCCCGCCACGGCGATCCCGCGCGCCCGCAGGGCGCGGGTCGCCTCGGCCACCGTGGCGCCCGTGGTGAGGACGTCGTCCACCACGACCGCGACTCCCCCGGCCCCCGTGCCGGGCACCGCAGCGGGGGCCCGGGGAAGCGGACGGTCCGCCACGAGGGTGCCCGCCCGGTTGGCCAGGCGCTCGGCCCGCCCCAGACCGGCCTGGCGCCGGGAGCGGCTCCGGTGGCGCAGCAGGGGCGCGACCCTCCCCGCACCCGCTCCGCCCGCCTCCGCCAGGCAGGCGCGTGCCAGCCGGGTGACCGGCGCCCGGGGGTCTCCCGGCGGGCCGCGCCCGGGGACGGGGACGAGCAGGGTGTCCGGACGGGCCAGGCCGGACGCGGTGTAGGCGGCGGTCAGCCACCCGCCCAGGGGCGCGGCCAGGGCGTCCGCACCGCCCTCCTTGTAGGTGAGCAGCACCCGGCGGTGGCGTCCGGCGTAGGGGCCGGCCGCCCAGACGGGCGGGCAGCCCGGCCTCGGCGCGCACCGGTGGGGACGGCGCCGCAGCGCGGTGAGGCAGTCCGCGCACAGAGGCCCCGAGGGGCCCGCGCACGCCGCGCAGGGCTGCGGCAGGAGCAGGTCGAGCAGCGCGCCGAGTATCCACCGCAGCGCGCCCGTGGCGTGTGTCCGGTCGTCCATACCTCAAGGGTCAGCGCCCGGGCCGGCGACCGCCAGCCCCTCCTCGGACCTGTGGACAACGTCGGCCCCGTGCACAACGAGCCCGCGGGCCAGCACACTCCTCACCGGCTCCGGTGACGGTCCGTCCCACTCGCCGTGTCCGCGCCGACGGTTACGGAATCCCGACGCCCGGCGCCCGGAGTCGGCGCGGGAGGAACCCCCTCAAGGCGCGGATCCGTGCGCCGCGCCGGTCCACCGCTGCCCCGGACCTGTCCCGCGGGTCCGCACCGCGCGGTCAGCGGATGATCGACACGATCCGGCAGCAGGCCCGGGCCAGGCCCGGGTCGCCCGAGAGGTCGCCCCTCGCCTCGGCCTCCTCGGGCTCGATCCCCCGCACGCACAGCCGCCAGGCGGTCTCGAAGTCCCACCGCACGGCCGCCGCGGGCGCGCCGGAGCCGCCCGCTGCGGCCGGGGCCAGCGACCAGCCGGTCCCGGTGCGGGTGACGGTCCACTCCCCGCCGTCCGGGCCGTCCACGGCCACGCTCACCCGCGTCCCGGTCCGCGCCGGGGTGTCGCGCAGGGTGTGCGGCAGCGCGCGCATGAAGGTGTCCAGCACCAGGGACCCCGCGGGCCCGGGGTCGGTGGCCCGCCCGGCCGCGTGCCGGATCTGCTGCCGGTGGGCCCAGTTCTCGGTGAGTTCGCGGGCGCAGTCCAGCCAGACCGGCGCCGGGTCGGCGCCCGCCCAGGAGACGGCGACACCCGGGGCGTGCGGGTCCGCGGAGCGCCAGAGCCCCGCCAGCTCGCGCCCGGTCATCTCCAGCGTCTGGACCAGCGCCTGGGGGCTGATCCTGGCGGTGGCCCGCACCCACTCCCGGTTGTTGCGGTGGACGAACGCCGCCAGCGGCTCCCCGGGCGCCGGCGCCGGGGCCTCCCGGTAGCGGTCGCGCATCCCCGCGATGCGCCAGTAGTCGTCGCCGAGCAGGTGGGCGGCCACGTCGCGCGCGCTCCACCCGGTCACGGCCTCGGCCTGCCACTCGTCGGGGGTGAGGCCGCGCAGGAGCGCGAGCAGGTCCTCCCGCTCCCCGGCGAAGTGGGGGCGTGCGTCGATCGGGGTGCCCAGCCGCGTCAGGTCGTCCATGGCGCCACCCTTCCAGGCCGCGGTGCCCGGCGCATCCCGGTTTCGTCCCGGGCGGGCGGCCGGGGCCCGACCGCGCGCCCGGGGCTCCTCAGCCCGGGAAGGCGGGCGAGCCGCCCTCCACGACGCTCTGCCAGTTGAGCGGGTCGCTGGACACCCAGATGTTGCCGTCGTCGGAACCGGCCACCAGGGGCTGGCCAGGGGCCCCTGAGACGGTCACCATGCTCGCGACGGGGGTCCCTGCGCTGGCGGGCGGCGTGCCGCCGTCCAGCGACACCAGGAGGGCCTGGCTCGTACCGCCCTCGCGGGTGCCGAGCACGACCAGCTGGTCGCCCGAGCGCCAGGAGATGTCGGTGACGTCCTCCAGCTCGCGGGCCAGGGTCACGAACGACTCCACGGAGACCTGTCCGTCGGCGTCCTCCACCACGCGGCCCACCTGGAGCGATCGGCGCCCGTCCACCTCGGTCACCACCGCGGCGCGGGTGCCGTCCCGGGAGATCTGGAACTGCACCAGCGGCCTGTCGCGCAGGCCGGACACGTCCACGCGGACCACCTCGTGGCCCTCGCGCAGCAGCCACAGGTCCGTCGGACCCGGCGACGGCGGCGGGCCGTTGAGGTTCGGGCTCTCGGTGTCGGAGTCCTCCCGCGGCTCCTCGCCGTCCTCGCCGTCCTCCCCGCGGACCTCCTCGACCACCCACAGGTCGCCGTTGACGTCCCAGGACAGCTCGGTGAAGACTCCGTCGGCCAGGACCTCCCGAACGGCGGCGCCCGGGGCGGCCTCGCTCGTGACGACCTCGCGGCCGCCCGTGGTGACCCCGGCGATGGTCTGCTCGTCCAGCGACACCGCGAACCTCTCCAGGGGGACCTCGCCGGCCCCCAGGGGGCCGGGCACCGGCTCGCCGCTGCCGAAGGTGTCGGTGTCCCAGTCCGAGGCCGACCACAGCTGGCCCTCGTGGGAGTAGTAGACGTGGACGCCGGGCGAGGTCGCGCCGGGGCTGACCTCCGACCAGTAGGTGCTGCCCGGGCGCGGCCGGTCGGCGCTCTCGCCCTCGGCCCCGGGGAAGTCCACCTCGTTGCCGTTCACCCGCAGCGTGAACTCCTGGATCTCCGGCAGCTGGCGCAGGGTCCAGGCGATCTGGGCGCCCATGCCGAACTCGTCGGCCTGGCCGGGGTCGGTCACGCTGACGACCACGCGCTCGTCCTCCACCTCCAGGGTGGGCGCGACCTCCTCGGGGAAGGAGGAGTGCACGGAGGGGTCCAGCCAGGTGCTGGGGCCTCGGATGAGCCTGAGCAGCAGGCGCTCGGTGAGTTCGTCGTTGCTGACCGGCAGGTAGACCGGGTCCGGGACCAGGGCGTTCTCGTCGGGGTTGAAGTAGTACAGGTTGAACGGGCGGTGGGTGCGCTCCACGTCGAGCTGGCTGAGGATGAGCTCGTCGGGCAGGCTCTGGATGCGCCACTCGCCCTCGGGGTCGCCGTCCTCCCTCGCCAGGACGAAGGTCTCGTCGAGCAGGCGGCCGGAGTCGCCGGAGACGTACCTGCCGTCCTCGTCGATCGTGGCCACCAGTGAGCTGCGCATCCGCACGGTGGCGGTGAGTCCGTCGCCGCTGATCTCGGTGTCGAGGTCGACGGTGTCGTGGCCGGGGAAGACCTTGACCGTCCCGTCCGGGTTCCACGACTCGTCCGTGCTCGACAGCATGAAGCTGCGGGCGGCCTCGTAGTCCTGCTCGAAGCTGCCCATGTCCTTGAGGAAGTCGCTGACCAGACCCTCCGGGGCCACGCCCTCCTGGGGTCCGGCGGGCAGCAGGCGCACGTAGCCGCCGTAGGGGTCGCCCTCGGACTCGTTGCCGTCGCTGGCCACGACCGGGCCGGTGGTGGGAACGGTCGCGCAGGCGGCCATGGACACGGCCGCCACGGCCGCGGCCATGCAGGCGCGCGCGGCGCGGCCGAACCGGTGCGGTGTCCTCACAGCTTCTCCTCGCCCTCGCGCTGCTCGGCGCGGACGGCCGCCGCGCCCTCCTCCGTGGCGTCCGCGCCGTTCCTGGCGGGAATCCTCTCGGCGCGGACGGCGCCGCTGCCGTTCTCACCCTTGTCGGCCCTGTCGGCCTTGTCGGTGAACGCGGCGTAGGTGCGGCCCAGCGCGAACTCCGGCGGCACCAGCGGCAGGGGGGAACCGCGCAGCTCGCTGCCGGAGCGGCGCGGCAGGGACAGGCGGAACTGGGAGCCCTGGCCGGGCTGGCCCCACGCCTGGAGCCAGCCGCCGTGCAGGGTGGCGTCCTCCTTGGCGATGGAGAGACCGAGTCCGGTGCCGCCGGTGGTGCGCACCCGGGCCGGGTCGGCACGCCAGAAGCGGTCGAAGCACAGGTGCTCCTCCCCCTCCTTGAGGCCCACCCCGTAGTCGCGCACGGCCACGGCGACCGCGTCGCGGTCGCACGCGGCGGTGACCACCACGTCGCGGCCCTCGCTGTGCTCGATGGCGTTGACCACCAGGTTGCGCAGGATGCGGTTGATGCGGCGGCCGTCGTACTCGGCGGTGCAGGGCTCGGTGGGCAGGCGCAGCACGACCTTGATGCCGCGCCGCTCGGCGATCTGCTCGGCGTCGCCGACGGCCTTCATGACGGCGTCGCGGATGTCGAGCGACTCGGTGCCCAGGGTGGCGGCCCCGGCGTCGTGGCGGCTGATCTCCAGCAGGTCGGAGAGCAGTTCCTCGAACCGCTCCACCTGGCTCTGCAGCAGCTCCACCGAGCGGCGCATGGTGGGGTCGAGCTCCTCGCGCTCGTCGAAGAGCACGTCCCCGGCCATCTTGATGGTGGTCAGGGGGGTGCGCAGCTCGTGGGAGACGTCGGAGACGAACTGGCGCTGGAGCTTGGACAGCTCCTCCAGCTCCTGGATCTTCTCCTGGAGGTTGCCCGCCATGTCGTTGAAGGACAGGGCCAGCCGGGCGAGGTCGTCCTCGCCGTGGACGGCCATGCGCTCGGTGAGGTCGCCCGAGGAGAGGCGTTCGGCGGACTGGGCGGCCGAGCGGACCGGGCTGACCACCTGTCGGGTGATGACGAAGGCGATCAGGCCCAGGAGGATGACCAGCAGCACGCCCACCAGGCCGACCGTGCCCTGGACGAGGTCGAGGATCTGCTGCTCGTGCTGGAGCGGGAAGATGTAGTACAGCTCGTAGGCGCGCGTGAGCTGCGCGCCGACCACCAGCGCGGGCTCCTCGCCCTGGTCGGTGGTGATGCGCGTGTACGTGTGGTACTGCTGTTCGTCCACCTCGGACTCGTGGACCTGGTTGATGAGCCGCTGCGGGACGCTGCCCTCGCCGGTGGCCCAGCCGACCTCGCCGCCCACCGAGGGCAGGATGACCACGCTGTACAGCCCGGTGTCGCCGCTGCGGCTGGTGAGCTCGTTGGCGAGGTTGTACATGAGCCGGTTGCGGTCGCCCGACTCGTTCTCCTGGAGCTCGGCCGACGCGTAGTTGAGCCCGGCGCGGTGGTCGGTGACGGCCGTGGAGATCTTGGCGTCGAGCAGACCGCCGCGCACCTGCGAGATGAGCACGTACCCCAGGCCCACCATCACCACCAGGGACAACACCAGGGTGGTGGAGATGACCCGCAGGTGCAGCGAGCGGCGCCAGTTGCTGTGGACGCCGCGCACCAGGGCGCGGGCGGCCCGCTGGGCGAGCGCGTAGGAGCGGGTGAGCCCCGCGCCGCCGTCGCGCCAGCGCCCCCCGGTCGCGGGCGGCCCGGAGGGCGGGGTCTGCGTGTCGGAGGCGGTCCCCCGCTCCTCCTCTGGTGTGGCTGCGGTCATGTGCGGCTCGGGGGGATCAGGCGGTTCCGGCCTTGTAGCCGACGCCGCGGACGGTCACGACGACCTCGGGGTGCTCCGGGTCCTTCTCGATCTTGGCGCGCAGGCGCTGCACGTGGACGTTGACCAGGCGGGTGTCGGCGGCGTGCCGGTAGCCCCAGACCTGCTCCAGCAGCACCTCGCGGGTGAAGACCTGGCGCGGCTTGCGGGCCAGGGCGACCAGGAGGTCGAACTCCAGCGGGGTCAGGCTGATCTGCTCGCCGTCGCGGCGCACGGCGTGCCCGGCGACGTCGATGGTGATGTCCCCGATCTGGAGCACCTCGGGCGCGGGCTCCTCGGTGCGGCGCAGGCGCACGCGGACGCGGGCCACGAGCTCCTTGGGCTTGAAGGGCTTGACGATGTAGTCGTCGGCACCCGACTCCAGCCCGAGGACGATGTCGATGGTGTCGCTCTTGGCGGTGAGCATCACGATGGGCACGCCGGACTCGGCGCGGATCTGACGGCAGACGTCGATCCCGTCGGCGCCGGGGAGCATCAGGTCGAGGAGGACCAGGTCGGGCTTGGTCTCGCGGAAGGCCTCCAGGGCCTTGTCCCCGTCATGCACGAACGAGGGCTCGAACCCCTCGCCACGCAGAACGATGCCCAGCATCTCGGCGAGGGCGAGGTCGTCGTCGACAACCAGTACACGTCCCTTCATCGGTGCGTCCGGCGCCGGGCGTCGGACCCGCGCGAAAGCGGGTACGGCGGCGCCTACTCCTCTCTCTGGAAACACTCAAGCGGCATAAACGTTCGGTGCGCCCGAGACGCAAGAAACTGCTTCGTCCTCCCCCACCTTGCCACCTTCGGGCGGGATCGGGAGAGTGGTCGGTGTTTTTCGGTCCGTGGGAACCGTTTCGGCCTGCGGCGCGTCGACCCTGGTGACCTGGCACGCGAACCTTCGCGACTTGGCCTGTTGGTAACAGAAAGCATACAAAAGGAATGAAGTGGGTCGGTTGCGCCCGCATACGCCCGAACATCGCGGGCAGCGGTGGAACCGGCGGGTAGGTTGGTTTCCCAGAGGCCGAAAACCGCGGAAGTGTGCTCGCGCAGCGTAACCGAACCCCATGGAGGGCGGGGCAGATGACCCAGGAGGACGACCACCGGGACACGTCGGGGAACCCCCCGGACGGACCGGACGGCGGCGGGGCTTCCGAGGCCGTTCCCCCGCCCGCGTCCGGCGGTTGGGCCGCCCCGGGCCAGGAGGGTCCGCCCTCCGCCTCCTCCACGCCCTCCGGTGGGCAGCCGGGCTCCGCGTCCGCCGGGCAGGCGCCCCCGGGACAGCCGGGCTTCGCCCCTCCCGAGCAGGCGTCCGGGTACGGGCAGCGGGGGTCCGACGGCGGTCAGGCGCCCTCGGGACAGCAGATCGGATACGGACAGTACGGTCAGCACGCCTCCGGTCAGCAGCCGGCCCAGAGCGGCGGGTACGGACAGCCGCCCGCGTACGGACAGCCGCCGGGCTACGGACAGCACGGCCAGCAGGCGCAGTGGCAGCAGTCCGGCTACGGCCAGCAGTCAGGTTACGGACAGCCCGGATACGGAGCACAGGCCGGATACGGCCACCAGCCCCCGTACGGGCAGCCGCGCGCTCCCAAACCCGGTGTGGTCGCGCTGCGGCCGATGACGCTCGGGGACATCTACAACGGGGCCTTCAGCCTAATCCGCAACAACCCCAAGACCACCGTCGGGCTCACGCTCGTCGTCATGGCGGTCGCGAGCATCATCAGCTCGGTCGGCTTCAGCGGCTACATGTCCGACTACGGGGCCTTCGTCGACCAGGTGATGTCCGACCCCGCGTCGGTCGACCCCGACGACCCGTTCCCGTTCAGCGGCTGGTCCCTCGCCGCCGCGTACGGCGGCGGCCTGCTGACCCAGGCCGGGATCATCCTCGTCACCGGCCTGCTCACGGCCGTGGTCGGCATGGCGGTCCTGGGCCGCAAGCTCGGCCCGCAGGAGGCCTGGGCCGCCGTGAGGGGCCGGATCGGGGCCGTCGTCGGACTGGCTCTGCTCCAACTGCTGATCTTCTTCGCCCTCTCCCTGGTCATCATCGTGGTGGGGTTCGTCGGCCTGTTCCTGGGCGTCTTCGTGGCCGTCTCGGGCAGTCAGGGCATCGGAATCACCATCGTCATCGCCTCGGTCGTGCTGGGCCTCGGCGGCGGCGTCGCACTGGCGGCCTGGATCTACATCCGCATCTACTTCGCCATGCCGATCGTGGTGCTCGAACGCGTCGGGGTGGGCGCGGCCCTCGCCCGCTCCTGGCGTCTCACCCAGGGCAGATGGTGGCGGACCTTCGGCATCTGGCTGCTGGCCTTCGTCCTGATGGCTTTCGTCAGCAGCATGCTGAGCACGCCCTTCGCCATCCTCTCGGCGGTCTTCATCCTCGTCGCCCCCGGCGCGGCCTGGGCCGCGGTCGCCTCGGGAGCGGTCATCTACGTGGGGAGCGTCATCGCCTCCGCGATCACCACGCCCTTCACCGTGGGCGTGAACACCCTGCTCTACGTGGACGCGCGGATGCGCAGCGAGGGCCTGGACCTGAAGCTGCACCAGGTCACTCAGGCCGGCTACGAGGCGGGCCCGGAGATCTACCTGCCGGAGCCGCGGACGTGAGGGCACCCGCCGCCGGGGAGGTGACCCGCGAGGAGGGGCAGCGGCGCGCCGTCGAGGAACTGAGCGACCCCCTGTACGGGGAGCAGGAGCCCTCCCTGTGGGACCGCTTCCTCTCCTGGCTGGAGGAGCTCCTCTCGGGTCTGGTCTCCGACGCGCCGGGCGTCCTCAGCGGCTGGACGATCCTGGGGCCGCTGCTGGTGGTCGTAGCGGTCCTGGTGGTCTGGCTGGTCTTCTGGCTGCGCCCGACCCGGAGCCGTCGCGCGGGCGCGCCCGTGCACGAGGGCACTCCGATGTCGGCGACCGACCACCGGGCCGCCGCCGACCGGCACGAGAGCGCCGGTGAGTTCGCCGCCGCCGTCACGGAGAGGCTGAGGGCCATCAGCGTGGACCTGGAGGAGCGGGCGATCATCACTCCGCGCGCGGGGCGCACCGCGACCGAGCTGGCCGCGGAGGCCTCCGCCGTGCTGACCGCGGAGGCCGAGGGGCTGAGCGAGGGCGCGCGGATCTTCAACGACGTGGCCTACGGCGACCGCCCGGCGACCGCCGACTCCGCGCGCCTCCTGCGCGAGCTGGACACGCGGCTCGGGGCCGCCCGGCCCGCCGGGAAGGTGAGCCGATGACGGCCACCATTCCCCCCGCCGCCCCCCCGCGCGGCGCCGGCCGCGCGCCGTCCGGGGAGGGCTCGCGCGCCCTGCGGGTGTGGCGCTCGGTCCGGGTCCCGGCCGCCGTGGTGGCCGCGCTCGTCACGGTCTCGGTGCTGCTGTCGCTGGGCAGCGAACAGTTCCCCACGGGCCACCTGGAGCCCGGTTCCATCGCCCCGGACGGCACGCGGGCCCTGGTGAACGTGCTGGAGGAGGACCGCGACGTGCACGTGGTGCGCTCGTCCTCCGCCGCCGAGGAGGCCGTGGCCGACGCCGGGGACGACACCGTGCTCGCGGTCTTCATGGACCACAGGCTGCTCCCCGAGGAGCTGGAGTCCCTGGCCGCGCTCGACGTGGACACCGTCCTGGTGCAGCCGTCCACGCAGTCCCTGGAGGCGTTCGCCCCCGGGGTGACGATGACCGGCCGGGAGGAGCCCGAGGGGTTCCCCACGCCGGAGACCCCCTACGCCCCCGAGTGCGGGCTGTCGGCCGCCGAGGCCGCGGGCGGGGCCTACGTCGCCGGTGAGCTGTACACGGCCGGGTCCGGCACGGACGCCGTGGGCTGCTACCCGGGCGGGAGCGGCGACGCCCTGGTCCAGGTGGGACGGGGCGGGGCCACCACGACCGTGCTGGGCACCGGCAGGCCGCTGACCAACACCGCGCTCTCCAGCGGAGGCAACGCCGCGCTGGCGATGAACCTCCTGGCCGCCGAGGACGTGGTGTGGCTGCGTCCCGACCCGCCCCAGCAGGAGGGCGGCTCCAGCCTGTGGCAGCTGCTGCCGCTGGGCCTGCGCTGGTCCCTGGTCCCGCTGGTGGCCGCGCTGGCACTGCTCGCCCTGTGGCGGGGGCGCCGGATGGGCGCCCTGGTGCCCGAGTCGCTGCCCGTGGTGGTGCGCGCCTCGGAGACCACCGAGGGGCGTGCGGGGCTGTACCGGTCGCGCAGGGCCCGGGACCGGGCCGCGGCCGCGCTGCGGTCGGGGTTCCTGGACCGGGTCGCGCCCAAGCTCGGGCTGGGCGCGGACGCCGCGCCCGACGCGGTCGTGGCGGCGGTCGCCTCGCGGACCGGTGACGACCCCGCCCACCTGCGGGCACTGCTCCACCCCGAGTCCCCCGACCCGTACGCGGGCGACGACGACATGCTGGTCAGGCTCGCCGACGAACTCGACGAGCGCGCCCGGAGGCTCCGGTGACCCTGAGCCGCGGGGACCAGCGACCGACCACTGAGGTATCGAGAGAGGTAGACGGCACGTGAGCGCCTTCACACCCGAGGCACTGCCATCAGCCGACGAGGCGCGCGCGGCCCTGGTCGCCCTGCGCCGCGAGGTGGCCAAGGCGGTCGTGGGCCAGGACGAGACGGTGACCGCGATGGTCGTGGCGCTGCTGTGCCGCGGCCACGTGCTGATGGAGGGTGTGCCCGGCGTCGCCAAGACGCTGCTGGTGCGCACCCTCGCGGCGGCGCTGTCCCTGGACCACAAGCGGGTGCAGTTCACCCCGGACCTGATGCCGGGCGACGTGACGGGCTCGCTGGTCTACGACCAGCACACCGCGAAGTTCGAGTTCATGGAGGGGCCGGTCTTCACCAACCTGCTGCTCGCGGACGAGATCAACCGGACCCCGCCCAAGACCCAGGCGTCGCTGCTGGAGGCGATGGAGGAGCGCCAGGTGACCGTGGAGGGCAGGCCGTCCGCGCTGCCCGACCCGTTCATGGTGGCCGCCACCCAGAACCCGGTGGAGTACGAGGGCACCTACCCGCTGCCCGAGGCCCAGCTGGACCGGTTCCTGCTCAAGGTGACCGTCCCGCTGCCCGAGCGGGCGGCCGAGGTGGAGATGCTGGGCCGCCACGCGGCCGGTTTCGACCCGGGCGACCTGGTCGCGGCCGGGGTGACCGCGGTGGCGGGCGCGGCGGAGCTGCGCGCGGCCCGGCTGGCCGTGGAGCGGGTGCGGGTGGCGCCCGAGGTGCTGGGCTACATCGTGGACCTGTGCCGGGCCACCCGGCAGTCGCCGTCGCTCCAGCTGGGCGCGTCCCCGCGCGGTGCCACGGCGCTGCTGCGCACCAGCCGTGCGTGGTCGTGGCTGTCGGGCCGCGACTACGTCACCCCCGACGACGTGAAGGCGCTGGCCAAGGGCACGCTGCGGCACCGGATCGCGCTGCGCCCGGAGGCCGAGCTGGAGGGGGCGACCACCGACGGAATCCTGGACGGTGTGCTCGCCTCCGTCCCGGTGCCGCGCTGATGGTGGTCACCGGCCGGGCGGTGCTGCTGGCGCTGGCGGCCACGGTCGCGGTGGCGCTGTCCGGTCTGATCGGCGCCGCGGCCGCGGCCGCGGCCCTGGGCGTGCTGGTGGTGCTGCTCGCCTTGGACGTCGTGCTGGCGGCGAGCCCCAAGGCGGTGCTGCTGTCCCGGGAGGGAGACACGTCGCTGCGCCTGGGCGACTCGGCGACGGTGTACGTGACCGTCGCCAACCCCACGCGGCGGGGGCTGCGGGGGTCGGTGCGCGACGCCTGGCCGCCGAGCGCGCACGCCGCGCCGCGCAGCCAGCCGCTGCGCGTGCCCTCCGGGGAGCGGCGCCGGGTGAGGACCGTCCTGACCCCGACGCGGCGCGGCGACGCCCGGGCCGCGGGCGTGACCGTGCGCAGCCTGGGGCCGCTGGGACTGGCGGGTAGGCAGCGGACGCTGTCCGCGCCGTGGACCGTGCGCACGCTGCCGCCCTTCCACAGCAGGCGCCACCTGCCGGGCAAGCTGTCCCGGCTGCGCGAGCTGGAGGGGCAGCACACGGCGATGGTGCGCGGGCAGGGCAGCGAGTTCGACTCCCTGCGCGACTACGTGCCCGGCGACGACGTGCGGTCGATCGACTGGCGGGCCACGGCCCGCGGCGACGGCGTGGTGGTGCGCACGTGGCGGCCCGAGAGGGACCGGCGCATCCTCATCGTGCTGGACACCGGGCGCACGTCGGCGGGTCGGGTGGGCGACACCCCGCGCCTGGACCACGCCATGGACGCGGCGCTGCTGCTGGCGGCGCTGGCGGGCAGGGCGGGCGACCGGGTGGACTTCCTGGCCTACGACCGGCGCACGCGCGCGCAGGTGCGCTCGTCGGGCAAGGGCGGCCAGCAGGTGGGCCGGATCGTGGAGGCCATGGCGCCGCTGGAGGCGGAGCTGGTGGAGTCCGACCCGGCGGGCCTGGTGGGGACCGTCCTGGGCACCCAGGGCCGGGCCCGGCGGCTGGTGGTGCTGCTGACCGACCTGAACGCGGCGTCGCTGGAGGAGGGGCTGCTGCCGAGGCTGCCCGTGCTCACCTCCCGGCACCTGCTGCTGGTCGCCGCGGTCAACGATCCGGCGGTGGAGCTGATGGCCGCCGAGCGGGGCAGCGCGGACGCGCTGTACCGGGCGGCCGCGGCCGAGCGGACGCTGGGCGAGCGGCGCCGGGTGACCGCCGAGCTGCGCCGCATGGGGGTGGAGGTGGTCGACGCCGACCCCGAGCACATCGCGCCCGCGTTGGCCGACGCCTACATCAACCTCAAGGCCCAGGGCAGGTTGTAGGACCGGGGCTTCCTGCGTCACCGTCCGGGTGCCGTCCCTCCCCGGGGCGGCGCCCGGACGTGCAGTATGGAGGGCATGACCTCTCCCCCCGGGGCCCACGGCAACGCCTCCTCCGGTGCCGTCCACGGCCAACTGCTCCAGGTACGCGACATCCACGGCGGTGTGACCCTCCAGGCGCCCGCTCCCGCTCCGCCGCCGCCCGCCGACGTGTCCCTGGACCCGCCGCGGCCGGCGACGGCCGTACGGGGACGTGAGGGGCTCCTGGAGGCCCTGGGCGGGGCGATGACGGCCGGGGCGCCGGTTCCGCACGTGCTGACCGGACCGGGCGGGTTCGGCAAGACCACGGTGGCGGCGGCGCTGGCCGAGCGCGCGCGGCGCGACGGGTGGACGGTGTTCTGGGTGCGGCCCGGGAGCGTGGCGGCGAGCATGGTCGAGGCCGCCGTGGAGGTGGGCGGCTCCCGGCAGGAGGCCGAGCAGGTGAAGGGGGCGCGGCGCCAGGCGGCCCGGTGGGTGTGGCGGCACCTGGACGCGGCGGCGCGGCCGTGGCTGCTGGTGATCGACAACGCCGACCGGCCCGAGGAGCTGGACCCGGAGAACCGGCCCGGGGACCAGCTGGGGTGGATGCGGGCGAGCCCGGGCGGGTTCGTGCTGGTGACCAGCCGGGTGGACGACCCCGCGCAGTGGGCGCCCGCGCGGGTGCACCGGATCGGGGAGCTGGAGGGGTCGGCGGCGTCCGAGGCCCTGGCCGACCACGCGGGGGCGGGCGGTGCGGCGGAGCTCGCGGGCGCGGAGGAACTGGCCCGACGGTTGGGCGGGGTGCCGCTGGCGCTGTCGCTGGCGGGGCGGATCCTGGCCACGCACCGGGTGCTGTTCCCGGACGCGCACGCGCTGCTGGCGCGGCTCGGGGAGGGCGTCGGGGCCCTGGACGAGCTGGCGGCGCCCCTCGTCACCGGTGGCGATGTCGAGCGCAGGCTGTTGTCGGGGGTGTGGGAGCTGTCCCTGCGGCTGGTGGAGGAGCGTGAGCCCAAGGCCGTGCCGCTGCTGAAGTTGCTGTCGATCTTCTGCGGGGAGGGCCGGGAGCTCCCCCTGCGTCGGCTACCCGTGTCCAGGATGAGTGGTGATCCCCTCGGTTTCCTGGACGAAGCGGAGCTGGCGCGCGCCGTGAACTCCCTCGTCGTGCAGGGCCTGGTCACGGTGGTGACAGCCCACGGAGAGACCGCGCTGCGCCTCCACCCGCTGGTTTCGGAGACGGTACGCGCCGGGTTCACCACCTCCGACCTCGCGCTGTTGGAGCAGGCGGAGGAGCTGCTCACCTGGCAACAGGATCACGACCCCTTGGTCGAGCTGACCGCCTATACCAACCTCTTGGGGTTGCGCACACAGCTCCGCGCGGTTGACCTGCCAACGTTCAACGCCAATGCTGGATCCTTCGTGCGATTGCTCATGGAGAACTCCACACAGATCAATCGCAAGCTCATCCATCTGGGGCTCACGGAGTGGGCCTACGAACAGGCCATGCAACTGTGGAGCATCGCTGAGGAGAACTACGGTCCCACGCACCAACTCACGCTCAGAGCGAGGCACCACCTCGCCGAGGCCCAGATGAACCAGGGACTCGTCGAGGAGGCTGAGATCGAGTACCGTGCTCTGTTCGAGCTCAACGGACTCCACCACGGCCCCGACCACGAGAACACCCTGGACGCGCGCTTCCAACTCGCCCTCATAGCGATCAGACGTGAGGAGTGGGGAACCGCGATGGAGGAGTTCCGTGCCGTGCTCGACGCCTGGCGCCGCGTATCCGGGCCGGAGGACGCCAGGGCCCTGGCCGCGTGGGAGAACCTGGCCTACGCCGTGATGCGCGAGGGGGACCCGGTCAGCGCCGGACAAGAGTTCCGCGAGGTCCGGTTGATCCGGGCACGCACCATGGGAGAACGACATCCCTTGACCGCCCAGGCCGACTACTACCTGGGCCGCGCCGCCTTCGAGAACGGTGACCTCAACGCCGCCCAGAGCTGGTTCGAGGCCTGCCTGAAGGTACGTGAGCAGGCGCTGGGCAAGGACCATCCCGACACCGAACGAGCCCGGGAGTGGCGGGACCGGGCCGCACGGGGTGAGCAGCCGGATCACTGACGGGCCCGCGTTTTCCACAGGCAGCGGCGCGAGCCGCCGTCGACGGCTCCCTCGGCTTACTGTGGAAACAGGGGGGTCCCACGCGACCGCCGACCTCGTGCTGCCCCGGAAACCATCCCGAGGTGGTCAGTCCGCCGCCGCACCCAGTGAACGGACCAGGACGGACCATTCCCCCCGGCTGACCGCCAGGTTCCCGGCCCGGCGCGCCGAGGAGTCACGCACCCGCACGGAGTTCCCCGTGCGTTCGAACGTCACCTCCACACAGTTGCAGCTCTCCGCTGAACTGTGGGAGCTCTTGAACCAGCGGGGCGTGTCGGGTTCCATACCCCGGATGATGCCACGGCGAAGCGCCGGGCGGGGTGGAAACCTCAGGCCACCGGGACGGCCGCGGGGGCGTTCTCCAGGTCGCCGGTCTCGCCCTCCTGGTAGGCCTTCCTGCCCACCGTGAACACGTAGACCACGAACAGCAGCTCCGCCAGCGCGCCGATGCCCAGCGCCACCGGGATCGGGATGACCCCGGCCGCGGCGTTACCGGTCACCACGCCCTCGATGAGCCCGGAGATGAGCAGCACCACCACCAGTCCCAGGGCCACCGCGATGGCGGCGCGCCCCTCCTCGCCCAGGGCCCGCATGCGGGTGCGGTCGCCGGGCGCGATGATCGTCCACCCCAGCTTGAGGCCCACTCCGCCCGCGACGAAGACGGCGGTCAGCTCCAGCATCCCGTGCGGCAGGAGCAGCCCGAAGAACACGTCGCCCTGGCCGTGGGCGAGCATGATCCCCGCGGCGACGCCCACGTTCACCGCGTTCATCAGCAGCACCGCCAGGGTCGGCAGCCCCAGGGCCACGCCGTAGATGATCGCCTGCGCCGACACCCACGCGTTGTTGGTCCACACCTGGGCGGCGAACGAGCCCCGGGGGTTCTCCATGTAGTAGTTCGCGAAATCGTGGTCGACGTACTGCGCCATGAAGTCCGGCGTGCCCAGGGCGTGCAGCACGTCGGGTTCGGACACGATCCACAGGGCGGTGACCGCCGCGATCGCGACCATGCCCGCGCTGGTGCCGATCCACCACCACCGCAGCCGGTACAGCACCGCCGGGAACACGCGGGTGAAGAACCCGCCGACGTCGCGCCACGCGGAGGCGTGCGCGCCGGTCACCGCGGAGCGGGCCCGGGCCACCAGCGCGGACAGCCTGCCCACCAGTGCCGGGTCCTGCCCGGAGGAGCGCACCACCGACAGGTGGGTGGACACGCGCTGGTAGAGCTCGACGAGTTCGTCGATCTCCTCACCGTCCAGCGAGCGGCGCCTGCGCACCAGTCGGTCCAGCCGTTCCCACTCCGGGGCGTGTGCCGCGGCGAACACGTCGATATCCACGCAAGGGACCTTATCCGTTTCGCGCGCGGTCCGGTTCGGGCGCCGGTCGCCGGGGCCCTTCCGATCCGCCCCCTCGGAGCACGCTCCCGACTCCGCTGCGAACAGCCGTCCCG
Organism: Nocardiopsis alborubida; assembly: GCF_012396365.1. Lineage (GTDB taxonomy): Bacteria > Actinomycetota > Actinomycetes > Streptosporangiales > Streptosporangiaceae > Nocardiopsis > Nocardiopsis alborubida. The sequence goes on along the minus strand of NZ_JAAXPG010000005.1, from coordinate 216,068 downwards.
CGTGCCGGGTAATGTCGGGACGACGGTTTCAGACAGCCCTGAGGGAGCGAGTGCTGGTGTCCTATCCCGGCAACGGCGACGCCCGCGCCGACGTGTACGGCGTGACACCTCTGGTCACGGGTGACGCCGTGGTCCTGGACCTGCGTCCGGCCGGTTTCGCCACCAGGGCCGCGGCCCTGGCCATCGACGCCCTGGTCCAGGTCATCGCCCTGATCGCGTTGAGCGTCCTGGTCACCTGGATCGGCAGGGACCTGGACCCCGCGATCACCGCGGCCGTGTCCCTGTCGAGCACGATCCTGATCCTGGTCGGCTACCCGGCCGTCTTCGAGACCGTCTCCCGGGGGCGCTCCCTCGGCAAGATGGCCCTGGGCCTGCGCGTCGTCGGCACCGACGGCTCCCCCGAGCGGTTCCGGCAGGCGCTGGGCCGGGCTCTGGCCGCGTTCGTGGAGATCTGGCTGACGAGTGGCGTGGTCGCGCTGGTCACGTCCATGATCAACCGCGACGGCCGCCGCGTGGGGGACTTCGTGGCCGGGACGATGGTGGTGGAGGAGCGCGGCGGCAGGCCGCGCGAGGAGGTCGTCCCGATGCCCCCGCACCTGGCGGCCTGGGCGGCGAACACCGAGTTGTCGCGGCTGTCCCCGGAGACCGCGGCGGCGGCGCGCCAGTACGTGCTCCGGTACGGGGAGCTGGCCGAGCACACCCGCCACGAGATGGGCGTCCGGCTGGCCGACACGGTGGCCGCGCAGATCAGCCCGCCCCCGCCGCCGGGGACCACCCCGCCCTACTTCCTGGCCGCCGTGCTCGCCGAGCGCCGGCGCCGCCACGAGATCGCCGCCCGCCGCTCCCAGCCCGACCACCCGCAGGGCGGCCCCCAGCAGCAGTGGCACGGCCCGTACTCCTCCCGCTGAGGCCGGGCGCCTGGAGGCAGCGGTCGCCGCGCCCGCGCTGAGCGCGAGGCGACCGGTCGGGCGCGGGTCCGCCCGTCAGGCGTGCCAGGAGCGCAGGTAGGCCTCCTGCCCCGGGGTGAGCGCGTCGATGCGCACCCCCAGCGCGGCCAGTTCGAGCCGGGCCACCTCGGTGTCGGTCTCGGCGGGCACCTCCACCACTCCCGGCTCCAGGTCGGAGGCGTTGCGGGCCAGCCAGGCCGTGGTCAGGGCCTGCACCGCGAAGGACAGGTCCATCACGGCGGCCGGGTGCCCCTCGGCGGCGCCGAGGTTGACCAGACGCCCCTCGGACAGCAGGAGCAGTCGGCGCCCGTCGGCCAGCACGTACTCGTCGGCCTGCTCGCGCACGCCCCGGTTGACCTCCACGGACCGGCCCTCCAGGGCGTTCAGGTCGATCTCCAGGTCGAAGTGGCCGGAGTTGGCGAGGATCGCGCCGTCCTTCATCAGGTCCAGGTGCTCGGCGCGGACGACGTCGCGGTTGCCGGTGACGGTGACGAACACGTCCCCGGCGGGGGCCGCCTCCTCCATGGTGGTGACGGTGTAGCCCTGCATGACCGCGTCCAGGGCCTTGACCGGGTCGACCTCGGTGACGACCACGCGGGCGCCCATGCCGCGGGCGCGCTCGGCCAGGCCCCGACCGCAGTAGCCGAATCCGGCGACCACGACCGTGCGCCCGGCGAGCAGGGCGTTGGTGGCCCGCAGGATGCCGTCGATGGTGGACTGGCCGGTGCCGTACCGGTTGTCGAACATGCGCTTGGTGGCGGTGTCGTTGACCGCCACCATCGGCAGCCGCAGTTCGCCCTCGGCGCTCATCCGGCGCAGCCGGATCACGCCGGTGGTGGTCTGCTCGCAGCCGCCCAGCACTCCGTCGAGGAGGTCGGGGCGGGCCAGGTGAGCCGTGTTGACCAGGTCGCATCCGTCGTCGAGCAGCAGGTGCGGCCGCGACTCCAGGACCGTGACCAGGTTCCGGTCATAGGAGGCCGGGTCCATTCCGGCCCAGGCGTGGACCGAAACCCCGTACTCGGTGACCAGGGCGGCGGCGGTGTCGTCCTGTGTGGACAGCGGGTTGGACGCCGCCAGCCACACGCTCGCGCCGCCCGCGCGCAGGGCCCGCAGCAGGTTGGCGGTCTCGGCGGTCACGTGCAGGCACGCGGCCACGCGCAGGCCGTCCAGGGGGCGTTCGGCGGCGAAGCGCTCGCGCACGCTGCGCAGCACCGGCATGGAGCGCTCGGCCCAGTCCACGCGGCGGACCCCGGCCCCGGAGAGGCCGAGGTCCGCCACCTGGTGGGAGGGGAGTGTCATGTGATGCCCGGCTCCTGCTTCCTTGGTCGGCTCAACCCCTGGGGGTTGCGTTCGGGCGCCCACGGGGTTCTGGAGGATCCGTAGGTGGGGCCGCGAGGAACGAGCCGTCGCACCGGAGGATCCGGAGGTTCCCGTGCCCGGGGCGCCCGAACACCGGGCGAAGCGGAGCGGAGCCCTCAGGGAGACGCTGTCTAGTAGCGGTAGTGGTCGGGCTTGTAGGGGCCCGCGACGTCCACGCCGATGTAGGCGGCCTGCTCCTTGGTGAGCTGGGTCAGCTTGACGCCGAGCGCGTCCAGGTGCAGCCGGGCGACCTTCTCGTCGAGGATCTTGGGCAGCGTGTACACGTCGGTCGGGTACTCGTCGGGCTTGGTGAACAGCTCGATCTGCGCGATGACCTGGTTGGTGAAGCTGTTGGACATCACGAAGCTGGGGTGGCCGGTGGCGTTGCCCAGGTTGAGCAGGCGGCCCTCGGAGAGCACCAGGACGGACTTGCCGTCGGAGAAGGTCCACTCGTGGACCTGCGGCTTGATCTCCTTCTTGACGACGCCGGGGACCCTGGCCAGACCGGCCATGTCGATCTCGTTGTCGAAGTGGCCGACGTTGCCGACGATCGCCTGGTGCTTCATGCGGGTGATCTGGTCGGCCATGATCACGTTGAAGTTGCCGGTGGTGGTGATGAAGATGTCACCGGTCTCCAGTACGTCCTCCAGGAGCGTGACCTGGTAGCCGTCCATGGCCGCCTGGAGGGCGTTGATCGGGTCGACCTCGGTGACGACCACACGGGCGCCCTGGCCGCGCAGGGCCTCGGCCGCGCCCTTGCCGACGTCGCCGTAACCGCACACCACGGCGACCTTGCCGCCGATGAGCACGTCGGTGGCGCGCATGATGCCGTCCGGCAGCGAGTGGCGGATGCCGTACTTGTTGTCGAACTTGCTCTTGGTGACCGAGTCGTTGACGTTGATCGCGGGGAAGGCCAGGGTGCCCTCGCGGCGCATCTCGTACAGGCGCAGGACACCGGTGGTGGTCTCCTCGGTGACGCCCTTGATGCGCTTGGCGATCTCGGTCCACTTGGTGGCGTCGCGCTCCAGGCTGGCGCTGAGCAGGCGCAGCACGACGCCCATCTCCTCGCTGTCGGCGCTCTCGGGGTCGGGGACCGCGCCCGCCTTCTCGTACTCGGCTCCCTTGTGGACGAGCATGGTGGCGTCGCCGCCGTCGTCCAGGATCATGTTGGGGCCCTCGGCGCCCGGCCAGGTCAGCGCCTGCTCCGTGCACCACCAGTACTCCTCCAGGGTCTCGCCCTTCCAGGCGAAGACCGGGACGCCCTTGGGGTCCTCGGCGGTGCCGTCGGGGCCGACGACGACCGCCGCGGCGGCGTGGTCCTGGGTGGAGAAGATGTTGCAGCTGACCCAGCGCACCTCGGCGCCCAGGGCGACCAGGGTCTCGATGAGGACCGCGGTCTGGACGGTCATGTGCAGCGAGCCCATGATGCGGGCGCCCTGGAGCGGCTTGCTGTCCCCGTACTCGGCGCGGGTGGCCATGAGGCCGGGCATCTCGTGCTCGGCGAGGCGGATCTCGTCGCGTCCGAAGGCGGCCAGGGAGAGATCGGCGACCTTGAAGTCGAAAGCCATGCGTTCCTCACTCGTGATGGTCGTGGCGCACCCGATTCTAGGGCCGCACCCCGGACGGCCGGGCGAAGTTGACATTTGACTGTCAGGTTCGCGCTCTTTGGTGGGGGACCTCGGTTAGGGTCGCGTCCATGGCCGCCCTCGACGACGCCCCGACCCCGTCCGACCTCCAGCCGCTCGGCCCCGTGCCGATCTCCGCGGCCGCCGACCGGGTGGGCACCACCGCGCGGATGCTGCGCTACCGCGAGGGCCTGGGCCTGCTGCCCCGCACCCAGGAGCAGCCCACCGGGCGCGGGCACCGGCACCGCCGGTTCACGGAGGAGGACCTGCGCACGATCGCGGTGGGCCTGGAACTGGAGCGCGAGTTCGACATCCCGCCCGCCGCGCTGGCCTTCGCCCTGCGCGTCCTGGCCGAGCCCGAGGTCCTGGCGCGGGTGCGCTCGCACGGGGAGCGGCTGGGCAGGCTCGCCGCGGCGCCCGCCCGCGCGCTGGACTTCGAGAAGCAGAAGGCGATGCGGCTGCTGCACGGCCGCCGCCCCTGACCACCCCCGGTTTACACGCCGACGCGTCCGGTAGCGGCCACAGGTCGGAGCCCGTGACAGGTTTTGGCCAACTGCCCACTGGCTACGGAAGACACGTGGATACCCTACGTTGCGGTGCGGACCTGGACCGGATTCCGGCCCTGGTACGCGAGGACCTCATGGACGTCGACCGGCTGCGGGCCATCTGGGCCCAGCACCGGCAGAGCCAGCCCCGGGAGGCGCGGGCCGCGGCGCGGCGCGAGCTGACCGGCCGCCGTGTGCGGGCGCTGGGCGGCGGACCCGCCCTGGAGGAGCTGGTGGTGTCCGCCGCGGCGGACGGGGCCTCCGGGCGGCAGTTCACCGCCGCGTTCGTCTCGGAGCTGGCCGAGCGCACCAGGAACCTGCCCGAGGACTGTCCCGCGCGCTCCCCCCGGCGCCCCGTGGACTCCGAGCAGGCGCTGCGGCTGGCGCGGGCCGCCTCGGTGCCCGCCCACCCGGTGGTGCGCGCCGCGCACACCTACGCCGAGTGCGTGGCGGTGCTGGCCGAACTGGACCCCGAACACCCCGAGGGCACGCACGCGTGGGCACTGCCGTGGCTGCTGGCGTCCCTGGTGCTGCGGCGGGCGGACTTCCCGCCGCTGCTGCCCGACCCCCTGGCGCCGCCGTGGAGCGGGCGCGACGCCGACGAGCGCCTGGCCGGGATGGTCCGCCACTTCGCGCGCCTGGTGACCGGCACCCTGCTCGGCGAACTGAGCTGGACCCCCGAGCACGTCCCCGAACCCCGCTCCCCCGTGTCGCCGCTGGCGGCGGTGACGCGCCGCCGCGTCCTGGACTACGTGCGCTCGCGCCGGGAGTCGCTGGCCATGATCCTGCGGGCGCTGGACCCCGCGGCGCGCACGTCGGTGTACTCGGGCGGGTCGGACGACTCCGAGCCCGGGACCGCCTCGGAGGTCGTGGCCCGCAACCTGCTCACCCCGGGGGCCGCGCACTGGTGGACGGCGCTGGAGCTGGCGGTGGGCGGCGCTTCCCTGTCGCTGTTCGTGGTGGTCCAGGAGGTGGGCCGCCCCCGGACGGGGGTGCTCGCGGTCACCGCGGACGCGCGTCTGACCACCGCGGAGGGTGCGCGCGACGCGCTGGGCATGTCCGGCACCGACAGCGTGACCGTGATGCCCACGGACTGCGTGGACGACCGCTGGCCCCAGGTGCGCGACCTCGTGGACGAGGCCGTGTCCCGGGCCATGAACGAGCTCACCCGGGTCTGAGCGGTCAGCCTCCGCTGACGGCGATCAGGAGCAGCACGAGCAGCAGGATCACGATGGTGATGAGCACCGCCGGGATCACCCAGCTCTGCTGGAGCACCGAGTTCTGCTCGACGGGGCGCGGCATGGGCTGCTGCGCCCCGGGGCGGGCGTAGGTCTGGTTGGGGTTCATGCCCGTGGCCATGGGGTTGCCGGCGCCGTGCAGGCCGTGGGGCATGCCGGGCGGCGGGGGCGGGTAGGCGGGGGCGCCCGGACGGGGGTTGGACGTCCCCGGGTGGCCGGGGACGCCGGGCCTGGGGTTGGAGGTGCCGGGGTGGGCGAAGCCGTGGCGGGGGTCGGAGCCCATCGGGTGCCCCGGCATGCCCGGGCGGGGGTTGGAGGTGCCGGGCTGCATGTACCCGGCGGCGGCACCCGCCTGCGGACCGCTGTGCGGCTGCTGGGGACCCGTGTGCGGCTGCTGCGGCCCGGTGTGCGGCCGGTAGGGCATCTGGGCGCCGGTGAACAGGCCGGTCTGGGCGATCTTCTCGCCCTGCTTGACGACGTCGTCGGTGGACGGAGCGGAGGCCTCGGGTCCGTCGTGGCCCAGCAGGCGCATGAGGAGCGTCTGGGCGTTGGGCCGGTTGTCCGGGTTCTTGTCCAGGCAGGACTCGACGATCGGGCGCAGGGCCTCGTCCATGTCGGTCAGGTCCGGGGGCGCGCTGACCACGCGGTGGACGACCGCCGGAACGGTGTCGGAGCCGAACGGCGCCCGCCCGGTGGAGGCGAAGGCGATGACGCAGCCCCAGGCGAAGATGTCGCACTTGTCGGTGATGCCGCGGCCCTCGATCTGCTCGGGCGCCATGTAGGAGGGCGTGCCGACGATCGAGTTGGTCATGGTGGCCGTGCCGTCGTCGATCCGGGCGATGCCGAAGTCGATGACGCGGGGGCCGTCCGGGCCCAGCAGCACGTTGCCGGGCTTGAAGTCGCGGTGGACGATACCCGCCTTGTGGATGGCGACCAGGGCGGTGGCGGTGGTGATGGCGAGCCGCTGGAGGGTGGAGCCCTTCTGGGTGGCGCCCTTGGCGATGGTCTCCTGGAGGTCCTTGCCCGGCACGAACTCGCTGACCACGTAGGGCGGGTCGCCGTCGAGCTGGGCGTCGATGATCGCGGCGGTGCAGAAGGAGGCGACCTTCTGTGCCGCCCGGACCTCCTTCTCGAACCGCTTGCGCAGGTCGCTGTCGCGCGACCACTGGTCGTTGAGGACCTTGACCGCGTACTGCTCGCCGCCGGCGTCCTCGGCGAGGTAGACGATCCCCTGGCCGCCCTTGCCCAGCCGTCCTGTCACGCTGTACTCGCCGAACGAGGAGGGGTCGCTCGGCAGTAGCGATTCGGGACCGGGCATCGGTGTCCTCCGGGAGATAGGGGTGAGAGGGCGCGCAGCACCAGGGTACGGGTTGCGGGGAACGCGGTGGTGCGTCCCGTCGTGCCCCGTTACCCCGGCGCAACCGTTATGACTGCTGGAACGCCCGGGGCGTTCCCGGTCTCACCCGATTTTTCGCGCCTCGTCGACCAGCAGGACCGGGATGCCGTCCCGGATGGGGTAGGCCAGGCCGCTCTCGTCGCAGACCAGCTCGTCGGTCTCGGGGTCGTGGCGCAGCGGGGCCTGGCTCTGCGGGCAGGCCAGGATCTCCAGCAGCCAGCCGTCGATCTTCGTGCTCATGTCCTCGTTCCTCTGCGATGGGGTGTCCCTCTGCCCCCAATGATGCCTGGTCAGGCGCGGACGATGGCCAGGACCTCGTCGCGCAGACCGGCCATGGACGCCTCGTCGGGGGCCTCGACGTTGAGCCGCAGGAGCGGCTCGGTGTTGGAGGCGCGCACGTTGAACCACGATCCGTCGGGGAGGGAGACGGTCAGGCCGTCGAGTTCGTCGACGGTGACGCCGTCCCGCCCGGCGAAGGCCTCGCGTACCGCGGCCATCCGCCCGGGGGCGTCGGCGACCTTGGAGTTGACCTCGCCGGACCCGGCGTAGCGCGAGTAGGCCTCGGCGATCCGGGAGAGGGGGCGGTCGTCGTTGCCCAGCACCCGTAGGACGTGCATCGCGGCGAGCATACCGGTGTCGGCGCGCCAGAAGTCGCGGAAGTAGTAGTGGGCGGAGTGCTCCCCTCCGAAGATCGCGCCCGTCTCGGCCATGGTCGCCTTGATGAAGGAGTGCCCGACCCGGGTGCGGACGGGCTCGCCGCCCTTCTCGCGGACGATCTCGGGGACGGCCTTGGAGGTGATGAGGTTGTGGATGACCGTGGCGCCCGGCTCGCGCTCCAGCTCCTGGGCGGCCACCAGAGCGGTGACGGCCGAGGGCGGCACGGCGTCGCCGTTCTCGTCCACGACGAAGCAGCGGTCGGCGTCGCCGTCGAAGGCCAGGCCGATGTCGGCGCCGGTCTCGCGGACCTTCGCCTGGAGGTCCACCAGGTTGTCGGGGTCCAGGGGGTTGGCCGGGTGGTTGGGGAAGGTGCCGTCCAGCTCGAAGTAGAGGGGGACGACCTCCAGCGGCAGACCCTCCAGGACGGCGGGAACGGTGTGGCCGCCCATGCCGTTGCCCGCGTCCACCGCCACTCTGAGCGGCCGGATGCCCGAGAGGTCGACCAGTTCGCGCAGGTAGTCCGCGTACCCCGCCAGCAGGTCGCGGTGCGTGACCGTCCCGGTGGGACCGTCGTGGGCGGGCTCCTTCCCGGCCAGAATCTCCTCGGCCAGGCCGCGGATCTCGTCCAGACCCGTCTCGCCGCTGATGGGCGCGGCCCCGGCCCGGCACATCTTGATGCCGTTGTACTCGGCGGGGTTGTGGCTGGCGGTGAACATGGCGCCGGGCAGGTCCAGCTGTCCCGAGCCGTAGTAGAGCAGGTCGGTGGAGCCCAGGCCGGCGAACACCACGTCCAGGCCCTGGCCGGTGACGCCGTCGGCGAAGGCTGCGGCCAGGTCGGGCGAGGACGGGCGCATGTCGTGGGCGACCACGACGGCCTCCCCGCCGACCACACGGGCGAAGGCGGCGCCGATCGCCCGGGCGATGTCGGCGTTGAAGGTGTCGGGGATCACGCCCCGCACGTCGTATGCCTTGAAGATGCTTGCGAGGTCAGCCACGTCTTCTCCGGCCAGGTCGGTCCTGCTTGGGTTCGGTCCCGCGCGGCCGGGCCGCGCGCGGTACAAAACTAGCAAGGCGCCCACGCGAACCCCCGCACCGCCGCCGGTTCGGCCCCGGGCCCCCTCTCCGCCGCGGCGGGGCCGGGCGGGTCCGTCTACCCGCCGGAGTGCCGGGGGGGCTGCTGTTCGCCGCGCCCCGGATCGGATCTGACCACGCGCAGGTGCCCCCGGCGCAGCGTCTCGGTCCCCTCGCCGATCTCGGCGGAGGGGTCCTTGCGGGCAGGCGGGCGGGCCGCCTCACGTACGGCGTCGGCGAGGGCCTCCAGGTCGTCGCTGCCCGGGCCGCCGCCCGACGTCTCGACCGGGAGCCGGACGACCTCCCAGCCGCGCGGTGCCGTCAGCCGGTCGGCGTGCACGGCGCAGAGGTCGTAGCAGTGCGGTTCCACGTAGGCGGCGAGCGGGCCGAGGACGGCCGTCGAGTCGGCGTAGACGTACGTGAGCGTGAAGACGGCAGGCTGTCGGCAAGCGGTACGGGAGCAGCGTCGAACAGGGCTCACAGCGTTCGACTGTATGCCTTTACTGAGGGACACGCCAGCATCGTTCCATGAGCTGGTCCGTTCGCGCTCGTCCGCGGCCTCCGCGCGCCGCCCTCCGGCCGCCTCCCGGGGGTCGGCGCACCGCCTCCGGCCCGTCCCCCGCCACCGTCCGGCGGCCCGCTCCTCGGGTGCGTGAGCGCTTTCGCCGCGGCAGGGACTACGCGCGGGGCCCGTGATGGCTTAGTCTCGAAGTGTGCGACGAGTGCGCCTTTCCAGTGGCCAACCAGACCGAGTGCGGCGCCGGGACCGCCGAGGCCGAGGCATCCGCGGTCCTCTCGTGCCCTCTGACCTGCCGGTTTTCCGGAGCCGAGCGCAGGCCTTCGACGATCTTGTCCTGGACGCCGTCGAACGCCTCGAACGCCTGTGGGCACGCGAGCTGGCCAATGTCGACTTCCTCGTGGAGGACGTCCCCCCGGTTCCGCCCCACGGCCCCCTGACCGAGGCGATCCCGTTCTCCCGCCTGGAGACAGATCCCTCCGGCCGGGCCCGGATCGTGGTGTACCGGCGTCCGGTGGAGATCCGGACGAAGGATCCGGAGGAGATGGCCCTCCTCGTCCACGAGACGGTCGTCGAGGAGGTCGCCAACCTGCTCGGCGTGGAACCGGAGTCGGTGGACCCCGAGGGCTGACCGCCTTCGTCCGGGGTCCGTCAACGCTGCCCAGGGGCGCTGACCCCCTCCGCGCCGTGGTCTTGTGCCTGTGGCCGGGTCCGAACACCTGACCGCACCACGGGTACAGGATCAGCGCAGGTCAAAGCCCCGTGCGTCACACCGGCGGCAGTCCCGGCCCGCGCGCCTAGTGGGCTGGCCGAAAATGTCGCCGGTGTGGCGCCGGGGACCCTCCTCCCCGGTGATCTTGCTACTGGTGCCACTGTGGACCGTCGACAGTGCCTCTGGAAGCAAGATCATCCTCGGTATGCACGCCCCGGTGAACCTTTCCGGTCACCGCGCTAGGGGACCACTCCCACCATGCTGTCGCGCACCACCGGGAGTTCGATCCGCACCGGCGCGGGAGTCACCGGCAGCACGCCCAGACCGTCTCCGCCGCCGCGCAGCACGCGGGCGACGTGGACGGGCTCGGAGCCGTCCAGGACCTCCAGGCGGACCGCGTAGCCGTCCTCGGGCCGGGTGCCCGGAGGCGCCTGCCAGCCGTCGTCCCCGCCGAACGCGGTGGTGGTCCCGGCTGCGACCTGCACGCGCACGGCGTCCCCCTGGGTCGCGTCGGCTCCGATCGGGGTGGCCATGAGCGTGGCGTCTCCCCCGACCGCGGTCAGGAGCAGCTCGCTGTCGGCGCCCTCGGGGACGTCGGGCAGGACCGCGGTGGTGTCCAGCGGGAAGCCGAGCGGCGGCACGGCGGAGGTGTAGGCGGCCTCGACCACCTCCACGTCGTCCCCCTCGCCGGTGACCGCCTCCGCGGCGACACCGGCGACCACGGGCGCGTCCGCCTCCACCACGACCGCGCCGGGCTCCCCGGCCAGGACGGTCTCCAGGCTGAGCCAGGCGGAGGCCGCCGGGGGCACGCTGAAGGTCAGCGGGTCGTCGGCGGTCCCGGTGCCCTGTCTCTCCTCGCCCTGCCCGTCTTCCTCCTCCGCCTCGTCCGCCTCACCCTCCGGGGCCGGGGTGACGGTGTGCACGCGCACCTGGACGGGCTCGTCACCCGGCGCGGCCACGTGCAGGCGCCGGCGGCCCTCGCCGCCGGGAACACCGGGGATCACGTGCTCCCGCGCGGGCGCGGCCGTGGGCGGAACCCAGTCGGCGGTACCGGAGGAGTGCTCGGCGAGCAGGGAGGCCGCCACCCGTCCCGTGCTGGTGCGCACGTGGACGCCGACGGCGCTGGTGCCACCGACCAGCTCGGTCAGGTCCAGTTCGGTCGACGCCCCGGCGGGCAGGGCGATGCCCCTGCTCTCCTCGGAGTAGGAGGGCCCGCCCTCGGTGTAGACGTCCACGCTCACCGTGGCCCGGGAGCCCTCGGGGTTGGCCAGGTGGACGGTGAGCGCGTCAAGTCGCATGCCCTCGGTGTCGTCACCGCCGGGGAGGGCGAACCAGGCCCCCACGGAGGGTTCGGGGCAGCGGACCTCGGTGGCCGATCCGTCGGAGAGGGTGGTCTGGGCGGCGTCGAGGCCCGAGGCCAGGGCCCCCTCGGCGCGGACGGCGGTGGGGGCGTCGATCCCGGAGGTGTCGGTGTTCCACACGCGGCCGGGTTCGGTCAGCTCCTCGCCGACCGTGTCGCCCCGGGTGCCGTCCGCGCTCCCCGCGTTTTCGCCGTTCCCGTCGGTTGCGCTGCCCTCACCGTTCCCGGTGCCATCGCCGCTCCCACCGTTCCCGCCGTCACTGCTGTTCTCGCCGTCACTACCGCCCTCGGTGTCACTGTCGTCCCCGTCCTCCTCAGGAGCCTCGGGAACCGACTCGGCCCACAGTTCGCCCTCGTCGTCGCGGCTCACCCTCGGAGCGAACGCGCCCACGGAACTCTCCCCCTCCTCGTGCGGGGCGGGGCACACCCGCACCGTGTGGTCGGGCCGCACGGTCCCGGGTGCGGTGACGCCCAGTTCGGCGGTGATCGGCCCGGTCGCGAACGCGACGCCGAACAGCGCGGCCAGGGCCAGCGCGACCAGCCCGAACAGAGCGAACCGGTTCTCCACGATCAGTCGCACGGCCTGGTCCTCCCGCTCGGTGCCGGACGTCCGGCGGGCCCGGTCGGCCCGGCCGTCCCGGTCTCCTCGTCTGCTGCTCCCTGGCGCGGCGCCTCCACCGGGCACACCCTCGGTCCCGGGTGCGCCATCCGCCCGCCGACGTCAGGGTTCCCCGGACGCGTCCGCCTCCCCCGGTCACCGACCACCGCGCTGCTCCCCCCTGCGCACGCCGCGGGTGCCCCGGCGACGACCCCTGCCCCGGACCGCGGGCAGGGCGCCGGTGTCCTCCCCGGGAGCCGGGGGAGCGGCCGGGCCGCCCTCCGGCGCGTCCGGTTCGGCGTCCCCGCCCGCGCGCACGCCGGAGCCCTCACCGTCGGCTCCGGAGCGGCCGGACCTGGCGCGTGAGCCCCGACGCGAGGACCCGCGCGACCTCCCCGAACGCCGCAGCCGCTCCGGCCGCCGCGGACGGGGCGTGGGCGTGGCCTCGATCAGCCGGACGTCCTCCTCGGTCCGCACACCCGGTGCGGCGAGGACCGCGACCACCGTGAGCAGGAGTCCCTGCGTGAGCAGCCAGGCCGCGCGGACGTAGTCGGTGTGCCAGACGCGCAGCTCGCCGCCCTCCACGGGCAGCGCCCAGGACTGGGTTCCGCTCCGGGTGGGGACGGGGTCCAGTTCGACGCCGTCCAGGCTGGCGCGCCAGCCGCTGTCGGCGGCCTCCGCCAGAGCGAGCCGCCGCCCCGTGCTGCCCCGCGGGACCGGGGCGCTCACCTCGTCCGAGGCCCCCCGAACCGCGAGGACCTCGGCGTCGACGCCGTCCTCGGAGACCACCCGCAGCGCGCCGGTGGGGACGGCCAGCCGCCAGAGCGCGTAGTGCTGCGACAGCGACTGGCGCTCCAGTCCCGGTGTGCCGTCCAGGGTGTCGACCATAGTGACGTCGGCGGGTCCGCTGATCTCCGGGCGCGGGTAGAGCACGTACTGGATGCCGAAGTCGGCCAGGGTGTACATCTGGCCGCCGCCCTGGCCCACGGCGAGTTCGGCCACCGCACGGTCCATCGCCTCGCGGACCCCGCTCTCGGGCACGAGCTGCTCCTCACCCAGACGCGGCTCGCGCCCGCGCACGACCAGGTAGTCCACGCCGCCCCCTCCGTCGGAGGTGACGACGAGGGTGCGCGGCCGGGCCCCCGCCCCGTCGTCGGAGTCACCGCCCCCGACCAGCACGCCGGGAACGACGGGGTCGGCGCGCGCGGTGACCGGTCCCCCCGCGCCCTCCCACATCCACACGCCCGCGGCGCAGACGGGGGTCGCCAGGGCGAGCAGTCCCACGGCGAGCGCGAAGACCCGCCGCGGCCCGCCCAGGCGCACCATGTCACCGAAGGAGCGCGCGGCGGTCGCCGCCGACAGCAGCACCGCCGTGGCGGCGAAGGTCAGGGCCACCCCGGGCCAGACCGGCGCCGGGGGGCCGCCGTAGTAGGGCTCGACGACCACCCGGCTGATCAGGATGGCCACGAGGATCCCGAACAGGGCGAGCGACCACCCCGCCGCGGCCAGCATCCGGTTGCGGAGCAGCAGCAGGGAGCACAGCGCGGCCACGGCGAACCCGGCCGTGACCCAGAACGGCGGCGTCCCGGGGCCGCCCGGCGAGAGCATGAGCAGCTCCTGCGGGGTGGCGCCCGGCGCCGACAGCTCGGGGCGGTGCAGCCCGGCCTCCAGCAGCCACAGGCTGGGGTGCAGGAGCAGTTCGAGCGTCCACGGCATCAGCAGCACGAGCGGGACGGACAGCCCCAGCGCGACGCTGACGTAGATCCGGCGGCCCAGGTGGCCGAAGGCGACGGCCACCAGCAGGCCCGTGACCAGTGACAACAGCCACACCATCGGGACGGACGCGGTGGCGACCGTCAGGACCAGGCCCACCCCCCAGGCCGCGCGGCGCGAGGGCTTGGGCGGCATCGACACCAGCCGCACCAGCAGCAGTCCCAGCACCGGCAGCAGGACGTGGACCAGGGCGGTGCCCAGGCGGCCCTGGGCTACCGCGCCGGTGGCCGCCGGCAGCAGCGCGTAGGCCGCGGCCATCCACAGGCGGGCGGGGCCGAAGCCCAGCACCTCGCGGGCGAGCAGGTAGGCGGTCAGCCCGGACAGGGGTACGCAGCCCAGCAGGACGATCGTGACGGCCAGCCAGGGCTTGCCCAGGGTGAGCGTGGACAGCAGGGCGAGCAGGCCGACATAGGGCGGGACCGGGTCGTTCACGCCGAGTCCGCTGTCGGGACTTCCGGAGAGGTAGAGGTTCCACAGGTCGCCCGCGCCACCCGCGACCGGGGGCAGGGCGCCGCCCGCGAGGAGGTCGCCCAGGAGCAGGGAGCGCTCGGCGACGAGGGCGACCGCGGTCAGGGCGAGGACCAGCAGAACCCCGGGGCGCAGGAGCACGCTGCGCACGAAGCCGGCGGTGTCGGTGGGAACCTCGTCCTCTTCCTCGGCGACGGGTGGCGCGGTGACGGCCTGGTGGCGGCCGGGGGTGTTGCGCACGGGCTCGCCGGACAGGATTCCGGTGACCACGTCGTGCACCTGGCGCATGGCCACGCCGCGCGCGAGGAAGGGCCGGATGGCGCTGTAGGTGCGGCGGCGGTCGCGGCGGCGCTGGAAGCGGGCGCGCACCAGCCGGAGCGGCCGCATGTAGACCAGGGTGATCGCGGCGGCCTCGTCCAGGGCGTTGGCGGGCTGCTTGATGAGCAGGTACCCCACCACGCGCAGCAGCGAGGCCACGGAGTTGCGCAGCAGCGCTGCCACCATCCCGCCCGGGGGCAGGTTGGCCAGCAGCACGAAGACGGCGTGGCGGCGGTCCACCCGGCGCGGATGGTTGCGGGTGGCGGAGATGGGGCGGCGGCGCCGGGCGGAGGCCTCGGCGTGGTAGGCGACCGCGTCGGTGACGAGCAGGGCGCGCAGCCCGGCACCGCCCACCCGCCAGCAGAAGTCGATGTCGTCACGGAACAGCGGCAGGGAGGGGTCGAAGCCGCCGAGGCGGTCCCACACGTCGCGGCGGACGAGCATGCCCGCGCTGGAGACCGCGAGGACCTGGCGCGTGCCGTCGTGCTGGCCGTGGTCGAACTCGCGCTGTTCCAGCCCGGTCTCGCGGCGGCCGGCGCCGTCGATGGTCACGCCCGCCTCCACCAGGAGACGGCGGTCGAACCAGTCGCGCAGCTTGGGGCCCAGGACGGCGGCGCGGGGGTCCTGGTCGGCGGCGTCCAGCAGGTGGGCGAGGGCGTCCCGGTCCGGGGTGAGGTCGTCGTGGATCAGCCAGATCCACTCGGTGGCGTCCTCGTCGAAGCCGCGTACGGCGCTGGTGGAGCGCGGCAGTTCCAGGGCGGCACGGACGGCGTCGCCGTACCCTGTGCTGGCGGGCAGGCCCACGACGGCGTCGGCGGGCAGGAACCGGGCCAGGACGTCGGCGCTGTCGTCGGCGCTGCCGGTGTCGGCGGCGACGGCCCGCTGCACGGGCCAGGACTGGTCGCGCAGCGCCTGCATCGTCTCGGGCAGCCAGCGGGCGCCGTCGTGGGACACGATGACCGCGGTGACGACGTGTCGGGCGAAATCCTGGTCAGGCACGGCTGTGGTGGGTTCTCTCCGGGAGGGGGCGCGGCCCCGATCGGGTCCGCGGGTCCGGCCGGGCCGGACCGACGGGCGCGACCGCGCTCCGGACGCGGTCCGCGCGCGGGACGTCACGGCCGGCCGCGGCCCTCATGACCTCGTCGGGGCCGGACACGGCCCGCGCGGGACATCACCCTACGCCACTCGGCACCATTACGGGCCTATTCGTCACACGCCGCTGCGGCCCGGCCATATCGGAGCATTCCCCCCACGGCGGCAACACCGAATCCGAACACACGTCCGAATGTCATTCGCCATATCGGAGCATTACCGCCTCCCGCCGCGTCACGGACGCAATCGCCGCGCCCCTGGGAAGGGGGCGGATATGAGAAACGCGCGCCCGGGCTCGTGACCCGGACGCGCGTCCCAGCACGCGGCCCTAGAGCATCTCCGCCAGGAAATCGAAATCTCCCCCGGCGGCTTTCTTCAGCCTGCGGCGCTCGCGTTCGGAGAGTCCCCCCCAGATGCCGAAGCGCTCATCGTGCTCCAGCGCGTATTCCAGGCACTCCGCACGTACCTCGCACGACTGGCAGACCTTCTTGGCTTCCCGCGTCGAGCCGCCCTTCTCGGGGAAGAACGCCTCCGGGTCGGTCTGCGCGCACAGGGCACGTTCCTGCCAGCCCAGATCCTCGTCTGAGCCGTGCGCCAGCGGGATGACCTCGCTCATGCGCACCTCCTGTTGCCCCCCATAGATGTCCCCGGCCCTTTTCGTCCCCCGGGCCGGGTGGAATCCCACCTTGAAATTACACGCGGGTCGCTTGCTGAGAGTCAAGCGCCCTGCGTGGTAATCCACTGAATATCATGCAACGAACCGCCAGCGGCAGTCCGGTGATGTCCGTTCTGCGAATTACCACGCAATTCACGACCTTCCGAGGCGGTGGGGAGCGCGGGCCTCCGGAGCCGGGTCAGCGCTTCTCCTCGCCGCCGTACCACCCCTGCTGGCCACCGGTGCCGCCCTGTCCCTGCTGGTCAGAGCCGTATCCGGCGCCCGGTCCGTACTGGCCTCCGTACGATCCCCCACCCTGTCCGGGCGTCTGGTTACCGTTGTTCTCACCGGAGTTAAAGAAAGGATCAAGATTGCTGTCGGCCGGGGTGTCCTGCGCCTGCTGTCCCTGGTCAGCGCCCTGGTACCAGCCGTACTGGATCGCGTCCTGGGCGGCCTGCTCACCGGAGGCGGGCTGCTGCTCGGTGCCCTGCGGGGCGTACTGGGACGGGTCGTAGGCGTACTCGCCAGGCTGGCCGTAGGCGGCCTGCTGCCCGGAGGCGTCGGTGCCGTACTGCTGACCGTAGGCCTGCTGCGCGCCCGTGCCGTACTGCTGCTGCGCCGGGTCGACCCCGTACTGCTGGACGGCCGGGTCGGTTCCGTACTGCTGACCGTAGGCCTGCTGCTGCGCCGGGTCCGCGCCGTACTGCTGGGCGGGGTCGGCGCCGTACTGCTGCGAGGCGTCCGCGCCGTACTGCTGGGCGGCGTCGTAGCCCTGCTGCTCGTAACCCTGCTGGACGGGCTGCTGCCCGGAGGCGTCGGTCCCGTACTGCTGACCGTAGGCCTGCTGCGCGCCCGTGCCGTACTGCTGCTGCGCCGGGTCGACCCCGTACTGCTGACCGTACGCCTGCTGCGCGCCCGTGCCGTACTGCTGCTGGGCGGTGTCCGCGCCGTACTGCTGACCGTAGGCCTGCTGCTGCGCCGGGTCCACGCCGTACTGCTGGGCGGCGCTCTGGGTCGGGTCGGCGGGCTGGCCCGGGTAGACCGGCTGGGCGAAGGACTGCTGCGCGCCGGTGGCGGGCGGGAACTGCTGCGGGTAGGCGTTCTGCTGGGGCGCCGCCCTGGGGACCAGAGTGGGGTCGTTGAAGACCTTGAGCAGCGCGAAGCCGAGGAGACCGAGCACCGCACCGGAGCCGAGCGTGGACACGAAGTCCGCGAAGGCCAGACCCATGTTGTCGACCTCGGCCCCCCAGACGAAGGCGGTGATCAGGCTGATCAGGGCGAACAGCAGCCCCACACCGCTCATGACCATGGCGATGAGCACGATCGGCTGGGCGGAGGACCGCGTACGCTCGCCGGTCAGCACCAGGGCCACCGCCGCGGCCAGCAGCACCACGACGGTGAGACCGAAGAAGCTGGGGCCCGCCGAGGTCATCGTCCCGGCGAAGGAGTTCGGGTAGCTCGATCCGGCAGCCAGGTTGATCAGGCCGGAGAGCATGAACGCGCCCACGGCCCCGATCAGGACCCAGGCCCCCGGAAGGCGCAGGCGTTCTAGCGTTTCGTTCTTCAAGAGAGGTTCCCCATCTACTGCTGCTTCGCCGTCGGGTCGATGGAAACGGCGTCGGGCTGTCACGTGTGGATCGGCCGCGTCCGGGCATGGATGTGGGGACACCGGGCGGGGCCGAAGAGTGGGATGGCGACCGCAGCCCCGGAGTTCACGGACCTCCGATACCGGAACGGTCACGCACGGATCGTGCCCACGGCGGGGCAGACGACCCATACACGCTTCCAGACTGCCAGACTTGGACGCATGCGGATAGTCGTACCGGCTGGCGGTATCGGCGGCGCGCGGTTCCTCCGCGGCCTCAGGGCCGCGCTCGGAACCGTGGCGTCGGCCACCGAAGAGCACACCACAGACAGCAGCATCACCGTCATCGGCAACACCGGTGACGACATCACCCTGTTCGGGCTGAGGATCTGTCCGGATCTGGACACGGTGATGTACACCCTCGGCGGGGGGATCAACGAGGAGCAGGGCTGGGGCCGGACCGACGAGTCCTTCACCGTCAAGGAGGAGCTCGCCGCCTACGGGATGAAGCCCACCTGGTTCGGTCTGGGCGACCGTGACACCGCCACCCACATCGTGCGGGCGCAGATGCTCGCCGCCGGGTTCCCCCTCTCGGCGGTCACCGAGGCGCTGTGCGACCGGTGGCGGCCGGGCGTGCGGCTGCTGCCGATGACCGACGACCAGGTCGAGACGCACGTGGTCGTCGACGACGGGGAGGGACGCCGGGCCATCCACTTCCAGGAGTGGTGGATCCGGCACCGCGCGGCGCTGCCCGCCGAACAGATCGTCAGCGTCGGCGCCGAGACCGCCAAGCCCGCGCCCGGCGTGCTGGAGGCGATCGCCGGGGCCGACGCCGTGATCCTGCCCCCGTCCAACCCGGTGGTCAGCGTGGGCTCCGTCCTGGGCGTCCCCGGAATCCGCGAGGCCATGGTGGACAAGACCGTGGTGGGCGTCTCCCCCATCATCGGCGGCGCGCCGGTGCGCGGCATGGCCGACGCCTGCCTGACCGCGATCGGGGTGGAGACCAGCGCGGGCGCGGTCGCCGCGCACCTGGGCGCCGACCTGCTGGACGGCTGGCTGGTGGACGAGGCCGACGCGGGCACCGAGGTGGAGGGGATCGAGGTGCGCTCGCGTCCCCTGTACATGAGCGACCCCGCCGCCACCGAGGCCATCGCGCGGGCGGCCGTGGACCTGGCCGTGGAGCTGGCACGCGGGCGGGGAGGCGGCGAGTGAGCGCCGAACTGCGCGTGCGCGGGCTCGGCGGCATCCCCGAGGTGCGGTCGGGCGACGACCTGTCGGCCCTGGTCGCCGAGGCGGTGTCCGCCTCCGGGGTCGCGCTGGCCGACGGGGACATCCTCGTGGTCACCTCCAAGGTCGTCAGCAAGGCCGAGGGCCGCGCCCGCCGCATGGACCGGGAGGAGGCGGTCGCCTCCGAGACCGTCCGGGTGGTGGCCCGCGCGGGCAGGACCGGGATCATGCAGACCCGGCAGGGACTGGTCATGGCCGCCGCGGGGGTGGACGCCTCCAACGTCGAGCCCGGCACCGTGCTGCTTCTGCCCGAGGACTCCGACGCCTCCGCCCGCGCGCTGCGCGCCGGGCTGCGCGAGCGCCTCGGCGTGAACGTCGGCGTGATCGTTTCCGACACCTTCGGGCGGCCGTGGAGGATCGGGCAGACCGACGTGGCCATCGGCGCCGCCGGGCTGTCCGCCGTGCAGGACCTGCGCGGCACCGCCGACACCCACGGCAACCTCATGGAGGCGACCGTCAACGCGGTGGCCGACGAGATCGCCGGGGCGGGCGAGCTGGTCAAGGGCAAGACGAACCGGGTCCCGGTCGCGGTGGTCAGCGGCCTGGGCGACCTGGTCACCGAGGAGGACGGCCCCGGAGCCGCGGTGCTGGTCCGCCCGGCCGACGCCGACCTGTTCCGGTACGGGTCGCGGGACGTGATCCCGGCCCGGCGGACGGTGCGCTCGTTCACCGACGCGCCGGTGGACCCGGCGGCGGTGCGCCGGGCGGTGGCCGCGGCGGTGACGGCCCCCGCGCCGCACCACACCACGCCGTGGCGCTTCGTGCTGGTGGAGTCGGCGCACACGCGCAAGCGGCTGCTGGACGCGATGCTCGCGGCGTGGGTGGCGGACCTGCGCGGCGACGGGTTCACCGAGGAGCAGATCGCCCGGCGCACGCGGCGCGGCGACGTGCTGCGCGGCGCGCCGTACCTGGTGGTGCCCTTCCTGGTGGCCGATGGCGCGCACCCCTACCCGGACGCGCGCCGGGCCGACGCCGAGCGGTCGATGTTCCTGGTGGCGATGGGCGCCGGGGTGCAGAACCTGCTGGTGGGGCTGGCCGTGGAGGGGCTGGGGTCGGCCTGGGTCTCCTCGACCATGTTCTGCGCGGACGTGGTGCGCGAGGTGCTGGAGGTGCCCGAGGAGTGGCGGCCGATGGGCGCGGTGGCCGTGGGTCACGCGGCCGAGGCGCCGGGCGAGAGGCCGCCGCGCGACCCGGAGGACTTCGTCGCCGTGCGTTAGCGGGATGGCCGGAACCGTCGCTGGTGTGAACCAGGAGACTTCCTTCGTGATGATCTTGTACCTGTAGCGAGGTTGGGCGTCCGAGACGCGCCATAAGTACAAGATCACGCCGGGCGGCGCTGGGCCGATGAACGTTTCCGGCCAACCCTGCACGCGCCGGTCGCCGTGGGCGTGTCCCCCGGTGACCGGCGCGTCAGTGCGACCGGCGGGCCCCGGCGGCGCCATGCTGGTGCCGCCGGGGGTCGGCGGGGAGGTGCGGGGTGTCCGTCGAGGAGTACGTGGTCGCCACGCTGGTGATCGTGGTGGCGGTGATCTGCGGCCGACTCGTGGCGGGGCGGCTGCGGGTGCCGGGCGCGGTCGTGCTGGTGCTGCTGGGCATGGGCCTGGGACTCGTGCCCTGGCTGCACTCGCTGTCGATCTCCCCGCAGGTCATCCTGCTGGTGTTCCTGCCCCCGCTGATCTACAACGCCGCGTTCTTCTCCTCTCCCAAGGACATGCGCGAGCTGGCGCGCCCCATCGTGGTGATGGCGGTGGGGGTGACGCTGCTGACGGCGTTCGGCCTGGCGGGGATCGTCCACCTGCTGATGCCGTCGGTGGGGTGGCCCGCGGCGATCGCCCTGGGCGCCGCCGTCGCGCCGACCGACGCCGTGGCGGCGTCGGCGATCCTCAAGCGGGTGGGCACCCCGCGCCGGGTGCTGACCCTGCTGGAGGGCGAGTCCCTCATCAACGACGGCGTGGCGCTGACCCTGTTCAGCCTGGCCGTGACCGCGATGGCGCACCCGCTCACGCCCCAGGAGGGCCTGGTCGAGCTGGTGAAGGTCGTGGCGGGCGGCCTGGTCTACGGCGCCGCGGTGGCGCTGGCGGTGTCGTGGTCGCGGACCCGCATGCGGGATCCGTCCCTCCAGCTGATGGTCGTGCTGGTCACGCCGTTCGCGGCCTACATCCCGGCGGAGATGGCGGGGTTCTCCGGGGTGCTGGCGGCGGTGGTCGCCGGTTTCTACCTGGGCACGCGCGGCGAGGGCCTGCTGCCGCCGCGGGTGCGGGTGAACGGGCAGACGATCTGGGGCGCCCTCGTGGGGCTGTTGGAGTCGATGCTGTTCGTGGTGCTGGGGTTGCAGCTGGACTCGGTGGTCACGGCGGTACGGGACCAGTTCGCCTTCCTGGACCTGGTGTGGGTGGCGCTGGCGACGACGGCCACGGCGGTCGCCCTGCGCATGGGGCTGATGCTGGTGGTGATCCCGCTGCACCGGATCCCGCCGTTCTCGAAACTGGAGGGTGCCGACCCGCGGGAGCGGTTGGTCATCGGGTGGAGCGGGATGCGCGGGGCGGTGTCGCTGGCGATCGCCCTGTCCCTGCCCGCGACGCTGGGCGGTGAGCCGTTCACCGAACGGGGCGCGCTGGTCTTCGTGGCGGGGGTCGTGGTGCTCGGGACGCTGGTGGGGCAGGGGATGACGCTGCCGCTGCTGCTGCGCAAGCTGGGCATGGCACGCGAGGGCGCGCGGCGGATGGAGTTCCTGCGGGCGGACGAGCAGATGAGCTGCGCGGCGCTGAGCAAGGTGGACGAGCTGCTGCGGGAGGGCGAGGTGGACGACCGCACCGCCGACTCGCTGCGCGCGGTGTACACGCGGCGCGTCTCGCAGGTGCGGGGGCTGATGGACGCCGGGGACGGTCGGGCGCGCGAGCGCGCGGACAGCGGCAGGGCCGTGCACGCGCAGATCACACAGGCGCGCAGGGACGCGCTGGTGTCGATGTACCGCGAGGGCGACATCGACCACGCCGTGTTCCAGGAGATGAGCCGGGACCTGGACATCCGGGACACGGGCGCGGGTCCGTACGGATCGTGAGGCCCGGAACGGGCAGGGGCGGCCCCCACGGCTCCTGAGCCCCGGATGTCCGGGGCCGGTCCGCAGGGCCGTGAGGCCGGAGAGGCTCGCTGCGGGGCCGCGCTCCGCGTGGGAACCGGGGCCTCCGGAGACCCTTCCGCGCGCCCCGTGTGAATCCGTGGGAACCAGGGCCCGCGGGACGCGAACGCCCGGGCGGGTGTGCACGGAGCGTGGCCGACGGTACGCGCGGCGGTCGCCTCTCCTGGTACTGGAGGGGTTTTTGAGGCTTAGGAAAGGTACTGAGGCCCACAGAAAAACTACAAACTTTCCTTACCGTTTTCGTTGACGCAGCCGCGGGACAACTTTAAAGTTTCCTAACAATTAGCGGCTCACAGAGCCCCTTCGTCTCCCCCGCTCGACGAAAGGAGCAACCCCCGATGCCCGAACACCGCCTCAGGAAAGCCCCCAGAGCCGCGAAGGCGGCGCTGACCGGCGCCCTCGCCCTCCTGACCGCCGGACTCCTCGCCGGTTTCAGCCAGCTCTCCCCCGCTCCCGCCGAGGTCGAGACCGTGTCCGACAGCGACTCCGCCCAGGTCCGGCAGACCGGCCAGTGGCTCACCGGGTACTGGCACAACTTCGACAACGGCTCCACCGTGATGCCGCTGTCGGAGATCCCCTCCGAGTACAACCTGGTGGCCGTCGCCTTCGCCGGCAACCACCCCACCCTCGACGGCGGGATCACGTTCAACCTGGCCAGCGGTGAGCTGGACGGCTACACCGACCAGCAGTTCCGCGACGACATCGCGGCCATCCAGGCCGAGGGCCGCAAGGTCATCATCTCCGTGGGCGGCGAGCTCGGGCACGTGGACGTCACCAACACCGCCCAGGCCCGCAACTTCGCCGACACCACGTACCAGCTGATGCAGGACTACGGCTTCGACGGGGTCGACATCGACCTGGAGCACGGCATCAACGCCCAGTACATGTCCGACGCCCTGCACGACCTGAGCGGCCGGGCCGGGGCGGACCTGATCGTCACGATGGCGCCGCAGACCATCGACTTCCAGAGCCCCGACCGGGAGTACTACAAGCTCGCGTCGAACATCTCCGACATCCTCACCATCGTCAACATGCAGTACTACAACTCCGGCTCGATGCTGGGGTGCGACGGCCAGGTGTACCACCAGGGCACCCCGGACTTCGTCGCCGCGCTGGCCTGCATCCAGCTGGAGATGGGCCTGAGCCCGGACCAGGTGGGCCTCGGGCTGCCCGCCGTGCAGTCCGCCGCCGGGGGCGGGTACATGGCGCCCGGCCAGGTCGTGCGCGCCCTGGACTGCCTGGAGGCGGGGACCAACTGCGGTTCCTTCTCCCCCGCCGCCCCGTACGGCCCCATCGGCGGCGTGATGACCTGGTCCATCAACTGGGACGCCACCAGCGGCTACGCCTTCGCCGAGACCGTCTCGGCCCGCCTGGCCGGCGGCCCCGGCGACGGCGGCGGGCCCACCGAGGAGCCGACCGACGGGCCCACCGAGCAGCCCGGCGACTGCACCGCCGCTGCCTGGACGGCCGACAGCGTCTACACCGGCGGCGACGTGGTCTCCCACGGGGGCTCGGAGTACCGCGCCCAGTGGTGGACCCAGGGCGAGGAGCCGGGCACCACCGGCGAGTGGGGCGTCTGGAGGCTCGTCGGCACCTGCTGACCCGAGGCCGCGTGGAGGGCCCCCTCCGCCACACGCGGCCCTCCGGTGGCCCGTCGCACACTCCCCTCGGCTGACGGGCCGCCGACCCCCACGAGAGGGGGGCGAAGCGCCGTCCCCCGGCGCTTCGCCCCCCTCTCTCCCCCTCTAGACCAGCGGCAGGGAGGGGCGCCGGACGCTGGGGGCCACGCCGTCGCTGGCCTCGGCCGCGCGCTGGCGCTCCTGCGACACCGGACCGTAGGTCGTGGTGCGCTGGCGGACGGGGCGGCCCGTCGGCTCGACCAGCGCGCGGATGTCGCTGATGGTCTTGAACGACCCCTGCCCCGACCCCGCCATCCGGCTGATGGTCTCCTCCATCAGGGTGCCGCCGACGTCGTTCACCCCGCCCGAGAGCAGCTGGCGGCAGGTGTCCTCGGCGAGCTTGACCCACGAGCACTGGATGTTGTCGACGTGCCCGTGCAGCAGCAGGCGGGCCAGGGCGTGCACGGCGCGGTTCTCCCGGACGGTCGGCCCGGTGCGGGCCAGCCCGGCCAGGTAGATGGGCGCGTTGGTGTGGACGAACGGCAGCAGGACGAACTCGGTGAACCCCCGGCGGCCGTTGCGCTCCACCGCCCGCTCCTGGAGGGAGCGCAGCAGCTTGATGTGCGCCACCCAGTGCCTGGGCGAGTCCACGTGCCCGTACATCATCGTGGACGTGGTGGGGATGCCCAGGTCGTGCGCGGACGTGATGACGTCGATCCACTCGGCCGCGGGCAGCTTGCCCTTGGTGAGGATCCAGCGGACCTCGTCGTCGAGGATCTCCGCGGCGGTGCCCGGCACGGAGCCGAGCCCGGCCTCGCGGGCGCGCAGCAGCCACTCGCGGACCGGCAGGTTCGTGCGCGCCGCCCCGTTGACCACCTCCATCGGGCTGAACGCGTGGACGTGCATGTCCGGGACGCGCTCGCGCACGGCGGCGGCGATGTCGAAGTAGGCGGTGCCGGGCAGGTCCGGGTGGATGCCGCCCTGCATGCACACCTCGGTCGCCCCGGCCTTCCAGGCCTCCTCGGCCCGGTCGGCGACCTGTTCCAGGGAGAGCGTGTAGGCGTCGGCGTCGGTGCGGCGCTGGGCGAACGCGCAGAAGCGGCACCCGGTGTAGCAGACGTTGGTGAAGTTGATGTTCCTGGTCACGACGTAGGTGACGTCGTCGCCGACGGTGTCCCGGCGCACCCGGTCGGCCAGGTCGGCCAGCGCCTCCAGTTCGGCCCCGTCGGCGTGCAGGAGGGCGAGCGCCTCGTCGTCGGACAGGCCCGCGGGGTCGGACTCGGCGCTGCGCAGCGCCGCCGCGATGTCGGGGTCGAACCTGCGCGGCACGGCTCCCTCGCGGTCCACGCCGGAGCGCAGCTCGTCCCAGTCCCCGTAGACGGCGTCGAAGTCGCCGCGGCGGTCGGCGGTGCGCCCCTCGGTGTCGATCCCCGTGTGCAGGTCGGTGCGGCCGGAGGAGACCAGCACCGCCTCGGGCTCCTGCCAGGGGCGGCCCACCACGGGCGCGTCCTCGCGGGCCAGGCCGGTCCCGGGGTCGGCGAGCGCGGCCACGTGCCCGGCCACGCGCGGGTCCAGCCAGGGCTCACCGGCCAGGACGTACTCGGGATAGACGGTGAGCCGCTCGCGCAGGGCGAAGCCGTGGGCGGCGGTGCGCGCGGCCAGGTCGTCGATCTGCGGCCAGGGCCGCTCCGGGTTGACGTGGTCGGGGGTGAGCGGGGAGACGCCGCCCCAGTCGTCGATGCCCGCGCGCAGCATCAGCCCGTACTCGTCCACGCCCCCGTGCTCGGCGCCGATGAGGTTGGGCGGCGCCTGCACGTGCGCCCTGGGCCCCATGACCAGGCGGGTGACGGCGATGGCGGCGGCCATCTCCTCGCGTTCGGCGTCGGGCCGGTGCATCATCGCGGTCGCGGGCTTGGCCCGGAAGTTCTGCACGATGACCTCCTGGACGCCGCCGTAACGGCGGGAGGCGCCGCGCATCGCGAAGATCGACTCGGCGCGCTCGGCGGTGTTCTCGCCGATGCCCAGGAGGATGCCGGTGGTGAAGGGGACACCGGAGCGCCCGGCGTCCTCCAGCACGCGCAGCCGTACCGCCGGATCCTTGTCGGGGCTGCCGTAGTGGGCCTGGCCCTTCTCGGTGAACAGGCGGGTGGAGGTGGTCTCCAGCATCATCCCCATGGACGGGGCGACGGGCTTGAGGCGCTGGAAGTCGGCCCAGGTGAGCACGCCCGGGTTCAGGTGCGGGAGCAGGCCGGTCTCCTCCAGCACCATGATGGCCATGGCCCGCACGTAGGACAGGGTGTCGTCGTAGCCGTGGGCGTTGAGCCACTCGGCGGCCTGCTTCCAGCGGTCCTCGGGCCGGTCGCCGAGCGTGAACAGGGCCTCCTTGCAGCCCATCGCGGCGCCCCGCCGGGCGATGTCCAGGACCTCGTCGGGCGACAGGAACGGGGCGTCGAGGCGGCCGGGCACCGTGGCGAACGTGCAGTAGTGGCAGCGGTCGCGGCACAGGCGGGTCAGGGGGACGAACACCTTGCGGCTGTAGGTGACGACTCCGGGGCGGCCCGCGGCCTCCAGTCCGGCGTCGCGCACCCTCGCGGCGTGTTCGAGGAGGACGTCCAGGTCCTCGCCCCTGGCGTGCAGGAGCACCTCGGCCTCGGCGACGTCGAGGGTCTTGCCGTCACGGGCGCGGGCCAGTGCCCTGCGCATGGCGGACGGGGTCGGGGAGGGGACGGGGGCCGGGTCGTTCGCACCACTCATAGGGCGCAACCCTACGCCCCGGTCCTCGCGCGCGTGCGGACGCACCACCGGTGGCCCCGGATGTGTGCGGGGCGCCACCGCCGCGTCCCGGCGCCGACCGGGAGCACGGGGAGGCCCTGCGGGGACTGGTCGGGCGGACCGGAACCGGGAGGGTGCGCGGGCGGCGTAGGGTCGGCACGTACGGGAGGGAGGCCACGTGCTGAGTCGGCTGCGGGGTAGCCCGTGGGTGCGGTTGGCGCTGTTCCTGGTGGTGTGCGTGTGCGCGGGGCTGGCCCTGCGCGCGAACTGGGAGCAGGCCCGGGACGCCGCGGCGGCGCTGCCCCTGTGGGTGCTGCCCGCGGCGGTGCTGACGGGCATGGCGGGGCTCACCGCGCAGATGCTCGCCTGGCGCGCGTTGCTGGCCGGGATGGGCTCCCCCCTGCCCCGCCGCACGGCGGCCCGCGTCATGTTCGTGGGACAGCTCGGCAAGTACCTGCCGGGTTCGGTCTGGGCCTTCGTGGCCCAGGTGGAGCTGGCCCGGGACTGGAACGTGCCGCGCACGCGTGGCGCGGCGGCGACCCTGCTCGCGGTGGGGGTGACGGTCGCGGCTGGTCTGGCGGTCGCGGCGGTGGCCCTGCCGCTGTCGTCGGCGGAGGCGGCCCGCCGCTGGTGGTGGGCGCTGGCGCTGGCGCCCCTGCTGCTCGCCGGGCTGCACCCGCGCGTGGTCGGCTGGGGGATCCGGCTGGCGGCCCGCCCATTCGCCCGGTTCCGCGGGGTCGCCGAGGCCGGGCCCCTGGACGTGCGCGGGAGGTCCATGGCCGCCGCCGTGGGGTGGACCCTGGTGGCGTGGGTGCCCCTGGGGCTGCACGTGTGGCTGCTGACCTGGGCGGTGGGCGGCGAGGCGCTGCGGTCGCTCGGCCCGGCTGTGGGCGCCTACGCGCTGGCATGGACGCTGGGGCTGCTGGTGGTGTTCGCCCCGGCGGGCCTGGGGGTGCGCGAGGCGGTGCTGGTGGTGGCGCTGTCACCGGTGGTGGACGCCGGGGCCGCGCTGGTGGTGGCGGTGCTGTCGCGGTTGGTGATGACCGTCGCGGACCTGGCCTGGGCGGGGTTGTCGGTGCTGCTGTCCCAGCGGGCCGCGCCGGGACCGGAGGCCGTACCCGGACCGCGCCCCTGACCCGGTTCACAGCCCCGGCGGCACGAGCGTGACCGGCCGGACACCGGCGGCACCGGAGTGACGCGCGGACACCGACTGCGCGAAAGTGATGTGCGACACACCCGAAACACCGGACAACCCGCGAACCCTCCTCCCCGCATCGGGCTACTACGGGTGTGAGACCACCCCCGACAGAATCCGAAGCGATGGGATCCCCCATGCCCCCTGCCGCCTCCCGGGCCGGTGCGCCCGACGACGCGGAGACCGACGCGGCCGTCATCCTGCGGTCGCTGGAGGAGCCGACGCGCTTCGGCGAGGTCTTCCGCCGCCACGCGCCCGCCCTGCACCGCTACGTCGCCCGGCGGCTGGGCGGCCCGGACGCCGACGACGTGGTCGCCGAGACCTTCCACATCGCCTTCCGCAAACGCCACCGCTACGACCCCGCCCACCCCGACGCCCGTCCCTGGCTCTGGCGGATCGCCGCCAACCTGGTGCGCCGCCACCACCGCACGGAGAAGCGCCACTACCGGGCCCTGGCGCGGACCGGGGTGGACCCGGTCCTGGAGAGCTTCGCCGACAGCACCGCCGCGCGCGTGGACGCCACCGCGCTCTCCGGCAGTCTGGCCGCCGCCCTGGCCCGCCTGTCCAGGGGCGACCGCGACGCCCTGCTCCTGGTCGCCTGGGGCGAGATGACCTACGAGGAGACGGCACGGGTGCTCGGCGTCCCCGTGGGCACCGTGCGCTCCCGGCTGCACCGCGCCCGCAAGCGGGTGCGCGCCGCTCTCTCCGCCGCCACGGCCGTGAAGGAGGACTTCCGGTGAACGAGCTCGACCACCTGCGCCGCATGCGGGCCGACGTCCGCGAACCCGGCGTCGAGGAACTGGCCCTGCGCACGGGCTGGCGCCCGGACGGCGGCAGGCCGCCGTCCCGCCCCCGGCCGGTCTCACTGCTGCCCCTGGCCCTGTCCGGAGCGGCCGTCCTGGCAGCCGCCGCCGTGTTCGCCCTCCTGGTCCTGGGCCCGGTCGGTGCCCCCGACCCGGACACGGTCGCGGTGGGTCCCGCGGCCGGACCCGGAGGCGGATCCGAAGCGGTGGAGGTCATGGCGCCCGTCATCGAGGCCGCCCTGTCCCAGCGGTCCGACGGGCCCGTCTGGTACGAGCGCTACACCTGGGGCGAGGCCTGGGGGGTGGGACCCGACGACGACAGGTACGGGGTCTACAGGGTCTACGAGGAGGAGAGGTGGATGAACCTGGAGCGGGGGCTCTCCACCAACGACATCGTTTCGACGGACTGGGCCCTGGTCGACGAGGACGACCGGTCGGCGTGGGAGCGCGACGGCTCCCCCGCCTTCTGGCCCTACGACTCCGAGTCCGAACGCCCGGAGATCCCCACCGCCGAGGAGGGCGGCGGCCCGGCGGACGCCGGCGCCACGTCGTACGGCTTCGGCTACGGCGCGCTGACCCCCCGGGAACTCCAGGAACTGCCCTCGGACCCCGCGCGGCTGAGGGGGGTCCTGTGGGACGAGCAGCAGCCGGAGGACGTCGACCAGGAGTTCGTGGAGGAGATGCTCATGGAGGAGGGATACCACGGTGAGTCCGAACAACGGTTCTCACTTCTCACGGACACGCTGGACCTCCCCCTCCCCCCCGAGGTCAGGGCGGGTGTGTACGAGGTCCTGGCGGACATGCCCGGCGTCCGCGCGGCCGAGGGTGTGACGGAGGACGTGTCCGGGCGGCCCGCCGTGGGCGTCGCCTTCGACCTCGGCGACGCGGAACGGGGCCGTTACGAGGAGCGCGTGCTCTTCGACCCCGGGACGGGCCTTCCCCTCTCCGTCGAACGGGTCGTGGTCGAGCCCGCGGCGGCGGAGTCCGACTGGAGCGAGCCCGGTGACGTGGTCCACTACCGCCTCTACCAGACCACCGGGTGGACGGACGAGTGGCCCGACGTGGTCGAGCACGACCCGCTGACGGAGGAGTGAGACCCGGGGAGGGCGCCGCCGCTCCGTTCCCGCCCGCCGGGACGGAGCGGCGTCCTCAGGCTCCGAGCAGCCGCTCGGTGTAGGCCCGCCAGTACGGCTCCGCCTCCACCGGGCGGACCCCGGCGCGCAGCCGCTCGGGCTCCCCCGGCGCGTAGAACTCCCCCAGCGCGCGGGCCAGGTCGGCGACGTCGCCCGGCGCGCACAGCAGGCCGTCGACCCCCTCGCGCACGTGGTCGGGGAGGGTCCCGGCACGGGTCGCCACCACCGGTACCCCGTGCTCGTGCGCCAGCCACACGTTCTGGGTGGCGGTGGCGGTGCGGTAGGGCAGCACCACCGCGTCGGCCGAGGCGAACAGCTCCGGCAGCTCGCCGGCGGGGACGTACCCGTCCCGCAGCCGGACCCGGCCGGCGATCCCCAGCCCGGCGGCCAGTTCCTCCAGCTCCGCGGTGCCGCCCCAGAACTCCCCGGCCACGGTGAGCGCCACGTCCTCGGGCGCCCCGTCGGCCAGGGCCCGCAGCAGCAGGTCCACCCCCTTGTAGGGGCGGACGATACCCAGGAAGAGCAGGTGCCGCCGCTCCCCCGGCGCCGGGGCCGCGGCGCCGCCGGTCCCGGGCAGGTGCGGGGGCATCTCGGCGACCACGGGCCTCCGCGCCCCGGGCCCCCTGAGCCCCTCCGCCAGGCGCGCCTGCCCGGGCGAGTGGGTGACCACGCCGTCCACCCGCCGCAGCAGGGCCCGCACGAGGGACACGTCCACGGCCCGCCGCTCGTGGGGCAGCACGTTGTGGCACAGCGCCACCACCCGCGCGCCCCCGGAACGCCGCACGGAGCGCACCCCGGCGAGGACGCCCAGGTAGGCGGGCACCTGCACCGGGGAGAACAGGGTGAGCACCACCAGGTCGGCGTCGCGGGCCAGGCGCCGCCCGGCCCTCCACCACCCGTCCGGCCGGTACCAGGCCAGCTCGCGGCGGGTGCCGGGGTAGGGCTCGCCCTCGGGCTCGTCGATGGTCTGCCGGCCGGGGTAGAGGGCGGCCGGGTACTGCGCCCGCCAGGACTCCACGGCCGTGGGGTGGCCGAGCGCGCGCAGCCGGTGCGCCAGCTCGGTGGTGTGCCGGGCGCCGCCGCCCTTGTAGGGGTGGGCGGGCCCGACCAGGGCCACCCGGGCCGCCGGGCTCACGCGCTCTCCCTGGAGCGCACGATGAGGTCGGCCAGCAGGGCGATCGCCGCGATGATCAACCCCGTCATGAGGATCATGACGGTGTTGTTGGGGATGTAGAGCGGGTTGCGCACCTGGTCGAAGACGAACTTGGCGGCACCGACCCCCAGCAGCACCAGGGCGGGCGGCATGAGCACCTTGAGCGGGTTGAAGTACATCACCATGCGCAGCACCTGGAGGATGTAGCGGTAGGCGTCGCCGACGAAGTGGAACTTGGACGTGCCCGCGCGCTTGGCGTACTCGATCGGCACGTACCTGACGGGGTGCTGGTTGGACAGGAAGGCCAACGTGATGGTGGTGACACAGGAGAACCCGGGCGGCAGCAGCCGCAGGTAGGGGCGGGCGATGTCGCGGCGGAACACGCGCAGGCCCGAGTTGAGGTCGGGGATGCGGGTGTTGGTGAGGCGTTCGGCGATCTTGCGGATGACCCACTTGGCGGGCACCCGCAGGGCCTTGTGGCTGCCCATCTCCTGGGTGCGCGCGCCCACGACCTGGTCGGTCTCGGGGTCCTCGTCGAGCATGCCGACCAGCTCGGGGATGCGCTCGTTGGGGTAGCTCATGTCGGCGTCGGTCCACACGACGAACTCGCCTCGGGCCCGCTGGCTGCCGACCCGGCGGACGGTGCCCGACCCGCCGTTGTGCCCGAACGCGATGACGCGCATGTGCGGGTAGAGGGGCTCCACGTCGCGCAGCCGGGCCAGGGTCGCGTCGGTGGAGGCGTCGTCCACGGCCAGCAGCTCGTAGGAGTACCCGGAGGCGTCCATGGCGCCGCAGATCCGTTTGACCTCGTCGACGACGTGGTTCTCCTCGTTGTAGCAGGGGAGCACGATGGTGACGCGGACCGGCTGGTCCTCGCCGTGCTGCCTGGGTGCGTCGTCGCTTCTGTCGCTCATGGGTTCTTCTTCAGCGGGATGGGATCGGGAGGGGCCGGACCTGGCCCTCAGCCCCCGTCGGGGAACACGGACACCCACACGCTTCCCCTGAAGGCCCAGGAACCGGTCGGCGGTTCCATGAGGGTACTCGGGTCCATCCGGGCGTTCACGTGGAAGGGGCGCTCCGGCTCGGCCTCGCCTCCGGTGAGGTCCTCCAGGACCTGCCAGTCGGAGGCGGCGAGCACGGCGTCGCGCTCGCGCTCGTGGATCTCGGAGACGACGCGGTCCACGTCCTGGGGGGTCGGCTCGTCCATGGAGGCGGTGGGCACCCCGCAGACGTTGCGCAGCAGGGGCATGTAGTTCCCGGCCATGTCGGAGTCGACCACGACCACCGAGGCGTCCTCCGACAGCGCCGCGCACAACCGGTGCGTGGCGGCGACGCTGCCGACGTCCTGTCTGTACCCCATGATCCCGGCGGCCGCCGTGCCCACGGTGGGGACGAGCAGCGCCACCGCGGCGCTGGCGGCGACCACGACCGGGAGGGCGCGGGCCACCACCGTACTCCGGCCGGAGTGGGCGGCGACGGCGCAGTAGCGGGTGAGCCAGGCCAGGAACCAGACGGCGAACAGGATGAACGCCGGGATGACCAGCGCGATCAGCCGTCTGCTGGCCCAGGGGTGGTCGGGGGTGATGGCGGGGCGCAGCAGGGTGGTGCCGACCGTCCACACCAGCAGCATGACGGGCAGCAGCCATTGGAGGTCGCGCCGCTGGAAGAGGCGGCGCAGCACGTGGGCGACGCCGACCGAGGCGAACAGGACCGTGGCCAGGCCCACGTACCAGCCCACCCAGTACAGGCTCATGTCGTAGTAGGTGCGGCTGCCCTCCAGGGGCAGGCCCTCGCGCTGCTGGACGTAGGCGACCCAGCCGTCGGTGAAGTCGCTGCCGTGCCCGTAGTCCGGCCACAGCAGGGGGCGGACGGCGAACAGCGCCATGGCGAGCAGGGCGAGCACGGCCATCGCGTCGGGCAGCCGGCGCACGCGTTCCACGTGCGGGATGCCGTGGCGCCACAGGGCGGCGGTGGCCGCGATGGTGACGGCGATGACGACGGCGCTGATGAGCAGCAGGGGGTTGAGGGAGTCGGAGAGGTACTCCAGGTAGGGCAGGGACAGCCCGTACCCGGCGTACAGTCCCAGCCCCACCCCCGCGGCCAGCCCGCCCAGCAGCGGCAGGGCCTGTCCCCGGCGGGCGAGCAGCAGCAGGCCGACGAACCCGATCACGGGCAGCAGGTCGCGGATCGCGTCGATGCGCACCACGAGCCCCAGTCCGAACGCCAGTCCCGCCACGGCGGCCAGCGTGTGCGCGGACGACCACCGGTCGGTGATCCGGGTGCGCCGCACGAGCGCGTCGTAGGCCAGGACCAGGCCGCCCAGCAGCAGGATCTGGGTGACGGGCTCGCTGTAGGTGAAGCGGCTGACCCACTGCTGGGGCAGGCACACGGCCAGGACCAGGGCGGCCAGGGGCGCCCAGCGGATCCCGACCAGGCGCGCGGTGAGCCCGGCGAAGGTGAGCACGCCCAGCGCGCCCAGGACCGGCGTCGTGACGAGCATCCCGTCGAGCCCGCCGAGCCAGTAGCCGATGGCGGCCACCAGGGGCGCACCGGCCATGAACTGCGGCCAGATGACGTCGCCGCGCTGGTAGTGGGCCAGGCTCTCGTAGCTGAGCGAGGGGTCGTCGCCCGCGATGAGCTCGCGCTGCTGCGGGATGGGCAGGAACCCGTTCTCGGCGATCCACGCCGTGTACATGGCGTAGGAGGCCGGATCGCGGCGGATGACCAGGGCCTCGGCGTGGTAGGCGATCTGCACGGCGGCGAAGGCGACCGTGATCAGCACGACGAGGACGACCGGCCACCAGGGCGCGTCCTCCTGGTCGGGCGGGTCCGGGATGAGCCGGGGCACCAGGAGGCAGGCCGCGAGCACGGCGGGCGTTCCGAGGACGGCTGCCGTCAGCGGGGTGAGGGAACCCAGGGCCAGGAGGGGGAAGGCCACCAGGAGCCAGGCCGAGACGGCGATCGCGGGGAGCGCGGTGGCACGGGCGAGGAACCGTCCGGGGAGCAAGCGCATGGGGCAACTCTGACAGCTCCCCGGTACCAACGCACACCCGCGGCGGCTCACGCGCGGACCCCGCTTGGGGGAGAGCGCGAAACGCCCTGTCCGGCGCCCGAGTCAGTCCACGCGCGGGGTCCGCGCGGACCCGGTGTGACGCCCTAGAGTGGCGGTCATGTCCGAAACTCCCGCGCAGCTGTGGCGCTCCCTGGTCTCCGACGACCCGTCCCGACCGTTCGTGACCTCCTACGACGCCTCGGGCGGCCGGGTGGAGCTGTCCCGCGCCACCTTCGACAACTGGGTGTCCAAGACCGCGAACATGCTGGTGGACGGTCTGGGTGCGCAACCGGACGACCGGGTGGTGCTCGCCCTGCCGGTGCACTGGCAGTCGCTGGTGTGGCTGCTCTCGTGCTGGTCGGTGGGGGCCGTGGCGGAGTTCGCGCGGCCCGGCGCGGACCTGCCCGAGGGCGCCCAGGTCGCCGTGGCCGACGCCGACCGCCTGGAGGCCGCCCTGGACAGCGGCGCCGAGGAGGTGGTGGGCACGTCCCTGCACCCGCTGGGGCTGCCGCTGGCCGACGTGCCGCCCATGGTCCTCGACTACTCGGTGGAGGTGCGCGGGCACGGGGACCACTTCTCGTCCTACCCCGTGGACCCGGGAGCGCCCGCGCTGCGCGGCCCCGGCGTCCGGACCGGCGCGGAGCTGGCCTCCGGCGGCCGCCGCTGGGCGGACCGGTGGGCGCTGGACGCCGAGGACCGTGTGGCGCTGTTCGCCGAACCCGACGCCCCGCTGTCCCTGCTCGGCGGGGGCGCGGAACTGCTGATGGCCCCGGTCGCGGCGGGCTCTCCGATCGTCCTGACGCCGCTGGGCTCCGCGGGCCCGGACGAGGTGCTGCGCAGGACCGGCATGGAGAAGGTCACCGTGGCGGTCCGCGGGGCCGAGGGGTCCGGCGCCACGGCTCCGCCGGACGGGGCGCCCTTCCGGACGGTGGAGCTGTCCTAGGAGGACGTGTTCGGCGGACCCCGGCCCGCTCCCCTCTCCGTGACGCCTCCGTGTCGGGCGGCGGACTGACCAGGTGTGCCAGCCCGCCGCCCGACCGCTGTCCGTCGGCAGCGGAGCGTCCGGGAACCCGGGGCAGGGGGCCCGGCGCGGCCGTTCACCCCTCGCGGTAGTAGGCGTCGAGCACGGTGCGCTCGCGTGTGCGCTCGTCGTAGGTGTAGACCTCGCGCCCGTCGACGAACACGCGCAGGGCGCGGCTCATCACGTCCAGCGGGTCGCCCGACCACACGACCACGTCGGCGTCCAGGCCCGGCCTGAGTGCGCCGACCCGGTCGGAGATGCCCATGATCTCGGCGGGGTTGACCGTGAGGGCTCGGATCGCGGAGACCGGGTCCATGCCCTCCTTGACGCACAGGGTGGCCTGGTGGACCAGGAACTCGATCGGGACGACCGGGTGGTCGGTGGTCAGGGCGACCTTGACACCCGCCCGGTCGAGGATGCCGGGGTTGGCCAGGGTCTTGTTGTTGACCTCCACCTTGGAACGGCTGGTCATGAGCGGGCCGGTGATGACGGGGATACCGCGCTCGGCGATCTCGTCGGCCAGCAGGTGGCCCTCGGTGCAGTGGTTGATGATCAGCCGGTAGCCGAACTCGTCGGACAGGCGCATCGCGGTGTGGATGTCGTCGGCCCTGTGCGTGTGCTGGCACCACGGGAGCTCGCCGTCCAGGACCCGGACCAGCACCTCCAGGGTGTTGTCCCGGTCGAACGGGGTGCCCTCCGAGGCCGCGTGCTCGCGCCTGGCCCGGTAGTCCTGGGCCTTGGTGAAGGCGTCGCGGATGACGGCGGCCACTCCCTGGCGGGTGGAGGGCAGCTTGTCCTTGTTGCCGTAGACCCGCTTGGGGTTCTCGCCCAGAGCGCTCTTGACACTGGCCGGGTGCCGGATCAGGCGGTCCTCCATGCTGCGGCCCCAGCACTTGACCGCCACGGTCTGGCCGCCGATGGGGTTGCCCGAACCGGGCTTGACGACCGAACTGGTGACGCCTCCGGACAGGGCGTCGGCGAAGCCGCGGTCGGCGGGGTTGATGGCGTCCAGCGCGCGCATGCGGGCGCCGTTGGGGTCGGTCATCTCGTTGGTGTCGTCACCGGCCCAGCCGATGCCCTCCTCGTCGATGCCGATGTGGCCGTGGGCCTCCACGAAACCGGGGAGCACCCACTTGCCGGAGGCGTCGACGACGGTGGCGCCCTCGGGGACCGTGACGTCGGCGCCGACGGCGGCGATCCGGCCGTCGGAGATGAGGACGGTGCCCCCGTCGATGGGGTCTCCGTCGACGGGGACGACGTATCCGGATGTGATCGCGATATCCATGGCGGGCAACCTAGCCCATCACGGGGCGTACCCCCAAGGCCTCCGGGGGTTTCGGCGGGCGGCCCGCTACCCCGCCGGCCAGCGGGCGGTGAGCAGTGCCGACTCCGGAGTGAGTTCCACGGTCGCGGCCTCGATGGCCTCGCGCACCGTGGTGCAGCGGCCCACCTGCTCGGGTTCGGCGGTCAGGTCCCCGCCCTCGGCCGCGAACGCGTAGACCATGCTGGGGCGGTCGGCGAACTCCATCAGCCGGAAGGCTCCGCCCAGCCCGGGGTGGTTCGGCGTCTGCTCGGGGATCACGCCCAGGGTGACGATGCCCGCCTCGACCAGGTCGGCGAGGAAGTCGCGCTGGGCGTTGAGGACGGCGGCGCCGCCCTGCGGGCGCTGGAGGGCCGACTCGTTGAGGACCACCCGCAGCACGGGCCCCTCCGTTCCGGTCATCGCGGCCCGGTGGGCCATCTCCTCCTCCACCATCTCCTCGACCTCGTCCGGGGACAGGTCCGGATGGCGCGGGCGCAGCACCGCGCGCGAGTACTCGCGGGTGCGCAGGAACGCCGGGACCGCCATGGGCTGGTGTTCCCACAGGTGGGTGGCGTGGACGCCCAGCTCGCGCTGGTCGCCGAACTCGTTGGGGAAGGCCTCCGCCTGGAGGGTGATCGCCCAGGCGTCCACGAGCTGGTGCTCGGCGCCCAGTGCGTTGTCCACCCGTTCGACCAGCGAACGGGCCGGTCGACAGTGCGCGTTCTCCACCTCGCGGAGCTTGTCGTCGGTCACCCCCACCGTCGCGGCGAGTTCGGCGCGTGAGAGCCCCCTGTCGGAGCGCGCGCGCAGTACCCTCGCGGCGAAGGGGAGCCACATCGCGGACGGCAGTGCGGTGTTCACTCCACTTCCCTCCCTCCAGCGCCCGGCGGGGCCTCGCGCCCGGCACACCGCCGGTGCCCCGCCCCGTCCTCTTCCGACCCTCTCCCGTGCCGGGGTCGTCGGTCAAGCGACCGGACGGGTACGGCGATCCGTGACAAGTCATCGGGGCGTCGCGGCGGGGCGGCCACGGTCCGCCCCGGGGCGGACCGTGGCCGCCCCATGACGGAAAGCCAACCCGCTGACGAGGGCACTTCCCCCGGCCGAGTAGCCTGTGTGCCGCCCAGCTGCGATCCTCATTCTCCGGAAGTGAACCGATGAAGCTTCTGCCCCTCCCGGCGACAGCCCTCCTGGCCTGCACCGCCCTGCTCGCCACCTCCGCCTGCGCCAACGGTGCCGCAGCCCCGGCCGACCAGGGCGGATCGGAGGGCGGCGGCACGCCGGAGGAGACCGCCTCCGAGCAGACCGGCAGCCCCGCCGAGGTGGACGTCACCGGAGTCGAGGGCGCCACGCTGCACACCAGCGAGGGCGACATCGAACTGGAGCTGTTCCCCGAGGAGGCGCCCGTCACGGTGTCCAACTTCGTGGGCCTCGCCGAGGGCGAGGGCGTGCCCAACCCGGCGACGGGCGAGGCCGCGTTCTACGACGGCACCGTGTTCCACCGGGTGATCGACGGGTTCATGATCCAGGGCGGCGACCCGCAGGGCACCGGCCAGGGCGGCCCGGGCTACACCTTCGAGGACGAGTTCGACTCCGGCCGGGAGTTCTCCGAGCCGGGCGTGCTGGCCATGGCCAACCGCGGCCCGGACACCAACGGTTCGCAGTTCTTCATCACCGTCGAGCCCACCCCGCACCTGAACGGCCTGCACACGATCTTCGGGCACGTCGCGGACGAGGCCTCCATGGAGGTGGTGAACGGCATCGCCAACGCGGAGACCGACATGAACGACCGCCCCGCCCAGGACGTGACCATCGAGTCCGTCACCGTGCACCGCGCGGAGTAGCCGCCCCGTGTCCGGGGCCGCCGCGTCCCTCAAGCGGACCGGCCGGAAACGCTGCTGGTGTGCCACAAGAGCCCTGACATGCAGTGATCTTGTACTTGTAGCGAGGTTGGGCGGTCGAGACGCGCTAGAGGTGCAAGATCACGGCGGAGGGGGCGGCCCCGGCGAACCCTCGTGGTCAGGGCGCTAGCGACGTCTGGCGCGCGCGGCCCTGGCCCGCTCCACGGCCGGTCCGATGGCCCGCGCCAGCGCCGCCACGTCCTCCCGGGTGGAGGTGCGGCCCAGCGACAGGCGCAGGCTGCTCAGCGCGGTCCCCGCGTCGGCGCCCATCTCCAGCAGCACGTGGCTGGGCTGGGCCACCCCCGCCGAGCAGGCCGAACCGGTCGAGCAGGAGATGCCCTTGGCGTCCAGGAGCATGAGCAGCGCGTCCCCCTCGCAGCCGGGGAAGGAGATGTGCGAGATCCCCGGCAGCCTGCGCGCGGGGTCGCCGTTGACGACCGCGTCGGGGACCGCGGCGCGGACCCCCTCCTCCAGTTCGTCGCGCAGGGCCGCCAGGTGCTTGGCGTGCTCCTCGCGTTCGGCGACCGCCAGGTGGACGGCCGTGGCCAGCCCGCGCAGCAGCGGCGGGGACAGGGTGCCCGAGCGGATGTCGCGCTCCTGGCCCCCGCCGTGCAGGACCGGTACCGGGGCCAGGCCGCGCGCGACCAGCAGCGCGCCCGCGCCCACCGGGCCGCCGAGCTTGTGTCCGCTGACCGTCAGCGCGCTCACCCCGCTCACGGCGAAGTCGACCGGTTCCACGCCCACGGCCTGAACGGCGTCGGTGTGGAAGGGGATGCCGTACTCGGCGGCGACGGCGGCCAGCTCCCGGACCGGCTGCACCGTGCCCACCTCGTTGTTGGCCCACATGACCGACACGAGCGCGACCGCCCCGGGCCCGGAGCCGCCCTCGATCGTCTCCCGCAGGGCCTCGGGGTCCACCCGGCCCAACGCGTCCACGGGGACCTTCTCGTGCACCGCGCCCTGGTGCTCGGCCATCCAGTGCGCGGGGTCGAGGGCGGCGTGGTGCTCGACGGCACTGGTGAGGATCCTGGGCCTGTGGGCGCCGGGTGTGTTGCGCGCCCAGTACAGGCCCTTGACGGCGATGTTGTCCGACTCGGTACCGCCCCCGGTGAAGACCACCTCGTGCGGGGTCGAGCCGAGCGCCCCGGCCAGGCGTTCGCGCGCCTCCTCCACCGTGCGGCGCGCGGAGCGCCCGTGGGCGTGCAGGGACGACGGGTTTCCGAGGGCGCCGAGCTCGGCCGCGATGTCGGCGGCGGCCTCGGGGCGCACGTCGGTCGTGGCAGCGTGATCCAGATACACCATGGCCTGACAAGGATACGTCCGCCCCGGGCCGGCCGGCCTCTCCGGGCCCGTGACGGACGCGACGCCGGGCCGGCCGCCGGAGCCTCGGCCGAAGCGGGCGCCGGGCCGGCCGCCGGACGTGCCGCCGAAACGGGCGCGCTCCCGTCCGACGGGTCGTCCACAGGCGGGAAGGCGTTCGCCTGCGGCCGCGCCGATCCCGATAACCTTGTGTCATGCCTGAGTCCGCGTCCTCGCAGCCCGTCCAGTCCGGCCAGAACCCCGACACCGCCACGTCCCCGCGCTCGGCCGGGACCCCCGGCGGGCACTGGCCCGCGCCCACGGCCGAGCGGCCGGTGCGCGCCCGGCTGTCGCTGCCGGGGTCCAAGTCGATGACCAACCGCGCGCTGGTCCTGGCCGCCCTGTCGGAGACACCGTGCCTGGTGCGCCGTCCGCTGGTCAGCCGGGACAGCGAGCTGATGGCGGGCTCCCTGCGCGCCCTGGGCACGGGGATCGCCGCGGAGGGGGAGGACATGGCGGTCACCCCCGCCCCGCTGCGCGGCCCGGCCTCCGTCGACGTCGGCAACGCGGGCACGGTGATGCGCTTCGTTCCGCCGGTGGCGGCCCTGGCCTCGGGCACCGTGGAGTTCGACGGTGACCCGCGCGCCCGTGAGCGGCCCGTGGGCGAGCTGCTGGCCGCCCTGCGCGCCCTGGGCGCCGACATCGACGACGGCGGCCGCGGCGCGCTGCCGATGGCCGTGCACGGCACCGGCGCCGTGCGCGGCGGCGAGGTGACGCTCGACGCCTCCGGCTCCTCCCAGTTCGTGTCGGCCCTCCTCCTGAGCGGCGCCCGCTTCACCGAGGGCGTGCACGTGCGCCACTCCGGGCCCCCCGTGCCCTCCCAGCCCCACCTGGACATGACCGTGGAGATGCTGCGCGCGGCCGGGGTCACCGTGTCCACCGCCGACAACTCCTGGAGGGTCGAGCCCGGACCGGTCAAGGTCTCCGACATCACCGTGGAGCCCGACCTGTCCAATGCCGCGCCCTTCCTGGCCGCCGCCCTGGTCACCGGGGGCGAGGTGACGGTCGAGGACTGGCCGGAGCACACCACCCAGCCCGGCGACGAGCTGCGCTCGCTGTTCACCCGGATGGGCGGCGAGGTCTCCCGCTCTCCCGAGGGGCTGCTCACCCTGCGCGGCACCGGCCGGATCCTGGGCATCGACGCCGACCTGCGCGACGTGGGCGAGCTCACGCCCACCGTCGCCGCCGTGGCCGCGCTCGCCGCGACCCCCTCCCGGCTGACCGGCATCGCGCACCTGCGCCGCCACGAGACCGACCGCATCGCCGCGCTGGCCGCCGAGATCAACCGGCTGGGCGGCGACGCCGAGGAGCTGCCCGACGGGCTGGTCATCAACCCGCGCCCGATGCACGGCGGGGTGTTCCACTCCTACGACGACCACCGGATGGCCACCTCGGGAGCGGTGATCGGGCTCGCGGTGCCCGGGGTGGAGGTGGAGAACATCGCCACCACGCGCAAGACCCTGCCCGACTTCCCGGGCCTGTGGGCGGAGGCCCTGGCATGAGCCGCACGCGGGGCGGGGGACGCCACCTGGACGAGGACGACATCCGCGTGCGCGCCCGGGGCGGTTCGCGCCCCCGCACCCGCAACCGGCCCAAGCACGAGAACGCCGTGGAGGGCCTGGTCACCGCCGTGGACCGGGGCCGGTACCGCTGCCTGGTCAACGGCGTTCCCGTCGTGGCGATGAAGGCCCGTGAGCTCGGCCGCGGCTCGATCGTGGTCGGCGACCGCGTCGACGTGGTCGGCGACCTGTCCGGCAGACCCGACACCCTGGCCCGTGTCGTGCGGGTCAGGGAGCGCGAGTCCGTGCTCAGACGCACGGCCGACGACACCGACCCGGTCGAGCGGGTGATCGTGGCCAACGCCGACCAGCTGGCGATCGTCTGCGCCCTGGCCGACCCCGCGCCGCAACCGCGCTTCGTGGACCGCTGCCTGGTCGCCGCCTACGACGCCGGGCTCGCCCCCCTGCTGTGCCTGACCAAGGCCGACCTGGCCGACCCGGACGAGCTGGTGCGGGTGTACGCGCCCCTGGGCGTGCCCTATGAGGTGCTCGACCCCGAGAGCGGCCTGGACGGCCTGCGCGCCCGTCTGGCCGACCGCACCACCGTGCTCGTGGGCTCCTCCGGAGTGGGCAAGTCCACCCTGGTCAACCGGCTCGTCCCCGGCACCGACCGGGCCGTGGGCCACGTCAACGCCGTCACCGGACGGGGCCGCCACACCTCCACGTCCGCCGCCGCGCTGCCCTTCGAGGGCGGCTGGCTGATCGACACCCCGGGCGTGCGCAGCTTCGGCCTGGCCCACATCGACCCCGAGGACATCGTCGAGGGCTTCGCCGACCTGGCCGGGGCCGCCGAGGACTGCCCCGCGGGGTGCTCCCACCAGCCCGACGCCCCCGGCTGCGCGATCCAGGCCGCGCTGGAGCGGGGGCAACTCGACCCGGACCGCGTGGCCTCCCTGCGCCGCCTGCTCACCAGCCGCGAGGGGGACACCGGGGACACCGACGAGAACGAGTCCTGACCGGCACCACCCCCCTGTACTCCGGAGGAACCCCCATGAAGGACGACGGCAGACGTACGAGCGCGGTGGGCGTCACGGGGGCCGCCAGCGCCCTCCTCGTGACGGCGGCGGTGCTCCTGGACATATGGATGGGGAACGGCGGGCCGGACCTGACGGTCCTCGCCTACGTGCTCCTCGGGCTCGCCGTCGTCGCGCTCGCCTGGCAGGCGGTTCTCCTCGTACGGCCCCTCCGGCGCCGGGGCTCCCCGGGAAAGCACTCCGCCGAACGGTGACGGGCGGTCCAGGGCGTCAGCTCCGGTGGGCGTCCACCGGTTCGGCGGCGCCGAGGACGTGCGCGCGGCCCCAGGCCCCGAGCGGGGCCAGGGCCTCGCTCAGGGACTCCCCCAGCGGGGTGAGCGAGTACTCGACCCGGGGCGGCACCTCGCCGAAGTCCTCCCGGTGCACGATCCCGTCCTGCTCCAGCTCGCGCAGGTGGGAGGCCAGGACCTTCTCGGTGACGCCGTCGAGCGCCCGGCGCAGCTCACCGAAGCGGCGCGGCTCCTCCTCCAGCGCCCACAGGATCAGCACCTTCCACCTGCCGCCGATGACGTCCATCGCCGCGTCGATACCGCAGTGGTACGCGCCGGGCCTCCGTGCGCCGACCATCGCCCCTCCATCCCGCCAGCACGCTTACCCCGAGGTGCGCACGCACTTCGAAGTGCGTACTTGTCGGGGCTCCGACGGGCGACGAGCCTAGTGCACATGAACGCACACGACACCGACAAGCCCCGCGTCGCCCTGCTCGGGCTCGGGGACATGGGCACCGCCCTCGCCCGCGCCTGGCTCGCCGCCGGGTACCCGCTGACCGTCTGGAACCGGACCCCGTCCCGAGCCGAGCCGTTGGCCCGGGAGGGCGCCGACGTCGCCGC
Organism: Nocardiopsis alborubida; assembly: GCF_012396365.1. GTDB lineage: Bacteria > Actinomycetota > Actinomycetes > Streptosporangiales > Streptosporangiaceae > Nocardiopsis > Nocardiopsis alborubida. The sequence continues at coordinate 172,995 of NZ_JAAXPG010000005.1, read as the reverse complement.
GACGGCGGCCGGGGCGGTCGCCTCCGCCCGCCTGGTGGTGGCCTGCCTGCTCGACGACCACTCCGTGGGCGCGGCGCTGGCCGACGCCGACCTGGCGGACCGGGACCTGTTCAACCTCACCACCGGGACTCCGGAGCAGTCACGGGCCCGCGCGGAGTGGGCGCGCGGGCGCGGCGCCCGCTTCGTCAGCGGTGGCGTCATGGCCGTTCCGCCGATGATCGGCGTCCCCGGCTCGGGCGGGTACGTGTTCTACAGCGGTTCCGAGGAGGCCTTCGCCGAGCACGAGGCGGCCCTGTCCGCCGTGACCGGGACCGTGTTCGTCGGCGGGGACGCCGGGCTGGCCGACCTGTACGACGTGGCCCTGCTCAGCGCGATGAGCGGCATGTTCGCCGGGGTCGCGCACGCCTTCGCCCTGGTCCGCGGCGAGGACGTGCCTCTGAGGGGGTTCGGGTCCCTGCTGGCGGACTGGCTGGGCGCGATGACCCTCGGCGTCCACACCACCGCGGAGCACCTGGAGAGCGGTGACTACACCACGGGCGTCGTGTCCAACCTCGCCATGCGGGTGAGGGGCAACCGGACCCTGCTGCGCACCGCCGAGGAGCAGGGGGTGAGCACCGAACTCCTCGCACCGTACGCGGAGCTGATGGAGCGCCGCCTCGCCCGGGGCCACGGCGACGAGGACGATACGGGGGTGGTGGACCTGCTCGCCGCGCCCCGCCGCTGAACGCGGGCGGGCAGCGCCCACCGGGCGGCCGCACCGGCTTCCACCGGCTGTGGCCGCCCGGTCCGGACTGCCGGGGCGGCAGTGACCGGCAGGGCTCATCATGCCGGTGCTCCGCGGCGTGATCTTGTACTCATAGCGGGGTTCGAGAGCCGACACCGGCTACGCGCATAGGATCATCACGGCTCGAAGGCCCTGGAACCGCACCGGCGACGCCTTACGGGGTCAGACCTCCACGGTTCCGCCGCAGCGCCAGTACCGGGTGCGGTCGCGCTCCATGAACCCCTCGTCTACCAGGCCGCGGCGCAGCACCGCCACGTTGGCGCTGAACCCGCTCAGGACCGTGTTGACCTCGGCCTCGCTGTAGCGCACCCCCGGTTCGAAGGCCCGGGCGACCTGGTCGAGCAGGACCAGCCGGGCGGTGCGGCGGACCGGGATCGCGGTGATCCGCCCGTCTGCCATGCAGGCGCGCAGCACCTCCCGGCGCTCGCTCTCCGTCAGCGGACCCTCCACCACGCCGCCACCTCCTCAGCGGCCGACCGTCAGCATCCCGTGCACGACCGTCTCGACCCTGCGCGCGGCCTCGTCGGGGTCGATGGGCTGCAGCGAGTAGGACACCGTCAGGCGCAGGGCGACGTCGGCCGCGGCCTCGGCGGCGAAGCCGGCCAGCTCCGGGTAGCGCTCCCCCAGCAGGGCGGTGATGCGCTCGCCCAGGACGTCCAGCAGCGGTTCGGCGCGCGTGGTGAGCACAGGCAGGAGCCCGTGGTCCCCGGTCACCACCGCGCGCAGCAGCGGGTTGTCGCGGGCGGACAGCAGCACCAGGCGCGTGGCCCGGCTCACCGCGTGCGGCGGGTCCTCGCCCTCCTCCTCCAGGAGGCGCACCACCCGGTCGAGCAGCGCGTTGACCTCGCGTACCACGACGGCCTGGAGCAGGCCCTCCTTGCTGCCGAACACGTTGTACAGGGTCTGGCGCGACACCCGGGCGACCGCCGCGATGTCCACCATGCGCCGGTCGGACCACCCGCCCGAGACGACCTCGGCGTAGGCGGCGTCCAACAAGCGCTCCCGCGCCGAGGTGCCCTCGGCGCGCCCCTGCCGGTTCGCGGTGTCCATGTCCCCATCCTCGCATCCGCCGCCGCGGACGACACCCCTGACGCTCCCCCCGCCGGGCCGCCGTTCCCTCGGACCCCGGCGGTGGGGAACTAACACTCTGGTCACGCGCGTGCGCCCCTTTGGCCATGTTCGTGCCCGTGAGGGTAGCGTTACCGGTCATGGTGTCCTTTGACGATGATCTGCGGCTGGCCCACGTGCTCGCCGACGCTGCCGACGACATCGCGCTCAAGCGCTTCCGGGCGCTTGACCTCGTCGTCGACACCAAACCCGACCTCACCCACGTGACCGAGGCCGACCGGATGGTGGAGGAGACGCTCCGCGGCGTGCTCTCCCGCGCCCGGCCCCGCGACGCCGTGGTGGGCGAGGAGTACGGCAAGACGGGCAACAGCAACCGGGTGTGGGTCATCGATCCCATCGACGGCACCGCGAACTACGTCCGCGGTGTCCCGGTGTGGGCGACCCTGATCGCCCTGCTGGAGGGGGACCGTCCCGTGGTGGGCGTGGTCTCGGCCCCGGCGCTGTACCGCCGGTGGTGGGCCTCCCGGGGCGGCGGCGCCTGGCAGGGCCGCAGCCTGTCCAAGGCCTCGCGCTGCCACGTGTCCACGGTGTCGGAGCTGTCGGACGCCTCGCTGAGCTTCTCCTCGCTGACCGGCTGGGAGCAGCAGGGCCGCCTCGACTCCTTCCTCGGCCTGACCCGCTCGGTCTGGCGCACCCGCGCCTACGGCGACTTCTGGTCGCACGTGATGGTCGCCGAGGGCGTCGTGGACGTCTCCGCCGAGCCCGAGCTGTCGCTGTGGGACGCCGCGCCGCTGCCCGTCATCCTGGAGGAGGCGGGCGGACGGGCCACCAACCTGCGCGGCGAGGGCTTCAAGGACGGCGGCCCCCTGGTGTGCACCAACGGCGCGGTCCACGACCAGGTGCTGACCTGGCTCAACGGCGGCCCCACACCGCTGCACCGCGTCTGACCCCACCCCCGGAGCAACAGAGGGTACATCCTCAGACACCGTAGGTAGTAACGTGCGGTGGTGTGCTGACCACGACACCCCTCCGGGCCTCCCTGTGCGCGGCCGCGGTCCTACTGGCCACCGCCTGCGGCGGTGGCCACGGGCGCGGTCCCGAACAGCTGCGCGAGATGATCGCCGACACCGTGCGCTCCTCCGTCCGGGGGGAGGGCCCCGGCCTGGGCGTCCCCGACACCGCGTTCGACCCCGCCAGGTACCCGTGCGTGCCCGCCGTGGACAGCCGGGCCGCCCACCCCTGGCGCACCGAGGTGCCGCGCGTGACCGCGGACGGCCCCGTCGAACTGGGCGTCCTGGCTCCGGAGGGCGCGGGCACCGCCTCGGTGACCGTCTCCGTCACCGGGCCCCGCGGCGGCACCGCCACCACCAGGGCGGCGGTCGCGTCCGGCGAGTGGACCCGCGTGCGCTACCCCGACGACTTCGATGGTGCGCAGGGCTCCCCCTCCGCGGGGGCGCACACCGTGGTCTGGTCGGACACCGGCTCGGGGGCGCCGCTCACCTGCGACGAGTTCGAGTCGGCCTGAGACCCCGGCCCCGCCGCGCTTGCGTCCGTTCCCTCTCCAGCGCGCGGCCCGAAACGGCGGCCCGGAATTAATTCGGACTGACTGAACCGAAACCGCCTCCTTCCACGATGAGTCTGGTGAAAACCCCGCCACCCCCGCGGGTATCCCGTCGCCGCCGTCGCGGCGCCCGGATCTCACAGACATCACGGGAAGGGGCCGAATGCTGCGTTCCCTCACAGCCGGGATCGTGCTGGCCTTCGCCGGTTCACGGGCCAACGTGGCCCGGACCATCCTGTCCTGCGCGGGCATCGTCGTCGGTGTCGGCGCACTGATCCTCGTGGTCAGCGCCAGCGACTTCGGCCAGCGCTTCGCCACCGCCTACAGCGAGGCCAACGCGGGCCGCCCGGCGACCCTGGAGGTCACCGTGCACGGCCGGGTCACCGACCGCGCCGCCTTCGAGCAGGACCTGCTCCGGGCGGGCGGCCAGGACGTCTCGATCTACCACAGGCCCTCCCAGATCCCCTCGATCCGCTCCGGCGGCTCCGTCCTGCCCGACGTGGAGTTCCTCGGCGTGGACCCCACCCTGGGCGACATCCGGCGGATGAACCTGGCCGAGGGCCGCTGGTTCACCGAGGCCGACACCGAGTCGCTGGCACCGGTCATGGTCGTCAACGAGGAACTCGCGAACGCGCTGGGCGACCTCACCCGCGTCCAGGTCGGCACCGGCCGGTGGACGGACGTGCGCGTCGTCGGCGTCCTGAGGGGCTCCGCGCTGGACATGGGCTGGTACAGCGCCTACCTGCTGCGCGCCCCCGCCTCCGAGGAACTGCTCTTCGGGGCCTCCACCGGCGCGCAGGAGCGGGGGGAGGAGTCGGCCGACCCGTTCCTCATGGGCGACATGACCACCTACCAGGTGCGGATCGACCCGCGCGACCCCGCGGCGCAGGACCCGTGGGGAGAGGTCTTCGCCGACCGCCTGGCGTCGGTGTCCTGGCGCTGGGGCGTGGAGGAGCGGGACGCCGTCATGGCCTACCGCACGGACTACGCCGAGGAGGTCGGCCAGGTCATCACCTACATGTCCTGGGGCCTCACCGGCATCGCCGCCGTCACCCTCACCACCGGCCTGCTGGGCGTGCTCAACGTGGGGCTGGTCACCGTACGCGAGCGCCGCCGCGAACTGGCCACCTACCGCGCCCTGGGCGCGAGCCGGTTCACCCTGTTCGTGGCCGTGGTCATGGAGTCGGTCGTGGTGTCCCTGGTGGCCGGACTCATCGCGCTCGCCGCCTGCTGGGCCCTGCTGGCCGCGGGCGGCGCGGTGCTGGAGGGCTTCGTGTCGCTGCCCGCCGACGTCCCCCTGAACATCCCCGCGTCCGGAGTACTCGTCGGCCTGGGCAGCGCCGCCCTCGTCGGGATGCTGGCCGGGATCATCCCCGCGATGCGGGCGCTGCGCGCGTCCGTGGTCGCCGGACTCCGGGAATAGGAGAGATCACGTGAAGAAGTGGATCATCATCGGCGCGGCCCTGGTCCTCGTGGGAGGACTGACCGGCGCCGGCTACCTCCTGGTGTCCCGTCCGGGCGGCCCGGGCGCCGGAGAGGGCGCCGGCATGCAGGAGGCCGCCCTGGACGTGGGCGGGGCGCCGGTCGAGGTGGTGATGGGCGAGGTCAGCTCCGTGCTGGTCCTGGACGCCGTCGTCCGGGCCGAGCCCGGCGAGACGGTCGAGGCCCGCAACGGGGGCACGGTCTCCCACCTGTGGGTGGGCGAGGGCGCCGAGGTCGGCCAGGGCGCCCCGGTGGTCAACGTGAGGGTGCCCGCCGGGGGCGCGCCCGTCAACGGGGAGGACGGCCAGGTCCCCGACGCCCCCGCGACCGAGGAGGTCACCCTGTACGCGCCCGCCGCCGGAACGGTGTCGGGGCTGGAGGACGTCCTGGTCGGCGACGTGTTGGAGCCCGGCGCGGTGGTGGCCACGGTCGCCCCCGAGGAGTTCCGCGCCGTCGCGTCGATCCCGCCCAACGACCTCTACCGGTTCTACGAGGACCCCGAGGACATCCTGCTCCAGATCGACCAGGGGCCGCCCGCGGCCGCGTGCGGGTTCCTGTCCCTGGGCACGGCCGGGGGAGGCGCCCCCGCCCCCGAGGAGGGCGGCGGGGACGCCGAGGGCGACGGCGGTGGCGGCGGGGCCGAACTGGCCTGCCGGGTGCCCGCCGACCTGGAGGTCTTCGAGGGCGTGCTGGGCCAGCTGTCGGTCAGCACCGGCGCGGCCGCGAACGCGCTCATCGTCCCCGTGACCGCGGTGCGCGGCACCGCCGGGTCGGGCGAGGTCGTGGTGGTGGGCGATGACGGCACCGAGGAGACCCGCGAGGTGGAGCTGGGCGTCTCCGACGGGTCGTCCGTCGAGGTCACCGAGGGGCTGAGCATCGGGGAGAGGGTCCTGGACCCGATCCCGCTCGACCCCCGGTTCGACGTGCCCGGTGCCTACGGCTCCGAGGACGGGTTCGCCGAGGAGGGTGAGGGCTAGATGTCCGTCGACGCACCGGCCCCCGAGACCGCGCCGCTCCGCCCCCGCCCGGCGCCCCTGCTGGACGTGGAGGGGATGACCCGGCACTTCACGGTGTCGGGGACCCGGATCGACGTGCTGCACGACTGCACGTTCCGGGTGGGGCGGGGAGAGGTGGTGGCGATCGTCGGCCAGTCCGGCTCGGGCAAGTCCACCCTGCTCAACGTGCTGGGCCTGCTCGACCGGCCCAGCGGCGGCACGTACACGTTCGACGGCGTGGACACCACCCGCCTGGGCGAGGGGCCGAGGTCGCGCCTGCGCGGCGAGGGGATCGGCTTCGTGTTCCAGCAGTTCCACCTGCTGGAGCGGCGGACCGCCCTGGCCAACGTCGGCGTGCCGATGGTCCTCGGCGGCGTGCCCCTGCTGCGCCGCCGTGCGCGGGCCCGCGAACTGCTGGAGGCCGTGGGGCTGGGGCACCGGCTGCACTCGCAGCCGCACCAGCTCTCCGGCGGTGAGCAGCAGCGTGTGGCCCTGGCGCGGGCGCTGAGCCGGGAACCCGCCCTGATCCTCGCCGACGAGCCCACGGGCGCCCTGGACGCCGCCAGCAGCACCATGATCATGGACCAACTGCTGGAGCAGGCCCGGATCCGCGACGCCGCGGTGGCCGTGGTGACACACGACCCCGGGGTGGCCGAGCGGGCCGACCGCGTGGTCGAACTCGTGGAGGGCCGCACCCGCTGAGCGCGCGCCGCCCGGGAGACCGGGCGGCGCACCGGAGCGCGGGCACACGAAAAACGCCGGGCGCGAAATGCGCCCGGCGTTTTGCTGGTAGCGGGGACAGGATTTGAACCTGCGACCTCTGGGTTATGAGCCCAGCGAGCTACCGAACTGCTCCACCCCGCGTCGTGATCTCTATTTTAGGGGGTTTAGCCCCGGGTGGCAAATCGGTTTTCCCTGAGTTTCCCTGGAGAAAACCGGTGGAGATCCCACCCTGTGGTAGTCGGTTTCCCGACCGCCTTCGGCAATCCTACCAGCGCTTGCACCCTGGTCCGACCACCCGGACTCCCCCTGGGGGGCGTCCGCTTCCGCCCTCCTCCGAAAAGGAGGAGAAAGGAAAACCGACGGACCCGGGATTTCTCCCGGGTCCGGGTCTGGTAGCGGGGACAGGATTTGAACCTGCGACCTCTGGGTTATGAGCCCAGCGAGCTACCGAACTGCTCCACCCCGCGTCGTTGTGTCTACACAGTAGCGCGCCCTGAACAAAAACCCAAATCGGCGGATCGGGACGTGCCAGCGGACCCGTAGAGCCTTCGCGGGCGCCGGACCCAGGGTACGCGGAGCCCTCACGCGGCCCGTCCCCGCGGCGCCCGGGGGCGCGGGAGCGGAGGCCCCCGGAGACGAGCTCCCGGAACGCCTGAGGGGGCGGGGGCCCGAGGACCCCCGCCCCCTCACGGAGCGGTCACCGCCGGAAGGCGGGGCTCAGTTCTCGTCCAGCTGCTGCTGGATGTCCTCCAGCGCCTCACGCAGGCGGTCGTTGGCCTCCTCGTTGGACTGCTGGGCCTCCTCCCAGGCCTCGACTGCCTCGTTGAGGGAGTCGGTGAGTTCCTGGTCGCCTCCGCCGCCCTCGCCGCCGCCACCGGCGCCGGCCTCCTCCTCCGGGGTCGCCTCGGCGCCCTCCTCGGCGCCCTCCTCGGGGGGCGTGCCCTCTCCGTCGAAGAGGTTGCTGAGCGCGTCCGGCAGGCTGTTGCCGATGGCCACCTCGTCACCGAAGCCGACCATGACCTGCTGGAGCAGCGGGAAGGAGGCGGCTCCGCCGCCGCCCGCCTGCACGTACAGCGGCTCGACGTAGAGCAGGCCGCCGGCGAACGGCAGCGTGAGCAGGTTGCCCCGCGTCACCTCCGCGTTGGACTGCTCCAGCGGCAGCAGCACCTCGCGGACGTCGGCGTCGGCGTCGAAGGCGTTCTGCACCTGCCCGGGGCCGAGGATCACCGTGCTCCGCGGCAGCTCCAGCAGCTTGAGCTGGCCGTAGTTCTCGGAGCGCGGGTCGCTGTCCACCGCCATGAAGGCCGCCAGGTTCTCGCGACCGCGCGGCACGAACGTGCTGGTCAGCGAGAAGGTCGACTCCTCACCCGGGTACTGGATGGTCTGCCTGTAGGGCGGCTCGGGGGCCTCGGTCTCGTTGGTCGGGTCGTTGGGGACCGACCAGAAGTCCTGACCGCCGTAGTAGGCCGCGGCGTCCGTCACGTGGTACTCGCGCATGATCTGGCGCTGCACCTTGAACAGGTCGTCCGGGTAGCGCAGGTGGTCGATGAGCTCCTCGCTCATCTGGTCCCTGCTGACGACGGTCCCGGGGAAGGCGTCCATCCAGGTCTGGAGGACCGGGTCCGCCTCGTCCCACGCGTACAGGGTGACGGTGCCGTCGTAGGCGTCGACGGTGGCCTTCACCGAGTTGCGGATGTAGTTGACCTCGTTGCCCGGCAGCGCGCCCACCTGCTGGGCCGAGCCGTCGGTGAAGGTGTCGGTCACCGCCTGGGTGAAGTCGATCCGGTTGGCGTACGGGTAGCCGTCGGACGTGGTGTAGGCGTCCACGATCCACACGACCCGGCCGTCGACGACCGCCGGGTAGGGGCGGCTGTCCGTGGTCAGGTACGGGGCCACCTTCTCCACGCGCTCCACCGGGTCGCGCTCGTAGATGATGCGCGAGTCGTCGGTGATGGCGCTGTTGAGCAGGATGTTGGGTTCCTGGTACTTGATCGCGTACAGGATCCGGTCGAAGAAGCTGGCCAGCTGGACGCCGCCGTCGCCGTCGTAGCGGTTGTAGGCCTGCGAGTCGCTGCCCTCCTCGGCGCCCTCACCGCCCTCTCCGCCGCCCTGGCCCTCACCCTCGGCGGGGGCCTCCTCAGCGGTCTGCTCCGCGGCCTCCTGGTCGGCGTCGGCCGGGGCGCGGGCCTCGTCCGGGCTCGGGGTGACCTCGGCCTCGACGGCGTCCTCCGGGGTCGGGACGTCGCCCGTCTCCTCCTCGGCGTCGAGGGGGTAGTCGTACTCCTCCTCGGCCTGGACGATGGCGTACTCGGCGCCCTCGCGGCCGTAGTAGATGCGCGGCTCGTACTCGCCGACGACGTCGCTCAGCTCACCGCGCGGAGGGATGTTGTACTCGGTGAAGACCGGGCGGCCCTCGGCGTCGATCTGGGTGCCCGCGGCGGCGACCATGCCGTAGCCGTGGGTGTAGATCAGGTGCCTGTTGAGCCAGTTGTCCTGGTCGGCGGGCGGCCCGTCCAGCTCGCGGACGGCCACGATCGTGTCGATCAGGTTGCCCTCGGAGTTCGGGTAGCGGTCGACCTCCAGCACCTCGGGGAACTGGTAGAAGCCGCGGACCTGCTGCATCTGCTGGAAGGTCTGCGAGACCACCGAGGGGTCGACCAGTCGCACGGTGGTGTCCTGGGACTCCTCCACCAGGTCCTGCGCGCTGAGCTCGGTGGTGGCGTCGTAGGCCTCCACCTCGGCGTCGTCGATGCCGTAGGCCTGGCGCGTGTACTCGATGTTGCGCTCGATGTAGGGGCTCTCCAGGCGCTGCTCGTTGGGCGAGACCTGGAAGCGCTGGACGATCTCGGGGTAGGCCACGCCGACCAGCACCGCGGACAGCACCAGCAGTCCGAGGCTGGCCATGGGGACCATGATGTTCTTGAAGTAGATGTTGGCGAAGAACAGCACGGCGCAGATGACCGAGATGACCGTGAGGATGAGCAGCGCGGTCTTGACCGCGTTCACGTCGGTGTACGAGGCGCCGAAGGTGTAGCCGCGTTCGGAGAAGACCAGGCCGTAGCGGTCCAGCCAGTAGGAACCGCCGCGCAGCAGCACGAACAGGCCCAGCAGCACCGACAGGTGCACGCGGGCCGAGGGGGTGGCGCGCTGGCCGGAGTCGTTCTGGAGGCGGACCCCGCCGTACAGGTAGTGCACGATCACCGCGGCGATGAACGCCAGGATGACCGCCGCGTACAGGTAGCCGAGCAGGATGCGCAGGAACGGGTAGGTGAACGCGAAGAAGGCCACGTCCATGCCGAACTCGGGGTCGTTCACCCCGAAGTCGGTGCTGTTCACGAACTGGAGGTAGGACCGCCAGTCACCGCTGGCCGCGGCTCCGGCCAGCAGCGCGAGGGCCCCCACCGCGATCCAGAAGAACAGTTTGCGGTGCGGGTCGATGGACTGCCGGTAGCGGTCCAGGCCCTGCTGCTCCAGGCTCATCGGCCGGATGCCGGGCCGGGAGCGGTAGGCGAAGAAGATGCTGGCGCCGACGATGACGGCCATCACCAGGCCGGCGACGGCGAACAGCAGCACGCGGGTCCACAGTTCGGTCAGGAAGACCGAGGTGTAGCCGACGGAATCGAACCACTTGAAGTCGGTCCAGAAGTTCGCGGCGAGCATCAGCCCCGCGATGATGACGACCACGGTCGCCGCGACTGGCGCGAGCAACCTTGATCGGCGAGGCATACGCGCAGGTGGTGCGCCGGGCGATCGGAAGCTCACGCCTCCCCCTCGTTCTGGCTTGGTAGGTGCGTATGGGTGCGCGTGTGGCGCTCTGTTACTGAAAACTTAATCGGTGGCCGCAGGGTTCCCGAAATGGCCCTCGACAGAGTGACAAGGCTGCATCGTTGCTGTATCGGAGTCGCATCCGGAAGGCCACGTGGCGACCCTACTGTCCAAAAACAGGGGCGTCGCGCTTCCCGCATCGGTCACTATGGAAACGTGTCGAACATTCGCGAAGCCGTCATGGACCTCGAACGCCACGCAGCCGAGCAGGGCTGGGACCGGCCGCTGGGCCTCTACGCCCTGGTGCCGACCGCGGAACTGCTGCGGGCGGAGCCCGCGCTGGCCGGTCTGCTGGGCATCGACTCCCCCGCGGACCCCGGTGAGCTGACCCCCGTCGAGCAGGAGCAGCTGCCCGCCGACGTCCCGCTGGAGGAGGCGCTGGGCCGCATCCTGTGGCCGGAGGGGGTGGCCGGGTGCGCGCTGGTGATGGAGCGCCTGGTGGTCAAGGGCACGGACGAGACCCTGGCCCCGGACGAGCAGCCGGGCGCCTCCGGCCGCGAGACCGAGGAGATCCGCATGGTCGCCGGTGTGCTGCGCGACGGATCGCGGCACTGCGCGATGCGCATGCGCAGCCACGACAGCGAGTCGGAGGTGCTCAACGGGGCGGACCTCATCCCCGCGCTGACCTCAGCGCTGGCGCTGACCCTGGACCTGGACGAGGAGTCCGAACAGGGCTGACCCGCGCCAGGGCGCCCACGGGGTTGCCGGAGGCCCCGGGTGCGCGCCCGAGGAACGAGGGTACGCGCGCGGGGGTGAAGGCTCCCGTACTCCGGGCGCCCGAGCACGGGCCGAAGCGGAGCGGATGTCCCCGGGCGGGCGCCGACCCCCTACTCGCAGCGCGGCAGCTCGCCCTCGCCGGTACGGATGGTCTCCAGCGCCCCGACCGCGTCGTCGAGGGTCTCCACCCGGACCACCTCCAGTTCGCCGTAGGCGGCCGACTGGGAGACCTGGGAGCAGCTTTCGGCGGCCACGAGGAAGTACTCGGCCCCGTCGCGCTGGGCGCTGACCATCTTCTGCGGGATGCCGCTGATCCCGCCGACCCGGCCGTCGGCGGTGATGGTGCCCGACCCGGCGACGGCCGCGCCGCCGGTGAGGCTCTCCTCGCTGAGGCGGTCCATGATCCCGAGCGCGAACATCATGCCCGCGCTGGGTCCGCCGATGTCGCCGACCGTGATCTCCACGTCCACGGGGAAGTCGGTCTCGTCGGCGATGAGCACGCCGACCGCCGCGCCGCCCGAGTCGCCCTCCTCGCTGGCGACCTCCACCTCGACGGTCTCGCCGTCGCGCTCCAGGGTGAGGCCGACCGGGTCGCCGGGCTCGCGGTCGCCGACCATCTCCACGACCGCGGCGCTGCCCGCGGGGGCGTCGGGGTCGCCGCCCCGCGTGGGCACCGGCTCGCCGTCCACGGCCACGACGGCGTCGCCCGCCTCCACCACGCCGTGCGCGGGCATGCCCTCGATGGTGCCGCTGACCACGGGGACCGCCTCGTACTCCATGCCGAGCTGGGTGAGCGCGGCGGCGGTGGCGTCGGTCTGCGAGTCGTTCATCTGCACCGTCTGGCGCTCGGTGACCTCCTCGGGCGTGCGCCCCGAGGGGAAGAGCAGCTCCTCGGGCAGGACCGCCTGGGTGGGCGAGAGCCAGGCGGTGACGACGGTGAGGAAGTCGAGCCGGTGCTGGGGCCCGCCCGCGTACTGCACGGTCACCATGGACAGGGCGCCCTCGTGCTCGTAGCTCTCGGCGCCCTCGATCTCGATGACCGGCCCGCGGTCGGTCTGCCCGACCGTGTTGACGGTCAGGCCCGGCGCGGCGACCAGGTAGGGCACGGGCAGGTAGAGGCTGCCGATCCCGAGCCCGACGAGGAGGACGAGCGCGACAACGAGGGTCATGGCACGACGAAGCATGCCCCCCAGCCTATTGCCGCGCCCGGACCCGCGGGGGTCCGCCCTCCGGCCCCTCCGGCCTCCCCGGACGGTCAGGGGGCGCCCACCCACTCGCTGCGGCCGTCCTCGAAGTCCTGCTGCTTCCAGATGGGCACCTGGGCCTTGAGGTCGTCGATGAGGCGGCGGCAGGCCTCGAAGGCCTCCTGCCGGTGCTGGGCCGCGGCGGCCACGACCACCGCGATGTCGCCGATCTCCAGCTGGCCGACCCGGTGCGTCGCGGCCATCCTCACCACGGGGCGGTCCGGGACGGAGGTGTCGCTGAGGACCTTCTCCATGACGACGCGCAGCTGGGCCTCCACCGTCGGGTGGGCGGAGTAGGCCAGGCGGGCGACGTCACGGCCGTGGTCGTGGTCGCGGACGGTGCCGACGAAGACCGCGGTGCCGCCCGCGCGCGGGTCGGAGACCGCTGCGAGGACCTCGTCCACCGACAGGGGGGTGTCGCGTACTGACGCGAGAGTGATCTCTTCCACGACATGACCGTACCAACCGGACGTTCCCCCATGTGGGGAAGCGGGGTGCGCGTTCCGTCGCACGCGCGCGGGCCCCGGGTCTCACGCCCCCTTGCGCTTGCGCAGGTGGCGGATGGCCGCGGCCGTGCCGATGGCCGCCGCGGCGGCTCCGGCGGCGCCCGCGGCGGTGATGGTGACCTCCTTGCGGCCCAGGCTGCGCCCGACCAGCGCGGGCCTGCCGCTCCGGGACTCCAGCAGGGCGGCCAGGGCGGACCCGTTGTCGTGGGCGGGCTTCCACCCGGCCTCGCGCAGCACCGCGCAGTCCACCACGCACGGGTAGACGAGGAACTTCAACTCGCCCTCCGCCGCCGGGGTGATCCGTGCCTGGTGGAGGCGGCGGACGGCGCCGAAGGCCAGGTTGGCGGGCACCTCGAAGTGCTTCATCCCGGCGACGGCCTCCACCTCGTCCTGGGTGAGGGAGCCCTCGCTGGCGACGGCGACCACGCCCTCGGGCCCGTCCACCCCGTGCAGGGCGCAGAAGGCCAGGGCGCTGGCCAGGTCGTCCTCGTGGCAGAACTGCCAGTGCTGTTCGTGCCCCTTGACGGTGAGCAGGCGCGGGGCGGAGAAGTGGCGGCTGAGCAGGGTGTCGAGCCCGGGCCCCACGAGCGGGGCGGGGCGCACGACGGTGACGGTGAGGCTGGGGTGGGCCCGGCGGGCACGCTCGGCGAGGGCCTCGATCTCGGCGAAGTCGCCCATGAGCCCCTCGCTGTTGTCGGACACGCGCGCCGCGTTCTCCGCCAGGGGCACGGGGCTGTCGGGGGCGGCTCCGTAGACCATGGTGCTGGTGACCAGGATGACGCGGGGCACCCCCGAGGCCGCCGCGGCGGTCAGGACCGTCTGGGCCGCGCGGATGTTGTGCGCGCGGCGCCGCGCGGGCCGGGTCTCCAGGGAGCGGTCGTCGGCGGTGTGCACGAGCACGTCGACCCCGCCGAGCCGGGAGACCAGTCCGGGGTCGCACACGTCGGCGATGCGCCAGGTGACACCGCGCAGATCGGCGAGTTCGGCGTCGATGGCCACGACCTCGCGAAGGCGTGCGGAACTCTCTGGCGCGGCCAGGCGTTGCACGAGGAGCCGGCCCACCCCGGAGGCGGCACCGGTGACAGCGACCACCGTGCCCGCTCCCTCGGAGGGGCTGTGCTCTGGGCGAACCTGGCTGCTTTCGGTATTCACTCCGGGCGACTCCCAGCTAACGTGACAGTGGAGACCAAACCTAATCCTGCCTGAGGTCTGATTGTGAGCGACCTGCCATTCGGTTTCAGCATGCCGAACGATCCCGATGACGAGTCCGGACGCCGTTCTGGCGACTCCGGCTCGGGTGCCGGCAGCGGCGGCCCGGGCGGAGGAGGATCCGGAACGCCGGACGGCTTCCCGTTCGGCGACCCGCAGCAGATGGCCAACATGCTGCGTCAGTTCGCCGACATGATGTCGGCCCAACCCGGTCCCGGTCCCGGAGGCGACCAGAAGTCGTCGTCCGGGGTGAACTGGGACATGGCCAAGGACGTCGCGCGCCAGACGGTCGCCCAGGAGGGCGACCCGAGCGTCCCGGCGTCCGACTACGCCAGGGTCGAGGAGGCCCTGCGCCTGGCCGACCTGTGGCTCGACCAGGCTACCGACCTGCCGTCGGGCGTCCACACCGCCCAGGCCTGGAGCCGGTCGGAGTGGATCGAGCGGACGATGGACTCGTGGGTGCAGCTGTGCGACCCGCTGACCAGCAAGACCGTCCGGTCGATGGGGCAGAACCTGCCCGAGGAGATGCGGTCCGTCGCCGGTCCGCTGTTGGGCATGATCCAGCAGATGGGCAACATGATGGTCGGCCGCCAGGCGGGCCAGGCCGTGGGCGAGCTGTCCCGCGAGGTGGTCGGCACCGCCGACATCGGGCTGCCCCTGGCCGGCGAGGGCCGCGCGGCGCTGCTGCCCTCCGGCGTGGCGCGCTTCAGCGAGGGACTGGAGGTCCCCGAGGACGAGGTGCGCCTGTACCTGGCCGCCCGCGAGGCCGCCGTGCACCGGCTGTACTCGCACGTGCCGTGGCTGCGCTCGCACGTGTCCCGGCTGGTCAACGAGTACGCGGACGGGATGTCCTTCGACATCAGCGGCCTGGAGGACCGGCTCGGTGAGATCGACCTCACCAACCCCGAGGCGCTCCAGGAGGCCCTGGGCGGTGTCGGGGGCGAGGGACTGCTCCAGCCCGAGGACACCCCGCAGCAGAAGGCCGCGCTGGCCCGGCTGGAGACCACCCTGGCGCTGATCGAGGGCTGGGTGGCCACCGTGGTCTCGTCCGCGGTGTCCGGACGCCTGCCGCAGGCGGACGCCCTGGCCGAGGCGACCCGGCGGCGCCGGGCGACCGGCGGGCCCGCCGAGCACACGTTCGCCGCCCTGGTCGGCCTGGAGCTGCGCCCGCGCCGTCTGCGCGAGGCGTCCGCTCTGTGGTCCGCCCTGGAGGAGGCGCGTGGCGTGGAGGGTCGGGACGCGGTCTGGGAGCACCCGGACCTGATGCCCACCGGCGACGACCTGGACGACCCGGAGGCCTTCGTGCGCGGGGGCGGTGACGAGTTCGGCGGCGCCGACTTCGACATCTCCTCGCTGACCGGGGACGCCCCCGGCAGGAAGAGGACGGGGGACGGCGAGGACGCGTCGGCTGACGGCAGGTCCGGTGAGGACTCCTCCGACTCCGGCCGGGACGAGGACGACGGCCGGGGAGAGGGCGCGTAGGTGTCACTGCACGCGGACGCCCGGGCGGTGCTGGGCGCGTGGACCGCGCCCGACGCCCGGCAGGAGGAGCTGCGCCGCTCCTACCTCGACCACCTGGAGGCGCACGGGGACGGGATGTGGCGCTCCTGCCTGCCCGGCCACGTGACGGCCAGCACGGCGATCATCTCCGCCGACGGCTCGCGTGCGGTGCTCACCCTGCACCGGATCCACCGGATCTGGTTGCAGACCGGCGGGCACTGCGAGCCGGAGGACACCACTCTGGGGGCGGCGGCGCTGCGCGAGGCGGCCGAGGAGTCGGGCATCCGGGGGCTCACCCTGCTGCCCGAGCCCGTCGGGCTGGACCGCCACGCGGTGCCCTGCGGGGGCGGCAGCTTCCACCTGGACGTGCAGTACGCGGCGGTCGCCCCCGAGGACGCGGTGCTGGTGCGCGACCCCGACGAATCGGCCGACCTGGGCTGGTTCCCGGTGGACGACCTGCCCGAGCCCTCCGACGAGGTGTGCCGTTCCCTGGTGCGCACCGCCGCCGCGGCGGTGGCCCGCCACCTGCGCTCGTCCGCACGCCCTCTGGGTACGGACCCGGGCACGCGCTGACGCGGAACCCGGGTGCGGAGCGGCCCGGGCAAGGGCGCCGTTGAGGCGGGCACTGGTCCCGTTCCCGCGCTCCCACGGCACACGACGGCCCCACCGGAGCTCTCCGGCGGGGCCGTTCACGTCGGGTCAGCCGCAGTTGGTGGCGTAGCGCTCGGTGGCCTGGTTGCCGATGACCCCTCGCCAGTCGACACAGGAGCCGCTGGCGTACACGTACACCGGACCGGCGTAGTAGCTGTACTCGCCCGTGTCCGACTTGAAGGAGCTGGCGTCCCCCGCCCGGCGCAGACCCGCGCTCATGGGCATGGCGAAGCCTTCGCTGTCGGCGCTGCGGACGGTGACCACGCAGTTGTAGCCGTTGGAGCTGTTGTAGGTCAGGAACACGGTGCCCAGGTCGAAGCGGACCGGGGCGGAGTTGACCACCGAGTAGCCCGAGCCGCAGGCGCCGTTGTAGGCGGCGGCGCTGGCCGGGGAAGCCGTGACCACACCGGCGGCCAGAAGCGTCAGGGTCGCGGCGGCGGTCGCCAGGGTCTTCTTGAGTGTCCTCATGGGGAGTGGGTGTCCGTTTCGGTTCGGTGGGGCCCGTGGCCCGCGTGACCGCAGAAAAGTACCCCAGAACACACGGGAGCAGGAGAGCGATAAGGGCGAAAAAGGCCTTTTGCCCCTGTCCGCATCGGTATCGGCGCCTCCGTGCTCCCGCCCGCGCCCGAACGACCCGGCAGTTCCCGGGTCCCGGAGCGGGAGAGTCCGACGGGTCCGGCCACCGGCGCCCCCGACGGGCGAAGCGGGGCCGAAACGGCGTTCGGCCCCCTGCCGACCGTGGGCCCCGTCGATCGCGGGCACCTGTCGGGTCCGTGCGGCTCCGCCCCGGCGGGCCCGCTCACTCCTCGAAGGCGACCTCGGCGGCGTCGAGCTCCTCCTCGTCGTCCCCGGTGCCGAAGGGGTCGTCGGACTCGGCGCGGGAGGCGGCGCTGAAGCCCTCCAGGTAGCCGCGGGCCCGCTCGGCCTTGGGGTAGCGGCGCACCAGGTCCCAGAACTCCCGGCCGTGGTGCGGGATGAACAGGTGCGCGAGTTCGTGGATGAGGACGTAGTCCACGACCCAGGAGGGCATTCCGGCGACCCGGCGGGAGATGCGGATCGTGCGGGTCTCGGGGGTGCACGACCCCCAGCGCGAGTTCTGGTTGTCCACCCAGCGCACGCTCTCGGGGAGCTCGGTGCCGTCCAGGTAGCGGCGGGCCAGTTCCAGCGCGCGCTCGTGGAGTTCGGCGTCGCCTGGGTTGCGGCGCCCCTCGCGGGCCTCCAGTCGTTGCAGCATGCGGCCCACCCAGCGCTTTTCCTCTGCGCGGGAGAACGTCGCGGGCACGAGGACGACCGTGGTGTCCCCGTCCCTGTAGGCCGACACCGTGCGGCGGCGACGAGGACTGCGTCGTACCTCGATTTTGGTGTTCGAGAGCACGAACTTTACGGTAGCCGAGCGAGGCGCTTCAGCACAGGTGTCTCCTGTCCTGTTATGTCGCCGATCTGTCGGCTTCTCCGACTCCCGGAACGTAACCGAAAAACGCGGACCGGTAGCACATTCCGCCCTGACCAGGGCCGTTTTTCGGCTGTGTGACGGGCCACGAAGGGGTTTCCCGGAACATTCCGGTGCCCTTTCGGATACACAAAAGAGACCGGACGGTGACCCCCGGAGGGGCCCCGCCCGGTCCCGGACCGGCACCGTGGTCAGTTCGGGGCGTCGTGCGTCACGTCACGTCAACACAGACGTGACCACGCGATTTCCATGAGCGCCTGTTCGGCACGGCGCTCCTCGCGCTGGCGGGCGCGCAGCTGGCGGGCGGTGAGCCTTCTGCCCTGCTGTTCACGCGTCTCGACGTCGGTCCGCTCGACCACGCGCATGAGTTCCATCATCATCATCTGTCTTCGATCCTTCGGGTCTGTGGGGGTGGGGCTGTGGCTGGAACGGTCAGGCCGCGACCGGAGCGGGGTTCTTCCGGGGGCGGCCCCTGGGGCGCTTGCGCGCCACGACCTGCCCGGAGACGAGCAGCTGCCCGCCCCAGACCCCCCAGGGCTCGCCGCGCTCCAGGGCGTCGGCCAGGCACTGCTCCCGCACGGGGCACGCGCCGCAGACGGCCTTGGCCGCCTCGACGTCGGCGGGCGCCTCGGCGAAGAACAGGTCGGGCTCCAGGCGGCAGGGAACTTCGGTGTCGCCCAGCCAGGGCGTTTCCAGGACCGACGCAAGCATCGGTGCCCTCCAAGATCTTTGATCGTTTCGTACAACGCGGTCGGTGACTGGTCACCGGAACCGGTCCGGTGGGGGACCTGGACTTGCGATGCCGCCGCCCTCTCCCTCGTCCCTGGGGGACGGGGAGCTGGCGAAGATACAAAGAAAGCCGCGGCCCCTGTCGGGGTCCGCGGCCACGGTCGAAGCTCTCGGCCTGTCCTGCTCTAGGCCGGAATCCTCCGTGGACACTCCCCCGATGCGCCATACGGGCGCTGGGTAGCTTCTGCTGCGTGCTTCGTCTGGTGCTTGCCACGATCAAGGGCGGGCCCGGACTCGACGGACACACCACTGCCGAGGACGGTCCGCTCGACCTGGGACACCATCAGCGGGGAACGGGATCCGAGGAACCCGGTGCCGCCGTTGGTGCGGCCGTTGCCGGCACCAGCGGTGGTGGCCCCGCCGAAGACGGCGAGGACGTCCGTGTGACCGCCCAGGAGGGTGCCCTGAACAGCGGTCGGGGACAGCTGACGCGACGGCATGGCGAAGCCGGTGGCGAAGCCTGTGGTCTCCGTGATGCTGGTCATTGGATCGGGCACCTCCTTCACTGTCGGGCGACGGGATCTTGCACCCGCGCCGGGAGCGGTCATTGCGACGGAGTACACACTATGGGTTGGCGCAGAAAGAGAGCAACCTATTTTTGACCTGCGAAAACGTCCGCATCCGGTCACGGGTTCGCGGGAATGCCGCGGCGCCCGGAGGCGTTGCCCTCTGGCATCCCCCGACCTCCCGTCCGGCGCCCTCCCCAAAACGCGACGAGGCCCCGGTCACGGCGCGTGCCGTGACCGGGGCCTTTGGCCGGTGGCGTCCCCCGGCCTCTAGAACGGCTCCGGGAGGGGGTCGGACCAGCCCTCGGCGTCCACCACCCGGATCAGTCCCTCCTGCACCACCGAGCACACGAGTTCGCCCTCGCGGGTGTAGACCAGCCCGCGCGCCAGGCCGCGGGCGCCCTGGGCCGTCGGGGCCTCCTGCGCGTACAGCAGCCACTCGTCGGCGCGGAACGGCCGGTGGAACCACATCGCGTGGTCCAGGCTGGCCATGGAGATCCCCGCGAAGGAACGGCCGTGGCGCAGCAGCACGGTGTCCAGCAGGGTCATGTCCGAGGCGTAGGTCATCAGGCACACGTGGGTGAGGCGGTCGTCGGGCAGCCTGCCGTCCACCTTGAGCCACACCGGGTTGTTGGCGGTGCGCAGCCGCGGGTCGCGCTCGGCCTCGTAGGACAGCGGTCCCACCGGGCGCAGCTCGATGGGGTGCCAGCGCACGAACCCGGGCACCCGGCCGAAGGCCTCCCGCAGGCGCTCGCGGGTGCTCGGCAGTTCCTCCGGCGGCGGGACGTCGGGCATCGGGATCCGGTGGTCCAGGCCCGGCTCCTCCTTGTGGAAGGAGGCCGACAGGGTGAAGATCGGCTTGCCGTGCTGGACGGCCACCACCCGGCGGGTGGTGAAGGAGCGGCCGTCCCGGACGCGGTCCACCTCGTAGACGATGGGCACCGAGGGGTCGCCGGGGCGTATGAAGTACGCGTGCAGGGAGTGCACGTGGCGCTCGGTGGGGACGGTGCGTCCCGCCGCGACCAGCGCCTGGCCCGCGACCTGGCCGCCGAACACCCGCTGCGGACCCTCCTCGGGGCTGCTGCCCCGGAAGATGTCGTCCTCGATCCGCTCCAGGTCCAGCACGGTCAGCAGGTCGGAGAGGGACTGCCCCCGCACCTGCGCGTCGGCGCTCTCACTCATCCGCCGCTTCCTCCCCGTCGTCTTCCGCCCCGCGGTCCGCGACCTCCGCCGGGTCCGCGCCCGCCACCAGCGCCAGTACCGCCTCACCGTAGCGATCGAGCTTGACCGCGCCGACACCGGACACGGCCGCGAGCTGGGTGAGGCTGCCGGGTTCCTGCTCGGCCACGGCCTGGAGGGTGGCGTCGGTGAAGATCACGTACGCGGGCACCTTCTGCTCCTGCGCGCACGCGCGGCGCCATTCGCGCAACCGCTCCAGCAGTGCCTCGTCGTAGCTGGAGGGGCAGTCCAGGCAGCGGCCCAGCTTGCGCTCGGCCGCGTCGGTGAGGGTGGCCGAGCACACCCGGCAGCGGGTCACGCCGCCCTTGCGGCGCTCGGCGCGCCGGGATGCTGTGGACGGGGAGGCGGGGCGCAGGCCGTCGAGGAAGCGGGAGGGCTTGCGGGTCTTCCTGCCGCCGGGCGAGCGGGCCAGGGACCACGACATCGCCAGGTGCTCGCGGGCCCGCGTGACGCCCACGTAGAACAGGCGGCGCTCCTCCTCCACCTGCTCGTCGGTCTCGGCGTAGATGATCGGCATCATGCCCTCGGTGAGGCCGACCAGGAAGACGGCGTCCCACTCCAGGCCCTTGGCCGCGTGCAGGGAGGCGATGGTGACGCCCTCGAAGCCGGGCGCGTGCTCGGTGGCCATGCGCACGTCGAGCTCGTCCACGAGGTCGGCCATGGTCACCGGCGCGCCGTCGGGCCGCGGCGCGGCGGCCATGTCCTCGGCCAGCTGGGCCAGCGCCGACAGCGACTCCCAGCGCTCGCGGGCCTGGCGCCCCTCGGGCGCGGCCTCGGTCAGGCCGAGCTGCCCGAGCAGCTGGCGGACGGTGCGCACCAGCGGCTCGGCCTCCTCCCCCGCCGCCCCGTGCCGGGCGCCGCGCAGGGTGTGCACGGCCTGCTTGATCTCGGGGCGCTCGAAGAACCGGGTGGTCCCGCGCATCGTGAACGGCACGCCCTCGTCGGTCAGGGCCTGCTCGTAGGAGGCCGACTGGCCGTTGGTGCGCACCAGCACCGCGATCTCGCTGGCCGGGGTGCCGCCCTCCATCAGGACGCTGATCTTGCGGGCGACCCCGGTGGCCTCGGCGGGCTCGTCGTCGTACTCCTGGTACATGGGGTCGGGGCCGTCGGGGCGCTGGGCCTGGAGGGTCAGGTGCTGGGCGGAGGTCGTGCCGCGCGCCTGGGCGATGACGTGGTTGGCCACCCGCACGACCTGGGGGGTGGAGCGGTAGTCGCGGACCAGCTGGACCACGGTGGCGTGGGGGTAGCGGGCACCGAACCCGGTCAGGTAGCCGGGGGTGGCCCCGGCGAAGGAGTAGATGGTCTGGCTGGGGTCGCCGACCACGCACAGGTCGTCGCGGTCACCCAGCCAGGCGTCCAGGAGCAGGCGCTGGAGCGGGTTGACGTCCTGGAACTCGTCGACGACGAAGTACCGGTACTGCTCGCGCACGCGCTGGGCGATGGCCGGGTACTCGGTGATCATTCCGGCGGTGAGTTCGAGCATGGACTCGAAGTCGAGGAGGTTGTGCTCGCGGCGTATGTCCTCGTAGGCCTCGAAGACCCGGGCCACCTCGCCCGCGGGCATCGGGGGCTGGCGGCCCGCCTTGACCACGGCCTTGTCGTAGTCGGTGGGGCGCACCTGGGTGACCTTGGACCACTCGATCTCGCTGGCCAGGTCGCGCAGGCCGTTGCGGTCGGGCTGCAGGCCCACCGAGTGGGCGGCGCGTGAGACCACCGAGAGCTTGCTCTCGATGAGGGTGGGCTTCTCGCCGCCGACGACCTGGGGCCAGAAGAAGGAGAGCTGGCGCAGGGCGGCGGCGTGGAAGGTGCGGGCCTGCACGCGGGGGGCGCCCAGGGCTCGCAGCCTGCCGCGCATCTCCCCGGCGGCGCGCGCGGTGAAGGTGACCGCGAGGACCTGCTGCTCGGCGACCACCCCGCTGGAGACCGCGTACGCGATGCGGTGGGTGATGGCCCGGGTCTTGCCCGTTCCGGCACCGGCCAGGATGCACACGGGGCCGCGCAGCGCGCGCGCGGCCTGGGTCTGCTCCGGGTCCAGTCCCTCCAGGACGCGGTCGGGATCCATGGTGCTCCTGCGTAGGGTCGGGGTGGATGGGGTCCCAGTCTCTCAAGTATCGGCCGTGGCGGGGAGCGGATCGGTCCCCGCGCCCGCCGCCGGGCCGTGTGAGGCACATCAGACATTCCAGAACCAGTTGGTCCTGTGAGGCGTCCCACGTTGTGTCGCGCGGTCCCGGGAAGCGGTCCGGCCCCCTCGGTGTTGAGATGACCGGACCGATCCATCGACCGTAGACGAAAGAAGGACGTGAGCGACATGACGAGCGCGGCGACCGAACAGTTCACGATGTACACCACCCCGTGGTGCGGGTACTGCAAGCGGCTCAAGAGCCAGCTCGCCCGCGAGGGGATCACCGGTCGTGAGGTGAACATCGAGGAGCACCCGGAGGCCGCGGAACTGGTCATGAAGGCCAACGGCGGCAACCAGACGGTTCCGACGCTGGTCTTCAGTGACGGTGCGGCGATGACCAACCCGTCGCTCGCTCAGGTGAAGCAGAAGCTGGCCGAGCTGTCGTAGGACGGTACGCGGGCCGCGGGCCGCGCCCTGGGGCGCGGCCCGGGGCCCGTACCGCGGGGCCCGCCTTCGGCGGTGCACCTCCGACGGCGCTCGGGTCACGAAGGGCTCGGACGATGACGACGGGGAGTGTGGAGTTGGGGGAGGACATGAGGCCTCATGACATTGCGGTCGCCGACACGGTGGACACCGGTGTGGTCCGCCGCACCCCGGCCGGATGGCGGGTGGGCGGCGGCGAGGAGGTGCCCGACCTGGTGAGCGCGATGGTCCTGGCGGACCTGCTCACCGGCGAGTCGGGGACCCGGACCCCGCGTTCCCAGGCACCCGGCCGGGCCCCGGAGGGCGCTTCGGAGGTGGAGCGGCTGCGGCACACCATCGCGCAGCTGGAGCACGCGCTGCACTCGCGCGTGGTGGTGGAGCAGGCGATCGGGGTCCTGGCGGAGCGGCACACGATGGCGCCCCGCGAGGCCTTCGAGCGGCTGCGCTCCTCGGCGCGCTCGCGCGGCCGCAAGGTGGCCGACCTGGCGCGGGACGTGGTGGAGAGCAGCACGAGTCCTCTGACCGTGCTGCCCGACGAACTGGGTGCCTCCCCCGGTTCGCGTTAGCAGACTGGCCAGAAACGTTGCTGGTGTGAAGTAAGGGTCCCGACCTGCGGTGATCTTGTACTTATAGCGAGGTTGGACCGTCGAGACGCGCTATGGGTACAAGATCACGGCGGAGGTTCCGGTCCCGCCCCGGGCGCTTCCCCGCGCCCCGGAAACGTCCTCGCCGGCAGCGGCTCCCGGCCGCCGCGGGGCCGCTCGCGGGAGCTGGTCCGGGGTCACCAGCCGCCGGGGAGCTCGGCGCCGTACCAGTGCTCGATGAGGGTGCGGGCGATCGAGACCCGCCCGGGCAGCAGGATCTCCTCCGAGTGCACGGCCTCGGCCAGTTCGGCGCGGGTGAACCACCGGGTGACGCCGATCTCGTCGTCGGTGCGCTCGGTCTCGCCCACGGCCCGCGCGGTGTAACCCACCATCAGGCTGCGCGGGAAGGGCCAGGGCTGCGAGGACAGGTAGCGCGGGCGCTCGACCACGATCCCCGCCTCCTCGGCGACCTCGCGGACCACGGCCTGCTCCAGCGACTCCCCCGCGTCGACGAACCCGGCCAGCACCGAGAAGCGGCGGGCGTCCCAGTTGGGGTTGTTGCCGAGCAGCATCTCCTCGCGGCCGTCGCGCTCGCGGTGCACCAGCATGATCACCGCCGGGTCCATCCGGGGGTACTGCTCGGTGCCCTCCTCGTCGCACACGCGCACGTGCCCGGCCGCGGCCGGGGTGGTGCGGGAGCCGCAGCGGGGGCAGAACCCGTGGGTGGCGTTCCAGTTCGCGAGGGCGACGGCGCGGGTCATCAGCCCGGTGTCGCGGTCGCCCAGGAGCGAGCCGATCTCGCGCAGGGAGGCCGGGGCGGCATGTTCGGTGGCGGCGAGCTCCCGGCCGGAGCGGACCGCGAAGTAGGCGTCCCGCCCGTCGGTGCCGAGCAGGTAGCGCTCGCCCTCGGGCGCCTCGGCCGGGGGGACCATGACGAGTTCGGGGCTGTCCCCGGTGGTGATCAGGGCCCGGGACTGCTTGGCCATGACGGCCCGCCAGCCGTGGCTGACGGGGTCACCGCCCTCCAGCACCAGCACCCGGGTGCCCGGGGCGGCCCACGCCTCGGCCAGCCACTCCCCGTCCAGGCGCCGGTGCGCGGCGGGGTCGACGGAGAAGCGGGAGAGGGAGGGAGTCGCGTCGGCGTCCATGGGTCCTTCCGGATCGGCGGGCCGCCTGGCGGGGCCCGTGTCTACAGCGTGCATAACACCCGTCGGGGCCGCGCGCATCCTTGCGCGGCCCCGTGCGCGGCGTGGTCCCGCCGCCGCGCGGTCACGGCTCAGCCGACGCCGCCGAGTTCCTCCCACAGGTACGCGGCGCTCTCGGCGCCCTTGAGCAGCAGGGGGACCTCCACCTTCTCGTTGGGGGCGTGGATGCGGTCCTCGTCCAGGCCGACGGCGAGGAAGACCAGCGGCGCACCGAGGATGTCGGCGATGTCGGCCTCGGGACCGCTGCCGCCCTCCCGGGTGAACAGGACCTGCGTGCCGAAGGCGCGCTCCATGGCCGAGCGGGCCGCCTTCAGCGCGGTGGAGGACAGGTCGGAGGCGCAGGCGCGCACGCCCGGTCCGCCGAACTCGGTCTCGGCGCGCAGGCCCTCGGGGGTGACCGCCTCGACGTAGGCGCGGACGCGGTCCTGCACGTGCAGCGGGTCCTGGCCGGGAACCAGCCGGAAGCTGACCTTGGCGTGCGCGGAGCGCGGGACGACGGTCTTGCCGCCCGATCCGGTGTGGCCGCCCCACATGCCGTTGATCTCGGCGGTCGGACGCAGCCAGATCCGCTCCAGCGTGCTGTAGCCCCGCTCGCCCCAGGTGGCGGTGGAGGCGGCGGTGGCCAGCCACTCGCGCTCGTCGAAGGGCAGCCGGGCGATGAGGTCGCGCTCCTCCTGGCTGGCCTCGACCACCCCGTCGTGGAACCCGGGGACGGCCACCCGGCCGTCCTCGTCGTGCAGGCCCGACAGCAGGTCGCTCATGGCCTTGAGCGGGTTGGGGACGGCGCCGCCGAAGGAGCCGCTGTGCAGGTCGCGTCCGGGGCCGTACAGGCTGATCTCGACGTCGGTGACGCCGCGCATGCCCACGCACATGGACGGGGTGTCGGCCGCCCACATGGTGGTGTCGGAGATGACGGCGACGTCGCAGGCCAGGCGGTCGCGGTTGGCGCGCATCAGGTCGGCGAAGTGGACCGAGCCCGACTCCTCCTCGCCCTCCACGAGCAGCTTGAGCGTGACGGGCGGGGCGTCCGCGCCGGAGGCGGCCAGGGCGGCGCTCACGCCGAGGGCGTGGAAGAGCACCTGTCCCTTGTCGTCGGAGGCTCCGCGCGCGAACAGGGAGGTGCCGCGCTCGGTGGGCGTGAACGGGTCGGTCTCCCACTCCTGGACCGGGTCGACGGGCTGGACGTCGTGGTGTCCGTAGACGAGCACCGTGGGTGCGTCGGGGTCGGCTGCGGGCCACTCGGCGAACACGGCGGGCAGGCCGGGCGTCTGCCACACCTCGACGGTGGGGAAGCCGGTCGCGGTGAGGTGGTCGGCGAGCCACCGGGCGGAGCGGACCACGTCGGGGTGGTGCGCGGGGTCGGCGGAGATGGAGGGGATCGCCAGCCACTCCTTGAGGGAGGAGACGAACTCGTCCCGGTGTGCCTCGATGTGGGCGCGTACGTCCATGGGGCCCGTCCTTGCTCGACGTCGTTGTCGGGAACGAGCCTAGGACCTGCGCGAACCGCCCCGGCACGCGGGCCCGGGCCCTTCCCCGCCCGTTGGGTGCGCGGCCTTGGGCCGGGCCGGACGCCCGGGGGCGCCGACCGCCCGGGCGCCCGGCGCCGCGGGGGTCGGGGAACCCTTCCGGTCGCGGGACACTCGAAGGTGCAGGGGCGGGACGCGCCCGCCCGCCGACGAGAGGAATGCACGTGGACACCGTTCCCGCCACCGCGGTCGCTGAGAGGTTCGGCCGCCTCTTCGACACGCTGGACACCGACCGCGACGGGGCCATCACCTGGGACGACTACCAGCGCCTGGTCGACCGCTACACGAACGGGTACGCGCTGGACCTGAGCGACCGCCGGGCCCAGGCCGTCCGCGCCTCCTACCAGATGCTCTGGCTGGAGCTGCTCCGCCACGGGTCGCCCGCCGAGGCGCGCCTGGACCGGGACGCGTTCGTCGCGGCGATGCACGCGGCCTCCGAGGACAGGAGCCGGTTCAACATGACCGAGGGCGTGGCCGAGGCGGTCTTCGACCTCCTGGACACCGACGACGGCGGGTCGATCAGCGAGGCGGAGTACGTCAGGTACGCCGAGATCCTGGGGGTCTCCTCCTCCGACGCCCTGGACCGGTTCAAGGCGCTGGACACCGACGGCGACGGGTTCATCGGCCGCGCGGAGTTCGTCCTGTCGGCCCGGGAGTACCTCTTCGGCGAGGACTCCGCCGCCCCGGGCGGGTTCGTCTTCGGCGTGATCTGAGTCCGCCCCCCGGGACCAGCTGCCGCACCCGGGCCGGTAGTGGCCCCGGGCGGATGCCCGGGGCCCGCGACCGGCCCGGGTCAGCCGCCGGTGGCCTCGCGCCAGGCGTCGAGGTACTCGGGCAGGTTGGCGTCGATGTCGTCCCAGTCGGGCTCGAAGACCTCCACGCCCTCCATGAGCGCCTCCAGCTCCTCGGTGCCCTCGCCCTCCACGGGGACGTCGGTGCGGGCGGGGAAGCCCCCGGCGACGGGGACGACCTGCTCCTGGGCGGCCTCGGAGAGCAGGAAGTCGAGGAGGGCGCGGCCGTCGTCGGCCCGGGGCGCGCCCTCGACGAGTCCGGCGGTGTAGGGCAGGGCGAAGGTGGTCGGCTGGCCTCCCTCGGTGGCGGGGAACCAGATGCCGAGGTTGGGCATGGTACGGGCCTGGGCGAAGTTCATCTGGACGTCGCCGTTGGCGACCAGCAGCTCGGCCTTGTCCACCTTGGGGCCGAGCGCGCCGGTGGAGGAGGACGGGCCGACGTTGTTGGCCTGGAGCTCGCCGAGGTAGTCCATGGCGGGCTCCAGGCCGCCGAAGTCGTGCATGGTCTGGATGAGCACGGCCGTGCCGTCACCCGCCACGCCCGGCGTGGAGTACTGGAGGCGGCCCTCGAAACGGGGGTCGAGCAGGTCCTCCCAGGTGGCGGGCGGCTCCTCCAGCTCCTCGGTGTTGTAGGTGAGGCAGAAGTAGTTGTCGACGATCGAGGTCCACCTGCCCTCGGGGTCCTTGGCCTCGACGTGCTCGGAGCCCTGCGGCTCGTACCGCTGGAGCAGGCCCATGCCGTCGGCCTGCTGGATGAAGGGCGGCAGGGTGATGATGACGTCGGCCTGCGGATTGGCCTTCTCGCGCCCGGCGCGCTGGACGATCTCACCCGAGCCGCCCTCGACGTACTGGACGGTGACGCCGGTCTCGGCCTCGAAGTCGGCGAAGACCTGGTCGAGCCAGCCGGTGCCCTCCTCGTTGCGCAGGCCGTCGGCGGTGTAGACGGTGACGCTGTCGACGGGTTCGAAGGCGGCGCAGGAGGTCAGGGCACCGGCGAGGGCGAGCGCCGTGGCGGCGGAGGACACACGGGCGGTCATGCGGACGGCGGACATGGCGGGCCTTCCTGGGAGAAGAGGTCAGCGGTAGGCGGCGCGGGTGCGCACGCGGGAGAGCAGCAGCAGGACGGCCAGGGTGGTGGCCATCAGGACGATGGCCGAGGCGGCCCCGGAGAAGAGGGCGCCCCGGTCGGTGGCGGCGTAGATCTGGACCGGCAGCGGCATCCAGCTGGGCGGGTAGAGCATCATCGTGGCGCTCAGCTCGCCCATGGACAGGGCGAAGCAGAGCCCGGCGGCGGCGCTGAGCGAGGGCAGCAGCAGGGGCAGCCGCACCTGGAACAGCACCCGCGCCGGGCGGGCGCCGAGGGAGGCGGCCACCTGCGCGTAGGCCGGGTCGAGCCGGTCCAGGGCGGCGGAGACCGACTGGTGGGCGAAGGCCGTCACCAGCACGGTGTGCGCGATGAGCACGATGGCCTGGGTGCCGTTGAGCAGCAGGGGCGGACGGCTGAAGGCCACCAGCAGGGCCAGTCCGACGACCACCGTGGGGACGGCGACGGGCAGCATGAAGAGGGCGTCGAGGACGGCCCTGCCGCGTCGGCCCAGCGCGTGCGCGGTCAGCGCGGACCAGGTCCCGGCGACCAGGGCCAGGATGCTGGCGGTGGCGGCGGTGACCACGCTGACGCGCAGCGCCTCCGGGGTGGTGCCCCGGGACAGCCCGGCGAAGTTGTCCAGGGTGGGCCCCGAGGGCAGGACGCCGCTCCAGTTGGTGGACAGCGACGCGGTGACGATGACGCCGAGCGGGAGCAGGAACAGCGGCAGGACGAGCGCGGTGAACAGCGCCCACACGACCCAGCGGGCGGGTCGGCTATGCACGAGCACGGCGGCCTCCGGAGGGTGCGCGCAGCCGGGCGGTGGCCGCGCGGTAGACGAGGTAGAGGGAGACCGACAGGGCCGCGTTGACCGTGGCAACGACGCAGGCGGTGGTGTAGTCGGCCTCCAGGATCGCCGAGCTGTAGACGAGCATCGGCAGGGTCACCACGTCCTTGGCCCCGGTGAACAGGACGATCGCGAACTCGTTGAGGCACAGCACCAGCACGAGCGCGCCTCCGGCGGCGAGCGCGGGCAGGGCCTCGGGCAGGATGACGGCCCGCACGATCCTGAGGGGGCGAGCCCCCAGGGAGGAGGCGACCTCGATCTGCGCGGTGTCGAGCTGGGCGAACGCGGCGAGCAGCGGCCGCATGACGAACGGCGTGAAGTAGGTGATCTCGGCGAGGACCACTCCCCAGGGCGTGGCGAGGAAGCTGATCGGGCCGGTCTCGGCGCCGGTGGCCTCCGTCCACACGCCGTTGGCCACGCCCACGGTGCCGTAGAGGAACAGCAGCGCGAGCGTGATGAGGAAGGACGGGAAGGACAGGTAGGTGTCGATGAACCGGGCGGCGGCCCCGCTGCCGGGGAAGGGCACGAACGCCACGACCAGGGCGAGGAGGAAGCCCAGGACCAGGCAGCCCAGCGTGGCGGTGACCGCGATGAGCACGGTGGTGACCAGCGCCGACCGGAAGGGCTCCGAGGACAGGACGTCGGCGTGGTGGGCGGTGGTGAGTCCGCCTCCGGGCGCGGTGACCGACTCCAGCGCGACGAGGGCGAGCGGGTACAGGAACACCAGGGCGAGCAGCACGACGGGCGGCACCGCCCACACCCACACGGGGAGGGTGCGGGGCGCCCGGGCCGGGGCGGTCCCGCCCTCGGGGGGCTCGGACGCGGTGCCCGTCGGGGTCGGTGCGGTCCGGACGCTCACGGGGCCTCCCCCTCCGGCAGCAGGACGGCGTCCCTGCGGGCGAAGCCGAGCGTCACGGCCGCACCGGTCTCGGGCGGGGTCCGCATCTCCCGGAGTTCGGCGGTGACGGGGACGCCGTCGACCAGGGCGGTGATCCGGTGGGTGGAGCCGCGCCACTGGACGTCGGTGACCCGCCCCTCCAGGGTGTGCTCGCCCTCGCCGAGGGTGAGCCGGTGCGGTCGCAGGCACACCCGCAGCCCGTCGCCGTCACCGGTGCCGGGCGGCAGGTCGCCGGGGTCGGCCTCCAGAGCGGTGCCGCAGCAGTGCACCCGCCCGTCGGACAGGCGCGCGGGCAGCAGGTTGGCGCCGCCGACGAAGCGGGCGGTGAACGGCGTCCGGGGGCGCTGGTAGAGGCGCCGGGGCGTGTCGCAGTCGCGCAGCCGGGCCCGGTCCAGGACCGCCACCCGGTCGGCCAGGGTGAGCGCCTCGCTCTGGTCGTGGGTGACGTACAGGATCGTGACGTCGGGCAGGTCGCGGTGCAGGCGGGCCAGCTCGGCGAGCATGTCCGAGCGCAGCTGGGCGTCGAGCGCGGACAGCGGCTCGTCCAGCAGCAGCACGCCGGGGCGGATGGCCAGGGCGCGGGCGATGGCCACCCGCTGCTGCTGCCCGCCGGACAGCTCGCGCGGGTGGCGGCGCGTGTAGTCCCCCATCCCGGTCATCTCCAGCGCCTCGGCGACCCGCCCGGCGATCTCGCGGCGGGGCACGCCCTGCGCCCTCAGTCCGAAGGCGACGTTCTGGTCCACCCGCATGTGGGGGAAGAGGGCGTAGCTCTGCACGACCATGCCCACCCCCCGCAGGTGCGGCGGCAGGCCGGTGACGTCGCGCCCGCCGAGCAGGACGCGCCCGGAGGCGGGGCGGACGAACCCGGCTACGGCGCGCAGCGCGGTGGTCTTGCCCGAGCCGGAGGGGCCCAGCAGCGCCATGAACTCGCCGGGTTCGACGGTGAGGTCGAGGTCGTCCAGGACCACTGTCTCCCCGTAGGCGACGCTGACGCGGTCGAAGCGGATACCCACGGGGTCAGCCCTCCCTCGCGGCGAGCAGGCCAGGCAGGTCCGCCACGCCGTCCAGGACGTGGGTGGCCCCGGCCGCGCGCAGGGCGGCGTCGTCGTGGGCGCCGGTGCGGACCCCCGCGGCGACCGAGGCCCCCGCGCTCAGTCCGCTGCGGACGTCGGAGGCGGTGTCGCCGACGACGGCGACGGCGGCCACGGAGGAGACCCGCGCGCGCAGGGCGGCGGTGAGCACCATGTCGGGGTGGGGCCGCCCGCGCCCGCCCGCGTCGGCGGGGCACAGGACGAGGTCGGCGGCGTCCCCCCAGCCCAGGGCGCGCAGGATGCGTTCCTGGGTGTCGCGGGAGAAACCGGTGGCCAGGGCGGTCGTGCGGCCCTGGGACCGCAGCTCGCGCAGGGCCTCCTCGGCTCCGGGCAGCGGCGCGCAGCGGCCCTCGTCCACCAGGCGGGCGTAGGCCTGCTCGAAGGCGCGGTTGGCCTCCTGGGCGCGGTCCTCGTCGCCGCACAGGTGTCGGAAGACGGTGATCTTGGACTCGCCCATGGTGGCGCGCACGTACGCGGCGGCCTCGGTGGTGTGGTCGGGCAGGGCCGCCTCGAAGGCCGCCTCGACGAGGCCGTCGTCGGCGACGGTGGTGCCCGCCATGTCCAGGACGACGAGTTCGACGGGCGGGGCGGGGACGGTGGTGGAGTGCATGGTTACCAGCCCAGTTCGTTGGCGGTGGTCTCGGCGATGGCCGGGGAGCAGGTCATCCCGCGCCCGCCCGGGCCGGTGACCAGCCAGGCGTCGGGGCCCACGGGGGCGCGGTGGACGACCACGGAGGGGTCGGCGCACTGGGCGTAGACGCCCGCCCAGCGCTGGCGGATCGGGGGCAGCGGTCGGCCCAGGAGGCGGCCGGCGACTCCGGCGAGGTG
This sequence comes from Nocardiopsis alborubida, assembly GCF_012396365.1. GTDB lineage: Bacteria > Actinomycetota > Actinomycetes > Streptosporangiales > Streptosporangiaceae > Nocardiopsis > Nocardiopsis alborubida. The sequence continues at coordinate 141,287 of NZ_JAAXPG010000005.1, read as the reverse complement.
CTCGTAGGGGTCCTCGGCGGTGTCGAAGGAGAAGGGCGCGTCGTACTCGTGGGTGTCGCCGATGGTCAGGGAGCCGTCGGCGCGCTGGACCATGAGCAGCTGCATGCGGTGGTCGCGCGCGGTGGGCGGCTGGGGCTGGGCCTCGTTGAGGGCGTCCAGCTCGGGGCCCCGGTAGGCCGGGTAGTAGCGGAAGCTGTCGCCGTCGGCGACGGACGTGGTGAGGGTCTCGCCCAGGGGTTCGGTCTGGGCCATCTGGAGGCGGACGCGGCGCACGGGCAGGTCGGGGACGAGTTCGCGGACCAGGCCGCCGAGCCAGGCGCCGGTGCACAGGACGACGGCGTCGCCGCGGTGGACCTGTCCGTGGTCGTCGCGGACGGCGCCCGGTCCGGCCAGGTCGCGGACCTCGCGCCCGGTCAGGAGGGTGTAGCGGCCGCTGCGGCCGAGTTCGGTCTGGAGGGCGGCCTGGGCGGTGCGGGGTTCGACCTGGGCGTCGCTGCGGCACCACAGGGCGCCGAGGTGGTCGCCGCGCAGGGCCGGGTTGACCTCGCGGGTCCGCTCGGGGCCGAGGAGCTCGTAGCCGCGCTCGGCCGCGTCGGATGCCGAGGCCGCCGCCTCCGCCACGGCCAGCTCGTGGTCGGTGGTGGCGACGGTGAGGGAGCCGGACGGGCGGAAGCCCAGGGCGGGGACGCGTTCGGCGATCTCCTGCCACAGGACGCGGGCGCGGCGGGCGGCCTCCAGTTCGGGGCCGGGGGCGCGTCCGCCGACCCAGACGAGGCCGAAGTTGCGGACGGAGGCGCCGCGGGCGGCCGCCTCGCGTTCGAGGTGGACGACCTCGTGACCTCGGGAGACGGCGTGCCAGGCGTGCATGGTGCCGAGGACTCCGGCACCGACGATGATCACTCTCATGGTCCGAGGTTCGTCGGTGCGGGTGGAGGCGACCGAGCGCGGCGGGGACGCCCCGGTGAACCGGGGCCAAACTTTGGACCAGACCCGTTATGATTTCGAGATAAAAAGTGTCCGGCGAGCGGTTCCTTCCTCGGTGCCCCCGGAGGTCCGCGGGACCCCGGGGGACGCGTCCCGCGTCGCGCACGCCCCCGGACCCGGGTTACCCCCGCCCGTCCCCGGCCAGGTGGACGCTGAAGCTGAACCGGTCGCCCCGGTAGAGCGAGCGCACCCGTTCGAAGGGGCCGCCCTTCTCGTCCCGGGAGACCCGGTGGATGAGCAGCATCGGCAGCGCCGGAGGGGTACCGATGAGCAGGGCCTCGCGCGGGGTGGCCAGCACGGTCTCCAGGCGCTCGTCGGCGTCGCCGAACGTGATGCCGACGCTGTCGGCGAGGTAGCCGTAGAAGGTGGAGTCCGGGTCGAAGTCGACGTCCAGGCGGGGCACGCGCGCCACCGCGATGTAGGTGGACTCCAGTCCCACCCGCTCGTCGTCGGCCAGCAGGACCCGCTCCAGGTGCCAGACCGGCTCGCCGGGGCTCAGGTGCAGCTCCTCGGCCAGCCGGGGCGGGCACGGCCAGCTGCGCAGGTCGATGAGGGAGCGCCCCGGCCGGAGCCCCTGGCGGCGCACGCCCTCGGTGTAGCTGGCCAGGGACAGGGGCTGCTCCAGCTTGGGGCCGGCCACCACCGTGCCGCGTCCCCGGCGGCTGAGCCTGCCCTCCAGCAGGAGGTCGCGCAGCGCCTGGCGGACCGTCTCGCGGGCCGCGCCGAAGCGCTCGGCCAGCTCGCGCTCGGTGGGCAGCGGCTGGCCCACCGCCAGCCCGGACACCAGCTCGGTGAGCCGTATCCGGACCGCGTAGTACTTGGGGACGCGCCCGTGCTCGGGCACGCCCGCGCGCACGGGGGCGCCGCTGTCCTGGGGGATTCCTGGGATCGACACGCGGGTCATTGTCCACCACACCGGTGAACGGACGGCGACCCGCAGCGGTGGCGGACCTCTCACCCGGGTTCGGGGACGGCGTCGATGAGCGCGGCCAGCCCCTCGGCGTCGAGCAGGTCCGCGGGGCGCACGGTCAGCCCGGCCCGCACGTAGTGGAAGGCGGCGCTCACCTCCTCCAGGCCGACCCCGGCCAGGTCGGCCCAGGCCAGCCGGTAGGCGGCCAGCTGCACGCCCACGGCGCGGCGCTCGGCGCCGTTGCCGGGCGGGCTCCCGGTCTTCCAGTCCACCACGTCGTAGCGGCCGGAGGCGGGGTCGTGGAAGACCGCGTCCATGCGCCCCCGCACGAGCCGGTCCCCGATGACCGTCTCGAAGGGCACCTCCACCTCGACGGGCACGCGCGAGCCCCACTCGCTCTCCTCGAAGCGGTTCTGGAGGTCGGCGAGGTCCTCGTCCTCCCCCGCCGTCTCGTCGGCGGCGCCGGGCAGTTCGTCCAGCAGGGCGGCGCGCTGGCCGAACCGCTGCTCCAGCCAGGCGTGGAACGCGGTGCCCCGGCGCGTGTGCGGAGCGGGCGGCCGCGGCAGCGGCCTGCGGATCTGCCGGGCCAGCGCGGAGGGGTCGCGGGCCAGCCACACCATGGACGACACCGACAGGTGTGCGGGCAGCTCGACCTGGACCGTGCCGTCCCCCGACCCCGGCCCCTCGGTGCGGCGGTGGGCGAGCAGCAGTTCGGTGTCGCGCTCCCATCCCCCGATGCGGCGGCGCAGCCCGGGCGGCGGCGCGGCCTCCTCCGCGGGGTCGGCCTCGCCCGCGAGCAGGCGGGCACGGGCGCGCTCGACCATGGCCGCGCCCTCGGCGATCTGGGATCGGCGGTCGCGCGACCGGTCCGGTTCGGCGCCCGCCTCCGTCTGGGGGTCGGCGCCGTCGTCCTCCTCCGGCGGCCACACGGCCGTGCCGTCGTCCTCCTCCTCGTACGGGTTGTCGTCGGGGTCGGGCCTGGGCTCCCAGTGCACGACCTCCCCGGCGCCGCCCTCGCAGGCCAGGCGGATCTCCTCCAGGAACGGGGAGGGCCCGCGCTCGCTCGCGGCGTCGGTCCCCCACCAGTGGCCGGTGCACAGCAGGGCGAAGGAGGCGCGGGTGACGGCGACGTAGGCCAGCCGCCGCTCCTCCAGCAGGTGGCGCTCCCGCTCGGCCTCCTTGAACGCGTCGATGCCCTTCTTGTCCACCGCGAGGAGCTCGGGCAGGTTCTGGCGGTCGCCGCGCAGCCGGTAGGGCAGCAGGTGCTCGCCCTTGATCCACATGTCGCCCTCGGACAGGCTCGTGGGGAACAGCGGAGAGTACTTGCCTCCGCTGACGCCGGGCACGACCACCACGGGCCACTGGAGTCCCTTGGAGGCGTGCACGGTCATGAGCTTGACGGTGTCGCTCCCGCCGACGCGCTCGCCGGGGGCCAGGCCGCTCTCCCGTTCCGAGGCGGCCCTGAGGTAGCTGAGGAAGCTGCCGAGGGTGGGGTCCTCGCTGCTCCCGGCGAAGCGGACCGCGTGGTCGACGAAGGCGTCCAGGTCGGCGCGGGCGGACAGGGGGTCCCGGCCGCTGCGGGCGCCCACCTCGATGTCCAGGCCGAGCATCCGCTCGGTCTCGGTGACCAGGTCGGGCAGCGGCTGCCCCACCAGCTTGCGCAGGGAGCGCAGCTCCTCGGCGAGGCGGCCCAGGCGCTCGTAGGCGGCCGCGGAGTACCTCTCGGCGGGGCCGGGGTCGTCCACCGCGTCCACCAGGCTGCCGCTCTCGGCGGTCAGGTCCAGGACCGTGCGGCGCAGGATGTCGTCCTCGGCGCTCTCACCGGGGTCGGGCGTGGTGAGGTCGCGCCGGGTCTGGCGGGCCAGCTCGGCCGCGCGGGCCCCGAGGGCGGCCAGGTCGCGCGGTCCGATCCGCCAGCGCGGCCCGGTGAGGACGCGGGCGAGCTCGTTGCCCGCGGAGGCGTCGTGGACCACGCGCAGGGTGGCGATGATGTCGCGGACCTCGGGCACCATCATGAGCCCGCCCAGGCCGACGACCTCCACCGGGATGTCCAGCGCCTCCAGGGCCTCCCTGATCGCCGGGAACTGCGAGCGCTTGCGGCACAGCACGGCGACGTCCCCGGGGCTGACGCCTCCGTCCGCGGCGCTGCCCGACTCCCCAGGCGGCCAGGGCAGCCCGTCGGGGGCGGTCGTGGCGCTGCCCGCCAGGCCGGGGGCGGCGCGCAGGTAGCCGCTGACCTGCTCGGCGATCCACTGCGCCTCCTCCCGCTGTCCGATGAACAGGCCGGTCCGTACGACGCCACGGCCGCGCCGGGCCGGACCGGGGTAGAGGACGGGCACCTCGGTGCTCTCGGCGCGCAGCGGCTCGGAGATGTGCTTGGCGACCTCCAGGACCCTCTCACCGTTGCGGAAGCTGGTGGCCAGGCGGCGCACGGAGGCGGCCCGGCCGGGGGCGGCGGGGAAGTCGTTGGGGAAGTTGGCGAGGTTGGCGGCGATGGCCCCGCGCCAGCCGTAGATGGACTGGCAGGGGTCCCCGACGGCGGTCACAGCGTGACCCTCGCCGAACAGCGCGCGCAGCAGGACGAGCTGGGCGTGGCTGGTGTCCTGGTACTCGTCCAGCAGCACCACGCGGAACCGGCCCCGCTCGATGAGGCCGACCTCCGGGTGGTTCTGGGCGATGCGCGCGGCCAGGGACACCTGGTCGCCGAAGTCCATGGCCTCGCGGACGTGCTTGGCGTGCTCGTAGCCCTCCACGAGCGGCAGGAGCTGTTCGCGGCGCAGCTGGGCGTTGAGCAGGTTGCGGGTGGGCACCGCGGGTTTGCGCGGGAGGGCCTCGACGGCCGCGCGCAGCCACCGGCCGATGCCGCGCACCTGCTCGGTGGTGGTGAGGTGGTCGGCGATCTGCCCGGACAGTTCGAGGACCCGGCGGGTGACGGTGTCGGCTCCGACCGTGATCAGGTCCATGGGGCCGTCGTACTCGCCGACGATCCGTGCGGCGATCTGCCAGGCCTGCCCCTCGCTGAGCAGCCGGGAGGTGGGCTCGACCGCCTCGCGCAGGGCGTGGTCGGCGACGATGCGCCCGGCGTAGGCGTTGTAGGTGGACACGGTGGGCTCGCCGTCGAGCAGTTCCTCGGGCAGCTGTTCGGTGGCGCGCAGCTGCTCCAGGCGTTTGCGCACGCGCTCGGCCAGCTCGGCGGTGGCCTTGCGGGTGAAGGTCAGGCCGAGGATCTGCTCGGGGCGCACGTGGCCGTTGGCCACCAGCCACACCACGCGCGAGGCCATGGTCTCGCTCTTGCCGGACCCGGCGCCCGCGATGACCACGCCGGGCTCCAGCGGGGCGGAGATGACCTCGGACTGCTCGGCGGTGGGCTCGGGCTGGCCGAGGAGGCGGGCGAGTTCCGGGGGCGAGAAGCGGGGCCGGGAAGCGGGGGCGGGGTCTGGGTCCGGGTGGGTCGGGGACGGGGACCGGCGGGGGTGGGGGTGGGTTTCAGACATGTCTGCCCTCGTCCTGAACCGGGCAGCAGGCGCGCACGGCGCACGACCTGCATCCCTTGTTGCGTGTCGCGGTGAAGCGGGACCCGCCCATGCCGGTGGCGACCTCGCGCACCAGCGTCCCGGCCCATCCGGGGTCGGGGTCCTCGCTCAGTGGTGGCTGGGGTTGCTCCCGCGCCTTCTGGATCTTCTCGCCGACCTGCACGAGCGTGGCGCCGCCCGGCTCGGTGAGGCCGAGTTTGGCGAAGGCGCCCTTGAGCACCGCCATCTGGTAGACGCCGAGCTGGGGATGGCGGGCCAGGTCGTCGGCCTTGTTCCTGCCGGTCTTGATGTCCACGACCACGGCCCGCCCCTGGTCGTCGCGTTCGAGGCGGTCCACGCGGCCGGTGATCTCGATGCCGCCCACGTCCACCCGGAACCCCTCCTCCGTGACGACGAGTTCACGGTCGTTGGCGGCTTCCCAGTCCACGAGCTTGCGGACCATCGTGTCGGCGCGGTCGCGCTGCGCCCTGGCCTGCCAGGGGCCGCCGAAGTCCAGGTCGGCCCAGATCTCGTCCATGCGCCCGCTGATCTCGTCGGGGGTGCTGCCCTGGGCGACCAGGACGGCGACCGCGTGCACGACGGTGCCCAGGGCCGAGGCGGAGTCGCCGGAGGAGGCCCCTGCGGCGCGTTCGAGGAGCCAGCGCAGCTGGCAGTTGGTGAAGCTCTCCACCTGGGAGGGCGAGACGCGGATGGTGTCCTCCTCCTCCGCCAGGGGGCGGTCGTCGGTGAAGGGGGTGAGCGCGTACCACTCCGCGGGGTCGGCGCCGCGCACGCCCTCCTCTGCCAGGCGGGCCAGGTGGGTGGCGGCGGCCTCGCGCAGCGGGCCGGGCGCCCCGGGGTCGGTGACCACCGAGCGCAGGTCGGCGACGAGCGCGGGCAGGGACAGCCAGCGCAGGCCGGTGCTGACGGGCTCGGGGTCGCCCAGGCCCATCTCGGCCAGGAAGCGCGAGGGCCGCTCGTCGGTGTCCTCCCCGCCCACCGCGGTCACCACCAGGGAGCGGCGGGCGCGGGTGAGGGCCACGTAGAACAGGCGGCGCTCCTCGTCCAGGAGTTTGGAGGCCAGGGCGGCGCCGGAGGAGTCGGCGGAGTGCACGTCGGTGTCGACGAGCTCCTCCACACCGAGCAGGGAGCCGCGCAGGCGCAGGTCGGGCCAGTCGCCCTCCTGGGCTCCGGCGACCACGACCAGGCCCCACTCCAGGCCCTTGGAGCGGTGGGCGGTGAGGATGCGCACCGCCTCGCCCTCGGGCGCGCGCTCGGCGAGGCTGTCGCCGGGGATCTCCTGGGCGGCGAGGTCCTCCAGGAACCCCGCGGGGCTGCCGGGCGGCAGTCGGTCGCAGTAGCGGGCGGCGCTCTCGAACAGGGCGACCACGGCGTCGAGGTCGCGGTCGGCGGCGGCGCCGCGGCGGCCCCCGGCCAGGCTGGCGCGCAGCAGGCGGTCGGCCAGGCCGCTGTCGCGCCACAGCTCCCACAGGACCTGTTCGGCGTCGGCTCCCCTGGCGGCCAGCTCGCGGACGGTGCGCAGCGCCTGGGCGACGCGCGTGGCGGGCGCGGCGACCTCGGGGTCGACGAGGACGAGTTCGGCCGGGTCGCGCAGGGCGTCCACGAGCAGCTGCGAGGACGGCCGGTAGGCGCCGGAGGGCGCCGTGGGTTCCTCCCCCGCGCCGGTCGCGCCGGGCTCCGCCGCGGTCCGCGCACCGGCTCCCCCGTCCGCGCGCCCCGTCCCGTCGGTGCTCCCGTCCGCGCCTTCGGCCGCGCTCCCGTCCGCCCGCCCGTCGCGGGCGCGGTCCAGGTCCAGGCGGCGCAGCGCGCGCACGAGCCTGCGCAGCCGTACCGTGTCGGCCTCTCCGAAGGGGCTGGTGAGCAGTTCGCGCGCGGCGTCGTCGTCCAGCTCGCCCGGGGCCAGGCCGTAGCGGATCAGCGCGAGCATGGGGCGCACGATGGGCTCGGCGGCCACGGGCAGGTCGTCGGCGCCGACCGCGACCGGGACCGAGGCTGCGGTCAGGGCGCGGCGCAGCACCGGCAGCTGCCGGGTGGAGGAGCGCACCAGCACGGCCATGTCCGACCACGGGACGCCGTCCACCAGGTGGGCTCGGCGCAGGGTGTCGGCGACGACCGCGGCCTCCTGTGCCGCGCTGTCGGCCAGCAGCACGCGGACCTCGCCGTCGGGCACGCCCTCGGCGGGGGTCAGGTCGCGGTGCTCGTTGACGTGGCCGCGGGCGGAGGCGACCGCGGGCAGGCGCCGGGTGAGGCCGCGGGAGGCCGAGAGCAGGGCGCGGCCGCTGCGGCGGCAGGTGCGCAGCGCGACCACGGGCGCCTCGGTGCGCCGCGCGGTCGGGAAGCGGCGCGGGAAGTCGAGGATGCCCCGCACCTCGGCGCCGCGGAAGGCGTAGATGGACTGGTCCGGGTCGCCGACCGCGACCAGGTCGCGGCCGTCCCCGGCCAGGGCGCGCAGGAGTTCCTCCTGGGCGGGGTCGGTGTCCTGGTACTCGTCGACGAACACCGCCTCGTGGGCGGCGCGCTCGCGCGCGCGGACCCCGGGGTCGGAGAGCAGGTTGGCGGCGACCCGCACGAGTTCGGCGTAGTTGAGCGTGGGCACGGGGGCGATGTCGAACCGGCCGGTGTAGCGGTCCAGGAACCCGGCCGCGGCCACCCAGTCGTCGCGGTCGCGTTCGCGGCCGAGCGCGGCCAGCTCGGCCGGGCCCATGCCGCGTTCCTGGGCGCGCATGAGGAAGTCGCGCAGCTCCTCGGCGAACCCGCGGGTCTCCAGGGCGGGGCGCAGGCGTTCGGGCCAGTCCCCCGCGCCGTCCAGGGCCTCGCCCCGCAGGAGTTCGCGGACCTCCATGAGCTGTTCGGGGCCCGAGAGCAGGCGCGGCGGCAGGTCGCCCATGCGCTGGAACTCGCGCCGGATCAGGGCGTAGGCGTAGCTGTGGAAGGTCAGGGCCAGCGGTTCGCGGGTGGTGCGGCGCAGCCGGGCCGTGATGCGCTCGCGCAGCTCCTGGGCGGCCTTGCGGCTGAAGGTGAGCACCAGCACGCGCGAGGGGTCCGCGCCCCGGTGGTCGATGCGGTCCACGACCGACTCGACGATGGTGGTGGTCTTGCCTGTCCCGGGCCCGGCGAGCACCAGCAGGGGCCCGCCCTCGTGCTCGACCACGCGCCGCTGGTTCTCGTCCAGCACCGGCGGCGGCTGCACCTGGTGGGCGCGCCGCACGAGACGGTACGGAGATGTGTTCACACCCACCAGTTCACCAGAGGGTGGCGACCATCCCGCACGTCATCCCCGCCACAGTGGACCGCTCAGGCTCCGCCCTCCCCGTCCCAGCGGGCCCTGCGCATGTCCACGCGATCGCTTCCGGGGCGCATGGGAGTGCCCTCCGCCGCGTAGCGGGACAGGGCCCGGACCTCGTTGCAGGAGGGCGGTCTGCCGTCCGCGCGCACCACGCGCCACCAGGCCACCGCGCCGCCCCAGGAGGACATGACCGAGCCGACCTGGCGGGGTCCTCCCCTGCCGACGTACTCGGCGATGTCGCCGTAGGCCATCACCCGTCCCGGCGGGATCCGCTCGACCACCGCCAGGACCTCCTCGGCGTAGTCGTCCGGCCCGCCCTCCGCGTCCTCGAACACAGGCGGCAGCCTACCGGGGACCGCCGACACGGCGAGGGGCCGCGCGGAGGCGACCCCGGGGCGCGCGCGGCGCCCGGTCAGGCGGTGACCTGGTCTCCGTGCTCGCCCCAGGCGAGCTCGGGGTCGCGCTTGCGGGCCTGGGAGGCCTTGAACAGGCCGAACGCCCCCAGCAGGGCCACGACGGCGCCGAGGATCCACGCCGTCCAGGCGGCGGCGGTGAGATCGGTGAAGCCCAGCAGCCACGGCATCACGAAGACCAGGACGCCGATCGCGAGGACGCCCGCCTCGCTCGACAGCGCCCCCGGCCGGGTGATGGAGACCACCGAGGCCATGATGACGCCCAGCCCGAGGACGAACATCGCGCCCCCGCCGAAGCCGTACATCCCGTGCCAGATCCAGCTCAGTCCCAGGGCCAGACCGGCGAGGATCGCCGCCCAGTCCGCCCATCGTCCCTTGCGTCCCATGGAGCCACCTCCCGAGGAGCGGGCCGCCGTCGGCCGACGGCCCCTGCCCGGACTCCTACCCGCCCGGCGGACTGAGCAGGCACGACGGCGGAAAGCGGGAGGCGGGACGGGGCCGGGAGCCGGGGCGCGAACGCGGCGGGGCGGTGCCGGGATCGCCTCCCGGCACCGCCCCGTCCCCCGTCGGGCCCGTCCGTCAGTACTCGGGCAGGCTCGGGTCGACCTGGTTGATCCAGGCCAGGACGCCGCCGCCCACGTGGACGGCGTCGGAGAAGCCGGCCGCGTGCACCGCGGCCAGCGCCTCGGCGGAGCGGACGCCCGACTTGCAGTGCAGGACGATGCGCCGGTCCTGCGGCAGCTGCTCCAGGGCCCTGCCGTTGAGGAACTCTCCCTTGGGGATGAGCGTGGCCCCGGGGATGCTGACGATCTCGTACTCGTTCTTCTCCCGGACGTCCACGAGGAAGATCTCCTCGGGCTTGTTGTCCAGCAGGTCCTTGAGCTCGCCCGCGGTGATCGTGGAACCGGCGGCGGCCTCGGTGGCCTCCTCCGACACGGCGCCGCAGAACGCCTCGTAGTCGATGAGCTCGGTGACCGGCTCGGTGTCGGGGTCCTTGCGGACCTTGACCTCGCGCCAGGTCATCTCCAGGGCGTCGAAGATGAGCAGGCGGCCCACCAGCGGGTCACCGATGCCGGTGATCAGCTTGATGGCCTCGTTCACCATGACCGAGCCGATGGAGGCGCACAGCACGCCCAGGACGCCGCCCTCGGCGCAGGAGGGCACCATGCCGGGCGGCGGGGGCTCGGGGTACAGGTCGCGGTACTGGGGCCCGTACTCGTTCCAGAAGACGCTGACCTGGCCGTCGAAGCGGTAGATCGAACCCCACACGTACGGCTTGTCGAGGATGACGCAGGCGTCGTTGACCAGGTACCGGGTCGCGAAGTTGTCGGTGCCGTCCAGGACCAGGTCGTAGTCGGCGAAGATCTCCAGCGCGTTGTCCGACTCCAGGCGCTCCTGGTGCAGGATGACGCGGACCCCCGGGTTCACCTCCTTGATGCTGTCCCGGGCGGACTCGGCCTTGGGGCGGCCGACGTCGCTCTGTCCGTGGATGACCTGGCGCTGGAGGTTGGACTCGTCGACGACGTCGAAGTCGATGATGCCGAGCGTGCCCACTCCCGCGGCGGCCAGGTAGAGCAGCGCCGGGGAGCCCAGGCCGCCCGCGCCGACGACCAGGACCTTGGCGTTCTTCAGGCGCTTCTGCCCGTCCATACCCACGTCGGGGATGATCAGGTGACGCGAGTAACGGCGCACCTCGTCCACGGTCAGCTCGTCAGCTGGTTCCACCAGCGGCGGCAGCGACACGGTGACTCCTCATGTCTGTTCGGGTTGCTTCGCACCGCCCGTACCGCAGGGGCCACCGGGCGAGGGGGCGGGGACGCGAAGCGTGCTTGCACTTATACCCAACCTAACGGGTGGGGTATTGCATTCCCGTCACCGGGAGGCGTGGAGCACACCCTTCGCGGGCCCGTCCCTCCCCCTCACAACCAACGCCGCGGGCGAGTTCATCCCCGCTCCGTCCCCTCGTGGTCCGCCGGGCCCCGGCCCAGGTCGGCGGCCGGCCCCGCGGGCGAGTTCGTCCCCGGGGCCGCGCGTACCGGCCCGGGCGGCGGGTAGTGGTCGGGCGTACGCACGGCGACGACGTTGGGGAGGACCCTGTGGCACAGGAGAACCGTTCCGTGGGACGACGCCCGGCCGCCGGCGGGGACCCCGCATCCGAGGTGCCCGAGGCCGACGCGGTCGAGCAGCGCGCGCCCGCCGGGGGCGACGAGGGCGGGGACGGGTGGGAGAATCCGTCCGAGGAGAGCTTCGAGCGAGCCGCCGAGGCGGACGTGGTGGAACAGGCCCGCGAGGCGGGCGTGGACGACGAGGACCGACGCTGACGGGGAAGGCCACGCCCGCCCGGGCCCGCGTCCTTTTTCCTCCGCTTCCTCCTGGCCGCCGATCGCGGCCCTGACCACCTGTTCGGCCGGTGCCGCGCCGCGCCCGTCCGGGACCCCAACCGGCTTCCCCCTGCTCACGGGGAACCTACGCCGGAGTAGGATGAGGGGGACCGCTGTGGAGCGCGCCCACTGGCCGCGGTCCGCCAGCACTAGCCACGCAGATGTCCGGTTATGGCGTGCATCTGCCATGCCGAGTTCGGAGGGTCGGTGTGACAGCTCCTTCAGACTCCCGCGCCCGGGGTACCCGCTTGCCCCGGGTCAGGCGCCGCCGCCAGCTCCTGGCAGCGGCCCAGGAGGTCTTCGTCGCTCGCGGGTACCACGCGGCGGCGATGGACGAGATCGCCGACCGCGCCGGAGTCAGCAAACCGGTCCTCTACCAGCACTTCCCGGGGAAGCTGGAGCTGTACCTGGCCCTGCTGGAGGAACACTCCGAGGTGCTGGTCGAGAAGCAGCGCGAGGCCCTGGAGAGCACGGACGACAACCGCCAGCGCGTCATCGCGAGCTTCCGCGCCTACTTCGACTTCGTCGCGGGCGACGGCGAGGCCTTCCGGCTGGTCTTCGAGTCCGACCTGCGCAACCTCCCGGCCGTACGGGAGAAGAGCGAGGAGACCTTCCAGCGCTGCGCCGAGGTCATCGGCGAGGTGATCCGCCAGGACACCAGCATCTCCGACGAGGAGGCGCACCTGCTGAGCATCGGGCTGGTCGGCATGGCCGAGACCAGCGCCCGGTACTGGCTCAACAGCCGCGGCTCCGTGCCCAAGGACGCGGCGGAGCAGCTGGTGGCCCGCCTGGCCTGGCGCGGCATCAGCGGCTGGGACCTGCAACGCGGCTCCGGGGAACAGGGCTGACGGATCCGGCGGGACCGGCCCCGCCGCCCGACGACGACCGGCCCCCGTGCGCGCACGGGGGCCTTCGCCTTCCCCGGTGACGCCCCGAAAGCGCCCCGGCAGCCGAGAAAGGGATTTCTTCCCACTGCCGGGCAAGGAATGTCCCAAAAAAAGGTAATCACCTCCGCTTGCGTGGGACAAGCGATTCAATTGCCGCCCTCCGGGTATCGCCGGAATGAGAAGTAACGCACTTCTCTTCGCCGTATCCGCCCGGTCCTTCGCTTCGAAGCCCCGGCGGAGCAAGCGATTTGGGGGTGAAGACGTTATGGACATGGGTCAGGGCCTGATGACGGCCTGGCAGGCGGTGGCGAGCTTCGTGCCGCTGCTGATCGGCTTCCTGGTGATCCTGGTCCTGGGATGGATCATCGCCTGGTTGGTGGGCAAGGCGGTCGCCAAGGGTCTGCACGGCGTCGGACTGGACCGTGCCCTGCACCGCGGAGGTGTGGGCGAGTACTTCGAGCGCAGCCGCTGGAGCGCCAGTGAGCTGTGCGGAAAGATCATCTACTACGTCGGGCTGCTGTTCGTGTTCACGCTCGCGTTCAGCGTCTTCGGACCGAACCCGATCAGCACGCTGCTCAACGACGTCATCGCCTGGATCCCGCGCGGCATCGTCGCGCTGGTGATCGTGGTGGTGGCCGCGATGATCGCCAAGGCGGTCCGCGACATCGTCTCCGGTGCGCTGGGCGGCCTCTCCTACGGCCGTTTCCTGGCCAACGCCGCTGGCGTGTTCATCCTGGCCCTCGGCGTCATCGCGGCGCTGAACCAGATGGGCGTGGCGGTGACCGTCACCGTGCCGGTGCTGATCGCGGTCCTGGCCACGGTCGGCGGCATCCTCGTCGTCGGTGTGGGCGGCGGCATGATCGAGCCGATGCGTTCGCGCTGGTCCCGCTGGTTGGACGTGGCCGAGCGCGAGACCAGCCGCATGAGCGAGGAGAGCAGTTACCGGGCCGGTCGCGAGGCGGCCCTGGGCCGTCCCTCGACCGCCGAGCGCACGGAGCCGCGCGAGGGCGCGACCTCCCAGAGCGCACGGCGCGGCGCGGGCGGCGAGCCGCCCGCGCCGTAGCCACGGGCGCGGACACGGGGCGGGGGCGGGGCCGTACGGCCCCGCCCCCGCCGTGTGCCGCCGGACGCCCCCTAGAGGAATTCCGAGTCGCGCAGTTCCAGGCGTGAGAGATGCTCGATCCGCCGGAAGGTCAGCACGACGGAGGCGATGATCGGGAGGAAGGCCAGCCAGAAAGCGACGTTCCCGGGCCCGGTGAAGACCATCGACACCAGCGCGACGACGAAGATCAGTGCGAAAAGCGCGAAGTCGACGCGGTCCTGTTGGATCAGGACGCCGACCGGTGGGCGCGCCGCCCCATGCCGACCGCTCCTCATTCGCCTTCCTTTCTCGCGGCTCTGCGGGCCGCTCCGCCAGTTACGGTGCCTGTGGGTCCGTTTTCCGGACCGACATAACACCGTCAGTCCCAGGTTGCATTCCGCAGGACCCTGGTTCTGCCACGGTGCGCCGGACCGGAATCGGCCGCTGTGGAGTCACCAGTACTTTTCAGCGTACGCCCGAAGACGGGTTTCCACCGGAGAACGGGTAGGGACGGGGGCCACGAGGAGCTCGGGTTGTGAACCACACCGGTCTGCGGACGCCACCAAACCTAGCGGACGAAACCGCGCTCCTTGGCCAGTCGGCAGATCGCGAGGACGCGCAGTGTCTCCCAGTCGTACTCGACCGCCTCGGAGTCCCAGCCCCGTTCGAGGCAGCCGTCGAGGAATCCGTGCAGGTAGGTGCCCAGGGTGCGGGCGTTGAGCTCGCTACCGGAGGAGGTGATGCCTTCGCACACCTGTGCGGCGTGCTGGTCCAGCTCAGCGCACATCCAGGGTTCGATCGGGGCACCGAGGGGGCCGATCCGGTGGAAGTCACGGGTGAGTCCGGCCAGCGGATGGCGCACGGAGGTCCCACTGGGCATGGAAGTACCTACTCGCGTGGTCAGGAGACGGAAACTTCATCGATTTTACGGCCAGTGCCCAACGAATCGTCACGAAAGTGTTGGATATTACCCGCGCTTGACCAAGATCCCACAGGGGCCGGTCAAGGACGGGCAAGGAATCCGGCCGCCGCGATCGCGTGTCAGGCGGTCAGTCCCATGGCCTTGAGGCGGTCGGAGTGGCGGTCGGTGAGGGAGGCGAACATCCGGCTGACCGCGGCGAGGTCGCCGAGCCCCGTACCGTCCGGGACGCGCCCGGGGTCCCCGGCCAGGAGCGCGGCGAGCTGGGGGCGCGAGACCGCCACGGCCTGCGCCTGGCTGAGCGCCTCGCCGACCAGGCGGCGGGCCCACAGGGACAGGCGCCCGACCAGCTTGGGGTCCTCCTCCACCGCGGCGCGCACCGTCGCGGAGACGAACTCGGCCCGCCCGGTCTCGGCCAGCACGCCCTCGACCAGGGTCCGCGTCTCCTCGTCGGCCAGCTCGGCGACCTTGCGGTAGAAGTCCCCCGCGATGCCCTCGCCGACGTAGGTCTTGACCAGGCTCTCCAGCCAGCTCTGCGGCTCGGTCCGGTCGTGCCAGGCGTCCAGCGGCCCCACGAAGGGCCCCATGGCCTCCTCGGGCACCGCTCCCAGCTCCTCCAGCCGGTCGCGGAGCGACTGGTAGTGCGCCTGCTCGGTGGCGGCCAGGGCGGCCAGCTGCCCCTTGGAGCGCAGCGACGGGGCCAGGCCCGCGTCGTCGGCGAGGCGGAAGAAGGAGCCGAGCTCCGCGTAGGCGAGCAGGCCGAGCAGGTCGATCACGCCGGGCTCGGCGGAGGGGCCGTGGGTCATGCCCGCCAGGGTATCGCCAGGCCCCCCGGGCACCGAACCGGGGACTAAACGGACCGAAGGCACGGTTGTACACGCCGGGAGCGGGTACGGTCCACGCCGTCCACAGCCCGGTGAACTGGTATGTCCACCTGGCGAGTCAGCAGCTAGACTCTGCGTGATGACCGGTGTGTGCGTCCGACGCGAACATCTCCCTCACACACGCGGGATCTCCCACGTACCGGCGCCGCGGAGGCGGCGCCCGCACAGGCGCGGGCCCCACCGACGGTGGACCGGACCGCGCGAGGAATAACGACGAACCACGGATGCTCCCCGTCCCGAGCGGGGAAGGTCCCGATCCGCGGCCGGACAGAACCCCTGCGCCGCACGGGACCTCACGGCAGCGCCACCGCACCGTTCCGCGAGAGGGACGACCGGTGAGCCGCGCCCCCCGCGGCGGCCGAGGAGCCGTCCGCGACCGCATCCCGCCGCGGCCACGCCAACGTTGCGGCCCGCCAAGATGGAGGCTTGAGCCCTGAGCAGCACAGAAGTCACGACCAAACCGAAGACGACCTTCCGCGACCTCGGTGTGAGCACCGAACTCGCGGACGCCCTGGAGGCCGAGGGGATCATCGAGCCCTTCCTCATCCAGGAGCTCGCCCTGCCGATCGCGCTGGGCGGCAGCGACATCATCGGCCAGGCCCGTACCGGCACCGGTAAGACCCTGGCCTTCGGCCTGCCCCTGCTCCAGCGGGCGCAGAAGGACCCCGGAACGTCCAAGCGGCCGCGCGCCCTGGTCGTGGTCCCCACCCGCGAGCTGGCCATCCAGGTCGCCGCGGACCTGACCACCGCCAGCAAGCGCAGCGGGACCCGCATCCTGACCGTCTACGGCGGCCGCTCCTACGAGCCGCAGGTCAACGGCCTCAAGGAGGGCACCGACGTCGTCGTCGGCACCCCGGGCCGCCTGCTGGACCTGGAGAAGCAGAAGCACCTGAGCCTGGGCGGCGTGTCCGCGGTGGTGCTGGACGAGGCCGACAAGATGCTCGACCTGGGCTTCCTGCCCGACATCGAGCGCATCCTCACCAGGATCCCGAGCGAGCGCCAGACGATGCTCTTCTCGGCCACCATGCCGAGCGAGATCGTCTCCCTGTCGCGCAAGTACCTGCACCGCCCCACGCACGTGCGCGCGAGCGACGACGACGAGATCGACGGCTCGGCCATCACGGGGCAGATCACGCAGCACGCGTTCCGCACCCACCAGATGGACAAGATCGAGATGCTCGCCCGCCTGCTCCAGGCGCAGGACCACGGCCAGAGCATGGTGTTCTGCCAGACCAAGCGGGCCTGCGACCGGGTGGCGGGCGACCTGGAGACGCGCGGGTTCGCCGTCGCGGCCGTCCACGGCGACCTGGGGCAGAGCCAGCGCGAGCGGGCCCTGCGGGCCTTCCGCAACGGCAAGATCAACATCCTGGTCGCCACCGACGTGGCCGCCCGGGGACTCGACGTGGACGACGTCACGCACGTGGTCAACTACGAGACCCCCGAGGACGAGAAGACCTACACGCACCGCATCGGCCGCACCGGCCGGGCCGGGCGCAGCGGCACCGCCGTCACCTTCGTGGACTGGCAGGAGATGCCGCGCTGGAAGCTGATCAACGGCGCCCTCAACCTGCCCTTCCACGAGCCGGAGGAGACCTACTCCACCTCGCCGCACTTCTTCGAGGCGCTGCGGATCCCGGCCGGGACCAAGGGCAGGCTGGCCGCGGACCGGCGTGACGAGCACGCGGGTCTGGAGGCCGAGGAGATCGAGGACATCGGCGACACCGGCGTGGCGCGCGGCGAGCGCGGCGGTCGGCGGGGCCGGGGCCGCGGCGAGGGCGCGCGAGCCGAGGGCGGACGCGGTGAGAGCGGACGCGACGAGGGCGGACGCGGCCGGAGCCGCGGCAGCCGTTCGCGTCGGCGCACCCGAGGCGGCCAGAGCGCGGCCGGGGCCGAGGCCGCGGCGGGCAAGGCCGAGAGCGCGCCGGTGGCCCAGGAGGCACCGCGTGAGGGCGCGGCACCCTCCGACGAGGGCGCGCGCAAGGTACGGCGCCGCCGCCGTACCCGCGGCGCGGTCCGCAGGGACCCCGAGAACACCTGACCCCTCCCCGGCGCCCGCCCGTGGCGGGCGTCGCGGCCGTGCGCCCCGCGGCCCGGTCGCGGGGCCCCGGGGCCGACGCCCGCACCGGTCCCGGCCGTCGGCCACGACCCGGGTTATGTCTGCCCGGGCTGACGATCGTCTAGGGTGACCCGACGTGAGTACACCTCAGTTCATCGACCTGCCACCGGGCGTGCGACGCGCCGATCTGACCCTGTCGTACGGTCCGGTGGCCGCCCTGCGGGCGCTGCCCACCTCCGGCGGCCCCGAACTGGCCCCCGCTGTCCTGGTGCACGGGTTCACCGGCAGCAAGGAGGACTTCATCGCCCTCCTCCAGAGCCTGGCCCAGGCCGGGCGGGAGGTGGTCGCGATCGACCTTCCCGGCACCTACGAGTCACCGGGCCCCGAATCCCTCTCCCCTCCCCCGGGCGTGCGCAGGCCGGACTACGGCCTGCCCTCCCTGGGCGCGGTGGTCGCCGAGGTCATGGACCAGGTCGGCGACGGCGGCCCCGTCCACCTGCTGGGCCACTCCTTCGGCGGGCTGGTCTCACGCGAGGCCGCGCTGGTGGAGATGGCGCCGCTGGCCTCGCTCACCCTCCTGTGCTCGGGCCCCGGCGCCCTGAGCGGTCCGGGCGCGGGCACCGCGAGCGGCCTCATCGCCGCCGTGTCCGTCAACCCCACCGCCGAGCGGCTCCGCGAGCTGTGGGAGGAGCAGTTCGACTCCGTGGCGCGGGCCCGCAGCTCCCGGTCCGAGATCCGCGACTTCCTGCGCGACCGGCTGTTGAGGAGCAGCGCCGTGGGACTGATGCACATGGCGGAGGAACTGGTGTCCGCGCCGGACCGCGTGGACGAACTGGCCCGGGTGGACGCCCCCAAGCTGGTCCTGTACGGCGAGAACGACGACGCCTGGCCGCTGGAGGAGCAGGACCGGATGGCCGAGCGGCTGGGCGCCAAGCGCCTCGTGGTGCCCGGTGCCGGACACTCCCCCAACGTGGAGGCGCCCGAGACCGTCGCGAGCGCGCTGACCGCGTTCTGGAACGAGGCGGAGTCGGTGGGCCGCCGCTGAGCGCGGTCCCCACGGCGACGGCCGCCGCCGACCCGTCAACGTGGCGGGTCGGCGGCGGCCGTGCGGGGGCTGGGTCCCGGAGGGTCTGTGCTCAGACCCAGGAGTCGAAGTTCTTGCCCTCGGCCGCCGCGGTGGTGGCGGGGCCGCGGTCGGGCAGGATGCGCGTGTCCGGGGGCAGGGACAGCAGCGCCTCGCCGATGGAGGCGAGCTGCGTGGTGTAGTCGATGTAGGTGTTGCCGACCATGCCGGGCTCGCCCTTGCGCAGGGTGTCGCCGCCGAAGACGACGCCGCGCTCGCTGAGGTAGTAGCCGACGGTGCCGGGGGAGGTACCGGGCAGGGCCAGGACGTCGATGTGCAGCTTGCCGATGTCGAGGGCGCCCTGGCCCTCCACCTCGATCTCGGGGCGGTGCTCGGCGCCGTGGTGGCGGCGCCAGGCGCGCATCTCGCGGGGGTGCAGCGCGATGGGGGCCTCGGACTCCTCGGCCACCTTGATGGCCGACTCGATGTGGGGGCTGTAGGCGTTGGTGCAGGCCACCAGGTAGACCTCGCGCTCACCGACGGCGGCCAGGATCGCCTCGGCGTCGTGGCCGGGGTCGATGACGACGACGCCCTCGTCGTCGGCGTCGATGATCCAGGTGTTGCTGACGACCGGGTACTCCTCGCCGTCGAACTCGAAGGTCCCGGCGGTGCGCACGCGGGTGATGCCCTCGCCGTCGGGGCCGGTCACCCCGGCCTCCTCGCCCTCGTCTGCGAAGACGTCGGCGTTCACCGGCTCGTCGGCCTCGTCGGCCTCGTCGGAGTCCTCGGACCCGTCCGAAGCCCCGGCCTCCTCCGTCCTCCCGTCCCCGTCGGCGGAGTCCTCGGCCTCGTCCGCGTCGTCCGCGACGCTGTCCGCGGTGGTGTCCCCGTCGGACGTGCCGTCGGCGCCCCCGTCCTTCGCCTTCTCCGCCTTCGCGGTCTCCCCGGCGTCGGCGGTGGGCTCCGCGGCGCCGTCGTCGACGGCCTCCGCCGCGGCCTCAGCGGTTCCGGCCGCGTCCTTCGCCCCGTCGTCAGCGGCCCCGTCCCCGCTGGCGGAGGCGGTCTCCTCGTGCTCCGCCGCGGCCTCCGCAGCGGAATCGGTGGCCTCCTGGCCCTCCTGCTTCTTCGACTTCCGATTCCAGAACACGGCTCAGACCTCTCGACTTCGTCCGGGTATGGGTGGTTGCGCTGCGACCATTGTCGCGCTCCCGCACAGTGGTCGGTACCGTACCGGACCCCGGGAGGACGACACGCGGTTCACCCGCGCAGAAGGGGCACCCCCGTCGCGGGCGCCACGAGCTGTTCGAACGCCTCCGGGTCGGTGGTCCTGCACCCCAGGCGGTGACCGGTGAGGCTTCCGTGGTCGTCGCTGGAGCCTGTGACCAGCACGCCCAGCTCCCCGGCCACGCCCCGCCAGTGGCGGGCCTGCCGCCGGTTGTGCGAGGGGTGGTCGGCCTCGATCGCGCCCAGGCCGGCCCCGGCCATGCGCTCCACGAGTTCGAGGGGGACCGCGCCGTTGAGGGCGCCCTCCGCCCGACCCGGGTGGGCCAGCGAGCAGACCCCGCCCGCCGCCCGGACCAGCTCCACCGCGCGGACCGGGTCGATCGCGTACCGCGAGGCGTAGGCCGGGCCGCCGGAGCCGATCCAGCGGTCGAAGGCGTCCTGCACGTCCCTGGCCGCGCCCGCCTCCACGATCGCGCGGGCCAGGTGCGGGCGGCCGATCGTGTTGGCGTCGGCGTACTCGTCGCGGCCCGCACCCGCGATCTCCAGCACCCGCTCCCAGGTGACGTCGACCTCGTGCTCGCGGAGCTTGCGGACCATCTCCTCGGCGCGGGAGGCCCGGTCGGAGCGGACCCGGCGCAGTTCACCGGTGAGCGCGGGGTCGTCGGGATCGAACAGGTAGCACACCAGGTGGACGCTGGACCCGGCGTGGGCGCAGGAGAGCTCCATCCCGGGGACCAGGGTGAACCCGGAAGGCAGGTGCTCGGCCGCCTCCCCGATTCCGCCGACCGTGTCGTGGTCGGTGAGGGCGAGCACGTCGAGACCCGCGGCGACCGCGTGCTCGACGACTTCGGCGGGGGTGTCGGTTCCGTCGGAGACCGAGCTGTGTGCGTGCAGGTCGATACGTGTCACCGGGCGATTGTACGTAGGCCGTGCTCCGGCGCGCTCCGCCGGGGCGAGGGCCTCCCGCTCAATCCGCGTCCCGCCGGGGCGCCAGAGCCCGGGTGAGGAAGGGGCTGGGTGCGCCGAAGGGCGGCTCCAGGGAGAGCCCGCCGTCGCGGATGTCGCGCAGGTCCCGCAGAGCGCTGATCTCGCACATGAGCACGCCGGTGTCGGCGGAGGCGAAGACGAGCCACAGCCACTGGGCGAGCGCCTCGCCGGTGTAGACGGCGCGGTCGGGGCCCAGGGCCAGGTTCCACAGGGCGATCTCGTGGCCGTCGAAGCGCACCTTGGCGTCGGCGGCGGAGGCGTCGAAGCCGTCGCCGGGGTCGGGGCCCTCCAGCCCGGCGAGGCGTGCGCCGAGCCCGACTCCCGGGTCCTCGGCGACGATGACCACCTCGCCGACACCGCCGACCAGGTCGGGCCCGGAGAGGGCGACGGCCGTGGCGAGGGCGCCGCTGCGGTCGTCACCGGCCTCGGCGAAGCCGGTGACCACCCAGTTGGCGGGCAGCGGCCAGGGGATCCAGACCGGGACGTGCGCCTGGGGCAGGAGTGCCTCCAGCGCGGCCGGCCCGGGGGCGCGCACCTCCTGGAGGGGCGCCACCGGCCCGTGGGCGTCGCACTGCCAGGCGCTGGTCCACAGCCCCGGAGGCTGGACCGCGCGCCCGCAACGGGGACACGTGGGCTCGGACTTCATGCTGATCACGGGTCTACCCGAGGGGAGCCACCGGAAAACGCGTCGTGGGCGGGCCGCCGAGGCGGCCCGCCCACGCACGGGGGCAGCGGTCCTACTGCTGCTGGCGCTTCTTGTTGGCCGTCATCCGGCCGCGCTCCTTCTGGTCCAGGACGACCTTGCGGATGCGCACGTGCTCGGGGGTGACCTCCACGCACTCGTCCTCGCGGCAGAACTCCAGCGCCTGCTCCAGGGACAGCTTGCGCGGCGGCACCAGGCGCACCAGCTCGTCGCCGGTGGCCGAGCGCATGTTGGTGAGCTTCTTCTCCTTGGTGATGTTCACGTCCATGTCGTCGGAGCGCGAGTTCTCGCCCACGATCATGCCCTCGTAGACCTCGGTGCCCGGCTCGACGAAGAGCGTGCCGCGCTCCTGGAGGTTGAACATCGCGAACGCGACGGCGGCGCCGGAGCGGTCGGCCACCAGGGACCCGTTGGGGCGGGTGCGCAGCTCGCCGAACCACGGCTCGAACTTCTCGAAGACGTGGTGGGCGATACCGGTGCCGCGGGTCTCGGTGAGGAACTCGGTGCGGAAGCCGATGAGGCCGCGGGAGGGCACCAGCCAGTCCATGCGCACCCAGCCGGTGCCGTGGTTGACCATGTTCTCCATGCGGCCCTTGCGGATGCTGAGCAGCTGGGTGATGGCGCCCATGTACTCCTCGGGGGCGTCCACGGTGAGGCGCTCGACGGGCTCGTGCACCTTGCCGTCCACGACCCGGGTGACCACCTGCGGCTTGCCGACGGTCAGCTCGTAGCCCTCCCGGCGCATCTGCTCGACCAGGATGGCCAGCGCCAGCTCGCCGCGGCCCTGCACCTCCCAGGTGTCGGGGCGCTCGGTGGGCAGGACCCTCAGGGAGACGTTGCCGACGAGTTCCTTGTCGAGGCGGTCCTTGACCAGGCGCGCGGTGACCTTGGCGCCCTTGACCTTGCCGACCAGCGGCGAGGTGTTGGTGCCGATGGTCATGGAGATGGCGGGCTCGTCCACCCGGATCAGCGGCAGCGGGACCGGGTTCTCCAGGTCGGCGAGGGTCTCGCCGATCATGATCTCCTCGATACCGGCGATGGCGACGATGTCGCCGGGCCCGGCCTTCTCGGCGGGCTTGCGCTCCAGGCCGTCGGTCATGAGCAGCTCGGTGAGCTTGACCTGCTGGACGGTGCCGTCGGTGCGGATCCACGCGACCTGCTGGCCCTTGCGCAGCTCGCCCTGCTGGATGCGGCACAGCGCCAGGCGGCCCAGGAACGGGGAGGCGTCCAGGTTGGTCACGTGCGCCTGGAGCGGGGCCCCGGGGATGTACTCGGGTGCCGGGATGGTGTCCAGGATGGTGCTGAACAGCGGCACGAGGTTGTCGTTGTCGGGCACCGTGCCGTTGGCGGGGCGCTCCAGGGAGGCCTTGCCGTCGCGGGCGCAGGCGTAGACGATCGGGAACTCGATCTGCGACTCGTCGGCGTCCAGGTCCATGAACAGCTCGTAGGTGTCGTCCACGACCTCGGCGATCCGGCTGTCGGGCCGGTCCACCTTGTTGATCACGAGGATGACGGGGAGCTTGGCCTGGAGGGCCTTGCGCAGCACGAAGCGGGTCTGCGGGAGGGGGCCCTCGCTGGCGTCCACGAGCAGGACCACGCCGTCGACCATCGACAGGCCGCGCTCGACCTCGCCGCCGAAGTCGGCGTGGCCGGGGGTGTCGATGATGTTGATGACCACGTCCTCGCCCTCGGGCGTGGTGTAGTGGACGGCCGTGTTCTTGGCGAGAATGGTGATGCCCTTCTCGCGCTCCAGGTCGTTGGAGTCCATCACCCGGTCGTCGACGTCCTGGTTCTCCCGGAACACACCGGACTGCCAGAGCATGGCGTCAACGAGGGTCGTCTTGCCGTGGTCCACATGGGCCACGATCGCGACGTTACGGAGGTCGCTGCGGCGTGCGGAGCCCTCGACGGGCGTAGCGCTGGACATGGGAAAGTCTCGTTCTCCTGGTACTGGGAAGAACCGCGGAGTGCCACGGCCCACCGCCAGTTTATGCGGTCATGGTGGGCTGGTGGGGAAACGTGCAGGCCGCCGCCGTCACGGCCCCGCGGATCCCGGCCGCTCCTGTCCGGCGCGCGGCGGCGCCCGGCCGCTCCCGCGCGCACGGCGGCGTCCGCTCACCCGCGGGGGTCAGGAGCGGGGGACGGCGCCCGGGGTGAGCAGGGGTTCGACGAGGTCGAGGAAGGGCACGTCGGCGGGCAGCCAGTCCGGGCCGCGCAGCTCGTCGGCGGCGAGCCAGCGCAGGGACAGGTGCTCCAGGGGGCGGGGCTCCCCCGCGACCAGTTCCGCGCGCCAGAGCCGCAGCACGGCGGGGCGCGTGTGCCTCCTGGCGGGCGCGGGGAAGGGCGCGTCCGCCCCGAGCTGGTGCAGGGGGCGGACGGCGACGCCGAGTTCCTCGCGGCACTCGCGGACCAGGGCCAGCTCCGGGCTCTCCCCCGGGTCGACCTTGCCGCCGGGGAACTCCCACCGGCCGCGCAGGGCCTCGGGGTCGGCGCGCTGTGCGGCCAGGACGCGGCCGTCACGGACGATGACGGCTCCCACCACGATCAGGGTCTGCTGTTCCACAGTGCTCCACCCTAGCCAGGGCCTGTGACCTCCGGGGCGGCGGGCGTGGGCCCCGGGCGCCGGCGCTGGGAGGCCGGAGCCCGGGGGTGCCGCCGCTCTCCGGGGGAGTGGAAAGAGCGCCGGCCTCCGGTGTGGCTGGTCGTCCGCCCGGGTCGGGACGCGGCGCCCGGAGCCGGAGGTTGGGGCAGAGCATATTTCGCCCGGTGGACGCGCGTGACGGATATCGGCGAACGTTCACCGTCTTTTCCCGTGCCGTGCGGTCAGGGGGCGTCCGCGGCCGGGGGCTCCTCCAGCGGACGACCGGCCGACCGCAGCCGGTGCGCCAGGGCCGTGTGCCTGCGCCCGGAGGAGGCGTTGCGCACCGCCTGGGCCAGGGCGCGCCGGGAGCCGACGAGGACGACCAGCTTCTTGGCCCTGGTGACGGCCGTGTAGAGCAGGTTGCGCTGGAGCATCATCCAGGCGCTGGTGGTGACGGGCACGACCACCGCGGGGTACTCGCTGCCCTGGGAGCGGTGCACGGTGATGGCGTAGGCGTGGGCGAGCTCGTCGAGCTCGGCGAAGTCGTAGGCGATCTCCTCGTCCTCGTCGGTGCGGACCAGGACCTCCTGGGCCACCTCGTCGAGCCCCGTGACCACGCCGAGCGTTCCGTTGAACACCCCGTTCTCGCCCTTGTCGTAGTTGTTGCGGACCTGGGTGACCTTGTCGCCGACACGGAAGACGCGTCCGCCGAACCGGCGTTCGGGGACGTGCTCGCCGGAGGGCGTCACGGCGCTCTGGAGGGCCGTGTTGAGGTTGGCCGCACCGGCCGGGCCGCCCTTCATGGGGGTGAGGACCTGCACGTCCCGGCGCGGGTCGAGGCCGAACCTGCGCGGGATACGGCGGGCGACCACGTCCACGGTCATCTCGGCCGCGTCCTCGGACTCCTCGCACGGGAAGAGGAAGAAGTCGGACATCCCCTGGAACTCCGGCGGCTCGCCGCCGTTGATCCGGTGGGCGTTGGTGATCACCCCGGAGTGCTGGGCCTGGCGGAAGACGTGGGTCAGGCGCACGCTCGGCACGGGGGAGTCCCCGTCCAGCAGGTCGCGCAGCACCTGGCCCGCGCCCACGGAGGGCAGCTGGTCCACGTCTCCGACGAACAGCAGGTGCGCCCCGGGCGGGACCGCCTTGACCAGCTTGTTGGCCAGGATCACGTCCAGCATGGAGGCCTCGTCCACCACCAGGAGGTCGCAGTCGAGGGGGTTGTCGCGGTCGTAGGCGGCGTCGCCTCCCGGGCGGAGTTCGAGGAGCCGGTGCACCGTACGCGCCTCGATGCCGGTCATCTCGGTGAGGCGCTTGGCGGCGCGTCCGGTGGGCGCGGCCAGCACGATCGTGGCGTGCTTGGCCATGGCCAGGGTGACGATGGAGGCGACCGTGAAGGACTTGCCGCAGCCGGGCCCGCCGGTGAGCACGCACACCTTCTCCGACAGGGCCAGCCGCACGGCCTCGCTCTGGGCCTCGGCGAGGTCGGCGCGCGTGCGCGAGCGCAGCCAGCCCAGGGCCACGTCCCAGTCCACCCCGGCGAACGCGGGCATGCGGTCCGCCGGGGCGTGGAGCAGGCCGCGCAGGCCGGAGGCGAGGCCGATCTCGGCTCGGTGCATGGGCAGCAGGTAGACGGCGCGCACGGGCTCCCCCTCGGGCCCGGGCACCGTCTCGCGGACCACGCCCTCGGTGGCCACGAGTTCGGCCACGCACTCGATCACCAGCCCGGCCTCCACCTGGAGGATCTTCACGGCCGCCGAGATGAGCTTCTCCTCGGGCAGGTAGACGTGCCCGTCGCCGGTGGACTCCGAGAGGGTGAACTGGATGCCCGCCATGACCCGCTGCGGGCTGTCGTGCGGGATGCCGACCGCGCGGGCGATGGTGTCGGCGGTCTTGAAGCCGATCCCCCACACGTCGGTGGCCAGGCGGTAGGGCTCCTTCTGCACGATCTGGATGGAGGCGTCGCCGTACTTCTTGTAGATGCGCACGGCCAGGGAGGTGGTGACCTCCACGCCCTGGAGGAAGACCATCACCTCCTTGATGGCCTTCTGCTCCTCCCAGGCGTCGGCGATGAGCCGGGTGCGCTTGGGTCCCAGGCCCGGGACCTCGATGAGCCGTTCGGGGTGCTCCTCGATGACCTCCAGCGCGTCGGTGCCGAAATGGCCGACGATCCGCTCGGCCATCTTGGGGCCGATGCCCTTGATCAGGCCGGAGCCGAGGTAGCGGCGGATGCCCTGGACCGTGGCGGGCAGGACGGTCGTGTAGTCGTCCACGTGGAACTGGCGGCCGTACTGCGGGTGTGAGCCCCAGCGGCCGCGCATGCGCAGCGCCTCGCCGGGCTGGACGCCCATGAGGGAACCCACGACGGTGAGGAGGTCGTGCGCGCCCCGGCCCGTGTCGACCTTGGCGACGGTGTACCCGTTCTCCTCGTTGGCGTAGGTGACCCGCTCCAGGACGCCCTGGACGACGGCTGGTCGGAAGGTCGCGTCGGGCACGTGGCGGTCCTCTCCTCGTTCACACCCTCTCCGGGGCCGACGGGGCCGGTCCGCCGGTCTCCGGCGCGCCGTCGCCCAGCACCGCGAGCACGCGGTCGCGGTCGGCCCGGCGCAGGCTCCCCGCCACCAGGACGTAGGAGTGTCTGAGCATCTCCAGGATCTCGTCCTCGGGCACCGTGCCGTCCAGGAGCACGGAGTTCCAGTGCTTCTTGTTCATGTGGTACCCGGGGGTGACCGCGGGGAACTGGTCACGCAGCTCCAGGGCCAGCTCCGGATCGCACTTGAGGTTGACCGTGGCGGGACCGCCCCCGTCACCTCCCCCCATGAGCAGGGCGAACATCTTCTGCCCGGCCATCTTGTAGACCAGGTAGCCGGGGCCGAAGGGCTCGGTCTCCTCGGCCTCGGGAAACCACAGGGCGGCGTCGATGAACTGTCCGGGGGTCATGGCGGAGCTCCCTTCCTCCCCCACGACAGTGCCAGAGACCGCCGACGTTCGGCAGGCCCGGCCTCGGCCTGTGGACGCCCCGCGCGGGAGCGGTTCAGTCCTGGTCGCCGGCGAGCGCGGCCACCCGCAGGGCCAGCTCCTGGGCCCGGACGGGGGAGTCGAGCACCTCGGCGCTCTGCGTGCGCTCCAGGAGGGGCCGGGTCTCCTCGTCGAGCGCTCCGGGGACACGAACTCCCCTCCGCGGACACCACGATCCGCACGGGGTCGCGCTCCCTCTCCGCGCGCTGGTGGCGGGCGCGCCCGCCGCGCACCGCGTCCAGGGCCAGGCGCAGCCTCCGGGCTCGCTCCTCCGGCAGGGAGGGGTCGAGCGTGGGCCTGCCCTCCCGTCCGGGCTCGCCGACCAGACCGGCCAGGGGCAGGAGCATGGACCGGGCCTGGACCCCGCGCTCGGTGAGGACGAGCAGCCCGCGGGCGTCGCGTTCGGCCGGGCCCTGGGCGATGAGGGGCGCGCCCTCCCCCGGCTCGCGGACGTCGGGGCACCACACGTCCCGCCGGGCGCCCAGGGGCGCGGCGAGGCGGATCGACCGGCACATGTCGGAGGTGAGGATGACGTTGTACCCGCCGGAGAGGGTGAGCTCCATCGCGTCCCTCTCGGTTCGGGCGCGTGGCCACGCGTGGGCTTTACGATATTTTTATACCGAAACCTCCTGCCGTGTAGGGGTTTTCGGCCGCGTGGAACTCCGACCGCCGCGCCCGGGACGGATAGGATCGCGTCCCCTGTGTCCCCAGTGAAGCGTGTCCCCAGTGAAGCGTGTCCCCAGTGAAACGGGAGCCCCCATGAAAGCGCGAGGTGTGCGCAGGCTCGACCCCCTGGAGCCGGACGACCCCCGCGAGATCGGCGGGCACCGGGTGCGGGGGCGGATCGGCTCCGGGGGGATGGGCACGGTCTACGCGGCCGACTCCCCGGGCGTGCACGGCTACCTGGCGGTCAAGGTCGTCCACGCCGAGCAGGCGGCGGACCGGCGCTTCCGGGAGCGCTTCGCCCACGAGGCCCGCCTCCTCGCGAGGGTGAACAGCCCGTCGGTGGCGCGGTTCGTGCGCGCGGACGTGGAGGCGCCGCGGCCGTGGATGATCACCGAGTACGTGCCGGGGCCCACCCTGCGCCATCACGTGGAGCGGTACGGCCGTCTGCGCGGGGGGATGCTCCTGGGACTGGCCGTGGGCACCGCCGAGGCTCTGCGGGCGGTCCACGCCGCCGGGGTGGTCCACCGCGACCTCAAGCCCGGCAACGTGGTGCTCTCGGGCAAGGGGCCCAAACTGCTGGACTTCGGGATCGCGCACCCGGTGGAGGACCCCGACCCCACCAAGTGGATGCGCCTGCGGCGGATGCGCCGCGCCTACCGGGACCTGCGGCTGCCCTCGCCGGAGGGGCTGGCCGACGGGCGGGTCAGCGAGCGGGTCGACCGGTTGGGCACCCCGGGGTGGATCAGCCCCGAGCAGTACCGGCGCCAGCCCACCGCGCAGGGCGCGGACGTGTTCCTGTGGGGCGCGACGGTGGCCTTCGCGGCCGCCGGGCACGACCCGTTCGGCCGGGCCGGGGCCAAGGAGATGGCCCGGCGCGTGATGTTCGAGGAGCCGGACCTGGAGTACCTGCCGCCCGGCCTGGAGCGGCTGGTGCTGGCCGCGATGTCCAAGGACCCCGGCGAGCGTCCCGACTCCGCCGGGCTGCTGCGCGCCGCCCTGGGCCTGGAGAACGTTGAGGGCGGGGTGCGCGCGTCCGGTGGCTCCGGGGAGGCGGGGGCCGTCACCGGGGCGGCGGCCGTGCGTGGGTTGCTGGAGCGGCGGTGGACGGAGGTGGCGGTGCGCCCTCCGCAGCCCCCGCGGACGGGGTTGTTCGGCCGCGGGGAGGGCTGAGGGGACCGCGGGAGCCGGAGGCGAGCGCCGGGCCGCTCGGGGCCGGCCGGGGGTGATGTGTCACACAAGGCGGGCAGCACGGGGTGGGAGGCCCCCGGGGACCCCCGGCTTCCGGGAAACCGCAAGGGCGCGGGCGCCGGTAGGGGGCTGTGGACGACCCCCGGTCAGAGGAGCCCGTAGTGGGCGCGGCCCTCGCGGGAGAGCATGTACGCCACCATCATGACCGCGAAGCCCAACGGGACGAGCGCGAGGACGTCCCCGGCCAGCACGGTCCACAGCAGGAGCGCGCCCGCAGCGCCCTGGAAGAGCACGACGCCCCAGAACACGCCGACCGTGCGGCGCCGGATCCTGCCCGCCAGGAGCGTGGACAGCAGCCCGTACACGCCCGTGACCGCCGCCATGACGACCATCATGGCGCGCATCGCCTCGGCGCTGACGGCGAGTTCCAGGCCCTCCTCGGCGGCGAGCTCGGCCTGCTGGCGCAGCGCCTCGTCCATCGCGTCGGCCGAGACGCTGAGCCCCATGAGGAAGAGGCCGGACAGGGCCAGCCCGCAGACGCCGCCCACGAACATCAGGGCGCGGACGACCGCCACCTTCCTGGGGAGGGGGGCGTCGGGGCGGAGCGCGTCGAAACCGGCCCCGGAGCCGGGCGCCCCGTACGGCGGGACGCCGCCCGCGCCCTGTGTCCCGTTGGGGTCGTACGGGTCCTGGCCAGAGGAAAACACGGACGTCCTCCGAGGGATGTCGAGACGGCTTGTCCCAACCATGGTAGGGGTCCGGAGCGCGGGAGGCGCGGCTCCGGGCGGACCGTGGAGGTCGTCCGGTCACGCAGCGCGATACAGGCAGGCCGAAAACCGGTATCGGAACCGCAGATTCTGCAAATCGTAACCGTGGGAACCATGTGCCCCCGGCCCCGGCGGCTCTAGTGTGAACCCCTTCGGGCCCGTCCCCCGACCCCGTCCGCCCCGGTGGATCCCCCGTCCCCCGCCTGCGAAGGAGCCCCGCAACGATGTCCAGACTCGTGCGCGCCTCGGCCGCGCTGGTGCTGACCGGCGCCCTGGTGGTGCCGTCCGTCCCCGCGGCCGGCGCGACCGTCCCCATGAACCCCGGGGACGGCGCCGACTTCACCCTGACGATCCTGCACGCCAACGACCCCGAGTCCCAGCTGCTGTCCGCCTCCGGGCAGGAGGACTTCGGCGGCGCCGCCCGCTTCACGACGCTGCTCGACCGGCTGCGCGAGGCCGAGGGCGGCGGCGCCGCGGCCGGGGAGGACGAGGCCGGCGAGCGCGGCGTCGTCACGGTCAACGCGGGGGACATGTACCTGCCGGGACCGGAGTTCGCCGCCTCCCGGGAGGAGGGCGCCCCCTTCTACGACGCCCTCGCCGCCGGCCACGCGGACTACGACGCGGTCTCCATGGGCAACCACGAGTTCGACTTCGGCCCGGACGTGTACGCGGACTTCCTCGAACAGCTGGGCGGGGACACCACGGTGGTCGCCGCCAACGTGGACGTGTCCGCCGAGCCGCGCCTGGCCGCCCTGGCGGACGGGGGCCGGATCGCGCCCAGCACCGTGGTGGAGGCCTCCGGCCACGAGGTCGGCGTCGTCGGCGCGCTGTACCCGCCGCTGGACACCATCACCAGTCCGCGCGACGTGGTGGTGGAGGACCTCGTCGCCCCCGTGCAGGCCGAGGTCGACCGGCTGACCGCCGAGGGCGTGGACAAGATCGTCCTCCTGTCGCACCTCCAGGGGATCGCCTACGAGGAGCGCGTGGCCCGGGAGCTGACCGGCGTCGACGTCATCGTCGCGGGCGGCGGACACGAGGTGATGGCCGGCGCCGACGACGCCCTGGTGCCCGGCGACGAGGTCACGGCGCACCCGGAGACCGGCGAGCCCCTGTCCTACCCGCTCATGGCCACCAACCCCGAGGGCGTCGAGGTTCCCATCGTCACCGCCGGGTCCAACCACAAGTACGTGGGCCGCCTGGTCGTGAACTTCGACGGCGGTGACCTGGTGTCGGTCTCCGACCGTTCGGGGCCGGTCCGGGTCTCCGGCGTCGGCGAGGACGCGGTCGAGCCCCACCCCGAGGTGGAGTCGCAGGTCACCGCCCCCGTGTCCGAGTACGTCGCGGGGCTGGCGGAGACGGAGGTGGCCACCAGCGAGGTCGACCTCAACGGCGTCCAGAACCCGGGCGTGCGCACCCAGGAGACCAACCTGGGCAACCTGGTGGCCGACGCGCTGCTGGACACCGGCGTGCGCAACGCGCAGGAGTACGGCGTGCCCGCTCCGCGGATCGGCATCCAGAACGGCGGCGGCATCCGCAACGCCTCGGTGGTCCCGGCCGGTCCGCTGACCGCGCTGGACACCTACTCGATCGCCCCGTTCGCCAACCAGGTGGCGGTGGTCCCCGACCTCCCGCGCTCGCAGGTCAAGGAGCTGCTGGAGCAGGGTGTGGCCGCGGCTCCCGCGGCCAGCGGCGCGTTCATGCAGGTCGCCGGGGTCAACTTCGCCTACGACCCGGAGCGCGCGGCGCAGGTGGTGGACGAGGAGGGCACCGTGACCACCCCCGGCGAGCGGGTCCGCAGCGCGATCCTGCACGACGGAACGGTGCTCGTCGAGGACGGCGAGGTCGTGGACGGCGACCCGATCACGATCGTGACCAACGACTTCTCCGCCCGGGGCGGCGACATGTACCCGTTCCGCGGAGCGGACTTCACCGTGGTGGGCGCGACCTACCAGGCCGCGCTGGAGGGACTGCTCACCGGAACCCTGGAGGGCCGGGTCACCGAGGCCGCCTACCCCGAGGGCGGTTCCGGCCGCATCGTGGTGGGAGAGCGGGCCACCGTCCCCGACGGTGACGGCGGCGGAACGCCCACCGACCCGCCGACCGTCGAACCCACCGGCGAGCCCACCGACCCGGACGGCGGGCCGAGCCCGGACCCGACGGACCCGCCCGCCACGGACGGCCCGGACGACGGTTCCGGCAAGCCCGGCGGGAACGCGGACGGCTCACTGCCGCGGACGGGCGGCGCGCTGCTCGGCCTGGTGGCGGCGGCCGTGGTCGCCGTCGCGGCCGGTGGGGCCGCGCTCTATCTCGGCCGCAGGCGCAGGGGGGCCGCGGGCGCGGACTTCCCGGGCTCGGGCTCCTGACAGTGGGGCCGACCCGGCCGGGTCGGCCCCGCAGCGCTGGTCCCAAAGGCGGCCGGACGGCCTGCCGACACCGCGTGTGCGGGGTCGGGCGGCCGTCCGGCCGTGGCGCTTCGCGGGCCTGCGGGCCCCGGGCTCCGCACCAGCTGTCCTCCCGGCGGTCCGGTCCCTCGACCGGCCCCCGGGCCCCGGAGCCCTCCGGGTCCGGTCAGGGGCAGCCCGCGATCTCGCGCGTGGCCTCGGCCATGTCGTCGCGCTCCTGCTGGTCCAGGCCGTTCTCCTCGAACCACACCAGCACGAAGTGGCAGGCGTCCTGGATGTCCGCCGCGGAGTTCTCCTCGCTCTCCAGCATGGCCATCGCGGCGATCATCGCGATTCCGGAGCTCTCGAAGGCGGCCACCCTCACCAGGTTGGTGTCCATCGACGAGGTGCACTGGAAGAGGGTGGCCTCCTCGGCCTCGGGATCCGAGCCGCAGACCTCGTCGGTGATGTCCTGGCGGGCGTCGATCCCGAAGTCGCGGCGCAGCTCGTCGATCAGCTCCTCCGAGCTGATGAGGTTCTCCGCCTCGGAGGTCGGTTCGTCCGTCGGCTCGGCGGAGGGCTCGTCGGTGGGCAGGGGCTCCCGGGTGGGCGCGGGGGCCTCGGTGGGAGCCTCCTGTGTCGGCTCGCCGCTGGGCTCCGCCGAGGGATCGGAGCCGCCGTCCGCGGCGACGAGGCCGGTCACCCTGCCGCCGAGAGCGAGTCCTCCACCGAGGAAGGACGCACCCGCCAGCACCGCGATCACGGCGAGCACGGCCAGCAGACCGGTGCCGTAACGGCCCGGCTGGGGCGGGCGGGGCGGCTGGGGCGGCTGCCCGTAAGGCCCCTGGGGCCCCTGCGGTCCTTGGGGTCCTTGGGGTCCTTGGGGTCCTTGGGGAATCTGCTGCCAGTGAGGACCCTGCGGCCCTGGAGGGGCAGGAACCCCCTGAGATGCCTGGAACCCATGAGGATGCGAAGGCCCCTGGGGAGCCTGGGAGGCATGCGGTCCTTGGTTACCCTGTGCTGCCTGCGAACTCGGAGCCCCCGGTGTGCCCTGCGGACTCTGGGGGTTCTGGGGGTTCGGAGGCATCGGTTGGCCCTGAGGAGCCTGTGCTCCCTGCGGGTTCTGGACCCCGTGGGGAGGCTGCCCTTCCTGGGGGGTGTACGCCCCCGGCGGTCTCCAGGGCGGTGGCGAACTGTCGGGACTCACGTACGTTCTCCTCGCTGTCGGGGCTGGTGACGGGTGCGTCGGCTCCACGCCTCGCTGTCCTGGCGCCGACTTACCAAACGTTTTGCAATGAATCGTCCCATTTTCCCCGCCACACTGTTCACCGGGGGGCACGGTCCGGATGGCACGGAGCCTGGCACGAGTTTCCCATTATCACCATGTAAGTGTAAAGAAACGTACCGAGATGGCGAATTGAACCTTTTGCCCGGTATGTGATTAGCGTATTTTCGACCAACCTTGGGACATCCGGCGCGCATAATAGGGAAATGCGCGTCCCCGGACCTACGATCGACAACATGACCTGCGTTTTGCTGGCCGAAGACGATGTCTCGATCTCCGAGCCTCTCGCGCGCGCGCTCCGGCGCGAGGGCTACACGGTGGACGTGACCGTCAACGGCGTTGAGACACTCGACCGTGCCCGTGCGGGAGACATAGACCTCATGGTCCTGGATCTCGGGCTGCCCGAAATGGACGGGCTTGAAGTGGCACGTCGGCTCCGGGCCGAGGGTCACGGAACGCCCATCCTCATCCTGACCGCCCGCGCCGACGAGGTCGACACCGTCGTCGGCCTCGACGCGGGCGCCGACGACTACGTCACCAAGCCCTTCCGGCTCGCCGAACTCCTGGCTCGCGTGCGCGCCCTGCTGCGCCGGGGCGGTGCCGAGGTGCCCGTCGTGCACGGCGTGCGCATCGACAACGACTCCCGACGGGCCTGGCTGGGCGAACGCGAGCTCCAGCTCACCACCAAGGAGTTCGACCTGCTGCGCGTGCTCGTCCGCGACGCGGGCAAGGTGGTCACCCGCGAGCAGATCATGCGCGAGGTGTGGGACACCAACTGGTGGGGTTCGACCAAGACCCTGGACATGCACATCTCCTGGCTGCGCCGCAAGCTGGGGGACGACGCCAACCAGCCGTCGTACATCACGACCGTCCGGGGTGTGGGCTTCCGGTTCGAGCGAGACTGACACGACCTTTCGAGGCGCCCCGCGCCGGTCGGTCGCCTCCGGGTCGGACGGACATGAGGTGACATGCGCAGGCGGATGGTTTTCTCCACCCTGGTGGTGACCGTCATCGCCGTCATGCTGCTCGGGCTGCCCCTGGGCGCGCTCACGTACAAGCTGGTGTACGACGAGAGCACCCGTCAGCTCCAGGGCGAGGCGGAGCTGATCGGCGCCGAGAGCGACACCATGCTGGAACTGCACGGTGGACTCGACCTGGGCGAGTTCGACCGCGACCATCCCCACCGCTTCATCCGGATCACCCCGGCGGAGGAGCCCACCTCGGTGACCGCGGGCGATCCCGCGCTCAACCCCGAGGCGCCCGACTCCCCGAGCATGCTCAAGGCGGCCGCGACCACCGGCCGGGGCACGCGCGTCGAGGTGTGGATGAGCGCCGAGAGCGTGCAGCAGAGCGTGGTCCGCGCCTGGATGGGGATCGCGTCGCTGTCCCTGCTGGCCATCGGCGTCGCCGTCGGGCTGTCGATGTTCCAGGCCCGCAGGCTGACCCTGCCCCTGCTCGACCTGGCGGCCACCGCCGAGCGCCTGGGCTCGGGCGTGACCACGCCGTGGGGCCACCGGTACGGGATACCGGAGGCCGACCGGGTGGCGGAGGTCCTGGACCGCAGCGCCGAGCGCATCGCCGGGCTGATCGCCACCGAGCGCCACTTCGCGACCGACGCCTCGCACCAGCTGCGCACGCCGCTGACCGCGCTGACGATGCGCCTGGAGGAGATCCTCGCCGAGGCGGACAACCCCGAGGCGGTCCGCGAGGAGGGCGAGGCCGCCCTGGCCCAGACCGAGCGCCTGGTGGAGACCGTGGAGAGCCTGCTGGGGCGGGCCCGCAAGAGCCAGAACCCCGAGGTGGAGGCGGTGGAGCTCGATCCCGTCCTGCACCACCTCCAGGAGGAGTGGCAACCGGTCTTCCAGTCCGCGCAGCGCAGACTGCTCGTCACCGGCGACACCGGGCTGACCGCGATGACCGTCCCCGCCGATCTGGCCCAGATCGTGGCGACGCTGGTGGAGAACGCCTACAAGCACGGCGCGGGGACGGTCACCATCCGGCGGCTGGACACCGGGCAGTCGGTGCGTATCGAGGTGAGCGACGAGGGCGAGGGCGTGCCCGAGCACCTGTCGGGCCGGATCTTCGAACGCGAGGTGAGCGGAGGGGGCGGAACGGGGCTGGGCCTGGCCCTGGCCCGGCACATCGCCGAGTCCGAGGGGGCCCGGATCGAGCTGGTGCTGACCAAGCCGACGACCTTCGCGCTGTTCCTGCCCGCGGGCGCGGGAGGCCTGTCCAAGATGACCGGGCCCGTGTAGGCGCCGAGGCCCCCGGGGGAGGGGCCCGGGCTCCGGCCGACGCCTCGGACCGGGCCCGGACCCGCGTCCCGGCTCCCGACCGCCCTCAGGCGCCCGCGGCGGCGGTGGAGTGCTCCGCCCGGGGCGCCCTGCCGCGGACCACCAGGTCGCTCCACAGCGACCGCACCCGGGACAGGCCGTAGGCGGTGGTGACCTCCTCGTGGGCGCGCGCGGCCTCGGCGGAGAAGCGTCCCTCGCTGACGGTCGCGTGGATGGCCTCGGCCATCGCCACGGCGTCGTCGTGGATCCAGTGCGGGTCGTAGATGGTGTCCGCGCCCGGCCACGGCAGCAGGGCGGGCACCCCGCCCGAGGCGGCGCACTCGGCGGGCGCCAGGTGGAAGGACTCGTCGTCGCTGGTGGAGAGCATGAAACCCACCCGCCGCAGCCAGGTGGCCACGTCCGGCCCGAAGGGGTCGAACACCACCCCGGCGGCGAGGCGCTCGTCGCGCTGGATCCGCCGGTAGACGCGCTCGAAGTAGGCGCGCTCCTCCGGCCGGTTCCAGATCCACCAGTACTCCCACGGCTGCTTGGTCTTGACCGACAGCGTGTACCGCGGGTCCATGCGCCGCAGCTCGGCGAGGACGTCCAGGCCCCGGTCCAGCCGCTTGCGCGAGGGCGCGATGCCGACCATGCCCAGGGAGTACTCGGCCCCGGGGAGCTTGGGGCGGCCCAGCTGCTCGTCGTCCACCCAGTTGGGGACCACGACCACCTTCCCGGCGGGCCACCCGGTGATCTCGCGGGTCAGGTCGGCGTAGTGGGGGCTCACGCACACCACCGCGTCGACCTTGTCGATGTCCAGCTTGCGGGGCCACTCCGCGTAGAGCTCGAAGCGGTGCAGCCG
Source organism: Nocardiopsis alborubida (assembly GCF_012396365.1). Lineage (GTDB taxonomy): Bacteria > Actinomycetota > Actinomycetes > Streptosporangiales > Streptosporangiaceae > Nocardiopsis > Nocardiopsis alborubida. The sequence goes on along the minus strand of NZ_JAAXPG010000005.1, from coordinate 104,955 downwards.
CACGATGAGCCGCTGGTCGGGGCGCTTCCACTTGGAGTAGAACAGCGCGTTGGGCCCGCACCACTCGCAGATCACCACGTCGGCCCAGGCGGCCAGCTCCCGGGAGCGGTACTGGTCGTGGGTGCTCAGCCCCTCCCACTCGTCCATGCGCACGTCGAGGCCGGGCAGCGAGTCCAGGTACTCGGCCAGACGGGTGAAGAACTTCATGTCGTGCCCGGCGATGACCACCTTGAGCGGCCGCTCGGGGTCGGCGCCCTCCGGGACGGGGGGCAGGGCGTCGGCGAGGTAGCCGCGCAGCCGCTCGGCGGCCCGCTCCAGGGTGTGGTCCGCCGCGGCGTCGCGGCAGCGCGCGGCGGCGTCCGCGTAGACAGCGCGGTCGCCGTGGGCGCGGGCCACCGCGTCGGCGACCGAGGCGACGTCGGTCCCGGCGAACAGCGGGTAGTCGGCGCCCAGCATGGCCTCGTGCATGGGCGTGCGGTTGAGCACCACCGGCAGGCCGAGCGCGCCCAGCTCCAGCACCTTGGTGGACAGCTCCAGGCTGGCGTCCATGGACGGGTCGCGCCAGGACAGCCCGAAGCCGCACTCGGCGGCCTGGCGGAGCGCCTCGGCGCGCGACATCCCGCCGCGCCAGTCCACGTTCGGGGTGCCCTCCAGGGCCCTGCGCATGTTCCTGGCCCAGTCGGCGGGTTCGGCGTGGATCTTGTCGCCGATCATCACCAGTTCGGCGTCCACCCCCCGCCTCGCCAGCTCGGCGGGCAGCTCGGTCATCTCCAGGGTGTTCCAGCGCGGCGCGAACTTGCCGGTGTAGGCCAGGCGGGCGCGGGCCTGGTCCCCGCCGTCGGCGCGCACGTCCTCGGGGACGACCACCACGGGCGGGAACAGGACCGACCGGCCGCAGGCGGCGGGCACCGTCGACTCCAGGAAGGCGCGCAGCTCCTCGGTCTGGCAGAGCAGGAACCGCGAGGCCAGCGCGATCTCGGTGAGCTCGGCGGTGGCGGTCGCGGACAGCTCCCCCACGCTGTGCGGGAAGTCGGTCAGGTAGGTCCACAGGCGGCCCGCCAGCGACTCCTCCTGCGCGGCCAGCCCGGCCAGACGGCGCCCGCGCACGACGACGAGGTCGAAGGGCTTGCGCTCGTGGTGCCTGGTCATCAGGGTGACGGCCTGCTCCGGGGTGAGCCCCCTCGGCCCCAGGTCGGGCAGCGCCTTGTCCTCGTAGGGCCGCAGCAGCCGGACCCCGGGCACCCTGGTGAGGGGCTCGGTGAGCCGGTCGGTGCGCACGGGCGCCTTCAGCAGCAGGGTCACCTCGCATCCGGCGGCGGCCAGGGCCTGCGCCATCGACTGCGCCCAGACCGCGGAACCGTCGATGATGTTGAGGTCCACGTCCCCGTACAGGAGTGCGCGCGGAGGCGGTGTGCTCACGTTCTTCCCTTCGGATGCTTTCTCGTTGCCCGTACGGCTCATCCGACGGCGCCGGTCGAGGCATCCGCCGCGTCGGACACGGGGTCCTCCGCGTCGTCGCCCGTCCCGTGGTCGGGGCCCAGGGCCAGGAGCCGGGTACCGCGGCGGTTCCACTCCGCCGGGTCCCAGCCGCGCCTCAGCAGCGTGGTGCGGACCAGTTCCGGCACGACCGCGCTGACGAAGACGTACTGACGGTCCGCGGTGTCCGGACGGTCGAAGAAACCGTGCTCGCCCGGCTCGGGGGCCGTCGCGTCGACGGTACCGACCGCGTCGGCGTCCGTGCACTCCACGGCGCACACCAGGTCGGCCAGGCGCCTGCGGCCGACCGGAGCGGTCCACAGGTGCGACCACGGCGCGGTGGCGCGCTCGGCCAGGGCGGCCCAGGGCTCCCCGGCGCGGACGCCGGGCTCGTCTCGGGTGAGTTCCTCGGGGGTGTCCGGGGCGCTGAAGCGCACCGTGCGCACGGTGACGCCCTCGGCGCGCAGCCGCTGGATCCCGGGCAGGCGGGAGGCCGCGCCGGGCACGACCACCTCGGCGGGCCTGAGAGCGGCGGCCAGCAGGTCGTCGGCGAGCCGGTCGGCGTCGGCCTCCCCCGCCGGGTCGGCCAGGACGGCCACGGAGCGGCCGCGCAGCGGCAGTTCCGGACCGGGGGTGCCGGGCGGGAAGTCCAGGCCGTCCAGGACCTCGGCGAGGCGGACCGGGGTGGCCTCGCGCAGGAAGACCTGGCGGAGCATGCCCCGCTGCTCGGCCGCGGTGGGCTCCTCGGCGCGCATGCGCGGCACCGTGACGGCCAGTCCCTCCCCCGCGGTGACCGCGCGGGTGCCGCAGGCCCAGGCGCGACGGTGCAGCCGGGCCTCCTCCGCGGTCAGGGGCGCGACGACGGCGACGTTGGCGGCGCGCAGGGCGTCGGCCAGGTCACGGGAGTCGGCCTCCACCACGCCCGCGCCCAGCTCGGCGAGGACGTCGGGGACGGGCTCCTCGCGGTGGACGCGCACGAACACCGCCTCGGGTCCGGGCGTCAGGTCGGCGGCCACGGGGTTGAACAGGTGGAGGGGGACCCCGGCGTCGCCCCGGTGGACCCTGTCGAAGCCCAGTTCGCGCAGGGCGGGCGGCGAGGGGACGTCGTCGAGCAGCACCGTGGGGATGCCTCGGGAGGCGGCGGACTCCAGCACCCAGTGCAGGGCGCGGGTGCGGTCGGCGGCCGCGGGGTCGCCCACGTGCGCCCACGGCGACCCGGGGGCCGCGGCCGAGGCCGAGACCAGGACCAGGTCCACGTCGACGCCGTCCATGACGATCTGGGCGTCGTGCGGGCGCAGGGGCACCGAGCGCACGTAGGGGTCGATCGCCTCCGCGATGGAGGGGCCGACGACCGTGGCGGCGACCAGCAGGTCCTCCCTGCCGCCGGTCAGGCCGGTGAGCAGGCGCGACTCCTGGCGCTCGGCGTCGAAGGAGCGGACCGGCTCGGCACCGCCGCGGCGGCGCTCGGTGTGCCTGGTGGTGCCGCTGCTGCGCCAGAGGCGGTAGAGGTCACGGGGAAGTTTGACCAGGGACCGGCCGGGGCGCTTCGCGGCGGCCGTGAGCGCCTTGCCCACCTGGAGCGAGGTGGAGCCCTCCAGGGCGGCGAGCCGGGTGCGCGCCTCCTGGAGCTGGGCCTCGCGCTCGGCCAGCGCCTGCCTGAGCTGTTCGGTCTGGCTCTGTTCACGCCGTTTCACGGTCTGCCACCTTGTGTTCGGTTCGGTTCGGCGAAACCACCGCGCCGTGCGTCGGGTCCGACTGCGACGTGCGGTGCACCCTGCGCGCGCCCGGCCGGGTGCGGATGCCCTTGGCCAGGCGTGTCGCGGGCCCGGCGGGGCCTCTGGGGTGCGGGACGGATGGAGGGACGTGTGCCATGGTGGATCACCTGGACCGCTGCGGGGGAATCGGGGCCGCTCTCCGGCGGGCCCCGCGTGCCTGGACCGGGACCGCGCCCCGTACGGCGCGCTCCCGTGCGCTGGCGTTCCTGGGTGCGGGAACGGGTGCGCGGTGTTCGTGTGTCATCGGGTTCACCTCGACCACTGGGTGAGCACGGAGGCGATGCGCTCCCCCGCGCGGCCGTCCCACAGGGGCGGGGTGTCGCCGATCCGCTCCGGGGTCCGCCCGTGCAGGACCTTGGTGACGGCCTGGAGGAGGTCGGCCTCCGTGACGAGCTGGTTGGTTCCGTGGGTGATGGTGACGGGGCGCTCGGTGTTGGGGCGCAGGGTCAGGCAGGGGACCCCGAGGACGGTGGTCTCCTCCTGGACGCCGCCGGAGTCGGTGACCACGGCGGCGGCACCGCGGGTGAGCGCGACGAAGTCGAGGTAGCCCAGGGGTTCGAGGAGCCGCACGCGCGGGTGGTCGCCGAGTCCGGCCCGGTCGAAGGCGGCCTTGCCGCGCGGGTGCACGGGCATGACCACGTCGGCGAGGTCGGCGATCTCGTGCAGGCGCGCGGCGAGGCGGGCGACGGTGTCGGGGTCGTCCACGTTCGCGGGCCGGTGCAGGGTGGCGGCGACGTAGCGCTCGGGCAGGTCGAGGCGCTCGCGCAGGGCGTCGGCGTCGAAGCGGTCGAGGTTGCCCAGGAGGGTGTCGATCATGGGGTTGCCGACCAGGTGGACGCGGGAGGGCGGGACGCCCTCGGCGGCCAGGTGGCCGACGGCCTCCGGGCTGGTGGCGAAGCACACGTCGCTGAGCTGGTCGGTGACCCGGCGGTTGATCTCCTCGGGCATGGTGTTGTCGAAGGAGCGCAGCCCCGCCTCCACGTGGGCGACGGGGACGTGCAGCTTGGCGGCGACCAGGGCCGCGGCCACGGTGGAGTTGACGTCGCCGTAGACGACCACCATGCCGGGCCGGCGCTCGGCGAACTCCTGCTCCAGGCCCACCATGAGCGCGGCCGTCTGGGCGGCGTGGGAGCCCGAGCCGACGCCGAGGTCGACGTCGGGGGTGGGCAGGCCCAGGTCGCGGAAGAACACGGCGGACATGCGGTCGTCGTAGTGCTGGCCGGTGTGCACGACCGCCTGGTGGGCGCCGCGTCCGCGCAGGGCGGAGACGACGGGCGCTGCCTTGACGAAGTTGGGGCGCGCGCCGACGACGTGCACGATCCCGGTGTCCTGGCTCCCCAGGGGGGCACTCGTTGCCACGGCTCTCACGCTTCCTTCTGTTGGGGTGGTGTTCCCGCCGTTACCGGCGGGACTGGTGTGGTTCGGCGGCGTTCCTTGCCCGAGCCGTCCCGTCCGTGTCGCCGTGGTGTCACCGTACGGTCACGTCCGCGTGGTTGTGTGACTGACCGTGCATGACACCCAAGCTTCCGAATCCCAGGTTCCGCGTCCGCGCACCCGCTGGCCGCGGGCGGCGACGTTCACCCTCTCGTTGGCCTGGCGACACCTGCGGGCCGAACCGGCCCGGCTGCCGCTGCTGACGCTGCGGCTGACGCCCGGTCCGCCGCGGCGCGCGGTGCGCGCCCTGGCCTCCCGGGCGGGCGGCCTGGCCCGCGCCTACGCCCTGTGGGACCAGGGCCGGCGCGCGGACGCCCGCGAGGCGGTGCTCGCCGCGGCGAGCGGTGCCTCCCCCCGCCGGGTGGGCCGCCTGGTGGCGGCCTGCCTGGCGGCAGGAGACGCGGCCACCGCCCGGGAGCTGGTCGAACAGCTTCCGGAAGGCGCTCTCCGGGAGGCCGCGGAGTACCGGACGGCCCTGGCCACGGGACGCGCTGTCGCCACGCCCCCGTCCACGTCGCCTGACCGTCACGCCATCACGTTAACCCGCGATCCACGAACGCCGCCCGACGCCACGGTGAACGCTCGGCGACCGGAGACGTCGGAGGGTGAACGGTGGCGTGTGGCAGGGGATCCGGCGTCACCCGGGGCGGGTCTGCGGGTGCTGCATCTGGTGACCAACGCGCTGCCGCACACCAACGCGGGCTACACCCAGCGCACCCACAAGATCGCGGTCGCCCAGCGCGAGGCCGGGATGGACGTGCACGTGGTCACCCGGGCGGGATACCCGCTGGTCAAGGGGGTCCCCGACCCCCGCACGCTGGTGCGGGTGGACGGCGTCCCCTACCACCGGCTGTTCCCCTGGACGGCGCCCGCCGACGCCGCGCGGGAGCTGGCCGCGGGGGTGCGGCTGGGGTCGGAGCTGGTGGAGGCGCTGCGGCCCGACGTGCTGCACGCCGCGAGCAACCACCACAACGCCCGCCTGGCCCTGGAGCTGGGCCGCAGGTTCGGCCTGCCGGTGGTGTACGAGGTGCGGGGCTTCCTGGAGGAGTCGTGGCTCTCGCGCGACCCCTCGCGCAGCGTGGACGACGCCTTCTACCGGGCCGAGCGCGCGAGCGAGACCGAGTGCATGCTGGCCGCCGACCTGGTGGTGACCCTGGGCGAGACGATGCGCGCCGACATCGAGGCGCGCGGCGTGCCGCGCGAGCGCCTGCTGGTGGTGCCCAACGCGGTGGACTCCTCCTTCCTGGCGCCGCTGCCCTCGGGCGCCGGGGTGCGGGCGGAGCTGGGGATCGGCGGCGAGGACTTCGTGGTGGGCACCACCACCAGCTGTTTCGGCTACGAGGGCCTGGACACGCTGCTGGAGGCGGTGGCCCTGATGCGCGAACGCGGGGAGGCGGCGCACGCCCTGGTGGTGGGGGACGGCCCCGAGCTGCCCGCGCTGCGCTCCCTGGCCGACTCGCTGGGCCTGGAGGGGGCCGCGCACTTCACCGGCCGGGTCCCGGCCGCGCGGGTGCGCGACCACCACGCCGCCCTGGACGTGTTCGCGGTGCCGCGGCGCGACGAGCGGGTGTGCCGTCTGGTCACCCCGCTCAAACCCGTGGAGGCCATGGCGGGCGGGCTTCCGGTGGTGGCCAGTGATCTTCCCGCGTTGCGAGAGATCGTGGAACCGGGAGTGACCGGAGAGTTAATTCCGGCGGGCGAATCGGCGACCCTAGCCGATGTGCTGACAAAACTCGCTTACAGTCATGAAAAGCGGATCTCCTACGGCAGTGCAGGTCGCAGCCTCGTCGGCGCTGACCGCACCTGGGCCGAGGCCGCATACCGCTACAACCAGGCGTATCGGGTTCAGATTCGAGAAATGACCGAACCAGGCCAGAACCCGTAAGCGTGGACAACACGTGCCTACACTCGGACGTCCAACGCACTGAGCAATGGCACTCCCCGCTATTTACGCCCGTTCACGAGATGAATGCGAGTGTGACCACGAAGTGGATGCCGCAGCCTCCAACCCAGCCCTTGTCTCCGAGCAGTCCGCCGGTGCGGTCAGCGACCTCGTCGTTCTCGGCCTCGGCTACGTCGGCCTGCCGCTGGCGGCCGAGGCCGTGTCCGCTGGCCTGAAGGTCACCGGTCTGGACGTGAGCGACCGCGTCGTCGCCGGGCTCAACAACGCCGTGTCGCACGTGGACGACCTCTCCGCCGAGGACGTCCGCGAAATGCTGGACCGCGGTTTCACCGCGACCACCGACCCGGCCTGCCTGGCCGCCACGCGCACCATCGTGATCTGCGTGCCCACGCCGCTGTCGGCCGAGGGCGGCCCCGACCTGGGCGCGGTCACGTCCGCGGCCGAGACGATCGCCGCCCAGCTGCAGCCCGGCACCCTGGTGATCCTGGAGTCGACCACCTACCCCGGCACCACCGAGGAGGTCGTCCGCCCGCTGCTGGAGAAGTCCGGCCTGGTCGCGGGCGCCGACTTCCACCTGGCCTTCTCGCCCGAGCGCATCGACCCGGGCAACCCGACCTTCGGCGTGGCCAACACGCCCAAGGTGGTCGGCGGCCTGACGCCGGAGTGCGGGGAGGCCGCGGCGGACTTCTACGGCGCCTTCGTGAACACGGTGGTGCGGGCGCGCGGCACCCGCGAGGCGGAGATGGCCAAGCTGCTGGAGAACACCTACCGCCACGTCAACATCGCCCTGGTCAACGAGATGGCCATCTTCTGCCAGGAGCTGGGCGTGGACCTGTGGGACTCCATCGCCGCGGCGGCCACCAAGCCGTTCGGCTTCCAGGCCTTCTACCCGGGCCCGGGCGTGGGCGGACACTGCATCCCCATCGACCCGAACTACCTGTCGTACAAGGTCAAGACCCTCGGCTACCCGTTCCGGTTCGTGGAGCTGGCCCAGGAGATCAACGGCCGCATGCCCTCCTACGTCATCCAGCGGGCGCAGGAGCTGCTCAACGACTCCGGCCTGGCGCTGTCGCGCTCCAAGGTGCTGCTGCTGGGCGTCACCTACAAGGCCGACATCGCCGACCAGCGCGAGTCCCCGGCCCGCCCGGTCGCGCGCAAGCTGGCCGCCAAGGGCGCCACGCTGACCTACCACGACCCGCACGTGGAGTCCTGGCAGGTCGACGGCGTGGACGTGCCCAGGTCCACCGACCTGGACCGCGCCCTGGCCGAGGCCGACCTGACCATCCTGCTCACCGACCACGCCGAGTACCGGCCCAAGCGGCTGGAGGAGTACGCGCGGCTGCTCCTGGACACCCGGGGCGTGCTGCGCCGCCCCGACCCCGAGACGGACTCCGCGGTCCCCTCGCAGGTGCGGCGCCACGTCACCCGCGAGGGCTTCCAGGTCCTGTGACCTAGCCCCGCCCGCCAGGCACGCCGATCCGGACGCACGCCCCGTCCATCGGCGTGCCTTTCGGCGTTCACCTTCCCCTGACCGAAGGTTCACCCGCTGCACCCCGTGCGGCCACCGGGCTTTCCTCGGCGCGTCTCCCCCGCTGAATACCGTGACGAAGAGCTGATACCGCCCCGGGAGGAGCGGCCCGGCCGATCCGCCCGAGAGGGCCTCAGACGGCGACACAGGTAGGTGAACTCGATGCACGCGCTCGTGGCCACGGTGGTGCACCACCCGGAGGACGCACGGATCCTGCACCGGCAGATCCGCGCCCTGCTGGACGCCGGACACACCGTGACCTATGTGGCGCCGTTCCGCGAGTGCGGGGTGACCCCGTGGTCGGAACTGCGCTCGGTGGACGTGCCGCGCGCCTCGGGGCGCGAACGGCTCGCCTCGCTGCGCGCCGCCCGCGCGGTGCTCGCCGAGCAGGCGCCCATGGCCGACCTGCTGCTCTTCCACGACCCCGAACTCCTGCTGGCCCTGCCGTCCAGGCGCCCGGTGACGGTGTGGGACGTGCACGAGGACACGGCCGCGGCCCTGCTCACCAAGGCGTGGGTGCCCCGGGCGCTGCGGCGTCCGCTGGGCACGGTGGTGCGCTCCTTCGAGCGGCACGCGGAGCGGCGGATGCGGCTGCTGCTGGCCGAGGAGGGGTACCGCTCCCGGTTCCGCCTGGAGCACCCGGTGGTGCCCAACACCACCGACGTGCCGGAGTTCCCGGCGCGCGAGCCGGGCGACGACCGGATCGTGTACCTGGGCCAGGTGTCCGAGGCGCGCGGCGCTCGCGAACTGGTGGAGCTGGGACGCATGCTGCGCCCGCACGGTGTGCGCCTGGAGGTGATCGGCGGCGCCGACGCCGGGGTGCGGCCGCTGCTGCGCGAGGCCCAGCAGGAGGACGTCCTCAACTGGTACGGGTTCGTGCCCAACGACCGGGCGCTGCGGATCTGCGCGGGCGCCATGGCGGGGCTGAGCCTGCTGCACGACACGCCCAACTACCGGCACTCGATGCCGACCAAGGTCGTGGAGTACATGGCGCACGGCCTGCCGGTGGTGACCACGCCCAACCCGATGGCCCAGAAGCTGGTGACCGGCCGCCCCGAGGGCCCGTCGGGCCTGGTGGTGCCGTTCGGGGACGTGTCGGCCGCGGCGGAGTCGGTTCTGCGGCTGCGCCGGGACGAGGAGCTGCGCCGGAACCTGGCGAGCACCGGGCACCGGATCGCGCGGGCCTCCTTCCACTGGCCGGTCCAGGCGCGCCTGTTCGTCAAGCGTCTGGAGGCGTGGGCGGACGAGGCCTCCGGCGAGCCTCTGCCCGTCGTGCCGCCCCCGCGGAGTCGCCAGCGCACTCCCGTGCGTGATTGACCCCACTTCTAACTCTCCAAGAAATATCTTCCTCGTCAACAAGTGTTGTGGTCCCTGTCGGAGCCGACTCCGCACGGCCCCCCGCCACACCACGAGCACGACGAGGAAACACATGACTGACGCCCTGGTTCTCGACAAGGCGGCCCAGGACCTGCTCTTCCGGGACGCGCGCACCGCGAACAGCTTCACCGACGAGCCGGTGACCGAGGAGCAGGTCCGCGCGATCCACGACCTGGTCAAGTACGGCCCGACCGCCATGAACAACCAGCCGCTGCGGGTCACCGTGGTGCGCTCGGCCCCGGCCCGCGAGCGCCTCGTGCCGCACATGGCGGGCAACAACGCCCCCAAGACCTCGACGGCGCCGCTCACCCTGATCCTGTCCGCGGACTCCGACTTCCACGAGCACTTCCCGAAGACCTTCCCCGTCGCGCCCGACGCCCGGGACAACTTCTCCGGGATGCCCGTCGAGGCCCGCGAGAGCATGGCCCTGCAGAACGCCTTCCTCCAGATCGGCTACCTGCTCCTGGGCGTGCGCGCCGCCGGCCTGGCGGCCGGCCCGATGACCGGCTTCGACGCCGAGGGCGTGCGCCGCGAGTTCTTCGGCGAGGACTCCACGCTGCGTCCCCTGGTGGTCATGAACATCGGCAGGCCGGGCCCGGACGCGTGGTTCGACCGCCTGCCGCGCCTGGAGTACGACGAGGCCGTCACCGAAATCTGATCCGCGCTCTGACGCGCCCGAGGGGCCGAGTACCGGAGGGGCCGGGCACCGGGGAGGTGCCCGGCCCCGACGCGTGCGGGGCCGGGCCGTTACCCGTCCGCCGACGGGGTGTCCCGCTCGGCCGCGAGGAAGACCAGCAGGCACACGTCGTCGTCGCAGTCCTGGTACTTGACCATGGCGTCCAACAGGTCGTCGGCCGCCTGGTCCGGGCCGCCCCGCCAGTACGGTGGCCCGCCGAAGCCCTCCACCAGGCGCGCGATCCCGTCGTCGATGGACTCACCGCGCCGCTCGATCAGGCCGTCGCTGTACAGCAGCAGCGCGGCGCCCGGCGGCAGTTCGACGGTGTGGTCGGTGTAGGACAGCTCCACCGGCAGGCCGAGCATCCCGCCGGACGGCAGGCGCACCGCCTCCGCCCTGCCCTCGCCGTCGCGCCACAGCGGCGGCGGGTGCCCGGCCCCCGCCATCACCACCTCGGGGTCCCCCGGCCGGAAGCGCACGATGACGGCCGTCGCGAACAGGTCCGGTTCGAGGTGGCCCAGCAGCCGGTGCAGGCGCTCCAGCAGCACGGCCGGGCTGCGCTCCTCCAGCGCGTACGCGCGCAGGGCCGTGCGCAGCTGGCCCATCATCACCGCGGCGTGGATGCCGTGTCCGGTGACGTCGCCGACCACGCCGATGAACTCGCCGTCGCCCCGCGAGAAGACGTCGTACCAGTCGCCGCCCACGTTCATCCCGCGCGTGGCGGGCAGGTAGCGGGCCGTCAGCTCCATCCCCGGGGTCTCGGGCAGCTCGGTGAGCATGGCGCGCTGGAGGGTGGCCGCCGTGTCGCGCTCGCGCTCGAAGCGGCGCGCGTTGTCCAGCGACGCCGCCACCCGCCCCGCGAGTTCGACCAGCACGACCTCGTCGTCGGCGTCCGGGGGGTCGGCGCGGCGCAGCAGCAGCACCCCGATCAGCCCCGAGCCCGTGAGCAGGGGAAGGGCCAGCTGCCCCTCCTCGGCCAGGGCGTCCGTGGGCCGGCGCCGGGCCGCGGCCAGGAGTACCGCGCCCGGCACGGCCGTCTCACGCCCGTCGGAGGCGCACAGACCGCCGTCCTCACCGGTGAGCCACACCTCGACGGCGTCCGCGTGCCCGGGGACGAGCAGATCCTGGAGGCGGGCGAAGATCTCCGACTGGTTCAGGGAGGTCATGAGCCTCGCGCTGGCCGTGGAGAGGAACGTGAGCCTGTTGCGGGCGGCCTCCGCCTGGTCCCGGGCCGAGCGCTCGGCCGCCAGGAGCCTCTGCTGCTCGTCGCTGGCCTCGGCGAGCTCGGCGTGCAGGGCGAGCACGCCCTGGTTGGTCTCCTCCAGCTCGCGCTGGTGCCACTCCAGCTCGCGTGCGCGCTCGGCCGCGACGGCGGCCGCCCTCCCCGCGCGCTCGGAGACGCGCAGCAGCTCCGCCGCCAGGAGCTCGGCGTCGGCTCCCTCCGGGGCCCCGGCCGCCGCGGCCCCCGCGTCGAGGGGCTCGGAGAGGGGCAGGTCGGACTCCCACCGGCTCTCCCCCGAGCCGTCGCGGACGGTGGCGCGCAGGGCGAGCCCGTCAGCGGACAGCTCCACCGCCAGCGCGGCCGGACCTGCGGGTCCCGCCGCGCGCAGCGCCCAGGAGGAGGCGCCGTCCAGGAACTCCAGTTCGGCCTCGTCCCCGGCGCTCGCGGCACCGAGAACGCGCGCCATGGCGGCGCGGGCCAGCGCCGCGTCGACCGCGCCGCGGACCCGCAGGTCGAGCAGCGGTTGCGTCATCGTCCTCCCCCGTCAGGGCGTACGGTGTGCGTGACCACGGCGACGCTGGTGTCGTCGCGCAGCGGGCGGGCCGCGCTGCCCGAGTCCCGGAACACCGCTCCGGCCGCGACCGCCGCGTCGTGGCCGCGCAGCCGCTCGGTGCCCTCGGGCTTCCAGCGCCCTGGCAGCCCGTCGCTGTGCAGGACGAGCATGTCGCCCGGCGACCACGCGCGCAGCGCCGGGGCCGGTGTCCGCAGGGAGAAGGCCCCCACGATCCCGGGTTGGGAGAGCAGCGTCTCCCAGCGCCCCTCCCGGTACAGGCGCGCGCCGATGTTGCCGACCCCGCAGAAGGTGAGGCGGCCCCGGGACTCGTCCACCGCGGCGATCGCGACGGCCGCGCCGCGCGTGCGGCGCAGCGCCTCGTGCAGCCCGCGCAGCAGCGCGTCGGGGGCCCCGCCCCTGCTCCCGGTCACGAAGCGCGTGGCCGCGTCGGCGGCCTCCGCGGCGGCCTCACCGTGTCCGAGCCCGTCCGCGAGCATGACCGTGCGCAGGCCTCCACCGCTCTGGAAGGCCAGGGCGTCGCCGGAGAACCTGTCGCCGCCCAGGGGCAGGTGCATCCCGCCCGTGGCCGCGCGGGCGCCGAACAGGGCGCGGTCGGCGGGCCGGGCGAACCGTGCCACCGCGACCGTCCCCCGCCCGGGGGCGCTCTGGACCTCGAAGAAGTCGGCGGCGCGCGCGCAGGCGCCGAGCCCCGCCCCCAGGGAGCCCGCCGCGGTGGAGAAGCCGTCCTCCATGGCGCGCGGGACGTCGGGGATGCCGGGACCGTGGTCCAGCGCGAGGATCTGCAGGCCCCGGGCCTCCCCCCAGGGGGCCCGGGCCTCCTCCGCCACGAAGCGGCCCCCGCCCGCGTACCTGCACATGTTGGTCGCCAGTTCGGAAGCGGTGAGGGCCGCGGCGTCCGCCGCGGCCCCGTCCAGGCCGACGCCGCGCGCGGCGCTCCGTGCGGCCCTGGCCGCGTCGGACACGCGCGTGGCGTCGGTGACCGCCAGGTCCCAGACCCTGGTCATCGGGCTCCGCGCCCGTAGGGGTCGGCCCAGGAGGTGATGGTGACCCTGGTCCCTCCCTCGGGGAGGTTCTGGATCTCGAACTCCTGCACGAGGCGTTTGGAGCCGCTCAGGCCCATGCCCAGGCCGCCCGCGGTGGAGTAGCCGTCGGTCAGGGCCGTGTCCACGTCGGGGATCCCCGGCCCGGAGTCGACGAAGGACACGCACAAGCCCTGTCCCGTCCGGCCGTGGACGACGCGGATCTCGGTGGATCCGCCCCCGCCGTGCAGGAGTGTGTTGCGGGCCAGCTCACTGGCCGCGGTCACGAGCTTGGTCTGTTGGACCAGGCCGAATCCGGTCTGCTGTGCCAGGGCGCGCACCTGTTGGCGGACCGCCGTCAGGTCAGTGTCCCTGCGGATGGGCACGCGGATCGGCTCCGCGGAGGCCTGGCTCACGTCGTGCCCCGTTCCGGCCGTTCCTTCCGCTCTATGGTGACCCCGAAGCTGGCCGCCGCCTCGGTGACCGTGCGGGCGGTGTCCATGCCCGGCAGGGTCAGGCCCAGTTCGACCAGGGTGATGGCCACCGCCGGGCGCATGCCGACCAGGACGGTCCTGGCCGCGAGGAGCCGGGAGGAGGCCGCCACTTCGGCGAGGACCCGCGCGAGGAAGGAGTCGACCATGTCGAGCGAGCTGATGTCGATGATGAGCCCGCGCGAACCGGTGTCGGCCACCGCGGCGGTCACGTTGTTCTGGAGGTCGACAGCGGCCTCGTCGGGGAGCTCGCCCTGGATGCTCACGAGCAGCAGCCCGCCGAGGTCGAGGACCGGGATGGTGGGAGGACTAGTCACGTACCTGTCCGATCAGCTCTCAGGAACCCTGCATGGACGGCGCGTTGTGCTGGCGGCGCTCCAGCGCCCACTCCAGCGCGTCGGCCAGACTGGCCCGTGTGGTGACCGGGCCCAGGTCCAGGCCGAGCTGGACGATGGTCTGGGCGATGGCGGGGCGGATGCCGGAGATCACGCACTCCGCGCCCATGAGCCGCGCCGAGGCGACGGTCTTCATGAGGTGCTGCGCCACGAGCGAGTCCACCGTCGACACGCCGGTGATGTCCAGGATGGCGATGGTGGCCTTGTGCTCGACGATGGCCTCCAGGAGGTTCTCCATCACCACCTGGCTGCGCGCGCTGTCGAGCATGCCGATGAGCGGCACGGCGACGAGGCGGTCCCAGAGCTTGACGACCGGGGTCGCCATCTCCAGGAGCTGCTGGCGCTGGCGCTGGATGATCTCCTGGTTCTCCTGGAGCATGCTCTCGACGACCATGACCCGCAGGGTGGCGAACAGCGTGGCGAGCTGGAGGCGGATCTCGCACAGATCCTCGGAGCCGGTCCCCGGGGCCTCCGCGACCAGCAGCTCCATCGCGGCCTCGCCCAGGACCCCGACCTCGCGGTCGACCTGGGCGATGGACAGGCCCGACCTCGTCCGCGAGGCGGTCATCGCGACGAGCTGCTCGCGGACGGAGTGGAAGCCCGGGGCCTCCAGGTCGTCGACGCGCCCGCTGTCGGCGACCACCGCGAGGGAGTCGACGACCGCGTGACAGGCCTCGACGGCCTCGTCCCGGGTGACGGTGAACACCGTCTGGAAGAGGGGGAGATCGGCCCACCGCTGGGCGATCTGCTCCCTGCGGCGCCGGAGGAAGGCGGACACGATCCGCGCGCCCGACCCGGAGTGGTCGGATGCTCCGTCAGTCATACATCTCCTCGTGGTCACTGCATGTCGCTGTAAGGGGGTAGGTCCTACGTTGTTGCCGCGTGGCAATTGTCTACCAGACGGGGGACGGGTGGAAATGGGACACGGTGCGCACCGGACCGTGGGCGCGGCGCCGCGCCTACGCGTGTTCGGTCCGTCCCCGCCAGTCCAGGCAGACCACCAGCGCGTCGTCGACGGACTCGTGCTCGCCCCGGTACTCGGCCAGGTGGCGCAGGACCTCCTGGGGAACGGAGGCGCTGGGCACCAGCCTGGTGGCCAGGATGGCCCGGGACAGGGCCCGGCTGCCGAAGGTCTCCTCCTCGGAGGCCCCCCGGGCGTCGAACACCCCGTCGCTGACGAACACCAGCCGGTCGCCGGGCTCGACCCTGAAGCTCTCCGCGGTGTACACGGTGTCCTCCGCCATGCCCATGGGCAGCTGTGCCTCGAAGGGCAGCTGTTCGACCCGGTCTCCGCGCAGGCGGTAGAGGAGGGGCGAGCCGGCGTCGACCGCCTGCACCTCGCCGGTGGCCAGGTCGAAGCCGAGCAGGAGGACGTCCAGGTAGCGCTCTCCCCGGTAGTGGGAGTAGACGGCCTTGTCGGCGAGGGCGACCTGGTCGGCGAGCGGGATCCCGCCGCGGCGGGCGTTGCGCAGGGCGTTGACCGCCAGGCTGGTCAGGAGCGAGGCGTCGATGCCCTCGCCCATGCCGTTGGTGATGCCCAGGATCAGCTGGTCCGGCGCGGCCGACCAGTCGAAGTTGTCACCCCGTATGGAGTAGGCCGGTTCGAGCTGGGCGCCGATGCTGTACTCGGGGCACTCGAAGCCCCGGCCCGGCAGCAGGTCCCACTGGACCTCGGCGGCCAGGGTGAGGCGGTCCCTGCGGCGCAGCGACCGGTAGACGTCGGTGTCGCGCTCGGCGACGAGGAGCTCGTGCCCGAGCACGTCGGCGACCTGCTCCAGCTGGGTGAGCACCTCGGCGGAGTAGTCGCGCGCCTTCAGCTCGACGGTGAGCACGCCCAGGCGGTCGCCGCGGGCGCTCACCGGGAGGTGGACGGTCACGGCCTCGGACCCGAAGCTGTCCTCGACGAAGGTCTCCTGCGCGCCGAAGACCCTGCCCACGACGCTGTTGAAGACGGAGTACTCCCCCGCGCACTCCCCGGGCGGATCGGGGACGTGGCAGAGTACCTTGAGTCCGTAGTCGGCGAGGAAGAGTTCGGCGGACGCCGCCGCGTAGTCCGCAGCGAGAGCCTCACGGAGGACCGCCATGAGCCCGTGCGGCTGGGCCTCACGAAGGGACCGCGCTACGGTCTCGGATATGTTCACTTGCTCGACCTGCGTTTTCTGTGCCGATTGGAGAAGTACCCCGCGCACCGGCACGGGTACGGTCGGCGGGCACGGAACAGGGCGTTCCGTTATGGTCGTAGAGATACCCGGTTTCCGACTCGCGGACGGGTACGGCTCACAGACGCGATGTGTGAGAGTGGAAAGTGAGTCCTGAATCACAGGAACCGACAGCCGAGGCAGCCCGTGCGGCATCCACCGTCACCGAACTCATGGAAGTGCTCTGGGGGCGCGGCCGTGAGGTCGCCTCCTCACCGGTCTCTCCTCCGCAGCTCAAGGTCCTCTTCATCCTGGAGGAGGAGGACGGCGTGAACCTGCGTACTGTGACCGAGCGCCTGGGTTCCACTCCTCCGTCCGTGAGCCGGCTGTGCGACCGCCTCCAGGCGGTCGGCTTCGTGACCCGGACACCGAGCCCGAGCAGCCGTCGTGAGCTGAGGCTCTGGCTGAGCGAGAGCGGCCGGTCCTTCCTGCGCGACCTGAGAGCCCGCAGGGAGGCGGAGCTCCATGAGGTCATCGCCCGCATGCCCCCGCGGAAGCGGGTGATGCTCATGGAAGGGCTCGTGTCCTTCCGCGAGGCGGCGAGCCGCGCCGAAGAACGCTCCGACCGCTCCGACCAGACGAACTTTCGCACGGCCTGAGCCACTGGTGCGGACCAGGCGGACGACCCGGCGCCACGTGTGGGTGGAACCTCGGCGTCCCCGCCCTGTCCGGGGCAGCCAGCGCCCCGGGGGCGGGCTTCCCAACCGTAAACAATGCCGACAGAGTCAACTATTGTCAAGCGGCAACAGTTTTCGGACGCCGGAACGGGACCGCGGCCGCCGGTCGGCCCGCGCACACGCGAGGGGCCGGACACCCGCGGTGTCCGGCCCCTCCGTCACGCCTTGTGCGGCCACAGTGCGCCCTGAACGATCACGATCTCCCGTAGACGGTGCGCCGCCAGGAACGGGAGGGACCCGATGCCGTTTCCCGGGGGAACTCCCGTAGCCCTCCCGAACGGTCCTTCGGGTGCCCCGCCTGGTCGGCTTCGACTCCCATCGCCGCCGGCTCCGACGCCGGCCGTTCGGTCTCCGCCGCCGCGCCGACCGGCGGCCCCTCGGCCAGGCCGGAGGGCTCGAAGCGCCAGGACCACGCGCTCACCCGTCGAGCCCCGCGTCGGCCCGGGCCGGGACACGGGAGGTCTCCGAGACCGCCTTCCGCGTGTCCGGACGGCCCTGTTCCACCACGGCCAGCAGCTCCTCGTGTCTGCGTGCCACGTCGGGGTGTCTGCGGATCTCCACGCACTGGGCCCACGAACGGCACAACAGCCACAGGGCCCCAGCGCCTGTCCCGTCTGGGCGCCGGGGCCGGCCTCCACGAGACGGCGGTCGGACTCCCTGAGCCGGGAGGGGGTGACGCGCGCCACGGCCTCGCGCAAGGCGGCCGGGTCGGGGCCGGGCGCGGAACGACCGGGTGCTCGGACGCCTGGACCGGAGGCGGCTCGGGCATGGCCGTCGCCCCGCCCCCGGATCCGGGAGCCGCTGTGGTGTCGCCGGGGACCTGCCCGTTACACCGGCGTCCCGGGCCGCCTCACGGGCGGGCCCGACCGGCTACCGGTGCCCGGGGGGGACGGCGTGCCCCGGTCCGTCGCCGGGGCCGAGCGGGGGGTCAGATGATCGGCGGGCGTCCGGCGCGGGTCATCCTCCAGGCGGTGGACCAGCTGATGGGGGTGCGCGGACCGGCCTCCTCGCGCCAGCCCTCCCGGAAACCCGCGAACCACGAGCGCAGCGCGCCGCGGTCGCGCTCGCGCAGCACGGTCAGTCCGACCCAGGTGCCGAGGTAGGCCGCGGCGAGGGGCCAGGGCAGGTTGCGGCGGGCCAGCCACACCCGGTTGCGGGCGTTGAGCCGGTAGAAGTTCTCGTGCCGGGTCGGCGCCACCGCCGGGTGGTACATCACCGCGTCGGCGTCGTACTCGATCCCGTAGCCCGCGTCCATGATCCGCCAGGCGAGGTCGGTCTCCTCGTGCGCGTAGAAGAAGTCGCCCGGCAGGCCGCCCCCGGCCTCGAAGGCGGTGCGCCGGATCGCGCACGCCCCGCCCAGGAACGTGGTCACCACGCTCGACTTGCGGGAGTCGCCCACGCGCAGGCGCGGCACGTGGCGGCGCTGGTCGGGGCCGCCGTCGGGGTCGGCGATGCGGAAGGACAGCGCGCCCAGCGACGGGTCGGCGGCGAAGCGCTCGCGCACGTGGCGGGCCAGGTCCGTGGACCGGTACCAGCCGTCGTCGTCCAGGAAGAGGACGATGTCGCCGCTGGTCGCGCGCACGCCGTGGTTGCGCCCCTCGGGGATGCCCACGTTCTCCGGCAGACGCACCCGCGTGACGCCCTCGGGCAGCTCCGGCAGGTCCGCGCCGTTGCCGACGACCACGACCTCGACGTCCGCGTCCTCCTGCTCGAACACGCTGGTGATGGCACGGCGCAGCTCGGCGGGACGGTTGCCCATCGTCAGCAGGACGCAGGACAGGGTGGGCGCGGACACCTGGGGGCGGCTCCGTTCGGCTCTGGGCGCTGGGGAGACCGTCATCTCAGGCTTCTCCGGGCTCGGCGAGGACGGAATCACGGGTGTGGCCATGGCTGCGACCGTTCAGTGGACGAAGTGTTTCTGGAAGGTTGACACATGACCAACACTCGCAGAAACAGACTAACGAAAGAATAAAGGGAAGGTGGACGGGACCGTGGACAGGGTAACCTGCACGGCCCCGTTCGTGACGTCAACGTCACCGGCGCGTTGTTCGTGTCGCTCCGACCCGTTTCGGGGCAGGGCGCCCGGACTGTCCGTGCTACTCGAGGCGGCGCGAGGCGAGCACGCTCACGAAGTGCGCGAAGCTCATCAGCACGCCCACCGCCGCGCACGCCGCCACCAGGATCCGGGTGGCCGCCAGGTCGCCGAGGAAGGCGTCCACCACGGCCGCCACCACCACGATCAGGGACAGCTCCACGGCCTGGATGAGGCGGTGCACCTTCAGCGCCGAGGCCAGGCGGCGGGCCAGGCTCAGCCCGGACGAGCGCGGGCGCATCGCCTCGTCCGAGACCTTCTCGGGCAGGCCCGCCTTGGCGCGCGCCACCACCACGTTGTCGGTCTCGGCCTTGATGAGCGCCACGCCGATCGCCGCGGCCATGCCCAGGATCACCCAGCCGCCCGCCTCCCAGCCGCCCTGGGCGCGCACGCCCAGTCCGATGAGGAGCGCGATCTCGGACACGTAGTGGCCGATCCGGTCCAGGTAGATCCCGGCCACGCTGGTGCGGCCGGTGTAGCGGGCCACCTCGCCGTCGGAGCAGTCCAGCAGCAGGTACACCTGCACGAACAGCGCCGCCACGATCGCCGACCACAGGCCGCCGAAGGCGACCACGACCCCGGCGAGCACCCCGAAGGCCATCATCAGGTAGGTGATCGGGTTCGGGGGGACGCCGAGCCTGACGAAGAACGTGGTCAGGTACGGGGACAGGTCGCGCATGTAGAGGCGGCCCGCCCAGTGCTCCTCGTTCGTTCTCTCCTTGATGCCGACGGGCTGACCGCCCGCGCGGACCTCAGCGACCGACGGCTTCGACATAGTCCTTGACGCTCCGTCCGATCTCGTCCTCGGAGAGGTTCAGGTGCTCCAGGATGGTGAACCGGCCCGGGCGGGTGTCCGGGGCGTGGACCACCGCCCGCACGAAGTCGGCCTCGTCGAGTCCGACGTCGGAGGGCACGACGGGCAGCTCGTGGCGGATCAGGCAGTCGCGGATCTCGTCCATCCGCGTCTCCGACCAGTCCATGTGCCGCACCCGCAGGAAGGACGCGTACAGCGCGCCCAGCCCGGCGAGCTCGCCGTGGTTGCTGGTGCCCGGGTGGAGCTGGGTGACCGCGTGCAGGATCTCGTGGCACGCACCGCTGGCGGGGCGGCTGGAGCCGGCCACCGACATGGCCATCCCCGAGAGCACCAGTCCCTCGGCGAGCACCGTGAGGAAGGCCTCGGACTCCACCGAGTCCGGGCGGTGCAGGACCGCCTCGGCCGCGACCCTGGCGAAGGTGACGGCCATCCCGTCCACCGGCTCGCCGTTGACCCGGCCCGCCAGCTCCCAGTCCTCGATGGCGGAGATGTTGCTGACCACGTCGCCGATGCCCGAACGCACCAGGTGCGAGGGGGCCGCCCGGACGTAGTCGACGTCGATGACCACGGCGATGGGCATGGTCACGCCGATGGAGGGCTTGCCGCCCTCGTGCTCCAGCGAGCTGACCGGCGAGGCGATGCCGTCGTGCGCCAGGTTGGTGGCCACGGCCACCATGGGGATCCCCGCCATGGTGGCGGCGAACTTGGTCACGTCGATGGTCTTGCCGCCGCCGATCCCGGCGACCGCCTCGTAGGCGCCCGAGCGGAGCCTCTTGCCCAGCTCGGTCGCCGCGTCGACGGTGCCCTCCTCGACGTGGAAGACCTCGCAGTTGGGCAGGTCCAGCTCGGAGGCGATCTGCGCCCCCTGGCCCGGGCCGACGGCCACGGCGATGCGGCCCTCGGTGGCGATCCTGCGGTCGGCGAGCAGCGTCCCGAGGGAGGCGACGGCTCCCCGGCGCACGTCGATCGCCAGCGGGGAGGGGAGCATGCGGGCTAGTAGCGGCATGCGATCTCCCTCGCCTTGGCCAGGTCGTCGTGGTTGTCGACCTCGACCCAGTCCACCTCGCCGATCGGCGCCACGGCGACCTTCTCGCCGCGGTTGACCAGCTCCTGGTAGCCGTCCTCGTAGTACAGCTGCGGGTCGCGCTCCCAGGTGGCCTTGAGGGCGTCGGCGAGGCGGGCGTCCAGGGAGCCCTCGATGAGGGTGGCGCCGATGTACTCGCCCGCGGCGGTGGCCGGGTCCATGAGCTTGGTGATCGTGCGCAGGTGGCCCTCCTCGTCGAGGGTCACCTTCATCTCCTCGTCAGCGAGGCTTTTGACGCTGTCCACCGCGAGGAGGAGTTCCGGTCCCCGTGCGGCGAGTAGCGTTTCCTCGACGCTCACGGGGTGAACCGTGTCGCCGTTGACGAGGAGGACGCCCTCGGAGAAGAACTCGCGCGCGGTCCACAGGGAGTAGGCGTTGTTCCACTCCTCGGCCTTGTCGTTGTGGCTGAGGGTGAGCTTGACGCCGTGGCGCTCCTCCAGGGCCTCCTTGCGCGCCTCGACCGCCTCCGCGCGGTAGCCGACCACGACGACGACGTCGGTCAGCCCGGCCGCCGCCAGGTTGCGCAGCGAGATGTCCATGATGGTCGTCTCACCGTCGACGGGCACCAGGGCCTTGGGCAGGGTGTCGGTGTAGGGGCGTAGACGGCGCCCCGCGCCTGCGGCGAGAACCATTCCGAGCATGAGGGCGTGTTCCTCCTTAGTCGGGGAGGGCTCTCACGCCTCCCCGTTCGTTCCGGCGGCCGGTTGGCCCCCGTCTGCGTGGCCTGGTCGGGGGATCCGCGGATCTCCCTGGCCCGTGTCGCCGTCGCCGGGGGCGGCGCTGGCGCGCACGTCGGCCACCGGTGTCGCGCTCCAGGTGCGCACGGCCTCGCGGACGAGCAGCACCGCCAGGTATCCGGCGAGTATGCCGTAGGCGGGGGCGAGCGCGTGCAGCGCTCCTCCGACCGCGATGACGAGCATGCGGCCGTCCCAGCCGAGGGCCGCGGCGCGCACCCCTTCGGGACGGGCCGAGCCGACCGCGGGACGGGCCACGTCGTCGCCGTGGTGACAGGCGACCGCCATCAAGAGTACGAACACCAGGGGACCCGGTACACCGGACGCCAGCCCCAGGACCGCCAGGTATCCGTACTCGGTGACGCGCAGGACGGGTGGCACGAGCCAGTCGAACCGTCCGTCGTGGGGATGGCCCGAGGCCAGTCCGGACAGTAGCAGGGCAGCGACCGGTGCGAACAGGGTAATGCCTGCCAGCCGTCCGTGGCCTGCCGCGAGGAGCGTTCCGACGACCAGGAGCCCGGTGAGCGCTGTGAGCAGGGGCGGCGCTCCCCCGGGGGCGATCCGGCCGAGCAGGAGCGCCATGTGACTGTCATCACGAAGAAACCGCAGGTCGGGACGGATCGGGTCATAGTGCTCCCGGTTCGGCCCCCCGTGCGCGGCGCTCTCGTTCACCGTCGGCTCCGGGCGGGATCGGCGAGTTGGGCGGTGGCCGCGACGACGCAGCCGACGACGAGGGTGACGAAGGCGACGCGCGCGTCCCAGAGCGTGGCGGTCACCGCGATGGCCAGGAAGCGCACGGGCTGGGGGAAGTCCGCGATCCGGCGCAGAGGCGGGGGGACGGGACGGTCGGCGCGGCCGTCGGTTCCGGTGTCGGCGCCACCAGCGGCGCGGCCGTCGGTCCGGTTCCCGGCGGAGGCCCCGTCCGGGGAGACGCCGTTCGGGGAGGCCCCTTCCTCGGAGCTTCCGCACAAGGGGCCCCCGTACCTGACGGCACCGTTCACCTCAGCCCCGTTCACACGGATTCCGTTCACCGCGGGCCCGTTCACGGCCGTTCCGTTCGCGGAGGCTCCGGCGGGGGCACGGGCCGGGCGCGAGCCGCCCGTTGGGCCGTCCACCACAGTGGCGCCGAACAGCCGCGCGGTCAGTCCGGGGTCGCTGGTGCGGGGCCCCTGGGGCGGGCGGGGCGCCAGACCCCCCAGGAGGCCGCCAGCGGGTCGCTGGGCGGGCGGCGGGGGTCTCCTTCGACCCGGCCCCTGCCCCGGGAGGGCCGGAGCGGACCCGGACGCCAGGAGCGACTCCCGCAGGGCCAGGGCGACCAGCGCGCCCGCGGCCCACCCCCAGGCCCCGCCGGCCCCGGCGGCCACGGCGCCCGCCGCCAGGCCGAGGTAGACCGCGTACTCGCGCAGCTGCGACAGCATCGCCACGAGCCACAGCGTGAGGGCGTCGCGCCGGTCGGCCCGCATGCGCTCGCGGACCGCGTCGCAGAACAGGACCGCGCCGAGGAAGGCCGAGCCCGCCAGACCGCCGACCGTGTCGGCCCGGGAGAACCAGACCGCCGCGCCGACGGCTCCCAGGACGCTGATCCGGGCCACCCCGGCGCGGGTGACGTGTCTGCGTTCGAGCATCCGCGCGGCCAGCCGCGCCACGGTGCCGCTGTGGGCCATGGACGTGTCCCCTCCCAGCTCTGCTGAGAGACACCGTTCCTCACTCCGTGTAACGGTTCAATCACTGACACACGCGCGGGTCGCCGTGGCGCGGCGGGGCGGCGCGGAACCCTGTCCGGACATGTGGCGACACGCGAGACGCGCACCACCGGACAGGACTCCGGTGGTGCGCGTCAGTGCGTCGGTGCGCTCGGGGGGAGGGCCGGTCGGGCCCGGACGGTTCTCAGGCGGCCTGGCCGCCGTCGCCGTCGGCTCCGCCGCCGTTGTCGGCCTCGGCGGCCTTCCTGGCCTTCTCCTCCGCGCGCTTCTTCTTGTCCGCGTCGCGCTTCTTGCGCTCGTCGATCTCGGCCTGGGTGTCGTCGTTGTAGGCGGCGAGCGCGGCGTCGATGTCGGTGTCCAGGGCGAGCCCGCCGCCCTTGACGTAGAGCCCGCGGTTGCAGAACCGGCGCAGGTCCTTCTCGTTGTGCGACACCAGGACCATCGTGCGCTGGTTGGCCAGCATGCGGTCGATGGCCTCGTAGCACTTGCGCTTGAAGGCCTTGTCGCCGACCGCGAGCACCTCGTCGACCAGCATGATCGGGTGCTCCAGCTGGGAGATCAGCGCGAAGCCGAGCCGCACCTTCATACCGCTGGAGTAGTGGCGCACCGGGGTGTCCACGAACTTGGACTTGATCTCGGCGAAGTCGACGATCTCGTCGAAGCGCTCGTCGATCTGCTTCTCGGTCATCCCGTGCAGGGAACCGACGAGGTACACGTTCTCGCGGCCGGTCAGGTTGTCGTTGAACCCGGCGCGCAGCTCCAGCAGCGGGGCCACCTTGCCGTGGACGTGCACCTCGCCCTCGTCGGGGATGAGCACCCCGGCGATCAGCTTGAGCAGGGTCGACTTGCCGGTGCCGTTCTTGCCCACGATGCCCACGCACTCGCCGCGTCCGATGTCGAACGTGACGTCGCGCAGCGGCCAGAACTCGTCGCCCTCGGCGTTGGGGTCGCGCTTGCTGCCGTGGATGAACATCTCGCGCAGGCTGCGCTTGCGTCGGCGGTTCACGGCGAACTTGACGCCGAGGTTCTTGGCCTCGATGACCGGCCCGGTGGTGGTCCCGGCGCCGTAGGTCGTGTGCGCCATCACAGCTCCTTCAGGACGGACATCTCCAGACGACGGAACGTCCAGTATCCGATGATCAGCATGAGGATCGAACCGACCACCGACGAGGTCAACGCGAGAGTGCTCGGGGTGAGTTCCTCGAACCCGGCGAACCACACGGCACGGTGCATCTCGAAGATACCCAGCAGCGGGTTGAGCTGGAAGAGTGTCCTCGCCCACTCGGGGACGCTGTCCTCGGTGAGCACCATCGCGGCCGGGAAGAGGATCGCCGAACCGTAGAACAGGATGCGGGAGGCGATGCGCACCAGGCGCTCGACGTCGCGCAGCAGCACGTTGACCGCGGACAGGAAGAGGGTGAGACCCAGCCCGAAGACGAACTGGAGCACGATGGCCAGCGGCAGCCACACCAGCACGCCCTCCCACGAGGGCCTGCCACCGAGGAAGATCACGAAGAGGATCAGCACGGGCCAGGTGAGCAGGTACTCGACCAGCTTCGTGCCGACCGTGGCGATGGGGAAGATCTCCCGCGGCACCTTCATGGTGGTGATCAGCTTGGCGTGCGTGATCATCGCCCGGGGGGCCTCGGACATGATCGCCCCGAAGGTGTTCCAGGGCAGGATCCCCGCCACCAGGAACAGCAGGAAGCCACCTTGTTCATGGGCCTCCGGCGGCATACCCCGGTCCGCTTTGAGGATGAGGCCGAAGACGACGAAGTAGACCATCGTCAGAGCCAGCGGCTCCAACATCGTCCACGCGTACCCCAGTACGGACTGCTGGTACTTGACCTTCAGGTCGCGCCGGACCAGGAGGCCGACGACCTTCCGGTGCTCCCAGACGGCCAGCGCCCTTGACGCCACCGCCACCTCCAAGGGTTGATGTCTCGTCCGGTCCACGCTGAGGCCGGACGGGCGTGCTCGTACTCGCCTGTGCGCACCGGCCGGGATACGCGGTCCACCCCGTACGGCGTACCGAAACGGGGGAGCGTGTCCGGGCGACCGGGGGATGTCACGGACCGCGCCCGGTTCAACGACCGCTTCCGGGAGGAGGTCGGCACCGGGCACGCCATACAGGCGTCCATAGGTTACCGCTGCGAACGACGGGCTGTGCCACCCCACCTGTCACCAATGCGCATTTTGTACCTTCGCCCAGGGAGGTCGGGAATGGTCCGCGGAGGGTGGAGTGCCTTGTGGGGCGGGGCGCCGCGTCGGGCGGAGGCGCCGTCGGGCTGGGGCGCCGGACCGGGTGCCGAACCCGACAGAAGTGGTGTTGTGGGTCGGGCGGGGCGGGTGGGGCGAAGGCGCGGCGGGCCGTCGGCTAGCCTCGGCCGGGAGCGCACCGGACCGCACCGGACCGCGGAGGGCGCGGGACCGCGGGCAGCAGGGTGTCGTCGGCAGCACGGTGTCGGCGGGTCCGGAGGAAACCGCGCGCGGAGCGCGTCCGTTGAGGGTGGTGGAGGGCGGCGGATGGGATCCCCGTACATCCAGGAGGCCCGAACGCGACCGGGCGCACCAGGGGCATCAGGCCGCTGTGGACGGCGGCCGTGGACGACGGAAGAGGTGGAGCCATGCGTCCGCGCGTGATCGCGGCGGTTCTGGCCGGAGGGGTGGGCGCGCGGATGGGCGCGCCCGCGCCCAAGCAGCTGCTGCCCCTGGAGGGTCGGCCCATCCTGGAGCACGCGATCGCCGCCTTCGAGACGTGCCCGGACGTCGACGAGATCGTCGTGCTCATGGTCGAGGAGTACCTGGACCGGGTCCGGGGAATCGTCGACGCGGCCGGGTTCACCAAGGTCACCGCCGTCCTCCCCGGCGGCGCGACCCGCACCGGCACCTCCCTCGCCGCCCTGGCCGCGATGGGCGGCGCCGCCGACACCGACCTGGCGCTGCTGCACGACGCCGCGCGCCCGCTCGTGAGCCCGACCACCATCAGCGCGTGCGTGGCTGCGCTGGAGGAGGCGGGCGCGGTCGGGGTGGCGGTGCCCAGCGCCGACACCGTGGTGCGGGCGGCGCCCGGCCGCTCCGGCGGCGAGGTGATCGCGCAGGTCCCCCCGCGCGCGGAGCTGCGCAGGATGCAGACCCCGCAGGGCTTCCGGCTCGGTGTGCTCCGACGCGCCTACGAGCTGGCCGCGGCCGACCCGGACCTGGTGGCCACCGACGACTGCGGCGTGGTGCTGCGGTACCTGCCGGAGGAGGAGGTGCGCATCGTGCCGGGCGAGGAGACGAACATCAAGGTGACGAACCCGGGCGACGTGGAGATCGCCGAGACGCTGCTGCGCCGCGAACGCGAGCGGGCCGCCCTGTCGGGGGCGGACGCGTGAGCAGGGTCTTCGAGGCGACCGAGGTGGTCGGGCACCGCGGCGCGGGGCGCGGCGTGGTGGACGGCGTCCGGGAGAACACGGCGGAGTCCTACGCCGCGGCGGCGCGGGCCGGGGCGCACTGGGTCGAGATCGACGTGCGCCGCACCGCCGACGACGCGCTGGTCCTCCACCACAACGCCGCCCTGGACGACGGCCGCGCGATCGTGGAGCTGACCGCTCGCGAGTGCGCCGAGGCCGGCCTGGCCGGCCTGGAGGAGGGCCTGGCCGCGATCCCGGCCGGGGTGGGCCTGGACGTGGACGTCAAGTCGGTGATGGAGGACGCGGTCGACGCGCCCTCGCGCCGGACGGTCTCGCTCCTCCTGCCGTACCTGCGCAGGGAGGCCGGACGCCGCCGGGTGTTCGTCTGCTCCTTCGACCCGGGCGTCCTGCTCGCCGTCCGCGAGGAGGTTCCGTCGGTGCCCACGGCGTGGATGCCGTTCGTGCGCAATCCACTGGACCAGGCCGTGGCGGGCGCCGCCGGGATGGGGTGCCCGGTGGTGGCGATCGACGCGCGCTCGTTCGGGCTGTCCGGCGACGCCCCCCGGCCCGGCCGCCGGTCGGTGGAGTACACCGTGGACCTGGCGCACCGGGCGGGGATCGAGGTCGTCTCCTGGTGCCCGGATCCGGTGGACGCGGCGCGGTTCGCCGAGGCTGGCATGGACGCGGTCGTGGTGGACGACGTCCCCGGGACGGTGTCCGCGCTCAAGGGCGGCGCTTCCGGCGGGCCCTGAGCCGGACCGCGCCCCGCCGACAGGATCACACCGGCGGGGCCCGGGGCCGGGCGGACGCCTCAGATCCGGCCGAGGAGTTCGGCCTTCTTGGCGGAGAACTCCTCGTCGGTGAGCAGTCCCCTGGCGTGCAGCTCGCCCAGTCGCTCGATCTGCCGGAAGATCCACTCGGTGTCGGGGAGCCCGGCCGCCTCCCCGGGAGCGGCCCCCGTCCGCGGCCCGGCCTCCGTTCCGGTTGCCGGTCGCGTACCGGGTCCGGCGTCCTCCGTGCCCGCGTCCGTGCCCGTGTCCGGGGCCGCGGGTCCCGCCGTCAGCCCCCGCAGCTGGTCCGTCGACCGCACCGCCGCGTCCAGCCACCACCGCGGGTCCCTGAGCCTGGCGGCGACGCCGCGCCCCTCCGGGCCGCCGGGCCCCGGTGCCGCCGCGGCCCACACGTGGGCGGTGATCGCCGCGGCCATGAGCAGGGTGTCGTAGCCCTGCGCGCCCTCGTCGGCGACGAGGGCGTGCAGGTCCTGCTTGGGTTTCCCGGCGTCCTTGCCGGCGTCGGCGGTGACCAGGCGCATGTAGCCCCACTCCCAGCCGTCGGAGGGCGCCCAGTCCACGCCGGTGATCTCGGAGAGGTCGTACTCACGGCGCTGCGCCCTGCGCTTGCGCCCGCCCGCCTCGCCGCCGGACCAGACCAGGCGCACGGTGGAACCGTCCAGGGTCGCGGTGCCCTCGGAGGTCTGGATGTGGAAGGGCAGGCGGGGCACCAGGAGGGCGGCCGTGTCGGGGGCGGGCGGCCCGCTCTGCCCGGCGGCGAACCGGATCTGGTCGGCCAGGTACTCGGCGACCAGTTCGCCGCTGGCCTGGCCGGTGAGCCGGAAGGGCTGGGACTTCTCCTTGAGCATCGCGCCGACCGCCGCGTAGGGGTCGGTCCGCTCGTGCAGGCGCAGCTGCAGCACCCATCCCTTCCTGCGGCCCGCGCCGGGTTGGAAGTCGACCTCGGCGATCGCGGCCACGGGGAGTTCGATCTGGCCGATCCGTTTGAGCAGGGGGTCCTTGAACCAGCCCTGGGCCTCGTACCTGATCGCGACCGTCTCACCGTCGAACCGCCACACGGCCTGGTCACCGCGCAAGTCGTCCATGAGGCCCACTTTCCGTTCCCTGTCCCTCTTCCCCCTGCTTAGCAGAAGGCCCCCTCCCGCACGAGAGAGGGCCGGGGACCGGAAACGGCCGGGGGAGGGCGCTTCAGGCCCGGGCGGCCTGCGCCGTGCGCGAGTCCGAGCCGAGTCCGGGCGGGCTGGTGATGAACCCGGCGCCCCACGACATGTGCATGGTGGCCAGCGCGAACGGGATCATCGGCAGGCTGGCGGCGGGCAGGCCGCGGCCGAGCGGCACCGAAGCGGCGGTGACCAGCGCCAGGTAGGCGGCCGGGACCAGGAACAGCGGCCAGAGGAAGAAGCCGCCGACCAGACCGACGACCACACCGGTCAGGGCGAGGGGCGGGGCCAGGTAGCGCAGGTTGATGGTGCCCTTGTGCTGGCGGGAGACCACCCTGCGCCAGCGGCCGTAGTGGAAGTACTGCTTGGCGAGCAGGCGCGCGTTGCGCCGGGGGCGGTAGGAGACCCGCATGCGCGGCTGGAACCACACCGTGCCGCCGGTGGTGCGGATGCGGTGGTTCATCTCCCAGTCCTGGGCCCGCAGGAACGCCTCGTCGTATCCGCCGACCCGCTCCAGCGCCGAACGCCGGAAGACGCCCAGGTACACGGTGTCCGCCGGGCCGCCCTCGCCTCCGGTGTGGAAGCGCGCGTTGCCCACGCCCACCTTGGAGGTCATGGCGGCGGCCACCGCCCTCTCCCAGGGGGTCGTGCCCTCGGCGGCCATGATCCCGCCGACGTTGTCGGCGCCGGTCTCGCGGAGCGTCTCCACGGCCACCCGCAGGTAGTCCGAGGGCATCATGGCGTGCCCGTCGATGCGGGCGACGATGTCGTGCGAGGAGGCCCCGATGGCGGCGTTGAGCCCGGAGGGGGTCCTCCCCGTGGGGTTGTCCACCACCTTGACGCGCGGGTCCGCGGCGGCGATCCCGTCGGCGACCTCGCGGGTGCGGTCCGAGGAGGGTCCGACCCCGAGCACGACCTCCAGTTCGCCCGGGTAGTCCTGGGCGAGGACGTGCTCCACCGCGGCGGCGAGGTGGCGCTCTTCGTTGAGTACGGGCATGACGACGGAGACAGGCGGCCAGGACACGGGCACTTCCCAGGGTCAAGACGTGTCGGGACTGCGTAGGAGCGTGTCGTACGCGCGTCAACGGTACTGCACGCCCGCGGCGGCCCCGGCCCGGCGCGAGCCCGCCGGGCCGGGGCCGCGGTGCCTCAGCCCTGGTTCCTCACGGGCCTGCCCTCGGCGTCCTTGAACGAGCCGACGATGATCATGATCAGGTCGATGAGCGTCCAGACGCCGACACCGCCGCAGGTGACGATCATCAGGATGCCGGTACCGATCTTGCCCGTGTAGAAGCGGTGGACGCCGATCGTGCCCAGGAACAGGCAGAGCAGGAGGGCCACGAGCCAGTTCCTGCTGGAGACGGCCTCGGGGTAGGGGTAGGTCACTGGAACTCCGTGCTGCGAGAGGGATGTGGTGAGGGGGGCGGTGCGCGGCGGTCGCACCCCGCGCGGACCCGCTTCCGGACACGGCGGGGCCGCGTTCGGCCGCGGACCGGGCCAGGTCATGAGCGGACCCGGCGTGACCGGGCCCGACGTGACCGGGCCAGGACATTGTCACCGCGCCGGACCGCGATTTCGGTCACGTGGTGGTACCGGATACGGATCAGGATGGCACCGTTCGCACCGAACCTCCGCGCAGTTCACGGCGTCACAACAAGGAGACGGACAGGCAAAGGGGAGGACAACACGCCGGGGGTCGACATCCCGCGCGCTTCGGCGAATCGGGTGACAACCTAGAGATAAGGACACCGTTGACCGGTTGGGACGGGGACGCCGATGAGCGATGACAGGGCGGGACGGCACGGGCCCGCGGAGGAGTTCCGCCGCCAGCGCTCCCAGCCCCTCCCGCCCGAGCGATCCCCCAGGTCAGGACGGGTGACCGTGCCCAGCGCCGCCACCCGTCGGCGCCGCACCGGCCTGCTGGTGATGAGCGCGCTGTCGGCACTGGTCCTGCTCGCCTCGGGCACCTCGTGGGCGCTCACCGGATGGATGTCGGGGGCCCTGAACCGGTTCGACGTGTTCGGCGGCCTGTCCGAGGAGGGCCGTCCCGAGCAGACCGGCGGCCTGACCTTCCTGGTGATCGGCTCCGACAACCGGGACGATATGAGCGCGGAGGCCCAGGAGGACCTGAGCGTGGGCTCCACCCCGGGCCAGCGCTCCGACAGCATGATGATGGTGCGGCTCAACCACGACCGCGACCAGCTCACCGTCGTCGGCATCCCCCGGGACCTGTGGGTGGACGTCCCCGGCCAGGGCCCCGACAAGATCAACGCCGCCTACGCCCACGGCGGCCCGCAGCTGGCCGTGCGGACCGTGGAGTCGGTGACCGACGTGCGCATCGACCACTACGTCGAGGTGGACTTCAACGGCTTCGTGGACGTGGTGGACGCCCTGGGCGGCATCGAGGTGTGCCTGCCCGAGGCGATCCACGACCCCAAGGCCCAGCTGGACATGGAGGCGGGCACGCACCGGGTGGACGGGACCGAGGCCCTGGCCTTCTCCCGCACCCGCGCCACCTCGCGCGGCGACCTGGACCGGATCGAGCGCCAGCAGCAGGTCCTGTCCGCCATGCTCGACCAGGCGATGAGCACCGAGACGCTCTCCGATCCGGCCAAACTGACCGACTTCCTGGACAGCGCCCTGTCGTCGGTGACCGTGGACCAGGGACTGGACACCAGCACCATCAACGAGCTCGCGTACCAGATGCGCGACCTGGACATGGGCGAGGTCACCTTCACGCAGGTGCCCATCGCCGACATGGAGTACTGGACGCCGCGCGGCGACGTCGCCGTGCTGTGGGACGAGCCCGCCGCCCGCGACCTGTTCGCCGCGGTCCGTGCCGACCGGCCCGTCGACGAGTCCCCCGAGGAGGAGTCGCGGGCCGGGTCCGAACTCCGGCCCGGTGACATCCGGGTCCAGGTCTTCAACGGGATCGGTACCGCCGGACTGGGCGCGCAGCTGGACGCCGACCTGGCCGCGGCCGGGTTCCAGGTGACCTCCCCCGCGCAGGACTGGAGCAGCCTCGACGTCGCCACCACCCAGGTGCGCCACGGACCGGACGACGCGGCCGCGGCCGAGTACGTGGCCGGGATGATGCCGGGCTCCCGGACGGTCGAGGACACCGCCCTGGACGATGGGCTCCAGATCGTGATCGGATTCGACTACACGGCGTTCGAGGCCCCGCAGACCGCGGACGCCACCCCGGAGGAGGAGCCCTCGGCCGGAGAGGAGTCCGGCTCGGTCTCGACCGCGCAGGAGAACGTCTGCGGGTGACGCGAGGGAAGGATTCACCGTGCTGCACCACTTGGCAGGCCTGCTCGGCGGCGTCGCCCTGGCCCCCGTGCTGTGGGTCGCCGCGGCCTGGTCGTCCGGCCTGCTCCCCCGGTTCGCCGAGGGTGAGGTGACCGTGGCGACGGTGTCGTCGGCGGTGGTGCTGGGGCTGCTGGGGGCCGTGTGCGCCTACCTGGTGGCGTCCCGGCTGTCGCCGCTGGTGGCCGGGGCCAGCGGGGCGCTGCTCACCGCGTTGAGCCTGTGGCCGGTCGCGCACCCCGGGTCCATGGAGGCGGCGCTGTCCTGGCTGAACGAGGACAGTTCCCTCTACCCCTCCGGGGCGGGCCTGGCCGTGGCGCTGCCGCTGGGGACGCTGCTGCTCTTCTCCGCCGCGATGCCCGTCCGGTGGCGTGCCGCGGGCGACGGGGCCCTGCCCTCCGACGGCCGGGTCGTGGCCCGCGCCAGCCGGGAGGAGTACCGGCGCGGAGCGGTCGGCGACACGGTCCCGGACGCGGTCCCCGACCTTCCGGCCCCGGCACGCCTCGCTGACGACCCCGAC
This sequence comes from Nocardiopsis alborubida, assembly GCF_012396365.1. GTDB lineage: Bacteria > Actinomycetota > Actinomycetes > Streptosporangiales > Streptosporangiaceae > Nocardiopsis > Nocardiopsis alborubida. Next base: position 72,608 of record NZ_JAAXPG010000005.1, on the reverse strand, counting down.
GCCGGGTCCGGCGGTGGACTGGGCGGCGACCCCGGCGGCTTCGAGGACGACCCGGACAGGACGACCACGCCCTTCCGCCGCGGTGAGAACGGCGCCGGGTGGACCCCCCTGGACAGGAGCGGGCGCGGGCCGAGATTCGGTCGCCGACGCTGAACGCGCCCCTGTGGCCGATACGCCGGACCCACCGGTAACCTGAGCGCCTGACTGTTCACGCGGCGTTCGGTCGTGCGCCACACCCCGGCGCGTAAGGTGATGCATCGCGCCCCGGGCACACCCGTAGGCTGAACAATGTCCGTTTTCTGCCCTCAAGCAGGGTGTTGACCGCCTCCAGCGGGCACAACCAGCGAAACGGGAGCGGACGAAAGCGAGGAAGGACACCACCAGTGGTCGAAGCGGACCGTATGCGCGTCTCCGTCATCGGTACCGGGTACCTGGGTGCCACCACCGCGGCCTGCCTGGCCGAGATGGGGTTCGAGGTCCTGGGACTCGACGTCGACGAGGCCAAGATCGACATGCTCCGCTCCGGCAGGGTCCCCTTCTTCGAGCCCGGGCTCGAAGAGCTGCTCACCGCGAACCTGGGGACCGGCCGCCTGCACTTCACGACCTCCTTCGCCGAGGCCGCGGAGTTCGCCGACCTGCACCTGATCTGCGTGGGCACGCCGCAGCGCGACGACTCCGGCGCGGCCGACCTGCGCTACGTCAACGCCGCGGTGGACCAGCTGGCCCCGCACCTGACCCGCCCCACCGTGGTCGTGGGCCGCTCCACCGTTCCCGTGGGCACCGCGGCGACCCTGGCCGCGCGGCTGTCCGCGCTGGCCCCCGCCGGCGAGGAGGCCGAGCTGGGGTGGAGCCCGGAGTTCCTGCGCGAGGGCTTCGGGGTGGAGGACACCCTGCACCCGAACCGGATCGTGATCGGCACCGACTCCCCCCGGGTCGAGAAGGCCGTGCGCGCCCTGTGGCAGCGCCAGATCGACGACGGCGTCCCCTTCCTGCTGACCGACCTCCAGACCGCCGAACTGGTCAAGGTGTCGGCCAACGCCTTCCTGGCCACGAAGATCTCCTTCATCAACGCCATGGCGGAGGTGTCGGAGGTGGCCGGGGCCGACGTCATCCAGCTGGCCGAGGCGCTGTCCTACGACGACCGCATCGGCGGCAAGTTCCTCGGTCCGGGCCTGGGCTTCGGTGGCGGCTGCCTGCCCAAGGACATCCGCGCGTTCATGGCGCGCGCCGACGAGCTGGGCGTGGAGCCCGCGCTGTCCTTCCTGCGCGAGGTGGACGCGATCAACCAGCGCCGCCGCGCGCGCACCATCGACATCGCCCGCCAGCTGATCGGCGGGAGCTTCGCCGGTCGCACGGTGACCGTTCTGGGCGCGGCGTTCAAACCCAACTCCGACGACATCCGCGACTCGCCCGCCCTGGACGTGGCCTCCACCATCGCCTCCCTGGGCGCCCAGGTGACGGTGTACGACCCGCAGGCCCTGGAGCGGGCGCGCGAGGCGCACCCGGAGCTGAACTACGCCGACTCCATGCTGGCGGCGGCGCGCGGCGCCGACGTGGTGCTGCTGCTCACCGAGTGGGCGGAGTTCCGCGAGGCCAACCCGGAGGAGCTGGCCGGGGTGGTGGCCCGCAAGCGCATCGTGGACGGGCGCAACGCGCTCGACCCCACGTACTGGCGCGCCTCGGGCTGGACCTACCGGGCGCTGGGCCGCCAGTAGCCCCTCCCCCCTCGCCACGCACGACGGCCGGACCCGCGCGGGTCCGGCCGTCCGCCTTTTCGGCCGGAACCCCGGTCGTGACGCAACGGCCATGATTGACTTCACTCCGTAGTTGCCCGAGTGCGCCCGGCACCGTGCCGGGCGTCCGAGGACGGACGGAGTCCCACCCGTGAAGCTTTCCGTGACGGTCGGCACCGCGCTGGCCCTGCTCCTGGCGGCCCAGCCCGCCCATGCGGCGCCCGCGCCGCCCGCGCCGTCGGCTCCCCTCGCACCGCAGGAGACAGGGTGTCCGGTGCTCGACCCGCCGCCGAGCGAGGAGGACCTGGAGCGGTACCTGTGCGGCGACCGCCGCCTCGGCCCCGCCGACCTGCCCGAGGACGGACCGGTCGGCGCGCTGCTGGAGGGGTACGAGCGGCTCGGCGGTCTCACCCCCGTCGCGTTCCTGGACCGCTGGGCCACACCCGAGGGCTGGGACTACCCCGACCACATGGGCTTCGTGGTGGAGGACGGCGAGCCGGTGACCGAGCTGCGGGTCCTGCCCGAGGGGTGGATGCTGGACCGTTTCGGGTCCCCGCGCGGCACGTTCCTGGCCCCGGCGGGGGCGCGGTACGAGGAGCGCGCCCTACCGCCGGACTCGCTGAACACATGGCCGGACGGGCCCGAGCACAACTACAACTGCTACGAGGTGACCGAGGAGTTCACCGCCCTGGTCGGACCGATCGCCCCGCACTTCGAGCAGCCCGGCGGCGGCGAGCAGGTGCTCGTCCCCGCCGAGGGGGTCGTGGAGGCACCCGAGGCGGAGTACGCCTCGGTCAGTCAGCTCATGGAGGGCGGCCACCTGGAGCAGCGCCCGGCCGGGGAGTGCGTCCTGGCCGAGGGCTTCGCCGGCTACCTCGACACCGCCCCGAGGTGAACGGGCGCCGGCGCGTACGGCGGCCCGGTCACGGTCGGGCCGGTGCGTCGTCGGCCGGGGCCGGCGCGCCGGACTCCTCACCGGTCCCGGGGGGCAGCTCGCGCAGGGCGACGGCGACCAGGAGCGCGACCGCGGCCAGGACGCCCGCGCCGATGAGGGCGGCGGTGCTGACCCCGGTCGTGTAGGCGGTGAAGGCCGCGTCGACCAGGGCTCCGGGGTCCTGCGCCCCCGGGGCGGCGGCCAGGGCGCCGGTGACGGTCTCGGCCGCGGCCCCGCCCACCGAGGGCAGCTCGTCCGCCACGGACGTGCGGTAGACGGTGGCGGCCGCGGTCCCCAGGACCGCGATGCCCAGGGCGGCGCCGAACTCGGTGCTGGTCTCGGAGATCCCCGCGGCGGCACCGGCGCGCTCGCGGGGCGCCGTGGCCAGGACCAGCGTGTTGGCCAGGGTCGCGACGACCCCGACTCCGCAGGTCAGCAGGGTGTAGCCGCCGAGGAACACCGCCAGGTGCGTGTCGGTGTCCACCAGGCCCACGACCGCGAACCCCGCCGCGCTGAGGATCAGCCCTGCCGCCATGAGCGCGCCGGGGCGGACCCGGGGCCCGGCCGCGCCGGCCAGGGTCGCCCCCAGGACGGTGCCCAGGAGCGTCGGCAGCCCCCACAGGGCCGCGTGGAGCGGGCTCAGACCGTGCACGGTCTGGAGGAAGGTGAAGGTCAGGAGCCCCATCCCCCCGGCGGCGAAGGCCACGACGGTGTTGCCGCTGACCGCGGCGGCGAACGCGGGGCGGGCGAAGAGCGAGACGTCCATCAGCGGGTGCGCGGCGCGGCGCTGCCGCAGCACGAACAGCGCCAGGAGGACCGCCCCGACCGCCAGGGCGGTGAGGGCGTGGAGGTCGGTCCCGTGCTCGGCCAGGCGTTTGACCGCGTGGACCAGGCCGAGGACGGCGGCGAGCGAGAGGACCGCGCCCGGCAGGTCGAAGCCGGGCGCCCGCGGGTCACGTGACTCGGGGACGAGCAGGGGCGCGGCGACCACCAGCACGACCATGAACGGCAGGTTGACGAGGAAGACCGAGCCCCACCAGAAGAACTCCAGGAGCAGTCCGCCGAGGATCGGCCCGGCGACCGCGCCGCCGGTGAAGGCGACGGTCCAGGCGCCGACCGCCGTGCCGCGCTGCCGGGGGTCGGTGAACATGTCGCGGACCAGGGAGAGCGTGGAGGGGGCCAGGGTCGCCCCGGCCGCGCCCAGCAGGACCCGCCCGGCGATGAACAGCTCCGCCGTGGGCGCCAGCGCCAGCAGCACGGACGCGGCGCCGAAGAGCACCCCGCCGGTGAGCAGCAGCCGCCTGCGGCCGATCCGGTCGCCCAGGCTTCCCATGGTGACGAGCAGTCCGGCCAGTACGAAGCCGTAGACGTCCATCATCCACAGCCACTGCGAGGAGGTGGGCTGGAGCGCCTCGGCGATGGCGGGCGCGGCGACGAAGAGCACCGAGATGTCCATGGACACCAGCAGCGCCGGGATGAGCAGGCAGACCAGTCCGGCCCACGTACGGGCGGTGGCACGTTGAGGGTTCATGGCCGTGATCGTACGTACGTCAAAATCGGGTGTCAATATGTACGTACGTTCAAATGCTAGGATCGCGGGCATGAGCCAACGTGAAGACCTGCTGGCGGGTGCCAGGAAGTGCCTGGTGGAGAAGGGCTACGGCAAGACCACGGCGCGCGACATCGCCGCCGCGTCCGGGGCGCACCTGGCCTCCATCGGGTACCACTTCGGGTCCAAGGACAACCTGATGAACACGGCCGTGATCGAGGCGACCGGTGAGTGGGGCGACGTCTTCGAGGCCGCCGTCAGCGCCTCGCGCGCCGAGGCCCCGCCCGACCGGCTGCGCGTCCTGCTCGACGCGCTCTTCCGGGCCCTGCCCGAGGAGCGCGACCTGCTCGTCGCCAGTGTCCAGGCCTACGCACAGGCCCAGTTCGACGACGGTGTCCGCACCGTCCTGGCCGAGGGCCTCCGGGACGCCCGCAGGGGGCTGGCCGCGCTCCTGCTCGACCTGGACCCCGGGGAGGTCGACCCCTCCGTCGAGGCCGGGCTGGGCTCCATGGCCTACAACTTCGTCACCGGCTACCTCGTCCAGTACCTCATCGACCCCGAGGCGCTGCCGACCGTGGACCAGGCGGTCGAGGGGCTGCGCGTCCTCCTGCCCGCCGAGGACTGAGCGGGCACGCGAGGGCCCCGGCACCCGCGGACGGGTACCGGGGCCGTTCGGGCGTCGGCGGGGCCCTGGAGGCGTCGGCGGGCTAGCGGCCGAAGCCGGTGGGCCTGCCCCCGCTCTCCACCTCGCGGCGCAGCCGCTCGCCCTTGGCGTGGGCCTGCTCCTTCAGCTCCTCCTGGAAGCGGGCCATCCGCTCGGCGAGCGCGGGGTCGCCGGCCGCCAGGATGCGCACCGCCAGCAGACCCGCGTTGCGGGCCGCGCCCACGGCCACGGTCGCCACCGGCACCCCGGCGGGCATCTGCACGATGGACAGCAGCGAGTCCATGCCGTCGAGGTACTTGAGCGGCACCGGGACGCCCACCACCGGCAGGGTCGTCACCGAGGCCAGCATGCCCGGCAGGTGGGCCGCCCCGCCCGCACCGGCGATGACCACCTTCAGGCCGCGACCGGCGGCCTCGGCTCCGTAGGAGATCATCTCGTGCGGCATGCGGTGCGCCGAGACCACGTCGGCCTCGAAGGGGACGTCGAACTCGCGCAGGGCCTCGGCCGCCTCCCGCATCACCGGCCAGTCGGAGTCCGAGCCCATCACGATGCCCACCACGGGGCCCCTCGCGTCCCGCCCGTTGGCGCTGTCGATCACTGTTCGTCTCCTCGCAGGTAGGCGGCGGCGTCTCGCGCGCGCGCCAGCAGGTCCCGGTAGTCCTCACCCATCACGGTGACGTGCCCGATCTTGCGGCCCGGACGCACGTCCTTGCCGTAGAAGTGCACCTTCACCTCGGGGTCCTTCGCCATCACGTGCAGGTAGCGGCGGTAGACCTCGGGGTCCTCACCGCCCAGCAGGTTGGCCATGACGGTGTAGGGCGCGTTGGTGCGCGGCGAGCCCAGCGGCAGGTTCAGCACGGCCCTCAGGTGCTGCTCGAACTGGGAGGTCCGCGCGCCCTCGATGCTCCAGTGGCCGGAGTTGTGCGGGCGCATGGCCAGCTCGTTGACGACCACGCCGTCGGCGGTCTCGAACAGCTCCACGGCCAGGACCCCGGTCACGTCCAGTGCCTGGGCGATCTCGATGGCCAGCTGCTGGGCGCGGGTGGCCTTGTCCTCGGACAGGCCCGGGGCGGGGGCGATCACCTCGTGGCAGATGCCGCCGCGCTGCACGGTCTCCACGACCGGATAGACCGCGACCTGCCCGTGCGGGGAGCGGGCGACCTGCACGGCGAGCTCGCGCGAGAAGTCCACCTTCTCCTCGACCAGGAGCGGCACCTCCTCGGCGGCGGCGCGGTCCACGACCCCGCGCGCCTCGTCGGCGCCGCCGACGACCCACACGCCCTTGCCGTCGTAGCCGCCGCGGGCGGCCTTGAGCACGACCGGCCACCCGGTCTCCCCGGCGAAGGCGGTGACGTGCTCCAGGGTGGTGACGGCCCGCCAGCGCGGCGAAGGCGCGTCCAGCTCGGCCATGCGGGTACGCATGCGCAGTTTGTCCTGGGCGAAGCGCAGCGCGTCGCGGCCCGGGCGCAGCAGGCCCCCGGCCTCCTCGACCGCGCGCAGGACGGGCTCGGGCACGTGCTCGTGGTCGAAGGTGACGACGTCGTGGGCCTTGGCGAAGGCCAGGACGTCGTCGAGGCCGCGGTCGTCGCCAAGGGAGACGTCACCGCACACCAGCGCGGCGCTGTCGGTGGGGCTGGCCGCCAGTACCGAGAAGTCGACCCCCAGGGCGATGCCCGCCTGGTGGGTCATCCGGGAGAGTTGGCCCCCTCCCACCATTCCCACGCGCGGGACGGTGCGGTTACGCTCGCTCACAGTTCCTCAACTCACATGCTGCTCGTCAACCGCGGTGACGGGACGGCCCCGCGCGGCGGGACCTGGCCGGATCGGCTCGGAACCCGCGGCCGGGGTCCTGGTGCGACCCCCGGCTAGAGTCTAGGGCGTGCGAACGCGGCGGTCCCAGGCCCCCGCCGCCCCCGGTCGGCGGCCCGGCCGAGACGGGTCCGCGCGGAGGCGGGCCCGACCATCCCGACCACAGGACCGGAGGCGCAGACCGTGCGGAACTTCCTCTCCCGCCACCCCAGGATCGCCAAGCTCGTCCGGGAGGTGGGAAAGTTCGGCTCCGTGGGTGCCGTGGCCTACGTGGTGCAGCTGGGGACGACCAACCTGCTGTGGAGCGCGGCCGGGGCGGGTCCTCTCACCGGGCAGGTGGTCGGGACGCTGTGCTCGATCGCGGTGGCGTTCGTCGGCAACCGGTTCTGGACCTTCGGCGACCGGGCCCGGACCGGCTACGGCCGCGAGACCGCGCTGTTCCTGCTGATGAACGGCGTCGGGATGCTCCTCCAGCTGGCCTGCCTGGGCTTCTCGGTGTACGTGCTGGGGTTCGACGGCCCGCTCGCGAGCAACATCGCGGGCAACGTGGTGGGGGTGGGCCTGGGCACGCTCTTCCGGTTCTTCTCCTACCGCGCGTGGGTGTTCCCCGAGCGGAGCGGCGACCCGGTCCGCGGGCACGCGGAGGCCCCCGCCGGCGAGCCGGTCGCCCGGCCCGGGGTCCGAGGCCTCTAACGCGTCGCGGCCGCGCTCCTGCGCCGCACCCCGCGGCGGCCGGCCAGCCACACCACCGCCAGCACGTACAGCCCCACCTGGATCAGGGACAGCACCAGCACCAGCGGTGTGCCCGCTCCCAGGGGCAGGCCCGAGCCGACCATGACCCCCGTGCCGATCTGCTCCATGCGGCCCTCGAACACGCACAGCGTGAACTGCACGAGGCTGTTGACCACGTGCAGGCCGATCGCCGCCTCCAGACCGCCCGTGCGCAGGGTCAGCCAGGACATCCCCAGCCCCATCACCGCGAGCGCCGCGGTGGTCCACGGGTCGCCCGGGTGCGTGGCCAGGTACAGCGCCGCGAACAGGGTTCCGCTGGCCAGGACGGCCAGGCCCGGGGAGCGCAGGACCCGCGAGACCGCGGACCCGCCGCGCCGCTCGTCGGAGCGGGCGCCGAGCGCGCCCACCAGCTGCATGAGCATGCCGCGCAGGGTCAGCTCCTCGGCCGCCGACTGCAACGGCACCAGCAGCACGATGACGGTCATCGCCGCGGCGAACACCTCGGTTCCGCCGGAGGCCCCCCGGGGCACCAGGTCGGGCCGGAGGAGTTCGGCCAGCGGCAGGAAGGCCACGACGCACAGGGCGACCGGGACGATCGCCACCGCCGTGCAGCGGACCAGCCAGCCCCAGCGCATCCGCCCCTCGACGGAGAACAGGGAACCGATCCGGCGCCACTGCACGACGCGGACCAGGAAGAGGACGATGGGGATGAACAGCGCCGACGCCAGGAGTCCGAAGGCCATCTCGGCGATCACGCTCAGGGTGACCGAGTCCGGGGCCAGCCCGCTGCCGTTGATGATCGCCACGATCGTCACCGACAGGATGATGGCCATCCACAGGAAGAAGACCAGGACCGCGAGGACGGCCAGGGTGAGCGGCGTGAACCACCAGCGGAAGCGGGACGTCCGGCCCAGCCTGTGGTAGGACTCGTCCTCGGGGAGTTCCGCGCGGGCGAAGTGGTTCCTGCGCACCGGTCTCGGCGGCGGCCAGGCCCACACGTCCGGGTCGGCGGCGGCCACGGCGTAGCCCCCGGGCGGCGTCAGCCTCCCCCCTCCGGGAGGATCCGCCCAGGTCTGCTCCTGTGTGTAGGCCCCGGCAGCCCGCCCCTCCGGCCCCTCGGGCGCGGCGGGCCAGGACGAACCAGGCGGTGGCGGCACATTTCCCATCGTGCGCCGAGACTACTATCCGGGCATGTATTGCCAGCGTTAAGGCCACGCCGTTATCGCCTGGTCACGACACGCACAGGGTGCACAGGGTGGTGCGCACGGTGCCGGACGGCTCCCTCCGCGCCCCGCCTCCCCCGCGACATCCCTCACACCCTTCCCTGCGGCCCCTCCCCCGCCCTTCCACCGGCCTCGTGGCGCACCGCCGTGGCGGAGGCCGCACGGCACCGGTCAGGGGGACACGGAATGCGCGGCGCGGCGCCCTCGTTGAAGGAGATGGCCCGCGGGAGCGATCCGGCAGGCCGCCGTCCCGTCCCGCTGACCTACGATTGAGCACATGTCCTCCACACCATCCACCGAGCAGGTGCACACAGCCCTGGCCACGGTGCAAGACCCGGAGATCCACCGCCCCATCACCGATCTCGGCATGGTCAAGAGCGTCGACATCGCCGACGACGGTACCGTGAGCGTCGGCATCTACCTCACGGTGGCCGGATGCCCGATGAAGGGCCGTATCGAGAAGGACGTGACCGCCGCGGTGACCAAGGTCGCCGGGGTCACCTCCGTGCGCGTCGAGCTCGACGTGATGAGCGACGAGCAGCGCAAGGAACTCCAGACCAAGCTGCGCGGCGGCCAGGCGGAGAAGGAGATCCCCTTCGCCAAGCCGAACTCGCTCACCCGCGTCTTCGCCGTCGCCTCCGGCAAGGGCGGTGTCGGCAAGTCCTCCGTCACCGTGAACCTGGCCGCGGCCATGGCCGCCCAGGGCCACAAGGTCGGCGTCGTGGACGCCGACATCTACGGCCACTCGGTGCCCCGCATGCTCGGCGCGTCGGACTTCCCGACCAAGGTCGAGGACATGATCCTGCCGCCCACCGCGCATGACATCAAGGTCATCTCGGTCGGCATGTTCACGCAGGGCAACCAGCCTGTGGTGTGGCGGGGACCGATGCTGCACCGCGCCCTCCAGCAGTTCCTGTCGGACGTGTTCTGGGGCGACCTGGACGTGCTGCTGATGGACCTGCCCCCGGGCACCGGTGACATCGCCATCTCCACCGCGCAGCTGCTGCCCAACGCGGAGCTGCTCGTGGTGACCACACCGCAGCAGGCCGCCGCCGAGGTCGCCGAGCGCGCGGGCGCCATCACCGCCCAGACCCACCAGCGGATCGCGGGCGTGATCGAGAACATGTCGTACTACCTGCCGCCGGACGGCGGGGAGCCGGTCCACCTGTTCGGTGAGGGCGGTGGCCGCACGGTCGCCGACGCCCTCACCCGGACGCTGGGCACGGACATCCCGCTGCTGGGCCAGGTGCCCCTGGACACCCGGCTTCGCGAGGGCGGCGACGAGGGCAAGCCCCTGGTGCTGACCACCCCCGAGGCCGAGGCCAGCAGGGTGATCACCTCGATCGCCGACACCCTGGTCGGCAAGCCCCGCGGGCTGGCCGGTATGCAGCTGGGCATCTCCCCGGCGGGCCGCTAGACAGCGTTCCTCTGGGCCCCCGCTTCGCTTCGGCCCATGTCCGGGCTCCGGACGACACCTCTTCAGGGGCCGCGGCCCCGGACGGGAACGAGGCCCCCGAGCTCCGGGCTCGGGGGCCTCGCGTGTGTCCGGGACGGCCGGTCCGCGGCGGCCAGACCGGGACTGCCGGGCCGGGTCGGTCAGTCCGACGAGCCCAGCGTGACCGTGACGGTCTCGCGCTGGCCGTCGCGGTCGTACTCGATCTCGATCTCGTCGCCCGGGCTGCGGCTGCGCAGCATGGCGAGCAGCTCCTGGCCCGAGTTCACCGGGCGCCCGTCCAGGGAGAGGATGACGTCGCCCGGCTCCAGACCCGCCTGGTCCGCCGGGCCGCCGCTCTCCACCGCGTTCCCGCCGTCGGCGATGACCGCGCCCGCGACCGGGCTGTCCAGGTCGATCTCGGCCCCGATGTCGGCGTAGCTGGTCTCGCCGTACTCGATGAGGCGGTTGACGACGCGGTCGACCTCCGCCGACGGGATCGCGAAGCCCAGGCCGATGTTGCCCGTGGGCTCCCCCATGTAGCCCATGGTGACGATCATCGAGTTGACCCCGATGACCCGGCCCTCCAGGTCCACCAGCGGGCCGCCGGAGTTGCCAGGGTTGATGGCGGCGTCGGTCTGGAGCGCGTAGAAGCGGCTGGCGTTCTCGCCCTCGCCGGAGCTGACCGGGCGGTTGACGGCGCTGATGATGCCCTGCGTCACGGTTCCGGAGAAGCCCAGGGGCGCGCCGATGGCGATCACCTCGTCCCCGACGATGACCTGCTCGGAGTCGCCGAACTGGAGCGGCTCGACGTCGATCGGGTCGTCCAGCGACAGCACCGCGAGGTCGGAGCTGGGGTCTGAACCGACCACGGAGGCGTCGGAGAGGCTGCCGTCGCTGTACTCCACGACGATGCCGTCCTCCTCCAGACCGGCGGAGACGTGGTCGTTGGTCACCACGTAGTTCCCGTCGATGACGAACCCGGAGCCGCTGCTCGGGACGCTGGGGTCGGCGCTGTGGATGAACACCACGCTCGGGCTGACCCGCTGGGCCACACCGGCGATGGTGTCGGGGTCGCGCTGGGGGGCCTCGGGCGGCGGCTCGTTCATGACCGGGCCCTCCTCCTGCGCCGCCTCGTTGCCGGAGGAGCCGCCGAGGAGGGTGCCCGCGACACCGCCGGCGCCTCCGGCGATGAGCGCGACGACGAGCATGCCCGACAGCACCATCCACATCGGGACGCCGCGCCGCGGCCGCCTGGGCGCGGGGGGCTGCGAGGCGGCGTAGGGGTCGGTCGCGTGAGGCCCTGTGACGCCGGGTGCCGGGGAGCCCGGACCGGGGGCGCCGGGCTGGTTCGCGGGAGCGGCGTGCCCCGCCTGGAACGCCGCCGCGTAGCCGCCGTGGGCGGCCGACTGGCTTGTGGGGCCGGTGTGCTGTCCGGAGGCTGAGGGAGCACCGGGATTCATGGGGTTGCCGGGAGCCGAGGGGGTACCGGGACCGGGGTAGGCCGGACCGGAGGGATTGGCGGAGCTGGTGTAGGCGGTGGGACCGGAGGGATTGCCGGGACCGGGGAAGCCTCCGGTCCCGGAATGGGAGGAGGTCTGGTCGGATCGGGGGGCGACGGGCCGCTCGCCCGGTCCGGGGTCAGGGGTGGGGTTCATGGGGTCTCCACTGCCGGGAGGCTGGATGGGGGCGGCCTGTGCGCCGGGGACCCCCTGCCCGGACCGCGGAACCGGCCCGGGGTGACGCGGGGGCACGGGGTCGCCCTCCTGGTCCGCGGAGGTGTTCGGGGAGGGTGTCAGCGGCGTTCCGGCGGCCCGGGCGGGCCACCGGGGGCGCTCCGCACGGGCTGGCCACCGGGGGCGCTCCGCGGGTGCCGCGTCCGGCCCGTTCACCGGACCGGGCGCGGCGCGCTCAGGGGGTGTTCCACCGCCCGGCGGGGTCGCCCGGCCGGGCTCTCCCCCGTGTTCCGGGCGGCCGTTTTCCTCACTCAAGACCTGCTCCGTAAGTCGCTCGGCTGTGGGACGGCACGGGACCGGCCGGGGTGCTAGAGAAACCCCAGCCGGGACAGACCGCGGTGCACCCGGGCCCAGAAACCCGAACCCGGCCCGGGCAGCGCGGTCACGGCGGACGAGGCCAGCCCCGCGGGGGCGTCCGCGAGCACCGTGTAGACGAAGCCGTTCGCCTGCCACATGCTCTGGTACTGGCCCGCGTCTCCGCCGAAGATCGTGCCGTGTTGTGGTGTGACGCCGCTTCCCCCCGTCCCGGTTCCGGCGTATCCGGTCGGGTCTGTGGGGGAATGCTTGCTGTCCAGCTTCCCACGTTGGGTGAAAACCGACACCTGGGACAGACCGTCCGAGTAGACGGCGTGCACGACGCGGTGCCCGCCGTGCTCGGTGGACCGGGCGTCGACGAGCCGCAGGTTCCAGGCCAGGCACTCCGGGAGGGGCCACTCCTTCGCGCGCAGGTCGGCGCGCTCGGTCCCGGAGAGGGTGTCGCTCCAGGGGGAGTCGCCGAACGCCTCCTCCGGCCAGTCCTCCTCCCCCAGTTCGAGCCCGGTGAGACGGAAGCCGAGCGCCTGCTCGCCGTCGGCCCCGTAGACGCTCCTGCCCAGGAGCAGGCCGGTGGCTGTGTCCACCCAGAACCGCCCGGCGACGGTGCCGTCAGCGCGTCCGGCCTCCACCAGGCGGGCCTCCCGGCCGTCCAGGCGGGCGGGGCCCGCGTCCGAGACGGCGTAGGTGTCGCCGAGCATGCTGAGCAGGCGGTCGTCCAGCGACTCCAGGGCCGAGGAGGCGTCCACCACGAGGGCGGACTCCTCGTCGCCGACGGGGGCCAGGGCGATGCCGTCGCCGGGCCTGCTCACCACGCGCACACGCAGCGCACGGCCCTCCGCCGCCTGCGCGCCTTCCGTGTTCTCCGTGCCCTCTGCGTCCTCCGGTCCGATGATCTCGCGCACGGCCGAGTAGGCGATCTCGTCCTCCGCGGCGGCGGCGCGGTGCAGCACCGACATCCCGTCGTCGTCTCCCTCGGCCGGGACCGCCGTGGGATGGGGGTGCGTGGCGGCCGTGAGCAGCAGGGCGCACAGCAGTGCCACGACGAGGATCGTGACCGGGGCGGAGTTGGCGGAGGAGGGTTCCTCCGCGCTCACCGGGTGGTTTCGGTGGGGCCATGGGGGCCTTCGACGGCGGTGGGCCGCGCGTCGACCACCGGAATGTTGCGGCTGGTCAGCGCGTGCTCGACCGCGTAGTCGGCCAGGCGGGGCTCGACCACCGGCGTCTCCTCGGTGTCGCCCCCGGCCACGAACGCGCTGCCGAGCAGGGCCGTGGCCACGGCGAAGCCCGCGACGGCGTAGCGGCCGCCGGGAAAGGTCGGGAACAGGTCCGCGAGGCGGTCGCCGCGGCGTCGACGCTCGGACCCCGCGGCGCGCTCCGGCCGGGAAGGAGCCGGGCGGCCCGTGGCGGGCGCCCCGGTGCCCGTGGCGGGCGTTGTGCCCCCCGAGAGCGGGGGCGCGGCGGCCAGGGCGCCTCCGGGGAAGCCCCCCAGGGGACGGGAGGAGCCCAGGGGCGGGCTGCTGCCGAAGCCGTTCCCGCCGGCGGAGGGTCCGGAGGGCCCCCGGTCCGAGGGCCCGTGGTCGCGGGACAGGCTGGTGAGCCGCCCCATGAAGTCCGTGTCGGGCTCGGGCTCGCCCAGGCCGTGCAGGCGGCGCTTGAGGCGGCGCATCATGTCGGCCTCGAAGCGGCACGACTCGCACTTGGCCAGGTGGATGAGGGCGCTCTCGTGGTCGACAGGGCCGAGTTCGCCGTCGATGAGCGCGGAGAGCCGCTCTCCGAGGTGGTTCATACTCACTCCGCCTCCCCGTTGATGACGTTTCCGCCGCTGCGCGCCTCGTTGTCGGCGGCCAGGGACCGCCGGTGCTCCAGGGCCCGGCGCAGCTGGGCGCGGCCCCGGTGGATCCGGCTGCGGACGGTGCCGAGCTTGACGTCGAGCGTCGCCGCGATCTCCTCGTAGGAGAGTCCCTCGATGTCGCACAGGACGACCGGGGCGCGGAACTCGGCGGGCAGCGCGTCCAGGGCGGACTGGATGTCGGCGTCGAAGTGCCGGTCGTCGTAGCGCTGCGCGGGAGAGGGCTCGCGGCCCTCCAGGCGCTCGTCGGCGTTCTCGGCCAGGCCCTCGAAGCGAATGCGGGCCCGGCGCCGGGCCATGTCGAGGAAGAGGTTGGTGGTGATGCGGTGCAGCCACCCCTCGAAGGTGCCGGGGGTGTAGTTGGCCAGTGAGCGGAAGACCCGGATGAAGACCTCCTGCGTGAGGTCCTCGGCGTCGTGCTTGTTGCCGGTCAGCCGGTAGGCGAGCCGGTACACGCGCGGGGAGTGGGTCCGCACGACCTCGTCCCAGCTCGGGGGTTCCCATGCCTCGAATTCCACGGCAGGGCCGGACTCTGGCACCGCTGCTCCCTTCATCCCGTCGATCCGCCGCCAGGTTGGCCGGGGGGAGTTTGCTTCGTGGCGGTCAACGTACGTTCATCCCGTTTCAACGCCGGAGGACGTGGATTAAGTTCCCGCCGCAACGCTCGGAGTTCGGTCCGGTTCAGGCTAGTCTTTTGCCAGGGACATGACCTGGCCGCGACCGACATTCTACGTTGGGTGACCATCCACTGGTCAGAGCCCCACCAGACACGTGAACGCCGTGGGAGGCCGTTATCGCCAGTCCGGAGGAGACCGCGGCCCGGATCACCTGGGTCCGCGCCGAGCAGTCCCGGTTCGAGCAGGACGCCATGGAGGACGAGCCGCTGGCGGACGCCTACGAGACGGGAGGCCGGTCGTCGGCCCCGCCGGTGGACGCGGCGACGGGCACGGCCCTGCGCTTCCTGGCCGCCTCCATCGGCGCCCGCTCCGTGGTGGAGATCGGCACCGGGTGCGGGGTGTCGGGGATCTGGCTGCTGCGGGGGATGACCCCGGACGGGATCCTGACCACGGTGGACACCAACGCCGCCTACCAGGACTACGCGCGCTCGGCGTACTCCCGCGCGGGTTTCGGCCCCGGCCGGGCCCGGCTGATCCGCGGGACGGCCCTGGAGGTGCTGCCGCGGCTGACCGACGGCGGGTACGATCTGGTGTTCGTGGACGCCGACACGGTGTCCTACCCCCTGTACATGGACGAGGCGCTGCGCCTGCTGCGCCGGGGCGGGATGATGGTGTTCAACGGCGCCATGGTGGCCTCCAGCGAGCCGGACGGCCCGCTGCGCGTGCCCGACCCCCGCGAGACCGCCGTACGCGAGGTGATCCGCCGTGTGCGGGAGGGGGAGGAGTTCATCCCCATGCTGATGCCGGTGGGCGAGGGGCTGCTGGCCGCCATCCGGTAGGGCGCTCTCCACGGCTCCGCCCTCCTCCGAGCCGCCCCGCGCGCCCGCCCACGGAAAGGACACGACCGACGGTGATCAGCCGCGTCGACAGCACGGACCCCGCCGCCTTCGACGCCTGGTACGCGGCCGTGCGCGCGGCCGCGCTCGCCGACCGCGACCCCGGGGTGGTCCCTCTCCCGCACCCGGACTCCCTGCGCGCGGTGCTCTCCGGACGCGGGGGCGAGCGGCGGGCCCTGGCCTACGCGGCCCACGGGGAGGACGGCGGGGTCGTGGGCGCGCTCCTGCTGGAGTTCGGCGACCGGGACAACCTGTACCTGGCCGAGGCGGACGTCAACGTGCCCGTCGGGGTGCGGCGCAGGGGCCACGGGAGCCGCCTCCTGGAACACGCGGAGCGCGTCCTGGCCGACGAGGGGCGCACGACCGTGCTGGGCGGGGTCCAGTCGCCCCCGGACCGCTCCTTCGAGGACTGGCCCGGTGCCCGCTTCGCGCTCGCGCGCGGGTTCGAAGCGGTCCACGAGGAGGACTACTACGTCCTGGAGCTCCCGTTGGCCGCGCGGGTCCGCGAGGAGGTCGGCGCCGACGTGCTCGCCCTCGGGTCCCGCTACGAGCTGCTGACCTGGACGGACAGGTGCCCCGAGGAGCTGCTGGCCGACTACGCGCGGCTGCGCACGCGGATGCAGGCCGACGTCCCGCTCGGGGAGGCGGCCTTCGAGCGCGGGCTCTGGGACCCCGCGCGCGTCCGTGACCAGGAGGACCGCCGCCGCTCCCAGCGGTACCGCACGCTCGTCTGCGCGGCCCGGGCCTCCACCGGCGGCCTGGCCGGGTACAGCGAGATCGCCCTGCCCGAGGGGGAGGGCGCCGCCTACCAGGAGGACACCCTGGTGGCGCCCGGGCACCGGGGCAACCGCCTGGGCTCGGCGCTGAAGCTGCGCAACCTGGAGGTGCTGGCCGCGGAGTTCCCCGAGCGGGTCCAGGTCCGCACCTGGAACGCCCCGGGGAACGCCCCCATGCGCGGGGTCAACCTGCGCCTGGGCTTTCGCCCGGTGGAGCGCCTCCACGAGTTCCAGCGCGTCCTGCCCGGATGAGGCCCCTCCCCCGCGGAAGCGGGGGGTTCCCGGCCCGGCTCCGTCCCCGAGCGGGTTCCGGCGAGCTGGCCGGGCCTGTCACCGGTGTGGCTCATGAGGCCCTGACCTGGGATGATCTTGTACTTGTAGCGCGTCTCGGCGCTCGAACCTCGCTACGAGTACAAGATCACGGCGGAGGGGAGGGGCGGCTAGCGCTCGGCGAGCCAGCGCAGCAGGGTGCGCGTGGCGAAGGCGGTGCCGCCCTTGCTGAGCAGGCCGCTCTCCTTGGTCGACCGGCCCGGGCCCGCGATGTCCAGGTGGGCCCAGGGCAGGCCGCCGGTGAACTCGCGCAGGAACAGCGCGGCGTCGGTGGCCCCCGCCGGGCCGAAGTCGCGGCGGGTCCCGATGTTGGCCAGGTCCGCCACGCGGGACTTGGTGGTCTCGGCGTACTCCTCGGTCAGCGGCATGCGCCACAGGGGCTCGCCGGAGGCCCGGCCAGCGGTCTCGATCTCCGCGGCGAGCGCGTCGTCGGTGCTGTACAGGGCGCCCGTGCCCGTACCGAGCGCGACCTTGGCCGCGCCGGTGAGGGTGGCCACGTCCACGAGCACGTCCGGGGCCAGCTCGGCGACCGCGTAGCCCATGGCGTCGGCCAGGACCAGGCGGCCCTCGGCGTCGGAGTTGAGCACCTCGACGGTCGTGCCGCCGTAGGTGGTGAGCACGTCGCCGATGCGGGTGGCGTCGCCGCCGAAGGCGTTCTCGGCCAGCGCCAGCAGGCCGGTCACCCGGACCGGGGCGCCCACGGCCGACAGGGCGGACAGCACCGCGAGCACGACCGCCGAGCCGCTCATGTCGGTCTTCATCAGCGACATGTTGTCGTTGGGCTTGAGCGAGAGGCCGCCGGTGTCGAAGGTGATGCCCTTGCCGACCAGCACCACGTGCGCGGCGGGGTCGTCGGGGGTGTAGGAGAGCTGGACCAGCCGCGGGGGGCGTGAGGAGCCCCGGCCGACGCCGAGGATGGCGCCGAAGCCCTCGTCCTCCAGCTCCCGCTCGTCCCAGACCCGTACCTGGAGGCCGGATTCGGCGG
The DNA here is from genome assembly GCF_012396365.1 of Nocardiopsis alborubida. Taxonomy (GTDB): domain Bacteria; phylum Actinomycetota; class Actinomycetes; order Streptosporangiales; family Streptosporangiaceae; genus Nocardiopsis; species Nocardiopsis alborubida. Next base: position 55,028 of record NZ_JAAXPG010000005.1, on the reverse strand, counting down.
CGACCTCGCGGGCGCGGGCGGCCATCCACTCGGGGTCCTTGGTCAGGGACGGGGTGTTGATGAGGTCGCGGGCCAGGGCGGTGGCCGCGGCCAGCCGGGTGCCGCGCTCCAGCGCGTCGGCGAGGTCCCCGGCGCCCGGGGCCACCACCTCGATCACCGGGGCGGGGCGCCTGTCCGCCGGGGGTTCGGCGGTCTTGAGGCTGAAGGTGTAGGAGGCCAGGAGGGCGCCCTCGGCGAAGGCGGTGGCGGCGTCTCCGCCGACCCCCGGCCAGGCCAGGGCGACCCTTTCTCTTCCCCGGGCGGCCCGGGACAGGGCTGCGCCGGCCTTCCGGAGGTCGTCGGGGGAACCCGAACCGACCCCCAGAAGTGCCAGCCGTACCAGCCCCTGGTCCCGGGGCACCGGGAACTGGGCCAGCTCACCGGGTTTCCCGGCGAGCGAGTAGTGCGCGAACAGATCGGTGAGCGGAGCCGGAAGCACCTGTGTCAGGCCGCCCTCGGCGACCCCTTCGACCTCCGCGGGTCCGCCGTCTCCCGAGAGGACGGGAAGGACCAGCAGGTCCGCGGTGGATTCGGCGAGGCTCCCCGGACGGGGCTGGATCTCCGTGGCGAATGGCACAGGCCGCTCACAATCGTTCGCTGTCATGGGGGTCTACGACCTCGGGGGGCCGTCGGGCGTTCCTGCCCGGGTGGGGGAGGGAAGAACGTGGTGCCGGACCTAGCCGACGACACCCTTGAGCGCGTCCCGGAGTTCGGTCGCCTCGGCCGGCGTCAGCTCGACGACCAGGCGTCCGCCCCCCTCCAGCGGGACCCGCATGATGATGCCGCGACCCTCCTTGGTGACCTCCATCGGCCCGTCGCTGGTCCTCGGCTTCATCGCCGCCATGCCATTCCCCTTTCTAGGTGTTCCTCGCGGGTGATCCGGGGCCGACCCACAGCACCGGCGCCGATCCGCTTGGGCCGTCTCGGCTCCGGAGCCGTGGGCCGGTTCCGCGTGACTCGCGCCCGTGTGGCTTAAGGGACGTGAATCACTCTTCGACCATTATCTCGGAGGTTGGCCCCCGTGTGTGCGCCAGTGGGCGGCCGGGCCGCCTCCGGCGGTTTCCACCAGCGAGGAAACGTCGGTCAGTAAGGTTATATCGGTACTGGCCGAAACCTGGTGAGCGCACGGGGATCCGCGCGGGCCCGCACCCGGGGCGGCGGGCCGGACCCGAAAGTCCGGCGACACCTGAACAACAACTCCGACCTGGGCTTTCGTCCCCAGCGGGAACCCGTCTCCCCCGGAGTCGCGGTCGGACGGCTCCGGGACGGTACCGCCTCCCGGCGGTCGGATCAGCGCCCGGAGCGGGCGGTGATCCGGACGACCGGATCAGCTCAGAGGGCCCGTCGATGTCATCCGGGTGCCCTCGTCGGTGATCGAGGACCACTCCGCCCTCAGTCCGCCGTCCGCGACGGGCGACAGGGTCAGTTCGGCCTCGTCGACGCAGCGGTCCTCGGGGTCGGCGGTCTCGGTGTAGGCGTAGACGCGCCGGTCGTTGTCACCCGCGGACAGCACGAGCGTCCCCGAGCAGGTGAAGGTCGTCCAGGCGGTGCTGCCGCGTTCGGCGCCCTCCTCGATCCGCACCTCGGCGTGCCAGTCGGCGACGTGCTGGCCCTCGGTGTTCACCTGGACCATCTCGCCCGCCCAGGAGCCGACGAACGCCTCCGCCGGGGCCGCGGCCTCCTGCGGTGTCTCCTCGCCGTCGGCCAGCAGGGCCCACGCGGTGGCCCCTCCGCCGATCAGGAGGACGGCCAGTGCGACCGCGCCCAGAACGGTGAACTGGCGGCGGCGCCTGCCGCTGTGCCGGGTCGACCTGGGCGGCGGCCACAGGGACAGCTGTTGCACGGGAGAGGCGGCTGTCACGGAGGAAGCGGGCCCTTCGCGCCGGTCGTCGGCTCCCGACTCCAGTTCGGCTGCTGTGTCCATCCTCGCCATCCTCAACGGTGATGCACCCGCTCCGGCGGAGCGGGGGGAACGCGGATACAGCGACCGAGGATAGAGCACCGGAACCCGCAGGTTTCGCCCGATAACCGCGCGGGGAGTGTGATGCACGGCATAGGCGGAGGCGAACGCCAGGTCAGGAAGGTACCGCCGATCGTGACCCGCGCCACAGGTTTGGGTGCGAGGTCAGCGCTCGTCGCCGCGGGACGGGGAGTCGCCGGAGACGTCCGCGGCCCCGGAGCTCCGGTCGGGCTCAGGGCCTTCGGCGGACTCGGGATTCCGGGCGGACCCAGGAGCCTCTGAGGGCTCAGGGCTTCCGGAGACCTCCGAAAGCGCGGTGTTCTCCGCGTTCTCTGGCTTCTCCTCGGTCTCCTGGTTCTCCGCGCCCTCGGAGTCCTCGATGGCCTCGGTGGGCGCGGTGGTCCCAGTGGCCCCGGCGGGCGCGGAACTCCAGACGGCGGAGTCCGCCGGTCCGGCCGCGGCTCCGGGCCGGAAGGCACCGCTGCCGAAGCCCCCGAGCGCGGTGCTCCCCGCCCTGGCGGGGCCGTACGCGCTCTGCTCGGGGGCGTAGGCGTCACCGGGCAGGTGCGCCCCGGGGATCGGTCCGGTGCCCTCCGGAACGTAGGAGGGGTCCAGGCGCGACAGGCGCCACTCCAGGTCCTGGATGTGCTCCTCGCGCTCGCGCAGCGTGGCGGTGAGGCGCAGCAGGAGCTCGTCCACGGCGCGCACGTGGTAACCCCACATGGCCAGGGGCAGCATCAGGCGGCCCAGGTCGAACGCCTTGACGGGCCGGTCTTCGGGCAGGGCGAGCGGGGGGTGGTCGGCCTCGAAGCGGGCGAGCTGGCCGCCCTTGCCCAGCACGACGTAGACGACTCCCACGAGGACGGAGAGCGCGGCGGCGGCGACGAGGACCATGATGAGAACAGGCACGGACACGATCGTGCCACACGCCGCTCCCCGCCGCCCCTGCCGTGCGCCGCTCCGTCCACCGGCCGCGGGCCGTTACTGCTCCGGGCCGGGGTGCTCCTCCGACTGCTCGTGCTGGCGGGTGATGTCCAGGTGGGACTTGCGGATGATGTCGACCACCTCGTCGAGGTCGTCGGTCACCTGGACCAGCTCCATGTCGTGCGACTTGATGAGCTGGTTCTCCATGAGGCTGGAGCGGATCCAGTCCCGCATCCCGCCCCAGAACTCGGTGCCGACCAGGACGATCGGGAAGCGGGTGACCTTGTTGGTCTGCACGAGGGTGGCCGCCTCGAACAGCTCGTCCAGGGTGCCGAAGCCCCCGGGCAGGACCACGAACGCCTGGGAGTACTTCACGAACATCGTCTTGCGGACGAAGAAGTACCGGAAGGTCACCCCGATGTCGACGTAGTCGTTGAGCGTCTGCTCGAACGGCAGCTCGATGCCGAGCCCGACGGACAGCCCGCCCGCCTGCTGGGCGCCCTTGTTGACCGCCTCCATCATCCCCGGCCCGCCGCCGGTGATGGTGGCGTACCCGGCCTCCGCCAGCTTGGCGCCCATCTGGACGCCGATGTCGTAGTAGCGGTTCCCGGGCCGCAGGCGGGCCGAGCCGAACACGCTCACCGCCGAGGGCAGCTCCGAGAGCAGCCCGAAGCCCTCCACGAACTCCGACTGGATGCGCAGCACCCGCCACGGGTCGGTGTGCACCCAGTCCGTGGGGCCCCGCTGGTCGAGGAGGCGCTGGTCGGTGGTGGTGTTGGGGATGGAGTCGCCCCGGTAGGTGAGGGGCCCTGCGCGTCGCACGGTCTCTTCTTCTTCCGTCATGACGTAAAGCTATCCGCGTGGAACCGGCTCACACGTGAATCACACGTTTCACGGGGGTGGCCACAAACGGCCTTTTCGCCGCCCCGGCCGGTGTCCGGACTGGTCACGGACCCGCCGACCGGGGCGCGGCGGGGTTCAGCGGGTGCCCGACAACCAGGCGACCATGCGCTCCTCGGCCTCGTGGATCCGGGGGATCCCGGCGTACTCGTCCTTGGTGTGGGCGAGCATCGGGTCGCCGGGGCCGTAGTTGACGGCGGGCACGCCCAGCTCGGAGAAGCGGGAGACGTCGGTCCAGCCGAGCTTGGCCCGGGCGCTGCCCTCCCCCACCGCGGTGACGAACGCCGCGGCCGAGGGCTCGTCCAGCCCGGGCCGGGCGGGGGCGGCGGCGTCGACCACCTCGACCTCGAACCCGTCGAAGACCTCGCGCAGGTGCGCCTCGGCGTCGGCGACGGACAGGTCGGGGGCGAAGCGGTAGTTGACCCTGACCACGCACGCGTCGGGGATGACGTTGCCCGCGACCCCGCCCTCGATGGCCACGGCGTTGAGGCCCTCGTGGAAGCGCAGCCCCTCCACCTCGGGTTCGCGCGGGGTGTAGGCGCGCAGGACGTCCAGGACGGCTCCGGCGCCGTGGATGGCGTTCACGCCCATCCACGAGCGGGCGCTGTGGGCGCGCTTGCCCCGGGTGGTGACCTCCACCCGCATGGTGCCCTGGCAACCGCCCTCGATGACACCGTCGGTGGGCTCCATGAGGACCGCGAAGTCCCCCGCCAGCCACTCGGGGTGGTTGCGGGCCAGGCGGAGCAGGCCGTTGCGGGAGGCGTCGACCTCCTCGTTGTCGTAGAAGACGTAGGTGACGTCGTGCACGGGCTCGGTGACCAGGGCGGCCAGCCTGAGCTGGACGGCGACACCGGCCTTCATGTCCGAGGTGCCGCACCCGTAGAGGCGGTCGCCGACGACGCGGGAGGGCACGTTGTCGACGATGGGGACGGTGTCGATGTGCCCGGCGATGACGACGCGGCGGGGGCGGCCCAGGTCCGTGCGGGCGACGACGGCGTCGCCGTCGCGGTGGACGCGCAGGTGGGGCAGGGCCGACAGGGCGCCCTCGACGGCGTCGGCGAGGACCTTCTCGTCGCCGCTCTCGGATCGGATGTCCACGAGGGCTGCGGTCAGGGCCGCGGCGTCCGAGGTCAGGTCCAGCATGTGTCGCCCCGTTTCGGTGAGGTTGGGTAGCTGTTGGGCCGGGGGAGTCCGCACCCCCGCTCCGGCGTAGCCGCGCCCCCGGTCCGGGGCGGCTGCCGCCCCCCAGTCTGGGGCAGCCGGGGACCCGACCCGAACCCGCCCCGCGGACACGGCCGGGGCGCCCCCCTGTGCGGAGGTGCGCCCCGGAGGAGGTGCGAGGGGGTCAGGCGTTGACGCCGTGCTCGCGGAGCAGGTCGTTGAGCGCCAGCTTGTCGTGCTCCTGCCCCTCCTTCAGGCGCTTGAGCACGAGCAGCACCGGCATGCCGAAGTCGCCGCCGGGGAAGCTCTTGGCGCGGTTGGCGGTGACGCACACCGACCAGGCCGGGGCCTCGCCGCGCGGGAGCTCCTCGCCGGTCTCGGCGTCGAACACGCGGGTGGAGGAGGTGAGGATGGTGCCCGCGCCGAGCTTGGCGCCCTTGCGCACGCGGGCGCCCTCGACGACCATGCTGCGGGAGCCGAGGAAGGCGTCGTCCTCGATGACCACCGGGGAGGCCTGCGGCGGTTCGAGGACGCCGCCGACACCGACGCCGCCGGACAGGTGGACGTTCTCGCCGACCTGGGCGCAGGAGCCGACCGTGGCCCAGGTGTCGACCATGGTGCCGGAGCCGACGTGGGCGCCGATGTTGGTGAAGGACGGCATCAGGACGACGCCGGGGGCGAGGTAGGAGCCCCAGCGGGCGATCGCCCCGGCGACGACGCGGACGCCGTCGAAGCGGGTCTTGAGCGGCATGCGGTCGTGGTGGTAGAAGTCGCCGACGTGCGACTCCTTCATCTCCAGGACCTTGAAGCCGAGGAGGATGGAGCGCTTGGCGCGCTCGTCGACCACGACCTCGTCGGTGGAGGGGTCGACGAAGGCCACGCGGGCCTTGCCCTCGTCGATCTGGTCGATCGCGCCGATGATGGTCTCACGGGCCTCGGTGTGGCCGGGCGTGAGCTCGGCGCGGCTCTCCCAGAGTTCGTCGATCCGGTCGGGCAGCGGGCTGGAGTACGAGCTGGTCATGTGCACACACGTTAGCCGCTCGCGCCGGGTGCGGGGGCACCCCCTCCCCGAGGCGGCCGTCACCTCCGGCACGGCCCGCCCGCCGCCGTGACGGCGGCTACAATGCGGCGGTGGCGCCGCGTGCGCCCCCGCGCGGCGCCTCCTCCCGGTGCGGCGCGCCCACCTGTCGCCGACCCTTGGTTCGCCCGTGCCCAGTAAGCGCCGGAGGCTCTCCGCCTTCGTCAAGATCCTGCTCTCCCTGGTCCTCGTCTGCGGCACGCTCGTCGCCGGGGCCTACTACGTGCTGACCACGTTCGAGCCGATCGACACCACTCCCCCGCCCGAGCCCGGCTGCCGCCTGACCCTGTCCGACGGCCGGTACTCGATGGAGGGCGAGCAGGCCGCGAGCGCGGCCACCGTGGGAGGCGTGGCGTTCGGCCAGGACCTGCCCCCGGAGGCCGTGACGATCGCCTTCGCGACGGTGTGGCAGGAGTCGGCGTTCTACAACGTGGAGTACGGCGACCGGGACTCCCTGGGGCTGTTCCAGCAGCGGCCATCGCAGGAGTGGGGCGACCCGGAGCAGATCCTCGACCCGGTGTACGCCAGCAGCTCGTTCTACGAGGAGCTGGTGGAGGTGGAGGGCTGGAGGTCCATCCCGGTCTACGAGGCGGCCCAGGCGGTGCAGCGCAGCGCCGACGGCTACGCCTACGACCAGCACGAGCGCCTGTCCACGCGGATGGCCGAGGTCTTCACCGGCATGCAGGGGGCCGCGCTGACGTGCTGGTACGGCGCCGAGGGGCTGGAGGACCTGCGGTCCGGGGAGGCGGACACCGACGCCGCCCTGGAGGAGATGGAGCGGGTGTTCGGCACCGACCCGGCGGACCTGCCGCTGGAGGGGGACGAGGAGCCGCGGACCGGCGACCTGGGCTGGTCGATGGCCCTGTGGGCGGTGGCCCACGCCGAGGAGTACGGGCTGACGTCGGTGTCCTACGACGGCCAGCGGTGGCGGGCCTCGGACGGCACGGACGACGCCGAGGACTGGGCGGCGGCCGGCGGGGGCGACACCGGGGGCGGCCTGGTCCTGGAGTGACCCGGACCCCGGAATGACCCGGGCACTGGAGTGGCCCGGTGGTCCGGGACGGTTCGCGGGCCCGTTTCCGGGCCGGTTCGCTTACCGGTTCGGGAACCGGCCCCGCGCGCCGGTGGACCCGTGTGCCGGTGGTCCCGTGCTCCCGAACGGCCGGGCACGCCACACGGCACCAGGGCGTGCGGGCCCCCGATACGACAAGGGGACCACACTCCGGTACGCGGCGGCCACCGGCTCCGCCCGCCTGTGGACAACCGGCGGCGGCCCCGCCCGGACGGCGGCCCCGCCTCAGGCCAGGCGCTTGGCCGCGGCCTCGACCCGTTCGTCGGTCGCGGTGAACGCCACGCGCACGTGTCCGGCGCCCGCCCTGCCGTAGAAGTCCCCGGGGGCGACCAGCACACCGCGCTCGGCGAGGTGGGCCACCGCGCCCCAGGCGTCGTGGTCGGGGTGGCCGGCCCACAGGTACAGCCCGGCGTCGGAGTGCTCGATGCGCCAGCCCGCGCCCTCCAGGGCCTCGCGCAGCCTGGCGCGGCGGGAGCGGTAGCGCTCCTTCTGCTCGGCGGCGTGCGCGTCGTCGTCCAGGGCGGCGCTCATGGCCGCCTGGACGGGCGCGGGGACGATCATCCCGGCGTGCTTGCGCACCGCCAGCAGCTCCTCGACCAGCGCGGGGTCACCGGTGACGAAGGCCGCGCGGTACCCGGCCAGGTTGGAGCGCTTGGACAGCGAGTGCACGGCCAGCAGGTTGTCGTGGGAGCCGCCGCACACGTCCGGGTGCAGGATGGACACCGGTTCGGCGCCGTCCCAGCCCAGGTCGAGGTAGCACTCGTCGGAGGCCACGATCGCGCCTCGCTCGCGGGCCCACTCCACCACCTTGCGCAGGTGCGCGGTGCCCAGGACCCGGCCGGTCGGGTTGCTCGGCGAGTTCACCCACACCAGTCCGACGGGGGCGGGGCCGAGTGAGGTCAGGCCGTCGGAGGCCACCGGGGTGGCCCCGGCCACGCGCGCGCCGATGTCGTAGGTGGGGTAGGCCAGCTCGGGGTGGACGACCGTGTCGCCCGCGCCCAGGCCCAGGAGCGAGGGCAGCCAGGCCACGAGTTCCTTGGAGCCCACGGTGGGCAGGACCGCGCCCTCGGGGACGCGCACGCCGTGGCGGCGCTCCAGCCAGCCCGCGACGGAGGCGCGCAGCGCGGGGGTGCCCCAGGTCTGGGGGTATCCGGGCGCGTCGGCGGCGTCGGCGAGGGCCTTGCGCAGGAGGGAGGGCACCGGGTCGACGGGGGTGCCGACGGACAGGTCGACGATGCCGTCGGGGTGCTCGGCGGCCCTGCGCTTGTACGGTGCCAGCCGGTCCCACGGGAAGGTCGGGAGCCGCTTCGCCACGGGTCGCCGCTCGGCCATCGCACTTACTCCATCCAGGTCGGGTCTGTTGCCACAGGTCACACAGGGCCACACGTCACACAGGAATCGCGCCGACCCCCGTCACGGGGGTCGGCGCGACACGTCGTCCGCGCCGGGCCGCGCGAGGCCGCGCACCCTCTGCGCCATAGGGGTGCCGCGGGTGTCCTCCCCGGCCTCGGAGCACCGGGGCCCGCCCGGCGCGCCGCCGGGCTACTCGGCCTGCGGCGGCAGCTTGGCCACGAGCGGGTGGTCGCGGTCGATCTTGCCGACCTTGGAGGCGCCGCCCGGGGAGCCCAGGTCGTCGAAGAAGTCGACGTTGGCCTTGTAGAAGTCGGACCACTGCTCGGGGAGGTCGTCCTCGTAGTAGATGGCCTCCACCGGGCAGACCGGCTCACACGCACCGCAGTCAACGCACTCGTCCGGGTGGATATAGAGCATGCGGTCGCCCTCGTAGATGCAGTCCACGGGGCACTCGTCAATGCACGCCTTGTCCAGTACATCAACACAGGGCTGCGCGATGACGTAGGTCACGTCGTACTCCTTGTCTCACCCCCGCGTCCCACGGGGGAGGCGGGGATCTTCGCAGACCCCGGGCCGGGACCGACGTGCGGGCGCCCTGCCCCTGTTCCCGGGCTCTGCAAGCAATTGGCACAGATGTCGTACTCCTAGTATGACGGCGGAGAACACCCAGCGCACAATCGGGGGGCATTTCCTTGCACATGGGAGGACGTCTGGTCCACAGGATCTCTCCTGAGGACATCGGTCGGCGAGTCTCTGTACGAATACGCCTCCCCGAGGGAGGGTTCACCGATATCGTCGGTGTCGTGGAGTCCTGGGACGACGGTGTCCTCACCGTGCGCCGCCGTGACGGCTCCGCGGTGGAGGTCGCCGAGCCGACGATCGCCGCGAGCCGGGTCGTTCCCCCCGTACCCCCTCGCCGCCGTGGCGGAAACCCGCCGCGAACGCCCTGAACCCCGTGCGTTCCGGGTTCCACGAAGTGAGGCGGCGTCCGCCCGGCGGGCGTCGCGGGGCGCACATGTCGCGCCTGGACAGTGGCATTCTTCGGGCCCTGCGGGGTAGAAAACGCACAGTTCCGCAGCGGGTCCAGCCAGCCCGCCGAGGAACCGACAACGAAGCATCGCGCCCCCCGGCGGCACATCCACGCGGAACGGGCGCCGGTACGCGGGGAGGTGGTGAGCGCCCGTCATGCGCGAAGCAGTAGCGTCCGCCCTCGCCGAGCTGGCACGCCGGGACGAGCGGGCGGCCGACATGGCCCGGTCGGCCCTGGACACGCTCGCTCCGGAGCAGGAGATCGAGAGGCTCAACCAGCACGCCGTCCAGCGGTTCTGCTGGTTCGAGCTACCGGTCCGCTTCCACGACTCCGCCGAGGACCAGCTGTTCGCGGTCCGCGCCCTCGGCAACCTCTTCGCCCTCCTCCAGCTGCACCGGTACGCGCAGATCTGCTCGGCGCCGGAGACCGCGACCCTGCTCACCGTCTACAGCGGGGACCACGCAGCGGGCCTGGCGATGTACGAGCGGCTCATGTGGGAGTCGGGCGTGGAGCCGCCGGACCTGCCCGAGCTGACCTGGGGGACGGCGGTCGGCGACGCCGAGATCGTGGCCCGCGACGAGACCGCGTCGGCGCTGGAGCTGGCGATCACCCTGGGCGACGTGCGCCCCGGCAAGCGCGGGTGGCGGCCCGCCCAGGAGCGGTTCGCGCGGTCGTTCCTCACCCAGCCGGACAACCGGGGGCTGAGCCACCTGGACCGGATACGCGAGGAGCGGGTGCGGGCCTGGCTGAGCTCGTCCGCGCATCCGCACCGCCAGCGCCTGTGGCCGCTGGTGGGCCAGATCATCGCGGGCGCCGACGTGCCGCGCGGCGCCGAGGCCGCGATGGCGCCGCTCCAGCGGCTGCTGGACCTGGCCGCGGAGGGGATCGCGCTCACCCAGATCGGTTACATCTCGCCGGGCGTGGTGCGCCAGATGTGCGAGGACTTCGGCTGGCGGACCACACCCGAGCCGCCTCGCAGCGAGACCGACGCCACCCAGCTGATCGCCCTGCACCAGGCTCTGCGGGGGATGCGCGCGGTGCGCCGGTCGGGCCGCCGCCTGGTCCTGACGCGGCGCGGGCGCCAACTGCGGGAGGATCCCGAGGCGCTGTGGCAGGCGGCCACCGAGACCCTGTGCCGTACCGGGGGGCTGGACCAGGCCGCGGCGGAGACGCTGCTGGGCATGCTGCTGGCGCGTACTCCGCAGGGCAGCGGCTCACACGCGCGGCGCGGCGAGTCGGACGTGGAGGCGGCCGAGAGGGCGCTGACCGAGTCGGGGTGGGTGCCGGTGGAGCCTCCGGCACCCTCGGGCAGGCACGCCGCGTCGCACCGGCGCACCGCGGAGGCCGCCTCGGACCAGGTGCGCGCGCTGGTGATGGCGGTGAGCTGGCTGCTGGAGACCCTGGGCCTGCTCACCGACGACGACGGTGCCGGGCGCCGGGAGCTGACCGCCCCGGGGCGGGCGTTCGCGATCGCCTGCCTGCACCAGTCGGCGGTGGCTCCCCGGGCCGTGGTGTGACCGGCACACGTGCTGCGGCCGGGGTTCCGGTGCCCCCGGTGAGACCGTGGCGTGACCGGCAGGCGTGGTGCGACGGGCGGTCGCGGCGCGGCCGGGAGCCGCGTTCGGCGCCCGGGGCCCGCGTGCGGGGGAACCCCGCCTTCCGGCTGCGCCCCTCATCGGCCACCCGCTGCGCACGGGTGCCGGTCAGGGCCTAACCTGGAGCGCGAACCACCCGAGACCAGCAGGAGCACCATGCCCTCGCCCGAGCCGCCGCGCAAGGCGGAGACGACCGACGTGCCCGAGGCCGGCGGGGCAGTCGCCGACCCGTGGGAGCAGATGCCCGAGGACGCCCTCAACCGGCCGGACCTGGAGGAGGACACCGACGGCCCCGGCAGCGTCGAGGGCTCCGGTACCGGCTCCCGATCACGGGACACCGTGAGGACGAAGGCCTCAGACCCCTCGCCCGTGCGGCCGGACGCCTCCGGGGACGCCGCCTCCGAGGACGCCGCCTCCGGGGGCGGCCCCGCCGCCCCGCGCCCCGAGAGCTGGGCGGACTTCCTGCCCAGCCCGGTGTTCGTGCTGCTACTGGGCCTGGCGGGGTTCGCGGGCTGGCTGTCGTGGACCGCCGCGGAGCTGGAGTGGGTCGCCGAGGGCACCAGCGTCACCCCGCTGGTCCCGCCGGTGTTCATCCTGCTCGGCTGGATCGTCTCCCTGGCCGTCCACGAGTTCGCGCACGCGCTCGCCGCCTACCTGGCCGGTGACCGGTCCCTGCGCGGCAGCGCCTACCTGCGGCTCAACCCGTTCGCCTACCGGCAGGCCTTCGCCGGGCTGGTCCTGCCCTCGGCCTACCTGGGCCTGGGCGCCTTCGGCATGACCGGTCCGCCCACCTACGTGGACTGGGACCGCATCCCGTCCCGGGGCCGCCGCGTCCTGGTGGCGCTCGCCGGACCGCTGGCCAGCCTCCTGGTGTCCGCCGCGTTCGCGATCACCGTGTCCGTCCTGGTGCCCCCGGGCAACGACACCACCAACTGGGCGATCTCGGCGATGGCCTTCCTGTGCTTCGCGAACCTGACGGCCGCCGTGATCAACCTGCTGCCGGTTCCCGGCCTGGACGGCTTCGAGGTGCTGGCCGCCTGGCAGCGCGGCGACTGGGTCACCGCGGCCCGCGTCAACGCGCTGTTCGGCTCGGTGGCCGTGTTCGCGGTCCTGTGGTTCCCCGGCCTGAACGACCTGCTGGTGAACGCGGTGTACGGCCTGTTCGACCTGGTGCTGCCCAATCCGGTGTTCAGCGGCGTCGCCTTCTACGGCGAGCTGCTCCTCCAGTTCTGGGCCTGACCCGCGTCTCAGCGTCCACCGGCAGGTTCCGGGTCCGGTCTGACCGGAACCGTTGCTGGTGTGACGCAAGGGCCCTGACCTGGGGTGACGCTTCTTGTACTTGTAGCCGATGTCGGCGCTCGAACCTCGCTACGGGTACGAGATCACGGCGCGGGGGCGGGTTCTCGGGCCGCGGTCCTAGCCCTCTCGCCAGGGCCGCGCCCGCTCGGAGGGCCGCGTCCCCCGTCAGCCCCCGTCCGCGGACCGCGCGTCGCTCCCGGGCGCCTCGCCCCTCGGGGGACCGGGCGGCGGGACGAAGGACCAGCTGCGGATCACGGCGACCACCAGCACCAGCATCACCCCGAAGAGGTAGGCGTTGTGCATGATGTGGTTCGTGAGCACGATGTCGCCGCCGGGCATGTAGCCGACCGTCCCTATCAGCGCGGCCAGGTAACCGACCGCGAAGGCCACCGCCCCCGAGGTGCGGCGGCTGCCCCACGCGCACAGGCGGCACGCGCCGTACAGCAGCGCCAGGAAGGCCAGCAGCCCGACCGCGCTCGCGGCCCGGACCGCCGCGCCCGCGCCCCAGTAGAGGGTCAGCCAGCCCGCGCCGGTGGTGCCGAGCATGCCCACGGCGGCGCCGAGCAGCAGCAGGACCACGAAGGTCGTCCCGGTCAGCACCGGCGACAGGAACCCGGCGGAGGACTCGCCCTCGGCGGGCGCGGCGGTCTCAGGTGTGGTGGTCACAGCGACGAGGGTAGACGCTCGGTACCACCGGTCGCGGTCACAGCCCCGCGAACAGGTCGGTCTCGTACCCGCCGTGGTGGGTGCGCGGCGTCGGCCCCGCCAGCAGGGTGAAGTACTCCACGGCGTCGATCTCCTGGGCGATGCCGTTGGACAGGGCGAAGCGCTCGCCCTCCACCGTGATCTGGGTGGAGTGGGCGCGCATCGCGAGCGCCTTGGCCGCCCAGTGGTCGCTGGCGTCCACGCGGGTGGTCACCGCCGTCTCGGGGGTGCCCCGGGCGATGTCGGACACCCGGGCGGGCGGGGTGAAGGAACCGGACTCCTCGCTCAGCCGCGCGATGGACTCCTCGATGCGCGAGACCGGCTGGGCGATCGCGTAGAGCTTGCGGACCTGCCAGGGCGTGCCGGGCACGGCCCGCTCCCCGGCCCGGAGGAAGGCCCGCCGGGCGACCCTGTGCGCCTGGATGTGGTCGGGGTGGCCGTAGCCGCCGTGCTCGTCGTAGCTGACCAGCACGTGCGGGCGGACCTCGCGGATGACCTCCGCCAGGAGCGCGGCGGCCTCCTCCACGTCCGCGCCCCAGAACGCCCGGGGGTGCTCGTTGGTCGGCGCGCCCATCATCCCCGAGTCCCGGTAGCGGCCGGGTCCGCCCAGGAGGCGGTGGTCGCGGACGCCGAGGGCCAGACAGGCCTTGTCCAGCTCGCCGATCCGGTGCTCTCCGAGGGTGCCCTCGCGGTCGGAGGCCAGGTGCGCGAGGTCCTCGGGGATGACCTCGCCCTCCTCCCCCAGCGTGCAGGTCACCAGGGTCACACCGGCCCCCTCGGCCGCGTACTTGGCCAGGGTGGCTCCGGTGACGATGCTCTCGTCGTCGGGGTGCGCGTGCACCATCATCAGTCGCCTGTCAGTCACGTAGCGAACGATACCGGTCGCATCCGCACGCCACCTCCCGCATCGCACACTCCACGGAGGGGCGTCGGGCCGCCGACCGGCTCCCCGGACGGGCGCGGCATGGGACACAATCGGCCTATGAGCTTTCCTCGCCAACAGGCCCGCACGCAGCGCTTCTCGATCGGTGTCCCCCGCGCGTTCCAGATCTCGCCGGACGGACGGCGCGTCGCCTTCCTCCGGGGGCGCGACGGAGTGGACAAGGCCACCTGCCTGTGGGTGCACGACACGGAGGGGGCGGGAACGGACACGGTGGTCGCCGACCCCCGGTCCCTGGGCGCCGACGACGAGAACCTCCCGCCCGAGGAGCGGGCCCGCCGCGAGCGGCTGCGCGAGAGCGGCGGCGGGATCGTGTCGTACTCGGTGGACGAGGCGTTCACCCGCGCGGTGTTCGCCCTGTCCGGGCGGCTGTTCTACGTCGACCTGGTCGGCGACGACCCCGCTCCGCGCGAGCTGCCCGCCGCCACCCCCGTCGTGGACCCGCGCATCAGCCCGGCGGGCGACCGGGTCGCCTACGTCAGCGGCGGCGCGGTGCGCGTCCTGGACATCGCCGCCGCCGAACCGGACCACGGCGACCGCCCGGTGGTCGAACCGGACGGCCCCGACGTCACCTGGGGCCTGGCCGAGCTGGTGGCAGCCGAGGAGATGGGACGCTACCGGGGCTTCTGGTGGGCGCCGGACGGCTCCGCGCTCGCCGTCGCGCGCGTGGACGAGTCCGGGGTGAACACCTGGTACGTCTCCGACCCCGGCAGCCCCGGCCAGGAGCCGACGGCCCTGCGCTACCCGCCCGCGGGCGGCGCCAACGCCGACGTGCGCCTGGCCGTGTTCCCGGTCGGCCCGCGCGGGGGCGAGCGGCCCGAACCGGCCTGGGTGGAGTGGGACCGCGAGGCCCTGCCCTACCTGGCGACGGTCGGCTGGACGACCGGGCCGGACGGCACGCCGACCGTGGTGTTCACCGCGCAGAGCCGCGACCAGCGCACGCTGACCCTGTTCAGCGCCGACCCCGCGACCGGTCTGGTGGTGGAGTCGCGCACCGAGTCCGACGGCGTGTGGGTCGAGCTGATGCCGGGCGTGCCCGCCTTCACCGGTACGGGCGACCTGGTGTGGATCGGCCGCGAGGCCGGGGGCGAGCGCCGGGTCTACGTCGGCGACGCCCCGGTCAGCCCCGCGGACGTGTACGTGCGCGGCGTGGTGGACGTGGACGGCGACCGGATCCTGTACTCGGGATCGCCCGCGGGGAGCCCCGGCGACGTGTCGCTGTGGCTGGTCGAGCTGGGCACGGGCCTGGCCGCGCCGGTGGAGGTGCCCGGGCACGGGTGCAGCAGGTCCGCGGACTCGGGCGCGCACAGCGGCCTGCGCTCGGGACGGCTGCGCGGCGACACGCTGGTGGTGCAGCACCGGTCGATGGACTTCCCGGGCGCGCACACGGTGGTGCTGCGCGGCGCCAGCACCGAGACGCGCCGGTCCTGCTCCGAGATCGAGAGCCTGGCCGAGGCCCCGGACCTGCCGGAACCGCGTGTGGAGTTCTGGCGCGCCGGTGAGCGCCGGATCCCGAGCGCCCTGGTGCTGCCGTCCTGGTACCGGGAGGAGCTGCGCCCCCTGCCGGTGCTGATGGCGCCCTACGGCGGCCCGCACGCCCAGCGGGTGCTCAACGCGCGCGGGGCGTACCTGACCGCCCAGTGGTACGCCGAACAGGGGTTCGCGGTGCTCATCGCGGACGGCCGGGGCACACCGGGCCTCGGGGTGGAGTGGGAGCAGAGCGTCCACCTCGACCTGGCCGCGCCGGTCCTGGAGGACCAGGTGGCGGCACTGGAGGACGCGGCGGAGCGGTTCGACTGCCTGGACGTGTCGCGGGTGGGCATCCACGGCTGGTCGTTCGGCGGGTACCTGGCGGCACTGGCGGTGCTGCGCCGCCCGGACGTGTTCCACGCGGCGGTCGCGGGCGCGCCGGTCATCGACTGGGCGCTGTACGACACCCACTACACCGAGCGCTACCTGGGCACCCCCGAGGGCGAGCCGGAGGCCTACGGGCGCAGCTCGCTGCTGGCGGAGGCGGCCAAGCTGGAGCGCCCGCTGATGATGATCCACGGCCTGGCGGACGACAACGTGGCCTTCGCGCACACGCAGCGGATGTCGTCGGCGCTGATGGCGGCGGGGCGCCCGCACACGGTGCTGCCGCTGTCGGGGGTGACGCACTCGCCCTCGGACCCCACGGTCGCGGAGAACCTGATGCTGCTCCAGGTGGAGTTCCTCAAGGAGAACCTCCGGGGCGAGGGGTAGCGCCCGTCCCGCCCCGGTGCCGCGCGCGGGCCGGCGCGGCTCCGGGGCGGGACGCGACGGCGCGGCCGTCCTCGGACCCCTCCCCGGGGCCCTCGCGGACGCCCGCGCGCGGCGCGGCGGTCAGCCGGTCCCGGTCTGCGGGGCCGCCTCCTCCTGACTGGCGGCGATCTCCGACTCCTCGGGCACCTCGATCTCCACGGGTCCGTTGAACTGGAAGAAGCCGGCGACCGTGGAGTACCCGGTCACGAAGGCGCCGTTGACGCCCTCCTCCTCCGAGGACTCGTAGGTCTGGAAGTGCTGCGGGTAGCCGTCCTCGCCGATCCACAGGTCGAAGGTGAGCTCCGTCTCCTGGCCCGGGGCCAGGGCCGCCTCCCCGATGTGGGTTCCGGTGTAGTGGTGTCCCGTGCGTCCGCTCAGGTCGATGCCCTCGGTCATGTCCTCGGGGTAGTCGGTGACGGGCGGCGCCGACTCCCCCTGGTAGCTGACCTGGCTCCCCTCGCCGAGGACGGCCCGGAGGGACTCCACGGTGGACGTCCAGCCCGCCCGGGGCCCGTCCTCCAGCTCCTCCGGCCCGGGACGGTAGTACGCGCCCTCGACCACCCCGACCAGGTTGGAGTCCGTGCGGGCCAGGACGTCCTCGGGCCCCTCGCCGACCTCCAGGGTGACGAAGGTGGCCGGTCCCGCGTAGACGCTCTGGAAGTACCTGGGTTCGGGGTCCTCGGTGTAGGAGTAGCTGGTCGTGCTCCCCGTGGCCATCTCGGCTTCCCTCGTCGCGGAGTAGGCCGTGAAGCTCGACGCGCCGAGGGCCAGCTCGACGGCCTCGCCCACCACCGCCTCCGTGTTCTCGGGATCGGTCCGCACCGCGGGCCCCCCGCCGTCCGCCGCGCCCGCGCCCGAGCCCGCGTCGTCCCCGGTGACGGTGCCGCCGTCGGCGGTTCCCCCGTCGGCGGCCTCCCGGCCGTCCTCGGGGCGCACGACCAGCCAGGTGCCGACCAGCGCGGCGACCAGGACGGCCGCGGTGGCCGCGAGCAGCGGCGCCCGGCCTGACCGGCGCACCCGGCGGGGCGCGGGAGCCTCCACGCCGCGCCACTCGGTGGCGAGCAGGCCGGGGACGACCTCGGTCACCGGGTCGCCCTGGAGCGGCTGGATCCGGGTGGCGTTCCAGCCGGAGGTGAGCGCGGTGACCGCCTCGGCCGCCGGGGGCCTGCGTCCGGGGTCCTTGTCGAACGCCCGCCGCACCGGGTCCATGAGCTCGGGCGGCACCCCGTCCAGGTCCGGCTCGCCGTTGCGGACCCGGTGGGAGACCACCTCGGCGGACTCCCGGCCGAAGGGGTCGCGGCCGGTGGCGGCGAAGGCGACCAGACCCGCCCAGGCGAACATGTCGGACCGGTCGCTGGCGGCCTGCCCCTCGTACTGCTCCGGAGCCACCCACCCCGGGGTGCCGAACAGGCCGCCGGTGCGGGTGAGCGCGGTGCCCTCCACCGCGCGGGCGATCCCGAAGTCGAGCACCTTCGGGCCGCTCGGGGACAGGATGACGTTGCCGGGCTTGAGGTCGCGGTGCACCACGCCCGCCGCGTGGATCGCGGTGAGCGCCTCGGCGAGGCCGACCGCCAGGGCGAGCAGGACGCCCCCGGAGAGCGGCCCGTGCCGCCGTACGTGCTGGCGCAGGGTCAGGCCGGGCACGTACTCGGTGGCCAGCCACGGCGTCTCCGCCCGCGCGTCGGCGTCCAGGAAAGCGGGCGCGCAGGCGGCGCGCACCCGCCTGACCATCTCCACCTCGCGGGCGAACCGGGCCCGGAACTCGGGGTCGGCGGCGAAGTGGGCGTGGACGACCTTGACCGCGGCGCAGCCGCCGTCCGAGGCCAAACCCGCGTAGACGGCCCCCATGCCGCCCGCGCCGACGCGGCCGACCACGCTGTAGCCGCCGATGCGCTCGGGGTCGGCCGCGGCGGGCGGTTCCACGCCGGGGGGAAGCCGCTTCCGGTCGAAGGGAGGAGCGGTCTGTGGGGTGGGGGAGGTCAACGTGTGCCCTTCCTGGGGGTTCGGGGTCGAAGGCGGTGGGCTCGGCTCAGGAGAACGGGTCGGACTCCTGGTACACGCAGCTGTTGACGGGGACGCCGTCGACCAGGGTGGCGTCGTGCGGGGCGAGTCCCGGCGAGTCGGTGAAGCCGGGGAAGGTCTGCTCGCCGCCCAGATCCGGTGCCACGTGGCAGAAACCGCCGGGGTAGCCGGGGGCGATCCGCTGCTGCTCGTCCAGGACCTCGACGGGCATGTAGTAGAAGACGCCGCCGGTGACGGCGCCGACGATGGTCACGGTGAACTCGGCCACCGGGTTCTGCGGATCGAGTTCGGCGAGCACTCCGCGGCTGCCGGGCCGGGAGAAGTCGAGGTGCCCCTGCTCCGGAGTGATCTGCCACACCCAGGCGAAGTCGTCGCTGTGGACGGTCAGCCCGCCGAAGTCGGGGAGGTACTCGGCGGTGGCCGTGACGGTGACCGAGTTCGTGAAGCGCTCCCCCCGGGTGAGGGTCAGCCGCAGCTGGTCCAGCGCTTCCCCGTCCCCTCCCGAGGGTTGGAGCGTGCGGACCAGCCGGGCGCTGTCGCCGGGGACGGGCTCCACGGCCACGGTTCCGGTGGCGTACAGGTCCCGGTACTCGGCGGGGACGTCCTCTCCCGCGCCGCCCTGTCCCGCACCGCTGCCGTCGGCGGTGTCCGCGGTGGAGGTCCCCCCGTCGGAGGTGCCGTCACCCGTCGCCCCGGTCCCCTCCTCCCCGCCGCCGGAGAGCGAGGCCAGACCCGTCCCCGCCAGCACGGCGAGCGCGAGTGCGGCCGCGCCGACCGCCAGGGGCCGCTGGTTGCGGCGTGCCCAGGAGCGCCGGGGCGGGGCGTGGAAGCGCCAGAGGTCGGTCCGGCCGTCGTCGGGGTCGGCGGCGCCGGTCCAGGCCCGTGCCACGAGCCGGGGGAGGTCCGCGCCGGTGTCCTCACCGGAGGCGGCGCGCAGCAGCGCGGCCGTCTCCCGCAGCGCCGCGTCCGCGTCCGGCCGCCGCGCCGGGTCCTTGTCCAGGGCCCGCTCCACCAGCGCGCGCAGGGCTCCGGGAAGGCCCTCCAGGTCCGGCGGCTCCGACAGCACGCGCGGCACCATGGTGTCGGTGCCGCCCGCGCCGAACGGGTTGCGTCCGGTGGCGGCGAAGGCCACCAGCCCGCCCCAGGCGAACATGTCGGAGCGGTCGGTGGCCCCGCGTCCCGCGTACTGCTCCGGGGAGGTCCAGCCCGGCGTGCCGACCAGCCCGCCGGTCCGGGTGAGCGCGGTGCCGTCGACCGTCCGCGCGATACCGAAGTCCAGCACCCTCGGGCCGTCCGGGGACAGGATCACGTTGCCGGGCTTGAGGTCGCGGTGCACCACACCCGTACCGTGGATCGCGGCCAGGGCCTCGGCCACGCCCAGCGCGAACGCGGTGAGTGCCGCGCCGGTGAGCGGGCCCCGGGCCCGCACACGGGCGTCCAGGGTCGGCCCGGGGACGTACTCGGTGGCCAGCCAGGGAACCTCGGCACGGGTGTCGGCGCCCACGAACCCGGGCACGCAGGCCGCGCGCACCCGGCGCACCAGGGCGACCTCGCGGGCGAAGCGCTCCCGGAACTCCCCGTCGCCCGCGTAGACCCGGTGCACGCACTTGACCGCCACCCTCCGGTCGGCGTCGTCCAGCGCCGCGTAGACCACGCCCATGCCGCCCGAGCCGATCCGGCCCACCACCCGGAAGGGGCCGACGCGCCGGGGCTCGTCGGAGGCGAGGGGCCGCACACCGGTCGGCAGGGGAGGCGGCGCGGAGCCGGGGTGCATGGGCGAGGGGGCGGCGCTCATGTGGCGTGGACGACCTTCTGGATCCGGGGTTCGGGCGGGGCTGCGGGGGCGCGTTCGCCACCGGCGGTCGGCGCGATCGGCGACCACCAACCTAGGACACTCCCGCGACAGCGGGGGTTCTCCCCCTCTTCGCCCGCCCCGCTGGTTTCCCCCGCGCCCCACCGTCACGACGCACCGCCCGCCCCGCCCGGCCGCTTGCGCGGCCCGGGCATAGCCTGGCCGTATGCGTTCCTCCACCGCGCCGCGCGCCCTCGCCGCGCTGCTGGCCGACCTGGTCTGCGTGCTGGCCTTCGTCGTGATCGGCAGGACAGACCACGGATCCGGCACGGCCCTGACCGAGATCGCCTGGACCGCCTGGCCCTTCGCCGCCGGTACGGTCCTGGGCTGGGCGGTCACCCGCGCCTGGACCGCCCCCGTCCGGATCTGGCCGACGGGGCTGTTCGTGTGGGCCGTGACCGTGGTCGGGGGGATGGCGCTGCGCGTGTTCCTGGGAGAGGGCGCCCCGCTCAGCTTCGTCATCGTCACCTCGCTGTTCCTCGCCGCGACCATGCTCGGCTGGCGCGGGGTGGCGCTTCTCGTCGCGAAGAGGAGACAGCGCCGCGCCTGAGGGGGAACACTGGGGGGCGAACGCGACCTCCCTCACGAAGGAGCCCCCTGTGGCCGATCCCGTCACCCTCGCCATCGCCGCCGCCGTCGTCACCGGCGCGGTCGGCAAGATCACCGAGGCGGCGACCGAAGGCACCGTCGCCGCCTTCAAGTCCCTGCGCAAGGCGGTCTTCGCGCGCTTTCGCTCCGACCCCGAATCCCAGCAGGTCCTGGACGACGCCCTCCTGGAGCCGGAGGACCCCGAGGCGTTGGCCGCCGTAGCCGCGCACCTGGAGCGGGCGGAGGGCGAGGACCCCGCCGTGCGCGCGCTGATGCGGGAACTGCGCCGCGAGGTCGTCCAGGAGGGCGACGGGGCCGTGCACAACAGCATCCAGGGAGACGTCAGCGGCAAGGCGCGCGTGTTCCAGGGCCGCGACTTCCACGGGGACATCCACCTGTAGGAGGCCCCACCTCGGAGCGTTCGTAAGCTGGAACGGATGAACGAGCACCCCGCACCCCAGCTCCCTCCCTCCGGCGCCGTCCGCGGTCCCGCCTCCCGCGAGCCCGCGGACGGAGCCGGGGAGGACGAGGCGCGCGAGGTGGGCGTGGGCCCGTGGGAGGGCCCCTGGCCCGAGGGCGACCACTACGACCCCGAACTGCTCGCGGGCGGCGACCGCCGCAACGTCGTGGACCGCTACCGGTACTGGCGGCGCGAGGCGATCGTGGCCGACCTCGACACCGTGCGCCACCCCTTCCACGTCGCCGTGGAGAACTGGACGCACGACTTCAACATCGGCTCGGTCGTGCGCACCGCCAACGCGTTCGGGTGCGCGGCCGTGCACATCGTGGGCCGCCGCCGCTGGAACAAGCGCGGCGCGATGGTGACCGACCGCTACCAGCACGTCCACCACCACCCCGACACCGAAGCGCTGGTGGCGTGGGCCGAGGAGCGCGGTCTGGCACTGCTCGGTGTGGACAACCTGCCGGGCTCGGTGCCGCTGGAGACCTACCCGCTGCCCAGGAACGCGGTGCTGGTGTTCGGACAGGAGGGCCCGGGGCTCTCCGAGGAGGTGCGGCGGGTCTGCCGGGCGGTGCTGTCGATCTCCCAGTTCGGCTCGACCCGGTCGATCAACGCCGGGGCCGCGGCCGCGATCGCCATGCACGCCTGGGTGCGGGCCCACGTGTTCGACCAGCCGGTCCCGGCCGCCTTCTCCGCGGACGCCCCGACCCCCACCACGGCGCTGTCGTGATGGTTCCGTGATCTACCATGGTCGAAAGGCCCCTATCAGAGAGATTCCGGGATGAGTCCAACCGTCACAGCAGCCTCCCGTACCGCCACGATCGACGACGTCGCCGGTGTCGCGCGCGTTCTGGCCAGGTCAGCGCAGGAGGACCCGCTCTTCCGGTGGTTGTTCCCCGACGACGAACTGCGGATGGCCAGGACGCGCCGCTTCTTCGCCCTGACCGCGGGTTTCGGCTACGTTCCCTCGGGTGACACCAGGGTCGCCGAGACCAGGGACGAGAGCGAGGAGGCGCCGGTGGTGCGCGGCGCGGCGCTGTGGGCGCCCCCCACCGCCAACCCCGAGGGCCACCTGGTGTCGCTGCGCACCTGGCCGCACTGGGCTCCCCTGATCGGCCGCACCCGCCTGGCCGCGTTCGTGCGCGTGTTCGCCGAGTGGAAGCTGGCCGCGCCCCAGGAGCCCCACCTGTACCTGGCGGCTCTGGGCGTGGACCCGGCCGCCGCCGGCACCGGCGTCGGCGGCGGGCTGCTCACCTCGGGCCTGGACCGCGCCGACTCCGAGGGGCTGCCGGTGTTCACCCAGACGCTCAACCCCAAGACCGTCGGCTTCTACGAGCGGTTCGGGTTCCGGCTGGTACGTGAGGTGGAGAGCCCGGAGGCGGGAACCAACTACTTCCTGCTGCGCGACCCCTCCTGAGGCCCCGCGGGCCCGCTGCCCTTCCTGAGGAAACACCCCACCCGCGACGGCCGCGAGCCCTACCATGAGCGGTAATCGGAGCCTCCGGCACAAGGGAACCCCGGCCCCAGGGAAGAGGCAGCGCCCGTGACCCCCACAGCGGTACAGGCGGTCCGCACCGCGACCATGAACGACGTGCCCGCCGTGGCCCGGGTGCTGAGCCGCGCCCTCTACCACGACCCGCTCTTCCGGTGGCTCTTCCCGGACGACGGCCTGCGCATGGTGCAGAACTTCCGCGCGTGCGCGCTGCTGGCCGGGTTCGGCCACGTCCCCGGCGGCCACGCCGTCGTGGCGGAGTCCATGGAGGGCCCCGCGCGCGAACCGGTGGTGCGGGGCGCGGCCCTGTGGACCCCGCCCGGCGTCGGGCGGGAGGGCGTCGCGGTCCCGCTGCGGTCGCTGCCGCACTGGATCCGGCTGGTGGGGCTGTCCCGGCTGCCGGAGCTGGCCTGGTACTACGCCGAACTCAGGGCGTCCGTGCCGGAGGACCCGCACTGGTACCTGTGCGTGCTGGGCGCCGACCCCGCGGCGGACGGGACCGACACGGGGGCGCGGCTGCTGCGCGCGGGCCTGGCCCGGGCCGACGCGGACGGCGTTCCGGTCTACCTGGAGACGGCGGACCCGGCGGACATCGGCTACTACGAGGACTACGACTTCCGGATGGTACGGGCGGTCCACCCCCCTGCGGCCCCCCCGGCCTACTGCATGCTGCGCCCCGCCGCCTCCTGACCCCGCGGGCCCGGGGCGTCCCTGCTCCCGGCCGGGAACGGACCGGGACGGATCGGGGCCTTCTGTCCCACCGGGTCTCCTGACAGGATGGGCGCGTGGACATCCGAGGAATCTCCCACCACACCGACGGCGTACCCGAGGAGGCCGCGGCGCGCGACATGCGCGTCATCCGCGAGGACCTGCACTGCACCGCGGTGATGCTGATCGGCGCCGACACCGAACGCCAGGGGGCCGCCGCGCGCGCCGCCCTGGAGGTGGGGCTGGACGTGTGGGTGCGCCCGCAGCCGGAGAACCCGACGGCCGCCGGGCGGCTGGAGCACCTGGCCGCCACCGCCCGCATGGCGGAGGAGCTGCGCCTGGACCACCCGGGCCGGGTGACCCTCGTGGTCGGCACCGAGTTCTCGCTGACCTCCCCCGGTCTGCTTCCCGGGGCGAACGACTTCGTCCGGTTGCAGTTCGTCATCCGCCCGTGGCTGCGCCGCCCCTTCGAACGGCGGATGAACCGCAGACTCGCCGCGCTGCTCGCCGCGGCCCTGGACGTGGCCCGCGAGGACTTCGGGGGGCCGGTGACCTACGGGGCCGGGGGCTGGGAGGAGGTGGACTGGTCGGGCTTCGACCTGGCCGGGGTGAACCTGTACCGGTTCGGGACCGACGCCGACGCCTACGAGCGGCGCCTGGACGCCCTCCTGAGCGGTTCCGCCAAGCCCCTGGTGATCACCGAGTTCGGCTGCGGCGCGCACGACGGGGCCGACCTGCGGGGGGCGGGGTCCTTCCTCGCGGTGAACTGGTTCGCCGATCCGCCGCGCCTGCGCCGGGGCACCGCGCGCAACGAGGCCGTGCAGGCCGGGTACCTCGACGCGCTGCTGGGGCTGTACCGGGAGCGGGGGGTGCACGGCGCGTTCGTGTTCACGTTCGCCATGCCGGACTTCCCGCACAGCGAGAACCCCGTGTACGACCTGGACGCGGCCGGGTTCGGCGTGGTGCGGACGGCCGAGGACGATCCGTCGTCCTGGGAGCCCAAGGAGGCCTTCCACACGGTCGCCCGGCGCTACCGGGCCTGAGGGCCGCGGGTCCGGGGACGGCCGCCGTCACACCCCTGGCACGCCACGACCGCCCCGGTGGCACAGCACGACCGCCCCGGTGACACGCCGCGGATGGGCGCGGCCGCCGGACCCCGCGCGGTTAGGGTCCTGAGCCATGACCCGCAGCGATCCGCCACGGCGGGAGCGCCCCCGCGGGGCCCGGGGCCTCCTCACGCGGTGCGCGCTCACCGCCCTGGCCGCGGCCCTCGCGCTGACGGGCACGTCCTGCACCGCCCCGGCGCTGACCGAGGACGCCTACCTCGACGACGCCCGGCAGACCGCCGGGGACCTGCTGTCGGCCGTCCGCACGGGGACGCTGGTCTCGGAACTGGCCGAGGACGACCGGGCGTTCCGGCCCTACCTGGAGGTCAGCGCCAAGGACGCGGAGGACTCGGCCCGGTCCCTCACCGACACCTTCGGATCCCTCCAGCCGCCCTCTCCGAGCTGCGACAGCCTGCGGGACGAGGTGACGGACCTGTCCGACGCCGCCGTCCACGGCCTGTCCGCCCTGCGCGTCGCGCTGAAGCGGGAGGACCCCGACGGAGTGGCCGGGGCCGCCGAGGCGCTCCACGAGACCGCCGCCGCACTGGTGGAACTCCAGGAGGAGCTCCGGTGAGGATCCTCCTGTCCTTCACCCTGGGCATGCTCACCGCCGTCGGCGGGTTCCTGGACATCGGCGACCTGGTCTCCGCCTCCGTGGTCGGCTCCCGCTTCGGGATGTCCCTGGCCTGGGTGATCCCCCTCGGCGTCGTCGGGATCATGCTCTTCACCGAGATGGCGGCGCGCGTCACGGCCGTCAGCGGCCGGGCCGTCTTCGACCTGGTCCGCGAGCGGCTCGGCGCCCGCGCGGGCCTGGCCAACCTGCTGGCCTCCTACGTCATCACCCTGCTGACCATGTCGGCGCAGATCGGCGGTATCGCGCTCGCCCTCGAACTGGCCAGCAGCGTCCACTACCTGCTGTGGGTCCCGGTGGCCATGGCCCTGGTCTGGGCGGTCGTGTGGCGGATGCC
Source organism: Nocardiopsis alborubida (assembly GCF_012396365.1). GTDB lineage: Bacteria > Actinomycetota > Actinomycetes > Streptosporangiales > Streptosporangiaceae > Nocardiopsis > Nocardiopsis alborubida. Next base: position 29,496 of record NZ_JAAXPG010000005.1, on the reverse strand, counting down.
GTTCGGATGGATGGAGAAGACCTACGGGCTGCTCGGTCTGGCCCTGGTCGTGTTCGCCGTCGCCCTGTGGCGGCTGAACCCCGACTGGGGCGGTCTCATGGCCAGCGCCGCGAGCCTCTCCCCTCCCCCGGACGAGGAGTGGTCGGTGTGGTCCTACTACGCCATCGCGCTGTTCGGTGCGACGATGACCCCCTACTCGGTCCTGTTCTTCTCCTCCAGCGGGGTGGAGGAGAAGTGGACCCCCCGCGACCTGGCCACCGCCCGGATCAACATCTTCTTCGGCTTCCCGGTGGGCGGTCTGCTCGCCCTGGCCATCATGGGCTGCGCGGCGGCCTGGCTCATGCCCGCCGACGTCCGCGTGGAGGACCTGGGCCAGGTCGCGCTCCCGGTGGTCGCGGCGCTGGGCAAGCTCGGGCTGGTCGTGGTCATCGTGGGCTTCTTCGCGGCCACCTTCGGCGCCGCCCTGGAGTCGGCCCTGGCGTCGGGCTACAGCGTGGCCCAGTACTTCGGCTGGCCGTGGGGCAAGACCCGGCCGCCCGTGCGGGCGGCGCTCTTCCACTCCGTCATCCTGCTGGGCCTGGTGGCGGGTGCCCTCTTCGTCCTCACGGGGATCGACCCGATCAAGGTGGTCGAGTACAGCATCGTGCTGTCGGCGGTGGCGCTGCCGCTCACCTACCTGCCGATCTTCGTGGTCGCCAACGACCGCCGCTACCTGGGCGACCGGGTGAACTCGCGGTTCACCAACATCCTCGGATCGGTCTACCTGGTCCTGCTGCTCGTGGTGTCGGTGGTCGCCATCCCCCTGATGCTCTACACGAAAGCGGGGCAGTGAGATGTCGCAGAACCAGGAACGCGGGTCTGTGTTCCGGATCGGCTTCGCCGTGCTGGACCGCCAGATCGTCGACCGCGACGGGCAACCGGTGGGCAAGACCGACGACGTCGAGTTCTCCTGGGAGGAGGGGGCCTCTCCGACCATGACGGCGCTGCTCACCGACTCCGCCGCGCTGGGCCCCAGGCTCTCGGGTCGCCTGGGAAGGCTGTGGCGCACGGCGCTGAGGAGGCTGCGGCCCTCCGAGCACGAACCCGTGCGGATCCCGGTGGGCGACGTCGAGGACTTCTCCCCCACGACCCGTCTGTCCACGCCCGCCCCCGAGGGGAGCCACGCGGCGGAGAGGTGGCTGAGCCGCAACGTCATCGGGCGGATCCCGGGGGCGGGGCGATGAGCGCCTTCCTGTTCAGCGAGCTGCTCGGCCGCCGGGTCGCGGACAGCTCCGGGCACACGGTCGGGACCGTCCAGGACGTGGTCGTGCGCCGCGACGGGGACTCCTACACCGTCCTGGGCCTGGTACTGGGCCGGGGCGCGTTCGCTGGCCGCCTCGGTTACGGGGGCTCGCTGGAGCCGCCCTCTCCATGGCACCGGGTGCTGGGCTGGATGCGCCGCCACGAGCGCTACGTGGCCTGGGAGGACGTCGAGAGCCTGGACGGGGAGTCCCTCGGGATCGGCGTGGGGTACGGGGACCTGCCCCGGCACTGGCGCGAGCACGAGGGCTGAGGCCGCCCGGGAGGACTCTCCTCTTCCGCCCGTCCTTCTGCACCAGCGAGTGATACCACTTCCAGGTACCATCAAGGCATGAACATGCATCTACGCCTGCCCGACGACATGCACACGGAGATCAGGGAGGCCGCCGAAGAGGACGGCAACAGCGTCAACACCGAGGTCGTCATCGCGCTGAAGGAGTTCCTCGCGAACCGTCAGACCGAGAGGGTCCGCCAGTACGCCCTGGAGATCGCCGAAGAGGACGCTGAGCTGCTGGCGAGGCTCGCCGAGTGACGCGTTACCTCACCAAGGCCGATGTCCGCGTGATCATCGAGGCGACCCTTCCCTCCTATGTGACGGTGAGGGACATCGGCCAGCTCCACGCGGCGCTGCTGCGCCCGCAGACCACCGCCTTCGGTGACGACGCCTATCCGGACGTGTGGCAGAAGGCCGCCGCCCTCATGCAGTCGATCCTCATCGGCCATCCCCTGTCGGACGGGAACAAGAGGCTGGCCTGGGTCAGCGCCAAGCTGTTCCTTCGCCTCAACGGCCAGAAGGTGGGCAGGCCTGACCAGAACGCCGCCTACGACCTGGTCATCGCCGTCACCACCGGCGATCCGGTGGACGTCTCCGAGATCGCCGAACAGCTCAGAAAAATCATGCCTCCCGTGGAGTGACCTCCAAAGCCGACGACGGGCCGCGCCCCCTGCTCCGACACGTCGATCACCGCGATTCCCGTACGCCCGCCTCCGGCAACCGCTACCTTCGTGCCATGGACATGCATCTGCACATGCACGACGGCCTCCACGCCCTGATCAGGGAGGCCGCGGAGGAGGACGGCGTCAGCGTCGAGGCCGCGGTCGTCACCGCCGTCGAGGACTTCGTCGCGAGCCGCCGGACGCGCGGGGTCCGGGAGCACGCCCGGGAGACGGTGGGGCAGGACGCCGAACTGCTCCACCGCCTGGCCGAGTGACCTCCGGCGGAGCGGCCCCAGGGAAAGGCGACGGGCCGCGCCCCCGGAGGAGCGCGGCCCGTGCGGTGCGACAGGGGTCGGGGGCTAGCCGACGCCCTTGCTGAGCGAGCCCAGCAGGTCGCGGTTGAGCTGCGAGATCGTGTCCAGCGGGATGCCCTTGGGGCAGACCGCGGCGCACTCACCGATGTTGGTGCAGCCGCCGAAGTCCTCCTCGTCCTGCTGGTTGATCATCTTCACCACGCGCGAGGACCGCTCGGGCTGTCCCTGCGGGAGCATGCCCAGGTGCGTGACCTTCGCGGCGGTGAACAGCATGCTGGAGGCGTTCGGGCAGGCCGCCACGCACGCGCCGCAGCCGATGCAGGTCGCGGCGTCGAACGCGCGGTCCGCGTCCGGCTTCGGGATCGGGTTGGCGTGGGCATCCGGCGCGGTACCCGTCGGGGCGCTGATGTAGCCGCCCGCCTGGATGATGCGGTCGAACGCGCCGCGGTCCACGACCAGGTCCCTGACGACCGGGAACGCCTTGGCCCGCCACGGCTCCACCGTGATGGTGTCGCCGTCGTTGAAGCTGCGCATGTGCAGCTGGCAGGTGGTGGTGCGCTCGGGCCCGTGCGCCTCACCGTCGATCACGACACCGCAGGCACCGCAGATGCCCTCACGGCAGTCGTGGTCGAAGGCGACCGGGTCCTCGTTCTCCAGCGTGAGCTTCTCGTTGAGGACGTCGAGCATCTCCAGGAACGACATGTCCGGGGAGACGTCGGTGAGCTTGTACGTGGCCAGCCGACCCTCGTCGTCCGGCCCCTTCTGACGCCATACGCGCAGGGTGATGTTCACTTGTAGCTCCGCTGCTTCATCTCGACGTACTCGTACTCCAGGTTCTCCTTGTGGAGTACGGGCTTGCTGTCATCGCCGCCGAACGCCCAGGCAGCCACGTAGGCGAACTCGTCGTCGTGGCGCAGTGCCTCGCCGTCCTCGGTCTGGCTCTCGGCACGGAAGTGGCCGCCGCAGGACTCGCGGCGGTGCAGGGCGTCGATGCACATGAGCTCGCCCAGCTCCAGGAAGTCGGCCACGCGGTTGGCCTTCTCCAGGGCCTGGTTGAACTCCTCGTTGGTGCCCAGCACCTTGACGTCGCGCCAGAACTCGGCACGCAGCGCCCGGATGAGCTCGATGGCCTTGGTCAGGCCCTCCTCGCTGCGCTCCATGCCGCAGTACTCCCACATGATGTGGCCGAGCTCCTTGTGGAAGGAGTCGACGGTGCGGGAGCCCTGGATGGAGAGCAGCTTGTCGATGCGGGAGGTGACCTGCTCCTTGGCCGCCACGGCCTCGGGGTGCGACTCGTCGAGGGCCTCGAACGGGCCCGACGACAGGTAGTCGTTGATGGTGTTGGGCAGGACGAAGTAGCCGTCCGCCAGCCCCTGCATCAGCGCGCTCGCGCCCAGGCGGTTGGCGCCGTGGTCGGAGAAGTTGGCCTCACCGGTCACGAACAGGCCCGGGATGGAGCTCTGGAGGTCGTAGTCGACCCACAGGCCGCCCATGGTGTAGTGCACGGCCGGGTAGATGCGCATCGGAACCTCGTACGGGTTCTCGCCGGTGATGCGCTGGTACATGTCGAACAGGTTGCCGTACTTGGCCTCGACGGCGTCCTGCCCCATGCGCGCGATGGCGTCGGCGAAGTCCAGGTAGACGCCCAGACCGCCGGGGCCCACGCCGCGGCCCTCGTCGCAGACGTTCTTGGCGGCGCGGGAGGCGATGTCACGCGGCACCAGGTTGCCGAACGCCGGGTAGATGCGCTCCAGGTAGTAGTCGCGCTCGTCCTCGGGGATCTGGCGCGGGTCGCGGGTGTCCCCGTGCGCCTTGGGCACCCAGATGCGGCCGTCGTTGCGCAGCGACTCGCTCATCAGGGTCAGCTTGGACTGGTAGTCGCCGCTGACCGGGATGCAGGTCGGGTGGATCTGCGTGTAGCACGGGTTGGCGAAGAGCGCGCCCTTGCGGTGCGCGCGCCAGGTCGCGGTGACGTTCGAGCCCATCGCGTTGGTCGACAGGAAGAACACGTTGCCGTAGCCGCCGGTGGCCAGCACCACGGCGTCGGCGAAGTGCGTCTCGATCTCGCCGGTGACCATGTCGCGGACGATGACGCCGCGCGCCCGGCCGTCCACGACGATGACTTCCAGCATCTCGTGGCGGGTGTTCATCTTGACGCTGCCCGCCGCGACCTGGCGCTCCAGCGCCTGGTAGGCGCCGATGAGCAGCTGCTGGCCCGTCTGGCCGCGCGCGTAGAAGGTGCGCGAGACCTGCACGCCGCCGAAGGAGCGGTTGTCGAGCAGGCCGCCGTACTCGCGGGCGAAGGGCACGCCCTGGGCGACGCACTGGTCGATGATCTCGACACTGGTCTGGGCCAGGCGGTAGACGTTCGACTCGCGGGAGCGGAAGTCGCCGCCCTTGACGGTGTCGTAGAACAGCCGGTAGATGCTGTCGCCGTCGTTGCGGTAGTTCTTGGCGGCGTTGATGCCGCCCTGGGCCGCGATGGAGTGCGCGCGGCGCGGGCTGTCCTGGTAGCAGAACGAGGTGACGTTGTAGCCCGCCTCGCCCAGGGTCGCGGCCGCGGAGGCGCCGGCCAGGCCGGTGCCCACCATGATCACCGAGAGCTTGCGCCGGTTCGCGGGGTTGACCAGCTTGGCCGAGAAGCGCCGCTTGTCCCAGCGCTCGTTGATCGGGCCCTCGGGGGCCTTCTCGTCCCGGATCGGGTCGCCGACGCGGTAGAAGTCGTTCTCAGACAATTAACCCACCAGTCCAAAGGTGACCGCCAGAGGCGGAAGCAGGAAGCCGACCGTCACGATCAGCGACAGACCCACGGCGACCGCGTTGAGCACGCCCTGACGGCTGGCCTGGTTGGCGCCGAGGGTGGCCAGGGCGCTCCAGATGCCGTGCCGCAGGTGCAGGCCCACAGCGATCACGGACAGGACGTAGAACAGGGTCACGTACCAGAACTCGGGCTGGAACCCGTTCACGAGCCGCTCGTAGGGGCTGTCGGACGCACCGCCGGGAGCGATGGTGTTCGTGGTCAGGTGCAGGATGTGGAAGACCACGAACAGCGCGACCAGGACGCCGCCGTAGCGCATGGTGTAGGAGGCGTAGCTGCGGGCCACCCTCTTCTTCACCTGGTAGCGCTGGGCGGCGGGACGCGCCTTGCGGGCGCGGGCCCACAGCGACACCGCCGCGTAGATGTGGATCAGGACGCTCGCCAGCAGGACGATGCGGAAGATCCACAGGAATCCGCTCTCGGGCAGCAGCGGGTAGCCCAGCTGCCGGAGACTGTGGGCATAGCCGTCAAAAGCCTCCTGGCCCGAGAAGATCTTGAGGTTGCCGTACATGTGCGCGATCAAATACAGCACGAGGATCGCCCCGGTGACCGCCATCGCTGCTTTGAGCGCCACCGTGGACCCGTAGGCCGTAGACCGCTTCTTGGTCAAGGTACTGTTCGCCACAGCCTGTCACTGTAAGTTCTGGTTAAGTCTGACGTCCAAGTCATCAGGATGCTTGAGTCGATAGCCGTAGGCTATGGAGCATGCAGTTCCAGCAGCTGGCCTACTTCGTCGCGGTGGCCCGCACACGCCATTTCACCCGCGCAGCAGAGCTTTCCCGCGTCGCGCAGCCCAGTTTGAGCAAACAGATCCGCAGCCTTGAGCAGGAGCTGGGTGCGCCGTTATTCAGTCGTGCCCGGGGAAACATCACACTCACACCGGCCGGCGAGGCGCTGCTTCCGCTGGCCCAGCGCATGCTCGCCGACCTGGAGACGGCCCGGCGCGAGGTCGCGGAGCTGGCCGGGGTGCGCCGCGGCCGCGTGCGGCTCGGCGCGACCCCGTCGCTGTGCGCGGGGCTGCTGGCCGACGTGCTCGCCGACTTCCACACCCGCTTCCCCGGGATCGAGCTCCAGGTGGAGGAGAGCGGCTCGCGCGACCTCATCCGCGACCTGGGGCGGGGCGAACTGGACCTGGCACTGATCATCCTGCCGCTGCACAGCAGCGACCCCGACTTCTCCACCACGCCGATCCTGCGGGAGAACCTGGTGGTGGCGAGCCCGATGTCGGGCCCCTCCCCCAACGGGCGGGCCTCGATCCGCATCACCGAGCTGCGGGGGCGCCCCCTGGTGATGTTCCGGCGCGGCTACGACGTGCGCGAGGCGACGCTGCGCGCGTGCCGGGCGTCCGGGTTCGAGCCCGAGCTGGCCGTGGAGGGCGGGGAGATGGACGCCGTGCTGCGGTTCGTGGAGGCGGGCATGGGGCTGGCGGTGGTGCCGAGCATGGTGCTGCGCAACCGGCAGAGCCTGCGCGGGACCCCGCTGGCCCGACCGCGCCTGCTGCGGACGGTGGCGCTGGCGCGGCGCCGGGACGTGGAGCCCTCGCACTCGGCGGAGGCGTTCCGCCGCCACCTCAACGGCTACCTGCTGGGAATGTCGCCGCAGGACCTGGGGCCGGACCTGGAGGTCCTGCTCTCCGGCGGGGACGAGGCGGACTGACCCGGCTCCCTCCTCCGTGATCTTGTGCTTATAGCGAGTTTGGGCGCCCAAACTCGCTATAAGCACAAGATCATCGCAGGTCAGGGCCACCCGGACAGTCCGAACCCGGCACCCGCTGGCGGACGCTCCGCGACCGCCCCGCCCCGGACGCCTCCGCCCTCCGCCCGGGTCGGCCGGAGCATTCCGATCCGGGGCGACCGCTGCCGGATTCCGGCGAACATCTCCTTTACCACACGCCACTGGATTCCCTGGAGCAGCGTGATCGCCATAAGGGATTTCTGGCCACTTTATCCGACAAAACACCCCAAATGAGCGCCTAGAAGTGGCGCATTTCACACAGCTTTCCCCGACGCCTCCCACTCTCCGGGACGTGACCGTGATCACAACGCCCTAACGTTGCGTTGCGGGCCGGTTCGCTACGGCTCCTCCCCGCAGCCGTCCGGCGCAGCGGTCGCGGCCGAAGCAGGCGGGTACCGCGCCCCGCCCGGCCGGGACCTTCCCACAGGAGGTGCAAGACAACGGTGACAGCGACCGAAAGCGCAGGCCCCGGGGGAGGCCGGGCACGCGTCCCCCAACGAACCCTGCGCACCGACAACTGGTGGCTCGGCCCCCTCCTCACCGCGCTGGGGCTGGCCGCCTTCGTCGTCTACGCGACCCTGCGGGTGCTCCAACAGGACCACTACTGGGTCCAGGAGCACCACTACCTGACCCCGTTCTACTCGCCGTGCATCGCACAGCAGTGCGCGCCCGACGCGGCCCTGTTCGGGCGCCTGCCGGTGGAGTTCCCGCCGCTCATCCCCTACGCCCTGATCAGCCTGCCGATCCTGCTGCTGTTCCGGCTGACCTGCTACTACTACCGCAAGGCCTACTACCGCTCGTTCTGGTTCTCGCCCCCGGCCTGCGCCGTGCGCGAGCCCCACGGGGCCTACACCGGCGAGACCCGGCCGCTGATGCTGGTCCAGAACGGCCACCGCTACTTCTTCTACGCCGCCCTCGTCCTCACGGTCCTCAACACGTGGGACATGCTGGTCCCCTTCTTCCACGGGACCGACGGCGGCTTCGGCATCGGGCTGGGCAACCTCATCATGCTCCTCAACGTGGTGATGCTGTGGGGCTACACGCTCAGCTGCCACTCGTGCCGGCACGTGTTCGGCGGACGGCTGCGCAGCTTCGGCAGGCACCCCGTCCGCTACTGGATGTGGGGCCGCCTCTCCACGCTCAACCACCGGCACATGTACTTCGGCTGGCTGAGCATCGCGACCCTGATCCTCACGGACGCCTACATCGCCCTGATCGCCAGCGGCACCATCAACGACCTGCGCATCCTCAACTGAGCCAAGGGGAAGGAAGGCACGACCAGATGCCCCCCACAGCAGAACCCGGGATCACCCGGTACGCCTACGACGTCGTGGTGATCGGGGCGGGCGGAGCCGGGCTGCGGGCCGCGATCGCCGCCCGCGAGCAGGGCAAGCGCACCGCGGTGATCTCCAAGTCGCTGTTCGGCAAGGCCCACACGGTGATGGCCGAGGGCGGCGCGGCGGCCGCCCTGGGCAACGCCAACCCCGACGACGAGTGGCGCGTGCACTTCCGCGACACCGTCCGCGGCGGCAAGTTCCTCAACGATCCGCGCATGGCCGAACTGCACGCCCGCGAGGCGCCCGAGCGCATCCTGGAGCTGGAGTACTGGGGCGCGCTCTTCGACCGCACCGCCGAGGGCAGGATCAGCCAGCGCAACTTCGGCGGCCACGAGTACCCGAGGCTGGCGCACGTGGGAGACCGCACCGGCCTGGAGATGATCCGCACCCTCCAGCAGCGGGTCGTCGCGCTCCAGCAGGAGGACGCCGCGGAGCTGGGCGACCCCGAGGCGCGGATCCGCGTGTTCGCCGAGACCGCGATCACCCGCCTGGTCACCGAGGAGGACGGACCCGGTGGCGGTGCCGGCGGCAGCGCTGGGACCGGTGGCAGTGCCGGTGCCACGGCCGTGGACGCGGACGCGGGCGGGGACACCGCCGGAAGGACTCCGGGGCGGATCGTCGGCGCGTTCGGCTACCGCCGGGTGGACGGCGGGTTCGTCCTGTTCGAGGCGCCCTCGGTGGTCCTGGCCACCGGCGGCATCGGCAAGGCCTTCCGCACCACCTCCAACTCCTGGGAGTACACCGGCGACGGCCACGCGCTGGCGCTGCGGGCCGGAGCGTCCCTGATCAACATGGAGTTCGTCCAGTTCCACCCCACCGGGATGGTCTGGCCGCCGTCGGTGAAGGGCATCCTCGTCACCGAGTCGGTGCGCGGCGACGGCGGCGTGCTGCGCAACTCCGAGGGCCGGCGGTTCATGTTCGACTACGTGCCGGACGTGTTCCGCTCGCAGTACGCGGAGAGCGAGGAGGAGGCCGACGGCTGGTACGACGACCCCGCCAAGCACCGCAGGCCGCCCGAGCTGCTGCCCCGCGACGAGGTGGCGCGGGCGATCAACACCGAGGTCAAGGAGGGGCGCGGCTCGCCGCACGGCGGCGTGTTCCTGGACGTGTCCACGCGCCTGCCCGCCGAGGAGATCAGGAAGCGGCTGCCGTCCATGCACCACCAGTTCAAGGAACTGGCGGACGTGGACATCACCGCCGAGCCCATGGAGGTGGGCCCGACCTGCCACTACGTGATGGGCGGGGTTCGGGTGGACGCCGACACCGCCGCCTCCGACGTGCCCGGGCTGTTCGCCGCCGGTGAGGTGGCGGGCGGCATGCACGGCTCCAACCGGCTGGGCGGCAACTCCCTGTCGGACCTGCTGGTGTTCGGGCGCAGGGCCGGGCTGGGCGCCGCGGCCTACGTGGACGGGCTCGGCGACCGGCCCTCACCGGCCGGGCTCCTGGACCGGGTCGCGGCCGAGGCCTCCTCGTACGCGCTGGACTTCCTCAAGCAGGGCGGCGGCGAGAACCCGTACACGCTGCACACCGACCTCCAGGAGACCATGAACGACCTGGTGGGCATCATCCGCAGGGGCCCGGAGATGGAGCGGGCCCTGGAGCGGCTGGCGGAGCTGGAGGAGCGGTCGCGCATGCTCAGCGCGCCGGGCGACCGGGTGTACAACCCGGGCTGGCACCTGGCGCTGGCGCTGCCCAACATGGTCCTGGTCTCGCGCGCGGTCACCGCCGCCGCCCTGGAGCGCACGGAGTCGCGCGGCGGGCACACGCGCGAGGACTTCCCCGGCATGTCGGCCGAGTGGCGGCGGGTGAACCTGGCGGTGCGGGCCGACCGCTCCGACCGGGTGTCGCTGTCGCGGCTTCCGCTCGCCGACATCCCGGCCGGGCTGCTCGCCCTCTTCGAACGCGACGAGCTGGCCAAGTACCTGACGGAGGAGGAGCTGCCCGCGGCGGGGGCGGCGGACGACGCGGCCGAGGAGGGCCAGTCATGAGCGAGCGTGTGTTCCGGGTGTGGCGGGGTTCGGGTGAAGGCGGCCTGGCCGAGTACCGGGTCGAGGTCAACGAGGGCGAGGTGGTGCTCGACGTGCTGCACCGCCTCCAGGCCACGCAGACCCCGGACCTGGCGGTGCGGTGGAACTGCAAGGCGGGCAAGTGCGGTTCGTGCTCGGTGGAGATCAACGGCCGTCCCCGGCTGTCGTGCATGACGCGGATGAGCGTGTTCGACGAGGACGAGGTGGTGACCGTGGCACCGATGCAGACCTTCCCGGTGATCCGGGACCTGGTCTGCGACGTGTCGTACAACTACCAGAAGGCGCGGGAGATCCCCTCGTTCAGCCCGGATCCGGCCAAGGCGCCGGGCGACTTCCGGATGCGTCAGGAGGACGTGGAACGCCAGCAGGAGTTCCGCAAGTGCATCGAGTGCTTCCTGTGCAACAACGTGTGCCACGTGATCCGTGACCACGAGGAGAACAAGGAGCACTTCTCGGGGCCGCGCTACCTCATGCGGGTGGCGGAGCTGGAGATGCACCCCGAGGACACCGCCGACCGCAGGCTCATCGCCCAGGAGGAGTTCGGGATGGGCTACTGCAACATCACCAAGTGCTGCACGGAGGTGTGTCCCGAGGGCATCCGCATCACTGACAACGCACTGATCCCGCTCAAGGAGCGGGTGGCGGACCGCAAGTACGACCCCCTGGTGTGGCTGGGGTCCAAGATCGGTGTGCGGCCCAAGGACACCCCGCCGGTGCCCAACGTCGGGCGGTACTCGGACACGACCTGACGCGTGGTCGTGGTCGGCCGCCGACCCGGGGTGCGCTCCCGGGTCGGCGGCCCGGATCCGGACGCGGCACGGGTCGGCGCGGACCCGGGAGAGTTCGGACGGCTCGCCGGTGTAGACGCGGTGCTCCCAGCGGACGAGCGGGCGTGGGTCCTCCTTCGTGAGGGTGGTGTTCACGCCGTCGCCCCCTGCCGCTGGTGGAGCAGGGCGCGGATGCGGGAGGTCAGTTCGTCCCACTCGCCGGGTGGGGCGGTCCTGGGTTCCGGGGGGCCGACCACAGGGCCAATCACAGGGCCGACGACGCCGAACCGGGGCGCGGGGCCGCCGAGCAGGTCACCGCCGGGGTCCTCCCGCCACTGCCGGACGATGGCGGCGGCGCGTATCCGGGCCTGCGCGAACGCGCGGCGCACCTCCTCGGTCTCGGTCTCACCGAGGTTGGAGCCGAGGCGGAGACCGGGGCCGAGGCCGCTGGGTACGGGCTTGCGGGCTGCGGGCGTGCGAGGTGCGGGAACGCGGGTCTCAGCGGCGCGGAGGCTCTCGTGGGCGGTGAAGTAGGGGCGTACGAGGGCGACCTCGTCAGCGTTGAGTTGTTCGCTGGGAGGCGTGAGACACGGTGCGGGAACGTTGGGGCGCGCGGGAGGCGCGGGGTTCTCGGGAGTCTCACGACGGGAAGCCCGGCTCCGGCTGACCTGCACGGGAGCAGCGGGCGGCGAGGGAGCGTAGCGGCGGACTCGGGTGGAGCGTCGTCGGCGACCGACGACGGTGGAGTGGCGTCCGCACGGGGAGGAGAAGAGCGCGATCAGCGGGCCGAGGGCACGGCTGATAAGCGCAGCGCTAAACTGGAGCACGCTGGCAAAATCCTTGCTGTAAAGGTGGTTAGTTGCTGGCCACGACCCCGGGCGGTGGGAAACCGTCGCGGGGTCTTTCTGCGCATGGAGTTGTGTGTTCGGGTAGAAGGGTAGGGCACACGGGGCGCGATGGCGAACTTTTCTTCGAGTCCGGCCCGGAAAACTCACCCGGTCGGACATAACACCAGTTCAGGATACTCGCCAGAAAAGGACAGGTACACTTTCTCCCCCTGTCATTTTTATGCTCTTCGCCCGAATTGGAATCATTTGCGAGTGCCCTGTCGGACATGAGGAAGGGCAGCGCCTCCCGTGGAGGCACTGCCCTTGGTCAGGTGGACCCCAGCGGACTAGCTGAAAAGGTTCACCGGCCCACCTCATTCGCCGTGATCTTGTACTTATAGCGAGTCTCGACCGTCCAACCTCGCCATAAGTACAAGATCACCGCAGGCCAGGACCCTCTTGTCACACCGGCAACGTATCCAGTTCCACGCCCCCCGGGTGCTCCCGTGCCTCGACACAGTTCGACCCGTTGGGGCTGTAACTGCTCTTGTGCCAGTAGTTCATACCAGTTCCCTGAGTGCTTCAGGTGAGTGTCTGGCAGGGAGCGCCACCGCCAGCGCGCCCGTGATCAGTGCGTGCAACCGCTCGTGCATATGGGCCGCGTGGGTGACGTTTCCGTCTGGGTTGTCGCTCGTGATCACCACTTCTCCCGAGCGCAATCGGAACGCCATCATCGGCGTGGGCGGCTCCCTCAACATCGAGCCCTCCGGAACCAGGTGCACCACCACCCGAGCCGATCAGGTCCAGTAGACGGGCGGCCTGCTCCCGCCGTATGGCCTCGTCAACCCCGGTCAGCGCCGTCACCGGGAACACCGCTGTGACCCGGAGTCCGGGCAACTGGTCGAGCCGTTCCGTGCGGAGTCTGGTGAGCCCGGCTGTCTCCTCGTCAGAAGCCAGCGGCCAGCCGGACCGGAACACCATCGCGGCGTACGACGGGCTCTGGAGGTATCCCGGGACGATGACGGGCGACACGACCTGGACGGTGCGCGCTTCCGCGTTGGTGTTCGCGACCGAGCGCGCCCGCTCCGGCAGCGCCGTGCCCGCAGTAGCCTGACGCCACGCGGCCAGCAGTTTTCCGTTCGCTTTTCAGCTCGGCGTCCAGTTTTTCCGCCATGGGCAGTTGGGGCAGTGCGTGCCCGTTCAGGCCGGTCAGAGGGCGGAGCCGTCCAGCCGGAACGGGCCTCCGCTCTCGCCGGGACGCCAGCCCCCGGCCAGCGCGCCGCGGACGGCGGCGGCCACGCGCGCCGGGGTGACCGGCTCGGGCTCCGGGCCGGTCGGGGCGCGGAGGGGGCGGTTGTCCCCCTGGGGGCGGGGGTGGCCCAGGGTGACCACGAGCGGGTTGCCGGGGGCGACGGCACCCTCGACCACGAAGGTCATCGGTCCGCCGTCGGGCTGCCTGCGCTGGGCCCGGGTGAGGCCCTTACGGGTGCGCCACCGGTAGGCGTTCCCGTCCACCGTGATCCGCCGGGTTCCCTTGCGTACCAGTGTCATCCGTTCCCGCCTCTCGTCGTCGGAGGACCCACGCTAGAGGCGCGGGCGTGCCGGGTTCCACCGGTTTTCCTCGCGGCGGCCCGCAGGGGCGCGGAACTCAGAACCCGCGTGCCGCCCAGGCGTCGAGGTTCTCGGCGGCCTCGGCGACGGTGGTGGACTCCCCGTGTCCGGGGTGGACGACCGTGTCCTCCGGCAGGACCGCGAGGTGCTCGCGGATCGAGGCGATGATCGTCGGGAAGTTCGAGAACGGCTGACCGGTGGCGCCGGGGCCGCCCGGAAAGAGGGTGTCGCCGGTGAAGACCACCCCGAGCGCGGGCGCGTACAGGCACACCCCGCCCGGCGTGTGGCCCGGGGTGTGCAGGACGTCCAGCTCCACTCCCCCCACCACCAGCGTCTCGCCGTGCAGCAGCGGGGCGTCCGGCTCCCGGTGCGGGTGCACGCGGTGCCACAGCTCGGCGTCGTCGGGGTGCAGCAGGATCGGGCAGTCGGCCAGGTCGGCCAGCGCGACGGCCGCGTTGACGTGGTCGTTGTGTCCGTGGGTGGCCACGATGGCCATGAGTTCGCGGTCGCCCAGACCGCGGGCGATCGCCTCGTGGTCGTGGGCGGCGTCGATGACGATGGCGCTGTCGTCGTCTCCGACGATCCAGACGTTGTTCTCGACGTCGAACCCGTTGCCCTCAAGGCTGAAGACACCCGAGGTGCGCAGACGCTGGACGGGGGAAGGGGCGATCAAGGACCCACCACCTGACCTCTCGCGGGCTGGTGCGACGCCTCCGAGCCTATCCCGGCGGGCTTCGGCGCACACGGTGGTCGGGCGGGGAAAAACGCGGAGCCGTCAGCCCGCGGGCTCGAAGTTGCGGCGCAGGGCGTAGGGCTGGATGAGACCGAGTCCGTGCGCGTGCCGGGCGCGCACCCGCACCACCTGGAGGCCCTCCTCGTCGGTCAGGCTCTCGGCGAGGCTCTCGTCGATGAGGACGGTGCCGGGTCTGGCGAAGGAGGTCAGGCGGCTGGAACGGTTGACTGTCGTGCCGAACACGTCGCCGTGCAGGGTCAGCACCGGTCCGGCGGCCAGGCCGACCCGGACGTCGGGCACCTCCACGTGGGTCTTGACGCCCGAGGCCAGGCGCAGCGCGATGTCGGCGGCCTCGGCCGGGGAGTCGGCGACGTAGAGGATCTCGTCGCCCAGGGTCTTGACGACCCGGCCTCCGCCGGAGGCGACGATGTCGGCGGCGGTGGCCTCGAAGCCCTCGACCACCCCGGCCAGCTCGACCTCGTCGAGTTCGCGGCTCAGGGTGGTGAAGGAGACCAGGTCGGCGAACCCGACCACCAGCGGGTAGTAGTTGGGCACGGCGTCGTTGTCGGACATCACCGCGAGGGTGCGGGCGGAGGAGGCCGCGAGCTGTCTGCGCCAGATGTGCAGCAGGAGCCGCTCCACGTCCGGCAGCAGCTCCTTGACCTGGTTCATCAGCGGGCTGACGGAGTCCTCGCCCTCCTGGTAGATGAGGGTGCTCAGTATGCTGGTCTGCCAGTCGGCCAGGCGCGCCATGGTCTGGCCCATCGCGCGGGCGAAGCGGACCACGCCCTCCTCGTCCAGGACGCCCTCCTGGACGAGGGAGTTGGCGATGCGCAGCGACTCGACGTCGCTCTCGGCGAAGGTGACCGTGTCGTCGCCCTGGTTGGGAAAGCCCAGGGCGCGCCAGATGCGCCCGGCCAGCTCGTTGTCGGCGCCGGCGAGCTCGATCGCCTGCTCCCTGGTGTAGACCGCTTCACCGCCGAGCAGGGCGGACTCGATCGCTTTCGGGTCGGGACGCGACGGCATACGTTCTCTTTCACGGGCCATCCCCGCCGGGGCGGGGAACAGTCACTTCGGCACCGGCCGACAACGCGGCACGGGGTTCCACTCCAGCTTACGCCCGCGGTTTCTCCCCTGACAGGGTGCCTGCCGACAGGCCCGCGCGGCCCGCGGTCGGCGACGGCCGCACCCGGTGATGATCGCACACGGAAAGGCCGCCGCGGGAGTGCCCGAAGTCCCCTGTGGACGGCGGCGCGGGGCCCGGGGGCGGGCGTCAGGAGCCGGGGCGCACGTGGACGACGTCGCCCGCGCTCAGGGCCCGCTCCCCGCCGGGACCGCGCACCAGCAGCTGGGCGTCGGCGTCGACGCCGGTGGCGGCGCCCTCCAGCACCCGGCCCCCGGGCAGGTGGACCCGCACGCGGCGCCCGATGGTGACGCACGCGTCCCGGTAGGCGGCGGCCAGCCCGCTGGCCTCGGCGTCTCCCCCGGCGGCGGTCCACGCCGTGTACAGCTCCTCGAACTCACCCAGGACGGCGGCGAGCAGAACGCCCCGGTCCAGGGCCGCCGAGCCCTCCCCGCGCAGGGAGACGGCGGTGTCCACGGGCAGTTCGGCGCGTTCCTGGGACACGTTGAGGCCCATCCCCACGACCACCCCGGGTTCACCGGAGGAGAAGTCGGCCTCGGAGAGGATGCCCGCGAGCTTGCCGTCGGCCGTCTCGGGCTCCGAGCGCAGGTGCGCGGGGACGATGACGTCGTTGGGCCACTTGAGCGCGGCCTTGACCCCCGTCACCCGGTGCACCGCGCCGACCGCGGCCACGCCCATGAGCGCGGGGAGCCAGCCCAGGCGGGTGACGGGCACCGCGGGGCGGACCAGGAGGGAGAAGGTGAGGGCGGCGCGCGGCGGGGTGGAGAAGCCGCGGCCGAGGCGTCCGCGCCCGGCGGTCTGGTGCTCGGTGACCAGCACGCTCCCGTGCGGGGCGCCCCGCGCGGCGCGCTCGGCCAGCTCGGTGTTGGTGGACGCGGCCTCGGGGAGCACCTCGATCCGGTGCCACGTGCCGCCCGGCCGGGCGAGGGCGGCGTCGAGGGCCGCCGCGTCGAGCGGGGGACGCGGGAAGGGGTCGTGTGCGCTGGCCATGCCCCCATTACAGCAGCGCCGCGACCCTGCCCGGAAACCCCTGTGCGGCAAAGGGCATCCCGTTAAGTTGAAACCAGCGCTTTGATGGTCGTGCGTTGCTACGTTCAGCTACTGGAGGTGACGCGACAGATGAGTATCGCGGAAACTGAGACGGCTCCCGGAACACCGTCTCACTGGGAGCTCATGTTGCGCACCTGGAAGGAGTTGGACCTGCCCGACGGGTGGCGGGCCGAGATCATCGAAGGCGGGCTCTTTCTTGTGGCACCCCCAACACGCGAACACGCCCACATCGTCTCCCTGATCCAAAGGGAGATGTATCGCGAGTTTCTGCGGGATGGAAGCGACCTCGCGGACGCGAGTCTCCATCAGACTCTTGATGTGCGCGTCCCCATGAGGACCGGCGTCTACATCCCCGACCTCGTGGTCCTGCCCTACTCGGCCATGGAGTACGACCCCGACAGCATGATGTCCGACGCCCTGCTGGTGGTCGGGGTGACGTCGAAGAGCACCGCGGACAAGGACCGCAAGCCCAAGCTCTGGGGCTACGCGCACGCAGGGATCCCCCTGTACCTGCTGGTGGACCGCTGGGACCCGCAGACCGGCGGGGGCGAGGTCACCCTCTACTCCGACCCGGAGAAGGGCAGGTACACCAGCTCCACGAAGGTCCCCTTCGGCAAGGAGATCCACCTCCCCGAGCCGTTCGACCTCACCATCGACACCAGCGCCTTCCCGGAGTAACGGGCTCAGGCACGCGCGAGGGCGCCCCGCGACCCCCTCCCGGGTGCGGGGCGCCCTCGCGCGTGCGGGCCGGTCGGCGGTCAGCCGGTGTTCTGGAGTCCGGCGGCCACGCCGTTGACCGAGAGCAGCAGCAGCCGCTCCAGGTGCTGCTGGTCCTCCTCCGACAGGGAGTCGGCCTCCTCGCCCCGCAGCGCCTCCAGCGCGCGCAGTTGCAGGTGGGAGAGCGCGTCCACGTACGGGTTGCGCAGGTCCACCGCCCGGGAGAGCACCGCCCGGTTCTCCAGCAGGCGGCTGTGCCCGGTCACCTTGAGCACCAGGTCGCGGGTGCGGTCGTACTCGGCGAGCACCCGCTCGGTCAGCTCCGGCCGCCCGCCCAGCGCCAGGTAGCGCTCGGCGATGTCGCGGTCGGTCTTGGCCAGGCTCATCTCCGCGTTGTCCAGCAGGGAGGAGAACATGGGCCACTCCCGGTAGGCGGCCTGGAGCACGCTCAGGTCCTCCACGGCGGCCAGGCCCGTACCCAGGCCGAACCAGCCCGGCAGGTTGACCCGGGTCTGGGTCCAGGCGAACACCCACGGGATGGCGCGCAGGTCGCCGAGCCCGCGTGCGGCGCCGCGCCGCGAGGGGCGCGAGCCCAGCCGCAGTTCGCCCAGCTCCTCCAGGGGGCTGACCCGGGAGAACCACACCGCGAAGTCCTCGGTGTTGATCAGCTCCAGGTAGGCCTCCTGGGCGGCGCGGGCGATGGCGTCGGCGTGGACCCGGTACTCGCGCTCGGCGGAGCGCTCGCGCTCCTGGACGGCGTCGGTGGAGGCCATCAGCACCGCGTGGCCCACCTGCTCGATGTGGCGGCGGGCGATCGCTGCCTGCCCGTAGCGGGCGAAGATGACCTCGCCCTGCTCGGTGACCTTGAACCGTCCGCCGACCGAGCCGGGCGCCTGGGCGAGCAGGGCCCGGCTGGCGGGTCCGCCTCCGCGGCCGAGCGAGCCGCCGCGGCCGTGGAACAGGGTCAGGCGCACGTCGTGCTCGCCCGCCCACGCGGCCAGGCGGGCCTGGGCGTCGTAGAGGCGCAGGGTGGCGCTGACCGGGCCGACGTCCTTGGCGGAGTCGCTGTAGCCGAGCATGACCTCGATCCTGCGGCCGGTCTCGTCCAGGCGCTTGTTGACCTGGGGCAGCTTGAGCATGCCGTCGAGCACGTGCGGCGAGGCGTCCAGGTCGGCGCCGGTCTCGAACAGCGGCACGACGTCCAGGACCGGCACGCGTCCGGCGGGCAGGGCGTGGGTGGCCAGCTCGTACACGGCCGCGATGTCCTCGGCCGAGCGGGTGAAGCTGACGACGTAGCGGCGGCAGGCCTCCACGCCGAAGCGCTCCTGGATCCAGGCGATCACCCGGATCGTGGCGAGGACCTCCTCGGTGCGCTCGGAGGGCGTGCGCCCCTCGCGCAGCTCGGCGAGCGCGGCGGCGTGCACCTCGCTGTGCTGGCGGATCTCCAGTTCGGCGAGGTGGAAGCCGAAGGTCTGCGCCTGCCATACCAGGTGCTGGAGCTCGCCGTAGGCCTGCCGGACCGCGCCCGCCTCGGCCAGGGACTCCTGCACGGTGCGCAGGTCGGCCAGGAAGGCGTCGGCGTCGGGGTAGGCCAGGTCGGCGTCGCGCTCGCGCGTGGCGCGCAGCCGGGCGGCGGCCAGCAGCAGCAGTTGGCGGTGCGGCTCGTTGGGCGAGCGCGCCCCGATCTCCGCCGTCAGCTCGGGCTGTCCCGCCTTGGCCGAGGAGAGCGCGTCGAGCAGCGCCGGGCTGGCGGGGGTGAGGTTGGAGTAGGCGGTGAGGGTGCGGGCCACCTTGGTGCAGGAGGCCTCCAGACCGCGCAGCACGTGCTCGGACTGGATGAGCACGGCCTCGCGGGTGATGTCGGAGGTGACGTAGGGGTTGCCGTCGCGGTCGCCGCCGATCCAGCTGCCGTAGCGCACGAAGGGCGTGGCGCGGGGCGGGCGCACCCCGGTGCCCTCGGGGTCGATGGCGGCGTCCAGGCTCCGGTAGACCTGCGGGATGACGGAGAAGATCGTCTCGTCGAACGCGGCGAGGGCGGTGCGCACCTCGTCGAGCGGGTTGAGCCTGGTGTAGCGCAGCTGGGAGGTGCGCCAGAGCAGGTCGATCTCCTCCAGCAGGCGGCGGTGCGCCTCGGCCGCGGCGCTGCTGCCCTCGTGGGAGCCGTGCCAGGCCTCCAGCTGGGCGCTGACGCGCAGGATGGAGGTGGACACGGCGCGGCGGCGGGCCTCGGTCGGGTGGGCGGTGACCACGGGGTGGAACTCCATGCCCGCGACCAGCTCGTTGAGGCGTTCCTCACCCCCGTCGTCCTCGCGGATGGCGCGCACGGCCGCCGCGAGGGACTCACGGGGCGGGTTGGCGGCGTCGTCGCGCTCGCGCAGGGCCCGCATCCGCTGGTGTTCCTCGGCCAGGTTGGCCAGGTGGAAGTAGACGGTGAAGGCACGGGCCACCTGCTTGGCGCGCTCCAGCGGCCAGGCGGCGACGATCGCGGTGATCTCCTCCCCCGTGACCGATCCGTCGCGGGCGCCGATGACCGCTCTCCTGAGCTTCTCGACATCGGCGAGCAGATCCTCACCGCCGCTTTCGGCGAGGACCGTTCCGAGCATCTCGCCGAGCAGTTTGACGTCATTCCTGAGCTGCTCGGGAACTTCCTGCCGTGCACTGTCGCGTTCTGCGCTTACCGCTGTCATGGTCACCGACCCTACAGAGATCGCACCCGCCACCAGGTGCGCGGGGGCACATTTCTGATGTTTTGCCCGCACGTTAACCATTGTTGCTCACAAGAAAGGAGAGCACATTTCCTCACGCGGTTTCGGCGATGCCGCGTTCCGATCCGCGGACCCCGCGCGCACGCTCCGTGCGCCTTCCTCGCCCTCCGGATCCGGGCTCCGGCGACGGGCCTGGTCGGAGCGGCACCGCAGCATACCTACCCGTCGGTAACACCGGGCTGGGTTCCCGTGTGACGATCTCTCGCGGTTAACCTGCGTAGTTATGGCCACCGAAGCCCCTGAACCACTGTCCGCGGACGAGATCGACATCCACACGACCGCGGGCAAGCTCGCCGACCTGCAACGACGCCGGTACGAGGCCGTACACGCAGGGTCTGCTAGAGCCGTCGAGAAACAGCACGCCAAAGGCAAGATGACCGCCCGCGAGCGGATCGACGCACTGCTCGATCCCGGCTCGTTCGTGGAGTTCGACGCCCTGGCCCGACACCGCTCCACCAGCTTCGGCCTGGAGCACAACCGCCCCTACGGTGACGGCGTCGTCACCGGCCACGGAACGGTCGACGGGCGACCCGTCGCCGTGTTCAGCCAGGACGTCACCGTCTTCGGCGGATCGCTGGGCGAGGTCTACGGCGAGAAGATCGTCAAGGTCCTCGACCACGCCCTCACCAACGGGTGCCCCGTCGTGGGCATCAACGAGGGCGGCGGCGCGCGCATCCAGGAGGGCGTGGTCGCGCTCGGCCTGTACGCCGAGATCTTCAAGCGCAACACCCACGCCTCGGGCGTCATCCCGCAGATCTCCCTGATCATGGGCGCCGCCGCGGGCGGCCACGTCTACTCCCCCGCCCTCACCGACTTCGTCGTGATGGTGGACGAGACCTCGCAGATGTTCATCACCGGCCCCGACGTCATCAAGACCGTCACCGGCGAGGACGTCTCCATGGAGGAGCTGGGCGGAGCCCGCACCCACAACACCAGGTCGGGTGTGGCGCACTACATGGGCGCCGACGAGCAGGACGCGATCGAGTACGTGCGGACGCTGCTCTCGCACCTGCCCGACAACAACCTGGAGGAGGCGCCGCCTCTGCCTCCCGAGGACGCCCCGGGCGACGAGGCCACCGACGCCGACCTGGCCCTGGACGCGTTCATCCCGGACTCGGCCAACCAGCCCTACGACATGCGCACGGTGGTCGAGGCCGTCCTGGACGACGGCGACTTCCTGGAGGTCCACGCCCAGTTCGCCACGAACATGGTGGTGGGCTTCGGCCGCGTGGACGGCCGGTCCGTCGGCATCGTCGCCAACCAGCCCATGAGCCTGGCGGGCTGCCTGGACATCGACGCCTCCGAGAAGGCCGCGCGCTTCGTGCGCACCTGCGACGCCTTCAACGTGCCGGTGCTGACCTTCGTGGACGTGCCCGGGTTCCTGCCCGGCACCGACCAGGAGTGGGACGGCATCATCCGCCGCGGCGCCAAGCTGCTGTACGCCTACGCCGAGGCCACGGTGCCCCTGATCACCGTCATCACGCGCAAGGCCTTCGGCGGCGCCTACGACGTCATGGGCTCCAAGCACCTGGGCGCCGACGTCAACCTGGCCTGGCCCACGGCGCAGATCGCGGTCATGGGCGCCCAGGGCGCGGTGAACATCCTGCACCGGCGCACCCTGGCCGCCGCGGACGACGTCGAGGCCGAGCGCACCCGGCTCGTCGGCGAGTACGAGGACACCCTCCTCAACCCCTACTCCGCGGCCGAGCGGGGGTACGTGGACGGGGTCATCATGCCCTCCGAGACGCGTGTCCGGATCGCCAAGTCCCTCAAGGCCCTGCGCAACAAGCGCAAGCAGCTGCCGCCCAAGAAGCACGGGAACATCCCGCTGTGAGCGCGCCGAAGAACCCGCCGCACCTGGCCGTGGTCCGCGGCGGGCCCACCGCCGAGGAGCTCGCGGCCCTGGCCGCCGTGCTCAGCGCCCGCGCCCGGGCCGCCCGTGCGGCCGAGGAGCCCGAACCCGAGCACCCGTCCGGGTGGCGGGACCGCTCGCGCCTGGTGCGCGGCGCCCCGCCGCGTCCGGGCCCCGGCGCCTGGCGGCTGAGCACGCGATGACCCCGTCGTCCCCCCACACACAGACTCTCCATGGAGCGGTCGGCGCGCTGTCCGCCCCGCGCCGAGCAGAAGGATTTCCACCGTGCGTAAAGTACTGATCGCCAACCGCGGCGAGATCGCCGTGCGCATCGCCCGCGCCTGCCGCGACGCCGGACTCGCCAGCGTCGCCGTCTACGCCGAGCCCGACCTGGACGCCCTGCACGTCAAGGTCGCCGACGAGGCCCACGCGCTGGGCGGCGCCACCCCGGCCGACTCCTACCTGGACATCGCCAAACTCCTGGCGGTGGCCCAGGCCTCCGGGGCGGACGCCGTCCACCCCGGCTACGGGTTCCTGGCCGAGAACGCCGACTTCGCCCGGGCCGTCATCGACGCCGGGCTGACCTGGATCGGCCCGCCCCCCGCGGCGATCACCGCCCTGGGCGACAAGGTCCAGGCCCGCCACATCGCCCAGAAGGTCGGCGCCCCGCTGGTGGCGGGCACCGCCGACCCCGTCGAGTCGGCCGAGGAGGTCGTCGCCTTCGCCGAGGAGCACGGCCTGCCCATCGCGATCAAGGCCGCCTTCGGCGGCGGCGGGCGCGGCCTCAAGGTCGCCCACACCCTGGACGAGGTCGCCGACGCCTACGAGTCCGCGGTGCGCGAGGCGGTCACCGCCTTCGGGCGCGGCGAGTGCTTCGTGGAGCGCTACCTGGACAGGCCCCGGCACGTGGAGACCCAGTGCCTGGCCGACACCCACGGCAACGTCGTGGTGGTCTCCACCCGCGACTGCTCGCTCCAGAGGCGCCACCAGAAGCTGGTGGAGGAGGCGCCCGCGCCGTTCCTGTCCGCGGAGCAGATGGAGCGGCTGCACACCTCCTCCAAGGCCATCCTCGCCGAGGCCGGGTACACCGGCGCGGGCACGTGCGAGTTCCTGGTGGGCGTGGACGGCACCATCTCCTTCCTGGAGGTCAACACCCGCCTCCAGGTCGAGCACCCCGTGACCGAGGAGGTCACCGGGATCGACCTGGTCCGGGAGATGTTCCGCATCGCCGACGGCGAGGAGCTGGGCTACGGCGACCCCGAGGTGCGCGGGCACTCCTTCGAGTTCCGCATCAACGCCGAGGACGCCGGACGGAACTTCATGCCCGCGCCGGGCACCATCACCGAGCTGAGCCTGCCCGGCGGCCCGGGCGTGCGCGTGGACACCGGCTGCGAGGCCGGGTTCACGGTGCCCCAGGCCTTCGACTCGATGGTCGCCAAGCTCGTGGTGACGGGCCGCACGCGCCAGGAGGCGCTCCAGCGCTCACGGCGGGCCCTGGCCGAGTTCACGGTCGGCGGCATGCCCACGGTGATCCCCTTCCACCAGGCCGTGGTGAGCGACCCGGCCTTCGCTCCGGACGACCCCGAGCAGCCGTTCGGGGTGTACACGCGCTGGATCGAGACCGAGTTCGAGAACACCATCGAGCCGTGGTCGGGCACCCCGGGCGAGCCGGTCGAGGCCGAGCGCGAGAGGGTCACCGTCGAGGTGGGCGGCAGGCGCGTGGAGGTGGTGCTGCCCGCGGGCCTGGGCGCCGCGTCCGCCGCCCCGGCCGCGGGCGGCGCACGCAGGAGGCGGGCCGCGCGCAGGGGCGGCGGGAACACCGTGGCGGTCGGCGGTGACTCGCTGGTCTCGCCGATGCAGGGCACCGTGGTCAAGCTGGTGGCCGAGGAGGGCCAGCAGGTCGCCGAGGGCGACACCGTGGTCGTCATCGAGGCCATGAAGATGGAGCAGCCGCTCAACGCGCACAAGGCCGGGACGGTGACCGGGCTGAAGATCACCGCGGGCGAGACCGTGGGCAACGGCGCGGTGGTCTGCGAGATCAAGGACGCCTAACGTCCGCACCGCACGCGGGTGAGGGGGAGGTGCCGGCCGCCGGCGCCTCCCTTCCGCATGTGGTCAGCGGTGCAGGATGTCGGTCAGGCAGTTCAAGGAAGAGCATGTGGAACAGCTTCTGGGGCCTCACCAGTACCAGACTGCCGTCGATGAGCTCGGTGTGAGGCGGAAGATCCGGGATGCGGTCGAGGTCCTCGGCGGTGAACCCGTCCTGCGGCGGCATCGGGAGCGGTACCGCACCATCGGTCTCAGGGCCCGGGCGTACTGCCACTGCTGGAACGGACATGTCACGGCCTCCGATCATCGGATCGTTCTCGTCGCCCACGGTAGCCATCACTGTCACCCTGTAACGGTGTTCTCCACAGATTGTCCCACCTGGCCCCGCCCCTGAAGTGATCCTCGACGCATCCACGCCGGGCGGAACCCGCCGCAGAGCCCGTGGAGTGGACGATGTGGCGCCAGGGACAGCAAGTTGTCGACACCCGCGTATGGAATAGATAAGGAACGAACGTTATTGTCCTTGTCTGTGACGAACATCTGGGGACTGACGCGACGGTGGCACATCGACCTGTGCCGCCGCGGCTGTCAGGCGTGTCGCTAGGTTCACGCGCGCCCTCACGGGCAGCGCGCCGCGCACCCTTCCCCGCGTCACCATCCCCTCGGTGATGCCCGCCGTTTCCCGTGCCGGAAACCCCGGCGGCGCCGACCGCTCCGCCGTACCCACCCCTCCGGCCGCCTTCACCACCACTGGAGTCCCATCCCGTGTCCGCACAGAGCACAGGCGCGCCCAAGAAGCGCAGAACCCTCCGTTTCCCGTTCGCGGCACAGGTCCTGGCGGGCCTGGTCCTCGGCGTCGTCCTGGGCGCCGTCGCCTTCCAGCTCAGCCCGCCCGACCCCGAGACCGGTGACGCCACCAACTGGCTCGCCGTCACCCTCGACACCATCGGCTCGACCTTCGTCACGCTGCTGCGGACCATCGTCCCGCCGCTGATCGTCCTCGCCGTCATCTCCTCCATCGCCAACCTGCGCAACGTCACCAACGCGGCGCGGCTGGCCTGGAAGACCCTGCTGTGGTTCGGTGGGACCGCCCTGGTCGCGGTGGGCATCGGCATCGCCCTGGGCCTGATCGTGCGGCCCGGCGTCAACAGCGGCGTGGACGCCGCCACCGCCGCCGAGCCCTCGGGCACCGGCTCCTGGATGGCGTTCATCGAGAGCATCGTCCCCGCCAACTTCCTCGGTCTGGGCGCGAGCGTGTCCTCCGCCGACGACGGCAGCTTCAGCGCCTCGCTGGACTTCAACGTCCTCCAGCTGATCGTCATCGCCATCGTCCTGGGCATCGCCGCGATCAAGGTCGGCAAGGCCGCCGAGCCCTTCATCGCCTTCACCGACTCCGCGCTCCAGATCGTGCTCAAGGCCCTGTGGTGGATCATCCGCCTGGCCCCGATCGGCACCGTGGGTCTGCTCGGCAACGCCGTGTACAGCTACGGCTGGACCACCATCGGCGCCCTGGGCAAGTTCGCGCTGACCATCTACATCGGCCTGGCGCTGGTGCTGTTCGTCGTCTACCCGGTGCTCGCACGCCTCAACGGCCTGTCCCCGGTGAAGTACTTCAGCGGCGTGTGGCCCGCGGTCCAGCTGGCCTTCGTGTCCCGCTCCTCGATGGGCACCATGCCCGTCACCCAGCGCGTGACCGAGCAGAACCTGGGCGTGCCGCGCTACTACTCCGCGTTCGCCGTGCCCTTCGGCGCCACCACCAAGATGGACGGCTGCGCCGCCATCTACCCGGCGATCTCGGCGATCTTCATCGCCCAGTTCTTCCCCGGCATCAGCCTGGGCCTCACCGACTACCTGCTGATCGTGTTCGTGTCGGTGATCGGTTCGGCCGCGACCGCCGGGACCACCGGCGCGACGGTCATGCTGACCCTGACCCTGTCCACCCTGGGCCTGCCCCTGGAGGGAGTGGGCCTGCTGCTGGCCGTCGACCCGATCCTGGACATGGGCCGCACCGCGGTCAACGTGGCCGGTCAGGCGCTGGTCCCGACCATCGTCGCCAAGCGCGAGGGCATCCTGGACGTGGCCCGCTACCACGCGCCGCGCGACGCCTCCGGCTTCGTGCCGCTGGACGAGGCGCACGACGACGTCGAGGGCGAGGTCGGCGAACCCGGTGTGCAGAAGGTTCCCGCCGGGGCCTCCGGCCAGGGCTGACACGCCTCTCCCCCGTCCCCAGCGGCCCGCCGGAGCGCTTCCGGCGGGCCGCGCCGCGTGTACGTCCGGTGAGATCCGGCACAGGGGGAACCCCGCGGGGGCACCCGTTCGTCTAGGTTGGAGAGGGAGGCGAGAGGAACGATCATGTTGCGCCGCTTGGTAACACCCACAGTGCTGACCGCCGGACTCGCGGCGGCGATGGTGAGCGCCGCAGTGGTGCCCGCCTCGGCCGATACCCAGACCCAACCGCCCGAGTCCCAGGCGATCGCCGAGGAGCTCGGGAACGACAACGTCTTCGTCGATCCGAGCATCGACGCGATCCCCGAGGCCGAGCAGGGAATCCTGGAGACGACGGCCGCCGACGCGGACGTCCCCGTCTACTACGTGATCCTGCCCACCGACAGCATCTCCTCCCAGGCCGGTCTCGACGCCCTGATGAACCCCGTCATGGACGAGGTCGGGGACGGGGTCTACGGCGTGTTCGCGGGCAGCCAGACCTTCCAGGTCATGTCCCCCAACGTCGAGGACACCGAGGCCATCCGGGAGATCGCCATGCGGGAGGGCGGCGGCAACCAGGTCGACACCCTCGTCGCCGTCCCCGACGCCGCCACCCAGGTCGAGGAGGCCGAGCAGGCCGGGGCCACCTCCGGGTTCGTGCTCCTCGGACTCCTGCTGGTGATCGTCGCCGCGGGCGGCTGGTTCGTCTACAACCAGCGGAAGAAGCGCGAGGCGGAGAAGGCCAAGCAGCTGGAGGAGATCAGGCAGATGGCCACCGAGGACGTCGTGCGCCTCGGTGAGGACGTCGCCAGGCTGGAGATCGACGTCTCCAAGGTCGACGACGCCACCCGCAACGACTACTCCCAGGCCATGGACGCCTACGACCAGGCCAAGGCCCAGCTGGACAACATCCGCGAGCCCGAGCAGGTCCGCCTGGTCACCAGCTCGCTGGAGGACGGCCGGTACTACATGACCGCCACCCGGGCCCGCCTCAACGGCGACCCGGTGCCCGAGCGGCGCGGCCCCTGCTTCTTCAACCCGCAGCACGGCCCGTCCGTGGAGGACGTGACCTGGGCCCCGCCCGGCGGCGCGCCCCGCGAGGTCACCGCCTGCGCCGACTGCGCGCACGCGGTACGCACCGGTGGTCACCCCGACGTCCGCCTGGTCGAGGTCAACGGCCAGCGCCGCCCGTACTACGACGCCGGTCCGGCCTACTCGCCCTACGCGGGCGGCTACTTCGGCACCGACATGATGATGGGCATGTTCACCGGCATGATGATGGGCTCCATGATGGGGTCGATGATGGGCATGGGTATGGGCATGGGCATGGGCGGCGGTGAGGTCGGCGCCGGGGAGGACTTCGGCGGAGGCGACTTCGGAGGCGGGGACTTCGGGGGCGGCGACTTCGGAGGCTTCGACTTCTGAGGGTTCGACACCTGAGGGTTCGACACCTGAGGGTTCGACTCCTGACCTAACCGCAGCCGACAGAACGACGAAGGGCCTCGGGCCCCGGGCGATCGCCCGGGGCCCTTCCCGTGTCCTCCACGTTTTCCACAGGTGGTGGTTGGGGGTGTCCCGGGGAGGGGCGGGGATGGTTTCCTGGAAATAGGGGGGATCCCACCCACGCGTATTTTGGTGTGCCCTCAAACACCCGCCCCCAAAGGGAGTAATGGGTTGAGGGGCAGGGAGGGGCCGCCATCAGGTCTCTCCCCTACGCTGCTCTTGACGGGGGTTGCTGGCGGCAACGAAAGCGCACCCGCTGCCGCGAAGTGAAACGGACTCCGATAAACGGTAGTCGTCCGGTGGGGGCGAGGGTCCCCGACGAAAAGCGGCACCAAAGGCAGGAGCGGCTGGCCCAGGGCGACCAACGCCCGGGGTTCGGGGACGGCTGGGCTCTGCTGCGTCGGCGCCAACGGCAGGCGGGTCCTCCCGCCTCGGATGGCGTCTTTGGCCCCTGTGGTCGGGGGTGGGCGACGGTGGCACCCCCGGCGAGGGATCATTTCTTCCGCGCCCTTTCTGGCGCCTTTCGGTTTGTCCCAATTGTGGCTTATCAATGAAGGACAAGCCTCCCGCGAGAGAAAGCCGGAAGGGCGGGCAATTCGGTGCTGTGAATTCTGGCTCAATGGCTGCTGTTGGCTTATAATAAGAGGTATGGAGATGATGCTTGCAGCGCCCGACGCGGCCCCCGGGGTTTGTTCCCCGGCGGTGGCCGCGCTGGCCGGTGCGCGCGAGATCATCGACCAGGTGTTGGATGCCGAAGTGCCGCCGGGGGCGGACGAGGCCGCCGCCGAGGAAGTCGCCGCCCTGTGGGACCAGGTGGAGAAGATCCGCTACCAGGCGCTGGCGCGGATGGCGCGTTTGTACGCGCGCGGTGAGGTGGCCCGCTACAGCGGTTACGCCACTCTGGACAAGTGGCTGGTGCACCACGGCAAGATGCCCACCGCCCAGGCCAAGGATTTGGCCCGTCTGGCCCAGCACGTGCACGAGGAGACCCTGCCCGCCACCGCCGAGGCGGTGGAAGAGGGCGTGGTGGCCTTGGGTGAGGCGGTGGCGATCGCCAAGGTAACCGACAAAGCCGTCCAGACCCGCGATGCCCAGCATTTCCCCGACGAGCAGGGCTACCGAGGCGGGTTTGAGTCCGCTCTGGTGGCGGCCAAGGCAGAGCGTCCCGCGTTGTCGGTCAACCAGCTCCAGTCGGTGGCCCGCCAGGTCGCTTACCGTTTGGACCCCCACCGCCTGGACCGTGACCACGAGGCCGCCCACGCCGGGCGTGGTCTGGCTGTGCATGACACGTTCCAGGGCAGCTACCAACTCCAGGCCTGGGGTGGGGCCGGGGACGCGTTGATCGTGCGTGCGGCCATCGACACCTTCACCACCCCACCCGGGCAAGAGGACACCCGTAGCCGGTCTCAGCGTGAGCACGACGCGCTCATCGCGGCGCTACGTTTTGCCACCACCCACACCGGGTGTGACAACATCCCTGCTCCGTTGGCGCAGATCCGCATCCTGGTGCCCGTGCAGACCTACCTGGACGCCGAAAGCCAGGAGAGGCCCGCTTTGGACGAGCGCGGCCGGGTGGTTCCGGCCGGTGTGGTGCACGAACTCGCCGCCGACGCGGAGGTGGTACGGATGCTCACCGCACCCCCCACCGGACACGTGCTGGACGTGGGCCACAGTCGCCGGTTGGCCTCCGCCCGACAGCGCACGGCAGCCTTCCACGGGCACGCCACGTGCGCGCATCCGGGCGGGTGCGAGGTGCCGATCACCTGGTGCCAGGCCGACCACATCACCTCCTTCTCCCGGGGAGGACG
>NZ_JAAXPG010000049.1 GCF_012396365.1 Nocardiopsis alborubida | reverse complement strand
CTCGACGCCGGCGAACGCCTGGTGCACGGTCGTGCTACTCGGACCGCTGGTGCGCCTTCCACGCTCGATGGAGTTCACGCCGACGCTCGTACTCCCTCTTCGCGCGGTGCTGCGGATCGGTTTCGGGGGTCAGGGACGCAGGGCCCATGACGTGCAGGAGCGCGTAGTTGATACGGAACCCCGTCCTGTACAGCAACGAGAACGAGTCCTCCCCACGCGGCTTGTCCATGGCCGTCCACCTCACTGTTCCCGGGATCGCGGACGCACGCCGCGAGAGTGCAAGAGAGCAGGGAATCCATCGCCGTGAAGTCCGCGGCCTTCCCCGCTCAGCAGCGTATCCGCCCGGTTTTCGCCGTCCCGGTCGGCCCGCCCTGTACGAGCACGGTCCCCGAACGGCTTCACGGTTCCCGGAGCTGCGGTATCCAGTGCGGAGAGGGCCGGGATCCGTCGGCCCGCCCGTCCGCCCTCCGCCGCGGCCACGGCCGTCCCCCCGTTTCCCTAGGAAACCCGGTTCCGAAAAGCTTTCCTGACCGGCTGACAGCCCTGTCAGCGCGGCTCAAGGCAGGGCCTTCGAAGGCCTGCTCAGGACCGGCGGCCGGATCAGGCTCAGCTACGCGGACCACTTCCGGCTGAGCGCGGACGGACTCATCGCGGGCCGCGACACCTACTTCTTCGCCCCGCTGGCCTGAGACCCTCCGGGCCCGATCCGACCGGTGTGATTCCCCTCGGTCAGCCGCGCCCCTCCTGCTCCGAACCCGCGCCGCGCCTCCTCGTGCCCGACGGCGCGGGGCGGCGGGCGAGAGGGCCACCGGAGCCCCGAGGCCGCCCCGGCGGCGCCGGGCCGGGCCCGCCACGAGGCGGCAGGCCCGACCCGCGCAGGACTCACCCCGGGGGACCGGAGATCTTCCCGTAGCCGAGCGCAGACCAGAAGTCGCCGCGCACGTAGCGCTGCTCGGGCTCGGGATCGAAGTCCCAGCGGCGCACCCGGCCGTTCCGCAGCGCTTCGGCGACGAGGCGGCGGTTCGCCTGGCTCGCGAGCACGTCGGACTCCATGCCGGGGATGTCGTACCGCGCTTCGAGCGCCGCCCGCATCTGCCGAGCGGTCTCCTCGTACCCGCGCTCGGCGGCACGGTTCCGCAGTTCGTCCGGGTCGACCGAGAGATCGAAGAGCTGGTCCGGGTCGCCTGGGCACAGCACGTATTTCAGGTGCCCCCGTACCAGCGTCAGCTGGGGCCGCAACGTGCCCTCCGCGAGGTACTCGATCACGATGTCGCGGTCCTCGGGGCGCGTCTCGCCCGCGCGCTCCCGACGCGCGGTCTCGAACAACGACTGCCCGTCCTGGTCGCCCGCCCCAGGAGCCCCGGAGAGCTCCAGCAGGGTGGGCATCAGGTCGAGCAGGCAGACCGTGTTGGCGAAGCGGCCCCTCGGTACCAGGCGTTCGGGTCCGTGCACGATCATCGGTACCCGCGAGGACTGCTCGTACGGTGACATCTTGTACCAGAGGCCCTTCTCGCCCAACATGTCACCGTGGTCGCTCGTGACGATGATGACGGTGTCGTCGGCGAGACCGAGCTCCTCGACGCGCCCGCGAATACGGCCGATGTGGTCGTCGATGTAGCTCACCGCGGCGTAGTACGCACGGCGGGCCCTGCGCACCTCGTCGATACCGGGCTCCCGTTCGTCGAACCCGCTCATCGCCCGGAGGCGGTGGCTGTGCGGATCCTGCTCGGGGTCGGGAACCTCGGGATGGGCCGGATCGGGGATCTCGCCGTCGGCGAACCGGTCCCAGTGCTCGCGCGGCGGCTCGTACGGATCATGCGGGTGGATGAACGAGGTGACCATCAGGAAGGGCAGGTCCTCCCCCGCGGCCTGGTTGGCGCGGACCCTGTCGTTGAGATGGCGAAGGGTCCGGAACCCGACCTCGTCGTCGAAGTCCTGCTGCACCGTGGCCTGGGAGAAACCGGCGGTGAACACGGAGTCGGTGTCGTGGTACCACTGGAGCCGGTCCTTCAGCGATCGGTTCCAGTCGGGCACCATGTCGAGATCGGCCGGGTAGACGTCCGTGGTCAGCCTCTCCTCGAAACCGTGCCGCTGGTCCGGTCCGATGAAGTGCATCCTCCCGATCAGAGCCGTGTGGTACCCCATCGCCCGCAGCCGGTGGGCGAAGGTCGGTTCGGAGGCCGCGAAGTCGTCTCCGTTGTCGTAGCAGCCGATCGCCGAGGGCATGCGGCCGGTCATCATCGACGCACGCGAAGGCGCGCACAACGGAGTGTTACAGTACGCGCGGTCGAACACCATCCCCTCGTCAGCGAGAGCATCGATGTTGGGGGTCCTCGCCGCCTGGTCCCCGTACGCACCGAGAGCCTGGGCCGCCATCTGGTCGGCCTGGACGACGATGATGTTCGGTCGGTTCTGGGACATGACTGTTCCTTTCCGTGAGCCGGAACAAGGGGTTCGAATGAGCTGCTGCGGTCCCACACGCGAGACGGCCGGCCGACGGCCGGGGGGCTCGGAAGACGCCGACGACGAGATGCTGGAGCGCCTCGCCTCCGCCGCGGAGGGCGAACTGCGGATGGTCGGCCTCGCGGGAGGCGCGTTCCTCATGGGCAGCACGGACCGGTTCGCCTATCCGGAAGACGGAGAGGGCCCCGTTCGGCAGGAGCGGGTGGAACCGTTCGCCGTCGCGCCGACCACTGTGACAGTGGCCGAGTTCGCCGCCTTCGTGCTCGACACCGGGTACCGCACCGATGCCGAGAGGCTGGGCGACTCCCTCGTGTTCCAGGGGCTGTTGTCCGAGAGGCTGCGTGGAAGTTCCCCGGGGGTCGCAGGGACGCCGTGGTGGCGTCAGGTCGAGGGCGCCTGCTGGTACCAGCCCGAAGGCCCCGGATCCTCGGTGGAGTCCCGCAGCGCACACCCGGTCACCCATGTGTCGCAGCGGGACGCCACGGCCTATGCCGAGTGGGTCGGTGCCCGGCTTCCGTCGGAGGCCGAGTGGGAGTTCGCGTCGCGTGGCGGGCTCCAGCAGCAGCCTTTTCCCTGGGGCGCCGTGCGGGAACCCGACGGTGCGCCCCGCATGAACACGTTCCCCGGTGATTTCCCGGACGGCCCGACCGGTCCGGTCGGCACCGTGCCCGCCGCGTCGTTCGAACCCAACGCCTACGGCCTGTACAACACCACGGGCAATGTCTGGGAGTGGACCAGCGGCGTCTTCGGCCGGACCGATGGACGACCCGTGCTGCGGGGCGGCTCCTACATGTGCCACGCGTCGTACTGCCGCCGGTACCGCACCTCCGCGCGCACCGCGGTGACCGCGGACACGACCCTCGGCCACGCGGGTTTCCGTCTGGCCCTCGACACCGGCTGAACGGCAGGGTCGGGGGGCGGCGAAGTCAGCGTCCCCCATGGTCGGTCCCGGTCTCCGACGCCTTGACGGGAGATTCCTCCTGTGTCCCCGCGAGCCGTTCAGAGGCGGTCTCCGAGGTCTCACCAGTGGCCGCGTCATAGCCGTCGGCCCACTCCCCGGTCTCGAAGTCGTAGCCGACCGGCTCACCTTCCTCGTTGGTGCGCTGGTACCACTCGGTGTAGCTCTCGTCGGTGGAGTCGATGCCCGCCCCGGCCCCGCCTCCGGGCCGTGACTCCACGACCTTCAGGGAGAAGTCGTCGCCGTACCGGTCCACTCCCTCGGTCACGGCGTTGTCCATCGCCGTGTCGATGTAGCGCATGCGCAGGGTGAGGGGGTCGGTGCGCAGTTCCCTGAACCACGCGATGATGGCGAGGATCAGCACGAGTGCGAAAGGCACCGCCGTGACGATCACGAGCTGCTGGAGGCCTGTCAGCGCCGTCGCGTCGCCGAGAAGCAGCATCACGATCGCGATGCCCGACATGACCAGGCCCCAGAAGACGACAACCCAGAGGCGGGGGTTCTGGTCCCCCTGTGTGGTGAGCATGCCCATCACGACCGACGCGGAGTCGGCGGCGGTGACGAAGAAGATCGCGAGCACCAGGATCACGACGAAGGGCAGCCATTCGACATAGGGCAGGTTGTCGATGAGGGCGAAGAGCACCTCGGGCGCGGGCATGCCCTCGGTGAATCCGGGCGCGCCTTCCCGGTACATCCAGATGGAGGTGCCGCCCATCACTCCGTAGGCGACGAAGAGCAGCGAGGACGGGATGATGATCGTGCCGAGGATGAACTGGCGAATGGTGCGACCGCGGGAGATGCGCGCGAGGAAGATGCCCACGAAGGGCGACCAGGAGATCCACCACGCCCAGTAGTAGACGGTCCACAGCGACTGGAACTCCTGTGTGTCCTCACCCCAGGAGAGCGATCTGCCCATCATGTCGAACATGGTCCCGAGGTACTCCATGACCGCCGAGGGGAGCAGGTTCACGAGGAACAGTGTGGGACCGAGGAAGAGAACGATCGCGACCATGCCGATCGTGAGCACGATGTTCATGTTCGACAGGTAGCGGATGCCACGCGCGACGCCCGAGACGGCCGAGACGACGAAGGCGACGGTCAGGACCGCGATGATGACGACCAGGGTGTTGTTCGTGAGCTCCCCGGCACCCGACACGATGCTGACACCGGAGCCGATCTGCATCGCCGCGATACCGAGAGCGGCGGCGGTGCCGAAGAGCGTCGCGATGATCGCGAAGATGTCGACGAGCTTTCCGGCGAAGCCCTCGGTGAGCCGTCGGCCGAACAGGGCTCGGAAGATCGAGGACATGAGCAGGGAGCGGCCGCGGCGGTACGCGGCGTAGGCGACGGCCCCGCCGACCAGCGCGTAGATGGCCCAGGCGTGGAAACCCCAGTGGTAGTACATCTGGGCGAGGGCCGTGTGCAGGGCCTCGACCGACTCCGGCTCGCTGGTCAGCGGGGGCGGTGAGATGAAGTAGCCGAGCGGCTCCGAGGGCCCCCAGAACAGGACCGCCACGCCCAGTCCGGCGGCGAACAGCATGGCCGTCCAGGAGAACGTGCTGAACTCGGGCCGCTCGCCGTCCTTGCCCAGCGGGATCCTCCCGTAGGGCGAGAGCGCTATGCCCACGGTGGCGACGAGCACGACGATGGCCACGACATTGAACATCCAGCCGAGGTTGTCGGTCGACCAGTAGAAGGCTGTCTCCGCGACCGCGGCGACGCTTCCCGGGGACCAGATGCCCCAGATGACGAAGGCGACCGTCAGCGATCCGGCGATCGCGAAAACGAGCCAGTCGACCTGGTAGCGGCGGCGCTGGTCGTCGATCGAGATGCCCGGAACGAGGACCGGGTGCGTGTCGTGGGGGTACCCGGGGTGCTGGTAGTCCAGGCTTCCGAACGCGGTATGGCCCGTCCGGCTCCGCGGACCCGGGGTCCCGTCCCCGCCCTCGGCCTCCTCGCTCTCTTTTCCGCGGTGGATCGGTTGGTCTTTGTCTTTATGCGGTTTTTCGGACATGGAGAACACAGCCTCGTGGATATTAAAAAAGGGGTGCGGATCGGTCCTGAGGGGGACGAGCGCACACCAATAAGGTTGGTGAAACGGATTGAAAAAACGCGATCATGTCGCCCTGCCCCGGTGGGGTCGGCGGTCATTACCGCGGGGATGCGCTACGGCACGTTGTGCGCGTGTCTCCGCATTCGTGTCGGTGTCGGGAAGCCTCGGTCGCCGTTTCTGGCGATATCGATCCGATGCCCCGGAGGATGCCCGGTCACGGCTCCCTGTCCCACCAGCCGATCGCCGTGCCCGCCCATGAGTCGTTCTCGCGGCCGACTGTGCCGGTCAGGGTGGGGGAGGCGGCCGGGTCACGAGGTACGGCTCGAACCGTAGGGGGTCCCGTGAGCCCGATCCTGGGCTGGCGTTGCACCAACAATGCGAATTCCGACATGAATAGTTATACTAACTGCGCTGCGGGTATTTGTCAACCGGAAGGGTGGGGATTTAATGTGGCGGTTGGCCTGTGCGTCCATTTTCGGGATTCGCGGAACTGCTGTGCTCGCCGCTCCGGGGGTTTGCTTCCCTCGGTTTCTCCTGTCGAGTAATTCCTCGACGAGGCCCGGGGTGTGTGCTCCCTCCGGGGGCGCCGTGGCAGGAATAACCGTCGCTTGACTTCTCTGCCCGGTCGGGGGAGCGGTCCAAGGACGAACCCGGCCCCGCCGCGGGAACCCGGGCCTCCTGCGCCGGGCGCGTCCGCACGTACCCCGTTCCACACCTGGGCCGACCCCGCTGGACGGGCTCCGGGCCCCGCCGCGCCGAGGCCGCGGCCGCGGCCGCCGAGGAGGCCGACAGCCGCTCCGAAGAGCGTGGCGGGGCAGCGCACCGTCACCCTGGACACGGACACCACCAAGGTGTCGCGGGCCTGGAGACGGTCCCAGGGCGAGGCCCGTCCCGAGGCCGGTACGGGTCGGGCGGACAGCGGCCCGGCCTTCACCCGGGCGACGGTTCGGCGGGAAGCGTGCGGGAGCCTCGGCGCGCCGGGAGGAGCGTCAGTCCCTGGGCGGAACGGCGTGGTCGAACCCCAGTTCCCGAAGGGCGGTACGCAGCTGTTCGGCCGAGCGGTCGAGGACGCTCGGGTCCTTCTCCGCCTCCACGCCGCTGACGTCGAAGTCGGACATGCCCCAGACGGGGGCCACGTGGACGTGCAGGTGCGCGACCTCGAAGCCCGCGACGAGCAGCCCGGCTCGGGGCGCGTTCCACGCGCTGCGAACGCCCCGGCCGATGGCCTGGGCCACTTCCATGCACCTGGTCAGGAGAGCGGGGTCGGCATCGGTCCAGTGGTCGACCTCTGCTCGGGGGACGACCAGGGTGTGGCCTGGCCGGATCGGGGCGATGGACAGGAAGGCCACGACCTCGGGGTCCTTCCACACGAAGTGTCCGGGGAGGTCGCCGGCGATGATCTTGGAGAAAAGGGTCGGCAAGGTCGGGAGGCCTTTCCAGTGGATGCGGGGTCAGGTGGTCCCTGACGGCTCGGAGGTCGGGATCCGGCGGGGTGCGAGGGAACGGCCCGGGGACGGAGGAGGTGCCTGGGTCCGTGGTGGGGGTTCACGACGATGCGTCGCCACCACAGCCCGGTCACTCCCCGCCCCCGGTCAAGAGCATAGTGACCGACGCGGCCCGGAGGGCGTGCGGTACGCGGGGGCGGACGGCGCGCTTCGGGGTGCTGGCGGGCACGTCCGGCCACACGGGCCCGGGGCCGCGGGGGTCACAGGCCGCCCCGCGCCCGACGCGGAAAACGGGGAGACTGCCGGCGGCCGGTGCGACAGGATCTGGGCATGGAGATGTCCGACGTTACTCGTGCGACGGCGGCCGCGACCTCGGTCGCCGCGTCGCTCGGCCTGTCAACCAGCGAAGCGATCGTGCTCCACAACTCGAACAAACTGGCGCTGAGGCTGACGCCGTGCGACGTCTTCGCCCGGGTCGCCCCCGTGGGACAGGAGGTCGCGCGGTTCGAGGTCGAGCTCGCCCGGCGCCTCGTCGCGGCGGGGTGCCCGGTGTGTCCTCTGGAGCCCCGGGTGGACCCGCGCGTGTACACGCGCGACGGCTTCGCGGTGACGCTGTGGACCTACTACGAGCCCGTGACACCTCACGCCTCACCGGACGACTGCGCCAGGGCCCTGGAACTGCTGCACGCGGGCATGCGCGGGGTCGATGCGCCGAGCCCGCGGTTCACGGACCGGGTCACGCAGGCGGAGGACATCGTCGCCGACCCGGACCGCTCGCCGGAGCTGGCCGACGCGGACCGCGTCTTCCTCAGCGGCAGACTGGCGGGCCTGCGCCGGGCGATCGAGGCGCGCGGCGCCGTGGAGCAGCTGCTCCACGGCGAGCCGCACCCGGGCAACGTGCTCAGCACGGAGGACGGCCCGTTGTTCATCGACCTGGAGACGTGCTGCCGCGGACCCGTCGAGTTCGACCTCGCCCACGTTCCCGAGGCGGTCTGCGAGCACTACCCGAACATCGACCAGGGGCTGCTGGAGGAGTGCCGACAGCTCGTCCTCGCGATGGTCGCGGCGTGGCGCTGGGACCGCGGCGACGAGTTCCCGAGCGGGAGGCTGTTCGGACAGGAACTCCTGCGCGCCCTGCGGGACGGCCCTCCCTGGCCGACGCTCGACACGGTGAGCAAGCGGCTGGGCGGCCTGGAGAAGCCGCCGAGGGCCACGTGAAGGCGGCGGGGAACCCAACGGCGGTGCTCCGAGGTCCTTCAGCCGGGGCCAGGGGCCTCGGCCTGTCATGAGCGGCGGGTTCGCCAACCGGCGTGGCCGCCTCCTCGACGGCGTCCTCGGTGTGGTCAGCGTGCTCGGGCACGAGCGGCGGAGCGTGGCCGGGCGACGCACCACCGCCTTCGGCGGGGACACGGGCAGGTGCCGTGTGGCCCGGTTCCGGTGCCGGTCGGGTAGGCGAACCGGCCAGGGCACGGGGAGCCACACGGCACCGCCGACCCAGGCCAGACGCACGGGTTCACCCCTGTTGGCCTGGGTTTCCCTTGCACTCGGGACCGGCAACCGATCGGATCGAAGGCCCCTGGGCGACGGGCTCTCCGCGCCGCCGACGATCCTTCCTGAATCTCGGGGGAGCCTCGGGGTGCTCCCCTGACACGACCACACGCGGAACCGCCGAGTCCGATACCAAGGCGAGGGACACCCCGGTGCGTTCGGCGAGGCAGAGACGCCTCGGACCACACGAAGGACTGTTCGCTTGGGCTGGTTCGCCCGGCTCGGCGCCGGACGAGCTCCGGGTGCCCGCGGGCACCCGGGTGACGCTCCCCTAAGGGAGAAGCCGGGGAGTGCGTGCTCACATCTCGGTACCGAAAGTATTCGATACCGAAAGTTTGCTACTGTTCGCGCCATGGAAAACACGGATGAACGGCCGCAGGGGCCGATCCCCCGCACACCGCGCGAAGAGGTACGGCAACGGCTGCTGGCCGCCGCAGCCAAGGTCTTCGCGGAACGCGGTTACGCGAACAGCCGCCTGGAGGACATCGCTCGCGAGGCGGGGTTCACCAAGGGGGCGATCTACTCCAACTTCGGAAGCAAGCAGGAACTCCTCGGCTCCATCCTCAGCGAGGGGGCAGGCGTCGAACGCACCGCGGTGATGAACGAGTTCCACGCCCGGGGCGATGCCGCCACCATGCCCCGACGGGCCGCACGGATCGTCGCGCGACGCATCACCGAGGACAGCGAGAGGGGGCAGCTCGGCCTGGAGTTCGCGGCACTCGCCGCACACGACGCCAGGACGAAAGAGGTCATCACGCCGCTCCGCCGGAGCCAACGCGAAGCGGCCGCCCGATCCGTTGCCGAGATCGCGCAGGCGGACGACGTCACCCTGGCCGTTCCGCCGGAGCTGGCCGGCCTGATCCTCCACTGCCTGAGCAACGGCCTGTCGATGGAGCACATCGTCGACCCGGAGGCCGTGGACCAGGACACCGTCGAGCGAGCTGTTTCCGCCGTGATCACGGGGCTGCTGGCGCTCGCTCCGACCGACCGATGAGGTGTGCCATGGATGACGCGAACACCACCTCCGAACTCCGCGGCACCGGACGCCACGGGCGTCACCAGACCACGTGCCCCAACCCCTTGCGCATGCCCGCACGGCTCATGGCGCTGCCCCTCGTGCTCACGCTCGTGGCCGGTTGCACCTCCCCGGACGGAGCGGAACCGCAGGAACGCACCTTCGGTCCGGTCCGGGACCGGGTCACGATTCTGCTGAACAGTGGAGACCTCGACGTGAGACCCGCGGACGTCGAGGCGCTCCAGGTCACCCGGTGGTTCACCGGCGGAATCGGCCTCGGCGGGAGACCGGAGACGTCCTGGGAGTTCGACGGCCACGACCTGGTCCTGGACACCGACTGCCCGGTGATCGATCTCGGTGGTTGCCGGGTCCGCTACGAGGTGCTCGTCCCCGAGGACGTCGCCCTGGCGGTCGAGGGTGCCAACGGTGAGATCACGGCCGCCGGATTCAGCACGGAGCTGCGTATCAGCTCCGACAACGGAGGAGTGGAGGTCGACGGGGTCTCGGGCCCTTTGAGCATGTCCAGCTCCAGCGGCCGGTTGCGCGCCACCGCCCTCGCTTCGGATCGCGTCGACGCCGAGTCCGAGAACGGGGAGGTGCGGATCTCCTTCGCCGATGTCCCCGACGAGGTGACCGCGAGGACGGAGAACGGTGCCGTGACCGTGCAGGTCCCCGACGGTGAGTACGACGTCAGCGTCACGACGGACAGCGGCAGTGTGGACTCCGACGTGACCGACACCCCCGGCAGCCCGCATGCGATCACCGCCGCCACCGACAACGGATCGATCGACCTGAGAAGGAACGACTAGTCCGTGGTTTCCTCTGTCCTGGAACACGGCCAGCACGGGAAGGCCCCATGCGCAGCCACTACATCGACGGTTTGAGGAACCTGGGGATACTCTTCCTTTTCCCCTACCATGCGGCCAGGGTGTTCGACGCCTCCACAGAGTTCTATGTGCAGGGAACGGCGAACGCCGCGGCGACCACCCTGGTCCACCTCTCCTACTGGTTCATGCCCCTACTCTTTCTCCTGGCGGGGATGTCGGCCCTGCACGCGCTCCAGCGCAGGTCGGCACAGCACTACGCCAAGGAACGGGTCCTACGGCTTCTGGTGCCGTTCCTTTTCGGTGTGCTCGTCATCGTGCCGCCCCAGGCCTACTACGCCATGAGGTTCCATTCGGGTTATGGGGAGAGCTTTCCGGAGTTCCTGGCGAGGTATTTCACGCACTTCTCCGACTGGTCGGAGTACGGCGGTGGGATCTCCCCGGCTCACCTGTGGTTCCTCGCGTTCCTCTTCGTCATCTCCGTCGCACTCCTCCCGCTGATGCTCCCGATGGTCGCGAAGGACCGCTCCCCGAGGTGGATGCGAGGATCGCTCCTCGTCTTCGTCCCGTTCACCGCGCTGGTGCTCCTCTCCCTCACCCCGGATGTGGGAGGCAAGAACATCTTCGTCTACGCGGGGTACTTCCTCCTCGGTTTCCTGATCGCGATGGACGCCTCGATCGTCGACGCCATCGTGAGGCGCCGCGGGCCGTATCTCGTCGCGGCGTTGGCCGGAGCCGCGGGAACTCTCCTTGACCTCCACCTCATCGAAGGACTGGAGGAGACCGCCTCCGACGCCCTGGGAACCCTGGTCTGCTGGGTGACGCTGCTGGCGATGCTCGGCTACGGCAAGAAGTACCTGGACGGGCGGACACAGGTCATGGCCTACCTCACGCCCGCGGCCTTTCCCCTCTACGTGTTCCACCAGACCTTCCTGGTGGTCGTGGCCTACCACATCGTGGGTTTCGCCGACCAGGGCTTCGGTCCCTTCGTCCTGATCTGCCTCCTGTCCTTCGCCCTGAGCATCGTGGCGTACGAGGCCGTTCGCAGGGTGGCTCCCGCACGTGTGCTGCTCGGGTTGAAGTAGGTCCGGAAGGCGGGGGTGTCTCCACGCGTACCGGTGCGGGTGGCTGTGAGGGGTCCGCGGCGGGGCAGCCGACGCGTGGCTGGATACCGGGCGGCGTGGCGTGCCGGCGGGCGGATACGGGGCGCCCCATGCCCGGGCTGGCGGGGCCACGGGACGGCGAAGTGCCCAGGGAGGTGGGTGCCCACCTGTACCGGACCCTGCGCCGGGGAGCACACCAGGAGCGCACAAGGGCCCCAACGAGGACGAGGACCTCCTTCGAGGCCCTCGTGAACCCAGTCTGACCTGGAGTTTTGTGGCGCGCCCGGCAGGGTTTGGGCCTGCGGCCATCGGACGGGAAGTCCGGTTCTTCCGTGCCACTGCGTACGTGTCGCAGGGCGCCGTTTCGTCCCTGTCCACCCGATCGCCGCCGTCGTTTCGCGCCAAGGGGCGCTGCCCGGTGCCGTCCCGGCCCGGAACTCGTGAACGCGGACTTCCCATAACTGCAAGATCGCGTGCCATCTCCTCGTGCTCCACCAAGACTGGGCGCGTCCCGACACGAGGAGCCCCGATGACCACCGACGCGTTCGCGTTCTGGTGCGGCCACCACGCCGCCCGTCCCGCC
Organism: Nocardiopsis alborubida; assembly: GCF_012396365.1. Classification (GTDB taxonomy): domain Bacteria; phylum Actinomycetota; class Actinomycetes; order Streptosporangiales; family Streptosporangiaceae; genus Nocardiopsis; species Nocardiopsis alborubida. Next base: position 20,940 of record NZ_JAAXPG010000049.1, on the reverse strand, counting down.
ACCGCCGCGAAACCGGACGGCGCACCCGGGCCGGAGGTCGCGACCGCGGGCGTGCCCCCGAACACGAACCTGTTCGGGCTGCCCCACCACCTGACCCTCGTCGAGTGCGCGAACGGAGTCCTGAACGAGGGCGACGACCCCGGGCCCCGCTCACCTGACCGGGCCCGGGGAGTTCGGAGCCCAGAGACCGCCGGACTCCGGTGCACATGGTCGAGGAGAACGGTCGCCACGCCGGGCACGCCGACATCCTCCGGGAACCGATCGACGGCGTGACCGGGCGTTGAGACACCTACAACCCTAAGGAAACCCATGAGGGACACATCGCATCCACCGTCAGTCCGCCTCCCCAGATCCACGCGGGCTGCGATGACCGCTCTGCTCGCTCTGCTGCTTACGGTCAGCATTGCCGCCTGCGGTACGCAGCCCGTCGAAGAAGCTCCCACCCACACCGCCGCCACGGACGGCGACCCGGAGTTCGAGAGCACGTTCCGGCACGAGTTCGCCGATGTCGACGGTGTCCGTATGCACTACGTGACCGGCGGTAGCGGAACTCCGGTCGTGCTGCTGCATGGTTGGCCGCAGACCTGGTTCGGCTGGTGGTCGATCATGCCCGAGCTGGCCGAGCACCACACGGTCTACGCTGTGGACCTGCCCGGCCTGGGAGACAGCACCGGTACGCCGACCGGATACGACAAGGCCACTCTGGCGAGATACGTGCACACCCTGGTCGCCGATCAACTCGGAGTACGTGACGCCCGGGTCGTCGGGCACGACTTCGGCGCGGCGGTGGCGTTTCAGTACGCCGCCCAATTTCCTGGAGACACTTCGAGCCTCGGCTACCTCGACCTCCCGTTGCCCGGCCCGGAGCTTGACGCGTCCACCTACCGTTCCATGAGCTGGCACATCGCCTTCCACTCCCAGCCCGAGATCCCCGAGGCGGTGGTCGGCGACGACGTCCGCGACTACTTGGCGCTGTTCTACCCGCAGGTCTCCTACGAAGGCTCAGCCTTCGGCGGCGCTTCGGAGCAGTCCCCGTTCACGGACGCCGAGATCGACGAGTACGCGCGGACCTACGACGATCCCGAGGTCCTGGCGGGCGGCTTCGAACTCTACCGCGCACTGGACGAGGACGTCCGTGACACCGGGGAAGCGGCCCCGGTGGACGTTCCCACCCTGCTCATGACGGCCGAGGGACAACTGGACACGGTCCGGGCCACCGTCGACTCTCACATCACCAACGTGGTGCGCGCGGTGGACGTGCCGAATGCCGGGCACTGGCTCATCGAAGAGAACCCCGAGTACGTTGCCGAGGAGTTGCTGCTCTTCCTCGGGGCGTGATCCCGCGCCGCGGGGGCGTTGGGAAGCGCACAGCGGAGCCCGGGTCGGGCCTGCTCGGTCCGTGCGCACGGAAGCAGGGCCCTGACCAGCGTGAAAGAGCGGGCGTGAAAGAGCGCAGGTCAGGGCCTTCGGCGTTGCTGGTCTCGGATATGGGGCGGGCTGGGGGAGGGGAGGAACCGAGGGGAGACGGGAGAAGGGCACCACTGGCCGGAGATGGTTCGGGTGCCGAGGTCGCCTCCCGTCACCTGTCCTGGAACGCTCGGGCAGCGAGCCGGACGCACGTCGGCTCCGGTGGGTGTTCCGGGGGCCGACGTGACGTGGGGAGGGTCAGCGGTCCTGAGCCTTCACCCGGCGGAGGAAGGTGCGCCACTCGGGAGAGGGGAAGGCCGGCTGAGCGTCGGCGGGGTGCTGGGAGCCGCGGACGGCGGAACCGGTCGACAGTTCCGCCACCTGCGGCGCCGTGGGAGCAAGGAAACGGACTTCGTCTACCCCCAGTGGCGTACACGGTCAGCGAGAGCGGTCTGATGCCGCCCGCATGGCCTTGAGGGCTTTCGGACAACCCGTCCTGGCCGCATCCCGATTTCCCGGTGAACCGCGATGGCCCGTTCTGAGAGCACATGCTCGTAGCAGCCCTGCGGTCCCGTGAGCAGAGCCGTGGGGGCGGTCGGGGTCGGTGAAGGCGCTTGAGGGACGCCTCCTGTCCTGCCGTAGACTGCGGGTTCCGCCCTCGGGCGGCCACGGCCTGCAACACTGCTGGAGGAGAGGCGTCATGGCCACCGCACCCCCCGCCCGCACCGCCGACCTGCGCGACGAGATCGCCACCGCGCTCTCCATCGGACGCGAACTCGGCCCGGAGTTCGACACCGAGGTCGCTGACTCGCTGGCCACGCGCATGGAATCGGAGGCCGCACCGAAGCGCGCGGGCGAGCGTGAGCGGTCCGGCTCCGCCACGCGCAGCACACGGACGCTCAAGGCCGCCGGGTGGGGCACGCTTGGTATCGCCGCCGCTGCCTGGGCGGCCGAGTCCGCCCCCGAGGCGCTGTCGCCGTGGGGGATCCTCGCCGTGGTCGCGGTCGTGCTCCACGTGGTGCGGACCTGGCGGTCCTGACCCGCCACCCAGCGTGGGGCCTCCCTTGCACGATGCACCTCCGCCCGCCAAGCCGTCGACGGGCTCACCCCGACCGGCCCGGGCTTTGCTCATGCCCGGGTTCGGTGACCCACCGGATCAAAGGTCTCCTCTAGCGTGAGCGGATGATCAAACCTGACATGCGACCTCCACAGGAGGTGTTCGCTGCCTATGCGATCGAAACGGGGGGCGAGTCGCTGGAGGGGCCGACGCGGAACTCGGTGGGTGGCTGGCCCTTCCTCGACGACGGGCAGGAGTGGCCGGAGTGCTTCTGCGGCGAGCGTCTGGTGTTGTTCTTCCAACTGGACCTCCCCCAGGACCTGGGCCCCTTCGCTGGCGACCACCTGCTGGTCTTCCACTGCCGTGCGCACAACGAAGCGGTTCTCGCGGAGACGTCCGACGACGGTCGGTTGGCGCCCCGGTACTGGGAAGCTCCACTGGACGAGTTGTACCCGCGTCCGTTCTGGCGTGTCCTGCTTCAGCGCCGTGCGACGCGCTCCTCGCCGGAGGTCGAGCCGTCACTGCGTGCACGGGAGCTCGTGCTGCGGCCCTTCACGGACGTTCCCAACGAGCGGGGGAGGGGAGCCCAGATACTCAAGGTGGGCGGTACGCCGTCCTGGGCGCAGGATCCCGAGCATTACCGGTGCGCGTGCGGCGCTGATCTGGTGTACGTGTGCCAGGTGCCGGAAGACATGCCGTTTCCCACTCGTCCGGGCCAGCCGGAGCAGCCTGACAGCTTCTCCAGCGATGCCTACGTGCTGTTCCTGGGCAACGAGGTCTACCTGTTGGCCTGCCCGGAGCACTGCGATCCGGCGGCGGTTTGGCCGGTGAACCAGAACTGAGACCGATCGGACCAAAGGTCTCCTGCTCGTGAGGGTAGAAGAAGACGCCTCCGAACTTGGAGGTTTTTCTATATTCACGACGGCCAGTAGAGGACGCCCCCGCGTCCGCACTGGTGCCGCGCTGGTCATGCTGCGAGGTTTGACGGATGACCACCGGACGCGGACCGCTGTGGGGAAGGACCTCGCATCAGTTCGCAGAGCTCTCACAGATACGGACGACGCTCGCCACGGCGGCAGTCACGCGCATGCCAGTATGAGGTGCATGAACAGGCCCGTTGCCTGCCAGCGAGCTGCTGGAACAGCCGTTCATTATCCACTCGCTCAACAGCTACGGGCATGTTGGGCTCGCAGTCCTAGCTGATCATCTGAACCTCAAATCTGAGCACATACAGAAAATCATTCGTGTTGAGCACTGTCGCCTATCGAAGTTCGTGAGCGGACCGGAGAACTGCTAGGCTCGGCGTGAGTTCAACACGACACGGTTTCCTTGCAGAGGTCTCCCATAAGTTGGAAGTCTTCGCGGGAGCAGGGCCGTGATGCGGTAGCTTGAAGGGCAATGGCAGGATGAATTAATGGACGTAATTTCTCGCCACGGGCTTGTCATATTTGACTGCGATGGCGTGGTCGTTGACAGTGATCGGCTGGCGGGACTGATCGGCGATCGTGTTCTCGGCTCTTTGGGGTGGAACATCAGGCCCCGCAAATCCCGAGCCGCTGCCTGGGGTGCGCTCAGGACGTTTTCTGTCGAGATGCCAGCACGCAACTCGACATTCCCGCGGTCTGGCGTTCGGGGTTCGAAGGATGGCATGAAGAGGCGTTCCGCACCGAACTCAGAGTAGTTCCCTGCGCGTGAGAAAACATCGAGCCACTGCGGGCCCTGTGCTGCATTGCTTCAAATAGAACGATCGAATCGATCAGTCGCAGGCTCGAGTTCTTTGGTGTGGCGGATATGTTTTCGGGACGCATCTTCTCGGCGGAGCTGGTTGAACGGACGAAGCCTGCGCAAGATATCCATCTCGCGATCATGGGCAGTTGCTCGGTGCCGCCCGGCGACTGTTTCTTCGCAGAAGACAGTCCGCGGGCCGGTGAAGCAGATGTTCGACTGGTGCCAGTGTCGTGGCTTTGTGTCTGGCCTCGTGGAACCTCGTACCTTGTCGGCGGCCGATATCATCGTCGACGGCCTCAATAAATTACAAACACTCTTGTCGGAGGGAAACCCATGAATATTGCCGTCTTGTTCGGAGGCACCAGTGAAGAGCGAGAGGTGTCGATCGCCTCTGCGTCGAAAGTGGTGCGAGCGCTTCGGGACAAAGGGCACCATGTAACCGCCATAGATAGCGCGACCGGGCGTCTGACATCTGCACAGGATCGCGAGCTGACCGCGCTCTCCGGGGTGCGTGAACAGCCAACCGAAAGCAGCCTCCTGTCCCTTCGTTCACGCTCGAACGCGATAGCGTTCGGGGATGCAGTTGGGGAGTTCGATGTCGTGTTCATTGCGTTACACGGAGGTTCGGGTGAGGACGGTCACGTACAGGCTCTGCTTGAGCTCCTGGGTGTGCCATTCACGGGCTCATCGAGTATCTCCAGCGGGCTGGCGATGGACAAGGATATCTCCAAGCGTCTCGCGGAGCAGGGTGGAGTCCGAACACCGAGCTGGCTCATGAACGAGACGCACTTCCCTACCGTCGCTGCCTCACTGGGCCTCCCGGTGATCGTGAAGCCTAACTCCCAGGGTTCCAGCGTCGGCCTGCAGATCGTGCGGGAAGAAGAAGGCTTCTCGTCGGCGTTCGCGAACGCGGCTCGGTACGGCGAGGTCATGATCGAAACGTATGTCGCCGGCCGGGAGTTCACAGTCAGCGTCCTGGACGACACTCCGCTCCCAGTAGGAGAGATCATCACGGATGATGGACGGCTCTTCGACTACGAGTCGAAGTACCAGACGGCGGGGGCTGCTGAAGTCTTCCCGGCACAGATTGGCGCAGACCTGGCTGCTGAGCTGCAGGCGTCAGCGTTGAGAATCCATCATTTGTTCAAACTCGACGGATACAGCCGAAGTGACTTCCTCGTAGACGACGAAGGTGTTGTCTGGTTCATGGAGGTCAACACGCTCCCGGGACTTACATCCCAGAGCCTCCTGCCGAAGGCGTTGGAGCCCGCCGGAATCTCTTTCGGTGACTTTTGCGACCGTATCGTTGAGCTTGCACTGCTGAAGGACGGTGACCTCGGGTGATGGCGCACCGATTCGACCCCGACGGCTCGCGGGGCCAAACCCACGATGACGTTCCCGTGTCAGCCGCGGTAATGACCCACCCGCGTGAGCGGCGCCCCCGAAGGTGATTCACGCCGGGACGTCAGCGGTCTTGGTCGTGCGGGTTTCGCGGCGGCCATGGCCCGTGCCGCGCATCGTGCGCGCGGGCACGTACTTCCAGGGCAGGTCCTTGGGCTGGGCGCACAGGTGCTTGTCGTCGGCCTTGACGGTCAAGACGTAGCGGGCGACCCCGGCGCGGATCGTGGCCGCGGTGTCGGCCTGGGTGTGCACCGCGTCGAGGTGACGATGGCACCGTCGATGTCGATGACCTGGAACAGGTGGTCCTGGCATGAGACGGGTTCGACGGTGAGGGCACTGGGGCTGGACGATGGCATGCGCGGGCGTGTTCCTCGGACGGATGGCGGTGTGAAGAACTTCCATCCAACCGGGTCGGACACGCCCGCACCTGCTTGTCCCGCCCACGAAGACGCAGTTCACATCCCTACTGCCCGACTTTGCCGGAGCCCTGGGTCCAGGGCTCATGCCATGAGAATGTGGCGCGGAATGTCCCATGGTGTAAGGGGTTTCGGCTGGAGCAGCCGTATGCGGTCGGTGGGGCGACGGAGCGTGTCCAGGGGCGCGGCGGTGCCGGGGCGGCTGTGGGGCACTGGTGGGCGGACACGGGATGCCCGGGCCGGGCCCGCACGGTCACGGACGGCAAAATGCTCCGCGAGGTGGGTGCCCACCCGTACTGAACCTTGCACTGCGGAGCACGCGGGGAGCATGTCAGGCCCGGATTCGGGCCGCGTGCCTCGTCTGTTCGACTCGCGAACCCCGTCTGGACTGGGGTTCTGTGGCGCACCCGGCAGGATTCGAACCTGCGACCATCGGATGGGAGGTTCGCTGGTTCGGTGTCGCGACGCGGCCCTTCATGTCGTTCTGTCCCACACCATCCGATAGCCGCTGTCCTTGTACCTTGTTTGGTCAGTCCTCGTGCTGAGCGCGCTCAGGGAACGTGTCGGCCGTCGGCGAGGCCGGGTCGGTGGGAGGTATCCGCCGCAGGGCGACGAAGGCCAGGACACTGAGCATCGCGGTCACCGCGGCGCACATCCACGCCGCCGCGGAGACACCGGTGGTGAAGGCCGGCACTGCCGTGTCGACCAGCTGCCGCCCGAGTCCAGGGTCCAGACGTTCGACCATGGAGTAGGCTCCGGCGAGCGAATCGGCTGAGGCGCTCACAGCCTCGGCCGACAGCCCGCCTGGCGCTCCGTGCACCAGTTCGGACCTGTAGACGGCGGTGCCCATGCTTCCCAGAGCGGCGATGCCCAGTGCGAACCCGATCTCCATGCTCGTCTCGGACATCGCCGACGCCGAGCCCGCCTTCTCCGGCGGAGCCGATCCCACCACCAGGTCGGTGGCCAGGACCGTCAACGGTCCCGTGCCGATGTAGAAGAGCGTGAAACCCGTCATCGCCAGCACAGGGGCGGCGTGGGGCACCTGCGCCAGCAGGACGCAGCCCAGGGCCGACAGGGCCATGCTCCCTCCCAGGACGTGTCCCGGCCGGATACGGCGAGCCAGCACCGGCGTCAGGAGGGAGGCGGCAACGGTTCCCAGGGCCGAGGGCAGCAGCCACAGCCCCGCCTGGAAGGGGGAAAGATCCTGGACCAGTTGCAGGTACTGGGAGACCAGCAGGTACAGGCCGCCCAGGGCGGCCAGCCCCAGCAGCAGCACCACGAGCGCGGAACGGAAAGCCCGGTCGGAGAACAGCGCCAGATCCAGCAGGGGATCGGCCAGGCGCCGCTGCCTGCGAACGAACAGGGCCCCGAAGGCGAGGCCGGCGGCCAGGGCGGCCAGGTACTGCGGACGCACTCCGTAGGCGGCCATCTCCTTCAGGCCGTAGATGAACGCCAGGACCGCGACCAAGGACAGGAGCACGCTGGTCGGATCCAGACGGCCCGCCTGTGGGTCACGGTACTCGGGCAGGAGCAACGGGGCGCACACCAGCAGCAGCGCCATCACCGGCACCCCCAACAGGAAGACCGATCCCCACCAGAAGTACTCCAGCAGGAGTCCTCCGACGAGCGGTCCGGCCGCTGCTCCCACGGAGAAGCAGGTGGCCCAGATACCGATGGCCATGCCCCGCTGTCTGACGTCGTGGAACATGCTACTGATCAAGGCCAGGGTCGAGGGCATCAGCGTGGCTCCCGCGACGCCGAGTACCGCCCGGGCGGCGATCAGCATCGCTGGGGTCGCCGCGTAGGCCGCGACGACGGAGGCCGCACCGAAGGAGGCGGCGCCCAGAACCAGGAGTCTGCGCCGCCCGACCCTGTCACCGAGCGTTCCCACGGTGACCAGGAACGCGGCGATCATGAAGCCGTAGACGTCGATGATCCACAGCTGCTGTGTACTGCTGGGACCAAGGTCGGCGCTCAGATGGGGAAGCGCCAGGTTGAGGACGGTGATGTCGAGTGTGAGCAGCGCGGTGGGAAGCGCCAGAACGGCCAGTCCCATCCACTCCCTGGCACTCGCGCGTGTCCGCGGGCCACCGGAGGCCTTCGCGGAGCCGTGCGACGCGGTCATGGTGTTTCCTCGTGGGTGTGCGATCGGGCGGGGCCCCGGCGTACGCGGCCCCAGGGGTTCAGTTGCTCCAGGCGCCCGAGGCCCCGGCGCCTTGGACGAAGTCGGTGAAATCACGGGGCTCGCGGCCCAGAGCCCGCCACACCCCGTCGGAGAGGTGGCGGTCCGGCCCGAGCCGGATGGGCGACAGCGTCCGCCCGAAAGAACGCGCGTCCTCCTCCGCGAAACCCCGGACGATACGGCGCACACCCGTCTCCACCGCCGACCGGACGAACGCCGGAGTGAGGGGCACGGGGTCGAAGGGCACCAGGTACACGGCATCGACACCCTCCAAGGCAGGCCCCCAGGAACTCTGGTCGAGCCAGGCGAAGTACTGTTCGAACGATCGGGAGGCGGCACGTACGGCGAAACCCTGTCCGCGCCGGATCCGGACGACCCGTCGCCCCGTGGTGCCCCGACCCGCTGTGACCAGGAATGTGCTCTGGTTCGTCATCTCTGCCATACCTCGAGTCAAACCTGTTCTCATGAGACGTTCCATAGCTGAGAAGCTCACTTGTATGTCTGCACGTCTACGTTGGTGGCATGGACGCTCTTGCGGATCTGTTGGACGGGGTCAGGGCGCGCGGATCCCTGTTCAGCCAGACGGTTCTGCGCCCTCCGTGGGCCCTGCGGTTCGCCAACCCGACCCCGCTGACCGTGGCCACCATGGTCCGCGGACACGGCTGGGTCATCACGGACGAAGAAGATCCCCTGCGCCTGGAGGCAGGGGACATCGCGATCGTGCGCGGCCCCGGAGCCCACAGCGTGGCCGACCGTCCCGACACCCCCGCGCAGTACGTGGTCCAGGGCGCCGACCTGTGCACCACGCCTGACGGGACGCCGGTCCTGGACGAACTGACTCTGGGGCCGCGCTTGTGCGGTGACAGTCCGGACGGTCCCGACCTGCTGCTCAGCGGCTCCTACGAACTCGGAGGGGAGATCAGCCAACGCCTCCTGTCGGCGCTGCCCCGCGCCTTCGTGGTCTCCAGCGCCGAGTACCGGTGTCCGGCCATGGACCTGGTGGCGGAGGAGAGCATCAAGGAGCACCCGGGCCAGCAGGTCGTCCTCGACCGCCTCCTCGACCTCGTGCTCATCTCCACACTCCGGCACTGGTTCGACCGCCCCGACACACGGACTCCCACCTGGTACTCGGCGATGGCCGACCCGGTGGTGGGCCGTGCTCTGCGCCTCATGCACGAAGCACCCGCCCGACCATGGACGATCGCGTCCCTGGCACAGGGGTGCGGGGTCTCCCGAGCCTCACTGGCGCGGCGCTTCACCGCGCTCGTCGGAGAGCCGCCGATGACCTACCTCACCGAGTGGCGTATCACCCGGGCCGCCGAACATCTACGAAGCGGTGCGGCGACTGTCGCGGCGATCGCCCAGCGTGTCGGTTACGCCAACGCCTTCGCGCTGAGCGTCGCCTTCAAGCGCCTGCGGGGCGTGACCCCGACCGAGTACCGCAGGGCGTTGAAGGACAGCCCCAGGAGCGGGCGACTGCCCTGACCTCTGCCAGGCTCAACCTGACACTCCGTCTCGTGCCGGTTTCCGTGGGGGCTCGGAACCGACGCCTCACCCTGTGTCGAAGCGGAACCCCGCTGGCAGAAGTCGTCTTCGAACTCCTGCCGGTACAGGTCGAGCAGACAGGCTCCCATCGGGCCGCGCCCGCGAACCCCGGAGCGGGGCCCGGCGGGGCGGCACATCGCGGACAGGCCACCGCGGTACGGGGCAGTGAGAAACGAGCCGGCCCCGCCGGGGTGGTCCTCATCGTGGTGCTGACGCGAAGAGAGCCGACGCGCCTGACGGTGCTGTCCCGGCCGGGACCGTCGGCTTCCCCCGGGCGGTTCCCCACATGGTCCGGACAGCCGACCCCGGACGGGGCGCGACTCCACAGGACCGTCCAGGCACGGGACACGCCGCCCCGTGGCGCAGACCGTGCCAGGAGCCTCTGTCACCCCCGGAACGATCTGTCACTCCTGGACGGAGACGCTCCGGCGTGCGCCGGCCAGGTTGGCGGCGAGTTGCCCGCGCGTCTGGTGGGCGTGCGACAGCCAGGCGGGCTGGCCCGGGCCGCTTCGCCAGGACTCGCTGAGCGGACTGTTGTCGACGGTGCCGAACCCGAACTCGTCGTACAGGCGCGTGACCAGCTCCACCGCTTCGGGGTGGTCGCTGGAGACCGAGAGGGCGTGCCGGTCGGGAGTACCCGGGGGACTGGCGGAGAGGAAGAGGCGCGGGGCCTGGATGTGGGTGAACGCCTTGGCGACCTTCGAGGCGGGCAACTGCTCCTGCCGCAGCTCGTGCACGGTCTTCTCCCCGGAGTCGACGGACGGGAAGCGGCCGTCGCGCCAGGGCATGTAGTTGTTGGTGTCGAGCACGATCTTGCCGGCCAGCTGCTCCACGGGCATGTCGTTGACCAGCTTGAGGGGCACGGCGATGATCACGAAGTCGCCCGCTTCGGCGGCGCCGGCCGCTGTCGCGGCACGGGCCGAGGGCCCGAGCTCGTCGACGAGGTGCGCCAGCGTCTCGGGTCCTCGGGAGTTGGCGATGACCACCCGGTAGCCGTGGGCGATGGCTGCGCGGGCGAGCTGGGCGCTCACCTCTCCCGCTCCGATGATGCCGATCGTGGTCATGCGTCGCTCCTCTGCGGGGAGATGATGCCGGCGAGTTCGAGCTTGGACTCGTCCTCGCTGCCCGGGGCCGCCGTGTAGGCGACGATCTTGAGGTCGGTGTCCCCGTCCGTCAGGACGTCACAGTCGACGCTCACCTCCCCGATGTCGGGGTGCCGGATCGTCTTGCGGTCCTCGGCGTGCCGACCCACGGCGGCATCGGCCCAGAACGAGGCGAACCGGGGGTTGCCGGCGACCCTGCTGGCCACCAGATCGGACACACGAGGATCGTCGGGGAACCGGGCCACGGCTCGGCGCAGGTCGGCCACGAGAGCCCGGTCGGCGGCCTCGGCGTTGACGGGGATCACCGGCCAGCTCGCCAGTCGGCCGCGGTCCGAGGCGACCGGAAAGCGCAGCCGCACCAGGTTGCGCTCCTCGGCCCCGATCCTCGTGGGGTCGCCGAACAGCGCAGCCCACCTGGGGTTCCACCAGACCAGCCTCCAGTCCGCGGCGAAGACCGCGACCGGAGTGGACTCGAGCAGGGCCAGCAGCCGCCGCATGCTCGGCGGAATCTCGTCGACGACCCGCTGGTCCTGCGGCGGCCCGAACCCGGCGAGCAGGTGGAGGTGGTCCCGCTCGTCCTGGGAGAGCTGGAGCGAGCGGGCCAACGAGTCGACGACCTGCCCGGAGGGGCTGACGGCCCGGCCCTGCTCTAGCCGCACCAGGTAGTCGACGGAGAGACCGGCCAGCTCGGCGAGCTCCTCACGCCGCAGACCCGGCGACCGGCGCGCCCTGTCCACCGGCAGTCCGACGGCCCCCGGCGAGAGCCGATCCCGCCAGGCCCGAAGCGTCGCTCCCAGCTGGTTGTCGATGGCGTTTCTGTTCTTCACCACTGCATCGTAAGCAGCCGCACATCTGCCTCCGTGCCCGCCCGGGTGGTACTGCTGGTCCTACCGAGAACCGTTCCCTGGCTGACTGCGGCGGACTCGGTGAAGACTGGGCGCATGCACAAGACCACGTTCATCACCGGCGCCAACAAGGGCCTCGGTTTCGAGACCGCCCGCCGCCTCACCGAACTCGGACACACCGTGCTCCTCGGTGCCCGCGACGTCGATCGCGGACGCCGCGCGGCGACGGAGCTGGGTGTGCGCTTCGTCCGGATCGACGTCACCGACGACGCCTCGGTCGCGGCCGCGGCCGCCGACGTCGCGGCCAACGAGGGCCGGATCGACGTCCTGATCAACAACGCCGGCATCACCGGCGGCCTCGTGGCCGCCGAGGAGCTGACCGGCGCGGATGCCGCGCTGGTGCTCGACACCAACGTGGCCAGCGTCGTGCGGGTCACCACGGCCTTCCTGCCGCTCCTGCGCGCCTCCGACGCTCCGGCCGTCGTCAACGTCAGCAGTGGTCTGGGATCCGTCGCGCTCACCCACGACCCCGAACGGGTCGAGTCGAAGGTCGTCGCACCCGTCTACGCGGCCTCCAAGGCCGCCGTCACGATGCTGACCACGCAGTACGCGAAGGCGTTGGGCGACGTCCGGTTCAACGCCGTCGATCCCGGACACACCGCGACCGACCTCAACGGCCACAGCGGCACCCAGACCGTGACCGAGGGAACCGACGCCATCGTGACGCTGGCCACCGAGGACCCCAGCGCCGGGACGGGGCGGATCATCGACCGCTACGGCGCTCTCGACTGGTGAGGCGGAGCGGACAGCGCAGGGCTTCCCCGCCGGTTCCATCAGCGCTTCCGGCGTTGGTGGAACCGGACGCGACCGTCGTACGCTCCCTCGACCGGACACACGGGCCCTCAGGAGCTCTCGTTTGGATTACCGAGCGAACCGGAGGAAGATGCCTGCGACGGCATTCCGAGTGGACGAGCCGAAGGTTCCGGCCGGACCGCGCGGCCGGAAGCATTGACAAGGACCGCCGCGACGGTGCCGGACACACCTACCTGCACACCGCCCACCAGGGCATGCAGAACTGCTATTGGAGGACGAGCTGTGTCGACCATCGCGATCGTGGGGGCTGGGCCGCAACTCGGGTTCGCCATCGGTGCGAAGTTCGCTGAGAAGGGCGGCTTCAACGTGGCGCTCGTGGCGCGAGGTGAACCACAACTCTCGGCCATGGTCGACAGGTTCCGGAGCGCAGGGGTGTCGGCTGCCGCTTTCCCGGCCGATGTCACCGACCGTCCGAGTCTTGAGAAGGCTCTGGCGGCCGCAGAGGAGCACTTCGGGTCCATCGACGTCCTGGAGTACTCACCTGCCCCGACGCTGTCGGACCTGGAGGAGCGGCCGCTCGTCTCCGCGGTCGATCTCACCGTCGAGGCGGCTCTGCCCGCATTGGAGACCAACTTCTTCGGTGCGGTCGCCGCTGTTCGCCAGGTGCTTCCCGGCATGATCGACCGTGGTACCGGCACCGTCATCGGTACGAGCGGTGCCGGGTCGGGCCCGATGGTCGTCCCGCAGGTCGCCAACGCGAACGTCGCGAACGCCGCCCTGCGCAACTGGCTCCTCGCGCTGAACGAGTCCGTCGCTGGTCAGGGAGTGCACGTCGCGCACATCGCCCTGGGCGCGAGGATCGGGAGCGGTCGGCCGAACTCGGAGCCGGACGTGATCGCCGACCTCTACTGGAAGGCCCACGTCGAGCGCGACGCCCCCGAGGTCTTCCACTACGACCTGCCCGAGGAGTTCGAGTTCCAGCTCGCCGACAAGTTCAGGACCGACTGAGTTCGGCCCGGTGCGCGGGCCACGTCGCGGCACTCGCTCCCGGTGGTGCGGACGCCGTGCTGGGCAGTACCGGTTCGCTGCTCGACCCCGCGTCGGTCGCCGGAGCCGCGTGAACGGCCGTGAAGGGACCGATGTGCTCCGTGGCGACGCGGTTCGGCGTGCCGCTCGCCGCGACGTCGGCCGTGTGTCGCGCTGAACAGAGCGGGGTGCTCCGCCCGGAAGGGCGTGGCACCCCGCCCGCGTCGGGCTCCGCGATGACCGGGCCCGACCGGGTCAACCCGCGAGCTGCTTCCGCATGGCCTCGGCGTCGTGGACGGCCGACATGTGCAGGAACTTCCCGTCGCGGACACGGTAGATGGCGTACTCGACGATCTCGATCGGCTTGCCGGTGGGAGCCGCACCGAGCCACTCCTTGGTGGGGGTACCGGTGTTGATCGCGCGGACGGCGATGCTGTCGCCGTTGACGGCGAACTCCTGGACCTCCCAGTGGAAGTCGGGGACCGCGTCGACGATGCTGTTCAGCTGTGCGACGAGAGCCTCACGGGAGCTCGGCTCACTGTGCATGACGATGGATTCGTGGACGAACTCGTCCATGCGGTCGAACTCGCGTGCGTTGAGCGCCTCGACGTAGCGCTCGTAGAAGTCGCGCAGGTTGGTGTCGGACATGGTTCTCTTCCTTTCCGTGCCCCTGGACCCGGGGCGGGGTCGGGCGGTGTCCCGTCGTGGGACCCCGCCCGTGGAGGGTCTGGCCGCGCGGTGCGGTCGTGCTGTGGGTTTCAGGTGGAGTGGAGGGCTGAGCGGAGTGCGGCGGTGGCCTGGGTGATGGCGGCTTCGGCGGCCCGGGTGCCGCGGAGGGCGTTGAGCATGACGAAGTCGTGGATGACGCCCTGGTAGCGGGTGGCGGTGACGGGGACGCCGGCGGCGCGGAGCTTGTTGGCATAGGCCTCGCCCTCGTCGCGCAGGACGTCGGCCTCGGCGGTGATGACCAGGGCCGGGGGCAGGCCGGTGAGCTGCTCGGTGGTGGCGCGCAGCGGGGACGCGGTGATCTCGGCGCGCTGTGCGGGGTCGGTGGTGTACTGGTCCCAGAACCACTGCATGCCGTCGCGGCGCAGGAAGTAGCCCTCGGCGAACTGGTGGTAGGAGCCGGTGTCGAAGCTCGCGTCGGTGACGGGGTAGAACAGCACCTGCTGCACCAGCGGGACGTCGCCGCGCTCCTTGGCCATCAGGGTCAGGGCGGCGCTCATGTTGCCGCCCACGGAGTCACCCGCGACCGCGATGCGCGAGGCGTCCAGGCCGTTGTCCGAGCCTTCGCGGACGACCCACTGGGCGACGGCGTAGTTCTGCTCGATGGCGATGGGGTAGCGGGCCTCGGGAGAGAGGTCGTACTCGGGGAAGACGACGGCGGCGTTCACCCCGGTGGCGAGTTCGCGGACCAGGCGGTCGTGGGTGCGGGCGTTGCCGAACACCCAGCCGGCGCCGTGGATGTAGAGGATGACGGGCAGGGTCCCGGTGGCGCCGGCCGGGCGGACGATGCGGGCCCGGACGCTGCCGGTCGGGCCGCCGGAGACGGTGATCCACTCCTCGTCGACCTGCGGCTTGGCGATCTCACCTGACTGCACCTCGTCGACCGTCTTTCGGCCCTCGGCGGGGCCCAGGTCGGACAGGTAGGGCGGGTCGGCGGTGGCCGCGGCGAACTCCGCGGCGGCGGTCTCCAGAACGGGGACAGGCGTGTAATCCGACATGACGGGACTCCTTGGGAAGTGGTGGGTGCGATGTGGGAAGGGGTGGGTGCGACGGTCCGGCATCGGCCGGGTGCCGTTTCCGCACCGGGGCGGTGCGGGGACGGCGAGTCACCCGCCGCGGCGGTCCACGATGCCGCGCTGCGGCTCCGGCCAGACGAGACGGCGTCAGCGATGTTGCTCCGCCCGCAGATCCGCCTACCGGGGTCCGGTCGGCGCCTGTACACGAATCCGGCCCCGAAACCGGGAGAACGCGTCTGGCTGAGGTCAGGCGGTTAGTTGCCGCAGCAGGTCGGACGAGTCGTGCAGCGCCGTCATCTGCACGAAGCGACCGTCGCTGACCTTGTAGATGGCGTGCTCGGTGATCTCGAAGGAGGCGCCGGAGGGAGGAACGCCGAGCCACTCCTTCGCCGGGGTGCCGGTGTTGACCGCGCGCACGGCGATCCGGTCCCGGTCGAACAGCAGCTCCTCGACCTCCCAGTGGAGGTCCGGTACAGCGTCGATGTCGTGCTTTTGGACCGTGATGACGTCGTCGCGGGTGCCCGGTTCGCCGTTCAGCACGACCTCGTCGGCGATGAACTCGTCCATGCCGTCGAACTCGTGGGCGTTGAGCGCCGCCACGTAGCGCAGGTACCAGTCCTTGAGGCCGGAGTCGGTCATCGGTTTCTCCTCAGGTCGTCGATCCCTGTGCGGGGACCGGGGGGAGAGCGGCGAGGACCGGTGCCCCGCTCGACTCGTTACCGACCTTAGGGACGGCGACGGAGGCGGCCCAGAGACCTTCCGAGCCTAGGGACCGGGAGTACCACGTTCGCGTCCAGTGGCTGGCTAGCCGAAGGAAGCCTCCACCGCCGAGGGCTCCGAAGCCGAGAGCCCGGACGTGGTCTATGACTACACGTCCTTCGGCGAGCGGTCCGTGGACACCTCCGATGCGGGCGACTTGGCGCGGTGCTTGCCGGGCTCGGCTTCGCCGCCGTTGTGGTCTCCTGTGGCATAACCATCGCGTGCGCCGGAGCGATGATGGCAGCCGGTGCTGTTGTCAGCGCCGCAGGAGGAGCCGCAGGTGCTGGTCCAGCAGGAGGGGCAGGCAGCCAAGTCGCGCGGTCCGCTGCCTGGGGAGCCGCAGATGGCGCCCTTGCCGGGCCGCTCCCGCCTGGTCCTGGTACGTGGGGCGGGCTGGCTTCGACCTTCTTACGGCATAGGCGCCTCTGGAGCGGGGAGGCTGGTAGAAGACCCACCCGAAACCAGCCTCCCCGCTACGGACATGAAATGGATGCGTACATGCAACAAGAGGCATCAAGGTTCGGTCGTACGATGACGGCGCTCGCTGTCAGCCCGTTTCTCACACCGAAAGCTACTGGCGAACTCTCATCATCGGTCTGAGCTTGGTTCCGTTGATGATGCTTGCGGTAGCTGTGTGGACCGGGCTCGCTGACCTTCGGCGGCGCCACCCTGGGCCTGGCCGGGACCGAGGCTGAGTTCGGTCGGGGGCTGTCCCGGTAGGTGTCCATCATCGATGTGCGGTGGGCTGTGGTCCCGCGCCGGGGGCCTGGCCCAGCGCGCTGGTCGTGGTGGGCCGAAGGTACGCGAACACGCCCTTGGCAGGGGTACCAAGGACACGGGATGACAAAGTGCTCCGGGATGTGGCCCTCCACCTGTGCTGGACCTTGCACTGGGGAGCACACGCGGAGCATTTCAGGCCCGATCCAGACCCGGCGCCTCATCTGTTCGACTCACGCACCCCGTCTGACACGGGGCTTTGTGGCGAACCCGGCAGGATTCGAACCTGCGACCACCAGATGAGAAGTACGGTGCTTTCGTGCCTCCACGTACCACACGGTGGAGAGCAGCCACCAACACCCCGAGGAGGTTGTTGTGCCCGTGTCGTGTACGCCGTTGTTCTCCACCTACCGCCAGGGTGAGGTGGAACGTGGAGTCCTGTTCGAGAGAACCAAGGTGGGCACCGGGTGAAGGACGTTCTCATAGCACTCGAAGCACTGACCGGCTGCGATCCGGACCGGCGAGACCTCGCCGCCGAGGTGCTCGGAGATTTCCTGCGCGGCGCCATGCTTGACACGGCCACCGCCTGCCTGGTCGTTGGCCGGCTGGTCAGCCTGGCCGTTATCGAACCCGTGGTCAAAGTCCGTGAATCCGCCCTGAACGCGGTCAGTGAAGCGTTCGACCACTACCGCCTGCCCCTGGGCCTTGTAGAACCGTTGGCCTCAGCCGCGAGGACGCTGGAACCCGAACTCCTCGAATACGCCCTGCACATCTTCGGCGCCACGCAGGACCCGCGAGCACGGTCGCTGATCGAGCCCTTCCTTCACCATCCCGACCCGAACGTGCGTGAGGAAGTCCGCCTCGCATATGCCGAGGTCGCCATGTCCACAACCCCTGGCCATGGCTCTCCGTAGAGCGGACGCCGCCCCACACCCTCTTGAACCCCAGTTCATCGAAGCCGAGCCGGAGCAGGAGTTCGACTGGGCGCATGTCCGGCAGGCTAACGACCCGAGATCAGCGCCGGGGCGGCAGTCCGGCTGTAGGCCCCGATCTCCTGGCGAAGCCGGGCCACGGCCTTGCTCCTTGGCGGAGAAGGACCCCACGGTCGAAGTGCAGATCGCTGATCTGGTCCAGGCGGCGTTGAAGCAGCGTCGCTCACTCCCGGACCTGGAGGAGGTGCGCAAGCGGGTGGCGATGGCGGTGGACGTGCGCACCGAACCACCCACCCCCGCCGTGTGACCGGGGGAGTGGTTGGAGGGCAAGCCCGACCTGGCCGCCGGAACCCGGGCCTCCGACACCGGGCACATCCGTACGTACCTCGTCCCGCACCTGGGCCGACCGCGGTTGGACAAGCTCCAGGGCCGCCACGTCGAGGCCGTGTTCACAGTCACCGAGGAGACCAACAGCCGCATCCTCGAATCTCGCGAGTCCGACGACGCGAAGGTGCGGGCCTCGGTGCGCGGGCGGAGGGTGGTCTCGCCGTCCACCAAGCACCGGATCCGCGCCACTCTGCGGAGTGCGTTGTCCGAAGCGGTCAGGGGTCCGGATCTTCCCGTGTCGGTGAACACCGCCTCGCACGTGCGGTTGCCCTCGTGTCCGAGGAAGCGTCCGCTGGTGTGGACTGCGGAGCAGACCCGGACTTTTCTGGTGCACGCGAGGAAGTATCCGTGGCTGTATCCGATGTTCCACCTGATCGCCGTCAAGGGCCAACAACGAGGAGAAGCGGTTGAGCTGCCCTGGTCCAACACCCGGCTGACGGACGGGCAGATCGACATCCGCGTCCAGGTCGTACAACTCGCGTGGGAGACGATGACCTCCACCCCGAAGAGCGCAGCGGGGCAGCGCACCACCACCCTGGATGCCGACACAGTCAAGGTGCTGCGGGCCTGGAAACGGTTCCAGAACAAAGCCCGCCTCAAGACCGGAGCAACGTGGCCTGAGAATCCGAAAACACGGCTCCACCAAAGCCGGTATATGCCAGAGCCTCCAAAGAACCCGGCACGAGACAGTCCGGAAAGGATTCACCTCCGGCCGAAGTTTTCTGAACCGTGCACGGCCCCGTTCGCGCAGCTGCGGCACGCAAGCGCGTCTCCATGCGGGGCAGGGCTGGACGGATTCGGGGCTGGTGTTCACCCAGCCCGATGGGTCGGGCTGGCACCCGGGGCAGGTGACCCGGTGGTTCACCCGGATCGCCAAGGCAGCGGGACTACCGCCAATCCACCTACACGGGCTGCGCCACGGCGCGGCCTCGCTCGCCGCAGGCGCGGACGTGAAGGTGGTCTCCGGGGAGCTCGGGCACGCGACCACGCACTTCACCCAGGACACGTACCAGACGGTGTTCCCCGAGGTGGCGCGGGCGGCAGCCGAGGCCACCGGCGCGATGCTCGTGCCCGCACGCGCATAGTGGTGTCGCAGCCGGGCTGACGAGCACACCAGGAACCATACGGCACCACCAACCCCAGGTCAGCGCACGGGTTCACCCCGACTGGCCTGGGGTTTCCTCGTGCTCGGGAGCGGTGGCCGATCGGATCAAAGGTCCCCTGGGCGCGTGTGGACCGTGGGGAATGGTTCCTCCAATTCCTGCGCCTGTACATGAAGACAGCGAACGTACACAATCAGCTTCATGTCGCCGGAACCGCTTTCTTCGTATCTCGCCGAGACCTCCACATTCGCTGTCGACATCGGGCCAGTGGTCTGGGCCGCAGGTGGTTTCTCCCAGAACGGAAGCACTGCCCTGGTGTGGGGGATCTGCTTCCTTGTGGTTCTGGGGTCGGGGATAGGGCTGGTCCACCGAGCACTGAGTCACCCGAAGCCCCATCTGAGCACCACTGAGGGTCAGGGTGGAGTGAATAGCAGGATCGATGGTGACGTGACCGGGACCGCAGTGCAGGTCGGCACCGTCATCGGCGGAATCCGTATCAGCGCCGAGCGTCACGCGACCCCGGCCCCTCACACAGAGATGGAAGCGGTCCTGTCCACCGCGGTGCCGGTCCGCGAAGCCCTGCCCCGCCGACTGGGCGTACATGCTGCACGCCCTGGTACCGACGACTCGGACCTGCCTCCGTACGTGCCACGCGACGCTGACGAGCTGATCCGGCGACGTGTGCGCACGGCGGCGGAGAGGGGAGGCGCCGTGCTGCTGGTAGGCGACTCCACCGCAGGCAAGTCCCGTACCCTGCTGCACGCCCTGCAACAGACGGTGCCCGAACGACACCTGGTCGTACCGTTCCCAGACACCGACCTCCCAGCGCTGGCCGACCGCATGAAGACCACACCACCTGAAGGGGAAAGCGAGCGCTGGGTCCTATGGCTCGACGACCTCGACCGCTACCTGGGGCGTGATGGGGGAGGGCTCACTGAAGGCGTGCTGAGGGTGCTCACTGCAGCGCGGACCGTCTTGGCCGCCACCATGCGCAGTGAATACTACGACGCCTACCTGGATGCATCCGGCGACGTACTAGGCGAGATGAACGAGGGTGCTGATGAAGCCCGCCTACTCCGGCGGATCGACGTCGTGGAGCTCGACCGTGTGTGGTCACTTGAAGAGGTCCGGTGCGCCAGAGAAACGCCTGACCAGCGGTTGCGCGAGGCTGCAGCAAACCACGGGGTGCACGGTATCGCCGAGTACCTGGCCGCAGGTCCCGACCTGTTGGCGGAATGGCGTCGCGCCCGGCGGCACACCGGGCGGGGCGGGCACCCCCGTGGCCATGCCATGGTCGCCGCAGCCATCGACCTTGCGCGCACCGATCTGCGAACGGTGCTCACGCGGGAACTGATCTGGCGGATCCATACCGCTTACCTGACCGACGCAGCGGCACTGCATCCCGAGCCGCTCGACGAAGCCTGGGACTGGGCGCGGAAGATCCGCCTAGGGGCTAGCGGCCTGCTGGTGCCTGAGTACGGAAAGGGTAAGGAGGGGTGGCGTCCCTTCGACTACTTGGTCGAGGCCGCCGACACTTCGATTCCCGAGGCCACCTGGCAGGCGGCGTTCGACTATGCCTCGGACACGGGTGAGCGAATCCGCGTCCTCTCAGCGGCCGACCGCTTGGGAGAACGCGAATTCGCGTACTCACTGAACTTTAATTTGTGGGGTTACCGTTCTTGACAAGCAGCCCCGCCGGAGTATCCCGAAGGTATGAGGTATTCCACCGGCGGCGGGCTGACCGCCGCAGAACGCCAGCGACGCGAGGCGGTGCGCA
>NZ_JAAXPG010000048.1 GCF_012396365.1 Nocardiopsis alborubida | reverse complement strand
CAGCGAAGCACAAAGGCGGGAGGCGTTCGCGGGGTGGTTGCATCACTACAATCATCACCGGTTCCACACCGCGATCGGTGGCCCTCCCGCCTCCCGCGTCACCAACCTCTCAGGTCAGTACACCTAGATCACCCGGGGTTCCGCTCCGCCCTCCGCGGCCATGCCGCGTCCGGCGTGCTCCCAGGCCTGCATGCCGCCGGAGACGTTGACCGCGTCCCACCCGGCCTGGTTCATCGCCGCTACGGCCTGCGCCGAGCGGCCTCCCACGCGGCAGACGACGTAGACCCGCTGGTCGCGCGGGACCTCGCCCGCGCGCTGGTTGAGCTGGCCGAGCGGGATGTGCGTCGCGTCGGGCGCGTGGCCCGCGTTCCACTCGTCGTCCTCGCGGACGTCGAGGAGGTAGGCGCCCTCGGGCACCTCGGTGACGTTGGCCTCCGGAACACCGCTGCCGAACATGTGACCCCCTGTATCCGTGCACTTCGAGAAATGTGAGATGCGGGGGAACCCGTCGGAAACCCCCCGCGTCCGAACTGTATGGCTCAGCACACCTTCGCGACGGCCCTGCCGACCCGCCTCGCCGCTCTCGCAGCCCTCGGCCTGCTCCTCACGGCCTGCGGCAACGAACCCGCCGAGGTGAACGCGCCGGCACCCGAGTCCGATTCCGCACCCGACGGGACCGGTCCCTCCGCGTCCCCCGACGACCCCTCCTCCGCCACGGACGCCCCCGCCCCGGGGGAGACGGGAGGCGGGGAGGCCGAGACCAGCCTCACCATCGAACGCACCCTCAGCGGCGGCGAGGGCCTGGTGCCCGCGGAGGGCTACGAGGAGGGGGTGTGGACCCTCACCTGCTCCCCCGCGGGCGGCGACCACCCCGACCCCGAGGCGGCGTGCGCCGAGATCGAGGAGGTCGGCACCGGCCCCTTCACCGGGGGCGACACCTCCGACACGATGTGCACGATGCAGGTGGGCGGCCCCGAGGTCGTCCACGTGACCGGGCACGTCGGCGGGACCGAGGTCGACACCGAGTTCAACAAGCGCAACGGCTGCGAGATCGAGCGCTTCGAGACCCTGTCCACGGTGCTCAACCCCTGACGGGGACGGTACCCGACGGCAGAACGGGGAGCCGGGCCGCGCCGCCCGGCTCCCCGTCGCGCGTACGGCTCAGCTGGTGCGCGCGGTGTGGGGCGTGTCCCAGAAGGCGACCTCGTGGCGCATGCCCTCCAGGAAGAAACGCTCTGCGCGCCCGGGCTCCGGAGCGGCCTCCTCCAGCATCCGCCCGTAGTACTCGGTGAGGCTGGTGAACTCCGGGGCGGCGTAGGTGTCGACCCACCGGCGGTAGCGCGGCTCCTCCGGGCGGTCGCCGGCGAGTGCGAGCCCGAGCTGGTTGTAGCCCCACATGCACGGGTACACGGCGGCGAGCCCGTCGCGGTAGTCGGCGGCGGCGTCGAGCAGCCAGGCGGTGTAGGCCGCGCAGGCCGGGCCCTTGTCCCGGGTGGTCAGGTCCGCGCCGAACTCCCCGGACAGTGAGCGGTGCAGCTCCAGCTCCTCGTTGAGGGTGCTGTGCGCGATGCCCACCAGGTCGGCGAGGTGGTCGTCGGGGGCCTGCCAGGCCAGCCGGGAGAAGGCCCGCGCGTAGTCGAGCAGGTAGAGGTGGTCCTGCTCCAGCCAGTACCGGAAGGCGCGCTCGTCCAGGTCCCCCCGGGCGATCCCGGCGACGGTCGGGTGCGCCAGCTGCTCGGCGACCAGCGGCCGCCCGATCTCATGGAGTCGTTCGAGAATTCCCACGCCCGAAGTGTCCCATCCGCCCTTTCGGAAACCCAGGGCGGCCCGGACCGTCCGGACAGTGCGGCCCGGCGGCCTTTCCGAAACTTTCGGGCTTTTTCGGGTTCCCCTGGATCCGCCTGACGAAACCCTTTCAAGGCAGCCCCTTGCCCTCTTTCGGATGCCGCAGGTCAACGCCTGCATGTGACCTATATCTCCCACAGGGGTTGACCTGCCTACCGCGACTACGTACATTCTCCGTCAGTAAGTTTCGATACTAATTTCGAAAGTTTCGGATCCCCATGGCACGCGGACCACCATCCGGGCACACGACATCCCCGCATCCCCACTGAGCACAGAAAGGCCCACCCACATGACCGGACCCTCGGAACACGTCGCGGACCGGGAGGACGCCGACGACGGTTGGCGGGACCCCTCCCTCCCCGACGCGACGCGCGTCGAGCGACTGCTGGGATCGATGACCCTGGAGGAGAAGGTCGCCCAGCTGCACGGTGTGTGGGTGAGCGCGGACGCCTCGGGCGAGGCCGTCGCACCTCACCAGCACGACCTCACCCAGGAACCCCCCGCCTGGGAGAAGGTCATCGAGCACGGCCTCGGCCAGCTCACCCGCCCCTTCGGCACCCTCCCGGTCGACCCCGCCGCCGGCCGGGCGTCGCTGGCCCGCAGCCAGCGGGAGATCATGGCCGCCAACCGCTTCGGCATCCCGGCCCTGGCCCACGAGGAGTGCCTGGCCGGGTTCGCCGCCTGGACCGCGACGATCTACCCGGTCCCCCTGGCCTGGGGCGCCAGCTTCGACCCCGACCTGGTCGAACGGATGGCCGCGCAGATCGGTGGGAGCATGCGCCGGGTCGGCGTCCATCAGGGCCTGGCGCCCGTGCTGGACGTGTCCCGCGACCCCCGCTGGGGCCGCACCGAGGAGACCATCGGCGAGGACCCCCACCTCGTGGCGACCGTGGGCACCGCCTACGTGCGCGGCCTCCAGTCCGCCGGGATCGTGGCCACCCTCAAGCACTTCACCGGTTACTCGGCCTCCCGAGGCGGCCGCAACCTGGCGCCGGTCTCGATCGGCCCGCGCGAGTTCGCCGACGTCCTGCTGCCCCCCTTCGAGATGGCCGTGCGCGACGGAGGCGCCGGGTCGGTCATGTCCGCCTACAACGACATCGACGGGGTGCCCGCCGCCGCGGACACGCGACTGCTCACCGGCCTGCTGCGGGACCAGTGGGGCTTCGAGGGCACCGTGGTGGCCGACTACTTCGGCGTCGCCTTCCTCCAGACGCTGCACCGCGTCGCCGACTCCGCCGAGCGGGCCGGCGCCCTGGCCCTGACCGCGGGTGTGGACGTCGAACTGCCCACCGTGCACTGCTACGGCGACCTGCTCACCGCCCTGGTCCGCTCGGGTGAGGTGTCCGAGGAGCTGGTCGACCGGGCCGCCCGGCGCGTGCTCCTCCAAAAGTGCGGGCTGGGGCTGCTCGACGCCGGCTGGTCTCCGGAGCCCGAGGATCCCGCCGTCCCCGTGGACCTGGACCCCGCCGAACACCGCGCGCTGGCCCGCGAACTCGCCGAGCGCTCGGTGGTCCTGCTCTCCAACACCGACGACGTGCTCCCCCTGACCGGCACCGGGGACCTGGCCCTGGTCGGACCGCTCGCCGACACCGCCGACGCCGTGCTCGGCTGCTACTCCTTCCCCGCCCACGTGGGCAGGCGCCACCCCGGCACCGCCGTCGGCGTGGAGATCCCCACCCTGCTGGAGTCCCTGGGCGCCGAACTGCCCGGCGTCCGCGTCGAGCACCGTGCCGGGTGCTCGGTGGACGGCGACTCCACCGACGGCTTCGCCGAGGCCCTGCTGGCGGCCGGACGCGCCCGGGTGTGCGTGGCCGTGGTGGGCGACCGCTCCGACCTGTTCGGCCGGGGCACCTCCGGTGAGGGCTGCGACGCGGAGGACCTGCGCCTGCCCGGGGTCCAGCAGGAGTTCCTGGAGGCCCTGGCCGACACCGGCACCCCCGTGGTCGCGGTGGTGGTGTCCGGGCGGCCCTACGTGCTGGGCCCGGTCGCCGACCGGCTGGCCGCCGTCGTCCAGGCCTTCCTCCCCGGTGAGGAGGGCATGCCCGCGGTGGCCGGGGTGCTGTCGGGCCGGGTCAACCCCAGCGGGCGCCTGCCGGTGTCCGTGCCGCGCACGTCCGGCGGTCAGCCCGCCACCTACCTCGGTCCCGACCTGGCCCACCGCAGCGAGGTCAGCTCGGTGGACCCGACCCCGCGCCACCCCTTCGGCCACGGCCTGTCCTACACCCGGTTCGTCTGGGAGGACCCGCGCGTGGACGCGGGCCCCGTCCGTCCGGGGGAGGTCCCCCGGGTGGGCACCGACGGGGAAGTCACCGTCGGCTGCACCGTCCGCAACGTCGGCGGCGCCGCCGGGACCGAGGTCGTCCAGCTCTACCTGCACGACCCCGTCGCCCAGGTGGCCAGGCCCCGCAGACAGCTGGTCGGCTACGCGCGGGTGCACCTGGAGGCCGGGGAGGCGCGGGCGGTGGACTTCTCCGTCCACGCCGACCTGGCCTCCTACACCGGCCCGGACGGGCGGCGCATCGTCGAGCCCGGCCGTCTGGAGCTGCTGCTGTCGGCGTCCAGCGAGGACGTCCGGCACACCGTGCCGGTCCTGCTCGACGGGCCCACGCGCGTCGTGGACCACACCCGGCGCCTGGCCTGCGGGATCCAGCTCGACCCCGTCGACCAGGACGAGCAGGCCGGCCGGAAGGAGGTCGCCGCACGCGGCTGAGCGGTGGGGGCCGCGCCCCGCGCGGCCCCCGGCCGAGCCCGCTCCCAGGCCCACTGAGCAAGCGCTTACCACCCGTCTCCGGCCCCTTCCGGCCGAACACTCCTCCACCCCCCGTACCCCCCGCTGACAGAGGAGACAACCACACATGAGCACCCCCGCCCCGACGGCCGGTCCACCCACGGGCCCGGTCCGCGTCGCGCTCGTGGGAACCGGGAACATCGCCCGCTTCCACGCGGAAGCGCTGCTGTCCCTGCCGGACCGGGCCGCGATCGTCGCCGCCGTCGACGTCGACACCCGCGCCCTGGACGTGTTCCGCTCCCGCTTCGCGGTCCCGGCCGGGTACACCGACCTGACCGCGATGCTGGACCGGGAACGTCCGGAACTGGTGCACGTGTGCACACCACCCGGCCTGCACCGGTCCCAGGTGGAGACCTGCCTGGGCGCGGGCGCCTCCGTGCTGGTGGAGAAGCCGCCGGCGCTGAGCCTGGCCGAGGCGGAGGGGATGGCGGCGGCCGAGGGCGGCGGGCGCGGGCCGTGGATGGCCACGGTGTTCCAGCACCGCTTCGGCTCGGGCGCCCGCCGGGTGCGGGCGCTGTCGGAGGCCGGCGTGCTGGGGCGGCCCCTGGTGGCGGCCTGCCACACGACGTGGTTCCGGCCCCAGGAGTACTTCGACGTGCCGTGGCGCGGCAGGTGGGAGACCGAGGGCGGCGGCCCCACCATGGGGCACGGCATCCACCAGATGGACCTGCTGCTCTTCCTGCTGGGCCCGTGGACGGAGGTGTCGGCGGTCGCCCGCCGCCAGGCGCGCGAGGTCGAGACCGAGGACGTCTCCCTGGCCCGGGTGGACTTCGCCAACGGCGCGGTGGCCAGCGTGGTCAACAGCCTGGTCTCCCCTCGGGAGGAGAGCCGGATCCGGATCGACTTCGAGCGGGCGACCGTCGAGCTGGTCCACCTCTACGGCTACGGCGACGGGAACTGGCGGATCACCCCCGCCCCGGGGTTCGAGGAGGAGGTCACGGCCGCCTGGGAGGCGGGGGAGCACGGCACCGACAGCGGTCACAGCGCGCAGATCGCCCGGGTGCTGGAGGCGCTGCGCGAGGGCACCGCCCCGCCCGTGTCCTCCGCCGAGTCGCTGCGGACGATGCGCCTGGTCGCGGGGGTCTACGCCTCCGCCTTCGAGGGACGGCCCGTCACCCCCGCCGACCTGGGGCCGGAGTCGCCGTTCCACGCGCGCATGGACGGCGGTGCGGTCCGGTGGTGAGGCCGCGCCCGCCGGCGGACGGCCCCCGCCCGTCGCCCGCGCCGAGGGGGACGCCGTGCGCCGCTACGTGATCCGCCGCGTGCTGTACATGGTCCCGACCCTGCTGGCGATCTCGCTGGTCGCGTTCCTGGTCATCCAGCTGCCCCCGGGCGACTTCCTCACCGCCTACATCGCGGAGCTGTCCGCGCAGGGCCAGGGTGTGGACAGCGCCCAGATCCGCGCCCTGGAGGAGAGGTACGGGCTCAACGACCCCTTCCTCGTCCAGTACTGGAACTGGATCTCCGGGATCGTCCTGGAGGGCGACTTCGGCCAGTCCTTCCAGTACCACCGCGAGGTGGCCGACCTGATGTGGGACCGGATCGGCCTCACCCTGGCCCTGGCCCTGGTCACCCTCCTGCTGAGCTGGGCGATCGCCTTCCCGATCGGGGTGTACTCGGCGGTCCGCCAGTACTCGCCGGGCGACTACGCGGTGACCTTCGTCGGGTTCGTCGGCCTGGCCACGCCGAACTTCATGCTCGCGCTGATCTTCGCCTGGGTGTCCTTCCGCTACTTCGGCCAGAGCGTGGGCGGCATCGTCTCGCGCGAGTACGCCGACGCCGCCTGGAACCTGGGCAAGGTCCTGGACGTGGTGTCCAACCTGTGGATACCGGTGCTCATCATCGGCACCGCGGGCACAGCGGCGCTCGTCCGCGTGCTGCGCGCCAACCTCCTGGACGAGCTGCGCAAGCCCTACGTCACCACGGCCCGCGCCAAGGGCCTGCCCGAGTGGCGGGTCATCCTCAAGTACCCCGTGCGCATGGCGCTCAGCCCCTTCATCAGCACCATCGGCTGGATCCTGCCCACGCTCGTGGGCGGCGAGGTGATGGTCTCCATCGTGCTGAGCCTGGAGACGACCGGACCACTGCTGGTGGAGGCCCTGCGCAACCAGGACATGTACCTGGCCGGGAGCTTCATCCTCGTCCTCGGCGTGCTGACGGTCGTCGGCACCCTGCTGTCCGACCTGCTGCTGGCCTGGTGGGACCCGCGCATCCGCCACCACCACGTCGAGAGGGTGTGACCCATGGCTGCCCTGCCCGACCGGCCCCCGCCCCCCGAGGGGCCCCGAGACGCCACCGCCGCCGGGCCCCCGTCCGCCGCGGACCCGCGGGGGGAGGCGCCCCAGCGCGTGCTCGTCTGGCGGCGCTTCCGCCGCAACAAGCTGGCCGTCGCCGGCGCGCTCGTGCTGTGCGCGCTGGTCCTGGTGTCGGTGTTCTCCGAGTTCGTCGCACCCAGCACACCGGACGCCTACAACGCCGAGCGCACCTACGCCCCGCCGCAGGCACTGCACGTCGTGGACACCTCCGACGGCTTCGACCTGGGCATGTACGTGTACGGCTACCGGGTGGAACGCGACCCCGAGACGCTCGCCAACACCTACGCCGTCGACGAGTCCGTGAAGATCCCCGTGGGCCTGTTCGTGCGCGGCGAGCCCTACGAGATGTGGGGCCTGATCCCCTCGGACGTCCACCTGATCGGCGCCAGCGATCCCGACCAGGACGTGTACTTCCTGGGCGCCGACCGCAACGGCCGCGACATGGCCTCCCGGATCGTCCACGGCACCCGGGTGTCGATGTCCATCGGCCTGGCCGGGGTCGCGCTGTCCTTCGTCCTGGGACTCGTTCTCGGCGGCCTGTCCGGCTACCTCGGCGGACGCGTCGACAACGCCATCCAGCGCGTCATCGAGTTCCTGATGTCCATCCCCACGATCCCGCTGTGGATGGGCCTGTCCGCCGCCGTCCCCCGCGAGTGGGGGTCGGTGCAGACCTACGTCGCCATCACCGTGCTCCTGTCGCTCATCGGCTGGACCGACCTGGCGCGCGTGGTGCGCGGCCGGTTCCTGTCGCTGCGCCAGGAGGACTTCGTGACGGCCGCCCGACTGGACGGCTGCGGCACCGGACGGGTCATCGCCCGTCACATGCTGCCGTCCTTCACCAGCCACATCATCGCCTCGCTGACCCTGGCCGTACCGTTCATGATCCTGGCGGAGACCTCGCTGTCCTTCCTGGGCCTGGGTCTGCAACCACCGGTCGTGAGCTGGGGCGTCCTCCTCCAGGAGGCGCAGAACATCCACTCGATCGCGGGCGCCCCCTGGCTGCTGCTGCCCGGGGCCGCGGTGACGGTGGCGGTGCTGGTGCTCAACTTCGTCGGCGACGGCGTCCGCGACGCCGCCGACCCGTACAGGTGAGGGAGGTGGCCGCCGTGGCGGCCCAGACCCGCGACGACGTGGTCCTGGACATCCAGGACCTCCGGACCCACTTCACCACCGACGACACCGTGGTGCGCGCCGTGGACGGGGTGGACCTGGCGGTCCGCCGTGGCAGCACGCTGTGCGTGGTCGGCGAGAGCGGCTGCGGCAAGAGCGCCATGGCCCGCTCGGTGCTGCGACTGGTGGAGCCGCCCGGCGAGGTGGTGGGCGGCAGGGTCCTGCTGCACCCGGAACAGGAGGGCGGGGAGCCCGTGGACCTGGCCGCCCTGCACCCCACCGGCAGGGAGATCCGCGCGGTGCGCGGCCGCGAGGTGGCCATGGTCTTCCAGGAGCCCATGTCCTCGCTGTCCCTGGTGCACACGGTCGGCAACCAGATCGGCGAGCCCCTGCGCGTGCACCACCGCGTGTCCCGCCGGGAGGCCCGCGAGCGCTCCGTGGACCTGCTCGAACGCGTGCGGGTCCCCGGCGCCGGGCGCGTCGTGGACTCCTACCCCTTCCAGCTCTCCGGCGGAATGCGGCAGCGGGTCATGATCGCGATGGCCCTGGCGTGCGGGCCGCGCGTGCTCATCGCCGACGAGCCCACCACCGCGCTGGACGTGACCACCCAGGCCCAGATCCTCGACCTGTTCGCCGACCTGCGCCGCGACACCGGCATGGGCCTGCTCTTCATCACCCACGACATGGGCGTGGTCGCCGAGATCGCCGACGAGGTCGCCGTCATGTACCTGGGCACGGTGGTCGAGCAGGGACCGGTGGACGAGATCTTCCACGACCCCCGCCACCCCTACACCCGCGCGCTGCTGGAGGCGGTCCCCCGGATCGGCGCGGCCCGCTCGCGCCGCCTGCCCACCATCCGGGGCGCCATCCCCGACCCCGGGAACCAGCCCACCGGCTGCGTGTTCCGCACCCGCTGCCCCGAGGCCGTGGAGGGGCTGTGCGACACCGCCGTCCCCCCGGTCACCGCCCCCGGGCCCGGCCGCCGGGTGCGCTGCCTCCTGGAGGGGGGCACCCCGCCCCCCGGCGGCACGGGCGCCGAACCGACCGGTGAGGAGACCGTCGATGCCGACTGAGACACCGGCCGGACCGCCGGACCCCGCGCCGCGCGGACCCGCGTCCGCGCCCACGGCCGAACCCGTCCTGAGCATCCGCGACCTGCGGGTGGACTACCCCGTGCGCGGGCGCTCACGGCGCGGCCCCCGACACGTGCGTGCCGTGGCCGGGGTGGACCTGGACGTGTACCCGGGCGAGACCCTCGGCCTGGTCGGGGAGTCCGGCTGCGGCAAGACCACCCTGGGTTCGAGCATCATGCGGACCCGGCCGGAGGCCGCCGGACGGATCCGCTACCGCGCCTCCGACGGCCGCGTCCTGGAGGCCCTGGCGCTGTCCGGCGACGACACCGCCGTCTACCGGCGCGAGGTGCGGATGGTCTTCCAGGACCCGCAGTCCTCCCTCAACCCCCGGATGACCCTGCGCGACATCGTCGGGGAACCCCTGCGGATGCTGCTGGGGCTGCGCGGTCAGGAGCTGGAGGCGCGCGTGCGCGAGGCCGTGGAGCGGGTGGGCCTGCACCCCGACCACCTGCGCCGCTACCCGCACGCGTTCTCCGGGGGCCAGCGCCAGCGGGCGGCCATCGCCCGCGCCCTGGTCCCGGGTCCCCGCCTGGTCGTGGCCGACGAGGCGGTCAGCGCCCTGGACACCTCCGTGCGCTCGCAGATCCTCAACCTCCTCCAGGACCTCCAGGACGACCTCGGCCTGACCTACCTGTTCGTCTCGCACGACCTGTCGGTGGTCGAGCACGTGTGCGACCGGGTCGCGGTCATGTACCTCGGCCGGATCGTGGAGGTGGCGCCCACCGACGAGCTGTTCCGGCGTCCGCGGCACCCCTACACCGAGGCGCTGATCTCCGCGGTGCCCATCCCCGACCCGCGGCTGCGCGGCACCCGCGAGCGCGTCCGGCTCACCGGTGAGGTGCCCGACCCCTCGCGGCCGCCGTCCGGATGCCCCTTCCACCCCCGGTGCCGGTACGCCACCGACCTGTGCGCCGCCGAGGACCCCGCGCCGCGCACCGTCGCGCCGGGCCGCACGGTGGCGTGCCACCACGCCGAGGAGCTCGACCTGGCCGGGATCACCGCGGACTCCGCGCCCGGCACCGCGACCACCGGTCCCCCGGCCCGCGCGACGCGGGAACCCCCCACGAGGCAGGAGAAGGACTCATGAGACGACGAACGGCAGGCGGCGGGAGGCGGTGGCTGGGCGCCGCCGCGGGAGCGGCGGCGGTCGTGATGACCACCGGGTGCACCTTCCTCTCCCTCGACCCCGAGGTCGAGGAGGGCGAACGGGTGGAGGGCACCGGCGAGGCGCCGGTGCTCGCCGCCCTCGTGGAGTCGGGCGAGCTGCCCCCGCTGGAGGAACGGCTGCCCGACGAACCGCTGGTGGTGGAGCCCCACGACCGCGTCGGCGTGTACGGCGGCGAGTGGAACACCGCCATCCTCGGCGTGGGCGACTGGCCCTGGCTCGGCAGGACCGTGGGCTACGAGAACCTCACCCGCTGGGACCCGGAGTGGCAGGAGGTGATCCCCAACCTCGCCGAGTCCTGGGAGTACAACGAGGACGCCACCGAACTGACCTTCACCCTGCGCGCGGGCCTGCGCTGGTCCGACGGCGAGCCGTTCACCTCCGACGACGTCGTGTTCGCCTTCAACGACATCTACAACAACGAGGCGCTGACGCCGGTCGCGGCCGCCAACCCCGGCACCGCGGAGAAGGTCGACGGGCAGACCCTCACCATCACCTTCGACGAGCCCGACGCCCTCTGGGCCGGGTACGACCTCCTCCAGTACCAGGTGGTGACCAAGCCCAAGCACTACCTGGAGCAGTTCCACATCGAGTACAACCCCGACGCCGACGAGCTGGCCGAGGAGGAGGGGTACGCCGGCTGGGTCGAGATGTTCGAGGACAAGGCCGGGGTGATCAACAGCGCCCAGTACTGGCAGAACCCCGACATCCCCACGATGTACCCGTGGCAGGTCGTGGAGCCGCTGGCCGACTCCGGGCGGATGGTGCTGGAGCGCAACCCCTACTACTGGAAGGTCGACACCGAGGGCAACCAGCTCCCCTACATCGACCGGGTCGTCTTCGACATCCTCCCGGACGAGGAGGTCATGCTGGTCAGGGCGCTCAACGGCGAGTTCGACATGCACTCGCGGCACTTCAACACCCTGGAGAACAGGCCCACCCTGGCCGAGGCGCGCGAGTCGGGCGGCTACGACTTCTTCGAGCTGCGGCCCGCGGAGATGAACACCGCGATGATCTCCCTCAACCTCACCCACGAGGACGAGGAGCTGCGCGAGACCTTCAACGACCGCGACTTCCGGGTGGCGCTCTCGCACGCCATCAACCGCCAGGACATCATCGACGTCGTCTACCGCGAGCAGGGTGAGCCCTGGCAGGGCGCGCCCCGCGAGGACAGCCCCTTCCACGACGAGGAGCTGGCCAAGCAGTACACCGAGTACGACCTCGACCTGGCCAACGCGCTCCTCGACGAGGCGGGCTACGACGGGCGCGACTCCGACGGCTTCCGCACGAGCCCGCGCGGCGAGACGGTGCGCTTCACGCTGTCGGTGCCCACGGACTTTCGCCCCGACATCGTGGACTCGATGGAGATGGTCGTCGGCTTCTGGCAGGAGCTGGACATCGACGTGGAGCTCAACACCGAGGACCGCTCGCTGTGGCAGACCCGCCGCGAGAACAACGAGCACGACGCCAACGTGTGGTCGGGCGACAACGGCATGATGGACGCGATGTACGACCCCCGCTGGTACGCGCCCACCCAGAGCGGGGAGTCCAACTTCGCCATCCCGTGGGCCCAGTGGTACGTCTCCGACGGCGAGGACCCGCGCTCCCAGGAGCCGCCCGCCGACGTGCGCGAGCACCTGGAGATGTACGACGCCGTCCAGGCCGAGCCCGACCCCGAGGCCCGCGAGGAGCTGATGCGCGAGTTCCTGGCGGTCTCCCAGGAGCAGTTCTACGCGATGGGCGTCAGCCTGAGCCCGACCGGCTACGGGATCGTCGCGGACGACTTCCACAACGTGCCCGGGTCGATGCCCTCCTCCGGCAACTACAACGACCCGGGGCCGACCAACCCCGAGCAGTACTTCATCGAGGAGTGACGGCCGCAGCCCTCCCCCCACGGCGACAGAGGCGACAGAAGGGTAAGGACATGTCCGCGAACACCACGGCGACCACGGCAGGCGGCGGAGAACCCGCCGGGATCGGCCTGGGGCTGGTCCACGAGCAGGGGCGCTCGCTGCGCCTGACCCACGACGGGAACGAACTCGTCCGTTACGTGTACCGGCCCTGGGACGTGCAGCTGGAGTCGCCGCGCCCCTACCTCCACCCGATCCGCACCCTGGGCGGGGACACCGTCAGCCTGTACCGGCCGCACGACCACGTGTGGCACAAGGGGATCGCGTGGTCCCTGCCCAACGTCGGACCGGCCAACTTCTGGGGCGGCCCGACCTACCTCCGGGACTCGGGGTACCGGCAGCTCGCCAACGACGGCTCGACAGAGCACCGATCCTTCGACCTGATCGAGACCTCACCGGAACGGGTCTCGATCGGAGAACGACTGGAGTGGGTGACCGAGCAGGGCGAGACCTGGTTCTCCGAGCGCCGGGGGCTGCGGTTCACCGCGGCCCCCGGCCGGGGGGCCTGGACGATGGTGTTCACGACCTCCTTCACCAACCTGACGGAGGAGGAGGTCCCCTTCGGCAGCCCCACCACGGAGGGGCGGCCCAACGCCGGGTACGGAGGCCTGTTCTGGCGCGGCCCCCGCTCCTTCAGCGGGGGCCGCGCCTACACGGAGGGGAGGGAGGGCGACGACGACCTCATGGGAACGCGGTCGCCCTGGCTGGCCTTCACCGGCCGCCACGACGGCACGGACGCGGCGTCGACGCTGACGTTCGTGGACGCGCCCGACAACCCCGGTCACCCCGTCAAGTGGTTCGTGCGCAGCGGGATCTTCGCCTGTGTGTGCCCGGCCCCCTTCTTCGACGAGGTGGTGACCGTCCCCGCGGGGGGCTCCCTCGCCTACCGGTACGCGGTCGTCGTCGCCGACGGGGACCGGGGCGCGGAGGGGGCCGGGGCCCTGGCCGACCTCGGCCTGGGCGAACTGGCGGACGCGGCCTCCGAGCGCGCCGCCACCGGCCCTGTCCCGGGCGCCGACGGCGGCACGGGCGGGGAGGCGCGGTGAACGCCCCGCGCGTCCCCGGCTTCCCCGGCGGCACAGCCATCTCCCACCTGCGGGTCTACGACTGGCCCGCCGTCGACGGTCGTGCGGGGGGCTCACCCCACCTGCACACCGCCTCGGCGGAGGGGTACGTGGTGCTCCGGGGCGAGGGCGCGCTGGAGACCCTGAGCGGCGCGGGGTTCCAGCGGACCCCGCTGCGGCCCGGCAGCCTGCTGTGGTTCACGCCGGGGACCGTGCACCGGCTGGTCAACGACAGCGGCGACCTGGAGATCCTGGTGGTCATGCAGAACGCCGGCCTGCCGGAGTCGGGCGACGCCGTGCTCACCTACCCGGGCAGGGTCCTGGCCGACCCGGACGCCTACCGCCGGGCCACCGTGCTGCCCCGGGCCGTCACCTCGGCCGAGCGTGCGGCGCGGGAGCGCCGGGACCTCGCCGTGGAGGGCTACCTGGAACTGAGGGAACGGGTGGAGCGGGAGGGGCCGAACGCGCTGAAGGGGCTGTACCGGGCCGCCACGGAACTGGTCCGGGACCGAGCCGCCGGTTGGCACCACCACGTCGACAGGGGGCCGGTCCACCAGGCGCGGAGCACCGTGCAGCACCTGGAGGCGCTGGGCCGGGGTGACGGGGAACACCTCGCCGGTTCGGCCGTCTACACCGCCGACTCCCCGCCCGGGCCGCTGCGCAACGGTATGTGCGGGCACCTTCGGGTGTGGGACCTCGACGGGGCGAGGAGGGCCGGCTGAGGAGGGAACGGGAGGACCGGAGCTGACGACACGGGTACCGGAACCGGATTCGTGCGGGGACACCGCCCGGTTCCGGTCCGTGGTGTGCTTCGGTTCCGGACACAGGGCCGTGACCTGGGCAGAGATCAGGAAACCGGGAACCCGGCGAAGCCGTCACACGGCCCTCACCAGGTATCCTGAGCCCGCCGGGGGCGCGGAGGGGCTGCTCCGAAAAAAGAAACCGCGGGCCGCCGCGAGCCAGCCGGAGGCCAGCGAGCAGCAACCCGCGCCGTACGGGGGCACGGGGGTCGCCCCCCGAAAAAAGAAACCGCGGGCTGCCGCGAGCCAGCCGGAGGCTGGCGAGCAGCAACCCGCGCAACGTGGGCGAGGAGGGATTTGAACCCTCACATCCTTTCGGACACACGGACCTGAACCGTGCGCGTCTACCGTTCCGCCACCCGCCCGAGTGACATGCCATTCAGTTGTGTTGCCAGGTGAACCGGGCTTTTCGTCCGTTTCCCCCTGGCGACATGGATAAGGCTAGCACGGTCTGAAGGTGGGTCGCACACGCGTTTCGGACCACCGGTTCGCGGCCCCCGGGCGGCCGTCCCGGGGGTGCGCCTGAAACCAGGGGCACCTTGGCCCGGTTACGATCGTCTACACATACGAAGTGGAGTACAAAAGGGAGGTACCTCGTGGGAGTGCTCCAACGCTTCGAGCGCAGGCTTGAGGGCATGATCGAAGGCACCTTCGCGATGGCCTTCAAGTCCGAGCTCCAACCGGTCGAGGTGGCGAGCGCCGTCCAGCGTGAGATGGACGAGCGTGCGGCGATCGTCGCCCAGGGTCGAACCCTGGTTCCGAACGACTTCATCGTCGAACTGGCCACCAGCGACAAAGAGCGCCTCGAAGTCTACGCCGACAGCCTGGGGCAGGAGCTGTCCAAGCTGGCACGCGACTACGCGACGGAGCAGGGCTACTCCTTCGTCGGGCCGGTCCGTGTTCACTTCAGGTCCGACGAAGGCCTCAAGACAGGTCGCTTCCGCATCCGCTCCGGCGTCGTGCGCGGCACCATGGTCGGCAAGGACGGCGAGGTCCGCCAGCCGGTCGGCGACCCCGGCCCGAGCGGTGGCCAGCAGCAGACCGGACGTCCGCGTCTGCTGATCTCCCCCGGCGGCGCCGCCGCCGAGGGCGCCATCGCCAGCCACGGGATGCAGCAGTCCTTCGAGCTGACCACCCCGGTCACCCTGTTGGGCCGCGGCACCGACTGCGACCTGCGCCTGGTCGACAACGGCGTCTCCCGTCACCACGTGGAGATCCGGTTGGACGGCGACGAGGCCATCCTGGTGGACAAGGGGTCGACGAACGGGACCTTCGTCAACGGACAGCAGGTCAGGCAGGCCCGCCTGGTGGACGGCAGCAGGATCAGCCTCGGCCGCACCACCATGACGTTCCGCCGCGACTGACGCCCGGCGGCGGATCCGAAAACCAACGCGGTTCCACGGGCGTCTGACAAGGGGCGGGCCGGGCTCAGGTCCGCTGTCAGATATCCGGCCGGGAGGGTAGTCTCCGCGAAGACCTGACCGATCGGGCACAATGGCCGCGGCCGCAGGCCGCGTCCAGCGACCTCGCGACTCACCGACCCGAAGGTGGGCAGACATGGTGGCGGCGCAGATGACCGCCATCCCGGCCGAAGCACGACAGGGGCTGAAGAGCAGTTCGATGTCCAACTTGACCCTCATACTGATCAAGATCGTGTATCTCGCGGGGCTTTGGCTGTTCGTCCTCACCGCGATCGGTGTGATCCGCACGGATCTCTTCGGCTCCAAGAAGAAGCCCCGGAGGAAACCGCGCCCGGCGGCGCCGCGCCGGGACCGGGACCCCTCCCCGTCGTACTCCTCGGCGCAGCCCGCCCGGCCGCCCCGCGCGCGCCGGAACGAGCCCACCGCCCTGGTCGTCACCCAGGGGTCGCTCAAGGGCACCAGCGTCGACCTCGCCTCGCAGCCCATCCTCATCGGACGCGCCCCGGACTCCACGCTCGTCATCACCGACGACTACGCGTCCGGCCGCCACGCGCGCGTCTACTCCGACAACGGCCGCTGGTTCGTGGAGGACCTGAACTCGACGAACGGCACCTACCTCGGCCAGCAGAAGCTGAACCGCCCCCAGCCCATCACGGTGGGACAGCCCATCCGTATCGGCAAAACCGTCCTGGAACTGCGCAAATGACAATCGCTCTCCGATACGCGGCGTACTCCGACGTAGGATGCCTCCGCGAAGGCAACGAAGACTCCGGCTACGCCGGCCAGAACCTCCTCGCGGTCGCCGACGGCATGGGCGGTTACGCGGGCGGTGAGGTGGCCAGCTCCATCGCGATCTCCTCGATCCGCCGCCTCGACTCCGAGCCGCCACGGTCCGACGAGATGGCCGAGGTGCTCCAGCGCGCCGTCGAGCAGGCCAACGCCTCCCTGTCGCGCAGGATCATGGAGGAGCCCCAGCTGGAGAACATGGGCACCACCCTGACCGCCATGCTCTGGGCCGGTCCGCGGGTGGCGCTCATCCACATCGGTGACTCCCGCGCCTACCTCATGCGCGGCCCCCGCTTCGAGCAGATCACCCACGACCACACCCTGGTGCAGACCCTGGTGGACGAGGGCAAGATCACCGAGGAGGAGGTCGCCACCCACCCGCAGCGCTCCCTCATCCTGCGCGCCCTGGACGGCAAGAGCCCGGTCGACCCCGACATCTCCATCAGCGAGGCCAAGGCGGGCGACCGCTACCTGCTCTGCTCCGACGGGCTCTCCGGCGTGGTCAGCAAGAAGACCATCCACGAGACCCTCGCCACCGAGGCCGACCCGCGCAGCGCGGCCAAGAAGCTCATCGAGCTGGCCATCCGCGGAGGCGGCCCGGACAACATCACCGCGGTCGTCGCCGACGTCATCGAGGCCGAGACCGACAGCGAGGGGCCCACCCGCGCCTCCCAGGTGGTCGGCGCCGCCGACCAGCGCCGCGAGAGCGTCGACCAGGGCAACGACACACCCGCCAGACGGGCGCAGGAACTGCGCGGGGGATCCGGCGACACCGCCGAGATGGACCCCGTCCGGGACGAGCCCGGGCCGGACGCCTACGCCGCGGGCGACGCCTACCAGGAGCCCTACAACGGCGAGTACGACGACTACGAGGCCCCGCCGGCCGACCGGCGGGGCCGTTCGGAACCCGAGTACCGCCCCAGGCGCTGGTGGCCGATGGTGCTGGTGTTCCTGGTCGTGGTCGCCGTCGTCGCGGGGGCCACGTACTACTTCGGCAGCCGGTACGTGAACAGCCAGTACTACGTGGGTCCCTCCCCCTCGGGGGACACCGTCAGCATCTACCAGGGCATCAACACCGACATCGCGGGCTTCAGCCTGTCGGAGGAGGTGGAGGAGACCGAGATCACCCTGGACTCGCTCTCGGAGGCCGACCGCGGCTCGGTGGAGAACACCCTGCCCGCGGAGAGCCTGGACGACGCGCGGGCGAGCGTCGACGTGCTGAGCGAGGGCGCGGGCGGGGCCCGGACCGAGGAAGGGTCCGGGTGAGCCCACGTGAGTAAGGCTTCCGAACCCGAGGCGCCGACCGCGCTGCCGCCCGTCAAGAGGCGCAACGCCGAACTGGTCCTCATCCTCTTCGCCATCGTCATCACCATGGCGGGCATCGCGATCGCGGGCCTCAACCTCAACGGCCAGGTCCCCTCCGCGATGTGGACGGTGGGCCTGACCTTCGCGGCCCTGTCGGCCGCCGCGCACGTGGCGATGCGCTTCGTGGCTCCCTACGCCGACCCGCTGATCCTGCCCTGCACCCTGTTCCTCAACGGGGTCGGCGTGGCGATGATCTGGCGGATCCAGGCGGGTGAGGCCGAGGACATCGAGCGCGCCGGGGCCGGCTCACAGGTGATGTGGACGGCGATCGGCCTGGTCCTGTGCTTCCTCATCATCATCTTCCTCAAGGACCCCCGCGTCCTCCAGCGCTACACCTACGTCAGCGGCCTGAGCGCGATCGTCCTGCTCGCCCTGCCGGTCATCCCCGGCCTGGGCCAGGAGGTGTACGGCGCGCGGCTGTGGATCGGCATCGGGCCGTTCACCATGCAGCCGTCGGAGTTCGCCAAGATCGCCCTGGTGATCTTCCTGGCGTCCTATCTGATGAGCAAACGCCAGGTCCTGCAGATCGTCGGCAAGCCGATCAAGATCGGCCGCTTCACCCTCATCGAACTGCCCCGGGCGCGCGACCTGGCACCGATCCTGGTCGGCTGGGTACTGGCCATCGGCATGCTGGTGCTCCTGCGCGACCTGGGCACCTCGCTGCTGCTCTTCGGCACGTTCCTGGCGATGCTGTACGTGGCCACCCAGCGCTCCTCGTGGGTGACCATCGGCCTGGCCCTGTTCGCGGCCGGGGCGTTCGTGGCCTACCTGCTCTTCTGGCACGTCCAGGCCCGCGTCAACATCTGGATCAACGCCTTCGACCAGGAGGTGTACGAGGCGGTCGGCGGTAGCCAGCAGCTGGTGGAGGGGCTGGTGGGCATGGCCTACGGCGGCCTCTTCGGCACCGGCCTCGGCGCCGGCGAGCTGTACAGCACCTTCGCCGCCGACAGCGACCTCATCCTCGCCACGATCGGCGAGGAGCTGGGCCTGACCGGCCTGCTCGCCATCCTCATGGTGCTCGGCCTGTTGGTGGAGCGCGGCATGCGCATGGCGCTCGCGGCCACCGGCGCGTTCAACAAGCTGCTGGCCAGCGGTGTCGCCTTCCTTCTCGCCTACCAGGTCTTCATCGTCCTGGGCGGCCTGACCCGGGTGATCCCGCTGACCGGCTCGACCACGCCCTTCATGGCGGCGGGCGGTTCCGCGCTGCTGGCGAACTGGATCATGATGGGGATCCTGCTCCGCATCAGTGACAACGCCCGACGCCCCGCACCGCAGGCCATCCAGGACGAGGGCGCGACACAGGTGATCCGACGATGAACACACCGATCCGCAGACTCAGCATCTTCGCCTTCCTCCTGATCCTGATCCTGATGGCCAACGTCACCTGGCTCCAGGGCTTCCAGGCGCAGGCGATCAAGGAGGACCCGCTCAACCGGCGTCAGTTCACCGAACGGCTCAGCGAGGCCCGCGGCCCCATCCTGGTCGCGGACGACAACGTGGCCTACTCGGAGAACATCGCCGGCGAGAGCGAGTCCGCGGAGTTCCAGCGCATGTACGAGGGCGGCGGACTGTACACGCCGATCGTCGGCTCCTTCCGCACCTACGGCGCCTCGGGCATCGAACTCACCGAGAACTCACTGCTCGACGGCACCGACGACCGGCTGGCGGTGCGCAACTTCCGCGACATCATCACCGGCCGCGAGCCCGAGGGCGCCCAGGTCCAGCTCACCCTGGACCCGGAGGTGCAGCAGGCGGCCTACGAGGGCTTCCAGAACCTGGGCGACAAGAACGGCGCGGCCGTGGCGCTCGACCCCAGCACGGGGGCGATCCTGGGCGCGGTGTCCTACCCGTCCTACGACGCCAACGAGGTCGTCAGCATCACCGACATCGACTCGGCCGTGACCAACTACACGGAGCTGGAGGCCGACCCGCGCAAGCCCCTGCTCAACCGGGCCCTCCACGAGTTCTACCCTCCGGGCTCGACGTTCAAGGTGGTGACCGCCGCGGCGGCCATGGAGCACCTGGGCGCCACCCCGGAGTCCACCCAGGAGGCCCCCGACAACATGGACCTGGGCGGGAACCTGCCCAACGCCACCCCGGGCGGCACCTGCAACGGCGGCCAGCCCGACACCCTGGCGCACTCGATCCAGATCTCCTGCAACACCTCGATGGCCAACTGGGCGATCGAGATGGGCGGCGAGGCCCTGTCGGAGCAGGCCACCGCGTTCGGGTTCAACCGCGAGGAGGAGCTGAACGTCCCGCTGTCGGTGATCCCGAGCAGCGCCCCGGTGGAGAGCGACCCCAACATCCTGGGCCGCGCCGGCATCGGCCAGTCCAACGTGCAGGCGACTCCGCTCCAGATGGCGATGGTCGCCGCGGGCGTGGCCAACTCGGGTGAGGTCATGAAGCCCTACGCGGTGGACACCGTGCGCGACTCGGACCTGTCCGTGGTCACCCAGACCAGCCCGGAGAGCTACTCGCAGGCGGTCAGCGCCAGCACCGCCGAGAGCCTCACCGAGATGATGACCCTGGTCACCGGGCCGGGCGGCTCGGGAACCAACGCGGCCATCTCCGGTATGGAGGTCGCGGGCAAGACCGGTACCGCCGAGACCGGCCCGGACAGCCCCACCCACAACTGGTTCATCGGCTTCGCCCCGGCTGACGACCCGCAGATCGCGGTCGCGGTCGTGGTCGAGTACGGCGGCAGCAGCGGCGGCGAGATCGCCGCCCCGATCGCCCGTCAGATGATGGAGGCAGTGGTTCAGTAGTGAGCGCCTACGAACCGTCTTCCCAGAACGGTCCCGGTGACCTCACCGGGACCGTTCTGAGCGATCGTTACCGCCTGGAGGAGCAGGTGGGCTCCGGTGGCATGGGTACGGTCTGGAAGGCCACCGACACCCTGCTCAACCGGCCCGTGGCGGTCAAGCTGCTGCACCCCTCCCAGATGGCCGAGCCGACGGCCAGGGAGCGGTTCCGCACCGAGGGCCGGATCACCGCAGGCCTCTCCCACCCCGGGATCGCCCAGGTCTACGACTACGGCGAGGAGAACGGCCGCGCCTTCCTGATCATGGAACTCGTGGTCGGCGAACCTCTCTCCCAGGTCCTGCGCGAGCAGGGCCGCCTCAGCGCGGACCAGACCCTGGACTTCGTGTGCCAGGCGGCCAAGGCCCTGGCCGCCGCGCACGCGCGCGGCGTGGTGCACCGCGACATCAAGCCGGGCAACCTGCTGGTCACCCCGGACGGCCAGCTCAAGCTGACCGACTTCGGCATCGCCCGCGGCGACATGTCGGTCACCCTCACCCAGACCGGCATGGTCATGGGCACCGCCCAGTACATCTCCCCCGAGCAGGCCTCGGGCAGGCCCGCGACCTCCTCCTCGGACCTGTACGCCCTCGGCGTGGTGGCCTACGAGTGCCTGGCCGGGACACCGCCGTTCACCGGCGACACCCCGGTGGCGCTCGCCCTCGCGCACACCCGCGAGGAGCCGCCGGAGCTGCCCGGCGACGTGCCCGCGGACGTCGACCACCTGGTGTCCTCCCTGCTGTTGAAGGAGCCCGAGGACCGTCCCGCGTCGGCCAGCGAGGTCGCGCACACGGCCGCGGTGATCCGCTCCAACGCCGGAACCGGTCCGCCCACGCCCTCCACCGGGTTCCAGGGCATGGCCCAGACCGCGGTGGTGGGAGCGGTGACCGGACCCGGCTCGGGTGCGATGACGTACCGGACCGCAGGCCAGCCGACCACCGTCACCGGTCAGGAGGACGAGTCGGTTAGGCTGGCCGGGGCACCGGAGCGGCGCCGCCGCGTCAGCGTGCCCGTGATCCTCGCGGCCGCGGCCGCGGCGATCATCATCGCGGCCGCGGTGGTGGCCGGATTCCTGTCCAACGGGAGGTCCGAGGTGGGCAACATGCGCGACACCGTCGACCCTCCCGCGGCGACCCCTTCTTCCTCACCGGAGGAGACCGAGGAGCCCGTGGAGACCGCCCCGGCGGACGTCCCCGTGGCCCCGGAGGGCGACACCGGCTGGAACACGGGGCCGCAGGACCCGGTGGAGAGCCCGATCCCCTCCCCGGAGGAGGGCGACGAGGAGAGCGACGCTCCCGAGGACGGCGAGGACGACGACTCCGAGGGCGGCCAGAGCCCTCCGCCCGACAACGGCACCCCGGGACCGCCAGGGGGCGAGGAGACTCCCCCGAACAACGGCGGCGGCGGTGGCGGTGGCGGCGGCAATGAAGGCGGCGGCGGCAATGAAGGCGGCGGAGAAGAAGGCACCACCTAGAGACCGTGAGCGAGAGACGTTCAGGGTAGGCGGCGGCCCGCGGGCGGCCTCCGGAAGACACGAGGATCACTACACGACATGTCCCAGCCCCGGCTCCTCGGCGGACGCTACGAGCTCGACACCATCGTCGGGCGCGGCGGCATGGCCGAGGTCTACCGCGCACGCGACCTGCGTCTCGACCGGCTCGTCGCCATCAAGACCCTCCGACACGACATGGCCCGGGACCACATCTTCCAGGCCAGGTTCAGACGGGAGGCGCAGTCCG
Source organism: Nocardiopsis alborubida (assembly GCF_012396365.1). Taxonomy (GTDB): domain Bacteria; phylum Actinomycetota; class Actinomycetes; order Streptosporangiales; family Streptosporangiaceae; genus Nocardiopsis; species Nocardiopsis alborubida. The sequence continues at coordinate 10,993 of NZ_JAAXPG010000048.1, read as the reverse complement.
CCGCCTCCCTGAACCACCCGGCCATCATCGCGGTGTACGACACCGGCGAGGACATGATCGACGGGGTGTCCATCCCCTACATCGTCATGGAGTACGTGGACGGGCGGACCCTGAAGGAGTTGCTGGACGACGACCGCCGCCTCCTGCCGGAGCGCTCGGCGGAGCTGGTCGACGGCATCCTCAAGGCGCTGGAGTACAGCCACGACAACGGGATCGTCCACCGCGACATCAAGCCCGCGAACGTGATGCTGACCCGAGGCGCCGACGTCAAGGTGATGGACTTCGGCATCGCCCGGTCCATGGACGACAACCAGGCGACGATGACGCAGGCCTCCCAGGTCATCGGCACCGCCCAGTACCTGTCCCCGGAGCAGGCGCGCGGCGAGCGGGTGGACCCGCGCAGCGACATCTACTCCACGGGCTGCGTGCTCTACGAGCTGCTCACCGGGCGTCCGCCGTTCACCGGCGACTCGCCCGTCTCGATCGCCTACCAGCACGTGCGCGAGGAGCCGATCCCGCCGAGCGAGATCGACCCCCAGATCCCCCACTGGCTGGAGGACGTCACCCTCCGGGCGATGACCAAGAACCGCGAGGAGCGGTACCAGAACGCGGCCGAGATGCGCGCGGACATCCAGCGCGGCCTGGCGGGGATGCCCACCCAGGCGGGCACCATGGCCATGGCCGCCGCCGGTGCCACGACGGCGATGCCGCCCGCGCCCGCCGACCGGTACGACGACTACGACGATTACGACGACGACTACGACGACCGTTACGACGACCGCGAGAAGAACCGCGGCGGCAAGACCGCGCTGTGGGTCCTGCTGGGCGTCGGCGTGATCGCCTCCCTGATCCTGGTGTTCGTGCTGTTGAGGATGGGCGGGAGCCCCGAGACGGAGACCGCCGCGGTGCCGGACGTGGCGGGGTCCACCGTCGCGGAGGCCCAGGAGTCCCTCAGCGAGGCGGGCTTCGACAGCGTCACCCAGGAGCAGCAGGCGAGCGAGGACGTCGAGGAGGGCCAGGTCATCGAGACCGACCCGCCCGCCGGCGACGAGGTCCCGGTGGACGAGGAGATCGTCCTGCACGTCTCCAGCGGCCCGGACGCCATGGAGATCCCGTCCGTGGAGGGCCAGTCCGAGTCCGACGCGACCGGCACGCTGAACGACGCGGGCTTCGAGAACGTCACCTCCGAGCAGAGGGCGGACGACAGCGTGCCCGAGGGCCAGGCGATCGGCACCGACCCGGCCGCCGGGGAGGCGGTCGCGCCGGACACCGACATCACGCTGCTGATCTCCTCGGGCCCCAACGAGGTGCAGGTGCCCGACCTGGTCGGCATGACCCGCGATGGCGCGGAGTCGGCGCTGGCGCAGAGGGACCTGAGCGCCTCCTTCTCCGAGGAGCCGAGCACGGAGGGTCCGGTCGGCACGGTCATCCGGCAGGACCCGGGGTCGGGGCAGAGCGTGGCGCCCGGGAGCACGGTGAACGTCGTGCTCGCGACCGAACCGGCCACGCAGGGGCCGCCGACCGACGGCGACGACGGCGGGGAGTCCCCTCCGGACGGGGGCGGGGAGTCGCCTCCCGACGGTGACAACGGCGGCGAGAGCCCTCCCGGCGGTGACGACGGCGGCTTCGATTTCCCGTCCATGCGCAGGGACTGAGGGAGCGGACGTGACGGCGGGCCGTTCCGTGCGAGAGCACGGGGCGGCCCGCCGCCGTGTGCGGGCGGTCGCCGCGAGGCGGACGGTTTCCGTGGAGGAGCGGTCGTCGTGTACGGGCCCGTGTCCTGGAGGGGTACTCATCCGCGGCCCGGCAGGGCGGACCGCACCGCGGGGACCGGCTTCGTCGGCGCGGTGGCGGGCGTCGGCGTGCGGGGCGCGGGGAGACGCGCCCGCCGTCGGAGAGGGCCCGGCCCGGCGCCCCCGGAACCTGACGCGGATCCGGTACGTCCCGCCGGTGACGGGGGCTCCCCCCGGGGCGTAGACTGTGTTCTCGTTCAGGAACCCGCCCCACGTACTGGAGCAGCGACCGTGCCCAAGTCCCGCAGCGATCGCAAGAAGAAGGCCGTCTACACGCCGCCTCCTTCGAAGGAGAAGCCCAAGGTCAGTCCGCGCTGGCTGGCACCGGCCATGCTCGGCTTCTTCACGCTGGGCATCCTGTGGATCGCCGTCTACTACATCGCGGGCAGCCAGATCCCCTACATGCAGGACTGGCAGAACTGGAACCTGCTGATCGGCTTCAGCGGCATCATCATCGCCGTCATCCTGTCCACGCGCTGGCACTGACCCCCCGGCCGGGCGGTCGGATCGCCCGGCGACGATCGCGGGTCCCCCTTCGGGTGCTCTCCTCCACAGGCATGTCCGCACCCAGATGAACAGCAACGACACGGGTTTTCCACAGGGTTATCCACAGGCTGTGGGTAGCTCTCTTCGGCATGCCCGCACACCGCGGGTACCGGGGGTCGCTCAAGGACGTCCGTGAACGACGGAGGCCCCGGAGGAGGTCTCCTCCGGGGCCTCCGCCCCTCCCCCGTCAGCCGAGGATGATCAGCGGTGCCGCGGCCACCAGGGCCACGAGCAGGGCGGCGAACGCCGCCGCCAGCAGGACGTGCGTGACCGTGCGGGCCCGGTTCCCGGCGGACTTCCCGGGCAGGTAGGCGAACACGGCGCCGAGCACGAGCCCGGCGACCAGTCCGCCGATGTGCGCGGTCCACGAGATGTTGGGGACCACGAAGGTCAGCACGAGGTTGACCGCCAGCAGGACGCCGATCATGCGCAGGTCCAGGCGCAGACGCCTGCCGATGACGAGCACCGCCCCGAACAGGGCGAAGATCGCTCCGGAGGCGCCGACCGAGAACTGGTTGGGCTCAGCCAGGAGGCTGAGCACCGATCCCGCGAGCGCGCCGAGCGCCCACAGGGTCAGGAAGCGGACGTGTCCCAGCCAGCGCTCCAGCTGCGTTCCCAGCAGGTACATGGCGTACCCGTTGAACAACAGGTGGAAGATGCTGCCGTGCAGGAACGCGGCCGTGAGGAGCCGGTACCACTCGCCCGGGAGCACCCCGAGCAGGGTTCCGTCCTCGACCCGGCCGATGCCGAGCATGGCGAACTCCCAGACCAGTGGCGAGGCGCCCGCCTGCCCGATCGGGGTGGACGTACCCAACTGGGCGAGGAACCCGGCCACCATCATGCCGAGGATCGTCCAGGTGACGTACGGCCTGGCGACGGCCCTGCCTCCGAAGGCGGTCCTGGCCCGACGCACCCCGCGGTTCCCCTCCGAGACGCAGCCGGGGCACTGGAAGCCCACGGACGCCTCGACCATGCAGTCCGGGCAGATCGGCCGCTCGCACCTGCTGCAACTGACCCCCGTCTCCCTGTCGGGGTGGCGGTAGCAGGTGCGCTGGGCCGGGCGCTCCGGCTCCGGAACCGCTCCGGACGGCGGTGGGGATGCGGTCATGGGCGGGTTCCTCCTCGGAGCCGGGGCGCCGTCACCGCTATCGGGTGATCTCGACGCTGTTGATCACCACGTCGTCGGTGGGACGGTCCTGGGAGTCGGTCTCCACCTTGGAGATCGCGGTGACCACGTCGTCCCCCTCGACGACCTCACCGAAGATGGTGTGGCGGCCGTCGAGCCAGTACGGCTTGTCCACGGTGACGAAGAACTGCGACCCGTTGGTGCCGGGACCCGCGTTGGCCATGGCCAGCAGGAACGGGCGGTCGAAGCGCAGGTTCGGGTGGATCTCGTCCTTGAAGGTGTATCCGGGGCCACCGCGGCCGGTGCCGAGCGGGTCACCGCCCTGGATCATGAAGCCGTCGATGACGCGGTGGAAGATCGTGCCCTTGTACAGGCTGTTGTTGGAGGGCTTGCCCGTGGTGGGGTCCACCCACTGCTTCGAGCCCTCGGCCAGGCCGATGAAGTTGGCGACCGTCTCCGGCGCCTCCTTCTCGAACAGCCTGATGACGATGGTTCCCTTGGAGGTGTTCAGCCGCGCGGTGGGCTGAGCCGTGGAGTCCGACACCTACGTGCCTTTCGATCGACTTCGTTTACGTGCTCACGTTACCCGTCCGTCCCCCGGGCTCGTCCTGGATCCGCCGCGGTTCCGCGGCGTCCGGGCAGCTCGCCGCTCCTCCGCCCGCCGCGTCCGGGCCCCCGTCCGCGTCGGGACCGATCTACCCTCACCGGGGGTGCCCTTTCGGTTCCGCGGAGTGGTACTCCCTCCTCCCGGGCCCGTCGTTCGCGGCGGGCGGACAGGAGAAAAACCCTCGGGCGGTGTCGAAACGAAGATCACACCCGGAGAGGACGTATGTTGAGATAACACCCGGGTAACGGGTAAGGACGACGGGGAAACCATCCGTGTGGCGCCGAGCGTCGGCCTCACCGGGTGGAGACCGTAGAACCGGTGAACGACCGAAGGAGCTGACGACGTGCCTATCACTTCCAAGCGACTCAAGGCACGCAAGAAGGAGACTGAGGCGAGCCTCGCTCGCCTACAGGGCATGGCCTGGGAAAAGGCCCGGGAACAGGCCGACCGGTTTGGCCCGTATGCCGACCAGGCACGCGACCAGGCCGCTCTCAAGCTCCTCCAGGCGCGCGGCTGGACCGCACCCCGGCTGGAGAACGCCGCGCTGCGTGTGGAGGACACCGTGGCACCGCGGGTCGCCGAGGCTCTCACCGCGGCCGCACACCGCGTGGACCCGAACCCGGGTCGTCGCGGGCTGATGCTGCTCCGGCGGGGCAACCGCCGGATCCCCCGGGGAGTTCTGATCGGCGGCGCCGCCGTAGTCGGCGGCATCGTCGTGTACTCGCTGGTCCGTATGCGCCAGGCGTCCCAGGACGCCGAGTGGCAGGAACACCTGGACCAGGCGCGCGACCAGGTCCGCGAGACGCGGGAGAACCTGGAGGGGCGGGCCTCCGCGACGGCGGACAAGGCCACGGAGGCCGTGGAGGAGACCGCCAAGGCGGCCAAGACCGCCAAGAACAAGACCAAGGAGACCGTTCGCACCGCCGCGGGCGAGAACCGTGCCAAGGAGAACGGCAAGCCCGGACACTAGGGCTGCTCGCAGGAGCGACGAGAGACGGACGGCCGTGCCGTGCGGGGGAGACCCCGCCCCCGGACTGGCTACCCTCCCTCCCCGCCGGGACGGATCCCTCCGTCCCGGCTTCGTCGTGTCGGGGGAGTCTGTCGAGGGGTGTCCGGAGACGGCGTGTCCGAGAACCGCCGCGTCCCGGCTCAGCGCGCACGGCGCGGTCCCGGGACGTCCGTACGGCACCGCCGTGCACGGTTCCGGGGCGTCCGGAGGCGGCTTCCCTCCCGGACACCCGCCCCGGCTCCGGCCCGGCCCTCAGGAGTCCTTGAGGACGCGGATGGTCAGGGGGTAGCGCCAGTTGTTGCCCAGGAGGCTGGAGATACTGGCGATGGCGGGGAGGATCGCCCAGCCCAGGGCGACCGCCAGCGTCACCAGCAGGGGTGCCACGAGCCAGAAGAGGGCCAGGCTCGTGAGCCCGGCGATGACGCAGAAGAGCTGGAAGTTGAGCGACTCCATGGCCTGGCGCCGCACGTAGGGCGAGATCCGGTCGCTCACGAGGAGGAGCAGCAGGGGAGCGATGACGGGGAGGAAGTAGTTCCCCGCGTGCCCGACCGCGGCCACGACCCGTTCGGCCGAGGTGCTCGGCAGGGGCTCCCGGGGGCCCGTCCTCTGGCCGCCGCCCTGGCCGGTGAACCGACCGAACGGGCCGGTGGCCGCTGCCTGGGGCGTTCCCGCGGGGGTGACGCCCAGGTCCTCGGTGAGGGGGACCAGGTCGGCTCCGAACTTGGCCCGCATGGCCCTGTCGGTGCGCTCGTCGAGTTCCTCCTCGTCGAGCTGGCCGCGGCCGAAGGCCTCCTGGAGGACCGTGATCGCGGCGTCGCGTTCGGCGTCGGTGAGGCGGATCTGCGGCCTGGCCTGCGGCTCCCAGGGGCGCCTCGCCGGATACTGAGGGTCCTGCACAGCCACTCCCACTCCCAACGGCGACGGGAGTACGGCACGGATCGGCCGTACTCCCCTCATGATGCGCCATAGGAACGGCTACGGCTATCGGGGCCGTCCCTGATCCTCCCCTGATCCGGGCCTCCCCCTTTCGGTGGAGACCGCATCGACTTTCGTCTGCTGGGCTTCCGGCTCTCAGGACGCCGGTTTGCCGGGACCCGGGGTCACCGACCGCCGGGCTGCCGGGGCTCCCCTCCCCGGAAGCCCGTCGTCACCGAGCGGCGACGGCCGCGGGGATCCGGGTCGGGACCGGTGCGGCGGCCCTGGTCGATTCCGTGGACGGCGCCGGGGCGGCGACCGGAGTCGGAACCGGGTCCGGGGCCGGCGCCACAGCGGGGGACGAGGCCGGGGCCGCGACCGGGGTCGGAACGGTCGAGGGGTCCTGCTCGGCCTGCTCCCGCTCGTACTGGCGCTCGGCGCTGGTAAGCAGCTCGTACCAGTTGGTGACGTCCTTGCGTCGGCGCAGCAGGGCGCGGCGCTCGCGTTCGGTCATGCCTCCCCAGACACCGAACTCGATACGGCCGTCCAACGCCTCTGCCAGGCACTGCGTCCGGACCGGGCAGCCCCGGCAGATCAGTTTGGCGCGGTTCTGCGCAGCGCCCTGCACGAACAGCGCGTCCGGGTCGATCTCGCGGCATTTGGCACGGGCCGCCATCTTCTCATTCCACATGTTGCCCCACTCCCAAGATCAGCATGTGTGGTGATCGGAATCCGCCGACTGGCGCGACCGCCGGCGGGTGAGGAGACGCGGACCGATCCGAGGACGGTGGTGCGAGGCCGGGCGGGGGCCGCCAGGCTCGCCTTCGGGGGTCGATCGTTTCGGCGCGCTGTCTTCCTCGTTGTCGCTGGTGTCGAAACTACGGTTCGTCCCAGTTCACCAACAGACCCCAAGAGGCCTATTTCTCATATGGCCCAGTAGGACCATTGCACTTAGGGGAAGTGTCATCATACACACACGCAGAGTAACTGCATATGGTAGAAGCGGGCCTGATGCACGAAGACGCCAGGACGCCGCCCCGGCTTTCCATTACATGCGTGATGACCTGCGGTTTCACAGCGTCCGACCGGTGGGACCGGGTACCCGGACGCGACTGGGCGAAGTGGACTCTGCGTCATCCTTGTCATCCGAACGGGCTATACGGACTCCTTGGTCGTACGTGCCGTGGAGCCACACCCGCCCCCCATTTCCCACCTTGGGGGACGAACCGGAACTACCGATTAGTAACAAAATCAGTTTCGCGGACTTCGGTGAAGGAAGAGCCTTTCCGGACCGACACGAAACGCCCATTCCGCTTTTTATCGACGCATCCTCCGAGGTCCGCACAGCTCGCGCGGGAGGACCGGAAGGTCCTCCGGCGGGGGACACCACGAGGACTCGACCGCGGCCGGAGGCACCGCACCGCGTGACCGCCCCCGGGTTCTGGAGTGGAGGACCTGGGCGCAGGAGAGGCCCCGAAGGCGGCGTGCTCTGCCACCGCACGGTCCGCAGTCGGCCCAGCGACCCCGAAAGGAAAACGGGGACCCCCCGTAGGGAGTCCCCGTCACAACGCCTGTCGGCGCTTTTCCTGGGTGGAGCCAAGGGGAGTCGAACCCCTGACCTCCGGTATGCAAAACCGGCGCTCTGCCAGCTGAGCTATGGCCCCATGAACCCGGACGCAAGCCCTGGTCACTCTGGAGAGCATACCTTCATCGGAGGGCGGTCCCGCTCACCCGGCCGGGTCCCGCACGCGGAGCCACGGTTCGGAACTGGGAGCAGCACAAAGCCGTGGGTCGCGCCTCGGGATTATCGGCCCACCCACGTCTTCGTGTCACTCACGAGCGGGCCGGGACGGCGCGCACGCCAGTCCCCGGTTCGCCCTGTGGAAGCCCCACGGCCGCGTCAGGCGGCCAGGAGGTCCGTCGGTCAGCTCTCGCTGGCCGCCGTGGCCTCGGTCCACAGGTCGAGCTCGGCGCGGTCCGCCTGGATCTTGCGGTAGACGGCGAAAGCCCCGAGGGCCACCAGCGCCAGAACGATGATCTTCTTCACTGTCTGGACCCTTTCGTTGATCCGGTGCGTCAACGCGGGCTCCCGTCCGGGACGGGGGCTCCGCGGAGAACTTTATGAGGTTGTCACCAAGCAGACTAGCAAGCCGCCGGGAGCGGTCCCCGCCACAGTGGACCGATTTCCGCCAACTTCTGGGCCCGATACGTGAAGGGCGCACGCGGGACCTCAGGTCAGCAGCGCCATCCGACGCAGGATGCCCATGCTGACCTGCGGAGAAGCCGCGATCCGGGTGAGTTCTGACCACACCCGCTTGCAGGCCGCGACCGACTCCTCCGCCTCCACGATGGAGCCGCCCTGGGTGGCCTCGACGTAGGCCAGGGCGGCCTCGTCCTCGTCGAACTCCAGGACGGAGAAGGGCCCCGCGACACCTGGGTGCGGGCCGGCCGAGGTCGGCAGCAGCTGCACCGTCACCCGGTCGGACCCGGTGGCCAGCTCCACGATGCGGCTAGTCTGCGCGCGCAGCAGTTCGCGGTTCCCGGACACCCGCTGGAGGGCGTCCTCCTCGACGATGGCGTGGTAGCGGACCAGGCCCCCTGGGGAGCCGAGGTCGGGGCCGCCGTGGTCCAGGACCTCCTGGCGCTTGAGGTAGGCGGCCACCATGCGTTCGACGGTGCGCTCGCCGTGGCCCAGGGCCCGCGCCACCGCCGCGGTGTAGTCGGGCACCTGGAGGAGGTCGGGGACGAGTATGCCCGCGTAGGACTGCACCGAGACGGCTCCCGCCTCGTTGCCCACGTACGCGGAGGACAGGACGTCCTCGTACTCGGTCCACCAGGGGCGGAGACGGGACTCCCGGACGAGGGTCAGGATGGCCTCTCGCTGGCCGCCGGTGACGCCGTACAGGCGCAGGAGGGCGGAGATCTCCATGACCGACGGCCACTTGCGGATGCCGGTCTCGATGTGTCCGAGTTTGGCGGGGGACCACTCCAGCTCGTCCGCGACATCGCTGAGGGTCATACCCGCCTGTACGCGATGGCGGCGGAGTTCGGCGGACAGCCGTCGACGACGGACCGTGGGGCTGGTCATAACGATGATCCCATGACGCAGAGTGGCTGAGGTGTACCACCAGCGAAACACGCTACCTAGCATCTAGCAATGAGTTTCTAGAAAACAGCTGCCGATTCGATGCATTACGGAGGGCGCAAACCCCGGCGGGGGGACGACAAACCCGTCCTTTGTCATGAGGGCGAGGCCCGGGGGAACTGGGGGAGGCCGGAGAGAGCGAAGGGGAGTTGACGGCGTGCGAGGACGTGTGAGGTGTTACAGGAGTGGATCGGAAGCGGAGGTGTGATCAGAGCAGGATGGGAGTGGAGATGGATGGCGGGAAGGGTGGGGCGGACTGGAGGAGGGATACAGAGAGTTTTGCTGTGCACTTGAGAAACAGGAGCAACAGGAACAACAAGGACAACAGGAATAACAAGCGCACCAGACAAGTTGGCCAGGAATGACATCAGCCGCGGGCCTCTGGTTCTCAGCCCCCAAGGGATCAGGGTTCCCGCGGAACGGCCGGGCCCCGGGGGAGGGTCGGGTCCGCTGGGGCGGGGGACGGGCCGTCGACGTGTTCCGGGGCCGTGGCTCCGCGGGCCCGGCGACTTCGGATGTGCGGTGACCTCGGAGGTGGGAGGGCCGCCTGATTGCCCCTGTCCTGTATGTCTCACCTTGATGCCAGCGTGGAGAAACAGCGTACGATGCTTGAGGTGCCTGCTTCGGCGGGCGTAACCGTACACATAGAGGACACCCATGAGCTACCCCATTGACGACGCCGAGCAGCTGATCGCGAACGCGGAGGCGGAGATGCCGCCGAGCACCCGCTCCCGTCTCATCGCGAAACTCCGGATGGGGAAGCACATCGACGAGGCGGCGGCCGAACTCGACGTCAGCCCGGCCCAGATCTTCTCGACCGGCCGTATTCTCACGGCCTTCGGCGACCAGCTCGACTTCACGCTCACCGAGCAGCGGGACCCCTCTCTGCCGCATGGCACCGTCACCGGGTACAACAAGCGGTGCCGGTGTCCCGAATGTCGGGGAGCCCTCCAGCAGCGCGTCTGAGACGCTGCTGAGGGGGTCTGAGACGCCGCGGGGGCTTGAGGGGCGGGGGCGGGCACGCAGCAGGGGGCGAACGCGGCTGGCGGGGCAACGAACAGCCGCTGCGTCGTGTGTCCTGTGTGCCCTGCCCTGGGGAAGCGGACCGGGACAGGTTTCGGTTCCTTTCGGCTGAGGTCCCGGGTGTGATCTGGTAGGTCCTTCAGCTGATCCGGCGGGCTCCTCACGTCTGAGAAGACCAAGCCGACCACCTGCGCTAACGCCTCGTTAACCGAGACTTCCCGAACCAATACGGCGAACACAGGCTTATCAGCCCCCGGTTGGGGAAAATCGCAGATCATGAACGAGTACGTGGACTGGTCGGCGATGAGCGAAGAAGACTTCTTTGCGCTGCTGCGGCAGCTCATCGACATCCCGGAAGCCGACGAGGACTGACCAGAGGCCGTCCCCCGACGCGGGTCCCCACCCCTTCATCCCCAGGCGCACGACGAGGCCGCGACCGCGGTGTTCAGCGTGCGCCGAGAAGGGGCTTCCGTGACTCGCGCTTCCGCGTTGCGCCTGTTGTCGGGCTCGACTGCTGTCGGGCTCGGCGAGGTGGACGGGCACGTCCCTCGTCCACCTCTGTCGTGACGGGGCCTGATCCTCACCTCTGAGGAGAGCATGCTCCTCGGTCCTCGCGGCCCGGCTCAGGGGGAAGGTCGTACGCCCCCGTCCACGGGAGGTCTCGCCCGCTGGAGGCGGGGCGTCTGGAGGCGGGGCGTCAGCCCGAGCACCTTCCAGCGAGGGTCTTGTGTGGGTTGTCCGCAGAACACACCACACCCCGACCCCCACCCATTCACTGAGAACCAGAGACCCACCCCCACCCCCCGCGTTCACAAACGCACAAACACCC
>NZ_JAAXPG010000047.1 GCF_012396365.1 Nocardiopsis alborubida | reverse complement strand
GCCCACGCACCGTGATCTTGTACCTGTAGCGAGTCTCGACGGTCGAGACTCGCTATAAGTACAAGATCACCGCAGGTCAAAGGCCCACGCCTCACACCGGTACCGGTCCCGGACCGGCCTCTGGCGGGCCCGGCGGTCGGTGGGGACGCCGAGCACCCCGGGCGTCGACGTCCACCCGCTCGGCCCCGGCGCCGAAGCCGGGCACGTACACGCGGCCCTCCGGGCTCTGGCCCGCGCGGACGTGGGAGTCCCGGGAGCGAGTGGAGGAGTCCCGGGAGAACGCGCTGAGCCGGTACGGCCTCCCCCGGGCCCCGGCGCGCACCGCGTGGCGCACGGCGCCCGTGGCGGGATCGGCCACCGAAACCAACATCGTGTGTGATGTCATCAACACACTGGAGGTTCTCCCGCGGGCGCGCCCTTATGGACATCTGACGGCACTTTGCCCACTCTGGGGCGATGAGCCTTATGAGTCGACTCCAACGGGCTGACAAGAAGGTCTACGACCGCGTGACGGGGATGGGGCCCGCGTCCCTGGACGCCTACACCCCCAAGTTCGTGCAGGCGACGGACAACATGGCGCCGTGGTTCCTGATGTCGGCCACCCTCGCCGCCACGGGCGGCCCCAGGCTGCGGCGCACCGCCCTGCGCGCGATCCTGGCCGCGGGCACCGCCAACCTGGTCTCGGCGGGGGTCAAGCAGCTGTCGGGGCGCACCCGCCCGGACAACTCGGCCGTCCCGGCCGCGCGCAGCCCCTACCGTTCCTACCCGAGCACCTCCTTCCCCTCCGGGCACACCGCCGCGGCCGCGGCCTACGCGGCCGGGGTCATGACGGACGCGCCCAAGCCGCTGGCCGGGCTGGTCGCGCTCCTGGCGGGCGGGGTGGCGTTCTCACGCGTGCACAGCGGCGTCCACTACCCCGGCGACGTGCTCGCCGGGATGGCCATCGGGTGCGGCGCGGCCCTGCTCGCCGGGACGGTGGTACCGCCCCGCCCCGAACTGGTCTTCGGCGCGCGCACCGTCGCCGACGGGGAGACCGACGTGGACCGCGAGGGGTCCGGGGTGACGGTGGTGGTCAACCCGCGTTCGGCCTCGGGCACGGTGCCCGGGCTGACCGTCGCCGACGTCACGAGCAAGGTGGCGCGGGCGCTGCCCAAGGCGCGGATCATCCCGCTGTCGGCGGACGACGACGTGGTCGGGGTCATGGACCAGGCCGCGCGCACCAGCGAGGTGCTGGCGGTGGCGGGCGGCGACGGCACCGTCAACGCCGGGGCGCGGGCGGCGCTCGACCACGACCGCCCGCTGCTGGTGCTGCCGGACGGCACCCTCAACAACTTCGCCCGCACGCTGGGGCTGTCCTCGGTGGACATCGCGCTGCGGGCCTTCGACGACGGGTGGCTGGCCCGGGTGGACGTGGGCGAGGTGGACGGCCGGATCTTCCTCAACACGTCCTCGTTCGGCTCCTACCCGCGCATGGTGGACCGGCGCGACAAGTGGGCCGACCGGATCGGCAAGTGGCCCGCGTTCGCGCTGGCCCTGTGGCAGGACCTGCGGGAGGTGAGTCCGATCTCCGCGGTGGTCGACGGCGAGCCCACCAAGGTGTGGTGGGCGTTCGTGGGCAACTGCCAGTACCGCACGCACGGCCGGGTGCCCGCGCTGCGCGAGCAGCTGGACGACGGGCGGCTGGACGTGCGGGTGCTCACCGCCCGGGCGCCCTTCCCGCGGCTGCGCGCCGTCGCGGACGTGCTGCTGGGCAAGTTCGCGCACGGCGAGGGCTACTCCGAGCGGCTGACCACGGGGCTGACGCTGACCATCCCGGGCGAGCCCAGGCTGCTGGCCGTGGACGGCGAGGTCGTGGAGGGCTCGCGCACGGTGGTCTTCACCAAGCGGCACGCGGCCCTGCGGGTCTTCGTGCCCACGACCGAGACCAACCGGTGAACACCGGCACGCCGCCGGCCCCGACCGTCAGCGGCGGCGCCGGCAGGAGCTCCGGGAGGAGTCCCGGCCGGTGTCGCCGCCCAGCAGGAGGCTGAGCCCGGCCCCCAGCAGCCACGCGTCCTTGGACAGGGGCAGCCCCTGCTCGGTCGGGCGCAGGCTCTGGGGGCGCCGCATGCCCGGGGTGCGCAGGTACAGGCCGAGCAGGCCCGCGGCGAACGCGGTCAGGCCCGCGCCCGCGACGCGGCTCGGGACGACGGGGATCAGCAGGGCGGCGCCCAGGGCGATCTCACCGGCCGACAGCAGCCGGGCGAAGGTGGTGGGGTCGACTTCCTTGAGGAAGGGGTAGGTCCCCGCCGCCATCCCGTGGAGGCCCTGCGCGGTCTCCTCGTCGGCGCCGCGCTTCTCCAGTCCGGAGTTGAGGACGAACGCCCCCGTGATGACGCGCAGCGGCAGGTCGCGGTTGCTGAGGGGCAGGTTCATGTCGCTCCAACACCTGGTCGGGTCCGTGGCGTGCCCGGTCGGCCGGAGCCGGCCCGGCCGTACTGGTGACAGCCCTTTTCGGTCACTGACAGTCAGGGGAATGCTACCGACCACGGGCCGTGCGGGCGGGCCGCGACCCGCCGGGGCCGCCGGATCCCGGCGGTGTCAGCGGGTGCCGGACCGCTCCCCCGCGCCCAGGCGTTCGACGGTGCGGACCAGGTCCCGCCAGGCCTGGGAGGTGTCGGGTCCGCCCTGGTGGGGCGCGGAGAACCAGTCGACGAACTCGACGACGTCGCGCAGGTCCCAGCGCAGCCGGTACAGCTCCAGCAGCGCGCGGTCGGGCTCGTGCCCGCTGGCCTCGGCGTAGCGGGCCAGTTCGGCGGGGTCGCCGGTGACCAGCCACAGGTCGCGTTCGGGGGCGGCCAGGCCGACGGTGTCCCAGTCGACCAGGAGCGGGCGGTCCCCGCGCCACAGCAGGTTGCCGGGGTGGGGTTCGCCGTGGGTGAGGACCGCGGCCGCGCCCTCCAGGGCGGCGGCGCCGCGGTCGGACTCGGCCAGGCGCTCGCGCAGCACCGCGGCGTGCTCGGCGAGCAGGTCGGCGGTGGGCGCGGCGTGGGGTCCCGCGTCGCCGATCGCGGCGGGGCGGTCCAGGAGCGCGGCCAGCCGGTCCTGTCCGGGGAGCCGGGCCTCGACGGCGGGCGCGTCGCCCGGGGCGCTCCGGTGCAGCTGGGCGAGGGTGTCCAGGAGCCGGGCCCGCCGGTCGTCGGCCAGTTCCTGACCGAAGCCGCCGGACTCGCCCTCCACGTGGGGGAAGACGCTGAGCGCGTACCGGTCGCCGACCGGGACGACGGTGTCCCCGCCCGGGGTGCGCAGGGGCGCGACGACGAACCCGAGCCCCTCGTCGTCGTGCAGCCGGGCGGCGGTGTCCATGGCCCGGGCGAGACGCCGCCGCACCGAGGCCGGGTCCGGGCCCAGGAAGGACTTGTGGGCGAGGTCGGCCACGGTGGTGAACCACCGGCGGTCCGAGGTGTCGGTGACGCTCCAGTGGTGGTCGCCGAAGCCCAGGGGGACGTGGTCGAGCGCGGTCGCGTGGATGCCCCACACCGCCAGCGCGTCGTGCATGCGTGGTTCCAGGTCCGTCAGCCGTTCGCGCATGCGGCGAAACTACCAGCCGGTCCGCGCCGAGGCCGGGAACGTCCGGCGGGGTGCGGCGGGGTGCGGCGCGTCCGCGAGACCTCCTCGGGAAGGCCGGGTCGGGTCAGGGCACCAGTCCGTACACGGTGGTGGTCTCCTCCAGGCCGTGGGCGGTGACGGCACCGGGGACGGGCAGGAGCCGCAGGTCCACGGCGGAGCCGATCCCGATCACCGTCCCGCCGTCCTCTGACGCGCCCCGCTCCTCCCCGAGCGGAACCACGCGCACGGACGCCGAGGGATCGCCGCCCCGCACCTCCTGCTCCTCGTGCGGTACCAGGAGGGTGTCCCCCACGGCGACGGCGTCGCTGGGATCGTCCAGCCCCGAAGGCGGTTCGGGGACCACGGTGGTGCGGACCAGCGCGCCGGAGGGGTCGACGTGATGGACGAGGTACTCGTCGTGTCCGCCGCCCTCGACGTGGACCGCGCCGCCGGTGTCGGCGTGGACGCGTCCCCGGTATCCCGAACGGATGACCCGGTACTCCTGGCTGGCCCCGTCGTCATCCTCCAGCAGGAACTCCGGGAACTCGCCCGCCACCGCGCCCGTGCGCGGGTCCAGCAGGGTGACGGGACCGGAGTCGGAACCGACGCCCACCACGGGGTGCTCCCCCTCCGACACGGCGTGCTCCTCCCAGAAGATCCGCAGGGAGCCGCTCGGGTACGGGTCCCCGACCTCCGTGCGCCACCTCTGCTCCCCGGTACGCGCGTCCAGGCCGAGAACGACGAGGGGCCGGACATCCGGCTCCCCCCGGCACAGGTACGCCGCCAGGATCAGGCCCTCGTGGAGAAGGACCCGCCGTTCCGTGTCGCAGGCGCTCTCCGGGTCCTGGGGGGTGAAGGTCCACAGCCCGCCCTCTCCGGCGTCGCCGTACGCGACCAGCGTTCCCGGCTCCTCGTCGGAGCCCGTGTGGAGGCTGCCCGTGGGAAGGACACCGAGGAAGTGGTGGTCCCCGGTGCCGAACCGCTCCTCAGGCGGCGCCGCCACCTCCCTGGTGATCTCGCCGGTGGCCGTGTCGACCACGGTCATCCGCCCGCTCCCGCTGTCGTCGGGGTCCTGCCGGTAACTCACGTACGCCAGGTCGCCCCCCATGGACGCGCCCGCGCTCGTGTGCCAGCCGAAGGGGAGGCGGTAGGTCCACAGCTCCTCACCGGTCGCGCCGTCCAGGCCGACCATTCCGTCCCCGAGCAGCACGACCGGCCCGCGCGGCCCGGCCACGACCCGCTCGACCCTGGTGTCCTCGGGCCCCTCCCAGGTCCAGCCCACCCGGGTGACCGCGGTCGGCGTGCCCGGAGCGGCCCCGGGAGCGGCGACCACGTGCTCCACGGGCTGGTGGGTGGCCTCGGAGACGGCAGCCCACCCGGCCGCGGCCACGGCCAGGACACCGGCGGCGAACCCCGTCCAGGCACGCCCGCCCGGCCGGGGGCGCGGGCGGCGCACGGCGAGGAGCAGCGCCAGGAAGCCCAGCGCGAACGCGCACAGCGCCACCCACTGGAGGCTTCCCGTGACCGACGGCGTCCAGGTGTCCCCGTTCTCCGTGAGCCGGGCGAAGGCGTCGCGCGGGAAGGAGCGGTAGGCCAGGTACGACAGCAGCACGGCACCCGCCGCCAGAGCCGTGAGGCGGAGCGGCGATCCGGGGCCGCGGTCCGGACCGGCTTTCCCCGGCACCGGGCGGCGCAGCACCAGGACCAGCAGTGCCAGTCCGGCAGGGAACGCCACGAGCAGGGACGGGCCCGGCCCCAGGCCCTCCTCCGGATCCCGCAGGAACAACAGGACCACCGAGAGCGGAAGGGCGCCGGCGACGAGTCCCGTTCCGGCCCAGGCGAGGAGGGCGGAGAGGAGGGGGCGGGCCGCGCGGCGCGGTCCCGGCCGGTCTCCGGTCCGGGGAGCCGCCCCGTCGCCGCGGCTCCGCGGGCCCTCCCCGCGCTCCGGAGGTTCCCCGGGAGCGTTCGCGTCCCGCTGCCCGCCGCCGGAACCGGCCTCGGGCGCCCCTCCCTCCCGGGAGGAACCCGGGGAGGTCCCCGTCTCGCTGTTCACGTGTTCGTCCGCTCCCTGGCCCGTCCGAGGGCGTGCGCGTGCGCCCGAAGGCACACGAACCGGATATGCGGTCGTCACGATAACAGCGCGTACGGGCGCCGTTTCCCTCACCGACCGGTTCCGGCCACGGCTGACCCGGGAAGCGCTGTACCCTCTTCCTTCTTCTCCCCCCTGAGGGCCGCGGACGCGAGGAGGACCACCATGGGCCAGACCGGGCACACCGGACCGGAGGCGGCGAGCCTGACCGAGGTCGTCGACGGCGTGTACGCCTGGGTGCAGCCGGACGGCACCTGGTGGGTCAACAACGCGGGCGCCGTCGCCGGGGACGACGGGCTCCTGGTGGTGGACACCTGCGCGACCGAGGCCCGCACCCGCGCGTTCCTCGGCGCCCTGGCGCGCGCCACCGGCGGCGCGCCCGTCCGGTGGGCGGTCAACACCCACCAGCACGGCGACCACACCTACGGCAACAGCCTGCTGCCCGAGTCCGCCGCGCTCATCGGGCAGGCCGCCATGCGCGAGGCGCTCGCGCACGACCCGATCCTCGACGCCTGCCCGCCGTTCTGGTCGCCCCCGCCGGACTGGGGCAACGTCACCCGGCGCCTGCCGTCGATCGTGCTCGACCGGGAGCTGACCGTCCACACCGGCGGGCGGCGCGTGGAGCTGCGCCATCCCGGCCACACCGCGCACACCCCCGGCGACGTGGTGGCCTGGCTGCCCGAGGAGCGCGTGCTGTTCACCGGCGACCTGGTCTTCCACGGGCTGACCCCGCTGGTGTTCATGGGTTCGTTGGAGGGAGCGCTGCGCTCGCTGGAGTGGCTGCACGCGTTCGGCCCCGAGCACGTGGTCCCCGGGCACGGACCACTGCTGGGCGCCGCCGAGCTGGACGCGGTCCTGGGCGCCCACGAGCGCTACTACCGGTTCGTGCTGGACACCGCCCGGGACGGGGTCGCCCGGGGGCTCACCCCGCTGGAGAACGCCAGGGCCTGCGACCTGGGCGGGTTCCGCGACTGGGACGACGCCGAGCGCATCGTGCTCAACCTGCACCGCGCCCACGCCGACCTCACCGGAACCGACATGGACCTCGTCGCGGCGCTGTCCGACGCCGTCGAGTGGAACGGGGGCCTGATGCCCACGAGCCTCTGAGCGCCCCGTCCGGTCACCGCGCCCTCTCGCCGATCCCCCGACTTGGTGAAATCACCGTAAACGTGCGCCAAGTCGACGCCGTACCACCAACGCGCGCACTCCCGGATGTTTCGCTTGCCGTGACAGGGCATCACCGTGGGTGACGAGGGGGAACGCCATGGCGGAGGCGACCGGGGAGGACGCGCGCGCACGGCGGCGCGGCCCCCGCAGCAACTGGGTGCCGCTGGGCGCGGCCGCGGCGGCGATCGCGCTGCTGGTGGTGGCCTGGCCGCTGGTCAACGCACTCCTGCCCGGCTCGGAGTCCGTTCCCTCCGGCGAACCGGTGCCCGTGGGATCGGCGGGCGGCTACCGGGCCTCCCTCACCTTCCCCCAGGAGGGCTGGCACCTGAACACCGGTTCCAGCCAGGCCGGGCAGATCTACCGCTTCCACCGGGGCCCGGTGGAGCTGACGCTCAACTCGGTCACCCCCGTGACCTCACCCCCGCCCAGCCTGGAGGAGCTGTGGGCGGGCCTGCGGCGGATCGTGCGCGCCGGTGAGGCGACGGCGCGCCTGGGCGACCCCGAGGCCATCTCCACCCGGGAGGGCGTCGAGGGGCTCACCGGGGCCCTGGAGAGCCGCGAGGGGGACGGCGCCGCGGTGGTCTACCCCTCCCCCGACGGACAGCTGGCCGTGGAGATGACCCTGGCCGGACGCGAGGCGACCCCGGCCGACCTCAGCGCGGTCGCCGACGTCGCGCGCTCGGTCTCCTTCACCAGGGAGGGCTCGTGAACCCCGAACCCGACGAGCGCCCGGCCGCGACGGACCGGGGCTCCGTGCCCTCGCCGCGCAGCGCCCGCCAGGACGAGTCCAGGCCCCGGCACGCCTCGGAGCGGCCGCCGGAGGGCGGACGCGCCCGCGGGCAGCGGCTGCCCGCGCTGGCGGCGCTCGTCCTGATCGGAGTGCTGTGCGCGGTGGGCCTAGGCTACCTGGCGCTGCGGTTCACCGGGCTGGTGCGCGTCTTCTTCTCCGAGGCGGCGCTGGCGGTGTTCCTGGGACTGGTGACGCTGGCCTTCGGGTTCTGGGTGCTGCGCCGCATCCGTCCGGTGCGCGACCCCGCCCTGGACGCCTCCGTGGCCGCGGTGGCCTGGGGTCTGACCGCCGCGACGGCGGGCGGGGTCGTCGCCAACGCGGGTCTGGGCTCGATCTGGGCCAAGAGCCTGGGACTGCCCTTCTCCGAGGTCTGGGGGGCGGCCCTGACCGCCCCGCTCAACGAGGAACTGCTCAAGCTCGCCGGGATCGTGCTGGTCGCGGTGGCCTTCCCCGCCGCGGTGCGCGGCCCGGTGGACGGGTTCGTGATCGGCTCCCTGGTGGGGTTGGGCTTCGAGGTGACGGAGAACTTCGTCTACTCGATGAACGCGATCGTCCAGGCGGGCGGCACGGGCGGACTGACTCCGGTGGTGCAGACGACCGTGGTGAGGCTGGTCCTGACCGGGCTGGGCTCGCACTGGGCGATGTCGGCGGTCGCGGGCACCGCCGTGGGCCTGCTGGCGGCCGTGGCGTGGCGGCCCGGCAGGCGCCGGGCGGTGGCCGCCGCCCTCCTGGTGGTCCTGGCGATGGCCCTGCACTGGCTGCTGGACTCGCCGCTGTTCTCCGGTGTCGGCGGCGTCGTGTTCAAGGTCGCGGTGGTCTTCCTGACCACGATGGCCGTGTACTTCACCGTCCGGCAGGCCTACCGGCACCGGGTGCGCGCGGCACTGGCCTCCGAGGGCGGGGCGCTGGGCATGCGGCGGTCGGCGGCGACGGCCCTGGCCAACCGGCACGGCCGCGTCAGGGAGCTGCGCCACGTGGCGGACCCTGAGCGGCCCGCCGTGGAACGGCGCCAGGAGCAGATGCTGGCGATCGCCGAGGACCGGGCGGTGCGCCGGACGCCGTGACCGGCGGTCGGGTGCGGACCGGACGGCGTGCGGACCAGAGGGTGCGCGAACCGGGCCGTGTACGGGCCGGGTGGCGCAAGGACCGGGTGGCGCGCGGACCGAACGGCGCGCGGACGGCACCGGTCACGGCCCGCGAACGCCCGCGTGGACGGAGCCGCGGATTTTCATCGGCCGTTACCTGGGCATAACGTGCCCCATGGGTGAGCGAGCACGGAGGGGCACGGGGACGACACCGCCGAGGACCGGGCGGGGGCGCACGCGCGACCCCAGCCTCACGCCGCGGGCCATGGCGGCGGCGCTGGTCGAGTACGGAAGAGCGGGCTGGGCCGCGTTCACCCTGGACGGGGTGGCCCGCCGGGCGGGGGTGGGCAAGGCCGCCCTGTACCGGCGCTGGCCGACCAAGGAACGCCTGCTCGCCGACGCCATCGAGGAGCACACCCGGCCGCCCGCCACGGCCGACACCGGAAGCCTGCGCGGCGACACCCGCGCGCTGGCCTCGGCCCTGCTCGGCCACTTCCTGGCCCCGTCGGGCTGGGTCACCCTGCGCGTGGCCGTGGACGCCACCACCGGGATGGAGACCTTCGTGGGGCTCCAGGAACGGCTGGTGCGCGTGCACCGCGACGGGATGGCGGACATGGTGCGCAGGGCCGTCGAACGCGGCGAGCTGGTCCCGGGCACCGACACCGAGCCCTTCACCGAGGCGCTGTACGGGACGGTCCTGGTGCACGCGCTGACCATGGGCCCCGGCCAGCGCGAACGCGCCCGCGAACACGTGGACGAGCACGCGTTCCCGCTGGCCGACTACGTGCTGGCCCCGTTGGTGGGCGGGGCCGGCAGGACCTCCGGGGGCGGAGCGGGGGCCGCCGGCCGCGAGGGGCGCCGGTAACCGCGCGGCGCCTCCGCGCGCCCCGGCACCGGGGCGGCCGACCGCGAGGAGAGACCGGTGACCGCGCGGCCGTTCCCAACAGGCAGGCGATGTCCCCATCGCGCAGGGGTCCGCGGGACGGGACGGGCCGCCCCGCTACGATGCGGCGCATGCGTTCCCCTTCCCGCCCCTTCCCTGTGCTCGCACTCGCCTGTGCCCTCGCCCTGTCCGCCTGCTCGGCACGGGGCGGGGAGGACGCGCCCGAGCCTCCCGAGCCATCGGTGATCAGTCCCGACTCCGCCGTCCTCTGCCAGGAGACCGGCGACTGCGGACAGGCGGGGTCGGTGCGCTGGTCCCGGCCCCTGGAGGGCGACTTCTACCTGGATCAGTTCGAGGAGAGCGGGCCGTTGCTCCGGCCCGCCAGGCACTGGCTGGACTACAGGTACCCCGACCCCGGGGCGGTGGAGGCCGACGGGGTCCTCTACCTGCACACGGCTGACACGATCGTCGCGGTGGACACCGCCACCGCCGCGATCCTGTGGACCGAGTCCGCGGGCGTCGACGTGTCGTGGTTCCGGCTGGTCGGGTCGACCCTGGTGATAACCCCCGTCGAGGGTCAGGGCCGGGTGGACGCGCTTCGTTTCTGGGAGGTGGACCGCGACGGCGCCCGGGCGGTGGAGTCGGACCTGCCCGAGGACCTCGATCACGAGGCCGTCCTGGCCAGCGACGACACACACCTGGTCCTGAGGGAGGCGCTGCCCCACGACAGCGAGGACGACCCCCGCTACTTCCTGGTCGAGGCGGCCACCGGCCGGGTCGAGTGGTCCGCGCGGCTGGCGCCCTGGGGCTCCCCCGCCGTGGCTGATGAAACCCTGTACCTGGAGTACTCCCCCCAGGAGGAACCCTCCTACGTCACCGCGGTGGTGGACGGAGAACAGGTCGCGGAGTTCGAGATCCCGGAGGAGCCCGGGCCGGGCAGTGAGCTGTGGGCCGTCCCCGACGGACCGCTCCTGTTCGACACACCCGGCTGCGCCTCCGGGGAGGGCTGCGAGGAGAAGCGGATCACCGCCGTCGACCCCGCCGACGGCGAGGTGCTGTGGACCCATACAGCACCCGGAGAGGTCGTCTCGGTCTCCGCGGAGCCGGATCCCCGGGTGTTCGTCCACGACGAGGACGGCTACCGGGCTCTGGACGCCGACAACGGCCGGGTCCTCGCCGAAGACGGCGAGATCGACGCCGCCAGGCTCCTGGCCGGGTACGGCGCCGAGCGACATGAGCTGGACGGTGAGACGCACATGACCCTCCAGGAGTACAACCTGCTTCCGTTCCGGCCCACCGGCCCCGGCGTGGACACCGACCCGCTGAGAGGGCTGGCCGCGGGAGCCGGACACCTGACCGCCTACCCCGGACCGGACGGCGGTGTCGTGGGCGTCTACGCCGGCTGCGCCCCGGACGGGCTGCGCCCGCCGGCGATGGACGCGCCCACGGGCGCCACCACATGCGTCAAGCCCCGCCTGTTCGCGGTGGACTACTGATCCGGACACGGGTGCGGCCCCGCGTCCGCGTGGCGTGGGGCCGCATGTCCGTGGAGCGGCGGGGGCCTTACAGCCCGGCCCCGCACAGGGGCTCCGCGCAGCGCAGGTAGCGCGCCTCGGACTCGATGTCGACACCGCCCATGAAGCGGGTACTCACCTCCCCGTCCGCCCACAGCATGTGCGGGCGGTCCCGGTCGTCCAGGGCCAGCGCGGTCAGGCTCGGCTCCGCCTCCGTCAGCTCCAGCAGCGGGGCCGAGGAGGTCTGCGAGCAGCCGCGGTCCAGGCAGGACAGCAGCACCAGCCGCTCCCGGGTGAAATCGGGGGTGAGCAGGTGGGCCCGGTCCCGGGAGTCCACGGCCAGCCCCGGCACCGGGCGCGCCCAGCCGGTTCCGGTGACGGCGGTGTCGGTGAACTCCGAGCACAGCGCGTCGTGGCAGTCCACCAGGTGCGCCCGGCCGCCCTGGGGGTCCCGGTAGGCCAGGACCGGGGTGCCGTCGGAGCGCAGCTCCACGCGGGCCCCGAACCGGCTCCGGAAACGGCTGTCGTGCTCGCCGTAGAACCGGTCCCCGTGGATCCGGGTGATCTCCGGGTCCGTGCACGCCCGCTCGGCGCAGGCCACCAGGGACAGCGATCCGCGGGCGGTGTCGGTCACGGCCATCGCGTACCCGCCCCCCGGGTAGGCGGCCAGGGCCAGGAACTCGCCGTCGGTGAGGAAACCACCGGCGGCCATCTCCGCGGGGAACAGGACCACCTCAGGATCCGCGCAGGCGATGTCCTCGCACAGGTGCAGACGCAGTCCGCCCCGGTCCTGCTCAAGGCTCACACCGAGCTCCGGCGGGTCGTAGCGCTTGACGGAGGAGGCCACCAGCAGGCGCCCGTCGGCCAGCGGGGTGACCGCGGAGGCGACGTGGTGTTGACCCTCCGGGTACGGGCGGACCAGGGCCTCCTCGTCGGGATCCGCGCACTTCGTGATGTCGGCGCAGGAGAGCAGGTAGAGCCCCGAGTCCGGGTGCGGGGCGTAGCGGTCCGCCTCCTCCTCCACGTCCTCGTGCTCGTACTCGCGCCAGACGGTCCACAGGGCGCCGCCGTCCACGACGCGCACGCCGTCACCCATCCAGCTCCGCTCGCCCTGGGCCACGGCACGGCACCGGGGGTCGCACACCTCCATGTTCACGTAGCTGGTCGCGACGCCGAGCAGTGCGCCCTCCCCGGTCGGCTCCAGGCTCACCGACAGTTCGTCGCCGTCGACGCTGGCGACCGGATGGGCGTCCATCTCCGGCAGCCCGAACGGGTTGGCTTCCAGCAGGCCGGGGCCGAGCAGAGGCGGGCCGAACACGGCCAGGGCCAGGGCGGGGACCAGGACCAGCCGGGGTCCGCTGAAAACAGAGTCGGAGGAGCGTCCGGACACGGAGGCCGCAGGCGCGGGCAGGTGCTCACCGGCCCGGACCAGGTCCGCATCGCGCACGGTCGGATGGACCGCGTACCGCACCCCCGCGTACGTGTCCCCGCCCGGTACGCGGTCCTGGCCTGGTGCGGTGTAGGGGCTCTCGAAGTCGCAGTAGGCCACGGGGGCGCAGCCCAGGAGCAGCGACAGCGGGGCCACCACCAGACCGACCAGCAGGGTGACGGCCAGCAGCGCCGGGCTGCCGTCCGCGAGGTCCGTCCACCGCGGCAGGACCCGTTCCAGGACCGCTCCGGCCAACACCGACACCCCGTAGGAGAGACCGACGAGGAGCAGGTGGACGCCGACCCGGTGCCGCGCCAGGCGGCAGGCCTCCAGCAGGGCCCGGAAGGGTCCGTGCCCCTCCACCAGGGCCAGTGGCAGCGACACCGTCAACGGGACCAACACGGCCAGCAGCAGCCCCAGGACCAGGATCGCCGTCAGCACCGGCGGCCAGTCCGAGACCAGGGCCCACAGGTAGAGCGCCAGAGAACCCGACACCAGGAAGACCAGCAGCAGGACCCAGGTCAGAACGGTGAAGTAGCGTCGCCGCGCCCCCTGCCAGGCCTGGCGCGGTGAGATCCGTCGGCCGAGCAGGGCGGCGGTTCCCAGCAGGACGGAGCCCCCCAGGGAGAACGGCGCGACCGCCAGCCCGAGCAGCGCGACGACCCCGGTGGCGGCCACGAGGGCGGGGGCGAGCGGGTCCGCGGCGGACTCCAGCAGGCCGTTGAGGTAGGCGCCGTCACGGGCTGGCGCCACCACCAGGGCCTGGCTCAACAGCGTGACCGGGACCGCGGGCAGAGCCGCCACCACCAGCAGGGCCCACAGCCGCCGTGCGTAGGTGGCGAGCACCCGGAGGAGCAGGGGACCCAGTTCCCGGTACAGGACCAGGTCGGCCGGGGCCGCTGCGGCGCTTCCCTCTTCTGAGCCGTCCTCGTGGGGACCGTTCCGCGCCTCCACCGCCGTGTCCTCGCCGTCCGGGCTGTCCATCGGTACCTCGTTTCCGTCACGTGTGCGACGGCAGACTACTGGCCGAGGGAACCGCGCTCGGCGCCCGGGCCGATGAGCGCGGAGGGGCAGCCGCATGAGCACGGAGGGGACGGCCGCACGAGCGCCTCGGCCGCCTCCGCGAGGGTCTCGTCCGGCTCCTCCCCCGGAGCGGACGAAGGAGGTGTGTACGGCAAGCGGTCCGCGCCGAACCGGCGCGGCACGGACCCCGTTCCAGACGCCGCCCCGGGGCGCGCGGCAGGCGCTGGCCCTGCGGTCCGGCGGTCCTGCGATCCGGCGGTCAGTCCCGCGGGCGCAGCCAGCGCTGGAGCAGGGTGCCCTCGGACTCGATGAGCACACCGGGCACGAGCGGCGCGTCGGCCGCCGTGCCGACCGCGACGCGCTGCTGGACTCCCCCGGCCATCAGCGGAACGACCGTCAGGCACATCTCGTCGAGCAGACCGGCGGCGGCCACGTCGGCCAGCAGGCGGGGCCCTCCCTCGCACAGGATCCGGGGCAGGCCGCGCCGGACCAGGGCGTCGACCGCGGCGCGCAGGTCCACGCGCTCGCGCCCGCACACCAGCACCCGGTCCTCACCCAGGGTGCCGCGCGCCCGGTCCAGGGCCTCGTCCCCGGCCGTCTCACAGGTCACCAGCAGCACTCCGCCGCCGTCCCCGGTCGGCTCGGCCAGCAGCGGCGGAACCCGTCCGGCGCCGCTGACCACGGCGATCTCGGGCCGCTCGGCGCGGCCCTCGGCGACGGCGCGGGCCGCCCTGTCGCCGCTGCGCGGGCCCGCCCGCCGGTAGCCCGCCTCGCGGGCGGTTCCGGCGCCGACCAGGACCACGTCGGCCAGGTCGCGCAGGAGCGTGAACACCACCAGGTCGGCGGGGGTGTTGAGGGCTTCGGTGCGGCCGTCGTTCCCGGCCGCCGCCCCGTCCAGGCTGGCGACCATGTTGGCGCGCAGCCAGGGCCGGTCGGGGTAGGCGTAGAGCCGTTCCAGGGCGGATGCGTCCACGGTGTCACCCGGCGAGGCCGCGCCGGGGGCGGCGTCGTTCATCAGCAGTCGCACGGCCACACCGCCACGAAGTACATGACCCCGAACGGGTCGTCGGCGTAGAGCACCCGCGGCCGCACCGGGCCGCCGTCGTCATCGGCGGCGTCGGCGGAGAGCGCGTGCGCCATGACCTGGAGCGCGGCCCGGCCCTGCGCCATCAGCTCGGCGGCCAGGGCCGGGTCCAGCCGGAGGAGGCCCTCCGAGTCACCCTCGGACAGGCAGCGGCGGACCTCCTCGTCGAAGGCGAAGGCGCGCTCGTCCGGGCGCACGAGGGCCCTGTCTCCGCGCCGGGCGCTGCCGTCGCCCAGGACGAGCAGGCCGATCCGTCCGGTGCGACCGGCGATCCGCCGCCCCAGCTCCTCCGCCTCGGCGGCGGAGGCGTCCCAGGCCACGCTGAGCATCTCCACGCGCCCGCGGTAGCCGACGGTGTCGAGCAGTCCTCGGGCCACGCCCAGGCTCGGCGGCAGCGTCAGCTCCCGGGGCACCCGCTCCCCCGTCCCGCCGAACTCGCGGACCGGCGCGAGCGCCTCGGTGTGCTCTCCGGAGACGTCGTGCCCGCCGACGACGACGAGGACGTCCGGCTCGGCGGCGGCCAGGGCCTCCACCGCCGACGCGCACTCCTTGCGCAGTTCGGCGAGCGGGTCCAGGCCGCCGCCGAGTTCGCGCAGGAGCAGCGGCGGGTGCGGACAGACGGCGGTCGCGACGATCACGCTTTCCTCCCTCACACCAGTCCCCGGACGGCCCTCGCGGGGGGACGGACCCCGCGGATGCTGGCGACCATGTCCAGCGTCTGCCGCGTCTGGGCCACCTCGTGCACGCGGTAGACCTGCGCCCCGTGCCAGGCGCACACGGCGGTCGCGGCGAGCGTGCCGGTCAGGCGCTCGCCGACGGGCAGGTCCAGGGTCTCGCCGACGAAGTTCTTGTTCGACAGCGACACCAGGACCGGTCGGCCGGTGGCGGTCATCTCGTCCAGGCGCCGGGTCAGCTCCAGCGAGTGCCAGGTGTTCTTGCCGAAGTCGTGCGCGGGGTCGATGATCGCCGACGCCGGGTGCACGCCGAGGGAGACCGCGCGCTCGGCCAGGGCGACCGTGTCCTCGACGGCCGAGCGCACCACGTCCTCGTAGCGCGTGCGGTGCGGCGGGGTGCGCGGGGCCGCGCCGCCGGTGTGGGTGCACACCAGGGCGGCGTCGAACTCGGCGGCGACCTCGGCCAGCTCCGGGTCGTACCCGCCCCAGGCGTCGTTGAGCAGGTCCGCGCCCGCCTCGCACACCGCCCGGCCCACGGACGCGCGCCAGGTGTCCACGCTGATCACCAGTTGGGGGAACTCGGCGCGGACGGCGGCCACGAAGTCGACCACGCGGCGCTTCTCCTCGTCGGCGCCGACCGGCTGGCCGTAGCCCGCCGTGACGCCGCCGATGTCCACGATGTCGGCGCCCTCGGCCACGACCCTGCGCACGCGTTCGAAGGCGGGACCGTCGTCCCAGGTGGCACCGTTGTCGTAGAAGGAGTCGGGGGTGCGGTTGACGATCGCCATGACCAGCGTCGTGCCCGCGTCGTACTCCCGACCGCGCAGTCTCAGCACCGGCCGCTCACTCTCTCTGTCTCCCTGTCGGCGTCGGACCGGCCGCTCGACCGGCGGGGCGGGGGCGGCGGCGGTCGCCGGCGTCCGCACCGGCACCCGCGCACGGGACCTCCCCCAGCGGCCAACACTAGGGCACGTCCGTCCGCGGGGGTCCGGCGACGCGTTCTTGTCCGCGCGGCCGGGCTCCGACGCACCCGCAGTTCTCCGACGGCGTGTCCGGACGGTGGCCGTTTACGGCCACGGGCGGAAGGGCGGGCGCCATCCGGGTTACCGTCACCCCAGGTGTGTTCCCCCGAGGAGATGGGCGCTCGCGATGGGCGAGAACGAGGAGAAGAAAACCGGCGAACCGCGGCCGGACCCCCTTCGGCCGTCCCCGTCCGCGCCTCCGTCCCCTCCCCCGCTTCCGCCCCCGCGCTCGCTCCCGCCTCCGCACGCCCTTCCCCACCGCGCCCAGCCCACACAACGCCCGCTTCCGCCCCCGCGTCCGCTTCCGCCGAGGGGGAGCGCGCCGCCCCCGCCTCCCCGCAGGCCCCGACGCGGGTCGCAGGCCCCGCCTCCCCAGCCGCCGCGCGGACGGCGGCGGGAGCGGCCCGGACAGGACAGGCCCTCGTTCTTCGGCATCCTGGAGCAGCGGTACTTCCCCGAGGGCCGGGGCGCGTCGCGGCGGACGCGTCTGGGCGTGTGGGCGGTCGCCCTCGTGCTGTTGGCCGCGGCCAGTCTGGGCGGCTACGCGGCGAGCTACGCCTACGACCTGTGGTCCACCGAGCCGCTGCTCCGCGAGCAGCGGGCGGCCGAGTCCGAGGTGGACCAGGAGAGGGCGCCGTTCACCAGTTCCATCACCTACGACACGTCCGTCCCCCACAACTTCAAGATCGTCCTGGACCGGCCCCTGACGGCGCAGGAGGCCGAGACGCTCCGGGCCGCCCCGGCCGAGGAGGCCTGGGACTTCCTCCAGTCCCTGGGCGGGCGGTTGCTCCGTTACGGCAGCAGCCTGTCCCCGGAGTCGCCGGACGCATGGAAGTGGCAGAGGTCGGGGGGCGACCTGCCCGACGCGACCGTGTTCACCATGAACCTGCTGTCCACGCGCACCTCCCAGCTGAGCATCGTGGACATGACCCCCGTCAACGTCTCCTGCTCGGAACCGACGGCCGTCACCGTCGTGGAGTTCCCGCCGCAGGGCGAGGCGGCGTATCCGGGCGTGATCGTGGACCTGGCCGAGGACGACCCGAAGCTGTACATCTCGGACGAGGGACCCGACCAGGGACTGCGCTACTTCAGCCACAGGCGGATCGACCTCGGCGGCGGAACGGACCCGGGCGGACTGCGGGTGGAGGCGCTGGTGGGCGACCAGTCCTGTGAGTGGGAGATCCGGGCGCGCTACACCGACGCCCGGGAGAACACCGACGAGGTCGTCCTCCGCGACGGCGACCGGCCCTTCTTCGCCGAGGCGCTGCCCACGCGGCCCCAGCAGTACTGGTTGGCGAGTGCCCTGTTCGCCCACCCCGACGGAAGCTCCTTCATGCCGTGCCACGAGATGCGGAGCGAGTCCGCCTGCACGAACCGCCTGGATAGCGCAGGCTAGCCCGCCCCCCTCCACCCCCGCAGGGCGGAGCCACGCGGGCCGAACCGGCTCCGGTCAGCCCGGTCGGTTCGGGTCGGCTCCGAGATCCCGCGCCACCGGGGTTCCGCTCTTCTCTGATACTCGATTACGTGTTACCTTTATCGCAATGTCAGAGTTCAACAACCCACCGGTTCCGGCCGACCTCGTGAGCGCGGCGGTCCGCGCCTCGGAGAGCCTCGGAAAGGACGTGGCCGACGTGCCCCTGATCGCCATCGCGGAGGAGGCGGGAGTCTCCCGCAGCACCCTCCTGCGCCGCGTGGGGGGCTCGCGCCGGGCCCTGGACGAGGCGGTGCGCGCCTCGGGCGTGGACCCGGGCGGGCAGCGACCCGTCCGGGAGCGCGCGGTCGAGGCCGCGGGCGGCATCATCAGCGAACAGGGGCTGGCCGCGGCGACGCTGGAGGCGGTCGCCGCCTCCGCGGGGTGCTCGGTGCACAGCCTCTACGCGACCTTCGGCGGCCGGGACGAGCTGCTGCGCGCGGTCTTCGAGCGCTACAGCCCCATCCTGGACCTGGAGGCGGTCCTGACCGGACCGTCGGAGGACCTGCGCACCCAGGTCCGGGCGATCTACCGGCTGATGGGCGACGCCTTCAGCCGCGAACCCCGGGTGCTGCCCGCCATGCTCGCCGACGTGTTCGCCCGCCCCGAGGGGCCCACATCCGACCTGCTCGTCCGGCTCTTCTTCCCCCGCCTGCTCGCCGGGCTGGGCGGGTGGCTGGCCGGGGAGGTGGCCGCGGGCCGCATCCGCGACCTGACGGTGCCCCTGCTGACCCAGCAGATGCTCGCCCCGATCGCCGTGCACTGCATGCTGCGCCCGGCACTGGACAGGGTGGAGGGTGTGGATTTCCCCGGGATCGAGCAGGTAGGCGCGGTGTTCGCCGAGTCCTTCCTGCGCGCCGTCGCGACCGATCCGGACGGCGGGGAACCCGCACCGGCCCGGCGGCGCGGTCCCGGCACGGGGCCCGGCACGGGGCCCGGCACGGGGCCCGGCACGGACGCCCCGAACGCGTCACCGTAATCGCCCTGAGTGAGCGGAGTTGCCATGAGTGAACGAACGAGCGAGCGTACGACCTGCGTGGTCGTCGGCGGCGGCCCCGCCGGGATGGTGCTGGGCCTGCTGCTGGCCCGGGCCGGGGTCGAGGTCACCGTGCTGGAGAAGCACGCCGACTTCCTGCGGGACTTCCGCGGGGACACCGTGCACCCCTCCACCCTGGAACTGCTGGAGGAGCTGGGCCTGTACGAGCGGTTCGCCGGGCTGCCGCAGAGCAGGCTGGACAAGGCGGCCTTCCCCGTGGGCGGGGGCCGCACCGTGACCATCGCCGACTTCCGCAGGCTGCGGCTGACCCACCCCTACATCGCGATGGTCCCGCAGTGGGACTTCCTGAACCTCATCGCCGAGGCGGGAGGCGAGGAGCCGACCTTCACCCTGCGGATGGACACCGAGGTGACGGGGCTGCTGCGCGAGTCCGGCCGGGTGGCGGGCGTGCGCTACCGGGACCTCGACGGCGACGGGGAGATCCGCGCCGACCTGACGGTGGCCTGCGACGGGCGGTGGTCGCTCGTCCGCCGCGCGTCCGGCCTGGTGCCCCGGGAGTTCCCGGTGGGGATCGACGCATGGTGGTTCCGCCTGCCCCGCGAGGAGGGGGACCGCGCGACCCTGACCCCGCGCGCGGGCCTGGGCAGGTTCGCCCTGGTCATCCCGCGCGAGGGCTACCTCCAGATCGCCTACATCGGGCGCAAGGGCACCGACCCCGAGCTGCGCGCACGCGGGATCGGGGCCTTCCGGCGCGACCTCGCCGAGCTCATGCCGGAACTGGCCGACCGGGTGGGGTCCCTGCGGTCCATGGACGAGGTCAAGCACCTGGACGTGCGGGTCAACCGGCTGCGCCGCTGGCACGTGGAGGGCCTGCTGTGCATCGGCGACGCGGCCCACGCGATGTCCCCCGTCGGGGGCGTGGGCATCAACCTCGCCGTGCAGGACGCCGTGGCCGCCGCGACGCTGCTGGCCGGGCCGCTGAAGAGGCGCTCACCCACCTCCCGCGACCTGGCCGCGGTGCGCAGGCGGCGGATCGTGCCGACGGTCGCCGTCCAGACGCTCCAGCGCCTCATGCACCGGGGGCTGGCCGAACCGATCGTCAGGGGTGAGCGGCAGGGCCCGCCCAAGACCGTGCTGGCCGCCCTCGATCGCGCGCCCTGGCTGTCGTTCGTGCCCGCCTACCTCATCGGCAAGGGCCTGCGCCCCGAGCACATACCGGGTTTCGCACGCCGCGGCCCCGCACGGGCGGCCCGTTAGCGGCGGCCCGGAAACGGCGCTGGTCCACCCGCTCCGCCGTGATGATCTTGTACTTGTAGCGGGGTTGGACGGTCGAGACGCGCTATAAGTACAGGATCACCGCAGGTCAGAACCCTTGTGTCACACCGGCAACGGTTCCGGCCGGTCCACCAGCGGGCAGGGGCCCCGGGAAGGGCGCGAACCGGTCCGGGGGTCAGGACACGTCGGGGACGCGCTCGCCGACCGGGACCGGCCCCGGGGCGGCACCGGAGCCGAAGGGGCTGCCGCCCAGTTCCTCGCGGTGGTGCGGGGTGAGCCAGCCGCGCGGATCGGGTCCGGCGGCGATGATCCGCGTCGGGTTGATCCCCGTGTGGACCCAGTAGTAGTGGATCCGGACGTGGTCGAGGTCCGTGGTGTCGCCGAACCCCGGCGTCTGGAACAGGTCGCGGGCGTAGGCCCACAGCGCCGGGTACTCCGACAGCTTGCGGATGTTGCACTTGAAGTGGCCGTGGTAGGCGGCGTCGAAGCGCACCAGGGTCGGGAAGAGCTTGATGTCGGCCTCGGTGACGGAGTCCCCGACCAGGTAGCGCCGACCGGTGAGGCGCTCCTCCAGCGCGTCGAGCCTGGCGAAGACGGCGGCGACCGCGGCGTCGTAGCGCCTCTGGTCCGGGGCGAACCCGGCCCGGTACACGCCGTTGTTGAGGTCGGTGTAGACCTCCCGGGACACGGCGTCGATCTCGTCGCGCAGCGCGGACGGGTACAGGTCCGGGGCGCCGTCCCTGACCAGCCCGTCCCACTCGGTGTCCATGTCCCGGACCAGCTGGTCGAAGTCGTTGGTCACCAGGTGGCCGCTCTCCACGTCGACCAGGCCGGGAACGCTGACCCCGCCGTCGTAGCCGGGGTCGCGCGCCAGGTAGGCCTCGCGCAGGGCGTGGATGCCCAGGACGGGGTCCCTGTCGCCGGGGCTGCCGGTCTCCTCGGTGAACACCCAGTGCGGGTCGCCCTCGATGATCTCCTGGCGGGGGTCGGTGACGGCCAGGGAGACGGCCTGTTCCAGGCCCATGAGCCTGCGGGTGATGACGACCCGGTGCGCCCAGGGGCAGGCTCGGCTCACGACCAGGCGGTAGCGGCCGGGCTCGGCGCGACGGCCGAAGCGGCCGTCGGCGGTGACCCGGTCGGCGAAGGCCGCCGGGTCGCGGGTGATCTCCTCGGTGGGAATCCGGTTGGCCCTCATTTTCGGTCCCCTCGTCACTCTGGCGGAAATCGGCCGGAGCCGCGCACACTGTCCGTGCAGTGTACGAGCCGACTCCGGCCGTCAGTGTTACGACACCTGGGGCAGGGACGTGCCCGGGCCCTGGGTCAGGAGTTGTCCCTGGGGCGCCAGGTCCTTCCGCGTCCCGCCTTCTTGGGCTTGCGGAGCAGGGGCCGGGACGACTGGGTCTCAGTCGACTCCCCGCCCTCGGCATCCGCCACCGGACGCTCGGTGACGGCGCTGGCAGGGGCGGTGGCTTTTCTGCGTTCCGCCCTGTTCAGCCTCTCCAGGCGCTCCACACGGCTGGTGGGGCCGTCGGAACGGTCCGCCCCAGGCTTCGCCGCGCCCTGGGCACGTGCGCGCGCCCGCTCGGGGCGCGCGGACTGCTCTGGGCGCGCGGGCCGCTCGGGCCGTCCCACCGGAGCGGACGGAGCGGCCGGAGCGGATGCGGCGGCCGGGGCGGACGTGCTGGACGGGGTCTCGCCCGGCTTCGGAAGGCGGGCGCGTACGGCGCGCTTGGCGGCCTTGCGGACGGGGGATGCCTCTTCCTCGGAGGTCCGCTCCTGCTGGGGAGGCACCGTGCGCGCCTGCTGGGACGGGCGTTCCGCGCGGGCCGGAGAGGCGACCACCGACGGAACCGTGCCCGTGCTCGGACGTCCGGGTGCGGGCCTCGCGGGGGCGGGCTCGGGCTCGGGCTGCTCGGGCTCGGGGCGCTCGGCCGCGGGCTCCTCCGGCTGCCCCACCCGCGCCGGGGCGGTGTCCTGCGCGGACTCGCCCTTTCGGGACGGGGACTGCGCGGACGCGCTTCCCTGAGGCGCGGAGGACTCGGACGCGCTCTCCTCGGACGCACGCTGTTCCCGGGCCTCGGACGGCGCCGGCGCGGCCAGCTCGGAGGCGTACCGCTCGGCGGAGGGCCGTTCGGACGCGGGCTCCTCGGTGGCCGCCTTCTCCGGAGCGGGTTCGGAGGCGGCGGACCGCGCGGACTCGGACGGTTCCGTCACGGCCTCCCGGGATTCCGGCTCCTCGGGAGCGGGCTGCGCAGCGGCGGACGGCTCGGGCACCACCTCTTCGGCGGCGGACGGCTCGGACACGGCCTTGGACTGCGCCTCATCGGGAACGGGCAGTGCGGACGAAGGCGCCTGCGTCGCGGTCTCCTCGACCGCGGACGGCTCGGCGACGGAGCGGTCCGACCGGACGTCCGACTGCGCGGGGGCCTCCGCCACGGCCCCGGACCGCGCCCTGTCGGCCTCCTCGGCCTCGGACCACACGGCACCGGCCCACTCGGGTGCGGACGGCTCGGCGTCGGCCAACCCAGGTGCGGCCAGCTCGGCCTCGGGCTGCGCGTCGGCCTTCCTGGCCGTGCGCGCGTCGGTCTCCCAGAAGTCGGTGTTCCAGACGTCGGCGTCCCAGAAGCCCTCCTCCGAGGCGTCGGCCTCCCGGGCCCTCTTGGTCCCCCTGGTCCTCTTGGCCTTCGCGACCGCCTCGGTCTTCTGGTCCTTCTCCTCGCGCACAGCCGTTTCGACCGACTCCGCCGTTTCGAGAGACTCAGCCGTTTCAACCGACTCAGTCGACTCAGCCGTCTCCACCGGTTCGTTCGTCTCCACCGCCTCCGCCGTCTCAGCGGCAGTCTGCTCCCCCAGGGCGCCGAGGAACGGCTCCGCGAAGGAACCGGCTTCCTCCACCGCGTCCTCCGGGACGGCCTCCCTGTTCGACACCCGGTCGGCGGTCTCCTCCAGGGCGGGCGAGGAGTGGCGGTAGGCGCGGACGGCGTCCATGACCTCCTCCGCGGTCGCACCGGGCCAGGAGCAGTGGAAGACCGGGTTGAGCGGAGGGCTGGTCTCGGTGATGAGACCGTCCTCCTCGATCACACAGCTGCCGCCGAGCGGCCAGCGGCCCAGGACCACGGCCGTGATGCCCTGCTGCTGCCCGTGCAGCAGCAGACCCGACAGCGCGGTCTCGTGCTCGGAGGTGGGCGAGGTCACCAGCGCCAGGGGCGTGTGCGGTCGCTCTCCCCGCTCCTCGGTGATCTGGTGCAGCTCACGCTGGAGGACGGTCAGGGCCTCCTCCATCGTGCCGACCATCCGCACGGGCTCGCAGGGGTGCGCGCGCAGCAGGTCGCGGCCCCGGTCGCCCACGAGGCGGGAGGCGTCGGTCTCGGTGAGCAGCACGCGCACGGCGTTGTCGTTGAGGCGGTCGAGCGCGTTGACGATGAGGCGCCGGGCGGCCCCCGCCGCGCCCGGACCGGTGATGCCGAGGCCGGGCACGTGGTCGAGTTCCACCGTCACCCGGTCGTCGATGTCGTCCCCGGGGGTGGGCCGGGGCGGCGGGGCGGTCAGGGCCAGGCGGCGGGGCGCCCTCGGCAGGCGGGGCAGGCTCAGGCTGACACCGGGCACGCGGACGCCCCGCTTGCCCAGCAGGTATCCCCCGGCCAGGCCCGCGAACGCCACCGCTCCGGTGACGGCGCCGTCGGGGATCTCCACGACCAGCACGTTGCCGCCGTCCTCGGCGGCCTCGGCAGCAGCGGCGTCGGCCGCCGCCGCCACCGGGTCGGTCTCCTGGACGGCGGCAGCGGCCTCGTCGGCTTCGGTCCCGGCAGCGGGGGCCTCGGCCTCGGCGGCCATCACACGCGACTGGAGGGAGGTCGGCTGCGGGACGACGGTGTAGGCGACCTCGGCCCTGCGCTGGGCGGCGGCGCCTCCCTCGCGGGGCTGCTCGGAGCCGACGCCCTCCACCTCCATCTCCGGGGCTTCCTCTCCCAGGACCTCGTCGAGGTGGTCGGCGACCGCTTGGGCCCGGCGCTCGGACAGCTCCTGGTTCGCCTGGACGCTCCCGCTGGGGTCGGTGTGACCGGTGATGCGCACGGGCGTCTCGGTGTCGCCGTAGGAGTCGATCATGTCCGCGACCGGCGCGAGGTCGTCGCGCATCTGCTCGGTGAGCTCGGCCGAGCCGACACCGAAGCCGGAGACGGTGCGCACCCGCTCGACGGGCTGCGCGGACGGGGCCTCCTCGGGGGCGGACAGCGCGTCGGCGTCCTGCTCACCGTCCGCCTCGCGGTCCTCCTGGGTGGTGACCGTGTCGGCGAACGCGGTGGCCGGGGCGACCGCCACGGTTCCCACGGCGGCGGCCGCCACCACCTGGAGCGGCCCCAGGGGTCGCAGCCTGCGGGGCATGCCGCGCAGGCGGGCGAAGGTCTCCACGACCAGCCCGGCCGTGTACAGGCCCCACAGGACCCACAGCACGGTGATCAGCAGGGCGGTGAACACACCCGGCGGCAGACGCCAGCCGCGCAGGTGCGCCGCGGCCACGGCCCAGGAGTCCGGCAGTTCCGGCCAGGGCAGATGCGACAGGAGCAGGTAGGGGATGCCGAGCAGGATCGCCGCTGCGAGCAGGAGGGCGCTCAGCCGTCGGATCTGGGTCATGTCCGCCTCACTGGAGCTAGGGAGTCGGCTGGGTGTGGGGACGTGCGGTGGCTGTGGCGTCGACGGTGGTCGAGCCCATCGGTAGGAGGGTGAAGGAGTAGTCCACCGAGCAGGTCACGGTCACGGTGTCGCCGCTGACCGCGACCGTCCCGGTGGCACCGGCGGCGCTGAGGAAGGACTGCGCGGCGGCGGAGGCCGCCGAGGGGTCGAGGGTGACCTCGCTCGTGCCCTCGCGGTAGGAGGCCCAGTCGAGCTGTTGGACGCCCGCCCGGGCGGCCTCCTGGGCCAGGGTGGCGGCCTCGTTGCGGGCGCGCAGCAGGCCGCCGCCGTCGGTGACCAGGCCCAGGCAGAGGATGAAGGCCGAGGCCAGAATGGCGACGAACGCCGTGGTCTGGCCCCTGTCGTCCGTGCGTCTCACGGCTGCCCCCTGAAGGTGTCGACGACGACCGTGGCGTCCCCTGTGATCGTCATGGTTCCGGGGACGCCCAGCCCGGTCAGGTCGCCCAGTCCGACGCGGCACTCGACCACGGCGGTGACCGCCCCTCCGGGGGTCAGCCCGCCGTGGTCGAGGGTGACGGAGTGGTCGCCGCAGGCTAAACCGTTCTCAGCGAGGGAACTCGCGGCGGTGCTTGAGGCCGCTCCCTCTGCGGCGGCGACGCTGCGTTCGAGGGAGGCCGCCCGGGCGGCGGAGTGCGCCACTTGGTCAGCGGTGGAGTTGGCGTCCGCCACCCTCCCGGCGAGCACCATGAGGAGCGCGAACGCCAGGAGGGCGGGGGTGAGGAGAGCCAGTTCCACCGAGGCCGAACCGCGGTCTCCTTGAGCCGCTTCAGCGGGCTGTCGAGAACTCACGGGGCGGCCTCCGCAGGGACGAAGCGCTCCACGGGCGCGGTGACCTCGTGTCCCACCGGCCAACTGAAGCCGGGGATGAGGGTGGGTACCTCGGCGTCCACGACCACGCGTACCTCCTCCGCACTGCGGTTGACGGACACGTCGAGACCGGAGAGGAAGGAGCTTCCTCCTCCCTCGGCCACCGACGTGCCACCGCCCGCCGTGCGCGACTGCTCAGCGGTCCTGCGAGCGATGTCGGCAACGACGTTGTCGCCGTGCATCCACAGAGCCGCCTGAATGACCAGCAGGACTAAGAGCAACAGCATGGGAGCGGCCACAGCCATCTCCGCGCTGCCTCGGTCTTCCTGGGGAGTGCGCAAGGCTAGCCGCCCAGAATTTCGGCAGCTTCGAGGTCCACACGAGTGCCGATAGCTCCGACAAGCACCGCAGCTGCACCAACCAGGGCAGCGGTGATGATGACCGTCTCGGTCGAGTAGCCGTCGTCCCTGCGGCTGAGCAGCAGGGAGCTGAGGTAGGCAGTGATGCGCTGCATCGGGGGTCTCCAAAGTGTGTTGGGGTTTTATGCGCTGAACAGGATGCTGCTCATAGCCGGATAGCCCAGGAGGGCGAGGAATCCAGTAAAGAGCAGGACCACCGGCAAGCTCATCCGCTCTGTGGCGGACTGGGCTTCGGCGTCCATCTCGGCAAGGAACTGGGTCCGCAGTGTCTTGGCTTTCGAGGCCAGAGAGCTGCGGATACGCGCGCCGTCGGCTCCGGCGAGCTGAAGACTGGCTGCAAGTTCGGCGAACTCGGGGGTGTCGTAGCGCTCACCAAGCTCGCGCAGCGCGGTCCAGGGCGAATGGCGCATGAGCGT
The DNA here is from genome assembly GCF_012396365.1 of Nocardiopsis alborubida. Lineage (GTDB taxonomy): Bacteria > Actinomycetota > Actinomycetes > Streptosporangiales > Streptosporangiaceae > Nocardiopsis > Nocardiopsis alborubida. The sequence goes on along the minus strand of NZ_JAAXPG010000047.1, from coordinate 8,146 downwards.
TGCTTCACGCAGACTCTCCCGGATACGGGCCATCGCCCATCCGTTGCCCGCCGCACCAGCGTCAGCTAGTGCTCCGTTGACGCCCGCGCCTCCGGCCAGGGACACCACGACCAAGTCCGCGAAGCTGGCCAGGGCGCGACGCATGCGTTCCCGACGCTTATCAGCCTCGTCACGCAGGGACATGTCTGGGGCGAACCAAACGATCACAGCGAAAGCCACCCACATGGCCCCCGCGAGGGCACCAGACGGAAGGACGCCCGCGAGGGAAAGCATGCCACCCAGCAGCGGAGGGAAGGCTAGGGCCAAAACCAGAGCGGTGAATTTCTCCGCGAGGTAGGACTCCGGGGAGCGCTCACACACCCGCAGGTTGCGCCGTGTCCGGGGCCCTGGCATACCGAAGCCTTCCAGGACCGGTACCCCGATCTTCCCCAATCGCGTCAGTACACCGGTGTCCGGCCCCGCAGCCACAACAGTACGGGGAGGAGGCGGGGCGGCCAGGCGCTCAGCAAGTGAAGGCCGGGCCCAACGGGCGGCGAAGAGCGCCCACAGGGCCAGCCCGAGTGCGGCACCTGCGAGAGCTGCGGCCAGGGCAGGAGTCATCGGACGGCCTCCGAAGTACGGGCTGTGACAGGTTCAGGAGCGAGTACACGCGGTCCCAGATCGAAGCGGGACATGCGGCCCAGCCAGACCAAGGCAACCGCCCACAGGCCGCCGATACCCGCGAGTACCAGCTGGCCCAGGAAGCCGTCGAACGGTTCCAGGTAGTCGGGATTGGTCACCAGCATGAACGCCGCCATACCCACGGTCGTACCGACGATGATCCGAGTGGACGTACGCAGCCGTGCGCGGCTCGCCGCCACGCGCACGAGCATCGCCGCTTGTTCCCGGGCTGCCTCGGCCAGGCTGCCGAGCAGCGTGCCCAGGTCAGTGGCGTGGCGGGTGGCCGCAGTGGTCAGCGCGGCAGCCACCAGATCAGCGGTGGGATTGTCGACCTCGTCAGCAAAGGCCCGCAGGGCGCCCTGCGTAGGCTGGCCCGCGCGCAACCGGTCCGCCAACCTGGCGACCGGCTCCCGCACCGGCTCGGGTGCGATGGGCACCGTGGCGGCCACGGCCTGGTGCAGACCGGCCGCACCGGCCATCAGGTCGCGCAGCATCTCGGTCCAGGCCGCGACGGCCTCGACCCCCGCCACCTGTTTCTCGTGACCGCGGTCGGGACCCAGCACCGCGGGCCCCCACCAGCAACCGGCGGCGGCGAGCACACCGGCCACCGGCCACCCGGTGACGAACCAGACCAGCAGGCCGCCGACGATCGCCGCGATCAGCCTCAACGGCCGCTGCTGACCGAACAGGAGCGCCCGCCACTGCGGAACCCGTGAGGTACGCGAGCCCCCACCGGACGCGGCCAGCGAGGCCAGGGCCAGCCACAGCCCCGCGCCGAGCAGGGCACCGGCGGCGGCGATGAGCAGAACAGGAGTCGTCACCGCACCCACCCCACCGTGTCCGGGCTCAGCATCGCGGGGTCGAACCCGGCCTCGGCCAGGGCGTCGAGCGTGTTGGGGCTGGGCGGCGCCGCGGGCAGGGGCCCGTTGCGGTCGCGCCGGTAGATCTCGTTGGAGACCACGTTCTGCCCCTCGGCGCCCACCACCTCGCGCACGCTCGTGACCATGCGCCCGCCCGTGGGCAGCGCCGACACGTGCACGACCAGGTGCACGGCGGCGGCCACCAGGGAGGCGGTGGCGTCCAGGGGCAGGCGCTCGGCGGACTGGGCGGCGTAGGCGCCCAGCTTGGTGAAGGCGCCCGCGGAGTTGGCGGCGTGCAGGGTGGTGAGGCTGCCGTCGTTGCCCTGGCTCATGGCGTTGAGCAGCGGGACGGTCTCGTGTCCGCGCGTCTCACCGACGATGACCCGGTCGGGCGACATGCGCAGGGCCGTGCGCACGAGGTCGGCGATGGTGATCTCGCCGACGCCCTCGACGTTGGCCGGGCGGGCCTGGAGGGCGACGCAGTCGGGATGGGCTTCGCGGTCGCGGTCCAGTCCCAGCTCGAAGACGTCCTCGATGGTGACGAGGCGTTCGTCCACGGGGATCTCGGCGGCCAGGGCCCGCAGCAGGGTGGTCTTGCCCGCGCCGGTGCCGCCGGTGATGACCATGTTGCGGCGGGAGCGCACCCCCGCGCGCAGCAGGGCGACCAGAGTTTCGTCGATCGTGCCCAGTTCGTGGAGCTGGCCCAGGGTGGTGCGGCCGTAGCGGTGGCGGCGGATGGACACCGAGGGCTGCCGGGCGACCTCCATGACCGCGTTGAGGCGTTCGCCGCCGGGCAGCTGCATGTCGAGGATGGGCGCCCCCGGGTCGAAGCGGCGCTCCCCCGTGGCCGACTCCGACGCCAGGCGCCGGACCAGGGCCACGACCTCCTCGGGGTCGTCGAAGAGGGAGTCGTGCCGCTCGCGGCTGCCGTCGGCGCGGCGCACCCACACGTGCACGCCGTTGATGTTGATGTTCTCGATCCCGGGGTCGTCCAGGAGGGGCTGGAGGGGACCGAGTCCGCACACCCGTGCCAGGGCGCCCGCGGCGACGGAGGCCTCGGTCGTGGCGTCGAGCACCTGCCTGCCCTCGGACAGGGCGCGGCTGGCGTCCTCGTCGAGGATCTGGGCGATGACGCGTTCGGCTCGGGCGCGGTACTCCTCGGGCGTGTCCTCGGGTTGGCCCCGGGTCTCCTCGCTGAGCCGCCGGGTGGCCTCGGTGACGGTCCGCTCCACGCGGTCGGCCACGGTGCGGGACCGGTCGGTGTCCAGGAAGTAGCCGTCGGTGATGTCGTACCCGACGTCGTGTCCGCTGCTCATGCGTGGACTCCCGTCGCCTGGGGCGCGGGCACCGGGGCTTCGGTGCCGTCGGCCTGGTCAGCGGGGCGGGTACCCTCGGCGAGGTCCTTCGCCAGGCGCGCCGCCGCCTTGAGCAGGGGCCTGCGCTGCGGCTTGCGCGGGTTGGCCTCCCCGCGCAGGAAGGCCGCGGAGCGCGCGTCGGAGGGGAGCCGTCCCCACACGCCCGGGCCCAGGGCGCCCTCGATCTCGCGGACGCTCCCGGTGCCGCCGACGACGACGGTGCGCAGGCGCGGCAGGCTGCGGGTCAGGGCCTCGGAGGCCTCCTTGGCCCGGCGCAGCTGCGCCAGGTCGTCGGCGACGAGCAGCAGGGCCTCGTCGGCCCACGTGGCCAGCGCGGCGGCGGCCGCGCCGGGGGTCAGGCGGCCCAGGTCCAGGACGACGGCGGGCCCGTCGGCGGAGACGAGCACGCCGGGGTTCTGGGAGAGCAGGCGCACCGCGCCCTCGGCGCGGTCGGCGGTGACGGGCGCGTGGCACACGGACAGCCCTCCGGGGAGGATCTGCGTGTGCGCGCCCAGGTCGGCGGAGGCCCCGCCGTGCCGGGCGGCGGCGGCCAGGCCGGTCAGGCCGGGGTCCGGCTGGAGGCGGCGCCAGGTGGCGACGTCGCCGCCGGAGGCGTCGGTCTCCACCAGGACGGCCCCGGCCCCGCCGGGCCAGACCGCGGCCAGCGCCATGGCCGCGCAGGTGACGCCGGGTGCTCCGCCCAGGGAGAAGAGCGCCACGGTCCGGGGCATCACGCGCCTCCCCGGGGGTTGACCTGGACGACGCTGACGCGTTCGACGGCGGCGGCCGAGGCGATGGCGGCGGCGTCGGCGGAGGACGCGACGAGTTCGAGTTCCACCGAGCCGTCCTCGGCGGCGGAGGGCTGGACGTCGCGCACGAGCGCGCGGTAGGCCTCCACGCCGCCGCCGGTGGCGCCCTCCTCCGGGTGGACCACCACGGAGACCGCGGCGCCGGGGCCGATGGAGGCGGGGAAGCGGCCCACGCGCAGGGCCACGCCGAGCACGGCGCGGTCGCGCTCGGGGAAGGCGGCCTCGGCGCCCAGGGCCGCCTCGGGGAGGAGGCCGCCCTCGCTGACGGGCACGGTGAGGGTCTGCCCGACGGTCGCCTCCAGGCGCTCTTCGCCGACGAAGGAGACCCCGTCGGCGACGGAGATCCGCTCGACCCGCAGGTCCTCCGCGGCCACCACGTGGCCCGCGGGCAGGTCGCCGTCGGCGACGAGCACCCCCTGCCGGTCGTCCATCTGCTCAAGGGCCACAACGCCGCTCAGGCCGCCGGCGGTCATCATGCCCAGGGCCAGGACCAGCCACCGCCAGCGGCGGGGTCCGCTGCCCAGGAGCCGCACCGGAGGGGTCTCCCCCTGCCGCGGGGAGGCCGCGGGGGCCGGTGCCGTCTTCGTGTCCACCACGTCTGTCGTCTTCTTTCGGTGTTAGCGGTTGCCGGTGCCGGTGACCAGGCCCTGGGATTCGGCCACCTGGAGTTCGACCTGCGAGGTCGTGGTGAGCGGGTCGAACTCGCCCGTCGCGCCCTCGGCGAACTCGCCCTCGGTGATCTCCCAGCCCACGTTCCATCCGACCTGGACGGTGACGGGGTAGGCGCCGCCGGGCTGGCCGTCGGAGGGCAGGGTGTAGACGTGCCCGCAGTCGGGGGAGGCCGATTCGGGGTCGTGCACGGCCGGGTCGAAGGGGGTTCCGGGGCCCTCGCAGCTGATCTGCGTGCCGTCGCCCAGGGTCCAGACGGTGGAGACGGGGCTGGCGCTGACCGTGAAGGAGGAGTCCCGGAGTTCGGCGGAGGCCTCGGTGGCCTCCCAGTCCTGGGACTCCACCCACAGCCACACGGGGGTGTTGACCAGGACCAGGGAGTCGCTGCCCGGGGAGGTCTCGATCCGGGGCGGAGGAAGTTCGAAGGAGGCCATGGCCTCCTGGAGGGCGGTGACCATGTCGGTGCCCTCCTGCCCCTCCTCCCCGTCCTGCTCGTAGTCGATGGACTCCCAGTCGATGGCGCCCCAGTCCACCTGGGACCAGTCGATCGCGTCCCAGTCGACGTGGGCGTAGGGGTCGTCCTGGGCGCCGGAGCCGCCGGAGCCCTCCGAGCCGCCGGAACCGCCGGAGCCCTGCTGGCCCGCCTGGCTCTGCCACCAGCGCAGCAGGATGGAGCAGCCGTTGCCGCCCGAGCTTCCGCACTCGATCTGGCCGAGGAAGGAGCTGTCGTCGGCGTGCGCGGGGGTGGCGGCCCCGGCCGCCAGCAGGGTCAGTACCGCGGCGGTGGCCGCGGGTCGTACGAGTCTCAGCATGATCCCGCTTCCCAGATCCTGAGGTCGGACACGCGCCAGGCGAGTCCGTCGTGAATGAGTGTGGCCTCGACGAGGCGCGGGCCCTGCCCTGGGGAGGAGCCCATGCCGAGGTTCCAGCCGGAGTCGTCGAGGCAGTCGTCGACCGTCGCGCTGTCGGGCCCCTCGACAGCGGCGACGGGGTCGAGGACGGGTTCTCCGGTGACCTGTCCACCGGAGACGCGGGCCCCCTCCAGTGCCGCGCTCATGAGGGCGTAGGCGCCGCCCACGGCGTAGTCCTGGAGTTCGGGGGGAACCTCGCCGCCCTCGTGGGAGGCGGCCACGACCGTGTCCCACATGCCGGTGTAGGCGGCGAGCGCCGCGGCCTCCTCGTCGCTGGACGGGGCGGCCGGGGGGCTCGGTGCCGCCCCCGCCTCGGAGACCGCGTCCTCGGAGGACGCGCAGCCCGCCGCCAGGGCGAGGACCGCGCAGCATCCCGCGGCCGCGGCGGCGCGTAGGACGGCGCCGTTCCTTCTCGCGGCTGTCGTCATCGGTGCGTTCTCCACTGCCATGGAAGAGAAGGGGTGGTACAGCATGGCGGAACCGACCCGGTGAGCGGGCCCTTTCCCTTCCGACGAGGGGCGGGGGCGGTCTCCTGCGCCCGGGAGGTCACGGGACCGGACGCGGGGGCCGTTGAGCGGACGGACGGAGGAGGGGGTCCCCCGCCCGGGTTCGGGTCCGCCACGGGCCGGCGTGACCGGAGTCGCGCGGGGCGGAGCCCGAGGACTGACCGAAACCACGTGGTATTGGTTGGGTTTTATCTGTCCTTGCGTGAGCTTATAGAGAAGTCGCCTGCCGTAACAACCCCCCGTTCCCCTTCTGTGACTGTGACCCGTTCGTGCTTCCGGACATCAGCCTCACAGCAACCCGCGAAGACCACGCGCCCGCAGCCCTCCGACAAACACACGCAAAACAACATCTGAACGACACGGCGGTCAGAGCAGGTTTCCCCGCCCCCGCCCCGCCGGATGGGCTGGAGACGAGGCGGGAGAGGCGCCGCGGTGTGGATCGCGACACACCCTTCAGCGGCCCGGCCGCGTCCGGCGGCGAACGCGTTCGGCACGGAGCGTGTTCGCCGCCGGACGGGGGTCAGACCACGAGCACGCGCGGGCCGCGTCCGCGCAGCCTCCGGACGTCGTCGGGGTCGGTGCCGGTGTCGGTGATGAGGCAGTCCACCTCGCGCAGCCGCGCGAAGCGGGCGATGCGGTCGCCGCCGATCCTGGTGTGGTCGGCCAGCAGCACGGTCCTGGCCGAGGCCCGCACCATGGCCTGCCTCGCCATCACCTCCGCGGGGTCCGCACAGGTCAGTCCGCGCTCGGGGGACACACCGTCGGCGACCATGAAGGCCACGTCGACGTGGAGCTGGTCCAGCAGGCGCACGGAGGCGAGCGTGGTCCCGGCCGCCGCGCTCACCCGACCCCCCAACAGGTGCACGGAGAGGTCGCGGCGCGAGGCCAGGCCCAGTGCGGCCGGAACCGAGTTGGTCAGGACGCTCAGCCCGCAACCGGCGGGCAGCAGCCACGCGATCCGCTCCGTCATCGGTCCGGCGTCGAGCATGACCACCCCGTCCTTCGGCAGCTCCGCCAGGGCGGCCCTGGCGATCCGGCCCTCAGCGGCCGAGAGCCGCCCCGTTCCGGACGGTGTCGTCGTGGCACTCACTCCCGCTGTGTGCCTGACGACTGTGGCGCCACCACTGAGACCACTCACAAGGTCCTCCGATCCGTCGATGGTCAGCCCCTTGGCCGAGGGGGCGACGGGCCCTGGCCCGGCGAGTGAATTCGATCGGGTCCTCTGCTTCCTCACGAAGAGAGCATCCCGGCCGAAGGGGAACGGTATGCGAATACCCCCACTGTTCGGGGAAAACCGTTGCGAAATGGCAACGTCACCCTGGGTGCAGGCCGCGGACGGGAGCCGCTGACCTGCGGAGCGGCGCCTCCGGGAGAGCGGGCCGGAATCGGTCCCGGAGGAGAGGCCCACAGCCGGGACACCTACCACAGCCGCAGGTCACACAAGGCAACACACACGAACGCGAACGGGAACAGAAGGACAACTACTTCCACATCCGGGTGTACTGGTGCTACTTTCACCCTCTTACGGAGCGGTCGTGGAGGGGGGAGACGCGTATGCCGTTGGACGAGAACATGTCCGACTCCTCACGCGACGCCATCAGAGCCCTCACCGGCATCGAGATCCCCAAAGCCAGCATCGCCGCCCTAGGCCGCGCCTCCGAGGTCTACGCCGCCCTCGACCAACGCCTCGGCGTCCTCGACGACCTCTTCGACCTCAGCCGCGTCCACGCCCGACGCAGCTTCGACGGACGCACCGCCGACCACTACGAACGCTCCCTGGACCAATTCACCACCGGCGACAACGACTACGTCGGCTCCGCCCGCGCCAACTCCGCCACCATGTCCCAAGAACTCTTCAAGGCCCGCGCCAACGTCGAGTACATGCACATGATGGTCATCGGCCAGTTCATCCAACTCATCGCCGAGATCGCCTGGGCCATCGCCACCGCCAAGTTCACCTTCGGCGCCTCCTTGAAATGGATCCCCATCTTCAAGGCCATCCGCAGCCTGGCCATGCGCCGCATCCTGACCTGGCTCCTGATCACCGTGCCCAGCCACCAGATCATCAGCCAGATCTTCGCCAGCATGGACAGCATCATCCAACGCATCCAGATCGGACGCGGCACCCGCCACCACAAAGACCACAACCTCACCCGCAGCGCCCACATCGGCGCCACCATCGAAGGCGCCCTGTCCGCCGTCTTCTCCGCAGGACTCGACGGCCTCTTCAGCAAACAACTCACCAACCTGTTCAAAAACGGCCTCGACAACCTCAACCTCCTCCCCGACCCACCACCCCTCATCCGCACCGGAGGCGACGGACCCAGCGGAGGGCCACCCACCGGACCCCCCATCCGCGACACCCCCGACGGCCCC
>NZ_JAAXPG010000046.1 GCF_012396365.1 Nocardiopsis alborubida | reverse complement strand
GGATGACCGCTGCCGGGGGGCGGGGGTCAGTTGCAGGTGGGCATGCACTCGACGGTCGCGGTGCAGATCTTGCCGTCGTTGCCCAGCCAGCTGCTGATCGTCGCGGCGCCGACCTCGCCGGAACCGCCGACCGTGGGGTCGTCGAACTCCTGCTCGTTGATCTCGGTGGTCAGCTCGATGTCGCCCTCGTGGTCCTTCGGCATGATCGCTTCTCCTTTCCTTTCCACCGTGCCCTCCGGCGCGGAGAAAAGATTGTTCGGATTTTTTCCTTCGCTTTCCGGGCGTTTTCCCTGCTGCCCTTCGGCGTTGATGAAAAACTATCCGAGCGACCCTGCCGCCGTCGTCATCCCTGGGTTGATCTTCTTCTGTCGCATAAGTTGACGCTTTTTTGAGAGACCCTCCTTTGGAATTCGGATCGAGGGGGTGATCAGGGCGTTCTCGTAGCAGAACACGACGAGCCGGGCCCGGGAGGGCAGCTGGAGTTTGGTCATCGCGCGGTTGACGTGTGTTTTGACGGTTCCCTCGCTCACGGTCAACCGTGCCGCGATGTCCCGGTTGTCCAGCCCCTGGCCGACCAGGAGCAGTACCTCGCGCTCGCGGTCGGTGAGGACGTCCACCCCCGAGGGCCGGTGTGCTCCCGGCGCGGTGCCGACGGTGTCCGGTCCGAGGAGCCGCCGCAGTACGGCGGGCTCCAGGAAGATGTCCCGGTGGTGGGTCTCCCGCAGGGCGTCGATCACGACCCGCGGTCCGCTGGTGCAGCTCACCACGCCGTGGGCGCCGGCCCTGAGGGCCTCGGCGGCGTCCACGGCGGGGTCGCCGGAGGAGCGGAGCACGACACTGGCGCGGTCCGCCACCATGCGGGTGACGGTGAAGCCGTCCATGTCGCCCATGTCGGTGTGGACGACGGCGACGTCGACGTCCGCGTCGAGGATGCGCGCGACCGTCTCGCCTCCGGTGCCGGGGGCGGCCACGACCTCGATGTCGGCCTCGCCCCGGAGCGCTTCTCTCATTCCGGATCTCGCGAACGGGCAGGGATCGGCGATGACGATTCTCAACAGAGTTCCTTCGGTCCGGTGGAGCTGGAAGGGGCTTGTCGAGACGCTGGCCTTGGACGGATCCCGAGGTGTTTCTGGGCGGCCCGGCGTCTGCGGGGAGGGGTTGCGGACGCCTCTCCTTTTCGCAGAATTCCAAGGGGCTCTCACACGGAACTCACGGTCGCCGAACGCTTTCCGGCCGGTTTTCACCCGGTGGGCCGGTGGTACCTCCGCCAGGAGGACAGGAGTCCGTGCTCGGTGATCGCGAAGAGGTCCGCGAACTCCTGGTCGTCCCCCCCGCCCGCCCTCCGGGTGAGCACGCCGGTCACCACCACGTCCCCGTCCGCGGCGACGACGCGTCGGGGGCGGTGGATGCCACTGGAGCCGTAGCACTTGAGGACCAGGGCCGCGGCCTCCTCGGACCCGAACGCGACGGGGAACCCGGGATGCTCGAAACGGGCGGCGCCGTCCACGAGCGAGGCGTAGCCGTCAGGGTCCCCCCGGTCCAGGTAGAGGTAGGACAACAGGGCGTGTTCCACCCCGATCGACGAGACGCTGGCACTTGTGGGGGGAGGCGGGGGGCCTCCCGGGGACTGGGGCACGGGGCTCTCCTCGCTGCGCGTTCCGGCCTCCCATGCTGCGTAAACGCGGAATCCTTCCGCTATCGCGCCGCTATCGGCGTTACTGGACGTGGTTGGTCGGGAGTGGCCGGGAAAGGAGGGCCCTCTCCGGGAGTCCGTTTCCCGGAGTTCCAGGAGCGGTTACGGATGGCCGGATCCGGCCATTTCCTTGTGCCGCATTTCGGTGACTGTGTGTGCGTTATGCATGGTTGGGGCGGCCCGCGGGGGCGGGAGGGGAGTTTCGGCGGTAACCAGCCGGTGGCCCAAGTCCAGGTGTTCGCATTCTCCCCGGGGGGCGGCTCCTGCCAGGGGCTTCCGGATGTGCTTGCCCGCACGGCCCGGGCTTGTCCGCGTGTTCGGGAAGGGCGTTCCGTGAAAGTTCGATCCCGCTTTCCGTGTAGAATCGCGATGTGGTCCAGAAAACCCACATCCGTCGATGCGATGGGAATTCCCGAGGAGAGACGATCGACATCCCCCCGGAGCGGTCTGGAATCCGATTCCGGCTGCTCGGCCCTCTGGAGATCAACGGCCCCCAGGGGCTGGTACCCGTACCCGCCGGACGCCAGCAGATCGTCCTCAGCGCGCTGCTCCTTGAACTCGAACGCGTCGTCTCCGTCGACCACCTGATCGACGTGCTCTGGGAGTACGATCCGCCGGACACGGCCCGGACCCAGGTACAGATCTGCGTCTCCCGCCTGCGCCGCCTCCTGAAGCCCACCGGGGCGAGTATCAAGACCCGACCGCCGGGGTACCTGCTCGTGGTCGACCCCGGGACCGTCGACGTGCACGTCCAGCGGACCCTGGTCAGGGAGGCCGCCGCCCTGAACGGGCGGGGCCACGGGGATGAGGTGGCGGCCGCGCTGCGCGCCGCGGCCGACCTGTGGCGCGGGCCGACCCTGAGCGGGATCGGCTCCACGCCCCTGGCGGCCAAGGCCACCCGGCTGGACGAGGAGCGACTCTCCGTGATCGAGTCCTATGTGGACGTCGAACTGGATCTGGGACGGCACTCCCAGCTGGTGGGGGAGCTCCGCACCCTGGTCGGGGAGCACCCGCTCCGCGAGCGTCTGCGCGCCCAGCTGATGCTCGCCCTGTACCGCTCGGGGCGTCAGGCGGAGGCCCTGGACACCTACCGGACCGGACGCGGCCTACTGGTGGAGGAGCTCGGCCTGGAGCCCGGCGAGGAGCTGCGCGGCATGGAGAACGCCATCCTCGCGGGGGACCCCGTGCTCCAGGCGCCCGCCGTCCCCGCCGTCCCCGCAGCCCCGGCGGCTTCCCCGGTTCCCTCCGGCGAGGAGGAGACTCCTCGGTACCCCGAACCGGGGGACCGCCCCTACCAGTTGCCCACCGACACCGCCGACTTCGTCGGCCGCGAGGACGTCACCCGCACGATCCAGGAGACCCTGGTCGGCGGCGGCCGGGTCGGTGTCGCGGTGCTCATGGGGCGCCCCGGTGTGGGCAAGAGCGCCACCGCCATGCGCGTCGCCCACGCCCTGGCGGCCGAGCACTATCCCGACGGACAGCTCTACTGCGACCTGCGGGCGACCCGGGGCAACCCGCTGACCTCGTCCGACGTTCTGAGCAGGTTCCTGCGCTCCCTGGGCGCGCCGGCACAGGCCATCCCCGAGGACGTGGACGAGCGGGCGGTCATGTACCGGGGGATGCTCGCCTCCCGGCGCGTGCTCGTCGTACTGGACGACGCCGCGGACGAGGCCCAGCTGCTGCCTCTGATCCCCGCGGGCGCGGGATGCGGGGTCGTCGTCACCTCGCGGGCCTTCCTCACGGGGCTGCCGGGAGCCACGCAGGTGCAACTGGACACCCTGCCCGGCGACGCGTCGATCGAGCTGCTCTCCCGGGTCCTGGGGGAGGCGCGGGTGAGGGCCGAGCCCGAGGCGGCCCGCGCCCTGGTGCGCGCCGTCGGACGCCTGCCCCTGGCCCTGCGGATCATCTCCGCCCGGCTGGCGGCCCGGCCGCGCTGGCGGCTTGCGGCGATGGTGGAGCGCCTCGCCGACGAGCGCAACAGGCTGGACGAGCTCGCCCACGGCGACATGACCGTCCGGGCCAGCCTCTCCCTGACCTACGACGGCATCGAGCCGCGGACCGCCCGCGCCTTCCGGCTGCTCGGGACGATGGAGGGGCCCACCATCCCGGCCTGGACGGCCGGGGCGCTGCTCGACGACGGCCGCGCCTTCCCCTCGGACCTCGTCGAACCGCTCGTGGACGCGCACATGATCGACATCATCGGCGTGGACGCGGCAGGCGAGCCGGTCTACCGCTTCCACGAGCTCGTCCGCGACTTCTCCCGTGAGCGGCTCCTCCGGGAGGAGGACGGCGGTAGAGGGGCCGCCGTCGAGCGGCTGCTGGGCGGCTGGCTGTCGCTCCTGGACACCGCCAACCGGAGGCTGATGGGCGGCGACTACCTGCGTCTGCGCGGGGAGGCGCCCCGCTGGTCACCCCCGCCCAGGTACGTGGAGCGCCTGATGGCCGATCCCTACACCTGGTTGGAGGCGGAGCGGGCCAACATCCGGCACGCCGCCCTCCAGGCCGTGGCCGAGGGGCTGGACGAGCACTCCTGGGACCTGGTGGCGGGCATCTCCCTGTTCCTGACCCGACGCGGCTACCTCGACGACCTCTCCGAACTGTACGGCGCGGTGGAGCCCGTCCTCCGCGAGAGCGGCAACCGCCGCGGACGGGCCGCGCTGATGGAGATGGCCGGAGCCACCCTCACCCAGGGCAAGGACGACGCCCTCCGCGCGGCGATGCTGGAGGAGGCCCTGGCCGAGTTCGACGACCTGGGCGACACGCACGGCCGGGCCCTGGCCCGCAGGGGACTGGCCAGCCTGGCCGACCTGCGGGGCGAGCGGGCCGGGGCCATCCGCCTCTGCGAACAGGCACTGGAGGGGTTCCTGGTGGTCGGGGACCTGGGCGGCCAGTGGCGGTGCCTGATGCTCATGGGGTACCTGCGCTGTCTGGAGGGTGACATCCGGCAGGGCCGGGACGAGCTCGACCGGGCCCTGTCCCTGGCCGAGGAGACGGGGGACTCCCGGGCCTGTGCCCAGGTCCTGCGCAGGACCGGTCTGCTGGAGGCGGCTGGGGGCGAGTACGAGCGGGCGCTGGAGCACCTCCACAGGGCGCGCGGTCTGGTCGAGGAACTCGACGACCCCGTGGGCAGGGCCGTCGTCCTGCGAGACCTCGGCCGGGTGTGCGTCCGCAGCGGCCGGAGGGCCGAGGCGGGCCTCTACCTGGAGCGATCGGCCGTCCTCTTCGGGGAGTTGAGGGACGCGGGGGAGCAGGCCTCGACCGAGCGCGAGCTCGCGGAGCTCGGCTGAGCAGGACCGGTTCAGTCCCACGGGTCGGAACCGTCCAGGCAGACGGGCGTGCCGGGAACGCACACGTCGAGGATGCCGCTGACGCTCACGCCGGCTCCGGGGACCTCACGTACGTGGCCCGTTCCCGTGGAGGAGGCCAGCGCGGACTCGGCTGCGAGGAGGGGGAGGGCGGCGGCGATGACGAGGGTGACGAGCGACTTCGTGGCCTTCATGTCTGCCTCCTGGAGGATGTGTCCCCGGTCTTCGGGGATGACGCCAACCTAGGAAGCGGACCTCTCCGCTCCCTATCCCGCGGCTATTGGCGCCGGTTTCCCGCAGGTGGGCGCGGGGCGGTGGCCGGGAGCGGCCACCGCCCGGGCCGGGAAGGGGAAAGGACGTGAATTCCTGTGCCTCACCGCTCATGTTCCCTGCGTCGGGCCGTCGGTCGGGCCGCTCCTTCGCCGCCGCGGGGGGATAGGGAGCGGATAGGCGGGTGATGCGGGTCTCCCGGATGGTTGCCATCGAGCCGGTCCGACGGCGGACGGCTCGTCCCACAACCTGAGGAGCTCCCCCATGGACAGAACGGTGGAAATCTCGACGCTTGGACGTTGCGCGGTCAACGGAGTGACCGTCCAGAGCAGACGGGCGGTGGAGCTCGTGGCGCTGCTGGTGCTCTCCGCGGGACAGGCGCAGCGGGACTGGCTGATGGTCAACCTCTTCGAGGGGGATCCCGCTCCCTCCAGCCTGCCGACCCTGGCGCTGCGCGCGCGCAAGATCGGCCTGCCCGTGCGCTACGACCGCCTCCGTGGTTTCTACTGGTTGGAGGAGCACGTCTCCTGCGACGTGAACGACGTCCTCGCCCTCCTGCGCGAGGGGCGGACCGAGGAGGCCCTGGACCGGTACACGGGCCCCTTCCTGCCCGCCAGCCACAGCCCTTTCGCGATGGAGGTCCGGGCGACCGTGGAGAACTCCGTCGTCCGGGCCGTGCTGGACCGGGCCGACATCGACCTGATGACCCGGGCCGACCGGGTGGTCAAGCACCCCGAACTGAGCGAGGAGATCGTGCGCAGGGGCGCCGACACGGCCGCGGTCTCGCTGAGCCGCTCCTGGCTCACCGCCCTCGAAGCGGTGGGCTGACCCCACCGCCGAGGGCCTGTTCCCTCCCTCGGGCCGTCGCCGACGGCGGCAGGGCGTACCTGTGTCCATGGACGGGCCGGGCTCCGGATGAGGCGGAGCCCGGCCCGTGGTCCGTCCGGCGCTCCTGTGCCGGTCCCCTCCCGAACGGGGTCGCCGGTCCCCGTCGGTCCCCGTCCCTCAGCCGGACACCGTTCCGGTGAGGTCGCCGCCGACCAGGTCGGCGTAGGCGCCCCGGACGGCGACCAGCTCCTCGTGGGTCCCCTGCTCGACGACACGCCCGTCGGAGACCACCACGATCCGGTCGGCGTCGCGCACCGTGCTCAGCCGGTGGGCGATGACCACCCGGGTGCAGTCCAGTTCGCGCAGGTTGTGGCGGATCCGGTCCTCGGTGACGGTGTCCAGATGGCTGGTCGCCTCGTCCAACAGCAGGACACGGGGCTCGGAGACCAGCGCCCGGGCGAGTCCGACGCGCTGACGCTGTCCGCCGGACAGGCCGCTGCCCCGCTCGCCCAGCGGGGTGAAGTACCCGAGCGGCATCCGCTGGACGTCCTCGTGCAGGCAGGCCAGCCTGGAGGCGCGCACGATGTCCTCCACGGTCGCTCCGGGGGCGTTGATCCGGACGTTGTCCAGCACGTTCCCGCTGAACACGGCGTTGTCCTGCACGACGACCCCGCACTGGGACCGGATCGTCCTCGGGTCCAGCCGGGTCAGGGGGATCCCGTCGAACAGGACCTCGCCGCGCGTGGCCTGGTGGAGCCCGAGCATGAGCCTGCCGAGCGTGCTCTTGCCGGACCCGGAACGGCCCACGACCGCGACCATGCTCCCGGCGGGGATCTCCAGGTCGACGTCGGACAGGGTGGCGGGCGCGTCCTTCTGGTACCGGTACGACACCCCGCGGAGGCTGATCCGCCCCCGTAGCTCGGGCGCGGGTTCGCCCCCGCGCTCAGCGGTCTCCTGGAGCACGTCCCGGAGCCTGCTCACGTGCACGGCCGCGGACTGGAGCGAGTGGTGGACCTGGGACAGCGAGGCCACGGGGGTCAGCGCCATCCCCGCCAGGGTGTTGGCCGCGACGAGTGTCCCGAGCGACATCCCCCCGTCCAGGACGAGCCAGGTGCCCGCCCACAGCAGGGCCAGCGGCGCGCCCAGCCGGAACAGGTCCAGCAGCAGGTCCATGCGGTTGGTCACGGTGTCCTTGCGCAGGGTGGAGGCGAGCTGGTTTCGGTACAGCCACTCCCACCGGCTCAGTGCCGCGCCCTCCGCCCCGGCCGACTTGAGCGTCTCCACGCCCGCGAGCGACTCCACCAGCTGGGTGTGGGCCTCCGCCATGGCGGCCGTCTCCTCACGGCTGGTCTCCCGTACCCGGCGGCTGAACACCGCGACCGCCAGGAACTGGAGCACCGCGGCGCCCAGGACGACGGCGCCGATCCGGGGGGCCAGCAGCCACAGCAGGGTGACGTAGAAGACCGTCATGGCGGTGTCCAGGAGCAGGGACAGCATGTGCGAGCTGAGGACCTCCCGTATCACCATGCTGCTGGACACGCGGGTGAGGATGTCACCGCTGCCGCGGAGTTGGAAGTAGGCGTAGGGCAGGCGGAACAGGTGCCTGAGGAACGAGGTCATCAGGTCGAGGTCGACGCGCAGGCGCAGCCGGACCAGGGCCTCGGACCGCAGGAACCCGACCAGGGCCTGGCCGACGACCAGGGCGAGCACGCCGAGTCCCACCGCGACCATCATGTCGGTGCCGCCTGTGGGCACCACCCGGTCGATCAGGTAGCGGACGACCAGGGCGGGCAGCACGCCCAGAGCGGTCAGGAGGGCGGAGACCGCCACCACCGTGCCCACCAGGCCGGGAGACCGGGGGAAGTGGCGGGCCAGGAACCTCGGGACCTCCCCCGGCGGGGGACGGAGCCGCTCGAAGTCCTCCCCGGGGCGCATCGTGAGCACGATGCCGGTGAAGGAGCGGTCGAACTCCTCCCGGGGTATCCGCCCCCTCCCGGAGGCCGGGTCGACGATGCGGACGTACCGTTCGCCGACGCTCTCGACCACGACGAAGTGGCTCAGCCCCCAGTGCGCGATGAGCGGTACGGTCATCCCGCGCAGGGCTCCGGGTTCGGCCTGGTAGGCCCGGACCCGCATGCCGTGCTCCTCAGCGGCCATCGCCAGGGCCTGGGCCGAGACGCCGTCGCGGCCCGCGTCCAGCTCCTCGCGCAGCCGGCGTACCGGAACGGAGCGCCCGTGGGCGCCCAGGACCATCGCCAGGCACGCGATCCCGCACTCGGTGGGCGTGTTCTGCAGAACGACCGGGACCCGGGGGCCGATGTGCCTCCGGAGGCGTCCGGGCGTCGTCGGTCTCGTTCTCACGGCGCTCTCCCCACGTCCTGTCCGAGGAGCTCCGCCAGGAGGGGGCGGGTACCCGTCTCCAGGAACACCCGGATGCTTCCGGGGTCGTCGGGGAGCGTGCCCCGCAGCTCCACTGTCACGACCGTCACCGTCGCTCCGGTGCCGGGAACGGACTCCCGGCGGACCCCGCTCACCACTCCCGCCGACCGCCGGGAGCCGGCCACGACCGTGGCCGCGAGCCCCTCGGACACCTCCGCGCCGGGAGGGGCGACGGCACTGATCCCCCCGGGCCCCGCGCCTGTCGGGGTGAGGGGGACCCGGACGGGGAGCCGGACGAGCGTTCCGGCCGCGACCGCCGCGACCAGGACGGCCACGACCGCGGCGAACGGCCACCGGGGTACGGACAGAAGCCGTTCGAGCGCGGACGCGCGACCGCCTGTGCGCGGCGGGGGCACGAGGGCGGACCGTCGGTAGAGGCGGGCCGTGTCCTCCGGGACCAGGAGCCCGGTGCGGTCCTTTGCCGCACTCACGGTGTGTCCAGCAACAGGACGGAGGGGACCTGGGCGGGCAGGGCCAGGCGGAGCAGGTTGTAACCGATGCCCGCGCGGCCGTACATCAGGCCGGGGACGGCCTCCGCGGCCAGCGGGCCGGTGCCCCAGCCGCTCCCGAGGCCGTGTTCGGCCAGGGCGGCGGCGGAGCACAGCACGGCGTCGGCGCCCTCGTCGTCGCCGCGGATCCGGGAGGAGACCAGCAGGAACTCCAGGTTCCCCAGGTCGCCGTGGCACAGCCCGTTGTCGCCCAGGGAACGGAATCCGCCCCCCTCGGGAAAGTGGGCGGAGCGAGTGGCGCGCTCGGCGGTCTCCATGTCCTCGCGTAGGACCGGGTACAGGGTCTCGGCGCCCCTGAGGCCGAGCCCGGCGGCCCTGACCAGCCCGATGCCCGGGGCGCCGTGGCACCAGGACACGCCGGGAACGTCTCCGCCGTCGGGCCGCAGGTCGCGCCAGTTGCCCAGGGCGGGGTCGAGGAGCGTGCGCTCGTGGGCCAGGGCTCGTGCGGCCGCGTGGAGGTACTCGGGACGGGGCGCGACGGCGTTGAGCCGCAGCAGGGCGTGGGCCACCCCGGCGTTGCCGTGCGAGGCGCCCGAGAGCGGGACCCGCGAGGCCGCGCCCGGCCAGCCGATCCCGGTCTCCTGGGGGACGGCCCGGTCCAGCAGGGCCGAGGCCGCGTACTCGGCGACCGCCAGCGCGCCCGAACCCGGCCGGACGCGGTGCAGCGCCAGGGCGGCCAGGCAGGCCCCGGCCGCCCCCGAGAGCAGGTCGTGCATGGTGTCGTGCCCGATGTGGTCCCGCAGCACGGGCAGGCAGAGCTCGGCGGCGTCGAGCCAGTCTCCGCGACCGTGGACGCTCCCGGCGTGGGCCAGGTGGTAGAGCAGACCGCCGACGGGACCGAAGCCGCCGGGGTCGCAGCGCCGGCTGAGCTCCCGCTCCAGGGTGCCCGCGGCCGCCCGGCGGTCGTGCTCCCTTCGCAGCTCCCCCGCACGGTCCGCCAGGATCCGCGCGGTGTGCTCGGCGAATCCGCGAATCCGCCCGTCTCCGGTGGCCTGGGCGGCGCGGGACAGGAAGAGCCCGATCCCGGCCAGTCCCGAGTACAGGTCGTTGCCGGCCCCGCCCAGGCGCCAGAACCGCTCCTCGACGAACTCCAGGCCGATCCACCCCATGTCGTCGCCGTCCCGCACCGCCTCGTCGCAGAGCTCGTGCGCGATGCGCAGGGCCCCTTCGACGGCGGTGTCGCCGGACAGGGGTTCCCCGGCCGGGGGAAGAGTGCCTCCGGGAGCGGTCGCGCGCGCGGGCTGGAGCGAGTCGAAGGCGCGCCGGACCAGGCGGGCCTGTGTTTCCAGGTCCTCCTGGCCCAGGCGCAGGACCCTGCGGCGGACGGCCTCCTCCGGCGGTTCGGCCAGGAAGCCGGGCACGACGGTGCCCTGGCCGCTGACGACGTCGGTCGACCCGGAACGGCAGGTGAAGTGGGGGATGTCGCCGACGCGCAGCTCGGCCAGCTCCGCCGCGGCCAGCGGTTCCCAGTGCCGGGTCCCGTCGGCGCCGCACGCCACGCTCGCGAGGATCCGGTCGTGGTCGCGGCCGTCGCGGAGGAAATCGGGGTGGGAGCTGTCGGAGAGCACGGCGGCGTAGAAGGCGGTGGGCCGGGCGATGTGGCGCAGTTCGGCACCGCGGAAACCGTCGAGCAGGCCGCCCTCGGCCAGCCAGGCCTCCCGGTCCCCGGCCACGTACCAGTAGGCGTCGGTGAAGCCCCTGGTGAAAGCGCCGACGTGCTCGCGGGGATCGAAGGGAGCGCCGTCGCAGTGCGGCCGGTGGGAGGCCTCACCGCGTACCGTCACGTACTCGGAGCCGAAGACCATCTCGTCGGTTCCGGCGCGCCGGGCGACCGACAGCGGGATCAGGGACTCGTGTTCACCGTCGGCGCCGACCCCGCTCGCGTCGAAGGCCCGGACGGCGCCGCCGTCGTGGACCATCATCTTCGAGGGCAGCAGGCCGACGCGCATGACGCTCTCGCCGATGACCCGCTCGGCCGGGTCCACGCGCGCGCCGTCCGGCTCCCGGGGCGCGGCGCCGTGGAACAGGGCCTCCATGTCGATCATGACCGGGTGGGCACCCGAGGCGATGAGGTTCTCGTGGTGCAGGTCCGTGCCGCACAGGGCGTAGTTCAGGGCCAGGAGGGCGCCCAAGCGCCAGTAGAAGGCGTCGCCCTCGTCGGACCGGCACGGGAGGTGTTCGACGAAGGTCGTCCACCCGTGGCTGGCACGCGGCAGGTGGCAGGGGGCGCGCAGGCCGTGCTCGGGCGCCTGGGAGTTGAACCAGTCGATCACCGCGCCCCACGCGGTGTCGGAGCCGAGCGCGTGTGGCTTGTACACCATGCGGGTACCGGAGAACCCGGCGACGGCGACCGAGCGGCCACCGCGGTGGGTGTCGCCCGCGCCGAAGCCGACGGAGTCGAGCGCGCCCAGGCGCACCCCGTGCAGGGAGTCGAGGTCGCGCAGGTCCGAGGCCAGACGTCCGGCGAACTCCAGGCGTGAGTCCAGCCAGCCGGAGAGCAGCTGGTCGACCTGGCGGAGTAGGACGGTGTACTCGGACCAGAACTCCCTCTGGAGGTGGTCTCCGTCCAGCCGGCGGAGGTGGTCGCGGTACCTCTCCTCCGGGGTGTCGCCGACGAGTTGCCCCCTGATTCGCGCGACGTTCATCTCCAGGACCAGGGTCCGCCCCGTCAGGGCGTGCAGTGCGGACAGCGGGAACGTGCCGAGGAGGAGCCGGGGCAGCTCCCGGAGCCGGGGGGCGTCGCCCGCGGCACGGGCGGCACCAGAGCACAGGGCGCGCTGGTAGCCGCGGACCAGGTCGGCGGCGACGCGCGTGAGGCCGAGGTCGTCGGGCCGCAGGAGATGCTCCTCGGGGCGTGCCGACGGGGCCCGTCCCAGCGCGAGGTGGTGGTCGGCCCGGCGCACCCAGTGCGGGACGGACAGGGCCGCGGGAGCGTCCGGGCCCTCGACCAGGTCGCGGAGACCACCCGAACCGAACCCGAGGGCGTCGGCCGCGGGACCGATGCCGTCCGCTCCGAAGACGCGGGTCCAGCGCCCGTGGGCGCGAGGATGGGGCGAGGGGTTGCCCGCGGCCCGGCGCTCGGAGGCGTCGACGTGCAGGGCGCGCTGCCAGGGGAGGTCGTCCGCGACCGTCCAGGTCGCGGTCGCGGTCAGTGTGCGTTCCGAAGCTGGGGAGGGGGCCACGGTGTCCTGTCTTCTCTCGGGGCGCGGGTCCTGTCTGGGGGCGGGGGGAGAACACCGCGGTCCGCCGAAAGGAGGGCCTTCCCGGTGTTCCCGCCCCGGGATCCTGCGTTCGTCGCTCCCCGTCAGTCTCTGCCGAGAGTGCCGCAGAGGGAGGGAACCAGGGTCAGGGGGCAGAGGGCGACGGTGTTGACGGGACGAGTCGTGACGACGGTGCCACCGTGGATCTCGTTGAGCCGGCGGTTGTCCAGCGGGCTGGTGCCCGCCGGGTTCTCCGGCATGTCGGCGGCCTCGTCCTCGGTGAGTCTGTCGCGGTAGTCGGGGTCCTTCCAGGCTCTCTCGGTGCTCATCCGCTTCCTTTCCCTCGGTTTCCTCGGTGCGTCTTCCGGAGTCGACGGGTGGGTCCGCCCCCGACGCGGGCGGAGGGAGGCCGGTTCAGGCCGGACCGGCGCAGGTCATGATCACGGAGCGGGTCGGCTGACCGCAGGTGACGTAGGGCAGGATGGACATCTCGAACGGGTCACGGCCGCCGCGGACCGAGTTGAGGCTCTGGGAGCTGAGGGGGGTGGCACCGGCGGGGTTCTCGGGGAGGTCGTCGAGTTCGATCTCGGTGAGTCCGTCGCGGTAGTCGGGGTCCTTCCAGGCCTTCTCGATGCTCATAGGGTTTCCCTTCGGCGAAGTGCTGCGACGTGTGTGGCAAGGGCGGTGGTGCCTTGTCGATGGCGCCCATCCTCCGGACCCGCCTTCGCGCGGATGTCACGTCCGCCGGGGAATCCCGCGCGCTCTGCCCCGTCCCGGCGTCCCCTCCGTGTCCGGAACGGGTCTTCACCAGCCAGAGGGCTGGTGAGCGGTGCGGCGGGGGCGCGGAGAGAATCCCCGAGAAAAAATCCGGGGAGGTGTCGATCCGGTGCGGTGCCGTTCGACGTGTGGATGAGAGCGGGGGAGCGGACCCCCACACCGCACGAGAGGCGAACACCATGCGCTACATGATGACGATCATGTCCACGCCCGAGACCGAGGCCGTCGACTACGAGCCCGGCCCGGAGGTCTTCGAGGCGATGGCCGCCTACAACGAGCAGATGGTCAAGGCCGGTGTCCTGCTCGCCGGGGACGGCCTGGCCCCCGCCTCCGAGGCGACCCGGGTCACCTTCAGCGGCGGCAACGCGACCGTCACCGACGGGCCCTTCGCGGAGGCCAAGGAGTTCGTCGCCGGGTACTGGGTCCTCCAGGTGTCCTCGCACGAGGAGGCCGTGGAGTGGGCCAAGCGCTGCCCGCACCCGCCGGAGGGCGACGACACCGAGATGAACCTGGTGCTGCGGCGCGTCTTCGACACCGACGACTTCGGCGACGAGATGCCCGAGCACCTCAAGGAGCGCGAGCGCGAGCTGCGCGCCCAGGGGTACTCGCACGGCGGCTGACCCGTACGTGCTTGCGCCGGTGTGGCTCGTGGTGCTGAGATTGCCCCGTGAGCCACACCGACGCCACGCGCGCGGTCGAGGCGGTCTGGCGTATCGAGTCGGCCCGCCTCGTCGCAGTGCTCACCCGCATGGTCGGCGACGTCGGCCTCGCCGAGGAGTTCGCCCAGGACGCGCTGGTCAGCGCACTGGAGAAGTGGCCCGGTGACGGGGTCCCCGACAACCCCGGCGCCTGGCTGACCACCGTCGCCAAGCGCCGCGTGCTCGACCGCTGGCGCCGCGACGAGCGCTTCCAGCGGCGCATGGCCGACCTCGGCCGCGAGTTCGCCGGGTACGACGGGCAGGCCGAGTTCGACGCCGTCCTGGAGGAGGACTTCGGCGACGACCTCCTGCGGCTGATGTTCGTGTGCTGCCATCCGGTGCTGTCCACCGAGGCCCGCGTCGCGCTCACCCTGCGCCTGCTCGGCGGACTCACCACCGAGGAGGTCGCCCGGGCCTTCCTGGTGCCCGAGTCCACCGTCGCCCAGCGCATCGTGCGCGCCAAGCGCACCCTCGCCAGGAGGAGGGTGCCCTTCGAGGTGCCCGTCGGCGAGGACCGCGACGCCCGCGTGGCCTCCGTCCTGGAGGTCGTCTACCTGGTGTTCAACGAGGGCTACACCGCCACCTCGGGCACGGAGTGGACGCGCCCCACGCTGTGCGAGGAGGCCATGCGCCTGGGCCGCGTGCTCGCCCAGCTGCTGCCCGAGGAACGCGAGGTGCACGGGCTGGTGGCGCTGATGGAGCTGCACGCCTCGCGGTTGCGCGCCCGCGTCGGCCCCGACGGGGAGCCCGTCCCCCTGGCCGAGCAGAACCGCGCGCTCTGGGACCGCCTGCTCATCACGCGCGGGCTGGAGGCCCTGCTCAGGGCGCTGCCACCGGACCGGAGCCAGCCCGGCGGGCCCTACGTGCTCCAGGCGGCCATCGCGGCCGAGCACGCCAGGGCGTTCACCGCCGCCGACACCGACTGGACGGTCATCGCCGCTCTGTACCTGGCCCTGGTCGAGGCCACCGGATCGCCGGTGGTGGAGCTGAACCGGGCGGTGGCGGTGTCGATGGCCTCGGGGCCGGACGCCGCGCTGGGGATCGTGGACGCGCTGCGGGACCAGCCGGGGATGGGCGACTACCACCTGCTGCCCGCCGTGCGCGGCGACCTGCTCGTGCGGCTGGACCGCCGGGCCGAGGCCCGCGCCGAGTTCGAGCGCGCGGCGTCCCTGACCCGCAACGAGCGCGAGCGCTCCCTGCTCCTGGAGCGCGCCCGCGGCTGCGGGGGCTGACCTGGCCCGAGCGGCCGGTTCCGCGGCGTCGGTTCCGGGCGGTACCGGGTCCGCGGGGCGGGCGGTCGTGGAGAACGCGCCCGCGGCGGCTGCAGAGGAAGGCGGCGAACCGTCCCCCGCCACTGGTGGCCCTGGTGCGCCGCCCCTCCCGCGCGGGTGGCCGGAAGCGGCCATTCCCGCGAAGGCCGATGTCCTTTCCGGCCGTGCGCGAAAGACTGTGACGGCGTATTCCCCCCCCGGTGGCGCATAACGAAAGTCAGGGGACGAACTGACGAAGGATGTGCCGGCGGTTGCGCGGGTCCGTGCTCCTCCCGCTCCCGTTCCCTCCGCTCGGTGCGCTCCCGCGGTGGATGGCGCATATCCGCTGGACTGAGTGGTGTGCAACCCACGAAAGTCATGCTCTCCGGTTCCCCGCCGGGCCCGTGATCCATCGTCTGTGGGACGAAAGGGGCCTTGTTAGGCTCCTCGCGGATCCCCGGCGGGGAACGCGGAAAGGGAAAACGACCGTGTCTCCCGCTGAAGGTGTTTTCCAGTATTCCTCCGACGAGAGCGAAATGCATGCCAGCGATCGAGATAAGGAACGTGTCCAAGGCGTTCCGCGGCCAGCAGGCCGTTGACCACGTCTCCTTCACGGTGGAGTCCCGCACGATCACCGGCTTCCTGGGACCCAACGGCGCGGGCAAGACCACCACCCTGCGGTGTCTGCTCGGCCTGGTCCGCCCCGACAGCGGTGAGGGGCTGGTCGACGGCCGCGCCTACACGAGCCTGCCCAACCCGCTGACCGAGGTCGGCGCGGTGCTGGAGGCCACCAACCTGCACCCGGGGCGCACCGGCCGCAACCACCTGCGCGTCATGTGCGACGCCGCGGGCCTGCCCCTCTCCCGTGCCGACGAGGTGCTGGACGAGGTGGGGATCGCCGGTGCCGGGAACAAGCGGGTCGGCGGCTACTCGATGGGCATGCGCCAGCGCCTGTCGCTGGCCGGGGCGCTCCTGGGCGACCCCCGGGTGCTGATCCTGGACGAGCCCGCCAACGGGCTGGACCCGGAGGGCATCGAGTGGCTCCGCCGGTTCCTGCGCCACCAGGCCCACGACAAGGGCGTCGCCGTCCTCGTGTCCAGCCACGTCCTGGCCGAGGTCGAACAGACCGTCGACAACGTCGTCATCATCGCCAGGGGCCGTCTGGTCCACCAGGGGACCCTCGGTGAACTCACCGGCAACGGGGAGAGCCTGCACGACGCCTTCCTCCGCCTCACCGCCTCGGGGACGGCCGCCCGTCCGTTTGGAGACCACCAGTGATCGCTCTCGTCAGGTCCGAGCTCCGCAAGGTCCTCACCACCCGGTCGTGGTGGATCCTGCTCCTCGCCGCACTGGCCTGGGTGGCTCTCTCCCTGGGCCTCGCGGTCTTCGCCTCGGGGCTGGAGGGCGGCCTCAGCCGCGACAGCACCGCGTACGCCGGTTCCGTCTGGACCATGGGTGCCTCGGGGACCCTCTTCGCCATGCTCATCGGCATCATGATGGTGACGTCGGAGTACCAGCACCGCACGATCAACGTCACCTTCCTGACCAGTCCGCGGCGTCCGCCCGTGATCGTGGCCAAGGTCGTGGCCGCGGCTCTGGTCAGCCTGCCGTTCGGCGCGGTCGTCGTCGGACTGTCCTCCCTGGCCGCCGGGGCCTCCATCCTGACCGGGGGAGGCGGGTTGGACCTGGTCGACAACCAGGTGCCGCGCATCCTCGTCGGCTCCGTGGGCGCCTACGTCGCCTACGCCGTGATCGGCGTGGGCGTCGGCGCGCTCATCCGCAACCAGGTCGCCGCTCTGGTGTTCGGCATCCTGTGGGTGTTCATGCTGGAACCGCTCCTGACCGTCGTCCCCCAACTCCAGGACGCCGGCAGGTGGCTGCCCGGCGGCGCGTCCACCGCGCTCTACGACACCGGGCTCGTCTACGGCTTCGAGGAGCTGCTCCCCGTGTGGGTCGCGGTCCTGGTCCTGGTCGGCTACGCCGCCGTGGCGGTCGCCCTGGCCTCGGTCACCACGCTCCGCCGCGACGTGTCCTGAACCCCCGGTTCTGCCCTGGGCAGGCGGCCCTGGCGGGTCGGGGCCGGAACCGGCAGACTCCCGGCCATGAGACTTCTGGTTCTGGGCGGTACCGAGTTCGTGGGGCGGGCGGTCGTGGAGGACGCGCTCGCCAGGGGCTGGGACGTCACCGTCTTCCACCGCGGCAGGCACGCCGCGCCCTCCGGCACCACCGCCCTGCACGGGGACCGGACCGAGGCGGGCGGACTCGGCGCCCTGGCCGAGGGGCACTGGGACGCCGTCGTCGACACCTGGTCGGGAGCCCCCTCCGCGGTGGCCGACGCCGCGAAGCTCCTCGCCGACCGGGCCGGGCACTACGCCTACGTCTCCAGCCGCTCCGTCTACACCTCTCCCGCGGCCCCCGGGCTGGACGAGGACGGGCCGGTCGTGGACGCCTCCCCCGAGGACGGCGGCACCGACTACGCGCGGGACAAGCGCGGCGGCGAGCTGGCGGCGGAGGCGGCCTTCGGCGCGCGGGCACTGTCCGTACGGGCGGGACTGATCCTCGGTCCGTACGAGAACATCGGCCGCCTGCCCTGGTGGCTGGAGCGGATCTCCAGGGGCGGCCCCGTCCTGGCCCCCGGCCCGCCCGACCTGCCGTTGCAGTACGTGGACGTGCGCGACCTGGCCGCCTGGACCCTCGACGCCGCCGAGGCCGGGCTCGGCGGTCCCCACAACCTGGTGAGCCCGCCGGGGCACACCACCACCGCGCGGCTCCTGGAGGCGTGCGCGGCGGTCACGGGCTCGGACGCCGAACTGCGCTGGACCGACCCCCGGGTCATCCTCGACGCGGGCGTCCAGCCGTGGACCGAACTGCCCGTGTGGGTGCCGCCCGGCGAGCTGTACGACGCCCTGCACCAGGGGGACGTGTCCAGGGCGCTCGCGACGGGGCTGCGCTGCCGCCCGGTCACCGAGACCGTCGCCGACACCTGGGCGTGGCTGCGGACCCTGGAGGGCGGTGCGCCCCAGCGCCCGGACCGCCCCCGCGTCGGCCTGGACCCGCGGGTGGAGGCCCGCCTGCTCGCCGGGGCCTGATCCGGTCGCGGACACGGCGGAGGGCCGCCTCCCCAGGGGAGGCGGCCCTCCGCGCTCGTGCCCGGTTCAGGCCTCCGGGGCCTCCTCTGCACCGTGCGAGGTCACCCGGAGCCTGTCCGCGCCCTCGTCCACGTCCACCACCACGGTGGCGCCCTCGGCCAGGTCGCCCGACAACAGCTCGCGCGCCAGCGGGTCGCCGATGGAGGACTGCACCAGACGGCGCAGCGGACGCGCGCCGTAGTTGGGGTCGTAGCCGGTCAGCGCCAGCCACTCGCGGGCGCTCGCCGACACCTCCAGCCCCAGCCGCCGGTCCGCCAGCCGCCGGGCCAGCTTGTCGACCTGGAGGTCCACGATCCGCGTCAGGTCCTCGGTGGACAGCGCGTCGAACATGATCACGTCGTCCAGACGGTTGAGGAACTCCGGCTTGAACGTCGCGCGCACCACGTCGAGCACGCGCTCGCGGCGCACCGCCTCCTCCAGCGTCTGGTCCACCAGGAACTGCGACCCCAGGTTGGAGGTGAGGATCAGGATGGTGTTGCGAAAGTCCACCTGACGGCCCTGACCGTCGGTCAGGCGGCCGTCGTCCAGCACCTGGAGCAGGGTGTCGAACACCTCCAGGTGCGCCTTCTCCACCTCGTCCAGCAGCACCACCGTGTACGGGCGTCGGCGCACGGCCTCGGTCAGCTGGCCGCCCTCCTCGTACCCCACGTAGCCGGGGGGCGCACCCACCAGGCGCGACACCGAGTGCTTCTCGGAGTACTCGCTCATGTCCACGCGCACGATCGCGCGCTCGTCGTCGAAGAGGAACTCCGCCAGCGCCTTGGCCAGCTCGGTCTTGCCCACGCCCGTGGGGCCCAGGAACAGGAACGACCCCGTCGGCCGGTCCGGGTCGGAGATGCCCGCCCGCGCCCGCCGCACCGCGTCCGACACCGCGGCCACGGCGTCCTTCTGCCCGATGAGACGCCTGCCCAGCTCCTCCTCCATGCGCAGCAGCTTGGAGGTCTCGCCCTCCATCAGCCGCCCCACGGGGATGCCGGTCCACGCCGACACGACGTCGGCGACCTCGTCGGCGCCCACCTCGTCCTTGACCATGGTGGCGCCGCCCCGGCTGGCCGCCCTCTCCTCGTCCCTGCTGGCCTCCTCGACCTGCTTCTCCAGCTGCGGGATGTCCCCGTACATCAGCCGGGAGGCCGCGCCGAAGTCGCCCTCGCGCTGGGCCAGTTCGGCCCGCGTGCGCAGGTCGTCCAGCTGCCCCTTGAGCTCGCCGACCCGGTTGAGACCGGCCTTCTCCTGCTCCCACCGGGCCACCAGCCCGGTGAGCTGCTCCTGCCGGTCGGCCAGGTCCGCGCGCAGCCGCTCCAGCCGCTGGCGGCTGGCCGGGTCCGACTCCCTGTCGAGCGCCATCTCCTCCATCTTCAGGCGGTCGACGGTGCGCTGGAGCTCGTCGATCTCCACCGGGCTGGAGTCGATCTCCATGCGCAGCCGGGACGCCGCCTCGTCGATGAGGTCGATCGCCTTGTCCGGCAGGAACCGCGCGGTGATGTAGCGGTCGGACAGGGTCGCGGCGGCCACCAGGGCCGAGTCGGCGATCTGCACCTTGTGGTGCGCCTCGTAGCGGCCCTTGAGCCCGCGCAGGATCGCGATCGTGTCCGCTGCCGAGGGCTCGCCCACCATGACCTGCTGGAAGCGCCGCTCCAGGGCGGGGTCCTTCTCGATCTTCTCCCGGTACTCGTCCAGGGTGGTCGCGCCCACCATGCGCAGCTCACCGCGCGCCAGCATCGGCTTGAGCATGTTGCCCGCGTCCATGGCGCCCTCGGCGGCGCCGGCGCCCACCATCGTGTGCAGCTCGTCGATGAACGTGATGACCTGGCCCTCGGACTCCTTGATCTCCGAGAGCACCGCCTTGAGCCGCTCCTCGAACTCGCCGCGGTACTTGGCGCCCGCCACCATCGCGGACAGGTCCAGGCTCACCAGGCGCTTGCCCACCAGGGACTGCGGCACGTCACCGGCCACGATCCGCTGGGCCAGGCCCTCCACGACCGCGGTCTTGCCCACGCCCGGCTCGCCGATGAGCACGGGGTTGTTCTTGGTGCGGCGGCTGAGCACCTGGATGACCCGCCGGATCTCGCCGTCGCGGCCGATCACCGGGTCCACCTTGCCCTCGCGGGCCCGCTCGGTCAGGTCCACCCCGTACTTCTCCAGGGCCTGGTAGGTGTCCTCCGGGTTCTCCGAGGTCACCTTCCCCGTGCCGCGCACGCGCTCGAACCCCTCCAGGAGCGCGTCGGGGGTGGCTCCGGCCTCGGTGAGCAGCCGCGACGCCTCGCCGCCGTCCGCGGCCAGCCCCACCAGCAGGTGCTCGGTGGAGACGTACTCGTCCTCCATCTGCTGCGCGCGCTGGGCCGCGGTGTTGATGGAGACGATCAGCTGGCGCGAGGAGCTGGGCGAGCTGACCGTGGACCCGGCCGCCTTGGGCAGCGCGCCGACGGCCGCCTCGACCCTGTCCCGGAGCGCGTCCGGACTGGCGCCGACCTCCTTGAGCAGCGGGCGGGTGACGCCCTCCGCCTGGTCCAGCAGGGCCGCCAGCAGGTGCACGGGCTCCGTCTGCGGACTGCCGTCCGTGGTGGCCCGGCGGATCGCCACCGACAGGGCCTCCTGGCTCTTCTTGGTGAGCTTGTAGTTCATGCGCGGTGACTCCTTTCACAAGTCGTGTCACGGGGGGTGATGTCCGACGGCCGACCGCGCCCCCGTGTTCGCCGTGGCGGAGTTCCGTCAGTCCTGCTCGTCCTCGGTGCGGCCCGAGGCGCCGGGGCCCCTGCCCCGGTCCTCCTCGTCGTTCCTGGGCTCGGCGGTGTTGAAGATCGTCACGCGGGTGCGGCGCACCAGCTCGCCGCGCACCCCCGTACCGCCGTCGGCCGGGCGGCCCCGGCGCGCCACCGCCCGGCGCGCCGCCTCCAGCTCGTTGGCCAGGTGGAACACCTGCTCCCGCAGCTGTTCCACCTCGTGCTCCAGTTCCAGGATCCGCTTGATCCCGGCGAGGTTGATGCCCTCCTCCTGGGACAGCCGCTGCACCTGGCGCAGCGTCTGCACGTCGCGCATGGAGTAGCGGCGCCCGCGGCCGGACGCGCGGCCCGGCGAGACGATCCCCAGTCGGTCGTACTGCCGCAGAGTCTGCGGGTGCATCCCCGCGAGCTCGGCGGCGACCGAGATCACGTAGACCGGAGCGTCAGCGCCGAAGGAGTCGTTCACGTCGTTCACGCACCCTTCGCCCGCGTTTCGAGTCCGTCGCGCGGGTCGTAGTCGGAGGTCGCGGCGCGGAACTTCTCCAGAGCCTCGCGTGCGTCTCCGTCGAGAGTCCTCGGTACCGCCACCTCGATCGTGACGAGCATGTCGCCCGTGGTGCCGTCCTTGCGGTTCGCGCCCTTGCCGCGCACCCGCAGCTTGTGCCCGTTCTGCGTGCCCGGCGGGACCTTCACGGTCACCGGGAAGCCGTTGAGGGTGGGGATGCGCACGTCCGCGCCCAGAGCCGCCTCGGGGAAGGTCACCGGGACGGTGATCGTCACGTTGTCGCCGCTCCTACCGAACACCGGGTGCTCCTTCACGTGGACGACGACGTAGAGGTCACCCGTCGGGCCGCCGTTCTCGCCCGGTGCGCCCTTGCCCTTGATCCGGATCCGCTGCCCTTCGGACACGCCGCCGGGGATGCGGGTCTGGACGGTGCGGGTGCTCTTGCCGCGCCCGCTGCCGCTACAGGTGGGGCAGGGGTCGTCCACGACCAGGCCGCGGCCCTTGCACTCGCTGCACGGCTCGGACAGCGAGAAGCCGCCCAGGTTGGTGTTCTCGTGCCCGGTGCCGGAGCACTTGGGGCACATCCGCGGGGCGGTGCCCGACTTGGCGCCGGTGCCCTTGCAGGTGGGGCAGGCCGACTCGTCGGCCAGCTGGAAGGAGCGCGTGGCCCCCTCGGCCGCCTCGCGGAAGGTCAGTGTCGTCTCGGTCTCGATGTCGGCGCCACGTCTGCTGCGCGTGGTCCCGCCGCGCCCGCGGCCGCCGAACAGCCCGCCGAAGAGGTCGTTCAGCCGCTCGCCGCCGCCCGAGGTCCCCGTTCTGCCGGTGCCCTGCCCGAACAGGTCGCCCACGTCGAACCCGCCGGGGCCGGTGCCGCCGCCGGGGCGGTAGGAGCTGCCGAACAGCGAGCGCGCGTTGTCGTACTCCTTG
Source organism: Nocardiopsis alborubida (assembly GCF_012396365.1). Lineage (GTDB taxonomy): Bacteria > Actinomycetota > Actinomycetes > Streptosporangiales > Streptosporangiaceae > Nocardiopsis > Nocardiopsis alborubida. The sequence goes on along the minus strand of NZ_JAAXPG010000046.1, from coordinate 17,391 downwards.
CGGCGCTTCTCGTCCGACAGGACGTTGTAGGCCTCGGAGATCTCCTTGAAGCGGTCGGCCGCGCCGGGGTCGTCGGCGTTCGCGTCCGGGTGGTTCTCCCTGGCCAGCTTGCGGTAGGACTGCTTGATCTCGTCCTTCGAGGCGGTCTTTGAGACTCCCAGGACCTTGTAGTAGTCCTTCTCCAGGTAGTCCTTGGTGCTCATCGACTGGTGCCTTCCCCCGCTGGTGCCGGTTGCGTCCGATGCTTCCATGTGACCCCGCACCGCGTCGGGCCGGGGTCCGGCTCCGGCCGCGGCCGCCGCTCACGCGGGGCCGCGGCCGGAGGATCAACGGGCGGACCCGTTACCTGTCGTCTTCCCCGCCGTCGGCGCCGTCCGCGGCCGGGGACTCCCCGCCGGGACCCTCGTCCGCGGCGGCGGAACCGGACGCGGCCTCCTCGCCGCCCTCGACGGGATCCCCGACGACCACGCGGGCCGGGCGCAGGATCCTCTCACCGATGCGGTACCCGGGCTGGAACACCTCGATCACGGTCTGGACCGAGATGCCCGGGACCGGCATCAGGGTGAGCGCCTCGTGGAGGTTGGGATCGAACTCGTCGTCCTTCTCCGCGTACCGCTCCAGGCCCAGCTTGGTGACCACGGCCTCCAGGGACTCGCCCACCGCCTTGAACCCGCCGTTGAGCTCGTCGTGCTCACGGGCCCGGCCGATGTCGTCCAGGATCGGCAGCAGTTCGCCGAGAACCTGGGCTGTGGCGATCTCGCGGACGGCCACGCGGTCGCGGTCCACGCGCTTGCGGTAGTTGGCGTACTCCGCCTGCACCCGCTTGATGTCGTTGGTGAGCTCGACGACCCGCTCGTCCGCGTTGATCGCGTCCGACACCACCGACTCGGGGGTGTCGGGGACCTCGACGTCCTCCAGATCGGCCTCGACGACATCCTCCTCGGCGACCTCGGGGATCTCCTCGGTCGCGTCGCCCTCGGCCTCGGGGTTCCTGACCTGCCCGGTCTCCGGATCGATCCGGCGGTTGTCCCGGATCACCGGCCCCTGGCGCTCCTCACCGTCGCCGGTGCCGTTCGTGTTCTCCGACGGTGCCATCTGAGACACGCCCTCCTTCCTCGGCTCGACCTGGGATCAGGACTGGTTGCCCTGGGTGCCCTTGTTGTCCTCGTCGACGATCTCGGCGTCCACGACGTCGGCGTCGTCGCCGGAACCCTGGGTGCCCTGGGCCGCGTCGCCCTCGGCGCCCTGCTGTCCCTGGCTGTAGATGGCGGAGCCGATCTTCTGGCTGGCCAGCGCGACCTTCTCGCTCGCGGTGCGGATGGCCTCCACGTCGGAGCCCTCCAGAGCGGTCTTCAGCTCGGCGACGGCAGCCTCGGTCTCGGAGCGCACGTCCGCCGGGACCTTGTCCTCGTTGTCCTTGATGACCTTCTCGGTCTGGTAGACGAGGGACTCGGCGTTGTTGCGGACCTCGGCCTCCTCGCGGCGCTTGCGGTCCTCCTCCGCGTACTGCTCGGCCTCGCGGACCATCTTGTCGATGTCGTCCTTGGACATCGCGGAGCCGCCGGAGATGGTGACGGACTGCTCCTTGCCGGTGCCCAGGTCCTTGGCGGTGACGCTGACGATGCCGTTGGCGTCGATGTCGAAGGCGACCTCGATCTGCGGGACGCCGCGCGGCGCCGGGGGCAGACCGGTCAGGTCGAAGACGCCCAGCTTCTTGTTGTACTGGGCGATGTCGCGCTCGCCCTGGTACACCTGGATCTGCACGGACGGCTGGTTGTCGTCGGCCGTCGTGAAGATCTCGGAGCGCTTGGTCGGGATGGTCGTGTTGCGCTCGATGAGCTTGGTGAACACGCCGCCCTTGGTCTCGATGCCCAGCGACAGCGGGGTGACGTCCAGCAGCAGGACGTCCTTGACCTCGCCCTTGAGCACACCGGCCTGGAGCGAGGCGCCGATGGCCACGACCTCGTCGGGGTTGACGCCCTTGTTGGGGTCCTTGCCGGTCATCTCCTTGACCAGCTCCACGACGGCGGGCATACGGGTGGAGCCGCCGACCATGACCACGTGGTGGATCTGGTCCAGGCTGATCCCGGCGTCCTTGAGGACCTGCTGGAACGGGGTCTTGGTCCGCTCGACCAGGTCGGCGGTCAGGCGCTGGAACTCGGCGCGGGAGAGCTTCTCGTCCAGGTGCAGCGGGCCCTCGGCCGAGGCCGTGATGTAGGGCAGGTTGATCGCCGACTCGCTGGAGCTGGAGAGCTCGATCTTGGTCTTCTCCGCGGCCTCGCGCAGGCGCTGGAGGGCCATCTTGTCCTTGGACAGGTCCACGCCGTTGGAGTTCTTGAACTTCTCCACCAGCCAGTCGACGATGGCCTGGTCCCAGTCGTCGCCGCCCAGGTGGTTGTCGCCGTTGGTCGCCTTGACCTCCACGACGCCGTCGCCGACCTCCAGGAGGGAGACGTCGAAGGTGCCGCCGCCGAGGTCGTAGACCAGGATGGTGGCCTCGTCCTCCTTCTCCAGGTGGTAGGCCAGCGCGGCCGAGGTCGGCTCGTTGATGATGCGCAGGACGTTGAGGCCCGCGATGGTGCCGGCCTCCTTGGTGGCCTGGCGCTGGGAGTCGCTGAAGTAGGCCGGGACGGTGATGACCGCGTCGGTCACGTCCTCGCCCAGGTAGGCCTCGGCGTCGCGCTTGAGCTTTTGGAGCACGAAGGCGCTGATCTGCTGGGGGTTGAAGGTCTTGTCGTCGATCTTCACCGTCCAGTCGGTGCCGATGTGGCGCTTGACCGAGCGGATGGTGCGGTCGACGTTGGTGACCGCCTGGCGCTTGGCGACCTCGCCGACGAGCACCTCACCGTTCTTGGCGAAGGCGACGACGGACGGGGTGGTACGGGCGCCCTCGGCGTTGGCGATGACCGTGGGCTCGCCGCCCTCCAGGACCGCGACACACGAGTTCGTCGTACCGAGGTCGATTCCGACCGCACGTGCCATGGTTGCTTCCTCCGTCAAAGTTGAGTCGTTCAGACGTAATTTTGCTTCGTCGGCTGGGGGCTGTCAAGTCAGTTGAGTTGACCCGACTCAAGTTGCTTCCTACGCCCTGACAACGGTCGGCCGGACCGGGATGTTCCCGACCTGGGCACTCTGATCGGGGATATGGGCGAACCCCGGGACAAGTCGGGGAGAACCTTGACCCGCAAGATCAGGGGGGCTCGGGGTTCCCCTGGGGTGGCTCCGGGGATGCGGGTGCACGGGGCCGCGGGACCCCGTCCCGCGCGAGGCCGGGGGAGTACGGCGCGGGGGTCCGAGGGGCGCCGCGCGCGGCGGCTCGGGGTCCGGGGGAGTGCCGCGGGGGTCCGGGGAGTGCCGCGGGTGCCGGCGCGCGGGCGGTCACCGGAGGGGCGCCTTCCGGTCAAACGGAGGGAAACGCCCGTGTCGCAGCACCGGGCGCCCGCGGTCGGCGGCCGACGATGGCCCTGCCGCCGACGCGCTGGTACCGCGGGGCGGCGACCGGCGCGGCGGTTCCCCGCCGCGTCCGCCGAAGTCCCGAAACGGAGACGCCCGTGACGCCCAAGGCCCTGCTCGCCTCCGCACTCGCCGCCACGGTGCTGCTGCCCGCGCTGGGCACCGCCCCCGCGTCCGCCGAGGACGTCCCCCGGCCGATCGGGGACACCACCGCGCCCGTCGGTGAGGCGCCACCGCCCGCCGGGGACGTCGCGGTGCCGGCGGGGGAGGCCGTCGCACCGGCGGGGGAGGTCGCCGACCCCGCGTCCGCCGGGGACGACCCCGCGTCCGCCGGGGACGCCGAGGGCGCCTTCTCGTCCACGTACCGGCACAACACCTTCGAGCGCCCGGCCGCGGGCAGCGCCTACACCCTCGCGGAATGGGAGAAGGACGGCTGGTACGCCCCCAGCGCCAGGGGCCTGGAGGAGCGCGCCGTCATCGACGACTCGGTGCCCGCACACGGGGGCGGGCAGTCGCTGCGCGTGCTCTACCCCGAGGGGAAGATCGGCCCGCGGGACTCCGGCGGGCTGGCGCCGTTCCGGCTCACCCCGGCGCGTGAGTACTACCTGTCCTTCTGGGCGCGCCTGGACGAGGACTTCAGCTGGGGGACCACCTCGTTCGGCGGAAAGCTGGGGTTCGGGCTGGCCGGGGGCGCGGGGTGCTCGGGCGGGGACGTCTGCACCGGGGAGAACGGCTACAGCTCGCGCGTGGTCTGGCGCCGCGACGGCAAGGCGGAGCTGTACTACTACCACATGGACAAGAAGGGCGAGTTCGGCGACTCCGAGCCCCTGGTCGCCGACGGGGCCGCCGTCCACCTCCCCCGGGGCGAGTGGGTGCACATCGCCCAGCGGGTCCGCGTCAACACGGTCACCGACGGACAGGCCAGCCCCGACGGGGAGATCGAGGTCTTCTACAACGGCGAGCCCGCCGCGATGGTCACCGGCCTGCGCCTGGTGACCGACGAGGACCTGGTGGACAAGGCCTATCTCTGGTCCTTCTTCGGAGGCTCCACCGAGGGCTTCGCCCCCGCCCACGACAGCTACGTCTGGTACGACGACCTGAAGGTGTCCACCTCGCGCGCCGACATCTGCGAGCTCGGCGGCTGCGTCTGACCCCGGCCCGGCCCCATCCGGCCCCCCGGGCGGATCCGGCTCCGGCGGCCCCGTGCGTCGCGCCGTCCGGGGTCCCGGCTCCGGGGTCGTCCACAGGGAGGGGACGGGCGTTGTCGGAGGCCGGGCCCCTCCGGGAGACTGGAAGACGGGGGGTCCCACGGCGTCCCGCGCTTCGCCCTGCCCGGGCGCCGCACCGCTTGCGCGGACGACCCCAGAGAAGGCTCCCGGGGAAGGCCGCCGAGGACGGCTCCCGGGGAAGGCCGCCGAGGACCGCTCCCAGAGACGGTCCCCGAGGACGGTTTCCAGGGACGGCGGCCCCCGACCAGTTGTCCACAGCCGCGCATCCGTGGTTGTTCCACTCCCGGCCATGCCGCAACCTGGTAATAGGGGAGAGACGGTGAAGTCACCGATACCCCCGTCGGGTCGTCCCGCGACCGCCGTCCGCTACATATAGGACGTGCGGTGCGTCCGAGTCCTGTTCGGGCACACCCGCGCGGTCCTGTCACACCGGCATCAGCGCCAGCGCCGGACGGCACCGACGCACGCGCGCCGACCGGGTTCCGCGACCCGGCGGCCTGTGGCGACGGCCACGGGGTTCCGCCTCCGCCAGGGGTCGGGCATCCGGTGGCGACCGCGGCATTACTCGCTAGTAACATATAGTTCGACCCCCGGTGTGTGGCGCACCGGACGACGAAGCAGGATGGGAGGCCACGGACGATGCTGTACCTGACACTGGGCATCATCACCTCGGTCTTCGCCGTGGTCGCGTTCACCATGTTCGCTCTGGGTATCCGCCAGATCGTGCGAACCGTGGGTGTGGGCCGCTCGGTGGAGCCGGAGCGCAAGGGGCCGTTCGGACAGCGGCTCACCATGGCGCTCATCGAGATCCTCGGGCACGGGCGGATGCTCAAGCGGCCGTGGATCGGCGTCGCCCACTGGTTCGTCATGGTCTCGTTCCCGCTGCTGGTCTTCACCGTCGTGGAGGCCCAGGGCGAGGTCTTCGACCCGCACTTCAAGCTGCCGATCATCCACGACTGGGCCCTCTACGGTCTGGCCATCGAGTTCATCGCCGCGGCCAGCCTCGTCGGCATCGTCGGCCTGACCGTCTACCGCATGCTCAACGGCCCCAGGCGCCTCGGCCGCCAGTCCCGGTTCACCAACTCCCGGCACTGGACCGCGTACTACGTCGAGGCCTACCTGTGGGGCCTGCTGATCTCGATCTTCGTGATCCGCGGCCTCAAGTCGGCCATGGGCGACTTCCCGTTCCCGGCCTGGGCGACGCCGATCTCCACCGGCCTCGGCGCGATCCTGCCCGGCGACCCCGCGATCGCCGAGCCCGCCATCGCCCTGGTCGCCGCGTTCAAGCTGATCATCAGCTACCTGTTCTTCATGGTCATCGCCCGTGTGCTCACCATGGGCATCGGCTGGCACCGCTTCCTCGCGCCGGTCAACATCTACTTCAAGCGCAACGCCGACGGGTCCCCGTCCCTGGGCGCGGCCAAGCAGATGATGGACAAGTCCGGCACCAAGCCCCTCGACTTCGAGGAGGCCGACCCCGACGAGGACCCGTTCGGCGCGGGCAAGCTGGAGGACTTCACCTGGAAGGGCCTCCTGGACTTCAGCACCTGCACCGAGTGCGGGCGCTGCCAGTCCCAGTGCCCGGCCTGGAACACCGGCAAGCCGCTCTCGCCCAAGAAGGTCATCCTCGACCTCCAGAAGCACACCTACGAGAAGGCCCCGTACCTGCTCCAGGGCATCACCGAGGAGACCCTCGCCGAGAAGCCCGACGAGAGCCACGCGGGCGTGGACGTCCTCGCCCTCCTCAACCGGCCGCTGGTCGGCACCGAGGAGGAGAACGGCGTCATCCACCCCGACGAGCTGTGGGCCTGCACCAACTGCGGCGCCTGCGTCGAGCAGTGCCCGGTCGACATCGAGCACATCGACCACATCCTCGACATGCGCCGCTACCAGGTGATGGTCGAGTCCAACTTCCCGTCCGAGGCCAACACGCTCCTCAAGAACCTGGAGAACAAGGCCAACCCGTGGGGCATGGCCGAGGACCGGCGCATGGACTGGATCGAGGAGCTGGCCTCCCGGGAGGAGAACCCGGTCGAGGTCCAGGTCGTCGACGACAAGCTCCCCGAGGACACCGAGTACCTGTTCTGGGTCGGCTGCGCCGGCGCCCTGGAGGACCGCGCCAAGAAGACCACCAAGGCCATCGCCGAGCTGCTCGACATGGCGGGCGTGAAGTTCGCCGTCCTGGGCGGCATGGAGGCCTGCACCGGTGACCCCGCGCGCCGCCTGGGCATGGAGTACGTCTTCCAGATGCTCGCCCAGCAGAACGTGGAGACGCTGAACGAGGCCGGTGTCACCAAGATCGTGGCCAGCTGCCCGCACTGCTTCAACACCCTCGCCAACGAGTACCCGCAGCTCGGCGGCACCTACGAGGTCGTGCACCACAGCCAGCTGCTGGCCAAGCTCGTGGAGGAGGGCAGGCTCACGCCGGTCAACTCCGTGGAGGAGAACATCACCTACCACGACCCCTGCTTCCTGGGCCGCCACAACAAGGTGTACACGCCGCCGCGTGACATCATGGCGCAGGTGCCGGGTGTCAGGACGCAGGAGATGCACCGCCACAAGGAGCGGGGCTTCTGCTGCGGCGCCGGTGGCGCCCGCATGTGGATGGAGGAGCGGATCGGCAAGCGCATCAACACCGAGCGGGTGGACGAGGCGCTGACCACCAACCCCGACACCGTCTCCACCGCGTGCCCGTTCTGCCAGGTCATGCTCGGCGACGCGATCAACGAGAAGAAGTCGCAGGGTGAGGCGAAGGAGACGCTGGAGGTCGTGGACGTCTCCCAGCTGCTGCTGCGCTCGGTCCGGGGCGAGGCCCCCAAGGAGGAGGCCGAGACCGCCGACGCCCAGGGCTGACGCGAGGGCACCTACGAGGGCACGGGTTCCGGGGAGGGGCCGGGACGCCGACCGCACGGTCGGCGTCCCGGCCCCTGCGCCGTTCAGCGGCGGTCCGGCGCGCGACCCCGCCCCGCCGTCTCCGGGCCCCGGGCCGCGAACGTTCACGGCGGGAGAAGCAGCCTGCTCGCGGGGAGGGGCGCGGGTCCGCTCACGGCGAGGGGGCGAGGTGCTCGTCGAGGAACCCGTCCAGGCCGTGCCGGGCGACCTGACTGGCGAACCCTCCCCAGTTGAGGTCGAACATGTGCTCCGCCCAGGGGATCTCCAGGAGCCGGTGCGGCACCCCGGCCGCGTCGAGCCGGGCGGCCAGGCGGCGGTTGTCCTCCGGGCCCAGGAACAGGTCGTGGCCGGGCATGATCAGCAGGGTGGGCGGAACCTCCGGCGAGACGTACGTGATGGGCGAACTCATCGCGTACTCCTCGGGCAGCTCCTCCAGGGAGCCGCCCATCAGGCGCTCGCTCTCCTCCAGGAGGTCCTCGCCCATCGGGGAGTGCCGCTGCCGCCAGGGCACCTCGGGCGCCCCGGCGGTTCCGTCCGCCACCGAGTACCAGGCCGCGACCGCGTCCACACCGGTGTCGGGCACGTCGCAGCTCGGGGGGATCTCCTCGTCCGAGCTGTACCCGGCCAGGAGGGCGAGCAGGCCGCCCGCCGACTGGCCGGTGACGGCGACCCGGCCGGGGTCGGCCCCGTACTCCGCGGCGTGCTCGCGGGCCCAGCCGATCGCGCACTTGACGTCGGAGACCGGTACCGACCAGTCGCCGTCGGGGAAGTAGCGGTAGTCGACGTCGAACACCACGTGCCCGCTGTCGGCCAGCCACGCGTCCCAGCGGGGGAGGAGGCTCTGCGGCAGGTCCTCCGCGCCTCCGTGGACGTTCACCACGATCGGCAGCGGGGCCTCCCCCTCCCGTTCCGCGGGTTCCCACACGTCCAGCTCCAGGTCCTGCGGGTCGGAGGCGTCCCCGACCGCTGACTCTCCGGTGCGCAGGTAGACGCGGGTCTCGGGTGCGCGGTCGGCGCTGGTGGCGAGCCCGGCGGCGTACTCGCCGAGGTCGAGCCGGGCGCCCTCCGCGCGGGCGGCGGACCAGACCGACGCGGGCGGGACGAGCGCGGCGACCAGCACCGCGCCGTTGGCCGCGGCGGCCGCCGCGGCGAGGCGCCGACGCCACACCGCTCCCGTGCTCCTCGCGCCCGCATTCCGCCCGGCGCCCTCCCGGGTGCGCGGCCGGGGCCTTCCCGCCGCGGCCAGGGCCAGGGCCAGGCCGAAGACGGCCAGGACGGCGAACACCAGGCTGAACTCCAGTACCAGCAGCCCGTACTGCCACGCGTTCCAGGAGAGCGGCGGCAGCAGGACGAGCGCGGCCGCGCCCGCGCCGAGAAGCGCGGTCGTACCCGCGAGGACGGTCGCCAGCCAGCGGGCGGCCGCGGCGGCGCGATTCCGTCGTTCCATGGTCTCCCCTTCGAGGACTCTTTCGATACGTCCGTATCGATACGAACGTATCAGAACGGGGGATGTGTCAGAATGTGGCCGTGCCCAGGTACGTGGACAAGGACGGACGCCGCCGACAGGTGGCCGCCGCCCTGCGCCGGATCGCCGCCCGCGAGGGCCTGGAGGGCGTCAGCATCCGCACCGTGGCGTCCGAGGCCGGCCTCTCCACCGGAGCCGTCCAGCGCGACTTCGGGACCAAGGAGGCGCTTCTCCTCTTCGCCATGCACGAGGTCGTCGAGGCGGTCTCCGCGCGGCTGGCCCAGGTGCGGATCGGTCCGGGGCGGCTGTCCTTCGCCGAGGGGCTGCGGCGCGTGCTCACCGACCTGCTGCCGACCGACGACGACCGCCTCGCCGAGGCCCGCGTCTGGTCGGCGTTCTACGCCCGCGCGGCCGTGGACGCCGAGTTCGCGCAGGTCCTCGCCGGATTCGACGTCCGGGCCCGCGCCGCTCTGCGCGCCGCCGTCGGCTGGGCGGGCGAACAGGGGGAGCTGGCCCCCGGGCAGGACCCGGACGCCCTGGTGGAACTCCTGCTGGTCCTGGTGGACGGGATCTGGCTCAGCGCCGTCCGCCAGCCCCCGGGCGCCCCGATGGACGCCCAGCGCGCGGCGGTGGAGGCGGCGGTCGCGGCGGTCACGCGCGGGTAGGCGCCCCCCGCAGGGATGGTCCGCGCCGTCGGTACGGCCCGGCCGACGGTTCCACCGCGGTGGCCTCGTGGTCGCCCATGGCCGTTCCTCACCCCTCCTTCCGCGTGGCCGTGCCGCCTCCGTGGGCGTTGTGCCGGGGAGGGGCTTCCGGAGAAGAGGTGATTAGGTTAGCCTTACCTGACTGTCTTCTATCTGAGGTGGCCGCCCGTGAACGCCCCCGTTCCCCCTCCCGCCGACCGCGCCCGTTCCATCCTGGCCCGCTGCGGCCCGGTGACCGTGGCGGCGGCCTCGGACCGGTTCGGAGAGACGGGGGACGTGCGACTGGAGGACGTCCCCCGCCACGTGCACACCGACGGCGCCGTGAGCTTCCTGCTGCCCGACGGCCATCCGCTCACGTCCCCCCGGGCTGAGGAGGGCCCTGTGGTGATGGCGGAGTTCACCGACCTGTCGCCCGTGCTGATGCGCGACAGGGTGCGGGCGGTGCTGTGGGTGAGCGGCGCCGTGGAGGTGCTGGAGCACACCGCCGCCCGCGCACGCGCGGCCCGGCTGCCCGAAGCCGCCACCGACGACCGGCTGCTGGAGATCGGCCACGGCCTGACGATGGCGGTCCTGCGCACCGCCCTGGTGGTCCAGTCCGACCACGACGGGGCCCACGTGCTCGGACCGGCCGAACTGGCGGCCGCGCGCCCCGACCCGTTCTGCCTCTGGGAGGAGCCCTGGCTGCGCCACCTCGACCAGGACCACCCCGACCTGGTGGGTGACCTGCTGGCCGCCGCTCCCGGCGCTCCGCGCGGCGGTCGGCCCCGGCCCCTGGGCGTGGACCGCCTCGGGCTGCGGCTGCGGGTGGAGGCCGCGCGGGGGTACCACGACGTGCACCTGCCCTTCACCCGCCCGGCGCGCACCCCCGACGAGGTCGCCGTCCAGGTGCACCGGCTGGCCGGGCACCCGGTGCCCCAGGGCTTCGACCGCGGATGAGCGGTCGCCGGGCCGCGCTGATGACATTTGTCAGTGCGCGCACAGGTAGGTTCCCCCGTGCGGCCGGTGATAACGGCGTCTGTTCCGTGTGAACCGCCGCGCGGGATCCTGGGGACATGACGACGACAGCGAGCACCGCAGCGACCGGCCCCGGCCGACAGGACGCCACCGGCCCGGCGGTGGTCGTCCGCGACCTGCACCAGCACTACGGCGACTTCGAGGCGGTCAAGGGGGTCTCCTTCGAGATCCACCCCGGCGAGCTCTTCGCCCTCCTCGGGACCAACGGCGCGGGCAAGACCACCACGATCGAGACGATGGAGGGCTTCCGCCGCCCCAGCTCCGGCAGTGTCCGGGTCTTCGGCCTCGACCCCTACGGACAGCCCGCCGGAGTCCGGGAGCGCACCAACGCCGTCCTCCAGGGCAGCGGCCTGCTGGAGGACCTGAGCGTCGCCGAGACCCTGCACCTGGCCCGCGACCTCGCGGCCACGCCCAGGGACACGGACGAGACGCTGGAGCTGGTCGGCCTGGCCGACAAGCGCGGGGTCGCGGTCCGCCAGCTGTCCGGGGGGCAGAAGCGCCGTCTGGACCTGGGGCTCGCGCTGCTGACCAGGCCCGAGGTCCTGTACCTGGACGAGCCCACCACCGGTATGGACGCCGAGGGCCGCATCGAGACCTGGCGCATCGTCAACGACCTCAAGCGTGAGGGTGTGGCGGTCCTGCTCACCACCCACTACCTGGAGGAGGCCGAGCGCCTCGCTGACCGGCTGGCGATCATGCACCGCGGCGAGGTCCGGGTGGAGGGGACGATCCAGGACGTCCTCGCGGGCTGGGGCGACCGGGTGAGCTTCGTGCTGCCCCCGAACGTGCGCACCGCCGACTTGCCGGCTCTGGAGGGGGCGGAGGTCTCCGTGGAGACGCGCGGCCAGGCGCTGTGGGCCACCTACACGGTCAAGCGGGGGGACGTCGAGGAGCGGGCGCACCACGCGGTGGCCGCGCTCATGTCCTGGGCCGTGGAGAACGGCACCGTCCTGCGCAGCCTCCAGGTGCGCAGCGCCTCCCTGGAGGACGTGTTCCTCCGGGTCGCCGACGGCGCCGCCGACCTGGTCTGACGCGCGCCGCCGCGCTGCGCTCCCCCGCCCCGCAGAGTCCTTCAAGGAGACACCGCCATGACCGCGAACACCGCCGCCCCCGCCGCTGACACCACCGGTGCCCGCCCCCGGCCCGCCGTGAGCTGGACCAGGCAGGCCCTGCGCCTGGCCCGGACCGAGTTCACCCTGTTCGTGCGCTACAAGACCGCCTGGATGTACCTGGCCCTGCCGCTGTTCTTCGCCTTCATGACCACCAACCTTCCCGACGACGAGGTCGTCCCCGGTTTCGGTATGGGGCAGATGGCCATGGTCGCCACCATCGGCTCCATCGGGCTCATCCTCGGTGTCGGGCACCCCTCCAACGTGTTCACCGCGCGGAGGGAGTCGCTGGTCCTCAAGCGGTTGCGGGTCAGCGGGGTGCCCCAGCTGGCGGTCTTCGGCGGTGTCATCGCGGCCGTGGTGGCCTTCTCCCTGGCCATCACGCTGGTCGTGGTCGCCCTGGTCCTCGCCGTCTTCGGCAGCCTCCCCCGGGACCCGCTGATGCTCGTCGTCGCCGTCGTCCTCAGCTCCGTCATGTTCTCCCTGTTGGGACTGCTCATCACCCCGATCGTCCGCAACGCCGAGTCCGCCCAGATGATCTCGATGCTGCCCATGATGGTCCTGCTGTTCCTGGGCGGCGGCCTCATCCCGCTGGAGTTCCTGCCGGAGAGCGCTCGCGTGATCGTCGGCTTCGTGCCGTCCGTCCCCGCTGGTGAGATGGCGCAGACCGCCTACTCCGGCTACGACGCCTTCCGGGGCTTCGGGGACGGGCAGGAGAAGGGCACCTACCTCGCCCTGTGGGTCGCGGCCCTGCCCTCCATCGGGATCATGCTGGCCTGGATCGCGGTGTTGGCGCTGCTGGTGCGCCGCTACTTCAGGTGGGACCCCCGCCAGCCGTAGGGCGGGCGCGGGGCGCCGGGGAGGCCGGGGACGGACGGGCCTGCCCCGGCCTTTTCCCGCGCGGGCCCGGAAAGGCCTGTGGACAACCGTTCGGAGGGGGTCCGCGGCTTCTACGGTTGTGTGGTGGGTCCGGCGGCGGCAGCGGAGGGGAGGCCCCGGTGGAACACGACGGCACGGCCACGGCGGTACCCGGGGACCCGGGGCGGGCGGACACCGCGGGCCCGCGTTCCGCCCCGGACGCGGGGAAGGGCGACGACACCCGCTTCGTCCGCAGGCTCCGGATCTCCCGGCGGTTCGTCCTGTGGTCGATGGCGGCGCTCGCGCTGTTCGTGCCCACCCAGGCGTTCAGCGAACTCGTCGTCCTCGCGGTCGTCCAGCGCGGAGACGCGATCGACCGGGTCGAACCCTGGCGCTCCGCCGCGGCCTTCGTGCTCGCCCTGCCCTGCGGGGCGGCGGGTTTCTGGATGGCCCGGGCCCGGGTGGACGGACGAAGGGTCGCGGACCCCCGGCTCTACTGGGGCTCGCTCGTCCTGCTCGCCCTGGTGTGCGCCTTCGTGCAGACCCCCTTCACCGCTTTCTTCGTCTGCGCGAGCTGGTGGGGCATGGCGGTCCTCGTGGCGTCCCGGCGGCGCTCCGTCCGTGTCACCCTCGTCCTGCTGGTGCTGCCGTGGACGCACTTCCTGTTCACACCGCTGGACCCGCCCCTCAAGATGACGGCGGTCCTGTGGCTGACCGCCGTCGCCTGGACGCTGGTGGTCTCCTCCGGCTACCTGGCCCTGATCCGGTTGTGGGACATAACCCACGAGGCGCTGGAGGGGCAGCGGGCCCGCGCCCGGCTGGCGGTGAGCCGGGAGCGGCTCCGCTTCACCCAGGACATGCAGGGCGTGATCGGACAGGGCCTGACCACGCTCGCGGTCAGGGCCAGGCGCGCCGAGCTGTTGCTGGAGAGCGATCCGGTGCGCTCCGCGGCGGAGATCAACGAGGTGCACGAACTGGCCCGCCGGGTGCTCCAGCAGGTGAGGTCGTCGGTCAGCGGCTACCGGGGCATAGACCTGGCCGAGGAGATGGAGTCGGTCGGCGCGGTCCTGCGCGCCAACGGCACCGAGGCCGTCGTCACCGGAACCGCGGTCCCGAAGCGGTTCCCGGCCGCGGCCGGACTCGCCGCCTGGGTGGTGCGGGAGGGGGCCACCAACGTCCTGCGGCACAGCGACGCCCGCCGCTGCCGGATCTCCTTCTCCGTGGAGGACGCCGGGCAGCGGGGGAGGGCCCTCGTGGTGGAGGTGTCCAACGACCGCGCGCGCGGCGGCCCGGAGACCGGCGCGGCCTCGGCCAGCGGGCTGGCCGGGCTCTCCCAACGCGTGTCACGCGAAGGTGGCACACTGTCGGCGACCCGTACGGATGACGGCGGTTTCCTGCTCAGAGCCGTCATCCCGCTGCCCGACGGGGCCCACCACACCGAGGAGTCACGTTGAGCGACCACGGCGCGCCCCCCGCCGAGTACACCGCCTCCGACCGGGACGGCGACCGCAGGGTCCGCTTCGCCCGGCGCATCGTCATCGTCTCGGTGGGCTTCACCTCGCTGCTCGTCGTGGGGATGCCCCTGGTCGACGTCGTCACGGCCGCGGCCTCGGAGTGGCCCCTGTGGCGCTCCCTGATCGGGGTGGCGGCCTCCGTGCCGATCGCCGTGCTGCTGATCGTGATGCTCCGGGCCAGGCTGGACGGCAGGCGGAAGCCGGACCCGCGCGCCTACTGGACCTCGCTCGGACTGATCGTCGTCGTCGCCCTGTGCCTTCAGGAACCGATCAACACCGTGTTCTTCCTGGCCGCGTGGTGGGGGACCGGGGTCTTCCTCGCTCCGCGCAGGCGCAGCGTCTACGTCACCGCCGCCCTGCTGGTGCTGCCCTGGCTCGTGGTTCCGTTCTACGGGTTCGAGACGCAGTTCCAGCCGCTCCTCTACCTGCTGGTATGGCTGGTGATGGTCTTCTGCGGGCTGATGTTCGCCGGGGGGTCGCTCTCCATGATGTGGCTGTGGGACATCAGCCGCGAGGCCGTCGCCGGACAGCGGGCCCGCGCCCAGCTCGCGGTGAGCGAGGAGCGGCTCCGCTTCGCCCGCGACATGCACGACCTGCTCGGGCACAGCCTCTCCGCACTCGCGGTCAAGGCCCAGCTGGCCGGACGGCTCGTGGAGCGGGCGCCCGACCGGGCCGCCGCGGAGATGGCGGAGGTGCAGGTGCTCGCCAGGCAGGCGCTCCAGCAGGTGAGGTCGGCGGTCAGCGGCTACCGGGAGGTCGACCTGGTGGGGGAGACGGAGGCCGTCCGCGCGGTGCTCGACGCGGGGGGCACCAGGACGGTCACCACCGGCCTGGAGGGGCTGGACCTGCCCCCGCGGACCGCGGCGCTCGCCGCCTGGGTGGTGCGCGAGGGCGGCACGAACGTCCTGCGGCACAGCGACGCCAACGAGTGCCAGATCGGCTTCACCCTCACCCGCGACAGCACCGTGGGGCCCCGGACGCTCGTGGTGGAGGTGTTCAACGACCGGGCCCGGGGCGGCGGCCAGGACGGGAGGGAGTCGGGCAACGGGCTCGCCGGCCTGTCCGAGCGGGTCGCCATGGGCGGCGGCACCCTCTCCGCGGCCCGCACCCCGGAGGGGGGCTTCCTGCTCCGCGCGGTCCTGCCGCTCTGACGCCCCGGTTCAGCGGGTGCCCACCGAGGCGAAGGCCGCGTCGATGTCCTCGGTGGCGCCGTCCCCGCCAGCGGTGTTGACCCCGAGCATGAACGCGCCCCGACCGTCGTCCAGCTCCACGATCACGAAGCGGCCGTAGGTGTCCCCCGAGTCGCTGCCCATGGTCGCCCCGAAGGCGGGGAGCCCGTCCACGTCGGTCTCGCCGGAGGGCTCGGCCCACACGCCGCCCTCGGCGGCCAGGTCGGCCGCCATGTCCACGGCCAGGCGTACCCCGGCCACCGCGATCGGCTCCACCGAACCGAGTTCCTCGGTGCCGGTGACGATGACCGCGTCCGGGTCCTCGGCCGGGCCGAGGACCGCGTAGGAGGAGTACTCCGAGGGGACCTCCTCGTCGCCGAGCCTGCGCCACTCCTCACCGGGGAGTTCGTAGGCCAGCCCGGCCGGAGGATCCGCGCCGGCGTCCGTGCCGTCGTCCGGCAGGCCCTCCGTCTCCCCCGCGTCGTTCTCACCGCTGCCGCTCTCCTCCGCGCCGCCGCCGTCGGCCGCGTCGCCGCGCTCCTCGGCGGACCCCGAACCGGACAGCGGTCCGCCGTCGGAGAGGAACCAGCCGAGTCCGGCCGCGGTGACCAGCAGGAAGGCGAAGGTCACGACGAGGGCGATGGCGAGGGTGACCCGACGGGCGCTGTCGGGCTCGCGGCCGTCGGTGCGGGGGCGGGGGCCGATACCGCGTCGGTCGTCGCGGTCCGGCGTGTCCGGTCCTGGTGGCATCAGGGGCTCCTGTGTGCTGCTGGGGGTTTCCGGGGGCCGGGGTCCACAGAAGCACTACCCAGACCGGAGGGTACGAAGTCGGGCGGCCGTGGCCGGATCGGGCCGCTTCCGGGCGGCACGGCCGCGCCGCGCGGCGCGGCGCGACTCCGCCCTCCCGGGCGTGCCGGAGGGGGCTTCGGCCCGTGGGCCGGGAGGGGAGGTCGGCCTCAGACGTGCCAGGGGGCGAGGGGCAGCGGGGACCACAGGAGGTGGGGCTCGGGCACGTCGCGGGGCGCGGGCAGCACTGAGGGTGGCAGCCGGTACTCGGCCGGGAGCGGGTCGGTGGACCACGCGCGCCGCGTCCCGGGGGCCTCGTCCCGCGGCCCGGGGGCACCGGGCACGGGCCCCGCCGCGCGGGGAGGCCGCTCGGGGTCGGGGTCGGGGACGTGCGGCGTCCCGGCGGGGGGACCGGGGCCGTCGCCGGGGAGGGGGCGCGCGGAGCGGACCGGTCCGGCGGGGGCCGCGGGCGCCTCGGACAGCCCGAGCACCCGGTCGATCTCCGCGGGACTGAGCGGGCGGTCGGCGTCGGCCACCGCGATGAGCACCTCGGCGTACAGTTCGATCTCGTCCAGCGCGACGTGGTCGTGGAGGTGGTCGTGCAGGTAGAGGCTGTTGTTCACGTGAGCTCACCCCCTGGGACAACGGTGTCGCGACAGGACGGGGCACCCCGCGCCGGAGTGCCGTGGGTACGGGTGCGACGGGTCCGTTCCCACGCGAGCGTGAGGAGTACCAGGCTACGCGCAGGGGAGACCGGCGCGCATGACCCGTGAGGACCAGGCGGCGGAGTCACCCGGGTTAGCCAGGAGGGCGCCCCGTCCGGGCGGGCGCGGTGCTTTCGGGCCACCGCGCCGACGCCACGGGTACGACTTTCGTCCCACCCGGCGTGCTCTCGTACTCGTAGCCGGGCTCGACCGCCGACACCGGCCACGAGTACGGGATCACCGCCGGGCAGGGCCTCAAACATCACACTGGCAGCATCTCCGGTCGGACCTGGTCCCGGGTGGGGCCTGGCGCTGGAGGACGGGTCCCCGCAGCGCGAGCCCGCAAGGGTAAGGAGCACGTCCTAGGTGTATTGACCACTGAGGTTGGTAACACCCACCCCACCTGACACACACAAAGAGGGCCTCCGGTAACGGTGTGGATTGCGACATCTACCACCGGACCGGAAGGCCCTCGATGCCCCACACTACCCACG
>NZ_JAAXPG010000045.1 GCF_012396365.1 Nocardiopsis alborubida | reverse complement strand
CAGCGGGGGCGGGGCCGTACGGCCCCGCCCCCGTCCCCAGTCCGGCCCCCCGGGCCGTCCCGCCCCTACCCGGCCGCCTCCAGGCCGCCCTGCATCAGCGACAGGATGACGTGGTTGTCCCGGTAGATCTGGTTCTGGGCGGCGGGGTGGTCCTCGGGGAAGGACTCCACCCGCACGCCCTCCAGAGCCGGGGCCAGGTACTTGTAGGTCCAGATCGGGATGCGCGGCAGCAGCTCGTTGAAGACGATCGCCATCGTCTTGAGGGCCTCGGTCTGCTCCTCCTCGGTCTGCGCGGTCTTGGCGGCCTCGACCAGCGCCTCCAGGTCCACCTCGCCCTGGCTGGGGCTGTCCACCTTCAGGTCGAAGTCCTGCCCCGGGTTCTCGCCGGTGCGGGCGTTCTCCACCAGGAAGTTCATCTGGAAGGCGCCCCAGTACTGCGGGATCTCCGGGTTGCCCCAGTGGCGCACGGCCACCTCGAAGTCACCTGCGGCCCAGATGCCCCAGGGGTTGTCCGCGGGCACGTTGCGCGCGGTCGTCCTGATCCCGAAGGCGTTCCAGGCCTCCTCCACCTGGGTGGCGGTCAGCTCGAAGTCGCCCCAGCCCGCGACGCCGATGATCTCGTAGCTGGCCTCCTGGCCCTCGGCGGTGTGCCAGACCCCGTCCTCCTTGGTCCAGCCCGCCTCCTCCAGCAGTTCGGTGGCCCGGTCCAGGTCATGGTCGTAGACGGCGAACTCCGCGAGCTCCTCGGGGGTGAAGATCTGCTCGGTCTGGAGGTCGACCAGCCCGGAGTAGTACCGCACCCCGTCGTAGGCCTCGCCCCGCGCCACCTGGCCGATCTGGTCTCCGTCGAGCAGGTGCTTGAGCGCCTTGCGCACCCGCACGTCCCTGAGTTCGGGCTTGGCCGCGTAGTTGAACATCAGCCCGCAGCCGTCGTAGCCGGGGTGCTCGATCCACCGGAACCCCTCGACACCGCGGAAGGCCTGCTGGTCGGCGGCGGAGGTGGCCAGGGTCGAGTAGTCGACCTCGCCCTGCTGGATGAGCAGGGAGGCCTGGCGGTTGTCCCCCTTGTGGACGACCACCTCCTCGAAGGCGACCTCCTCTCCCTGGTAGCCGGTGCTCTCGCGCACCAGGGTGATCCGCGCGTCCGACATCTGGGCCCGGTCGAAGGTGTAGGGGCCGCTGGTGATGATCTCCTCGGGGTTGAACTCGATGAACTCGGCGTTGAACTCGGTGTGCTCGTCGTCGCCCTGGCGGACGCCGTCGGCCACCATCGCGATCGCGCGCTCCCCGAAGTCGCCGTAGGTCGACTTGGAGAAGATCCGGTGCTTGACGACCTGGAGCTCGATCCCCGGGAAGGGGTTGTCGAAGCGCGCGCGGACGCTGAGGTCGTCCAGCTGCTCCAGCTCGGTGATCTGCGGGAAGCCCACCGACCAGGCGGGCGCCTCCAGGATCCGGATGGCGTAGTTCTGGTGCAGGTCCTCGGCGGTCAGGTCGGTGCCGTCGCTCCACTTCAGGCCCGGGCGCAGGGTCACGACGAGGTCGTCACCCTCCCAGGCGCTGTTCTCCAGGAGCAGGTAGTCCCACTCGTGGGTCTCCCAGTTGTAGAACGCGCCCGCGGGCAGGAAGAGGTCGGCGTACACGGAGTTCATCAGCAGCGCGCCGTCCTCCACGGCGACGTTGCGCGTCTGGGCGGCCAGGTCGAAGTCGAAGACGCCGGTGAACTGCGCGGCTCCGCCCGAGGCGTTGTCGCCGCCCGCGCAGGAGGAGAGCACGCCGGCGCCGGCCGCTCCGACCGCGCCGATGCCGATCGCCCGGAGCAGGCGCCTGCGGCTCAGGTCGCTCATCAGGGGGCGGGGGGTGGGAGGGGTCAATGACGTTTCCTTTCCAGTAGGACGGCGAGCAGACCGAGGGAGAGCACGACCAGGCCGATCACGACGGTGAGGGCGCTGATGACGGACTCGGCTGTGCCGGGGGGTGTGAGAACGACCATGAGTGCGCTGGTCAGGGTGAGGAAGGCTCCGACGAGGAGTCCGAAACGCCCGACGACGAGGAGCACGGCCTCACCCCCTGTTGACGACGTGGCAGGCGAGCAGCCGGTCGTGCGCGGGGGACAGCGGCGGCCGGACGGTGTCGCAGTCGCCCTTCTCGTAGAGGGGGCAGCGCGGGTGGAAGTCGCATCCGGGCGGCAGGTCGGTCAGGTCGGGGATGTCGGAGCTGCGCAGCCTGATCCGTTCCCGGTTGTGCGCCAGGTCGGGGTCCGGCTCGCAGACGGCGTCGATGAGCGCCTTCGTGTAGGGGTGCCGGGGGTCGTTGACCACGCGCGGGGTGGGACCGTGCTCGACGACCCGGCCCAGGTACATGACGGCGATCTCGCCCTCCCAGGCGAAGTACTTGGCCACGGCCAGGTCGTGCGTGATGAACAGGAAGCCCACGCCGAGGTCGTCGCGCAGTCCGCCGAGGGTGTTGAGCAGGCTGACCCGGATGGACACGTCCAGCATCGAGGTGGACTCGTCGGCGATGATCACCTCGGGGTTCATCGCCAGGGCGCGGGCCACGGCCACCCGCTGGCGCTGGCCGCCGGACAGCTGGTGCGGGTACTTGTCGAGGTGTTCCTCGGCCGGGGTGAGGTCGACCCGTTCCAGGAGTTCGACGGTGGCCCGGCGGGCCTCGTGCCTGTCCTTGACCAGCCCGTGACGGCGCAGCCCGGCCGAGACGGTCGAGTAGACGGTGCGCACGGGGTTGAGTGAGGCGTAGGGGTCCTGGTGGATGAACTGGACCGAGCGGCGGAAACGGGCCCGTTCCCGCCGGTCCATTCCGGCGACGTCCCTGCCCCGGAAGAGCACGGAGCCCCGGACGGGGTCGGCCAGTCCCGCGGCCATGCGGGCGCTGGTGGTCTTGCCGCAGCCGGACTCCCCCACCAGGCACAGCACCCGCCCGGGGCGCACGTCCAGGTCGACCCCCGCGACGGCGGGCACGTCGCCGCGCGGGGTCGGGAAGACCTGGTGCACGCCGCGGAGGCTGAGCACCGGCGCGGTGTCCCCGGCGCCGTGGTCGGGCACGGCACCGGGCTCGGGCCGCGGGTCTGTCGGGACGGTCCGGTCAATCACGGGTGGCCCCCTCGGTGGAGAGTTCGTTCGAACGCAGGCAGGCGGCGGCGTGGCTCATCCCCTCGGGGCGGTGCGTGAGCACGTCGAGCACGGGGCGGGTGGACGCGCACCGCTCGACGGCGTGCTTGCAGCGCGGCGCGAAGGAGCATCCGGGGGGCAGCGCGGCGAGGCTGGGCGGGCCTCCGGGCAGCGACTCGGGGATCCTGAGGTCGCCGGTGACCGGGGGCACAGAGTTGATCAGCGCCGAGGTGTAGGGGTGCCGGGCCCGGTGGAAGATGTCGCGGGTGGTGCCGGTCTCGATCATCCGTCCCGCGTACATGGTGCCGACGCGGTCGGCGAGTTCGGCGGCCAGACCCAGGTCGTGGGTGATGAAGACCATCGCGAAGCGCAGTTCCTCGCGCAGCTCCGCGAGGCGCTCGACGATGGAGCGCTGGGTGAGGATGTCCAGGGCCGTGGTGGGCTCGTCCAGGATGAGCAGCTGCGGTTCCAGGGCCAGGGCGAGTGCGATGAGGGTGCGCTGGCGCATGCCGCCGGAGAGTTCGTGGGGGAAGCTGTCCAGCACCCGGGCGGGGTCGAGCCGGACCGTCCGCAGCAGCTCGGCGGAGCGTTCGAGGACCTCGGCGCGCGGGCGGCGGCCCCGGTCGTGGGCGCCGAAGGTGTCGAGGAAGTGGTCGCGCACCCGCAGCACGGGGTTGAAGGCGTTCATGGCGCCCTGGAAGACCATGGCCGCCTCGTTCCAGCGGAAACGGCGCAGGTCCTCGCGGGCGAGGGTGCGCACGTCGACGAGGCGGCCGTCCTTGCGGCGGAAGAGGACCTCACCCGCGGATAGGACGCCGGTGCGCGGGAGCAGCCGGAGCAGGCCCAGGCCGAGGGTGGTCTTGCCGCAGCCGGACTCCCCCACCAGGGCCATGGACTGGCCGGGGTGGAGGTCGAAGGAGACGTCGCGGACCGCGGTGACCTGTTTCCTGCGGCCGGTGCGGTAGGCCACGTCGACGCCGCGGACGGAGAGCAGGGGCCCCTCGGCGGACGGCGGGGCGGCGGTGTGGTCGGGCACTGTGGCTCACCTGTCCCGGAGTCGTGGGTTGAGGGCCTGTTCCAGGGACCGGGTCATGGTGACCAGCCCGATCTGGAAGAGCATGATCATCACCATCGGGGCGATGAGGAAGGGTGCGGCCTGGGGCAGCAGGAAGGCGTTGTTGTTCCAGGCCTGCTGGATCATCAGGCCCCAGTTGTCGGCGGTGCTGGGCAGCAGGCCGAGCAGGTACATGCCGACCACCGCGTAGATCGCGTTGGTGACGGCGATGATGAAGTTGATGAAGATGTAGCCCGCCATGTTGGGCAGCACCTCGACGAAGAGGATGCGCGCGGTGCCCAGGTCCTGGAGCCGGGCGGCCTCGACGAACTCGCGTTCCCTGAGGGTGAGCACCTGGGCGCGGATGGAGCGCATGAGGTAGGGCCAGGTGACCAGGCCGATGATGAAGGAGACCACCAGCGGCGAGGCGGTGCGGTAGAAGGACGCGATGACCAGCATCAGGACGATGAACGGGATGGTCATCGTGATGTCGGTGAGCTGGAGCAGGAAGTGGTCGATCCGTCCGCGCACGTATCCGGCGACGCCGCCGAGGACGACCGCGACGGCCACGGTGATCACGGCCGCGACGAAGCCGACCCAGATGGGTTCGCGTCCGCCCAGCACGAGCTGGGTGAAGGTGTCCTTGCCCTGGTGGTTGGTGCCGAGCCAGTGCTCGGCGGTGATCGGGCCCCAGATCGCGGTGACGTCCGTGGGGTTGTGGTGGTCGATGAGCAGCGGCCCGACGAAGGAGAAGAGCAGGACGCTGAGGACCAGGCAGAGGCCGACGAACCCGCTGGTGCTGCGGGTGAGGCCCTGCCAGATCGTTCCCCAGACCCCGGGGGCTGCGGTGGTGGTGACGGCCATTTCCGGTGGGCTCCTACGCGCGGATACGCGGGTCGAGGCGGCTGTAGAGCAGGTCGGCGACGAGGTTGGCGGCCACCACGCAGGACGTGATGATGATGAGCAGCCCCTGGAGGAGCGGGTAGTCGCGGTAGTTGACGGCGTCCAGGAGCAGGCCGCCGACGCCCTTGTAGACCAGGACCTGTTCGACGAAGATCGCGCCGCCGACGAGGGTTCCGAAGGAGATGGCGATCTGGGCGACCAGCGGCAGGACCGCGTTGCGCCCGACGTAGGAGACGGCGATGCGCTGGTCGCGCAGTCCGCGGGCGCGTGCGACGGTCACGTAGTCCTCGCCGAGGACCTCCGTGGTGGAGGCCTTCATGATGAGCATCCAGGTGCCGATGATGGCGAGCACGTAGGTGACGATCGGCAGGGCCGCGTGGTAGAGGGCGTCGCCGAGGAACTCCGCGTTGAACCCCGCCTGGACGCCGGGGCTGATCGTGCCGCGCAGGTCGATGGGGTCGAACCACCCCAGGTACATGCCTCCGCCGAAGACCAGGGCCATCGCGATGAGGTAGTTGGGGACGGCGCCCAGGACCGAGGCGAGGACGCTGAGCACGTGGTCCAGGAGGCGGTTGCGCCAGTAGGCCATCACCATGCCCAGGGCCAGGCCGAGGACGACGGCGATGACGGTGCCGACGCCGATGCTGAACAGGGTCCAGGGCAGGTAGGCGCCGATGGCCTCCATGACGCTCTGGCCCGGCCGGTTGATGGTCATTCCCAGGTCGAGGGTGACCAGGCCGGCCAGGAAGTCCCACCACTGCTGGTGCAGGGGGGCGTCGGGGTCGTAGGCCAGTGAGTTCATGGCGATGGCCCGGGCCTCCTCCATCGACATGCCGCCCTGCGTGAGGCGCCCGGCCATCACGTCGATCGGGTCGCCGGGCATGGCACGGCCGAGGAAGAAGGTCACGTTGGCGACGACGAACACCACGACGACGGCCTTGCGGACCTTGACGACGGCGTGGTGGCGCCAGATCCGCAGCGGCAGGGGGGCGGTCTCGCCGGTGCGGGCCGACGCTCCGCCTCCGGCGCGCGGCGGCGGTGGTGAGGCCGCGATTTCGGTGGCCACGGGGCTCCTTCAGGGGGCGCAGGGACTCCGTTTCTATTAGGAAAGTTTCCTAATAGAGGGTTCACGGTAACCCGACCGATGTGGTCCAGACCACCTTCGTGACCAAACGGCGTCTTGCGAGCGACACGATCGACATCACAAAACGAACAGAAATCGATAAACCGTCACATATGGCTGCCCCGCCGGCTGGCCGAATCCGGCCACACGCGCACACTCATGACATTTGTGGGTGTTGTCATCACTCGGGTGATTCGTACGGTTACGTCTCCAAGGCACACGACCCCGTTCGCGGGTGTGTTCTGTGGACGCCGCTCCCCTCGCAGCAGGGCGTGTGTCTGCGGAGCGCGCCCAGAAACGGGCCGAGAACGCGGAGGCGACCCCCGTGCGCACAGCACGCGCAACCACACTGGCCTCGTCCGTCCTCGTGACGGCCCTGGCCGCATCCCTCGCAGCGGCCTCCCCCGCCGCGGCCGATCCCCTGGCCCCCACCGCGGACGACACCGCACTCTCCGAGTTCCACGACCAGGAGCTGACGTGGGCACCCTGCACGGAGGAGGTACTCCAGGGACTGGAGTGCGCCGACGTCGTGGTCCCGCTCGACTACTCCGACCCCGGAGGCGAGCGCGCCACCGTGGCCATCAGCCGGGCCCGCGCCACCGACCCCGAACAGCGGCGCGGCGTCCTGCTCACCAACCCCGGAGGTCCGGGCGGGCACGGGCGCAGCATGCCCCTGCCGCTGGATCCGCAGACGGGCACCGGACTCATCGGCGGCATGCGGGTCACCGAGGTGTACGACGTCATCGGCATGGACCCCCGCGGCAGCGGCGGCTCCTCGCCCAGGCTGGACTGCGGGTCAGAGCCGCCTCCCCTGTACCCGAGCCCGACGGACGGGGAGATCTCCGAGGCCACCCGGTCGGCGATCCGGTACCAGCGCGCCTGCGAGCAGGCCGAGGGCGACGTCCGCCCGCACATGACCACCGCCAACACCGCCCGCGACATGGACGTCATCCGGGCCGCCCTGGGCGAGGAGCAGGTCAACTACCTGGGCTACTCCTACGGCACCTACCTGGGCGCGGTCTACGGGAGCCTGTTCCCCGAGCGGCTGGACCGCAGCGTGCTGGACTCGTCGGTGCACCCCGACGGCATCTGGCGCGACGTCTTCATGATGCAGGCGCCGGCCTACAGCGAGAACATGGACCGCTACACGGCCTGGGTGGCGGGATACGACGACGCCTTCGGCTTCGGTTCGACCCAGGAGGAGGTCTACGCGACCTTCGAGGCCACCGCCGAGCGGCTGCGGGAGGAACCGCTGGAGACCGCCCCCGGCGTGTTCTACGACAACCACCTGTTCAACCTGGACGTGGGCATGAACTCACGCTTCCGGGACCAGTGGGACCTGGTCTCGGAGTACCTGGGGTACATCGTGCACGGCGAGCCCCTGCCCCAGCCCCTCGCAGCCCAGGCCAGCGCTCTCGCCGAGGAGGAGTACGGCACGGCCACCATGGACCTGCAGACGGCGGTGCTGTGCGAGGCCGAGTGGCCGGACAGGGTCAGCACGTACCACGCGGACGCCCGGGAGTACCGGGAGGAGCACCCGTACGGCAGCGGCGCCTACTGGGCGGTTCCCCATCCGTGCACCTTCAGCGGCCTCGACCGGCCCGAGCCCCCGGTCGAACTGGAACGGGAGGGCTACCCCGAGGCACTGGTCATCGCCGGTGAGTTCGACGCCAACACGGCCTACGAGGGCGGCCCGGCCATGGCCGACCGGCTGGACAGCTCCCTGATCACTGTCGCCGGTGACGGCGGGCACGGCTTCTACTTCCCCGGCGGCCTGGACTGCGTGACCGAGGCGGTGGACGCCTACCTGGTGGGCGGGGCCCAGCCCGAGGACCTCACCTGCCAGGGCCTGCCCCCGGCGGAGGTCGACGGGGAGGTCGAGGTGGAGGCCGAGGACCTCGTGGCACTGCGCAACCGGACCGGCCCGAGCGGCCTGGGGATCTGACCCGGAGACGACGGCGGCCCGCGCCGCCCCTCGGGTTCCAGGGGTGGCGCGGGCCGTTCTCACCGCGGCCGCGGAGGAGTTTTCATCCCAGGATCGGACGAATCGGATTCTCGGGGCGCTCCGCGCACCGCGGGACGCCCGCCGATGGGGACGTCGGGAGGGGGCCGGACCCGGACGGGGTTCCGCGGTCCCCCGCGCTCAGCGGTTGGCGCCCTCAAGGGTGCCGGTGACCATCTCGCCGATGTTGGCGGTGGTCGCGTAGCAGATGATCTCGCGGTCGTTGGCCTGGTCCCAGCTGTCCTGGGTCGGGGTGAGGTAGTAGGCGTAGATCTCCGAGTGGGCGTAGTCGACACCGATGAAGTCGGTGAAGTTCTGGCCCGTGCAGACCTCGCCGGCCTCGGTCTGGACCGTCGAGTCGCCGGGGTACTCGGCGTCGGTCATCTGGTGGGAGTAGAAGAACTCCGAGTCGTGCTCCTGGGAGCAGTCCACCAGCGGGACCTCGCTGATCCCCTCGCTGAACAGCGCGGTCTCCATCTCGGACTCGATGAAGCAGTCGCCCACCTCCAGGGAGAAGACGTCGACGGTCCCCGGGGCGACGGGCTCGCCGGTCCCCCCGGGCGTGGTCGGCGCCTCGGCGTCCGTGGGCTCGGGGGCGATGGTCTCCCCACCGCCCTGGAGGGCGGGGGGCAGCAGGGGAAGCGAACCGCAGGCCGTCGTGGCCACCAGGGTGGCGCCGACGGCCAGGGTTCCCAGGACGACACGGCCGAACAGGGGACGGCGCGTTTCGGACAACATGGGGAACTCCACTGGATCGTTCGGTACTGATGCCGATGGGGGACGGAATCGGCGACACATATCCAGATGCCCGGGGCGTGAAGAAGGTTTTGTCCCAGGTCCGGAAGAAACAGGTTCTGTTGCGTTCTGGGCACCGCGTGACGCGTGTTGCCTCAGGTGGGAGCAGCGGGGGAAGGCGGAGTGGGGACAGGGCCCTGCGGTCCCCGGTGCTCAGCGGTTGGCGCCCTCAAGGGTGCCGGTGACCGTCTCGCCCGTGTTGGAGGTGGTCGCGTAGCAGATGATCTCGCGGTCACCGATCATGTCCCAGCTCTGCTGGGTCGGGTAGAGGTGGCCCGCGTAGATCTCCGAGTGGGCGTAGTCGACACCGATGAAGCTGGTGAACTCCTCGCCGGTGCAGATCTCCTCGGCCTGGCTCATCGTCTCGTCCTGGCCGGGGTACTCGGCGTCGGTCATCTGGTGGGAGTAGAAGAACTCCGAGTCGTGCTCCTGGGAGCAGTCCACCAGCGGGACCTCGCTGATCCCGTCGCTGAACAGCGCGGTGTTCATCTCCTCCTCGACGAAGCAGTCACCGACGTTGAGGGAGAACACGTCGCTGTCCCCCGGAGCGACGGGCTCGGTGGTCTCGGTCTCCACCGGCTCGGCGGTCTCCGTGGACTCGGTCGGCGCCTCGGCGTCCGTGGGCTCGGGGGCGATGGTCTCCCCACCGCCCTGGAGGGCGGGGGGCAGCAGGGGAAGCGAACCGCAGGCCGTCGTGGCCACCAGGGTGGCGCCGACGGCCAGGGTTCCCAGGACGACACGGCCGAACAGGGGACGGCGCGTTTCGGACAACATGGGGAACTCCACTGGATCGTTGGGTACTGATGCCGACGCGGGGGGACGGAATCGGCGCCACCTGTCCGGGTGCACGGGGTCCGCGGACGTCGTCATCCCGGGTCCGGACCCGTCGGATCGAGGGCCCCGGACACCGAGCGACGCTTGTCGCCGCAGGTGGAAAGGGGTGGGGGTGGAGGCCGCTCGGGCGGCCGGGGGGCGAAGGCGGGGCAGGGCCTGCGCTGGCCGGGGGACGCTCAGCGGTTGGCGCCCTCAAGGGTGCCGGTGACCATCTCGCCGGAGAAGGAGGTGGTCGCGTAGCAGATGATCTCGCGGTCGTTGAACTGGTCCCAGGTCTCCTGGGTGGGGTAGATGTGGCCCGCGTAGATCTCCGACTCGGCGTAGGAGACTCCGATGAAGTTGGTGAAGTTCTCGCCGGTGCAGAGCTCCTCGGCCTGGCTCTCGGTCGCCTCCACGCCGGGGTACTCGCCCTCGGTCATGTCGTAGGCGAAGAAGAACTCCGAGTCGTGCTCCTCTGCGCAGTCCACCAGCGGGATGTTGCTGACCTCGCCGCTGACGAGCGCGGCGTTCATCTCCTCCTCGACGAAGCACTCGCCGACGTTGAGGTCCATCACGTTGCCGGCACCCATGACGGACATGAGGGCACCACAGCCGCTGAGGGCGAACACGCTGCCCGCGGCGAGCACCGAGATGCCGGCGGTACGCAGGATGGGGGAGAAATTCGACATGGGGATACTCCGAAACATATGCACGGGACTCGCCGTCCTGAGAGAGGCGGCGAGAAGGTAACAATTCACTACCTGGGGGTTTATGTCAATCTCATCTGCGAAAACGACAGGAAGGTTGCGGTTCGTCACGCTGTGCGTCCACGGGCCTTCCCTTGCCTCACCCCTGTGGGATGCCGCGAACGCGAAGCAGCACATCACAGACCTATGACATTTTCCGGAGCCGCGCCTCCGCCCGCACGGTCACGGAAAGTGACACGCGTGCGCACGCGAATTCCAGGACGGGATTCCAGAAGGGCGACGGAGGGCTTCCGGTGAAACGCGGAAGGTGACCGCGTTCGGGGAGGCGCACGGCCGGCGAGGGAGTGCGGCAGGGCCTCCCGGAAAGGACAGGGGTTCCCGTGGAAAGCACGAGGGCCCCGGTCGTTTCCGACCGGGGCCCTCGCCTCGTGTGCGTCATCAGGGACTCGAACCCCGGACCCGCTGATTAAGAGTCAGCTGCTCTGACCAACTGAGCTAATGACGCCTGCTGTTCACCGTCCTGCCTTTCGGCCGCGGCGACACGGACAACTCTACCCGACCGGCGGAGTGCCCCGCGCCGCGAACCGCACGATGTGGGGCACGCCACCGCGGGCCTCCCCCGGACGGCGCGCTGGTCCCGGACGACCAGGCGGCCCCGGGCGGAAGACGGTGCCTCCGGCCGGGGCGGCGCGGACGCGGCGGACGCCGCTCCGGCCTCAGGCGCTCAGCCGGCGTGCCCGCCCGGCGAACAGGGCGACCGCGAGCAGGAGAACGCCCACCGCTGCCACCAGCGCGGCGGCCGGACCCCGGCCGGTCATACCCATGAGGTCGGCGGCGGCGACGCCGTTGACGGCCAGGTACCACAGCATCGGATACAGCGCCTGGAACAGCGTCGGGGTACGGCTCAGCGCCCCCAGCGCCGCGGCCAGGGCCGGGACGAACACCGCTCCGGCGCACCAGGCGGCGACGGAGGCGGTGTCACCGGCGGCCGCCAGCCGCACCAGCGGGCCGGCGCCGAAGAGCACGGCGAGCAGGACACCGGCCGCCCACCCCGCCAGTTGGCGGCGTACCGGGCCGGGGTAGGCGGCGAGCAGCGCCTCCACACCCGTGCCGACCTGGACGGTCGAGACGCGGGCCCACACCAGCACCGGCCAGATCCAGCAGGCGGGGAGCACGACCGCCCGCACCGCCTCCACGGGGAGCAGCAGTCCCGCCGCGCCGAGCGCCACCGCCCCGAGCCACCACCACACCGACACTCCGGAGAGCAGGATCCACAGCTCCGCCGCGACCAGGCCGCGGGGCACGGGCACGCGGACGGCGCGGACGCCCGGCACCGCCCCGGCCCTGCGGTGGGGTACGGATCGTGTCGTGCCGCGCACACGGAACCACGCGGCGGGCACCAGTGCCAGGACGACGGCACCGGCCGTGATGAGCAGCCGCTCGGCCAGGAAGGCCCCGTCGACGGCCAACCCCTCCCACGGGACCGGGACGAGGGGTTCGTCCACCCTGGTGAACCCGAGGCTGAACTCCCCCTCGGCCGCGGTCCCGGCCCGTTCCATGCCGGCTCTGAAGGGGTCGGCGAGCGTCTGGACGCCGATGCCGCCGAACGGCGCCCGGCCGCTCTGGCTGCCCAGCACCACGATCGCCCAGACCGGGATCCAGAGGATGTTGGCGAACCCGCCGCGCAACCCTGGAACGGTGTCGAACAGCAGCGCCACCGCAGCGACCGCGACCACGACGGGGACCGTGATTACCAGGAAGGGCAGGAGCAGTCCCACCGGGTCGACGGCGGTGTCCTCACCGCGTGTCCACCACATCACCAGGGCGACCGCGACCAGCACCGCGACCATCGTCAGCAGGACCGCGACGTTGCTGAGGAGTTTGCCGGCGAGGTAGCCCAGCGACCGCAGCGGCGTGACGGCCAGCACCCCGCCCACCCCGGTGCTCCGGTCGCGGGCGACCGCCCCGCGGACGACGTAGAAACCGCCGAGTGCCAGCCAGAGCGCCCCGCCCAGGGCCACCACGGCTCCCACGTAGGCCATGTCGTGGACCCCGCGGTATCCCCCGGCATCGACCACGGTCCAGTGGCCGTCGGCCGCGGGCACGGCCAGGTAGGCGAGCATGGCCGCGCCCAGCAGGGTCAGGGCGTAGGAGGGGCGGCGGACCCGTTCCCGGAGGTCGCCGAGCGCGAGCCGCGGGATCATCGCACCGCTCCCGTGGCGGCCCGGTAGGCGTCCTCCAGCTCTGGTGCCACCGGCACCGCGTCGGCCGTGGGCCGCTGTTCGGACAGGAGCCGGACCCGGACGCGGCCGCCGTCGCGCAGGGCGCGGACCACGGTGTGGCCCCGTTCCAGGGAGGCGAGGCCCGCGGGGTCCGCGGTCGTCTCCCACACACGTCCGGCCAACCGCCCCGCCAGGTCGGCCGGACGGCCGCGGCGGACCAGGCTTCCGCCGACCACGACGGCCACGTCCGTGGCGACCGCCTCCACGTCGGTGACGATGTGGGTGGACAGGACGACCACCCGGTCGGCGGCCAGGTCGCTGAGCAGGGAGTGGAAGCGGGCGCGCTCCTCTGGGTCGAGGCCGACGGTCGGTTCGTCCATGACGATCACGCGCGGGTCGTTGAGCAGGGCCTGGACGATGCCCACCCGCCGCACCATGCCGCCGGAGTAGGTGCCCAGGCGCCGGTCGGCCGCGCCGTCGAGTGCGACGAACTCCAGCAGTTCGCCGATGCGGGTGCGGGCCGCGCGGGCGCCCATCCCCTTCGCCGCGGCGAGGTAGGACAGGAACTCGCGGGCGGTCAGGTTCGGGTAGAAGCCGAAGTCCTGCGGAAGGTAGCCGAGGGTCCGCCGCAGGGAGTGCGGCCGCGCGGTCACGTCGGTCCCCTCGAAGACGACGCGTCCGCGGGTGGGTCGGGCGGCCGTGGCGATGATCCGCATCAGCGTCGACTTGCCCGCGCCGTTGGGGCCGAGGAGCCCGAGCACGCCCGGTCGGAGGCTGAGGGTGACGCCGTCGACGGCGCGGTGGCCGCCCCTGTGGACCTTGGTGATGTCGGTGAGGTCGAGCACCGGCTCACCGGCCGGTCAGGTCGGTCGGCTCACCGTCGCGCAGGACCCGCACCCCGGTCGGGACCTCCACCCGGAACCGGTCCTCGTAGACGCAGACTCCGCTACAGGAGTTCTCGAGGCGGAGCGTGCCCTCCTCCAGCGACCACGTCGAGGTGACGCCGGGGTCGCCCCAGGCGTCGATCCACCGGGTCACCCGGACGTCGGTGCGGTCGGTGGGGACGAGGTCGGTGCGGGTCCCTTCGGCGACGACGTCGAGCACGTCGCCGTCGAAGGGGAAGGTGGTCGTGTCCGGTTCGGCCCGGGCGGTGTCGGGCCAGCCGCAGCCGGACAGCAGGCTCACCGCCGCGACCGCGGTGAGTGCCGCCGCGGCCGGACGTGCCTTCGTCGTGGTGATCTTTCGCATGCGACAAGCAAACCGGCCCCGCGGCCGCGGATCACTACGCGTGGACGCCGTCTCCGGGGTGGGGCCAGCCCCACCCCCGCGCCGTTCGGGGCCCGCCCCGCGAAGGGTTCGGGTCCGCGTCCGGGGCGGCGACGGCCACCGCTCCGGCCCGGACCCCGCCGTGCACCGCCGGCCGGGACGGGCGGTCGTGTCCGCCCTCCGGGCGGCCGGACGCAACACGACGGCCCCGGGCGGAAGGCGGTGCCTTCGACCCGGGGCCGTTGTCTGTGCGCCATCAGGGACTCGAACCCCGGACCCGCTGATTAAGAGTCAGCTGCTCTGACCAACTGAGCTAATGGCGCCTGTCGTGCCACGGTACCGGCCCTGTGGGCCGCCCCTGGCGACGTCGTTAACTCTAGCAGGACCGCAGGAGGGCCGCGAACCGGTTACGGACCAGCGGGAGTGCCGGTCCTCCGTCGGTCCCTTGCCCGGAGGGCCTAGGCGAAGGCCAGGAACAGCGCGACGATCACGGCGATGAGCAGGACCGCGCCGACGACCGCCAGCACGATCGGCATGACCGGGCGGCGCGCGGGCTCCTCGGTGTTCGGGTTCTCGTCGACGAAGCGGCGGAAGTGCTGCGTGGTTCCCGCCGGGTCCAGGTTGGGATCGTTGTTCTGTGTCATGGGGTTGACCCTAGCGACTCATGGGAGTGATGAGGACCCCCGTGGGTATATCTAACCCTTTTCGCTACACGCTCTTGGTCCTCCCCCGGCCGCGCACCTGCGGGGACCGCACCGGGCGACGCGGCGCGTACTCCGTGTCCCCCGCAGGCGGCCACTTCTCACCTGGGTGAAAGCCGAACGTAAGATCCCTGGTCGACACTGGTGCCGGGAGGATGGGGCTCGGCCGGTACTTCCCCGCGGCCGTGTCGCCCCTCCCGGGGCCCGGCACGCAGCACGGCGGCCATCCGGGCCGTGGGCGTGCTCCCGCGTGCCGGGTCCACCCCCTCCAACCGGCGCACCAGTTCCGCGGCGGACCGGTCCGGCCGGGTGTCGTCGAGCCAGACCGCCGCCATGCGCAACGGCAGGGGCAGGTACCCCAGGACGTGGGCGAGACGGCGCAGCACCGACTCGGCGCGCCGGTCCCGCCCCTCCCGCGCACGCAGCAGGTCCACCGCCGCGTCCGGAGGGAGCTGTCCCACGGGAAGGGCCCGCAGGCCGTCGCGCACCAGCAGGTCGGTCAGCCAGTAGCGGCTGGTGACGAGGGTCGCGCATCCGGCGCCGCCGGGGAGCAGGGGGCGCACCTGGCGTGCGGAGGCCGCGTTGTCCAGGACCAGCAGGATGCGCCGGTGCGCCAGCAGCGTACGGAACCTCGCGGCGGCCTCGTCGGCGTCCATGGCCTCGGTGCCGCGGGTACCGGTGGACAGGGAGCGCACCAGGCGGCGCAGCACCTCGGCCGGGTCGCGCGGGTGTCCGTCGCCGCCGCGGAGGTCGACGTAGAGCTGTCCGTCGGGGAAGTGCGGCGCGGCCGCGTGGGCCCAGCTCAGTGCGAGCGCGCTGGCTCCGGCGCCCGCGGGGCCGCGCACCAGCGCGCTGCCGGGGGCGGTGCTGGAGGGGTCCACCAGCCGGTCCACCTCGGCCAAGGCCTCGTCGCGCCCCACCAGCACGGAGGGCGCCGCGGGCAGCTCGGCCGGGGCGAGGGCGGCCGACACCCGGTCGGGCGCGTGGACCGGGCCGCCGCCGCGGCCGTCGCGTTCCCCCTCCCCCGCCGGGGCGTCCGGTTCGGCGGCCGGGCCGGTGTCCGGCTCGCCGGCCGCCCCGGAGCGGGATCCGGCGGCCGGGGAAGGCGGCCGGGATCCGGTGCGCTCCTCGACGGAGGCGCGCTGGCGCGGGACGCTGGTGCGCGCTGTCCGGTCGAGGTCGCCGCGCAGGACGCCGTGGAAGGTCTCCTGGAGTTCGCGGCCCGGGTCCGCTCCCAGGTGCTCGGCCAGCGCGTCGCGGGTACGGGCGTACACGCGCAGGGCCTCGCTGGGCCGCCCGCAGCGGTAGAGGGCGGTCATCTGGACGCGGATGAGGGGTTCGCGCTCGGGGTGGTCGGTGGCGATGGGGCCGATCTGGTCGGCCACCCGCTCGTGGTCGCCCCGGGCCAGGGCGGCGCCGAACCCCTCCTCGGCGGTCCGGAGGAGTTCCTCGTTCAGGGGCGGGACGTCGCGCTCGTGCAGGACGGGGCTGACGACGTCGGCCAGGACGGGGCCCCGCCACAGCCCCAGGGCGCTGATGAGCAGGTCGGCGCGGTCGGAGGGGTCGGCGGCCCCGTCGGCGCGGCGGACCAGGGAGCGGAAGCGCAGCAGGTCGCACTGGTCCTCGGTGAGGTCGACCCGGTAGCCGCCGTCGCCGCCCGTGATGAGCGGGGTTCCGCAGTGCTGGTCGAGGACGGCGCGCACGCGGGTGACGTGGACCTGGAGGGCGCTGCGCGCGGACGGGGAGGCCGAGGCCCCCCAGACGCGTTCGATGAGGTGCGCGGTGGGGACGGTGCGCCCGGTGTTGAGCAGGAGTGTGGCCAGCAGGGCACGGCGCTTGTCCCCGCGCAGACGCAGCGGGACCCCGTCCATCTCGACGCCGAACTGCCCGAGCAGTCCGACGCGCAGCCCGCGGGCGGCGTGTCCGGACGCGCCCTGCCGGGCCTGCCCGGCCGTGTCGTGCCACCGCCTCGCCGAGTCGCCCAGCGACACAGCACCATCCCCCTTGCGGAGCGCGCGTGCGAGCGGGTGAACCTCGGCGCCCCTGGCTCCAGGGTGCCGCCTGAGCTGGGATATCGCAATCACGCACCCCGCACTTGCCGCTGGGGCCGTCCCTTGGAATCCTGGATTCTCCCGCTTTTTCCCCTCTCCTCGTTGACTCTTCACCACGACCGAAAGAAACTTTCCTCCATGGCGGAAATCCCGAAGCCTGCGGGCGGCCGGGCGGAGACCGGACACGTCTCCGCGCCGCCCGTTCCCACGACGGTCCTGCGCATCAGGTCGCTCCTGCCCTCCCTCGCGCCCGCGGAGCGGCGGGTCGCGCAGCACGTCGTCGACGACCCCGAGCGGGCCGCCGCCTCCTCCATCACCCAGCTCGCCAAGGACTGCGCCACGTCCGAGGCCACCGTGATCCGGTTCTGCCGCACCATCGACTTCAGCGGTTACCGGGAGCTGCGTCTGGCCCTGGCCACCGAGGCCGGTCAGGCGCGGGGCGCCCGCGGGGCGGCTCCGGAGCTGTCCAGCGACATCAACCCCGACGACACTCTCGTCACGGTGGTCCAGAAGATCGCCTACACCGACGCGCGCGCGGTGGAGGAGACCGGCGCCGCCCTGGACGTGGAGGTACTGCGCACGGTCATCGACACGATGGCGGGCGCGCGGCGCATCGACGTGTACGGAGTGGGCGCGAGCGCGTTCGTCGGCGCCGACCTCCAGCAGAAGCTGCACCGGATCGGACTCACGTCGTTCGCGTGGTCGGACGCGCACGTGATGCTCACCAGCGCGGCGCTGCTGGACGAGCGCGACGTGGCGATCGGCATCTCCCACACCGGGGCGACCACAGACACGGTGCAGGCGCTGACGGAGGCGGGGCGGCGCGGGGCCCGTACCGTGGCCGTCACCAACTTCCCCCGCTCACCGATCGGGTTCGCCGACCACGTGCTGACCACGGCGGCCCGCGAGACCACGTTCCGGTCGGGGGCCACCGCGAGCAGGCTCGCGCAGCTGACCGTGGTGGACTGCCTGTTCGTGGGTCTGGCGCAGAGCCGCTACACCGACAGCCGCACCGCGCTGGAGACGACCTTCGAGGCGGTGCGGGGGCTGCGGATCAACGACGACCGCAGGCGCCGCAGGGGCGAGGCCCCCGGCGGCAGGAGCACGGACGAGAACGACGGCTGACCGCAGGCGTCCCGTGCCGCCGCCCGGCTCCGACCGGCGGCGGGACGGAACGATCGACCGAGGGAAAGGAACGGCACCGGTGCGGACCGAACAGGAGAGCGCTGTGCACGACGACGGGCGCGGAACCCGGCCGGAAGGCGGGGACGCCCCTCGGGAGGCCGGCGTCCCGCTGCCCTCCGGGGGGACCGGGGGCGGGGCGGCCGTGATCGTGCGCGCGCCCACGGAGGCCCGCAACTCCGGTACCCACGACATCGACCTGCTCCCGGCGCTGGACGTGCTGCGACAGATCAACGCCGAGGACGTCACGGTCCCCGGCGCGGTGGGCGCGGTCCTGCCGGAACTGGCGCGGGCCGTGGAGCTGGGGGTGGCCGCCCTGGAGAGCGGGGCGGCCATCCACTACTTCGGCGCGGGCACCTCGGGTCGGATCGCCGCCCAGGACGCCGCCGAACTGCCGCCGACCTACGGCGTGCCAGCCGCGTGGGTGGTGGCCCACCACGCGGGCGGCGAGGAGGCCCTGGCGCGGGCCGTGGAGGGGATCGAGGACGACTGGGAGTCGGGCCGGGCCGACGCCGCCGGGATCGCCCCGGGGTCACTGGCCGTGGGCCTGGCCGCCAGCGGGCGCACCCCGTACGTGGGCGGGGCTCTGGAGGCGGCCCGGGAGCGCTCGGCCGCGACGGTGCTGATCAGCGCGAATCCGCAGGCGCCGCTGGCA
Source organism: Nocardiopsis alborubida (assembly GCF_012396365.1). Lineage (GTDB taxonomy): Bacteria > Actinomycetota > Actinomycetes > Streptosporangiales > Streptosporangiaceae > Nocardiopsis > Nocardiopsis alborubida. Next base: position 21,390 of record NZ_JAAXPG010000045.1, on the reverse strand, counting down.
CGCGACGTGGACGTGCACGTGGGCATGGCCACCGGCGCGGAGGTGATCGCCGGGTCCACCCGGATGAAGGCGGGCACGGCGCAGAAGCTGGCGCTGAACGCGTTCTCCACCGCGGTGATGGTGCGGATGGGGCGGACCTACTCGAACCTGATGGTGGGGGTGGACGCCACCAACGGCAAGCTGCGCGGCCGCGTGGTGACCATCCTGACGCAGGCCACCGGGCTGGACGAGCGGGTGTGCGCGGAGGCGCTGAACGCGGCGGAGGGCGACACCCGTGTCGCGCTGGTGTCGCTGCTGGCCGACGTGGACGCGGCCGCGGCGGCCCGGGCCCTGGGCACGGCGCGGGGCCGGGTCCGCCCCGCGCTGGCCGGACTGGGCCTGCCGGGTCCGGTCGCCCCGGAGTAGGCGGCGGGGTGGACGGGGTCCCGTGCGGGGCTTTCGCCCGTACGGGGCTTCCGCCCGAGTGAGTTTGGGCCCACGCGGGTTTTCCACAGGTCAGAGGTCCCTCTGGTGGTGCCCGTACCGCCCGGTCTACGTTGGATACGGGGGTCCCCGGCCCCTCCCGCTTTGCGCTGCCCGTGCACCGGAGGCTCGGCCCGAGCGGGTTCGGGCCCGCTCGGGTTCTCCACCCGAGCGGGTCTTCCGCCCAGACAGGTCTTTCGCCCGAGCGGATCTTCCACAGGCCGGAGGTCCCTCTGGCACGGGGTGGGGCGGGCGGCGTAGGCTCGGTTCCGGGGGCGTCCCGCGCCGCCGTGGGAGGGGTTTGGTCCCCCCGTATCCGAGTGTCCCGCGCCGCCGACCGCCCCGCCAGCCCCTGTCCGCGGCTGTGGACGGCCCCCGGCTCAGCCGCGTTCGAGGGCGGTGCCGATCAGACCGATCGGCGGGGATCCCAGATCCAGCAGGGCCCGGTGGAAGCGCTCCAGGGTGAACCCGTCGCCCCAGCGCTCGCGCGCACGCTCCCTCAGCCGCAGGATCTCCAGCTTGCCCCAGGTGTAGCGGCCGTAGGTGGGGTCGAAGGTGGCGCGACGCGCCTCGGCCAGGGCCGCGGGCCCCTGGAGCGGCGTGTCCTCGGCGAAGCGGGCGGCCGCCTCCTCCACGGTCATGGTCCCGCTGTGCATGCCGATCGCCACGGACAGGCGGGTGACGCGGATGAGCGCCTCCACCCACACACCGGTCTCGAAGTGGTCGGCGGTCCAGGCGGGGTCACCCAGGCGTTCGGCGGCGTAGGCTCCGAAGCCCTCGTCCACGCACAGCTCCTCCACGTAGTGCGCCCACCCCTCGGCGAAGGTCATCGAGTGCAGGGCGCGGCGCACCGGCCCGGGCGCCCGGCGCAGGGCGCGGCCGTGGGAGAAGTGTCCGGGCGCCACCTCGTGCACGCTCACGGCGGGCAGGGTGGTGTGGCTGAACATCTCCAGCCACTCGTCGGCCTCCTCCGCGGTCCAGGAGGCGTCGGGCGGGGTGATGAAGTAGAAGGAGGGCGTGTCGGCCTCCCACGGGCCCGACCACGCCATCATCGCGGTGGCCCAGCGCTGGGAGGGCGGGGAGACGTCCACTCGGCACTCGCCGTCGTTGTGGGGCGCCAGGCCGCGTTCGGCGGTGAACGCCACGGCCAGTTCCGTCCAGCGGCGGGCGGCGTCCAGGACGCCGTCGGTGTCGGGGTGCTGGCGGGTGAGCTCGCGGACGAACTCCATGGTGTCGCGACCGGGTGCGAGGCGCCCGGCGGACTCGGCCAGGCGCGCGCGGAGGCGGTCGCGTTCGGCGTCGGCGCGGGCGGCCAGGTCCGCGAGGTCGACCTCGACGGCCTCGCCGCTGCCCATGAGGCGGGCGAGCGGCTCGGCGCCGAGCCCTGCGCTGCGGGGCCCCTCCAGCGCCGCCTTCTCGACGTGGGCGAGCAGACGCGCGTGCGCGGCGAGGGCCGCGTCGCGCACGTCGGCGGGCAGGTCCTCGGGGAGTCCGTCGGCCACCCCCCGGACGGCGCCGAGAAGGGACTCGGCGAGGGGAGCGGGCAGGCGGTCCAGTGCCGCGACCGCGTTGTCGACCACGCGCGGCCACTCGGCCAGGTGGGCGGTGCGGGCGGCGTCGCGCTCGGCCCGGGGCGCGTACGCGCGGTCGTAGCCCGACAGGTCGAGCTCGTTGACGTGGTACAGGGGGTTGGCGCGGTGCAGCTGGAGTTCGCCCAGCTCGTAGCGCAGGGCGTTCTCGAAGGCGGCCAGGTGGGCCTCGTCGTGGGGGTCGTCGAGGGGTTCGCCGCCGAGGCCGGACAGGGCGGCCCGGACCCCTTCGGGCGACAGGTCGGCGACCTTGCCGTCGTACTCGTGCATGCCGGATCCCTCACGCATGTTCCCCGGTCTGAGGTCGGCCAGGCGCCGGAGCCGCGCGGGCAGGTCGTCGTGCTGTGACTGGAAGGACATGCGGTGACTCTAACCCCGGCACGGGCGGATCCGCCGCGCCGTACCGGAACTCCGGGGCGGGGCCGGGCGTCTTCCCAAGCGTGACGATCCCAGATCCCGCCACACCCCAGAGCCCCCCGTCCGACGACGACACCGGCGTCCTCCGCGACCGGCACCCCTCCGGTTCCGACGGCGCCGGAGGCGGCGCTACCGCTGGTCCCGGCGGCGGGACCAGCGGCGCCGCCGGGACCGCCGGGGTTTCCGGCCGTTCCGAGACCGCGGGTGGCACCGGAGCCGTCGATAGCACCAAGGCCGCCGACGCTTCCGGAGGGCCCGAGGGGTCCGGAGGCCGCCGCGGACGCCGGACATGGGCGGGGCGCCTCGCCGTGCTCGCCGTGTTCGCGATGGTGGCGGGCTGCGTGCCGTTCGTGTGGGTGCTCTCCTCCACCTCCGACCACCGCCACACCGCCGCGTCCGTGCCGGAACGCCCGGTGGCGCTGGTGCTGGGCGCCGGTGTGCGTCCCGACGGGCGGCCCAGCCTGCTGCTGGCCCGACGCCTGGACGCCGCCGCCGACCTCTACTTCGCCGGGAAGGTCGACGTCGTACTGGTGACCGGCGACAACAGCGTCGAGCACTACAACGAGACCGACACGATGCGCGCGTACCTGGTGGACGCCGGGGTTCCCGGAGAGCACGTCGTCGGCGACTACGCCGGGTTCTCCACCTGGGACTCGTGCGTGCGGGCCCACGAGGTGTTCGGGGTGCGGGAGGCCACCGTCGTCACCCAGGACTTCCACCTGCCCCGTGCCGTGAGGCTGTGCCGTTCGGCGGGCATCGACGCGGTGGGCGTGGCCGACTCCAGCATGGAGGAACGCACCTTCGCCACCGTGTACGGGTGGTTCCGGGAGGTCCCGGCGGCGGTGGCGGCGCTGGGCTCGGTGGTGCTGCGGCCCGACCCGATGTTCCTGGGCGACTACGAGAGCGGTGTGGACGAGGCCCTGGCACTGGAGCGCGAACAGGGTTCGGCGGACAGCTGAGTCCGCCCGGACCCGGGACCGCACGGGGCGGCCCCGGGTCCGCGGCGGCCGGTCGCGACCAGCCGGTCCGCCGGCGCGGGGAGCCCCGCCGCACCGGTGGACCGGACGCGCCCTACCGCCCGCCGCCGAAGAGGCGTCCGAGCAGTCCGCCGGACTGGGGAGCGGCGGGCTGCTGCGGCTGCGGGGCCGCGGTCCGCTCCGGCTCCGGTTCGGGCTCGGGCTCCACACCCACGAGCGCGCAGAAGTCCTCGGCGTTGTCCGGCAGCGCCCAGGCGCTCAGGGTCCGCGTGAACTCCTCGTCCTCCCAGGCGGAGGCGGGCAGTTCGGCGATCGTCCAGAGGACCTTGAGGGTCTCCTCGTCGTAGTCGGCCTCGGCGTGCTCCTCGGCGGTGTGGCCCTTGCTGCGGGGGCCGAGCACCAGTTCCAGGCCGACGCCCGTCACAAGGGCGCGCGAGTCCTCCTCGTCCTTGATCAGGCCGGGGAGGATGTCCAGGCGCAGGCGGCGGGCGCGGTCGCCCGCGCGGCCCAGCGCCAGGAAGCCCAGGACCTGCGGGGAGTGCCCGCCGCAGTGCGGCCAGGACTCGTTGAACAGGCCCTGGTAGCCCATGGAGGTGCCGCCGCCGCGGCCGACGCGGCGCAGCGCCTCGCGCGGGGTGTTCTCGCCGTGGATGAGCAGCATCGCCACCGAGGCGGCGAAGGAGTTGTACAGGTTCCCGCCCGCCATCTGGTGGGTGAGACCGACGGAGACGTCGATGTCGGCCGGGCTGGCCAACAGGCCGAGGGCGAACAGTTCCGCGGGGAGCGGGTCGCCACCGCTGTCCAGCACGTTCATCACGTCGCGCAGGCTCGTGGGCGCCTGCGGGGCCGGGCGCAGGTCCTTGGCGAGCAGGACCTGGGAGGCGCCGGTGATCTCGGTGGTGATGCGCTCGGCGTCGTCGGGCAGGAAGGCCAGCAGGTAGCTCACCCACTCCCCCGCGCGGTCCATGCCGCCGCGGTTGGCGCCGCCGCTGAGCAGCGCGACCAGGTCGGGAACACGGGCGCGGACGGCCTCGTAGGTGTCCAGCTCGGCCTGGAGGAGCGCGGCGCCGTCGGGCTGCTCCATCACGGCGAGCCGGTTGCGCATGCGGTGGTGGTGCTGCTCGTCCGGGGCCTCCTCCGCCCAGTCCCGGTACTGCTGGCGGACCTTCTCGGGGTCGTTGGAGGCGGCCCATGCCACCTCGTCGCGCCACTGGTCCAGGTCGCGGGCCTCGGGGAAGCGGTCCTCGGCGTGCCCGGCCACCAACTCCAGGAGGAGGCTCAGGGGACGCCAGCGGTCGGTGGCCGGGGTGGACTCGGCGCAGGCGAGGTCGACCAGGAAGTCGACCGCCTTGGGCGCGGCGAGGTGTCCGGGCGCGGGGAAGTGGATGATGTCGTGGAGTTCGGAGAGCGCGCTGTCGCTCCCGGCGAGCTGGCCGAGGAGCTCGGGGATGCGGGCGCCGCCCTCGGGGGCCAGGGCTGCCCAGTCCACGTTCTCCGCGCCGTCGTGTGGGTCGGTGGTCGCGTTCATGGTGCTGATTATCCCGCCTGAGCCGGTGCGCGCGAATCAGCCTGTGGACGACCGGGACGGTGCGACGGCCCCGAAGCCCGAGGCCGGGGGCGGGCAGCACGAAGCGGAGGAGCCCGGGGACCCCCTGTTACCACGCTAGGCCCGCGCCGCGTGGCGGCACCAGAGGCGGTTCGCGCCTGTGGACGACCGGAGCGGTGCGACGGGGCGGGGCCGGGCAGGATCCGCCAGGGCCCAGTCCGGGCGGGGGCCGCTAGAGGTCCGGGCGGGGCCGCTAGAGCTCGCTCCGGGCGGGCGCCGGGCGCAGCACGGCGTCGCGCAGGGCCTTCACCGCGGCGGCGACCTCGCGGGCGTAGCCGATCACGGTGGAGCGGCGGCGAGCGCCCATGCTGGAGTCGCCCACCCCGACGGCGTCGATCCCCGCGGCGCGGGCGAGGGCGACCGTGCGGGGCAGGTGGAAGGACTGGGTGACCATGGTCGCCTCGCGCACGCCGAACAGGTCGCGCACCCGCACGCAGGTGTCCCAGGTGCGGTAGCCGTGGCGGTCGGCGTCGATCCGGTCGGCGGGCACGCCCCGTGCGACCAGGTACGCGGTCATGGTGTCGGTCTCGCGGCGCGACACCTCGCGGTTGTCGCCGGAGACGATGATCCGCTCGACCCGGCCGTTCTCGTGCAGGCGCACGGCCAGGTCCAGGCGGCGGGCCAGCAGCGGCGAAGGGCCGTCCTCCCAGGCGGCGGCCCCCAGGACCACGGCCACGGGCCGGTGCGGGACGGTGTCGACCTCACCACGGCGCCCGGCGCTGCCCAGGAAGGTCCAGGCGTAGGGGGCCAGTGCCAGGGCGCACGCGCCCGCTCCGACCGCCGCGATCCACAAGCCCACCCTGCCGCCCCTCTCCGTCGTCCGGCGCGCGTCCGCCCCTGTGTGCGCGGGACCACGGACGACAGGCCGGGACCCGTCCGGCTGACGTGCGTGCGTCCTCCGCGTGCGGGACCGCGGCCCGCCCGGGTGCTCCCGAGGCGGTGACCGCCGTCCGCCCCGCGCGTGCGTGCGCGGGGCCGCGCGCCGCACCCATCATGGCGCACCGGCGGAGCGCCGGTATCCGAACGAAGCCACACGAACCCGCGCGAGGAGCAGGAAACGGGGACGCGTCGGAACTCTCGTGGCCGGTCCGCCTTCCCGGAGCACCCGGAACCGGCAACCGCCTCGCGGAGGCCTGCCGCGACCGCGCGGGACCCTGGGCTCAGCTCCCCAGACCCGCCAGGCCGCCCCAGGAGAAGGGCCGCTTGTACCGGACCGTCAGGGAGCCGCCCTGGCAGGAACCGGTGATGACGAAGTGCGGGGCGGACGCCCGGCGCAGGGAGTCGACGCTGTTGCGCAGCGTGCCGAACCAGGAGGCGTCAGCCTCCACCTCGGCGGTGGCGCCCTCGGGCAGGATCACGGTGCCGCTCCCCCAGGAGGCGTCGACGTGGACCTCGACGACGGCGCTGGTCAGGGAGGCCTCGCGGAAGTCGAGCCGGGTGAGGCCGTACTTGTTGTGCACCTCGACGCGGTGCGGCACCTGCCACGCGCCCCTGCGGATGATGGGGCCACCGCCCTGGGAGCGGATGACGAGGGCGTCGCCGCCGTCGCGGTGCTCGGGAAGAGCGCCCTCCGCCGTCGCCGGAAGAGGGCCCGGCAGCACCTCGGCGCCCGTCGGCAGGTCGGCGGTGACCGGTTCGAGGTCGGCGTAGGTCTTGGCCGCGTAGACGGCGTCGAGCCGTTCGTCGAGTTCGTCGAGGGTGATGCGCCCCTGCGCCGCCGCCTCCCGCAGGACCTCTGCCACCTGGTCCCGCTCCGTGTCGGAGACACGCATCCGGCTCATGTCGTTGGAGGCCACTGTCGCTCGCCCGGTCCTTTCCCGCTCTTTTTGTCACCACCACGGTAGAGCATGGGTGACGGTCCTCCCCTTGGGCGGGAACAGCCGGGAGAGCGGCCGCGGGGCCGTGTCCGGCGCCCGCGCCCAGTTCGCTCCAGGTTCGCGGCCCCGCGCGCTTTGGGGAGGTCGGGGACTGGGTACCGCTTCTCTAGGGTGGTTGAGGACTCTGCCGGGGTAGGACGGACCCCGGCAGAGTCCTGAACCACATGTGGTTCCTGATCTCTCCCTGGTACACGATCTCGCGTCGGCGCGCGTCTGCACAGCGCGTGTCCGAAACCGGCCACACCGTGAACCGCTCCCCCGCCGCGCGGCCCGTCATACGGACTCGGCGCGCCTCCGCCGCCCTTCCGGTTTTCGGTCCTGCCCCCTCCGTGCGTTCGGGGCACCCTCATCCTCCCCGCCAACCCCACGCGGAACAGGCACTCTGCCGGTGTTCCCCCGAGACGTTCACCATATTTCGGTCAGCTACATAACCCCTATTCCGGACACGGAGTTCGATCGGAGAACCGCAGGTCACGGGGAACCTTTCCGGGCGCTCCGAAAAACCTTCGCACCCCTCTCGAACACAGCTCCGCAAACACCCCTCTGAGCTGGAATAACACCAGACTCCCAACCCCTCCGGAACCTGGCGGGAAACGCACCGGGAGCGGCGTTTGCCGGAATTCCGCGGCGAGCATCATCCCTTTGGGAGCCGCGGCCGCACAGGCCGTTCTCCCAGGCCAGACCATCCGCTCCGACCTCCCCGAGCACCACAGACACCACCTTGGTCGAAGACCGGAGGAAACCACGACGTGTCCGCCCTCGCGATCGCCCCGACGTTTCTCAGCGACTTCACCCGCCTCACGCCCGACGTCCAGCTCAACACCCTGGCCGTGATGCGCGCCTGCCAGGTCGGCGACGAGCCCGCCCTGGAGTCCGTCGCGGGCGCCGCCGACCCGGGTGTCCGGGTCGTCAGCATCGCCCCCGACTGGTCCGGCGTCGTCGTCCCCGACGCCGCGGGTCACGGCCGGAGCGGTGACGGCCGCCTCGCCGACGGCACGCACTACCGCCTGGTCACCGTGCGCCCGCGCGACGAGGCCCTGCGCTTCGCGCGCGACCTGCGCCCCGAGGTGCCGGCCGGGATCGACCCCGCCGAGGCCGATCCCACGCCCAGCGGTCCGCCCGAGCTCGCCGGGGCCCTGAGGGCTCCCTTCGGCCAGTGGCAGCTGACCCTGCACCCCGACCAGCACCGGATCACCGAGGCGCACTACAACGGGTCCACGCAGGTCACCGGCGGCCCGGGGACCGGCAAGACCGTGATCGCGCTGCACCGCGCCGCCTACCTGGCCGAGCGCGACGCCGCCGCCCGGCCCGAGGACACCCGCGAGTCGGTGCTCCTGACCACCTACAACCGGGCGCTGGCGCAGTCCCTGGCCGAGCGGCTGGACCAGCTCCTGCCCGACCCCGGCGTGCGCGCCCGGGTGCGCGTGGCCACCATCGACAGCCTCGCCCGCTCGGTCGTGCAGACCCACACCAGCGTGGCGCCCCGTCTGATGGGCAAGGACGAGCTGGCCCGGCGCTGGCGCGCGGTGGCGGTGGCCGACGGCCTGCCCTTCTCCGGCCGCTTCCTGGTGGACGAGTGGGAGCAGGTCATCCTCGCCAAGGGCCTGGAGCTGCTGCCCGACTACATCCGCTGCGAGCGCAGCGGGCGGGTGCAGCACCTGGCCCCCGAGCACCGCCGCCAGGTGTGGGAGACCGTGCGGCGCTACGTCGGCGCCATGCGGGTGGAGGGGATGTGGTCCTACCCCCAGCTGGCCGCCGAGGCCGCGCGGATCCTGGACCGCGGTGAGCCGCTGTTCCGGCACGCCGTGGTCGACGAGGCCCAGGATCTGCACCCGACGCAGTGGCGGATGCTGCGCGCCGCCGTGCCGGAGGGACCGGACGACCTGTTCATCGTCGGCGACCCGCACCAGCGGGTGTCCGACAACCGGGTGTCGCTGGCCTCGCTCGGCATCAACGTGCGCGGGCGCGGCCAGCGGCTGCGGGTGAGCTACCGGGTGACCCAGGAGATCCTGGACTGGAGCATGCCGATCCTGGACCGCCGTTCGGCCCTGGGCATGGACGACAACGCCGACACCCTGGCCGGGTACCGCTCGCTGCTGCGCGGTCCGGCGCCGGTGGTGCGCGGCTGCGAGGACCGCTCCGAGGAGCTCACCGCGCTGGGCGACTGGGTGCGGGTGTGGCTGGAGGCCGGGGTCAACCCGGCGGAGATCGCGGTGGCCGGGCGCAACCAGTGGGTCGTGCGCGGCATCGCCAAGGAGCTGGAGGCCAGGGGAATCCCCACCGCCCAGCTGGAGGACAGCGGCTCCGCCGAGGCGGTGCGCGTCGGAACGATGCACCGGCTCAAGGGCCAGGAGTTCCGCTGCGTGGCGCTGATCGGCGTCAGCGACCACCTGCTGCCGCCCAAGGCCGCGATCGAGGCCGCCGACGGCGACCAGGTGGCGCTGGAGCACGCCTTCCAGCAGGAGCGGACGCTGCTGTTCGTGGCCTGCACCCGGGCCCGTGACGCGCTGTACGTGTCGCACGTGGGCCGGGCCAGCCGTCTGATCGACTCCGGTCTGTGACAGCGGGAGGGCGGGGGCGCCGCGGTGGCGGCGCCCCCGCCCTCGCGTGCGTCGGGGAGGTCGCGGCGGTGGGGTCAGGCGCCGCCGTAGCGGCCGTTGAGGTTCGGGATGTTCATGACGTCGGTGCTGGCCAGCGGGTTGTCCACGTCCACGTCGGTGACGATCATGTACGGCAGCAGCAGCGGGGGCGGGAAGTCCGGTGTGAAGGTGAGCGGGATCCCGAGGATGCGCACGTGCATGCGGGTGATGTGCATCTGGACGGATCCGTCCATGGTCATGGTGGGCAGGCCCAGGCTCATCCGGGTCCCGGCGTCCTCGAACCACAGTTCGGCGTCGACGAAGTCGGCCCGGCTCATGGTCAGCCGGATGTACCTCCGGGGGCCGTCGAGGGTGGGGCACTCCACCACGCCGTCGTAGCGTGCGCCGCTCATCGTCAGCCGGTCGGCGGTCAGGCCGGAGGTGCGGACCGAGCCGCTGGAGCAGTCGTGGGCCTCCTCCACCGGAACCTCGGGGAGCTCCCCCTCCTCCTGGGCGGCCTGGCAGGCGCGGACGGCGTCCAGGAACTCCTCCTCGGACCCTGCCAGGGCGGACTCACCGGTGCTCATCTGGCACTCGTCCGGGTCCGCCCGGTCCTCCCCGCTCTCCTCCGGTTCCTCCCCGGTCTCCTCGTCCTCCGACTGCTCGTCATCACCGTCCCCCTCGTCCGCGCCGGGTCCGGTCCCCGGCGGGGTGGGCCGGTCGGTGGGACTCGCCGAGGGTTCGCCGGAGGGGGATGGCGAGGGCGAGGGCTCGTCGGCGGGCTGTTCCTCCTCGTCGCCCGGGGGCAGGAACCAGTCCCAGGGCCAGTCGGCGGACGCGGCGGCACTGGCCAGGGTCACGGCCAGCGCCAGGGGCAGGGCGAGCGCGGCCAGCGGCCGGGACGGAGGCCGGGGAGCGCTGACGGCCTCGTCGGGCGTTCCGGCGCCCCGGGAGTCCGCCGCCTCCGGACCGGTGACGTCGGCGTCCGCGGCCCGTCGGCGTCCCCGGCCGCGCCTTCGGCGACGGTCCACGTGGGGCGCCCACGCGAAGACGAGGGAGCCGCCGACGATGCCGAGCAGCATCCCGATGACGAATCCGCCGAAGTTGGAGGTCACGAAGGACACCAGGGCGAGCATGAGCCCGACCACCCCGAAGAAGAGGTGCTGCGCGGGCTGGAACCAGCTCAGCACCCCCAGGGTGACCAGCAGCACCGCGATGAGCGGACCCGAGACACCGGCGATGCCGGTGTAGGCGATCAGGTCGATGGGCAGGATCAGGCTCTGCGCGGCCGGTGCGACCAGCAGCTCGACTCCGGCGACGACGAGGAGGAGTCCGCCCCAGAACGGGCGGCCGCGCCGCCAGTTCCGGAAGCGCGCCCGGCCCCCGCGGAGCAGGGTCAGTGCGTGGGCCATGGGATCAGAAGCACTCGTGCTCGCCGGGCCTGACGGCCAGGCTCAGACCGGACAGCTTCAGGGATCCGGAGGTGACCGCCCAGGTGGTCAGCTCCATGTCGGAGACGGTGATGTTCTGGGACTGGAGGCCGAAGCCGCCCGCCGGCCCCTGGCCGCCCTCGGCCCTGTCCAACGTGCTGGCGTCCCGGCCGATCTCGATGGAGCCGAACTCTGCGTCGCCCTGGAGCTGCTCGATGTCGAGGACGAGGTTGGTGCCCTCGACGGGGGTGGACTCACCGGCGGTGATGACGAGGGTGGCCTGGCCGATGGGCAGGTCCCACAGGGATGACATGCACAGGTTGGTCAGCTCGGCGGAGCCGACCGAGGACAGGCCGACCGGACGGGAGGAGCCGTCGACGGAGGTGGCGGCGTCGCCGTACTGGGTGAAGCCGGTGCCGACGAGCTGGTCGGCGGACATCTTGAAACTGTCCCCGGACACAGCGAAGGAGGCGGCGAGCAGGCCCTGGGTGGTCATGCCCCCGAGGACCGCGGCGGCCGTGAGCCCGGGGACGGCCACGAGGGCGAACCTGCGCCAGCGCGTTCCGCCGCTGGCCTCGTGCTGCTCAGGCGCGCCCTGAGGCGCCTCGGACGCCTCGCCGGAAGCCTTGGGCATGAGTACCTCCAGTGTTCCGCCGCCCGGGGACGGCGAGGGGGGACGAACTTGCGCCGAGGCACGCCACGCGTGTTACATGGCACACACCCTACTCGGCGGTAGTGACGAACATTACAATAGTTGTTGTCACATTTCTAGATGGCGCATTCAATATTGCGGACTCGTATCCGGCGCACTACGGGCAACCGCACATGACCTGGAGAGAGACCAGCCGTGCCCTCAGAGCGCAGAACAGACCCCGCCGTCACCACCGCCGCCTCCCCGACCGGAACCGCGTCCGCTGACCGCTTCGACTACGACGTCCTGGTCGTGGGCTCGGGCTTCGGCGGTTCGGTGAGCGCCCTGCGCCTCACCGAGAAGGGCTACCGCGTCGGCGTCCTGGAGGCGGGGCGCCGCTTCACGCCCCAGACGCTGCCCTCCTCGTCGTGGGACGTCCGCAACTTCCTGTGGGCACCTCAGCTCGGCATGTACGGCATCCAGCGCATCCACCTGCTGCGCGACGTGGTGATCCTGGCGGGCGCCGGTGTCGGCGGCGGTTCCCTCAACTACGCCAACACGCTCTACCACCCGCTGGACCCGTTCTTCGAGGACCCGCAGTGGCGGCACATCACCGACTGGAAGTCGGAGCTGGCGCCGTTCTACGACCAGGCCCGCCGCATGCTCGGCGTGCGCACCAACCCCACCGTCACCCCCTCCGACGTGCACCTGAAGGCGGTCGCCGAGGACATGGGCGTGGGGCACACCTTCCGCCTCACCCCGGTGGGCGTGTGCTTCGGCGACGGCCGGGACGGCGACGGCAGCCGGGCCCGACCCGGCGCCTCCGTGGGGGACCCCTACTTCGGCGGCGCGGGCCCCGACCGGCGGGCCTGCACGGAGTGCGGGGAGTGCATGACCGGCTGCCGCCACGGCGCCAAGAACACCCTGACCGAGAACTACCTGTACTTCGCCGAGCGCGACGGCGCCGAGGTGCACCCGCTGACCACCGTCGAGCGCCTGCGCGAGCTGCCGGACGGGGGCTTCGCCGCCGACACCGTCAGGACCGACGCGCCCCGGCGGCGGTCGAACGCCCGCACGTTCACCGCCCGCCAGGTCGTCGTGGCCGCCGGGACCTACAACACCCAGACGCTGCTGCACCGCATGCGCGACTCGGGCGCGCTGCCCCGCCTGTCGGCGAGGCTGGGCACGCTCACCCGCACCAACTCCGAGGCGCTCGTCGGCGCGATGACCCGTCGGGTGAGGCCGCAGGAGGACCTGACCCGGGGCGTGGCCATCACGTCCTCGATCCACCCGGACGAGAACACCCACATCGAACCGGTCCGCTACGGCAAGGGCTCCAACGCGATGGCGCTGCTCACCGCGATGCAGGTGCCCGGCGGCGGGCGGATCCCGCGCTGGCTGCGGTTCCTGGGCCTGGCGGCGCGCCACCCTGTGGTGTTCGCCCGCAGCCTCTCCGCCCGCCGCTGGTCGGAGCGGACCATCATCGGCCTGGTGATGCAGTCGCTGGACAACTCGCTGACGACGTCGGTGCGGCGGGGGCCGCTGGGCGGGAGGAAGAGGCTGACCTCCCGGCAGGGCCACGGCGAGCCGAACCCGACGTGGATCCCGGCGGGGCAGGACGCGGCCACCCGGCTGGCCGAGCGCATCGACGGCTTTCCCGGGGGCACGGTGGGCGACGTGTTCAACGTCCCGATGACCGCGCACTTCCTGGGCGGCTGCCCGATCGGCGACAGCGCGGAGACCGGGGTCATCGACCCGTACCACCGGCTGTACGGCCACCCGGGCGTCCACGTGGTGGACGGCTCGGCGGTCACCGCGAACCTGGGGGTGAACCCGTCGCTGACCATCACCGCGCAGGCCGAGCGCGCGATGTCGATGTGGCCGAACAAGGGTGAGGAGGACACCCGGCCGGAGCAGGGCGAGCGGTACCGGCGGGTCAAGCCGGTGTTCCCGGCGTCCCCCGCGGTCCCGGCCGGTGCCTTCGCCGAACTGCGGTTCACCGCCCCGCTCCCGCTGTCGGTGGTGGACTCCGAGTCGCCGTCGGGGGAGGCGGTGCGGGAGAGTGCCGCCGAGGCGCCGAGGGAGGACGCCGCCCCGGCGTGAGAAGAGCGCCGAGCGGTTCCGGCCCGTACCCGCGGGGCCGGCGGCGGTCCGTCTGAGGGGTGGGGCGGAGCTTCCCCGCCCCTCAGACGGACCCCGTCAACCCCTCGGCCGCCCCGCCGCGCTCACCGCCGACGCCCTCCTTGCCCGCGCCCTCCTTCTCCAGGTACTCCATCGCCAGGGCGAAGTGCTCCCCCATGACGTTGGTGAGGTTCTCCGCCATCGCCTGCGCCAGCACCGCGTCCACGGCCTGCTGCGCGAGCGGGCGCACCCGGCGGATCAGCTCGGCCATCTCGGCGGTCTCCTCGCTCTGCACCACCGTGCCGGGCGCGTACTCGGCGATGATGTGGTCGGCGACCAGGCGGACCATGTGCTCGGCGACGTGGCCGACCTTGTCGCGCAGGTTCTCGGCTATGTCGAGCACCGAGTCCACGGTCATGCCCAGCCTCACCAGCTCCACCCCGGCGTGCAGCAGCCGCGGGCTGGGCACCCGGAAGCGCAGTCCGTCGCGTTCGAGCACGCCCAGGTCCAGGGAACGCTTCACCGTGCGGGGCGTGACGCCGTGGCCGAAGAGTGTGCGCAGGTCGCCCATGGTCAGGTAGCCGGCGATCTCGTCGCTCCAGGCGTCCCCTATCGCCGACTCGAAGCCCAGGATGTCGGAGAGGTCCCCTCCTCGCTCCCAGACCCGGAACATCTCGCCGATGTTGGCGAAGGTGTAGCCGCGCCGGAGCAGCTGGCCGATCAGCCGCAGACGCGCCAGGTGCGCCTCGGAGTAGATGCCCACGCGACCCTCCCTGCGGGGAGGGGCGAGCAGGCCACGGTCCTGGTACACCCGGACGTTGCGCACCGTCGTGTCGGCGAGCCGGGCGAGTTCGTCAATGCGGTATTCGGCCATGGGTCCAGCCTAGGGACAACCGCGAACCCTACTCGTCAGTAAATTTCCAGCTCCACCCCATTGCATTGTGACAATGCCCGTTGTAACGTTCCGGCAGGAACTGTGGAGGAGATCACATGACGACCCCCCCGCCGCGTCACCTGCGACGACTGCCCGGCCAGAACGCCCTCGTCACCGGAGCCTCCGGCGCGTTCGGCAGCGCCACGGCGGCCGTCCTCCGCCACCTCGGCGTGAACGTGGTCGGCATCGACCGCAAGCCCGCCCCCGGAGTCGTCGGCTGCGACATCACCGACGACGACCAGGTGCGCGAGGGCGTCGCCGAGGCCCTGGACCGGCTCGACGGACGCCTGGACCTGCTGATCCACTACGCGGGCGTCGGACCGGCCGTGGACATCGGCCAGGCCCCGGACGTCCACGTGCACCAGGCGCTGGAGGTCAACCTGCTGGGCACCTGGCGGGTCACCGCCGCCGCGATGCCCGCGCTGCTGCGCAGCAGGGGCCGCGTCGTCGTCACCGCCTCGCTCCTGGCGAACCTGTCGCTGCCCTTCGCCGGGGCCTACACGGTGTCCAAGAGGGCGCTGACCGCCTACGCCGACTGCCTGCGCGCCGAGTACGGCTCGCACATCGGCGTCACCACCGTCCACCCCGGCTACGTCGACACCCCGATCCACAACAGCTCCCGGGCCACCGGGGTCGCGCTCGACGGCCTCGTCCCCGCCGAGAGCGAGCGCGACACCGTCATGGCGGTGGTCCGCGCGGCCGGGGCCAGGTACGCCCGCCGCGACACGGCCTCCACCGCGCTCGGCACCGCCGGACTCCACCTGTTCCGGCACTTCCCCGGCACCACCGAACAGATCGTGTCGCTCCAGGTGGGCCTGCTCCTGTCGAACGGCGCCTTCGGCGACGCGGAGATCGCCCGGGGGCTCCACTCGCGGCACGCCAACCCCCCGGTTCGGCCGGACGCGTCCTGAGGAGGAACACAGAGATGACCGCAGAGACCACCGCCAAGCCCAGGATCACCGACCGCGAGGACATCGCCAAGCGCCTGCTGCGCGGCTCGGCCAAGGCCTCCTTCGATCCGCTCGTCGAGATCGACTGGGACGCCCCCGTGGACGAGGACATGTGGGCGATCCGCCCCGAGCGCCTCTCGCTGTACGGCACCTACCTGTGGGACCGGCTCACCGAGGAGCAGCGCAAGGAGCTCTCCCGGCTGGAGATCGCCAGCATCGCCACCATCGGCATCTGGTTCGAGACCATCCTCATGCAGATGCTGGTCCGCCACGCCTACCACCACGACCCCAGCACCAACCACGTCCAGTACGCCTACACCGAGATCGCCGACGAGTGCCGCCACACGGTGATGTTCGCGAAGATGGTGGGCAAGCTCGGCTGGCGGACGCACAAGCTCGACCCCGTCGCCTTCCACCTCGGCAACCTCTTCAAGACCATCGCGCACGGCCCGCTGATCTTCGCCGGGGCGCTGTTCGTCGAGGAGGTCCTCGACCAGCTCCAGCGCGAGGCGGTGCCCGACGAGCAGATCCTGCCGCTGGTGCGCTCGGTCTCGCGCATCCACGTGGTGGAGGAGGCGCGGCACATGCGCTACGCCCGCGAGGAGTTCCAGCGCGACTGGGCCACACGCGGCCCGCTCAACCGGGCCTACAGCCGGGTCATCCTCGGCCTGGTCACCTACTACTCGGCCACCCGGCTGATCAACCCCAAGGTGTACGCGCAGGTCGGGCTCGACCCCCGCGAGGCCTCCCGGGTCGCCCGGAACAACCCCCACTGGATCGGCACCAAGACCTGGGCCGCCCGCAAGGTGGTGAGCACCCTGGACACCGCCGGTGCCATCACCGGCCTGGGCCGCTACTTCTGGAAGAAGGCCGGGCTGCTCGGCTGACCCCTCCCCGGCTCCGTACGTCTCTCCTGTCGACGCCTCGGAGCCGGGTCCCCTCGGGGGACCGGGCTGCTCCCCGCCCACCCCCGAACCCGCAGGCCGCGGAGTCCGTTCCCGAACACCGCGGCCTGCGGGCCCCAGACCCCATCGCCGGAGGACGAAACGCGCCACGTCCTCCGGCGGTGGTCCCGCCTCCCGGGGGCGAAACGCGCCACGTCCCCGGGAGCCCTCTCCCCCGGAGGCGGAACACGCCGTACCTCACGGGGTGGCAACTCCCCCGGGGGCGAAACGCGCCGCGCTCCCGGGGGACACACCCGCCGATCCGGACGGCGACACGTCCGGGCCGGTCCGCACGAAGGGACCAAGACGTGACCGAAACACCACCCCACTTCCGGGTGGCCGTCATCGGCTCCGGCTTCGCCGGGATCGGGATGGCCGTCCGCCTCAGGCAGGCCGGTCTGAAGGACTTCGTGGTTCTGGAACGCGCCGGCGGGGTCGGCGGCACCTGGCGTGACAACTCCTATCCGGGCGCCGCCTGCGACGTCCCCTCCCACCTGTACTCGTTCTCCTTCGCACCCAACCCGCACTGGAGCCGCAGCTTCTCCCCCCAGCCCGAGATCTACGACTACATGAAGCGGGTCGCCGGGGAGTACGGGGTGGAGGAGCACGTCCGCCCCGACCACGACATGAGGTCCGCGCGATGGGAGCCCGGGGGCAACCGGTGGCGGATCGAGACCAGTCAGGGGACCGTCACCGCGCAGTTCCTCGTCAGCGCGGCGGGACCGCTCGCGGACCCCTCCTATCCCGACATCAAGGGCCTGGACACCTTCGAGGGGACGATGTTCCACTCGGCGACCTGGGACCACGACCACGACCTCACCGGCCGCAGGATCGCGGTGATCGGCACCGGGGCGTCCGCGATCCAGTTCGTGCCCAGGATCCAGCCCGAGGCCGGGAGGCTGACGCTGTTCCAGCGCACGGCCCCGTGGGTGATGTTCCGGCACGACCGTGACATCACCCGGTTGGAGAGCTGGCTGTACCGCAACGTGCCGCTCACCCAGCAGATCGCCCGCAAGAGCATCTACTGGGGCCGGGAGAGCTACATCCTCGGCTTCGCCAAGAACCCCCGGCTGCTCTCGGTCGTGGAGAGGCTGGGCCGGGCCAACATCCGCCGCAGTGTGAAGGACCCCGAACTGCGGGCCAAGCTCACGCCGAGCTTCCGGGCGGGCTGCAAGCGCATCCTGATGTCCAACGACTACTATCCGGCGCTGGCACAGCCCAACGTGGACGTGGTCACCGACGGCATCGTGGAGGTGCGCCCCCACGCCGTGGTCACCCGCGACGCCTCGGGCCGCGAGACCGAGCACGAGGTCGACACGATCATCCTCGGCACCGGGTTCCACGTGAGCGACCCGCCCGTGGCACAGCGGATCTTCAACGCCGAGGGGCGCTCGCTCTCCGACCACTGGGGCACGGACGTGCAGGCCTTCCGCGGCACCACCGTGGCCGGGTTCCCCAACGCCTTCGTGCTGGCGGGGCCCAACACCGGGCTGGGGCACACCTCGCAGCTGTTCATGATCGAGGCCCAGATCCGGTACACGATGCAGGCGCTGAAGTACCTGTGCCGCAACGGCCTGGACCGCTTGGACGTGCGTCCGAAGGCCCAGCACGACTACAACGAGATGGTCGCCAAAGCCATGGAGGGCACGGTCTGGGTGACCGGCGGCTGCGACAGCTGGTACCTCAACGAGCAGGGCCGCAACACCACGCTGTGGCCGACCTTCACCTGGAACTTCGCACTGCGCACGCGCTGGTTCGACCCCCACAACTACGACCTGCGGGTGGACCGCTCCCGCGGCCGCGGGGCCCGGCGGTCCGCGGTCCGCGGCGCGACGGCCCCGGAAGGGAAGCGGTATGAGCGGGTTCGGTGACGAGGAGGAGGAGTACCGGGGCACGGTGACGGTCGTGCTGCCCGGCGCCGACGGCGCGAAGCGGTCGGAGCGACCGTCCGGCACGGAGAGTGCGGCGGGTACCGAGGGCGCGGCGGACGAGGAGGTCGCCGTGCAGGTCCAGGCCCACCTGGCGGGCCACTTCTCCCCCCTGACCGGTGACTACCGTTGGCGGGGGCGGCTGTCCCCCAGCCCGGAGGTGACCGAGGCCTTCCGCGGCGGTGTGCGTACGGTCGTGGTGCGCACCCCCGACGGATTCGAGGGCACCGGGGTCCTGGACGAGCCCAACCTGTGGGGCGGCCATCCGGTCAACGGGGCCGGCTCCCCGCCCTTCGCCGTGCCCCGCGTGGACATCGACGAATCCGACGGCTGAGTGCGTTAGCGCACGCTCCGGGACCGCGCCGACCCGGAGCGCCTCCCTTCGACCCCCGGCGCAGCCTTCCCCTGAAGTGAGAGGTATCCCCGATGGCAACCCGACACGTGGGTCAGGTCCGAGAACTCCAGGTGCGCTCCGCCGACGGCACACGGCTGCACGTCGAGGTGCGCGGCCCGGAGGAGGGGCCGACCGTGGTCCTCGCGCACTGCTGGGCGACCTCGCTGGCCTCGTGGGGGCCGGTGGTGCGCGAACTGGACCCGTCCCTGCGGGTGGTGCTCTACGACCAGCGCGGCCACGGCCGCACCCAGGCACCGCTGACCAGGGCGGGCTACGGCGCGCAGAAGCTGGCCGAGGACCTGTGCGCGGTCCTGGAGGCGACCGTGCCCGAGGGCGAGAAGGCCGTGGTGGCCGGGCACAGCATGGGCGGGATGACCATCATGTCGGCCGGTGCGCACCCGGTGTTCCGGGAGAGGGCCGCCGCGGTGCTGCTCACCAACACCGGCTGCAAGGAGCTGCCGGCGCGGTCGACCGCGATCCCGCTGCCCGGCCCCCTGGGCACTCTGGGCGCGCAGGTCTTCCTCAGGGCCCCGGTACCGCTGGGTCCGCGCAACGCACTGACCACGGCGGTGCTGAAGTCCATGGTGATGGGGAAGAAGGCCGATCCGCGCATGGTGCGGCTGTGCATGAGGATGGTGCACGCGTGCGGCGGTGTGTCCCGGGGCTCGTGGGGGCGGGTGATCTGCACGCTGGAGGCGGAGGAGACCGCCCGGCAGATCTCGGTGCCCACGGTGGTGATGGTGGGAACCGACGACAAGCTGACCCCGCCCTGGCACGCGCACCACATCGGGTCGCTTCTGAAGGACTGCCGGGAGGTGCGGGAGATCCCCGGCGCCGGTCACATGGGACCGCTGGAGTACCCGAGGGCCCTGGCCGAGACGGTGGACAAGCTCGCCGCCGAGCACCTGGAACCGCGGACGCAGGCCGCCTGACCCAGGTCCCGCACCCACGTGCCCCCGGCGGGGAGCCGGGGGCACGTGGGTGTGCGACGGCTCCCGGAGTCCGCGAACGCAGCCGCCGGGGGGAACGTGCGGCTACCCGTGTTCGCGTCTCAGGGACGCGATGAACTCGTCGAGGACTTCCTCAGGCGGTGGCGGTGGCGGCTGCGACGGAAGGGAGGACCGTAGGCGCTCCCCGAGCCGGGCCTGGGCGAGAGCCTGCTCATAGCCCTCGGTCCCCGGACGCAGTCGCCGGGCACCGCAACACCTGGTGCCGTCCTCCAGTGTGACGGAGAAGGGCACGAGCACGGTCACACCGTCCTTGTCCAAGCGGGCCACCGGCGACCTCCGTCCGCGCCTCACAGTAGACGAGCGACCCCTCACTGCCAAGGGATCGCGGAGCCCTCCCTCCAAGGGATCGCGGAACCGTCCCCGCGGGCACGGGGCTCACCGCACGTTCCCCGGCGGCGGGCCGGGGCGCGAGGGACCGGGGGTACAAGGGGCCGAGGACGTGAAGGACCGAGGACGCGAGGGGTCGGGGCCGCAGCCGCCTTCGCCCGTGGCCGCCGAAGCGGCTGCCTACCGGCGTTCCGGTGCTGGCTCGCCGGTGTCGTCCGGGACGGGTTCGGGTTTGGTGTGCAGGACCTCGCGGGCCTGCTCCGAGGCGCGGATGATGCTCTCGCGGACGAAGTCGACGAAGCGGGCGATGTTCTCCAGGCGCACGGCGGCCGGGGTCCCGGGGCCCAGAACCTGGACGCCCTGACGTGCGGCTTCGACGAGGTGGGCCTCGGCCTGGGCGTTGGCCAGCATCGACTGGTACCAGACGTCGTCGTCGACGACGTAGCGCTCGCGGCGGCGTTCGTCGCGTTCGCGGCGCACCAGGCCCTGGCCCTCCAGGAACGTGATCGCCTTGGAGACCGAGGCCGGGCTGATCTGGAGGCGCTGGACGAGTTCGGCCGCGGTGAGGCTGCCCGTGTCGGTGGTGTAGAGGGAGACCAGGACCCGGGACGTCATCTTGGGCAGGCCCGACTGCATGAAGACGGCGGCGAACGCCTCCTCGTACTCGCGCACGGCCTCGGCGTCGCGCCCGTAGGCCTGCGGGGGCGCCTGTGTCGCCCGGGCCGTGGTCTTGGTGCGGCGGCGGGCGCGGTGCTGGGTGGCGCGGTGGGCCAGGTCCGCGCGGTAGCCGGTGGGGCCGCCGTTGCGCGTCACCTCGCGCGTGATGGTCGAGGTCGGACGGTCCAGGTCCTTGGCGATCCGCGCGTAGGCCAGTCCCTGGGCCAGTCCCAGCTCGATCTGTTGGCGTTCGGGCTGGGTGAGCCTGCCTCCGGGCATCGCGGTCTCCTTCAGGGTGCGTGGGTGCGCCCACCTTAGCGTTCACTTTCCACTCATTGCAACGCTCGGGACAAAGCTTGTTGCATTAGATCCAGAACCATTGCAACAATTTCCCAGCCACCACCTGCACATACGGGACTTCTTCGCAAACCCCCTGTTGCCACAACCCTGAACGCAACGTAGCTTTTCCAACATCAGAAACAGCGAGCCGCACCAGCGCCGCCAACGAAGAAGGAAAAACACGATGCACACCCTCCCCACCCCCACCCCCATCACCA
>NZ_JAAXPG010000044.1 GCF_012396365.1 Nocardiopsis alborubida | reverse complement strand
CGACCAGCTCGCCGTTTTGATGCGCGCTCGACTCAGACCCATGCAGTACCGTCCCGAGCTGCTCAAGGGGTGTCTGGCCGGAACTGGACTGTCCTTGGAGATATAACCCCACAAATTAAAAGTCAGTAGTTATGCCGTCGCCCGCCCCAACTGCAGGGGCCGGGGTCGTTGCCCGAGGCCGGAGGGCCTGCTTGCCGTTGGTGCCGACGCAGCAGGGCCCGACCATCCCTACACCCTGGGCGTTGGTCGCCCTCCGGTGGTCGCTCCTGCCTTTGGTGCCGCTTTTCGTCGGGGACCCTCGCACCCGCCGGACGACTACCGTTTCTCGAAATCCTCGCCCTTTCGCGGCAGCGGGTGCGCTTTCGTCGCTGCCAACAACCCCCGTCAAGAGTAGCGTAGGGGAGAGACCTGATGGCGGCCCCTCCCTGCCCCTCAATCCATTACTCCCTTTGGGGCGGGTGTTTGAGGGCACGCCGAAACGCACAGGGGTGGGATCCCCCCTATTTCCAGGAAACCATCACCACGCCTCCCACGGCCATCCCCAACTCCCGCCTGTGGAAAACACGGGAACGGCCCCGGGCGATCGCCCGGGGCCGGAGCGCTGTGCGGAGGAAACCGGGGACCGGTCAGGCGTCCACCCTTCCGGAGGGCTTCTCGGCCCTGCCACTACCGCCGTCCCTGTCCCTACCGCCGTCCCCGCCACTGCCATTGCCATTGCCATTGCCCCTGAGCCTCCGCCACAGGGTGCGCGCGAGCGGCACCATGATCACCACCGCCAGCAACAGCAACAGCGTTCCCGAGATCGGCCGGGTCAGGAACCCCGTGGGGTCCCCGTCGAAGAGCAGCAGCGACCGCCGCAGCGAACTCTCCAGCAGCGAACCCAGAACGAAGGCCAGCACCAGCGGCCCCGGGTCGAAGCCGAACTTCTTCATCAGGTAGCCCAACAGCCCGAAGACGACTACCAGCACGATGTCGAAGACGCTGTTGCGCACGGTGTACACGCCCACCAGCGTGATCAGCACCGTGATGGGCGCCAGGATCGTCGGGCGCACCCGCAGGATCCGCACGAACAGTCCCACCAGCGGAATGCTCATGATCAGCAGCAGGATGTTGCCGACGTACATCGAGTTGATGACGCCCCAGAACAGCTCCGGCTCCTGGGTCACGAGCTCCGGCCCCGGCGGCACTCCCTGGATGAGCAGCGCGCCGAAGATGATCGCCATCGTCGCGTTCGCCGGGATCCCCAGCGTCAGCAGCGGAATGAACGAGGAGGTGGCGGCGGCGTTGTTGGCCGTCTCCGGCGCGGCCACGCCCTCCACGGCCCCCTTGCCGAAGCGCTCGGGGTTGCGGGAGCGCCGCTTCTCCATCGCGTAGGCCGCCAGGGAGGACAGGGTGGCGCCTCCACCGGGCAGGATGCCCAGCGCGAAGCCGATGAGCGAACCCCGCCCGATCGCCCCCGACGACTGGCGCAGGTCCTTGCGCGAGGGCCAGGTGTTGGCGACCTTGAGGGGCTTGGCCGGTGCCTTGTGCCGTTCCTCCAGGCTGTGCAGGATCTCCCCGATGCCGAACAGGCCCATCGCGATCGGCACGAAGTCGATCCCGTCGGACAGCGCCAGGGAGTCGAAGGTGAAGCGTTCTGCGCCGGTGAAGGTGTCCAGGCCCACCGTGGCCAGCAGCAGGCCCACGCAGGCGGCGATGATCGCCTTGATCCGGCTCCCGTTGCCGACCGTGGACACCAGCAGGATGCCCAGCAGCGCCAGCGCGGTGTACTCGGGCGGCCCGAAGTCCAGGGCGAAGCTCGCCACCAGGGGTGCGAGCAGGGACAGGGCCACGATCGACACCGTCCCGCCCACGAACGAGCCCACGGCGGCGATGCCCAGCGCCGTTCCGGCCCGGCCCTGGCGGGCCAGCATGTGGCCGTCGAAGACCGTCACCACCGAGGACGCCTCGCCGGGCAGGCGCAGCAGGACCGAGGTGATCGTCCCCCCGTACTGGGCGCCGTAGAAGATGCCCGCGAGCATGATGATCGCGGTCACCGGTTCGAGGCCGAAGGTCAGGGGGAGCAGGATCGCGATCGTGGCCGCGGGGCCCAGCCCGGGCAGGACCCCGACCAGCATGCCGACCACGACGCCGATCAGGCAGTAGAGCAGGTTGACCGGTTCGAGGACGACACCGAACCCGCTGATCATGGGTGTCAGGGAATCCAACATGATGTCCTAGAAGAGGTGGGGGATCGGCACGGCCAGCAGGCCGACGAAGACCGTGTAGAAGGCGACCACGATGAGGACCGAGGCGATGGCGGACAGGCGCCACGACTCGCCTCCGAGGAAGCGCAGCCACACGAAGGCCAGGAGCGCGGAGGGGATCTCGAAGCCGATCACGCCGACCACGGCGACGAAGCCGACCATGGTGGCGATCCCGGCCAGGACCTTCCAGGAGGAGGCGGAGAAGACCTCGGTGTCGGCGGTCCGGCGGGCCAGTCCCAGCAGGACCGTGCCCAGCGCGGCGATCGCCACGCTGACGAGCAGGGGCCAGGTGCCCGAGCCGGGGTCGGCGGGGGTTCCCGGACCGAGTGCCCAGGACCCGGCCGCCCCGGCCACGCCCAGGGCGATGACGGTCAGGGCCACAGCGGTGTTGGCCCAGGGAGCCAGGGGCTTCGGGGGCTCGTCGTCCTCCGGTGCGGCCTCCTGCGGTGCGGCCTCCTCCGGTGCGGCCTCCTGCGGTGCGCCTTCCTGAGGCTCGCCCTTCTCCAGGACGCCCTGCTCCAAAACGCCCTGCTTCGGCCCGGCCTGCTGCGCTCCGGGATCGGTGTCCGCCGGCGTGGCGGCCTTCTGCGCCGCGGTCTCCTGGGAGTCGGTTCCCTCCGTCCCGCTCTCCCGCGCGGTGGGCTCTCTCGCCGCGGGCTCCCCGGCGGCGGACACAGGCGCTCCCGCGCCCCGGGTGCGCGGCTCGCTCACTGGCCCTCGCCCATGTCGATGCCGTACTCCTCCACCATGTCCGCGTACTCCTGCGCGAAGGAGGACCACTCCTCGGACAGCTCGGCGGGCTCCAGCTCGTGCGGGGTGAGCAGGTTGTTCTCGTTGAACTCCTGGTAGGCGTCACTGGCGAAGACCTCGGTGAACGCCGTGCGCAGCCGCTCCACGACATCCTCGGGCGTGCCGGGAGGGGCCACCACGGCCCGGTACTGCGAGACCCGCACGTCGTACCCGGCCTCGACCGCGCTGGGGACGTCGGACAGGTACTGGTTGCGCTCCTCGGCGAACGTGGCCAGGGGGGTGATCTCACCGGCCTCGATCTGCGCGATGGCCTCGCCGAGCTGGACCGAGGCCACGTCCACCTGCTCGCCCAGGACGGCGGTCAGGGTGGGGGAGCCGCCGTCGAAGGGGACAGGGGTGCCCGAGATCCCGGCCTGCTCGAACAGCAGCGCCTGGGACAGCTGGCTGCCGGTCCCCACCCCGGTGGTGCCGTAGTCGACCTCGTCACCGGAGTCGACGAGGTCCTGGAGGGTGTCGTAGTCGGAGGAGGCCGCGGTGACGAGCACGTAGTCGTCGCGTGAGACGCCGGTGACGACCTCGTAGTCGGCGATGTCGACCACCTCCTCCTCGGAGACGGCCAGGGGGGTGATCGCGGTCAGGGAGGCGTTGATGACGAGCAGGTTCTGGCCGTCGGGCTCCTGGGAGGCGAGTTCGCTGGCGGCCAGGGCGCCGTTGGCGCCGGGGGTGTTGACCACGGGGAGCGCGACGCCGAGTCCTTCCTGGGCGCCGTCGGCCAGCGCGCGGGCGATGAGGTCGGTGCTGCCGCCCGGGTCCTGCCCGACCATCACGGTGATCGGCCCCCGGGGGAACTCGCCCTCGGCGGAGCCCCCGCCGGACAGGTTCCCGCCGCAGGCCGCCAACGACACGGTGAGCCCCGCTGCGAGGACCGAGGCCGCGCCCCGGCGGGCGCGACTCCTGTGCGGCGTGTGAGTCATGGTTCCTCGCCTTTCTTGTGGCCGTCGTCCGCACACGTCGGAGGGTTCTGTGTGAACGCGGTCACGCACTTCGGTGAGTGGCAGCATAGGAACACGCGATCATGCATGTCCAAGTCGAATGCGGCATAAGCTGATACCTTCCGGGCATCATGTTCTCCTTCGACCAGTTGCGCGGTTTCGTCGCCGTCGCCGAGGAACTCCACTTCGGACGGGCCGCGGAGCGGCTGTCCATGACCCAGCCCCCGCTCAGCCGCCAGATCCAGAAGCTCGAACGCGCCGTCGGCGTCCGCCTGCTGGAGCGCGACCGGCGCCACGTGGTCCTGACCGCGGCGGGGGAGGCCTTCCTCATCGAGGCCCGGCGCCTGCTCTCCCTGGCCGAGAGCGCCCCCGACCTGGCGCGCCGCATCTCCGAGGGCTCGCGGGGCACGCTGCGGATCGGCTTCACCGCGGTCTCCTCCTACGGCCTGCTGGGGGAGATGGCCAACTCCCTGGAGAGGCAGCTGCCGGAGATCACCATCGACCTGTTCGAGATGGTCACCAAGGAGCAGGCCGCGGCCCTGCTGTCGGGCGAGATCGACATGGGCCTGGCCCGGCCGCCCCTGGACACCGACCTGTTCGGAACACGGGTCCAGCTGCGCGAGCGGCTGCTGGTCGCGGTGCCCGAACAGCACCCGCTGGCGCGCCGCGAGGGCCCCCTGTCCGCCGACGACCTGGTCGACGTGCCGCTGATCATGCACTCCCCGATCAAGGCCCGCTACTTCTACGACCTCGTGGTCGGGCTGCTGCCCATCGCCCACCAGAACGTGGTGCACACGGTCAGCCAGGTCATGACCATGGTCTGGCTCGTCGCCGCCGGGCGCGGGATCGCCTTCGTGCCCGCGTCGGCGACCGGCCTGGGCGTGGCGGGAGTGGCCTACCGCGAGCTGGAGGGGCTGCCCGAGAACCCCGTCGAACTCCACCTCATCTGGCTCCACGACTCGCCCAACCCCGTCGTGCCGCGGGTGCTCCAGGCGTGGCCCGCCGCCGACGGCGGAAGCTCCTGATACCCGATGGGTATCAGTTGATGCCCAAGGAATCTTGGACAGCATCGAACGACGCTCCGTACGGTAGCGGCAACACCGTGCGGGCCCACCACCCCCGGGGCCCGAGCCGCAGAACCGAGGACGACACGTGAACGCGATGCACCCAGACGACCTGGCCGGAAGGCTCAGGTCCGGGCTCCTGTCCTTCCCCGTGACCCACTTCGACGGCGATCTGGCCTTCGACGAGGGACGCTATCGGGAGCACCTGGCCTGGCAGGCCAGCCACGACGTGGCCGGGCTGTTCGCCGCCGGGGGCACCGGTGAGGGCTTCTCCCTCACCCCGGCCGAGATCGACCGCGTGGTGCGCACGGCGGTCGACGAGGTCGGGGGCCGGGTCCCGGTGCTCGCCCCGGCCACCGGCGGCACCGCGGCGGCCGCCCTCCAGGCCCGCGCCGCCCAGGAGGCGGGCGCGAACGGCGTCCTGCTCATGCCGCCCTACCTCACCGAGGCCGGGCAGTCCGGCCTGGTCGAGCACGTCAGCGCGGTCTGCCGGGCCACCGACCTGGGGGTGGTCGTCTACAGCCGGGCCAACGCCGTGCTCGACGACCGCTCCGTGGCCGAGCTGGCCGAGCGCAACCCCAACCTCATCGGCTTCAAGGACGGCGTCGGCGACATCGAGGCGATGACCCGCGTCTACGCCAGGGTCGGTGAGCGGCTGGTCTACATCGGCGGCCTGCCCACGGCCGAGACCTTCGCCCTGCCCCTGCTGGAGCTGGGGGTGAGCACCTACTCCTCGGCGATGTACAACTTCGCGCCCGAGTTCGCCCTGGGCTTCTTCGCGGACGTGCAGGCCCGCGACCGCGCGTCGGTGTACCGCAAGCTCAACGACTTCGTCATCCCCTACCTGGACATCCGCGACCGCATGCGCGGCTACGCGGTCTCCATCGTCAAGGCCGGGCTCGACGCCGCGGGGCGCCACGGCGGACCCGTCCGGCCGCCCCTGACCGCACTCACCCAGACCGAGCGCGACGAGCTGTCCGCCCTGGTCGGAAAGGTCGCCTGAATGGCCGAGCACACTCCAGAACCGATGGACGCGGACACGGGCACGGACGTCCTCGGGCCGCTGGTGGCCTGCGTGCCCGTCGAGGGCGCGGCCGGGACCCTGCGCGCGACCGACCCCGCCACGGGGGAGGAGTTCGGCGCACCTGTGGGCCTGGTGGACTCCGGCCAGATCCAGGACGCCACCCGCGCCGCCGAGGAGGCCCTGGACGCCTTCCGCGCCCAGTCGCCCGCCGAGCGCGCCGCCTTCCTGCGCCGCGTCGCCGACAACATCGAGGCCCTGGGCGACGCGCTCGTGGATCGGGCGGTGCGCGAGAGCGGCCTGCCGCGCCAGCGCCTGGCGGGGGAGCGGGCCCGCACCACCGGCCAGCTGCGCATGTTCGCCGACGTGGTGGCCCAGGGCGACGCCCTCGGTGCCCGAGTCGACCCGGCGCTGCCCGACCGCACCCCCCAGCCCCGTCCCGACCTGCGCCTGGCGCACATCCCGGTCGGGCCCGTGGTGGTCTTCGGCGCGAGCAACTTCCCCCTGGCCTTCTCCACCGCAGGAGGCGACACGGCCTCGGCCCTGGCGGCCGGATGCCCGGTGATCGTCAAGGGCCACAACGCCCACCCCGGGACCGCCGCGCTCGTGGGGCGCGCCGTGGCCGACGCGGTGCGCGAGAGCGGCCTGCCCGGAGGCGTGTTCTCCCTGCTGTTCGGGGAGGGCAACGGCATCGGACAGGAGCTGGTCGCCGACCCGCGCGTGAAGGCCGTGGCCTTCACCGGGTCGCGGAGCGGCGGACTGGCCCTGATGCGGACCGCGGCCGAGCGCCCCGAACCCGTCCCGGTCTTCGCCGAGATGTCCTCGGTCAACCCCGTGTTCGTGCTGCCCGGCGCGCTCGCCGGGCAGGGCGCGCAGGACCTGGCCGGGGCCTACGTCGCCTCGCTCACCCTGGGGGCGGGGCAGTTCTGCACCAACCCCGGGCTGGTGTTCGTCCCCTCCACCCCGGACGGGGACCGGTTCGTGGAGGCCGCCGCGCGGCTGGTGGCCGACGCCACGGGGCAGACGATGCTCACCGCGCCCATCGCCCGGGCCTTCCGCGACGGGGTGGACGCCCTGGAGGCGCGCCCCGAGGTCGCGCTGCGGGCCAGGGGAGGCGAGGGGAACGGGCCCAACGCCCCCGCCCCCGCCCTGGCCGAGGTGTCCCTGACCGACCTCACGGCCGATCCGCGTCTGAGCGAGGAGGTCTTTGGCGCCGCGGGCACGGTGGTGCGCTATCCCGACGCCGCCGCCCTGCCCGCCGCGCTGGAGGAGCTGGAGGGGCAGCTCACCGCCACCCTGCACGCCGACACCGGCGACCCCGCCGACCTGGCGGCGGCGCGCGCCCTGCTGCCGGTGCTGGAGCGCCGCGCGGGCCGCGTCCTGTTCGGGGGCTGGCCCACGGGCGTGGAGGTGACCCACGCGATGGTCCACGGCGGCCCCTTCCCGGCCACCTCCGACGCCCGGGGCACCTCGGTGGGCAGCCTGGCCCTGCACCGGTTCCTGCGGCCGGTCAGCTACCAGGACATGCCCGACGCCCTTCTGCCGCCCCCGCTGCGCCAGGACAACCCCTGGCGGCTGAACCGACGAGTCGAGGGCACCGTCGTGCCCGGAGGAGACCACGCATGAGCACGCCCACCATCGCCTCCGTCGACGTGGTGCCGGTGGCCGGACGCGACAGCATGCTGCTCAACCTCAGCGGCGCCCACGGCCCCTTCTTCACCCGCAACATCGCCGTCCTCACCGACAGTGAGGGACGCACCGGCGTTGGAGAGGTCCCCGGCGGCGAGCCCATCCGCGCCACCATCGCCGACGCCGCCGAACTGCTCGTCGGACGCCCCGTCGCCCAGATCAACCCCCTCCTGCGCCGTGTCCAGGACGCCTTCGCCGACCGCGACCGGGGCGGGCGGGGCGAGCAGACCTTCGACCTGCGCACCACCGTGCACGCGGTCACCGCCCTGGAATCGGCCCTGCTCGACCTGCTGGGCCAGCACCTGGGAGTGCCCGTCTGCGACCTGCTCGGCGAGGGCCGCCGACGCGAGCGGGTGCCCATGCTGGGCTACCTGTTCTACGTCGGCGACCGCGACCGCACACCGCTGCCCTACCCGGTGGCCAAGGACCCCGCCGACGACTGGGAGCGCCTGCGCAGTGAGCCCGCGCTCACCCCCGAGGCCGTCGTCGCCCTGGCCGAGGCGGCCCAGAGCCGCTACGGCTTCCGCGACTTCAAGCTCAAGGGCGGGGTGCTGGCGGGCGAGGAGGAGGCCGCCGCCGTCCGCGCCCTGGCCGCGCGCTTCCCCGACGCCCGCGTCACCATCGACCCCAACGGCGCCTGGTCGCTGGCCGAGGCGACCGCGCTCTGCTCCGACCTGCACGGCGTCATGGCCTACGCCGAGGACCCCTGCGGCGCGGAGGGCGGCTACTCCGCACGCGAGGTCATGGCGGAGTTCCGGCGCGCCACCGGTCTGCGCACCGCCACCAACATGATCGCCACCGACTGGCGCCAGATGGCGCACAGCGTCCGCGTCAACGCGGTGGACATCCCGCTGGCCGACCCGCACTTTTGGACCATGCGCGGCTCGGTGCGCGTGGCCCAGCTGTGCGACGACTTCGGCCTGACCTGGGGCTCGCACTCCAACAACCACTTCGACATCTCCCTGGCGATGTTCACCCACGTGGGAGCCGCAGCCCCCGGTGACATCACCGCCCTGGACACCCACTGGATCTGGCAGGACGGCCAGGCCCTGACCCGCAGGCCCTTCCGGATCGAGGACGGTGCCGTCACCGTGCCCACGGCCCCCGGCCTGGGTGTGGAGCTGGACCGCGACGCCCTGGCCGCCGCGCACGAGCTGTACCTGGAGCACGGCCTGGGCGCCCGCGACGACGCGGCGGCCATGCGCCACCTGGTCCCCGACTGGTCCTTCGACCCCAAGCGCCCCGCGATGGTGCGCTGAACTCCCTCCGTCACACCCACCCCCGGAGACCCCATGAACACACCCGCCGAGCCGCGGGGCGGCGCCCGCCCCGACGCCGCACGGAGTACCGCCACCGACGCCGTCGCCTCGGTGACGCTGTCCCGCGTCGACCTGCCCCTGGCCACCCCCATCAGCGACGCCAAGGTGCTCACCGGGCGCCAGAAGCCGCTGACCTCGGTGTCGATGCTCTTCGCCGAGATCACCACCGAGCAGGGCCTCGAAGGCGTCGGCTTCACCTACTCCAAGCGCGCCGGGGGACCCGGCCAGTACGCCCACGCGCGCGAGGTGGCCCCGGAACTGATCGGCGAGGACCCCAGCGACATCCAGCGCCTGTGGACCCGCCTGGTGTGGGCGGGGGCCTCGGTGGGGCGCAGCGGGCTGGCCACCCAGGCCATCGCCGCGATGGACATCGCCCTGTGGGACCTCAAGGCCAAGCGGGCCGGGCTGCCGCTGGCCAAGCTCCTGGGCGCGCACCGCGACGCGGTCGACTGCTACAACACCTCCGGCGGGTTCCTGTCCGCGCCGCTGGAGGAGGTGCTGGACAACACCCGTGCCGCCCGCGCCGCGGGCATCGGCGGCATCAAGATCAAGGTCGGCCACCCCGACCACCGGGTCGACCTGGCCCGCGTGGAGGCCGTGCGCGAGGAACTGGGCGACTTCCCGCTCATGGTCGACGCCAACCAGCAGTGGAACCGGGGCTCGGCCGCGCGCATGGGGCGCCTCCTGGACCGGTTCGACCTGGTCTGGATCGAGGAGCCGCTTGACGCCTACGACGTCCGGGGCCACGCGGACCTGGCCCGTGAGCTGGCCACGCCCGTCGCCACCGGCGAGATGCTGACCAGCCCCGCGGAGCACGAGGCGCTGATCCAGGCCGGTGCCGTGGGCTTCATGCAGCCGGACGCGCCCCGGGTCGGGGGCATCACCCCGTTCCTGGACGTCATGGCGCAGGGGCGCAGGGCCGGGGTGCGGATGGCGCCGCACTTCGCCATGGAGATCCACCTGCACCTGGCCGCGGCCTACGAGCTCGACCCCTGGGTGGAGCACTTCGACTGGCTCCAGCCTCTGTTCGAGGAGCGGTTGGAGACCGCCGGCGGGCGCATGCTCGTTCCGGACCGGCCCGGACTGGGCTGCACGATCAGCGAGCAGGCCCGCGCCTGGACCGCCCAGAAGACCCGGGTGGACGCCGACGGGCACACGGACCTGAAGGGCTGACCGGCCGCGCCGCCGGGCCCGGCGACCCGGCGGCGCGGGGTCAGGAGAGCGCGCGGAACCCCTGGGCGTCCGCTCCGCCCAGCAGCGCCACGCTCAGCCACATCCCCGGCAGCTCCTCGGCGGGCACGTCCGTGTCCGTCACGATCCGCTCCAGCGGAACGTCCAGCGGCGCGGTCGCCGGGTGCAGCGGCGTCACCAGTTCGGCCCTGTTGCCCATGGTGAACAGCACCCGCACGGCGGTCCGCCCCCGGTGCCCCTCGGGCAGGGAGTAGGGCACGGTCACCCTCCAGCGCATGTCCGTCGGCAGGCTGTCCGGGGCGCGAAACCCCCAGTACCACGCCTCCTGGTCGGACATCTCCACCACCAGCGACGACACGGGGACCTCGGTCACCTCGTCCGCCGGGGCGATCGTCCACTCCCGGCCCATCACGGCGTCCTGGGGCCTTTGCGCCTCGCGCTGCCACCACTTGTGGCGGCGCAGGGCCAGATAGTCCTCGATCAGTCCTCCCGAGCCCGCCCTGCTGGCTGTCTCGTCCACTCGGTGTACTCCTTCAGGGGGCGTGGAGCGCCGCACCGCGCACCACACGGCGTCGTCCCCCGGTCCGCAGGCGGCGCCACCAGCCCGTACATGGGGTGGAGCACACCGTTCAAGGGGACTGTCTTTACCCTCTGCCCGGTAGGGGGTCGCGCATGCCGGACGCGACCGGGGATTTCCCGCGCCCCGGTGACCTCGCCGTTCTCGGCGGCTCTTCTCCCCCGGCCCGCCCCCGGGCGGCCGGGGAAGACACCTTGGCGCACCCGCCGGTCCGGACGGGTGCGGCCCCGACCGGGGAGGGCCGGGGCCGCGAGGCCGGAGATGGTCTCAGGAGCAGCAGGAGCACCCGGGGGCGCATCCGCACGCGTCGGTCCCGGCCGCGGCACCGGTGGCGGCGGACGCGGTCAGGGCGATCCCGGCCGGAGCGCAGCAGGAGTCCCCGCGCCAGGCCTCCCGCCCCTCCTTGACGGCCACCACGGCGATGAGCAGCGCCACCACCGGATCCGCCCAGGCCCACCCGAACAGGGCGTTGACCCCCAGCCCCACGAGCAGGGCGGCCGACAGGTAGCTGCACAGCAGCGTCTGCTTGGAGTCGGCCACGGCCGTGGCCGAACCCAGTTCCCGGCCCGCGCGGCGCTGGGCCAGCGACAGGAACGGCATGATCGCCACCGACAGGGCGGCCAGTACGATCCCCACGCCTGAGGGGGCGGCCTCGGCGCCGCTGAACAGGGAGCGCAGGGCCTCGACGCTGACGTAGGCGGCCAGGGCGAAGAAGGACACCGCGATGACGCGCAGGGCCCGCCTCTCCCGGGACTGGCGCACGTCGGGGTCGCGCGCGGAGAACTGCCAGGCCACCGCGAGGGCGGAGGAGACCTCGATGAGCGAGTCCAGCCCGAAGCCGATCAGGGCGGTGGAGGAGGCCAGGCTGCCCGCGGTCAGGGCCACGACGGCCTCGACGAGGTTGTAGGCGATGGTCGCGGCCACCAGCAGGCGCACCCGCCGGGTCAGCGCGGCGCGGCGCCCCTCGGTCAGCACGGCCGTGAGGGGAGTGGCCATCAGCAGCAGCCCTTCTCCTCGGCCTCGACGCAGGCGGCGTCGGTCTGCACGGCCAGCACGGACTCGCGCAGATCGTCCAGGGCGTGCCCGAGGCGGGCGTCGGCCAGTTCGTAGCGCACCCGCCGTCCCACGGGCACGGCCACGACCAGGCCGCAGTCGCGCAGGCAGGCGAGGTGGTTGGAGAGGCGGGTGCGGCTGATGTCGAGCTTCTCGGCCAGGTCGGCGGGGTGGGCGGGGTTCTCACGCAGGGCCAGCAGGACCCGGCAGCGGATGGGGTCGGCCAGGGCCCGGCCGAAGCGGGCCAGGGCGTCGATGTCGGTGGCGAGGGTGAACATGCGCCCAGAGTACACAGAAACCTGAATTCAGGGAAGCATGGATCAAAAGCGGCCCCGCCCGGTCCGCGGCTGCCTTCGGCGGGAGCGGACCGGCGCGGAGGCCTTCCCGCGCGGTGCCACCCGACCGGAGCGGTGGAGAACGCGGACGGCGGCTCGGGGGATCGCTCACTCTCGGTAGGCTCTTCGGTGACCCCTGTGCAAACCTCCCCAGGAGCACACACATGCGTGAGATCGAGGCCAAGTACCGTGTCGCGGACCCCGCCGCGCTCCTGGCCGCCCTCGACTCCGCCGGGGTCGCCCTCTCCGAACCCGCGGAGCAGGACGACCAGGCCTACGCCCCGCCCGGCTGGGAGTTCGGCATGTCCAAGGCGGGACGCACCTTCGCCCGGCTGCGCACCCAGGACGGCGAGCACGTCCTCACCGCCAAGACCCCGGCCGCCAACCCCCTGGAGTACGTGGAGCACGAGACCGCCGTCGCCGACCGGGAGCAGATGCACCGGGTCCTCCTCCAGTTCGGCTACGTTCCGGCCCTGCGCATCGTCAAGACGCGCCGCGCCGGCCGTGCGGGCGAGGTCACCGTGTGCGTGGACGAGCTGCGCGGCGTGGGCGTGTTCCTGGAGGTCGAGCTGACCGTGGACGACGACCGCGACGGCCCGGCTGTCCAGGAGCGGCTCGACGCGTGGGTGCGCTCGCTCGGCGCGGACCTGGAGCGCACCACCGACGGCTACGACGTCCTCGTGCACGCCGCCGCGGCGCACTGGTCCGGGGGACCCCGGCCGGACGGCGGTGTCCGGCCGGGGACGGGCACCGCCGCGGACGTGCGGGAGGCCCCGCTCAGTGCAGGTAGCGGCGCCGGGTGATGACCAGCAGGTTGGCCGCGAGCGGCAGCAGCAGGGACAGCGCCGTCACCGTCCAGCCGACCGCGAGCGCCTGCCCGGGGTCGGGATAGGCCGCCTCGGGCACGATCATGCCCAGGCTGAGCCGGTAGGCGAAGCAGGTGGGGACCACGTACGAGAAGTCGGCGGCCATGAACACCAGCGTGGCCACGGTCAGGCCGATCCCGAACACGTTCACGATGACGACGTTGCGGGTCACCAGGGTCAGCAGGGCGCACAGCAGCGCCACGGAGACGAGTGACACGCCGACCAGCAGCCAGTAGGCGGCGCTCATCCGCAGGATTCCGGCGCCGGGGTTCTCGACCAGGAAGAACACCACCAGTCCCACGTGGTTCACCGCCGCCATCACCGCCACCAGCGCGCACGCGACGGCCAGCTTCGCGGCCCACAGCGCGGGCTTGGAGCGGCCGCAGGTGAGCCACTCGAAGTAGGTGCCGTTGCGGAACTCGGTGTGGAAGCAGGCCGCGACGGTCGCGCACACCACCAGGGGCAGGACCATCGTGTACTGGTTGTGGAAGGTGAAGTAGAACCGCTCCAGGGTGGGGTCCCCGCCGTTCACGGCGTAGTTGACGACCACCATCGCGAGCGGGACGACGTCGAGCACGAGGACGGCCCAGACGAAGCGCTCCCGGCGGACCTTGCGGAGTTCGTTGGCCAGCAGCGTCCTCATGCGCCCTCCCCCAGGACCGTCGCGTACAGATCCTCCAGGTCGCCCTCGACCTCGCGGGCGTCCATGCGCCGGACGATCCGGCCCGACCTCATGAACAGCAGGTGGTCGGCGAGGGAGGCGGTCTCGGTCAGGTTGTGGCTGGAGACGATCATGCTCGTGCCCCGTTCGCGCTGGACGGCCCGGACCAGCTCCCTGATGTCGCGGATGCCGATGGGGTCGAGGCCGTTGGTGGGCTCGTCCAGCAGCACCAGCCCGGGTTCGCCCAGGAGCGCCCGGGCGATGCCGAGCCGCTGCCTCATGCCCAGGGAGGTGCGGGAGAAGCGCAGGTCCGCCCGCTCGCCCAGGCCGACCTCCGCCAGCAGGCCGGGGACCTCCTCCAGGGAGGTGCGCAGATAGCGTGCGTGCAGTTCCAGGTTCTCCCGCAGGGTCAGGCCGCCGTAGAACGCCGGGTACTCGATCAGGCGGCCCACGCGCAGACCCGGTGCGCGCTCGATGGTCCCGGTGTGGTCGTTGGCGCCGAGGACCGACTTGAGCAGGGTGGTCTTGCCCGAGCCGTTGGGGCCGAGCAGCCCGTAGACCCGCCCGGGTTCGACCCGCAGGTCGATCTCGTGCAGGACCCGGTGGCGGCCGTGGGCCATGGAGACGCCGCGGATGTCGATCAGGCTCACGGGACCACGATCCACAGGCCGAAGAGGACGGCGTAGACGAGGAACAGGACGCCGGGGAGGACGTACGCCCCCTTCCTCGCCTCGCCGGGTGAGAGGAAACGGGTCGCCGCGATGGTGACCGCGCCCGCGAACGCGATCATCGACGCGACCAAGAGCACCGCTGACATGCGACTCCTTGTCGTCGTGGACGTGCCCGGGACGTGTTCCCGGGCAGCACGGACCACGCTAGGCAGGGGTTCGCGGCGGGCGGCAGCGTCCCCGGTGCCGGGCCGCCGGCCCCGGGCCCGGACGGACTCGACCGGGGCCGGGGGAGCGCGGACCGGGGTGCCGATCGGGGTGGCCGCGGGTACCGGCGGGGGTGGCCGGAGGTCTCGCCGAGGGACCCGAGGTACCGTTCCGGACGGACCCCGGTACCCGTTCCGGGCCGGGGGCGCCGCCCCGGGAGGCCCCGGTGAGCAGCGGCTATACCGTGGACCCGTGCGGATTCTCGGCAGCCTCCTCCCCTGGTCGACCGTAGCGTTCGTCGTCCTCGCGGCCGTCGACTCCTACCTCGGCAACATGATCACCGTCCCCTGGCCCCTGCTGGCGGCCGACGCGGTGCTGGGGACCGTGCTCGTCACGGGAAGCCGCTGGTGGACGGCCCGCGGCCGGGGCCGGTGGCTGGTCGCCGCGGTACCGGCCGTGTCCACCGCCTCCGCCGGCCTGGCCGCGCTCGTGGTCGCCCGCGAGGCGGCGGGGAGGAGGTGGCGGACGGCCGCGCCCCTGTGCGGGGTCCTCGCCGCGTCCCTGGTCGTCGGCCTGCACAACCCCTGGACCCCCGTGGAGCCGATCCGTCCCCTGTGGGTCGAACTGCTGCTCGTGGCCGTGGCCGTCGCCGCCCTGGCCGCGGCGTCGGCCTACCGGGGCGCCCGCGCCGACCTGGTCCGCGTGCTGCGGGAACGGGCACTGGACGCCGAGCGGGAACAGCGCTTCCGCGTGGAGAACGCCAGGATGGAGGAGCGCGACCGCATCGCCCGGGAGATGCACGACGTCCTCGCGCACCGGCTCACGCTCATCTCGCTGAACGCCTCCGCGCTCACCCACCGCCCCGACCTCGGGGCCGCCGACCGGGACGCCCTCGCCGAGGAGATCCTCACCAACACCCGCCAGTCGCTCGCGGAGGTCCGCGGCATCCTGTCCGACCTGCGTTCGGGACAGGACGAGGACGCGGACCGGCCCCAGCCCACCTTCGACGGGCTCGGACGGCTCCTGGAGGAGAACCGCAGGGCCGGAATGCGGCTGGAGGTGCACGACGAGGTGAGCGGGCGCCTCCCGGCACCCGCGAACACCGGCCGCCACGCCTACCGCATCGTCCAGGAGGCCCTCACCAACGCCCGCAGGCACGGCGCCCCCGGGCCGGTGCGCGTGCGCATCGTCGCCGACGGGGCCGACGCGGTCCTCATCGAGGTCCGCAACCCCGTGCGCGGGCGCCCGTCCGCCGCGGAGGCGGGGGAGCCGGGTCCGGGCGCCGGCGTCGGACTCGTGGGGCTGGCCGAACGCGCCGCCATCTGCGGCGGCTCCCTGCTCTGGGGACGGACGGGGGACCACTTCGAGCTGAGGGTGCGCCTACCATGGTCGCCGTGAGCGAACCCGTACGAGTGGTGGTCGTCGACGACGACCCGATGGTCCGGCGCGGCCTGCGCCTGCTCCTGGGAGGCGGGGCGGTCGAGGTGGTCGCGGAGGCCGGTGACGGCGACGAGGCGGTACGGGTCGTCGCCGAGCACGCCCCCGACGTGGTCCTCATGGACCTGCGCATGCCCGGAACCGACGGGGTCGCCGCGACCGAGCGCATCCGCGGCGCCCCCGGCGCGCCGCCCGTGCTCGTGCTCACCACGCTGGACTCCGACCGGGCGCTGGTGCGCGCCCTGCGCGCGGGCGCGAGCGGCTTCCTGCTCAAGGACGCGCCCCCGGACGAACTCGTCGAGGGCGTCCTCGCCGTCCACCGGCGGCGCCCGCACCTGGCGGACTCGGCCACCCGCCGACTCATCGGCCTTGCCGTCGGCGGCGGGGACGACGAGGTGCGCGACCGGGCCCGTGAACGCGTGGCCGCGCTCTCCGACCGCGAGCGCGAGGTGGCCTCGGCCGTCAGCCGGGGCCTGTCCAACACCGAGATCGCCGAGGACCTGTTCATGAGCGTCAGCAACGTCAAGGCGGTCGTCGGCCGGGTGATGGCCAAGCTGGACGCGCCGAACCGGGTGCTGGTCGCCAACACGGTGCGCGACGCGCGTCTGGAGGACGGCCGCGCTGGGTAGGGCCCACCCCTCGGCGCGTCGCCTCTGGCCGGGCCCGCGTCCGGGCGGGATGTCGGTGCTCGCCCGTAGGCTGCGGCCATGGGAAGCCGTATCTGTGTGATCGCCATCGACGCGGTCGACGCCGAGGCCGTGGCCGCGTTCTGGAGCCGTGTGCTGGACTGGCCGATCGTGGAGGAGGCCGAGGACGGGTTCAGCCTCGCCCCGCGCGAGGGGGCGGAGCTGGGGGTCGACGTGTTCGCCGTGCCCGAGCGCAAGAGCGTCAAGAACCGCCTGCACCTGGACCTGCGCGTCACGGACGGACTGACGGTGGCCCAGGAGCTGGA
Source organism: Nocardiopsis alborubida (assembly GCF_012396365.1). Taxonomy (GTDB): domain Bacteria; phylum Actinomycetota; class Actinomycetes; order Streptosporangiales; family Streptosporangiaceae; genus Nocardiopsis; species Nocardiopsis alborubida. Next base: position 24,866 of record NZ_JAAXPG010000044.1, on the reverse strand, counting down.
GAGGCTGCTGGGGCTGGGCGCGGTGCAGGTGGACGTGGGACAGCCCGAGGACGCGGGGTGGACGGTGCTGGCCGACCCCGAGGGCAACGAGTTCTGCCTGCTGCACGGACAGGGCGCGTCCTCCTGACCGAGCTTTCCGAGAGCGGGGGCATGTCGCCGCGCTGACGCCCGCTCCCCGAGGGAAGGTGCTTGCGGAGCCCGCCCCGCGTACCGCGCGGCGGGCTCTCCTCTTGCGCCGACGCGCAACGTTGTCAACCAACTGCTTGGTTGGTTCTATGGTGGTGCCCTCGCGTCGAGACCGGGACATCCAGGTCGGTGGGGTGTGCTCCGGTTCGCCTCGGCGCGGTGCGAGAGGAGTGACGACCATGGCGACACGACGACATACGGCTGGGTCCCCTCGGACGCGGCCCCTGCTGCTCGGTGCTTCCACCATGGCACTCTCGGCCGTGCTCGGCTCGTCGATCTGGGCTTACGCCGATGACAGGAGTGGTGCGGCGCCGGACCCGGCTGACCACGCACCGCGAACCGCCGAGGAGAGAGGAGAATGGTATGGACATGACGGTGGACGCGAACAGCGGCGGGGACGTGCTGTCCTCCCTGGGGGAGGAGCTCGGCCTCACGCCTCCCTCCGGCTGGTACGAGGTCGACGTCCGCAGCGGGAACCACGACGGCGAACGGGTGACGGTCACCCGCTACCAGCCCACGGAGGAGGTCCGCCTCGGAGGGCCGCACGTCTCCGTCGTCAGGGGTGGGGACGGCCGCGTCGTCGGCTACACCGCACTGGACCCGGGCGTGGACAACGACCCGGGGGACCTGCCGGACGCTGAGCAGGCGCGCCAGGCCGCCTACAGCTGGTTGGGGCGGCTCGACGACGACTATCTCCAAGGCCTGAGCGAGCAGTGGGTGGACCGCCATGACGAGACGGTCGTGGACGAGGACGGGCGCGAGCACGTCATCCCCGGCGTCAAGGTCAAGACCCGCCATGAGGACGGGCGTCACGCATGGGTCATCGTCGGAGCCGACTCGCGGGTGGTGACTTTCGAGCGCGACGTCACCTGGGACACGGCGGCTCAGCGGCGAGCCACGCAGATGTGGCCGCACGATGCCTGGATCGCCGCGCTGGAGTGAAGCGGTGACCAGCCGCCTCCGCCTGCCGCGCTGGCCGACGGCGCCGCGTGAACGGGCCGGGTGGGCGGCGGACCTGAGTCCCTTCCCCGACCAGGGCCGCCGACAACGGTCAGAAGGTTCCGCCCGCACCGGACACCAGTGTGGACGGAACCGTTCGCGTGGCGCTTCGGACGAACTCGACGATGTGCTCCCGCAGGCGCTCCTGGGCCTCGTCCTCGTGGGCGGTCCGGTCCTACGATCAGCCGGGCGAGACAGAGTTACGCGAGATACGGGCCAGGCGGGTTTCCAGCTCAGCGCGGAGGTGGGTGATCGTGGCGGCCTGCTCAGCGACCAGCGCGGCGAGTTCCTCGTAGGCGGGCGCGGGCTAATCGAAGGATGTCACGGGTTCATCCTCGCAGGCCAGAAGACTCTCACGCAGGCGAACCGATCAACTGGCCAAAGATCCCTGAACAGTTACCCAACCAGTTGGTTGCATGGAGTGGCGAAACGATTCCCCGCCGCTGCGTGTGAGGCGGAATACATGGCCGGATCCGGACTGGGGCGATGCCTTTTTCGCCTTGACAACCAACTGGTTGGTTTACATAGTGGAAGCATGGCATCGATAAAAACTAAGGGCGCCGTGGTCGGCCCTCAGACTTCTGCGCGTATGTCGTTTTTAATAACCGTCACCGTGCTTTCCCTCGCGGGAATGCTGGTGGTCGGCCAGCTCTACACCTTCTTCCTCTTCGTCGGAGCGGGGCTCGGCCCGCAACTGGCCACCGCTCTCGCCGGGTTCGGCTTCCCCGCGGTGTCGCTGGCCGCCGCCGCGATCCTGGGCGCCGGGGCGCTGCTGGCCCTGGGGTCGACGGTCCGCTCCAGGAGCGCGCGCCAGCTCTGAAGAACGGGACCGGTCGCGGTCCGTACGCCCGCACGCGACCGGTCCCGGCCGTCCCCACCCGCGTCCCCTTCCGCGTCCCCTCCCGGACGGGTCCGGGAGGGGAACGCCCCGACTTCTTCCCTGTCGTTCTCCGGACGTGCGTCCTTTCTTTCCTCCGTTGGCCTTTCGTGCGCGGGGAAAAGGAGGACATCCGAATGCATTCAAAGATCAGAAAGGTGTGTGCGATGTCCAGTCAGGTCGTTTCCTCCCTCTGTGTTGTGGGAGACAGGTTCGCCGGATTCGCGGTGCATGAGCGGGTCCAGACCCTCAGCGCGTTCCTGGGCGCGCTGAGGGCGGGAGCCTACGACGAGGTCTCCGGCCCGGTGGCCCTCAGAACAGGTCAGGGCATAGGCGAGTACGAGTGGGAGCACATCCGCGGCGTGCTCAGACGCCGCGGCCTGGAGGAGCGCGTCATCCTCCAGGAGCACCCTCCCCGTCTCGCCGAGCGGGCCGAGGCGCACAAGCACCGCGAGGAGAACGTGCTGATCGCCGACCTCGGCCGCCATGACGACCAGATCTTCCACGCGGACCTGCGCCTGCACCAGAACAACGAGCTGCTGCTCGACCACCAGACCGGCCAGCACACCCAGGGCATGGTCGTGGTCGAGGCGGCGCGCCAGATGTTCCTCGCCGTCACCGAGCGGTACTACACGCACCGCTGGCCCGAGCGCCACTACTACTTCGTGGTCAACTCCCTGGCGACCACGTTCGAGAACTTCCTCTTCCCGGTCGACGCGCGCATCCGCTACCTCATCCAGTCCGCCGAGCTGTCCGACCCCGCGCGACTGGAGTTCACCGCACGTGTGGACATCGAGCAGGGCGGTCGCCGCTCGGCGCGCTCCGAGGTCGCCTTCACCGCCTTCGACACCGCCGTGCTCAAGGGGGTCGAGCACCGCCGCGCCGAACGGGCCCTCGACCACATGCTCGCGAGCACGCCCGCCAGGCAGCCCGAGCCCGCCGCCGCCTCCCTGCCCTGAGGCCTCTCGCGCGGAACCACCGGGCCGTCCGGTCCACAGCCATCCGTGAACACCTGACACAGGGAGGAAACGCCGTGTTGGAGAGCCAACCGCGGTACAGACCCCGATACGGGGCCTTCTTCGACGTCGACGAGACTCTGATCTCGGACAAGAGCATGTTCAGCTTTTTGGCCTTCTACCTGCGTGAGCGCGGCGAACCGCCGTCGGTCTACGACCGTCTGGCGGGCGAACTGCGCGTGCGGGCACGGCAGGGCACGCCCCGCGAGGACGTCAACCGCGCCTACTACCGCCTCTACCGGGGGGAGGCCCGGGCCGCGGTCGCCGCGAGCGGCAGGCGCTGGTTCGCCGAACGGGTCCGGGACCCCGGCTTCCTGCACACCCGTGCCGTGGACGAACTCGACCGCCACCGCGCCGCCGGTGCGGACACCGTCCTCCTCTCGGGTTCCTTCTTCGCCTGTCTGGACCCGCTGGCCGAGGCGCTCGGGGCGACCGCGGCCCTGGGGAGCGAACCGGTGGTGCGCGGCGGCCTGTTCACCGGAGAGGTCACACGCACCATGATCGGCCGGGCCAAAGGCGAGGCGGCCGCGGAGTTCGCCGCCTCCCGGGGCCTCTCCCTCCAGGACAGCCACGGCTACGGGGACCACATCAGCGACCTCGCGCTGCTGGAGGCCGTCGGGCACCCGCACGTCGTCGCCGGCGACCCGGACCTTCGCGCGCACGCGGTCGCGCGCGGATGGCCCGTGCTGGAGACCCGTTCGACGCCGCCCTCCCGCGGCGGCGCCTCGTCCGCGCACGTTCCCCTCCGCCACGGAGACGAGTGCCGTTGCGGCTGCGCGCTCGCGCGCTGGTCGGCGGGGACCGACACCCACACCGACCCGGATTCCGCCGGGCGGCCCACACCGACGGGAGTTCGATGATGGTACAGACAAGGCGCGGGTCCGACACCGGTGTCCGTTCGGCGCGCGCGGGTACGGGGTTGCTCTATCCGCAGACCCTGGTCCTGGGCGGTATGGCCGCCTGGTTGAGCCTGATCATGCTCAACAACATCACCGACAGCGGAACCAACACCGCACTCATCGGGCAGGTCCTGACGATGGAGGGGCTGATCGCCGACCCGGTTCGCGGCAACGGGCTCGTCGGCCGGGCGCTCCCCGCGAGCCTGGCCGCCCCCGCGCTCTACGCGGTCATCGCCTACCAGGTGCTCAGCGTGGTGCTGTTGTGGGCGGCGACCGCGGCGCACGTGCGTCTGTGGTTCGGACGCGGGGACGGCACCCGCGCGACCCTCCTGGGCAACATCGCGCTCTGCGCCCTGGCGGGACTGGCCCTGATGTTCCTCGTGGGCGGCCTGTGGTTCGGGTACTGGATCGCGATGCCCGCGGTTCAGCAGGTGCACTTCACCCTGCTCATCGTCGCCATCGGCGCGATGGTCCTGGTCAATCTGCCCCGCGCCGCCCCTTCCGGGACCGGGGCCTGACGGGGGCGCGGCCGGGCCACCGTCCGGCCCGGCCGCGCCCGGAACCACCGCCCGCACCGGGTGGATCCGCCCCTCCCGGAACACCTGACGACTTACGGAGAGCACATGGAACACACCAGAACCCGGCAGCACGTGCCGATCGGCGTGATCGGCACAGGCTCACACCTTCCCTCGCGGGAGATCGGCAACACCGAGGTGGGCGCCCCTGCGGGGGTCGACGACGCCTGGATCCTCCGCAAGACCGGCATCCGGAACCGAAGATGGGCCGACCCCGGGGAGGCGACGTCCGACCTGGCCGTGAAGGCCGGGCGCGCGGCGCTGGAGCGGGCGGGGGTCAGCCCGGCGGACCTGTCCTTCGTCGTCGTCGCCACCTCCACCCCGGACTCCCCCCAGCCGCCCACGGCGACCGCCGTCGCCGAGGGGATCGGCGCCACACCGGACACGGCGGCGTTCGACATCAACGCGGTGTGCAGCGGGTTCGTCTTCGCGCTGTCGGTGGTGCAGCGCGCGCTCAGCGCGTCGGGAGACGGCTACGCCCTGGTGATCGGAGCTGACGTGTACTCCCGGATACTCGATCCGGCCGACCGCAGGACGGTGGTGCTGTTCGGCGACGGAGCGGGCGCGGCGGTACTCGGTCCGGTGGCCCGCGGGCGGGGGGTGATCGCCACGAGGCTCAGCAGTTCGGGGGCCCACCGGGACCTCATCCGTGTCCCGGCGGGCGGAAGCCGCCTTCCGGCCAGCGAGGCGACCCTCGCCAACGGGGAGCACTACTTCAAAATGGACGGCCGCGGTGTGCGCGACTTCGTCAGCGAGCACGTCCCTCCCGCAGTACGCGCGTTCCTCAAGGACGTCGACGTGCCCGAGGCCGACATCGCCCACCTGGTCCCGCACCAGGCCAACGGGCACATGATCGAGGGCCTCGCACGGGAACTGGGTCTGGCCGCGGCGCGGGTGCACACGACCGTGCACGAGTACGGGAACACAGGGGCCGCCTCCATCCCCATCACCCTGGACGCGGCCGTCCGCTCGGGCGAGGTGCGCTCCGGTGACACGCTCCTGTTGACCGGGTTCGGCGGTGGAATGGCCAGCGGGTTGGCGCTCATGCGTTGGTGAGCGGCCTGACACGGCCGCTCGGGCCGGGGAGGGCCCGCACACATGACACGGCCGCCGCGGAGTCCTCCCATCCGCCCCGCGGCGGCCGTGCGTCATCCGCGCCCCGCTACCCCCTGGGGCGCTGGTCGATGATGCGGCGGAACTTGCCCACCGAGCGCTCGATCTGCTCGGGGTCGACCACGTCCACGGTCACGCTCACGCCGACCCTGTCCTTGACCGTCGCCACGATCTGCTCGCTCAGGGCCACGCGCCGCTCGGCGGTGCAGTCCGGGGCCGCCTCGATGCGCACCGCCATGCGGTCCAGGCGCCCCTCCTTGGTCAGCACCAGCTGGAAGTGCGGGGCCAGCCCGTCCAGGCCCAGCACGATCTCCTCGATCTGGGTCGGGAAGACGTTCACGCCGCGCAGGATGATCATGTCGTCGCTGCGGCCGGTCACCTTGTCCATGCGCCGCATGGGCCGGGCCGTGCCCGGGCGCAGCGTGGTCAGGTCGCGGGTGCGGTAGCGGATCACCGGCATGGCCTGCTTGGTCAGCGAGGTGAAGACCAGTTCGCCGTTCGACCCGTCGGGCAGCACGTCCTGGGTGACGGGGTCGAGCACCTCGGGGTAGAAGTGGTCCTCCCACACGTGCAGGCCGTCCTTGGTCTCCACGCACTCGTTGGCCACGCCCGGGCCCATGACCTCCGACAGGCCGTAGATGTCCACGGCGTGGATGTCGAAGCGCTCCTCGATCTCGGTGCGCATCTTCTCGGTCCAGGGTTCGGCGCCGAAGATCCCGAGCTTGAGCGAGGTCGTACGCGGGTCGATTCCCTGATGCTCGAACTCGTCCATCAGTGTCAGCATGTAGCTGGGGGTGACCATGATGATGTCGGGCTCGAAGTCCCGGATGAGCTGGACCTGCTTGGCCGTCTGTCCGCCCGAGGCCGGGATGACCGTGCAGCCGAGCCTCTCGGCGCCGTAGTGGGCGCCCAGTCCGCCGGTGAAGAGCCCGTAGCCGTAGGAGACGTGCACCTTGTGCCCGGGGCGCCCGCCCGCGGCGCGGATGGAGCGGGCCACCACCTCGGCCCAGGTGTCGATGTCCTCGCGGGTGTAGCCCACGACGGTGGGGCGGCCGGTGGTCCCGCTGGAGGCGTGGATGCGGCTGACCCTCTCCTGGGGGACGGCGAACATCCCGAAGGGGTAGTTGTCGCGCAGGTCGGCCTTGGTGGTGTGCGGGAAGTGGCGCAGGTCCGCCAGTTCCCGCAGGTCCTCGGGGCGCACCCCGGCCTCGTCGAACTTGCGGCGGTACAGGGGCACGTTGGCGTAGGCGTGCTCCAGGGTCCACCGAAGGCGCCTGAGTTGCAGGGCGCGCAGCTCGTCGACACTCATGCGCTCGGCCGGGTCCAGGGTCTCGGGCGCGGGCGCCCGACCCAGACGGGCGGTGGCTCCGGCCGACAGCGTGGTGGTGTCGTGGCTTGCCATGGGCCTCTCCGTGTACTGTGCGCGGGACCCGCCAGGACGCGGGGGCCTGGGTGGGGTGGGCGGGTGGGTGCGCGGATCTCGTGGCGGCGCGGTCCGTCGCGGATCGGACCGACTTGCTTACTGACCGAACGTTCGGTTACTAATGCATTAACGCAGTCTCCGGGCAGCCGTGTCAAGGAGAGGTGTCGATGATTTCACAGGCGACGGTGGCCCCGACCACCGTCTTCACCACGGGAGGCCGCACGTGAGCGAGGTCTACTTGGTCGACGGGGTGCGAACCCCGCAGGGCCGCTACGGCGGCGCCCTGGCAGCGGTGCGCCCCGACGACCTGGCCGCCACGGCCGTCGCCGAGGCGGTCCGCCGCGCGGGCGTGCCCGGCGAGGCCGTGGACGAGGTCGTCCTGGGCGCCGCCAACCAGGCGGGCGAGGACAACCGCAACGTCGCGCGCATGGCGGCGCTGCTGGCCGGACTCGACCCGAGCGTGCCCGGCTACACCGTCAACCGGCTGTGCGCCAGCGGCCTGACCGCCGTCGCCTCCGCCGCCCAGGCCATCCGCGCGGGCGAGGCCGACGTGGTGGTCGCGGGCGGCGTGGAGTCCATGACCCGCGCCCCCTGGGTGATGGCCAAGCCCGGAACCCCCTGGGCCAAGCCGGGCGAGGTCGCCGACACCTCCCTGGGCTGGCGCTTCACCAACCCGCGCTTCGCCGCGGCCGACGCCGAGGCGCCCGCCGACGCGGGCCCCGACGACCTGCGCTACACCCTGTCCATGGGCGAGACCGCCGAGGAGGTCGCGCTCCTGGAAGGGCTCACCCGCGAGGAGTGCGACGCCTTCGCGCTGCGCAGCCACGAGCGCGCCGTCGCCGCCGCCGAGGCGGGCCGCTTCGATGCCGAGACCGCCCCGGTCACCGTGCGCGGGCGCAAGGGCCAGGCCGGCGAGGTCACCGCCGACGAGGGCCCGCGCCCCGGCTCCAGCATGGAGAGCCTGGCGAGGCTGCGCCCGGTCTTCCGCGAGGGCGGCATCGTCACCGCGGGCAACTCCTCCTCCCTCTCCGACGGTGCCTCCGCGCTGGTCCTGGCCGGCGCCGAGGCCGTGCGCCGCTACGACCTGACCCCCCGCGCCCGCGTGGTCGCCTCCGCCTCTGCCGGGGTGGCCCCGCAGGTCATGGGCCTGGGACCGGTCCCGGCCACCCGCAAGGTGCTCGGCCGCGTCGGATGGGACCTGGACACGGTCGGCGCCGTGGAGCTCAACGAGGCCTTCGCAGCCCAGTCCCTGGCCGTGATGCGCCAGCTCAAGCTGGACGAGGAGCGCGTCAACGCCGACGGCGGCGCCATCGCGCTGGGCCACCCGCTGGGCAGCTCCGGCGCCCGCATCCTGGTCACCCTGCTCAACCGCATGGAGCGCGAGGACGCCGCCCGCGGCCTGGCCACCCTGTGCGTGGGCGTGGGCCAGGGCGTCGCACTGCTGGTGGAGCGCCCGTGAGTGAGAACGGCACCGCCGGGGACCTCACTACCCTGGACGTGGAGTGGCGCGAGGACCGCGTGGTGGTCCAGCTCCACCGCCCCGAGGCCCGCAACGCCATCAACGCGACGATGATCGCCGAACTGCACCGGGTGTGCGAGCGCGTCGAGGCCGAGCCCAGGCCCCTGCTCCTGACCGGGCACGGCACCGTGTTCGCGGGTGGTGCCGACATCTCCGAGCTGCGCGAACGCGGCCGCGAGGAGGCGCTGGCCGGGATCAACAGCCGCCTGTTCGAGCGCCTGCACCGCCTCCGGGCCCCCACCGTGGCGGCCGTGGACGGCTACGCCCTGGGCGGCGGCGCCGAGCTGGCCTACGCCTGCGACATCCGCATCGCCACCCCCACCGCCGTGTTCGCCCAGCCCGAGCCGGGCCTGGGCATCATCGCCGGTGCGGGCGCGTGCTGGCGGCTGCGGGAGCTGGTCGGCGCCTCGGTGGCCAAGCAGGTGCTGCTGGGCGGCTACCGCCTGGACGCAGAGGCCGCGCTGCGCCACGGCCTGGTCGCCGAGGTCGTGCCCTCCGAGGAGCTGCGCGGGCGCGCCCACGCCCTGATCGACCGCATGGCCGCCTCCTCCGCGCTGGCCCTGCGCATGACCAAGATGGTCCTGGACGCCGACGGGCCCCACCCGCTCGCCGACGACCTGACGCAGGCCGTGCTGTTCGAGAGCGCCGACAAGCACGAGCGCATGACCCGTTTCCTGGAGAGGAAGAAGCGTTGAGCACCACCGAGCAGGGGAGCGGCGCCGCGCCGGGCGTTCCCGCCACCGTCGCCGTCGTCGGCGGCGGCACCATGGGCGCCGGGATCGTCCAGCAGTTCCTCACCCGCGGCGCCGACGTGGTGCTGGTCGAGGCCACCGCCGAGGCGGCCGAGGCCGGTCGCGCCCGTGTGGCGGCCGGGCTGGACGGGGCCCGTCGGCGCGGCAAGGTCGACGCCGAACCGGCCGCCTACCTGGCCCGGCTGCACACGGTCACCACCCCCGCCGACATCCCGGCCGACACCGGGCTGGTCGTGGAGGCCGTGCCGGAGCGGCCCGAGCTGAAGATCGCCGTGCTCACCGCCGCCGAGGCCGCCGTGGGCGAGGACACCGTCCTGGCCTCCAACACCAGTTCGCTGTCGGTCACCGAGCTGGCCGCCGCCCTCAAGCGCCCCGCGCGCTTCCTGGGCACCCACTTCTTCAACCCCGTCCCCGCCTCCAGACTCGTGGAGCTGGTCGTGGCGCCCGAGACCGACGAGGCCGTCCTGGCCTCGGCCCGCGCCTGGGTCGCCGCCCTGGGCAAGACGGAGATCGTGGTCCGCGACGCGCCCGGGTTCGCCACCAGCCGCCTGGGCGTCATGTTGGGACTGGAGGCCATCCGCATGGTCGAGGAGGGCGTGGCCTCGCCCGCCGACATCGACACCGCCATGGAGCTGGGCTACCGCCACCCCATGGGGCCGCTGCGCCTGACCGACCTGGTGGGGCTGGACGTGCGCCTGGCCATCGCCGAGTACCTGGCCGCAGAACTGGGGGACCGGTTCGCGCCTCCGGAGCTGCTGCGCCGTATGGTCGCCGAAGGAAGGCTGGGCCGCAAGAGCGGCCAGGGATTCCACACCTGGGACGAGGGAGAGTAGAGCGTTGAGCGAGGACACGGCGGCCGACCAGGCATCCGGGGCGGCGGAGTTCACCGAGGCCGACGGGCTGGCCACGGTACGGCTGAACACGCCCGCCCTGACCCGGCGGGTCAAGGAGGAGCTGCTGGCGGCGCTGCGTCAGGCGGCGGAGTCCACCACCGCCCGCGCGGTGCTGCTGCTGGGTTCGGACCGGGCCTTCTGCGTGGGCCAGGACCTGGCCGAGCACGCGCGGATCCTGGAGGAGCGCCCCCAGGACGCGCTGGACACCGTGCGCGAGCACTACAACCGCATCGTGCTGGCCCTGGAGGACGTCCAGGTGCCGGTCGTGGTCGGCATCGGCGGCGCCTGCGTGGGCGCGGGGCTGGGCTTCGCCCTGGCCGGGGACGTGCGGGTAGCGGCCCGCCGGGCCAAGTTCGGCACCGCCTTCACCGGCATCGGCCTGGCCTCGGACTCCGGGCTGGCCTCGCGCCTGGTGGCCTCGCTGGGCCAGGCGCGGGCGATGGAGCTGATGCTGCTGGGCACGGTCGTGGGCGCCGAGCGCGCCCTGGAGCTGGGCCTGGTCACCGAGGTCGTGGACGACGACGCCTGGGAGGCGCGCGCCCGTGAGGTGGCCGCGGGTCTGGCCGCCGGACCCACCAGCGCCTTCGTCGCGGCCAAGCGGGAGGTGCGCTCGGCCGCCGTCGGCGGGCGCGAGCTGCCCGAGCTGCTGGAGGAGGAGGCCGACCTCCAGAACCAGCTGGGGCAGACCGCCGACCACGTCGGAGCGGTGCGCGCCTTCCTGGCCAAGGAGAGGCCGGCCTTCACCGGAAGCTGAGCTGGTACTTTCCCCGCCCGGCGGACTTGCCCGGGCGGGGGAATCCGGGGATACTAATTACTGACCGAACGTTCGGTTATGAATGAGGTGAGAAACCAGTGAGCACCCAGACGGTCCAGGAGGCATCTCCCGACGCCGACCTCCTCCAGGCCGAGTTCGACGCCAGGATCGCCGCCGACCAGCGCATCGAGCCGCGCGACTGGATGCCCGAGGGCTACCGCAGGACTCTCGTGCGCCAGGTCTCCCAGCACGCGCACTCGGAGATCATCGGCATGCAGCCCGAGGGCGACTGGATCGCCTCCGCGCCCAGCCTGCGGCGCAAGGCCATCCTGCTGGCCAAGGTCCAGGACGAGGCCGGGCACGGGCTGTACCTGTACGCCGCCGCCGAGACCCTGGGCGTGGACCGCGCCGACCTGACCGAACGCCTCATCGAGGGCCGCCAGAAGTACTCCTCGATCTTCAACTACCCGTCGCTGACCTTCGCCGACGTGGGCGTCATCGGCTGGCTCGTGGACGGCGCCGCGATCTGCAACCAGGTCCCGCTGTGCCGCAGCTCCTTCGGCCCCTACGCCCGCGCCATGGTGCGCATCTGCAAGGAGGAGTCCTTCCACCAGCGCCAGGGCTACGAGCTGCTCATGCGCATGATGGAGGGCACCCCCGAGCAGCGGGCGATGGTCCAGGACGCCGTCGACCGCTGGTGGTGGCCGTCGCTGATGATGTTCGGCCCGCCCGACGCCGACTCGCCCAACACACAGCAGTCCATGGCCTGGGGCATCAAGCGCGACACCAACGACGACCTGCGCCAGAAGTTCGTGGACATGACCGTCCCCCAGGCCGAGAAGCTCGGCGTCACCCTGCCCGACCCCGAGCTGGTCTGGAACGCCGAGCGCGGCCACCACGACTTCGGCGAGCCCGACTGGGTGGAGTTCAAGCAGGTCGTCTCCGGCGCCGGACCCAAGAACGCCGAGCGCGTCCAGCGCCGCCGGGCCGCGCACGAGAAGGGCGCGTGGGTCCGCGAGGCCGCCACCGCCTACGCCCGCAAGCACAGCAGCCCCGAGGAGGCAGAGGTATGAGCGACGACAGCACGGCCGGTTCCGGGGCGGCCCGCCCCGAGTGGCCGCTCTACGAGGTCTTCGTGCGCGGCAAGCGCGGCCTCAACCACGTCCACGTGGGCTCGCTGCACGCCCCCGACGACCACATGGCCCTGCACAACGCCCGCAACCTCTACACCCGCCGCAACGAGGGCGTGAGCATCTGGGTGGTGCGCGCCGAGCACATCGCCGCCTCCAGCCCCGACGAGAAGGACCCCTACTTCGCGCCGAGCGGCGACAAGGTCTACCGCCACCCGACGTTCTACCCCATCCCCGAGGACGTCCCGCACATCTAGGGCGGCGGCACGACCGGCGCACACGAGGCCAAAGGAAACGACATTGAGTGGCGACCACATCTACTCGGCCCTGAGCGAGGAGCACGGCGGCGACACCCGCTGGGCCTTCGGCACCGGCTTCACCGACGCCCTCGCCGGGGTGGACACCACCCTGCCCGAGGGGGTCGACGGAGCCGACCTGGGGCTGTACTGCCAGATGCTCGGCGACGACGCGCTCGTCCAGGCCCAGCGGCTCGTCCACTGGGTGACCGACGCCCCCGAGCTGGAGGAGGAGGTCGCGCTGGCCAACATCGCCCTGGACCTGCTCGGCCAGGCCCGCCTGCTGCTGGCCCGCGCAGGACAGGCCGACGGCACCGGACGCGACGAGGACGCCTTCGCCTACCGGCGCGGCCCCGCCGAGTTCCGCAACGTCCACCTGGCCGAGGCGCCCCGCGGCGACTTCGCCCGCGCCGTCGTCACCCTGCTGACGCTCTCCAGCGCCCGCCTGGCCGTGTTCGCCCGCCTGGCCGACAGCCGCGACCCCGTGCTGGCCGCCGTCGCGGCCAAGGCGGTCAACGAGCTGGCCTACCACCGCGAGTACGCGGTCTCCTGGGCCCTGCGCCTGGGCGACGGCACCCCCTACTCCCGCGAGCGCATGACCGCCGCCGTCGCCGAGGTGTGGCCGCTCACCGGCGAGCTGTTCGCCACCCACCCCGTCGAGGCCCGTATGGCCCGGCAGGGCGTGGGCGTGGACCCGGCCACCGTGCGCGAGGAGGTGCACGCCGTCCTGGCGCAGGTGCTCACCACCGCGCGCCTGGACGCCCCCGCGCCCTTCCCCGCACCGGCCCTGGCCGGACGCCGGGGACAGCACACCGCCGAACTGGCCCCCCTGCTGGACGAACTCCAGAAGGTGGCCCGCGAGCACCCGGAGGCGACATGGTGACCACCACCCGGGACCGGGCCCGCGAGCGCGCCGAGCGCGCCGCCGCCGCGGTCACCGACCCCGAGCTGCCCATGCTCACCCTGGCCGACCTCGGCATCCTGCGCCGCGTGGAGGTCGAGGGCGACGGGACGGCCGCGGTGTGGATCACCCCCACCTACTCGGGCTGCCCGGCCCTGGCCGAGATGCGCGCGGACGTGGACCGCGCCGTGCGCACCGCCGGGTTCGACCGGGTCGAGGTGCGCACCGCGCTCTCCCCGCCCTGGACCACCGATTGGATCACCGCCGAGGGCAGGCGCAAGCTCGCCGAGCACGGCATCTCCCCGCCGGGCGGCGCGCCCGCGCGGGCCGCCGGACCGGTGCCGCTGACCCTGCTGCCCACCCGCACCGCCCCGCGCTGCCCGCTGTGCGGGTCCGGCCGGACCGAGGAGCTGTCCCGCTTCGGCGCGACCTCCTGCAAGTCCCTGCACCGCTGCCGGTCCTGCCTCGAACCGTTCGAGCACGTCAAGGAGATCTGACCGTGACCACACCCGTCACCGAGACCGCGCCCGCGGCCGCGCGCCGCCGGGGCGCGTTCCACCGGCTGCGCGTGGCCGCCGTCGAGCGCCTGTGCGACGACGCCGTCGCCGTCACCTTCGACGTCCCCGACCACCTGGCCGAGGAGTACGCGTTCGCCGCCGGGCAGTCGCTGACCCTGCGCCGCGAGGTGGACGGCGTGGAGGAGCGCCGCAGCTACTCCGTGTGCGCCCCCGTCGGCCAGGCGCCCCGCGTGGGCGTGCGCCTGGTCTCGGGCGGCCTGTTCTCCAGCTGGCTGGTCAACGAGGTGCGCCCCGGCGACGAGGTGGAGGTGGGCGCGCCCACCGGCCGCTTCGTCCCCGACCTGGACACCGCGGCCCGCCACGTGATGGTCGCCGCCGGTTCGGGCATCACCCCGGTGCTGTCCATGGCCTCCTCGCTGCTGCGCCGCACCGACTCGCGCGTCACCCTGCTCTACGGCAACCGCCGCAGCGACACGGTGATGTTCGCCGACGAGATCGCCGACCTCAAGGACGCGTTCGGGACGCGCTTCGAGCTGGTGCACGTGCTCTCCCGCGAACCGCGCGAGGCCGAGCTGTTCACCGGTCGCCTGGACGGCGCCAAGCTGGAGGCGCTGCTGGACACGGTCGTGGCCGCCGACGCCGTCGACCACTGGTGGCTGTGCGGACCGTACGGCATGGTCACCGACGCCCGGGAGGTGCTCGCGGGCCGGGGCGTGCCGGGGGAGCGGATCCACCAGGAGCTGTTCTTCGTGGAGGGCGCCGAGCCGCCGCCCCAGGCGCGCCACGAGGAGCCCGGTGTGGAGGGGCCCGCCAGCGAGGTGACCCTCGTGCTGGACGGGCGCACCACCACCCTGACGCTGCCGCGCGGAGTGCCCGTACTGGACGCCGCGCAGCGCTACCGGCCCGATCTGCCCTTCGCCTGCAAGGGCGGGGTGTGCGGCACCTGCCGGGTGAAGGTGTGCGAGGGCGGGGTGCGGATGCTGCGCAACTACGCGCTCACGGAGGCCGAGGTGGAGGCGGGGTACGCGCTGTCGTGCCAGGCGCTGCCCGAGACCGACGCCGTGACCGTGGACTACGACGCGTGAGCGCGCGCAACGAGACCGCCTGGCGGATGTTCGAGGCGGACATGGCGTCCAAGAACCTGGGGATGCGCCTGATCGAGGCCAGCGACGGACTGGCGGTCGTGGAGATGACCGTGGGGCCGCTGATGCTCAACGGGCACGGGATCGCCCACGGCGGGTTCGTGTTCACCCTGGCCGACACCGCGTTCGCGTGCGCGTGCAACGTGGACGGGGGAGGGGTGACCGTGGCCTCCGGGGCGGACGTGACCTTCGTGGCCCCGGCGAAGGAGGGCGACGTGCTGGTGGCCACCGCCCGGGAGCGGGCGCTGTTCGGCCGCAGCGGCCTGTACGACGTCACGGTCCGCCGGGGCGAGGAGGTCGTCGCCGAGTTCCGTGGCCGCAGCCGCACGCTGCCCCGGCGCGGTTAGCCGCCGGGACGGGGCGGGCGGGAGGGCCGGGACCGCGAGGGCGGTCCCGGCCCCCTCGCGTGCGAGGGAGGACGTCCCCGGCCACGTCACAGCAGGCTGTAGACCACCGCGCTGTGGTAGACCAAGGCCGCCTGCCGGTCCGCGAACCCCGGTCCGGCGACGAACCCGTGCGCCTCTTCGAGGAACGCGGTGGCCTCCCGCGCGCGGCCCCGCTTCCACAGCGCCGAACCCAGTTCGTACGTGGTGCGGTGCCGCAACCGGTGGAAGTGCGCGTCGGCCAGCCGGTGGTCGTGCCGCCGGAGCCGCTCCAGGGATTCGCGCAGCACCTCCTCGGCCGCGGCGGGCCGCCCGGTCGCCAGGTAGCACCGCGCCAGCAACAGGTGCACGAACGCGCCGTCGACCAGGTCGTCGAACGGCACGTCCGGTCGGCGGCTCCTGCCGTCCCTGGCGTGGAGACCCTCCACCAGCGGTGTCGCACGGGCCACCTCGGCGTGGAGGTAGTAGGTGTTGGCGACGGACTCCTCCAGCCGGGTCATGCGGTCCTCGTCCAGGTCGAGCCGCGCGCGTTCCTCCATCAGCCGGTCGTAGGCGCCGATCATCGCGTCGTAGCGGCCCGCCTCACCATAGAGTTCGGCGAGCTCGCACACCGCCGACGCGTACTCGCCGTGCGGGCCGTCGCCGTGCAGCCCCGCCACCTTCTCCTCCGCCCGGTCCACCTTCCGTTCGACCGCCCTGCTGGCGGCCCGCGCCGGGCCCCGCCTCTGGACCAGCCGCAGCCCGGACACGAGCGGGGAGTCGGGCCCGTGCGTCTCGCAGGCCTCCTGGATCGCGGTTCCCACGAACGCCCGCAGCCGCTTGGACCTCGGTTTCGCGAGGTGGAGCGCGTCGATGTAGCGCGCCCTGACCTCGGGAAACAGAGGGTCGAGCCGTGAGAGGCCCGACTCGGCGTCGTTCACCGCCCGGCCGAGCACCGACAGGCGCCGACGTGCCGAGACGGTCGCGGAGAACTCCGTGTCCTCCGTGAGGAACCCGCGCAGCCTGGCCGCGCGCTCACGGTACCGGTCCTGGTCCTGCACGCCGCACCTCCGCGCCGCCTCGCCGATCTCCCCCGACAGGGACTGGTTCCGTCGTAGCTTGGGCGATCCTGCGCCTCAGTGCCGGGCAGGAGGCGCGAACACCAGGGGAAGACCGCGCGTCCCACGGGTGTACGGAGGACGCCGTCCTCCGCCGCGCCGCACCAGAAGGACCCCATGAGCGCCACGCCCCCCGCCCCGGTTCCCCCGCCGCCCCGTGACACCGGCCTCCCGCCCGGCCTCAGGCCCCTGGAGAAGGGCGACCCGCGAAGGCTCGGCCCCTACCGGATCGTGGGCCGGGTCGGCGCGGGCGGCATGGGCGCCGTCTACGGGGGTCTCGACGGCGATGGGAGGTGCGTGGCCGTCAAGACCGTGCACGCCCGGTTCGCGCGCGGGCGCGGCCACCGCGAGGCCTTCGCCCGCGAGGTGGACATGCTGGCTCGTGCCCGGGGCGTGAGCACCGCGCGCCTGCACGCCGCGGACACCGCCGCCCGCGTGCCCTGGCTCGCCTTCGACTACGTCCCCGGCCGGGACCTGCGCGCCCACGTGCGCGCCTTCGGCCCCCTGGAGGGGGAGATGCTGCGCGTGTTCGCCACGGGCACCGCCGAGGGCCTGGCCGCGCTGCACTCCGCAGGGATCGCGCACCGCGACATCAAACCCGGCAACGTCATCCTGTCCCCGGACGGGCCCAAGATCGTCGACTTCGGCATCGCCACCGCCGTCGGCACCCGGCGCGCGAACGACCGGGGCGCCTCCTACGGCACCCCCGGTTGGGTGGCGCCCGAACGCTACACCGGGGCCACCGCCGATCCGGCCGCCGACGTCTTCGCCTGGGGCGCCCTGGTGGCGCTCGCGGCCACCGGGCGCGACCCCTTCGGCCGCGCTACCCCCGAGGAACTGCGCCGGCGGGTCACCTCCGGACAGCACGACCTGGCGGGCGTCCCCGACGACGTCCTCCCCCTGGTGGAGGCCGCCCTGTCCACCGACCCCGCGCTGCGCCCGCGCGCGGTCGAGCTCATGCGCGCCCTGCTGCCCGAGCCCGAGGAGGTCGGCCTGAGCGGACGCGGCGGCGCGGTCCCGGCCGCCGAGACCCTGCGCGCCCTGCTGCGCGGCTACTGGCGGGGGATCGACTCCGCGGGGCACGATCCCGCCGGGTGGGCGGCCGCCGTGGGCATGCTCTCCGCGGCCGGGATCACCGGAGGCGTGCTCGGCGGGGCGGGTGCCGGGACGGGCGCGGGCGGGGCCGCGGGCGCCGCCACCGGAACCACGGCGGCGGGGGCCACCGGCGGCACCCTGAGCGCCCTCGCCGGGTCCAAGGTGGCGCTGGCCGGTGCGGGAGTGCTGGTCACCGCCGGGATCGCGACCGGCGGCTACGTGGTCTACGACCAGGTCAGCGGTGCTCCGGCGGAGGCCGTCACCGCCGCCGCGACCGCCCTGGAGGAGGGCGGCGGATTCGTGGTCGAGGTCGAGCGCCGTTTCAGCGACGCGCACGCGGAGGAGGTCGCCGCGCGGACCGGCCGGGTGGTCGAGGCGGTGCTGGAGGAGAGCACGGCCACCGTGGAGTACCGCTACGCGGCCGACCAGGACGTCTTCCTGGCGAGCGGGGAGGTGATGGGTCAGGGGTCCGTCGCGGCCGCCGACAGCGGCGGGCGGCTGTACGTGTACGGGCCCGCCCTGGGGGAGAACGAGGCGTCCGAACCGGTGGACCCCGCGTGGGAGGCCACCGCCGAGGACCTGGGGCCCGAGCTGGTCACCGGCCCCCTGCGCGCGATGGCGGAGTCGGAGAACCTGGAGGCGGGCGGACCCGGGGAGGGGACGGGCGGCGTGTACACCGGCTCGCTCACGTCCCGGCTCGTGGTGGACGGCGAGGTGGTCGAGGAGGAGGCGGAGGGCCTGCTGGAGGTCGACGCGCAGGGCGGTCCGGTGCGTATGGAGTACACCGGAGCCCTGTGGCGGGTGCGGGCCGACTTCACCGAGGTGGGCGGGTCCGTGGAGGTGGCCGACCCCCACCGGGGGGAGGAGTCCGGCGGCGAACGCCTGGAGGTGCTCCACGCGCCCGTCTGCGGAGAGTTCGAGTTCTACGAGCGCGTCTGGCAGGTGCGCGCGGACGCCTGGGAGATGTCGTGCGACCGCGCCATGGAAGTGGCGGGGCTGCTGGGGAGTGAGGGCGGGCGTTCGGAGTTCGCCCTGGGGCACAGCGGCACCGGGGTGCACACCTACTTCGTGGACCGCGAGCTGGCCTGTGTGGGGGTGAGGGAGTTGGTCCCGGGGCTGTCGGGAGCGGAGTCTCCCTGGTCGCTGCTCTCCTGCACGTCGGCCGCCTCCCTCGGGGAGAGCGGGTACGGCTGGGAGGAACTGGAGTTCGGGGACTCCGTCCTCATCCGGTTCGTCCGGGTGGAGTAGGCGGACGGTCGGTCCGGACGGTGCGGACCCCCGACGGGGCCCGCGCCGCCGGAGGCCCCGAGCGGGCTTCCGGCGCCCCGCTCCCGACCCGAAGGCGCGCCCGCCGAAGGTCCCGGAACGGGGCTCCGCCCCGGCGCCCGGGTGTCAGCGCAGGGCGCTGGGCTCGGGAACCTCCACCGCCCGGTCGCCGCGGTCGCGCCGCCGCCCCGGGCGGTCCAGCACGCCCGCGAACACCGCGATGCCCAGGCCCACCACGGCCAGCACCGCGCCGATCGCGGCCGGGGAGGTGTACCCCAGGCCCGCGCTGATCCCGATACCGCCCAGCCAGGCCCCGGCGGCGTTGGCCAGGTTGAACGCCGAGTGGTTGGAGGCCGCCGCCATGGTCGGCGCCTCGGCGGCCTTGTTCATCACCAGCACCTGGAGCGGGGTGGCCACACCGAACCCCACCGCGCCCAGGACCACCACCGTCGCCGCGGCCGTCCAGGGGTTGTGCACGGTCACCGTGAACACCACCAGCACCACCGCCAGGGCGGCGAGCGATCCGTAGATCGTCGGGCGCAGCGCCCGGTCGGCCAGGGGTCCCACGATCAGCGAACCCAGGGTCATGCCGGTGCCGAACAGGGCCAGGACGATCGGCACGCCGGACGCGGACATGCCCGCCAGCTCCGTCATCATCGGAGAGACGTAGCTGTAGACGGCGAACACCCCGGCGAACCCGAAGACCGCCGTGACCAGTCCCAGGACGACCTGGGAGCGGCCCAGCTCGCGCACCTCGTGGCGCAGGCCCGTACCGGCGGCCGCGGGCTGGTGCGGCACGAACACCGCGATGCCGAGCACGGCGAGCAGGGCGAGCCCGGCCACGACCAGGAACGCCGCGTGCCAGCCCATCGCCTGGCCCAGGAAGGTGCCCGCGGGTACGCCGACGATGTTGGCCACGGTCAGACCGAGGAACATCCGTGAGACACCCGTGGCCTGCCGTCCCGGACCGGCGAGGTGCGCCGCGACCAGCGAGCCCACCCCCAGGTAGGCGCCGTGGGGCAGCCCTGCCAGGACCCGTGAGGCGAACACGGCGCCGAAGGACGGGGCCAGGACGGTGGCGAGGTTGCCCGCGAGGAAGAGCCCCATGAAGACCAGCAGGGCCGTCTTGCGGGGCAGCCGCGTGCTCAGCGCGGTGAGCAGCGGGGCGCCGACCACCACGCCCAGGGCGTAGGCGGAGATGAGGTATCCGGCGGTCGGGACCGGGACGCCGAGGTCGGTGGCGACCTCGGGCAGCAGTCCCATGATCACGAACTCGGTGGTGCCGATGGCGAACGCGCCGACGGCGAGGGCGAGCAGGGCCAGAGGCATGGGCGGGTCCCCTTCGAAGGGTCGGTCGGGGTTCACGGGTGCCGGGCGCCGCGGGTCGCGGGGTTTCGGGCTTTCCGGGGCCTGGCGGGGCCGGATGACAGCGGAGGGTGATTTGGCACGTGCCAATTCCAGTGTCGGACTTTTCCGGACCTGTGCCAACCGTCCGCGCGTGTGATGTGGCTCTTAGCGGCACGCCCGCCCTCGGGAACGTCGCGGACCACCGGCCACGGGCGCCCCGGCAGCACCTGCCGCAGAACGCGGTGCCCCGCCGCCAGGCCTTTCGCGCGCCGGGCCGTGCCCCGCCGCCACGGAGGCACCGGAGCGGATCACCGGCCACGGGCGGTCCCGGGCCTCAGCGGCTTCAGCGCGGGGGAGCGGTGCTGCCGCGCACGGTCAGGGCGGGCTCCAGCAGCAGGTGCCTGCTCTCGGTGCGCCCGTCGTCCAGGCGCTCGGACGCGGACCGGACGGCGAGCCGCGCCATGCGCGCCGCGTCCTGGCGCACCGACGTGAGCTGGAGGAAGGACAGCCGCGCGGTCCGGCTGTCGTCGTAGCCCACCACCGAGACGTCCCCGGGCACGCTCACCCCGGCGCGGACCAGTGTCGCCAGGAGCCCGAACGCGCACAGGTCGTTGGCCGCGACCACGGCCGTGGGCAGGGCCTCCCTCGCCAGGAGCACCCGCGCCGCCCGCGCGCCCGCCTCCTCGGAGTAGTCGCCGGGCAGGACCTCGACGCGCCCGCCCAGGCCGTAACCGCGCATCGCCTCGGCGTAACCCCGCGCGCGCCCACCGGCCCCCGGAAGCCCGCCGCCGTCGACGTGCACGATGTCCCGGTGGCCCAGCTCCACCAGGTGCCCGACGGCCTGGCCCACGCCCACGGCGTCGTCCGTGCCCACGCTGTCGGTCCCCTCCGCGCCGGTGCGCTGGCCGATCTCCACCACGGGAACCCGTTCGGCGACCCGCGCCAGGTCCGCGGGCGCCTCCGCGGACAGGCCGATCAGGATCAGCGCCTCGCAGCGCAGACCCACCAGCTCGTCGATCGCCTCGCGTTCGCTGCGCGTGCTGGCCATCGCGCTCAGCACCACGCCGTACCCGAGTTCGGCGGCGGCCGGGTAGAGCTCCTCGACCAGGTGGGCGTCCATCGGGTACTCCAGGCCGAAGAGCACGCCCACCTGCCGGCTGCGCGCCCGGCGCAGCAGCCGTGCGGCGGTGTCGGCCCGGTACCCCAGCTCCTCGGCGGCGCGCAGGACCCGCTCACGGGTCCGCGCGCTCGGGCCCGGGCGGTCGCCCAACACCAGGGAGACCAGCTGCCGCGAGACCCCCAGGTGCGCGGCCACGTCGGCCATCGTCGGGTGCCGATGGGCGCCCGCCCCGTTCTCCGACATCTGCCTCCTCCGGTTCGCGCCGCCGCCCGGCGCCCTCCAGGAGGGACGCCGCGCCTCATGGCCCGGCCGCCGACGCCTCTGGCCCGGCCGGAACCCACATTCTGGCACCGGCCGGTCGTCGCCCGGGCGGAGCGCTCACCGCCCGCGGGTGCCGGAGTCCCGGTAGTCGGTGTAGGTGTAGGGATTGTCCAGCACCTTGGACTCGGGGATGTCGGGGTTCATCCCCCCGGCCCAGGCCTCCTCCCCGACCGAGGAGCGCAGGTGCTCGACGGTGGACTCCACACCGCGGCGCACGGCGGCCAGGTCCACGCCCACCAGCCGGTGCTCGTACTTGACCACCCGGCCGTCGACGAGGACCGTGTGCACGTCGGCGCGCTGGGCCTGGAGGGCGATGTGCCCGTAGGGGTTGAGCAGGGGGAAGGACACGGGCGAGTCGTCGTTGCGGATCAGCACGAGGTCGGCCTTGGCGCCGGGCGCGATCCGGCCCAGGTCGTCGCGGCCCAGGGCGGCGGCCCCGCCCCGGGTGGCCCACTCCACCACCTGGTCGGCGCGCAGGGCGCTGTGGGTGACGGTGTCGCTGCGCCCGTGCGCCTCCTGGTGCTCGCGGGCCCGGTCGGCGCCCAGGGTGGCGCGCATGGCGCTGAACAGGTCCCCGCTCTGCCACACGCTGCTGTCCACCGACAGCGACACCGGTATGCCGTGCGCGCGCATCGCCCAGGTGGGCGGGTATCCCTGGCCGGCGCTCTGCTCGCTTTCGGTGGAGACCGACACCGACCCGCCGGTGGCGGCGATGCGCTGGTAGGAGTCCGCGGACAGGGAGGCGGCGTGCACGTACACCGTCTCGGGCCCCATGAAGCCGTGCTCGTGCATGAGCCGGACGCCGTCGTCGCCGGTGGCGCCCCACACCCCGGCGTGGGTGGTGACGGCCAGCCCCAGGTCGCGGGCGGCCTCGAAGGCGGGCCTCTCGGGGAACTCCGGGTCGCCGGTGACGTCGAAGGCGATCTGGAGGCCCAGCATGTCGTCGCCCCGGTGGCGTTCGACGAAGGCGCGCAGGTCGGGGCTGGTGGCCCACTCGGCGGGCGCCCGCTGGATGTTGCCGTAGGCCAGGACGTGGCGGCCGGGGACCGAGAGCAGCGCGTCGGCGGCCGCGTCGGCGTGCTCGGGGGTCTGGAGGCCGTGCGACCAGTCCACGACGGTGGTGACCCCGGCCTCCAGGGCCTCGACGGCGGCGAGCGTGTTGCCCGCGTGCACGTCGACGGGGCGGAATCGCGTGCCGTGTTCGAGGTAGTACCAGACGAAGTACTGGGCGAGGGTCCAGTCGGCCCCGTAGCCGCGCATGGCCGTCTGCCACATGTGGCGGTGGGTGTCGATCATGCCGGGCATGACCAGCCCGTCGCGGGCGTCGATCTCGGCGCTGCCCTCGGGCACCGGCAGGCGCGGTCCCACGGCGGCCACGCGGTCGTCGACCACCAGGACGTCGGTGTCGGTCAGGACCGTGCGCGCGTCGTCCATGGGCAGCACCGTGCCGCCGCGCAGCACCACCGGTCGGCCCCGGGGGAACTCGTTCGGTCTGTTCAAGGAGGGCTCCTTCGCCGTGTGCCCCTCGCGGACCGGTCCGGGCTTCCGTCGCCGCCGCGGCCGGGGTCCGCCACGCGGTCGTGCGGCGGACACGCCTTCGGCGGCCGTCGGTGCCGGGAGGAAGGGGAGCGGACCGGTGCGGCCCGGCGCGTGGGGACGGCCGGGCCCCAGGAAGGGGCGGGATGCGTGTGCGCTCCCACTGTGTCACTTCTGGTGACCACGGGGTGCCGGGGCCCGTTCGGGTGCGGGCGGACCGTGGGACCGGAGGGGGAGGGGAAGGAGGCCCCGGACATGGCTGTGGCCCGCGTCCCCCAACGCGGGCCACAGCGGGCGCGGCCAGGGTGCACTGAGTGCGGTCTGGCCGCTGGGAAGGCGGATGTAGCGACTGAGTACGTGCCGGAAACCCCCATTGCCGACACGAGCGCTGACATCCGCGCATGGATTGTGGTGTGCGCCTCACAGGACCTGCGGGTTGGGTGCGGGTGGTGGGGATCGGGGTCGGTCTGGGGCGCTTCACCTGTAAGAACGCTTCGTCTGTAGGAGGTGTTCCCGCTGGACGGACCGATTTTCGGATCGTCCGGTAAAAAGCGGGTGCGGACTGTCCCCGCTCTTCCTAAGCTCCTGACCACGCCCTACCCAAGGAGGCGGCTCCCATGCCCGCGACCCTCACCCTGTGGCGGCCCACCGGGCCCGCGGAACTCGCCCTGGTCAGGGATTCGGGCTGGCGGGAGTGGCCGCCGCGCCTGCCTGAGCAGCCGATCTTCTACCCCGTGCTCAACGAGGACTACGCGGTGCGCATCGCCCGCGAGTGGAACCTGCCACGCGACGGCGAGGGGCACGTCACACGCTTCCGGGTGGACGCGGACTTCGCCTCCCGCTATCCGGTGCGGCAGGCCGGCGGGCGCACGATCCTGGAGCTGTGGGTGCCCGCCGGGGAACTGGCGGAGTTCAACGCCCACCTCGTCGGTCCGATCGAGCTGGTGCGCTCCTTCCTGTCCGAGCACCCCGAGGGCGTGGTTCCCGCCTGAGGGGATCGTCCAGCGCGGTGACGCGCGCCTACGCCGTCACCCGGGCGGTGCCGCGCCCCGGAAGGCCGTCCGGGGCGCGGCCGACCCCGGGGCGGCCGCGTTCCTGACGGTCACCCCGGGCCCCGCTCCGGAACTCAGGCTCTGGGGTCGGTGACGACGAGCAGGTCGGGGTCCACGTCGGTGAGGGCGGTCATGACGTCGCCGAGGGCGTCGGCGAGCACCACGGGGTCGCGGTCGGTCCGGTCTCGGTCCTGGTGGGGAAGGCGGCGTCGGGGATCGAGGGTGATGGCCATGGGGCTGCGGGCGCGCGGGCCGGGGTGTGCGCCCTCCTCCTTCACGTGTTCAGCCGTTCCGGTCGCCGTGACGCCCGGTGACCGTGCCGTTGTCGGCTTTTCCAGGGATACCAGGGGAGAGTGACATTCGGTGGGTACGGAGCGTGCCTGTGGATGAACGCGGACCCACCGGGCGGCGCGCGCGGGGGGAATACGGGAGCGGCGCCGGGGCGTTCCGCGTGATAGTTTAATCGGAAACTACTTCTTTGGAAGATACCTAGGGGAGCGGGCCATGCAGTTCGGAATCTTCTCGGTGAGTGACGTGACCACCGACCCCACCACCGGCCGTACGCCGACCGAGGCCGAGCGCGTCAAGGCGATGGTGACCATCGCGCTCAAGGCCGAGGAGGTCGGCCTGGACGTCTTCGCCACCGGCGAGCACCA
>NZ_JAAXPG010000043.1 GCF_012396365.1 Nocardiopsis alborubida | reverse complement strand
CGGCGCGGAATCGGTGCGCGTCGACGACCTCTACACCGACCTGGCCCGCGACGGTTACCGCTACGGACCCGCCTTCCAGGGCCTGCGCGCGGCCTGGCGCGAGGGCGGCGACGTGTGGGCCGAGGTGCGCCTGCCCGACGGCCACCGCCAGGACGCCGCCGCCTTCGGCGTGCACCCCGCCCTGCTGGACGCCGCCCAGCACGTCATCGCCCTGACCGCGCCGGGGGAGAGCGGCCGAGTCCGGCTGCCCTTCTCCTGGACGGGGGTGCGCCTGCACGCGTCCGGGGCCGATCACCTGAACGTGCACGCCAGACCCGTCGGCCCCGACGCGTACGCGCTGAGTATGACCGACCCGGACGGCGGCCCCGTGCTGACCGCCGAGTCCCTGACCGTGCGCGCCGTCGACGTCTCACAGGTGGAGGGGGACGCCCAGCGGGCCCGCCAACGGGAGCTGTACGCCCTGGAGTGGCCCTCCGTGGACCTGAGCGCGACCGGGTCGCTCCCCGTGATCGCCGTCCTGGGGCCCGACGACACCGGCCTCACCGAGGCGCTCGCCCGCACCGGAACCGTTGTGCACGTCCTCACCGACCTGGGAGGACTGCGGGACCTGCCCGAGGGGACCGCCGTCCTGGCGCCCTTCGCCGCGGCGGTCCCCGAGGCGGGTGTCGCCGGGGCCGGGGCCGCGGAGGAGACGCCCGCCTCCTCGGGCGCCGACCTGCCCGAGGCCTCGGCGGCCGGGCTGCACCGGGCACTGGCCCTGCTCCAGGAGTGGATCGAGGACGAGGCCTCAGCTGACCGCCGACTGGTCGTCGTCACCCGGGGCGCCGTCGCGGCGGCCCCCGAGGAGGACGTCGCCGACCTCGTCCACGCCCCGCTGTGGGGCCTGCTGCGCTCGGCCCAGACCGAGCAGCCCGACCGGTTCGCCGTCGTGGACCTGGACGGCTCCGACACCGCCGCCGCCACGCTCACGAGGGCCCTGGCCAGCGGCGAACCGCAGCTGGCGCTGCGCGGCTCCACCGCGCACGCCCCCCGCTTCACCAGGGCGCGCGTCCCGGAGGAGTCCGTCGGCCCCGACCTCGGCGGCGGAACCGTCCTGGTCACCGGCGCCACCGGCGTGCTCGGCTCGGCGGTCGCCCGCCGCCTGGCCGAACGCCACGGCGCGCGCGAACTCCTGCTGCTCAGCCGCCGGGGCGCGAACGCCCCCGGCGCGACCGCCCTCGCCGAGGAGCTGGCGTCACTGGGCGCACGCGCCGACTTCGCCGCGTGCGACGTGACCGACGCCGACGCCCTGGCCGCCGTCATCGACGCGGTTCCCGCCGAGCGTTCGCTGACGGCCGTGGTGCACATCGCCGGGGGACTGGACGACGGCGTGCTCACCGCGCTCACCCCCGACCGCGTCGACGCGGTGACGCGCCCCAAGGCCGACGCCGCCCACCACCTGCACCGGCTGACCGAACACCTGGACCTGTCGGCGTTTGTGCTCTTCTCTTCGGCCGCGGGCGTCCTGGGCAGTCCAGGCCAGGCCAACTACGCCGCGGCCAACGCGTTCCTCGACGCCCTGGCCCACCACCGCCGGTCCCGGGGCATGGCTGCCCAGTCGCTGTCCTGGGGCCTGTGGGAGCAGCTCGGGGACATCGCCGCCCACCTGCGCGACACCGACGTCTCGCGGCTGCGCCGCCTGGGCATGGCCCGAGCGCTCTCCCCCGAGGAGGGGCTGGACCTACTGGACGCGGCCCTGGCCGCCGGTGACCCGCACCTGGTGCCGCTGCCGCTGGACCTGGAGGGCGTGCGCGCCCGCGCCGCCCGCACCGGCCAGCTGCCGCCGCTGATGCGCGAACTGGTCCGACGTCCCCGCCGCCGCGCCGCCGGGGGCGCGGCCTCCGAGGGCCAGGGCGTGTCCGCAGCGCTGGCAGCCAGCACCGGTGAGGAGCGCGAACGCCTGCTGCTGGAGCTGGTGGGCGCGCGCACCGCCGAGGTGCTGGGCAGGACCTCGGGCGACCGGATCGAGCCCGACCAGAACTTCCTGGAGCTGGGCATGGACTCGCTGACGGCCGTGGAGCTGCGCAACGAGCTGCGCGCGGCCACGGGGCTGAAGCTGGCCGCGTCAGTGGTGCTGACGCATGCCACGCCCGCCGGACTGGCCCGCCACCTGGCCGCTGCGCTCCCCGAGGCGGGGAGCGCAGCGCCGACCGCCGTCGCGGACCCGGCAGGGGCCGACCCCCTGGAGGGGGCCGTGGCGCTGTTCCGCGAGTCGTGCCGCCGGGGCCGGATCACCGACGGCATCCGCATGGTCCAGACGGCCTCCCACCTGCGCCCGGCCTTCACCGGACCGGAGGACTTCGGCCCCGTGCCGAGTCCGGTCACGATCGCCCGGGGGCCGGTGCGGCCCCGGCTGGTGTGCCTGCCGTCGCTGGTCATGGTGTCGGGCACGCAGGAGTACGCGCGTTTCGGCTCGGCCTTCCAGGAGCTGCGCGAGGTCGTGGTCCTGCCCCAGCCCGGCTTCACCGCAGGGGACCCGCTGCCCACGACCCTGGAGGCCGCCGCGGCCGTCCAGGCGCGGGCCGTGCGCGAGGTCGCCGGAGACGAGCCCTACGTACTGGTCAGCCGGTCCTCCGGAGGCTGGGTCACGCACAGCGTCGCCACGCTGCTGGAGGCCGGGGGACGCGCTCCCGCGGCGGTGGTGCTCATGGACACGCCCATGCCCGGCGACCCCACGGCGCTGCCGATCATCCAGACCGGGGTGCTGGAGCGCGAGACGCAGTTCGGGCTGATGGACGCCACCCGGGTCACCGCGATGGGCCGCTACATCGAGCTGTACCGGGACTGGGTGCCCGCGCCCACCGACGTGCCGACCCTGGCCGTGCGCCCCGGACAGCAGATGCTCAACGCCTCGGGCACGCCCATCGGCGGGGAGGACTGGCGGTTCGACTGGCCGTTGCCGCACGAGGCCGTCGACGTGGGTGGCGACCACATCACCATGCTGGAGGAGCACGGTCCGGACACGGCGCTGGCCGTTCACCGCTGGCTGGAGGAGCATGTCGGTTGACGCGCGGACAGGCCCTTCCCTTTCGCCGTGATCTTGTGCTTATAGCGAGGTTCGAGCGCCGACATCGGCTATAAGTACAAGATCATCGCAGGTCAGAACCCGAGCTTCACACCGGCGACACCGATCCTCCGGGTGGCGGCGCCCGAACGGGTCCCGGCGGCGCGGCACCGCCGGGACCGGGCGTCTGCCGCGGGTCCGCGCCACGTCCGGCCGGACCCCCGGAACAGAACGGGCCCTCCGGGCGTTGGCCGGTACGTGCCCGCGGCGCTCCTTCGCCCGCCCGTGGCCGCGCGCCCGCCGCGCGCGCCCGGCGGCGAAAACCGGTTGCCGTCCCTCCTACCCTTGACTACTGATGAGCACCACCACGCCCGCGCCCGCCGCGGACACGCTGCGTTCCCGGCTGCGCGACCTCATGCCCTCGGACCGCCACCGGCTCCGTCGGCGTATCGACGGCCTGGCCAAGATCGGCGACGAGCGCCGCCGCGCCTCCGTCGCCGCCCAGATCTCCGGGGACGTCGACGAGGCGCTCCTGCGCGTGAACCTGCGCCGCGAGTCCGTGCCCGAGCTGAGCTACCCCGAGTCCCTGCCGGTCAGTTCCCGGCGTGAGGACATCGCCGAGGCCATCCGCGACCACCAGGTCGTCATCGTCGCCGGTGAGACCGGTTCGGGCAAGACCACCCAGCTGCCCAAGATCTGCCTGGAGCTGGGGCGCGGCGTCATGGGCACCATCGGCCACACCCAGCCCCGGCGGCTGGCCGCCCGCACCGTCGCCGAGCGCATCGCCGAGGAGATCGGCACCCCGCTGGGCGAGACGGTCGGCTACAAGGTCCGCTTCACCGACTCCTCCAGCGACAGCACCCTGGTCAAGCTGATGACCGACGGCATCCTGCTCGCCGAGATCCAGCACGACCGCATGCTGCGCCAGTACGACACGCTCATCATCGACGAGGCCCACGAGCGCAGCCTCAACGTCGACTTCCTGCTGGGCTACCTCAAGCAGCTGCTGCCCCGGCGCCCCGACCTCAAGGTCGTCATCACCTCGGCCACCATCGACCCCGAGCGCTTCTCCCGCCACTTCGACGACGCCCCCATCGTCGAGGTCTCCGGGCGCACCTACCCGGTCGAGGTCCGCTACCGGCCCATCTCCGAGGAGATCCTCGACCCCGAGGAGAAGAACCCGGGCGGCGGCACCGACCGCGACCAGACCCAGGCCATCCTGGACGCCGTCGACGAACTCGGCCGCGAGGCCCCCGGCGACGTGCTGGTCTTCCTCAGCGGCGAGCGCGAGATCCGCGACACCGCCGAGGCGCTGGAGAAGAAGAAGCTCCCGGGCACCGAGGTCCTGCCGCTCTACGCGCGCCTGTCCACGAGCGAGCAGAGACGCGTGTGGTCCTCGCACAGCGGACGGCGCATCGTCCTGGCCACCAACGTCGCCGAGACCTCCCTGACCGTCCCCGGCATCAAGTACGTCATCGATCCCGGCACCGCGCGCATCTCCCGCTACTCCCACCGCACCAAGGTGCAGCGCCTGCCCATCGAGGCGGTCTCCCAGGCCTCCGCCAACCAGCGCAAGGGCCGCTGCGGCCGTGTCTCGGAGGGCATCTGCATCCGGCTGTACTCGGAGGAGGACTTCCTCTCCCGCCCCGAGTACACCGACCCCGAGATCCTGCGCACCAACCTGGCCTCGGTCATCCTCCAGATGGCCGCCCTGGGGCTGGGCGACGTCGCCGCCTTCCCGTTCGTGGACGGCCCCGACCACCGCCAGATCAAGGACGGCGTCAACCTCCTCAACGAGCTGGGCGCCCTGCACCCCGACGAGTCCGGGGGCAAACGCAGGCTCACCCCGACCGGCCGCCGCCTGGCCCAGCTGCCCATCGACCCCCGACTGGGCCGGATGGTCCTGGAGGCCGAGGAGCGCGACGTCCTGGGCGAGGTCCTGGTCATCACCGCGGCCCTGTCCATCCAGGACCCGCGCGAGCGGCCCACCGACAAGCAGCAGCAGGCCCAGCAGGCGCACGCCAGGTTCACCGACAAGGAGTCGGACTTCCTGGCCTACCTCAACCTGTGGAACTACCTGCGCGAGAAGCAGCAGGAGCTGTCGGGCAACCAGTTCCGCAGGATGTGCCGCGAGGAGTACCTCAACTACCTGCGCGTACGCGAGTGGCAGGACATCCACGGCCAGCTCAGGCAGGTCCTGCGCTCCATGGGCGTGGAGGTGCCGCGCCCGCGCGAGGAGGCCGCCGACCCCCGCGGCGTGCATATGTCGCTGCTGGCCGGGCTCCTGTCCCACGTGGGTCTCAAGGACCCCGAGAAACACGAGTACCTGGGGGGCCGGGGCGCCCGCTTCGCCGTCTTCCCCGGTTCGGCGCTGTTCAAGAAGCAGCCCCGCTACGTGATGGTCGCCGAGCTGGTGGAGACCTCCAAGCTCTGGGGCCGCATGGTGGCCCGGATCGAGCCGGAGTGGGCCGAGGAGCTGGCCGGGGACATCGTCAAGCGCAGCTACAGCGAGCCGCACTGGGAGCGCAAGCGCGGCGCCGTCATGGCCTTCGAGCGCGTCACCCTCTACGGCGTGCCCATCGTCGTGCAGCGCAAGGTCTCCTACGGGCGGATCGACCCCGAGCTGTCCCGGGAGCTGTTCATCCGCCGCGCCCTGGTCGAGGGCGACTGGGAGACCCGCCACCACTTCTTCCACGACAACCGCAAGCTCCTGGACGAGGTGGAGGACCTCGAACACCGCGCCCGGCGCCGCGACATCGTCGTGGACGACGAGACGCTGTTCCGGTTCTACGACGCCCGCCTGCCGGACTCGGTGGTCTCGGCCGCGCACTTCGACTCCTGGTGGAAGAAGGCACGCCGCACCGAGCCCGAGCTGCTGGACTTCACCCGCGACGAGCTCATCAACGAGGGCGCGGGGTCGATCAGCGAGGACGACTACCCGGACGTGTGGCGCCAGGGCGAGTTCACCTTCCCGCTCAGCTACCAGTTCGAGCCGGGCAGCGACTCCGACGGGGTCACCGCGCGCGTCCCGGTGAAGTTCCTCAACCAGGTGGAGGACACCGGGTTCGACTGGCAGATCCCGGGCCTGCGCGCCGAGCTGGTGACCGCGCTCATCCGCTCGCTGCCCAAACCGCTGCGCCGCAACTTCGTCCCGGTCCCGGACAACGCCGCCCGCGCGCTGGCCGGGCTGACCCCCTACGAGGGGCCGCTCACCGCGGCGCTGGCGGACGAGCTCACCCGGACGGCGGGGGAGCGGATCGCACCCGGCGACTTCCAGCTCGACAGGGTGCCCGACCACCTGCGCATCACCTTCCGGGCCGTGGACGACCGGGGCCGGACCCTGGCCGAGTCCAAGGACCTGGAGAAGCTGCGCGCCAAGCTCAAACCGCGCCTGCGCGAGGCGATCTCGGCCGAGGCCAAGGGCGTGGAGAAGAAGGGCCTGACCTCCTGGGACTTCGGTCCGCTGGAGCAGACCCTGGAGCGCAAGGCGCTGGGGCCCAAGGTCAAGGGCTACCCGGCGCTGGTGGACGAGGGCGACAGCGTCGCGATCCGCATCTTCGACACCCGTCCCGAGCAGCGCGCCGCGATGTGGGCGGGCACCCGCCGACTGCTGCTGCTCACCGTGCCGTCCGTGGCGAACGTGGTGAGCAAGGGGCTCAACAACCCCGACAAGCTGGCCCTGGCCGACAACCCGCACGGTTCGATCCGCAGGATGCTCGACGACGCCGAGACGGCCGCCGTGGACCACCTGCTCGCCCGCGAGGGCGGCCCGGTGTGGAACGGCGACGACTTCGCCAAGCTCGCCGACCGGGTGAGCGCCGACCTCGGCGACACCCTGGCCGAGATCCTGGACAAGTCCGCGCGCGTCCTGGTGCTGTGGCGCAAGGTGTCCAAGAAGGTCAAGGGGACCACGTCCCTGGCCGTGCTGCCCTCGCTCAACGACGTGCAGGGCCAGCTCGGCGACCTGGTGGGCGAGGGGTTCGTGACCCGCACCGGCCTGGCCCGCCTGGACGACCTGCACCGCTACCTGCGCGGGGTGGAGTACCGGCTGGGCAAGCTGCCGGAGAACCCGCGCCGCGACCAGGTGAACATGTCCAAGGTCGAGCAGATGCGCCAGGCCGTGGCCAAGCTGCGCGGGAGCCTGCCGCCCGGCCGGGCGGCCGACCCGGACGTGGCGGAGCTGCGCTGGATGCTGGAGGAGTACCGGGTGAGCCTGTTCGCGCAGGAATTGCGCACGGCCTACCCGGTCTCGGACAAGCGCATCCTCAAGGCGGTCGAGGCCGTCAAGGCCGCCGAGCGCAGGTAGGGGCCGCGGCCGTCGGGGCGCTCCCCCCGGCCTACCGCGAAGGAGCCCTGCCCGGTTGATCGGGCAGGGCTCGTCGTCATTCGAGCGTCTTGGCGATGTCGCTCATCTTGCGGTACAGGCGCATGCTCCCGGGGATTCCGCGGAATCCGTGTTTCTCGTAGAAGGTGTACGCGTCCTCGTCCAAGGCGTCGACCGCGAGGAACCGGACCGCGAAGACCTGGTTGCCCGCCAGGGCCCGTTCGAAGGCGTCCACCAGCAGAACCGGGCCGAGTCCCTGCCCCTGGTAGCGGGTGTGCAGCGCCAGCCGCGCCAGCAGCACCGCGGGAATCCTGTGCATGCTGCCCCGGGCCAGGGACTCGGGCAGCTCCTCCCTCTCCAGGGTCATGGAGGTGAAGGAGTAGTAGGCCGCCACCTCCGTGCTGCCCTCCTCGCACCAGACGAAGGTGGCTGCGGTGTTGTTGGCCCGGGCGTGCAGCGCGCTTCTGCGCAGCCAGGAGTCCAGCTCCTCCTTCCCGCAGGAGAAGGAGTCGGTCTGGTGCTCTCGGATGAGGGGCTGGCAGACGAACACGGTTGGTTTACCTCTTCACTATGGAGCGGTGCTTGCGCACCGCGGAGGCCAGCTCCTCGATTGGCTGCGCGGGTTCCTCCAGGGACTCGACCATGGCGTCGAAGAACGCTGCGGGGACCTTGGTGGTCTGCTCGCGTTCCACGACCTCCTCGGCCGCCTCCCGGGCCACCCGGACGACGAACTTGGAAGTGGACTCGTGGCTGATGCGGGCCGCCTCGAGGAGCAGGTCCTTGTCCTCGGGCGTGAGACGGACTTCGATGCGTTCTGTGGCGGTACTCATGGGGCGTTTTCCTTCGTGCTGGGCGGGCCCCTCGACCGGCCGTGTCGGAAGCACGGGCGAGAGTGCAATCAATTGTACGGCACTTGTACGGGGGTATTCATGGGGATGTGATGTACCGAGGAGCCGAAGTTTCCGCTACGCCGGGCAGTCCTCCCGCTTCACGGGAAGGCCCTTCGAGGCGCCGGACCCGCCGGGTCCGCTCTGATAGTCGGGGACCAAGACCTGTAGCATGCGCCGTGGTCCTCAGTGGTGTAGACCACTGTCGGCGGACATCACAGGCGCGAGGGAAGCGAGGCCCCCGGTGGGCGAATCGGCGGACAACTCGATGGACGGCAAGCGGCTCCTGCTGGTGGGCACCTACACCCCCGACTCCGACCCTCCCGGGGAGGGCGAGGGGATCTACCGCGTCTGGTTCGACCCCATGACCGGCGAGATGACCGACGGCGGCGCGGCCGCCCACACCCCGGGTCCGTCCTTCCTGGCCTTCCGCGAGGACCCGCCCACGGTGTACGCGGTCAACGAGCGCGAGAAGGGCACCGTCACCGCCTTCCGGATCGACGGTGGCGCCGGGCTCACCGAGCTGGGCCAGTCCCCGACCGGCGGCGGGTCGCCCTGCCATGTGCTCACGCGCGGTTCCGAACTGGCGGTGACCAACTACGCCAACGGAGTGGCCACGCTGTACGCCCTGGCCGAGGACGGTTCCCTCGACGGAATCGTGGCGGAGTTCGCGCACTCCGGAAGCGGCCCGGTCACCGACCGCCAGGAGGGTCCGCACGCGCACAGCACCGTCGCCCCCGACGAGCACCACCTGCTGGTGGCCGACCTGGGCACCGACGAGCTGCGCGTTCTGCGCGGCGATGAGGAGGTCGGCGCCGTCGCCCTGCCACCGGGCACCGGGCCCCGGCACACCGCCGTCCTCGGCGAGTACCTCTACGTGGCGGGCGAGCTGGACTCGCGCGTGCACGTCCTGCGCTGGGATTCGGGCACCGGCACCGCCGAGCACCTGGGCTCCGTCGAGGCCACCGGCGAGGAGGCCGCGGGCGCGAACTTCCCCGCCGAGATCCTCACGAACGGCGACCACGTCTACGTGTCCAACCGGGGCGCGGACACGATCGCCACCTTCGCCGTCCGCGACGGCGGCGCCCGCCTGGAGCACGTCGCCAACACCCCTGCCGGAGGGCCGTGGCCGCGCAACTTCACCGTCGTGCGCGGCCACCGCGAGGAACCCGACCACCTGGTCGTGGCCGCCCAGAACGGCGACTCGCTGGCCTCGCTCCTCTTGGACCCCGACACGGGCGTCCCGGCCGACACCGGCCACCGGCTGCGCCTGCCCGTCCCCGTGTGCGTGCTTCCGGTCCCGATCACCCGCATCCGCCGCTCCGGGGCCGCGACCGCCTGACGGCGCCCCGCGTGACGGGCGCGGATGCATTCGCCTGATTGTGCGCGCTGGCCGCGGCCCGGGGACACCGGCTCCCGGGCCGCGGCCGTCACCGCCTGTCACCTACCGCTGGCCACCGCTCCCGACCGGTCCAGGAGGCACACGGCCCGGGACTCGGCGGCGGCCTCAGCTCCGTGTGCCACCGCCGCGCCTGGGGCGGGAACCGCCGCCAGCGGCCTGCTCGGTTGCGTCTTCTCGATCTCCGCAGCCAGATCCCGGGCGGTGTCACCGCTCAGCATCACCATGCGGCCGGTGTGCGCCGCCCAGTACTGGCCGGTCGCGCTGCCGTGCCAGACCGTCCACCCCCGCTTGCGGTAGGTGGCACGGAGGCGCCCCACCTCCTGGGGAACGGAGGCCTCCACGGTCTCCAGGGTCATGACCGCGCTCATACCGCACCGCCTTCCAGAGCCCGCAGCGCCTTCCGCGGTTCCTCGGAGCCTCCGCACACGACCAGCCCGGGCTGGCCGGTGGGGATGGTCCGGGCACTGGTCGCCACGAGGCGGGGTCGCCCCCGTCCTCCGTGCAGTTCGCAGACGAGGAGGTCGGGGAACTCCTCGCGCAGCGTCAGCACGGCCGCGCTCGGCCTCATGTGGTAGCCCTCCATGGTGCTCACCAGTCCTTCCGGGGGAGGGGGACCGCAGGGGCGACCGGAGCCAGCGGCTCGGGCACCCGCCACCGCAACTCGAAGAACATCCCAGGTCCGCGCAGGGATTGGAAGCTCCCCCACCGAGAAGAGAGGGCGTTGACCAGAACCAGTCCGCGCCCGCCCCCGGCGCGGGTGCCGGGGGTGACGACCCGGAGGGACGGGGCCCGTCCGTAGGCGTCGAGAACCTCCACGCGCAGCCAGCCGTGGAAGAGGAGCGCCCGGACGTAGAAGCCGCCGCGTCCCGCGCTGCCGACCGGGGCGTGCCTGACGTTGTTGGTCGCCAGAGTCGTGGAGCGTCCATCGCCAGGTACGGCACGAGTCCAGCTGCGGCGGCAACCAGGGAGGCCACTGTGTCGAGGTCGCTGAGACCGCCTCCCACCTTCACGTCCGCGACACCCAGAACCGCGCCCTCGGGCACCTCGCCTTCCCCTCCTCCGGCTGGGGCGCCCTCCTCTCCACCCTGCACGAGGACGGCACGCCTGCCTAACAGGCCGCCGGATACGTTGCCGGTGTGACACGAGTGCCGGATGGGGCGGGCTCATGCCAGACCCTCCCTCACCATCCGGATCCGCCGGACACCTCCGCGTGACCCCCGTCTCAGGCGACCTCCTACAACCCCGGGGCCCGCAGAACTGTGCGCCCCGCCCTTCGTCCTGGTCACCGCCATCACGGACAATGGGCAGAGACCCGCCTCCACGACCTCCCAGGGGAACCGCCCATGCCCACGACCAAGACCAACGTCCGCCACAGGGGCCTGACCGCCCGCGACCTCGCGCTCGTCGCCGTGTTCGCCGGGCTCATCGCCGCCCTCAGCGTCACCGTCGCCGTCCCGCTGCCGTTCTCGCCGGTGCCCATCACCCTCCAGACCCTGGGCATCATGCTCGCCCCCGCCCTCCTGGGCTGGAAGCGCGGCACCCTCGCGGTCGCCGCCTTCCTGGCGCTCGGCCTGGCCGGACTCCCGCTCTTCGCGGGCGGCATGGGCGGCGTCGGCGTCCTGGCCCGGCCCTCGGCCGGGTTCATCGTCAGCTGGGTCTTCGCCGCCCTGGTCATCGGCCTGCTCACCGATCTCCTGGTCCGCGGCGACCGGGGGCGCTACCGGTTCTGGGCGGGCCTGGCGGTCAACATCGTCGGCGGCATCCTCGTCATCTACGCGATCGGCGTCCCCTGGATGGCCGTCGTCATGGGCGACGGCGTCCTGGCCGCCGCCTACTCCATGGTGGCCTTCCTGCCCGGAGACCTGGCCAAGGCCGTGGTCACCGCGCTCATCGCCAGCGCCGTCTACCGCGCCTACCCGATCCCGCCCGCGGGCCGCCCCGTCGTGGAGGCCGGTACCGACCGCGGGGAATCCTGATGCTGCGCCTGGAGGGCGTCTCCCACTCCTACGACGACCGCGCCGTGCTGCGCGACGTCACCCTCGACCTCGCCGAGCACCGCATCGGCGTGATCGGGGCGAACGGATCGGGCAAGTCCACGCTCGCCCGCACCCTCAACGGCCTCGTCGTCCCCGACGAGGGCCGTGTGACGCTGGGGGAGTGGGACACCCGGCGCCACGCCAGGAGGATCCGGCGCAGGGTCGGCTTCGTCTTCTCCGACGCAGCCAACCAGATCATCATGCCCACCGTCGCCGAGGACGTGGAGATCGGCCTGCGCTCCCTGCGTCTGGGCCGGGAGGAGACCGCCCGCCGGGTGGACGCGGCCCTGGTCCGCTACGGGCTCGACGGCCACCGCGACCACCCCGGGCACCTGCTCTCGGGCGGGCAGAAACAGCTCCTGGCCCTGGCCTCGGTACTGGTCACCGAGCCCGAGGTGCTGGTCTGCGACGAGCCCACCACCCTGCTCGACCTGCGCAACACCCGCATGGTGCACCGGACCCTGGACGGCCTGGAACAGCAGGTCGTCCTGTTCACCCACGACCTCGACCTGCTCGACGGCTTCGACCGGGTCCTGGTCATGGACGCGGGCCGGGTGGTCTTCGACGGCGTTCCCGGCGACGCCGTGCCCCACTACACCAAGCTCATGGACGAACGGTGAGCACGGTCGGCCTCTACGTCCCCGGCACCGGGTTCCTGTACCGGATCCCGGCCGGGGCCAAGCTCCTCGCGCTGCTGCTGGCCGGTGTCGGCCTCGTGGTCTGGGCCGACCACCGGGTCGCCGTCGGCGCCCTGGCCGCCGCGCTCGCGCTGTACCCGCTGGCCGGTCTCCCGCTGGGGCGGGCCTGGTCCGCGCTGCGCGTGCTGTGGCCGTTCCTACTGGCCATCGGCCTGTTCCAGGTCCTGTTCGCGGACTGGCAGACGGCCCTGCGCCTGTGCGCCCAACTGGCCGCGCTCGTCCTGTTCGCCAACCTCGTCACGCTCACCACCCGCGTGCGCGCGATGCTCGACCTCTTCGAGCGGATGGCCCGCCCGCTCAGGCACGTCGGCGCCAACCCCGACCGGACCGCCCTCGTTCTGGCGCTCACCGTCCGCTCCATCCCGATGGCCGCCTCCGCCTGGCAGGCCGCCCGCGAGGCCTACCGGGCGCGGGGCCTGTCCGGCCGTCCCCACCTGCTCGTGGTGCCGGTCATCGTCCAGCTGCTGCGGATGGCCGACGCGACGGGGGAGGCCCTGGTGGCCCGCGGTATCGACGAGGACACCCAGCGCTGAGGATTCGCACACGGGAGCGGACGAAAAGAGGGGACCCGGTACCGATTCGGTATCGAGATGTTCGTATTCGCGACATTTCGCTGAATAATGGCGGTACTCCAGCCCATCCGCGTGTCAGCGAACCGGTGATAGCGTGCCCCGGCATCCCCCCGCCGACAACCGAGCCCGGGCCGTCGCCGTCGTGGCGGTCGTCCTCGCGGTGCTCATGGCCCTCGCCCTGCCCGGCGCCACCCCGGCCTCCGGGGCGGCACCGCCCCGCCCGGACCCCGCCCTGTTCCGCTCGCTGGTCTCCCAGAGCGCGTTCCCCGCGGTGCCCCTCGCGCCCGTCGACGCGCCCGAAGCCGGAGGACAGGGCCTCACCCCCGCCCAGCGCGAGGAGCTCACCGCGCGGATCGGGGCGATCGGGGAGGAGCACCCGGCCGACTTCGCGGTCGCCGTGCAGGACCTGCGCACCGGCGCCACCTTCAGCCACGACGCCAACCGGCAGTTCCCCACGGCGAGCCTGGCCAAGCTGACCATCCTCACCATGCTGCTGCTGCGCGCCGAGGAGGAGGGCCGCGACCTCACCGGGGCCGAGCGCTCCCAGGTCTCCCGCATGATCCGCTACAGCGACAACGAGGTCACCGACGGCCTGTACTCGCGGATCGGGTTCACCGACGGCTTCGTCCAGGGCGCGGAGACGCTGGGCTTCACCAACACCGACCCCCACCCGCGCGGCCGGTGGGGCGCCACCATGACCACCGCCGCCGACCAGGTGCGGCTGCTGCGCGCCCTCTACTGCGACGGGAGTCCGTTGACGGAGGAGGACCGGGCCTACGCACGCGGGCTGATGGAGTCCGTCGCCGCCGAGCAGTCCTGGGGGGTCTCTGCCAGCGCAGGCCCGGGCGACACCGTCGGGCTCAAGAACGGCTGGACCCCGCGCGAGGCCAACGGCGGCCTGTGGAACGTCAACAGCGTCGGCTACGTGGCCGGGCCCGGACGCGAGTACCTGATCGCGGTCCTGACCGACGGCAGCCCCGACTACACCACCGGTGTCGCCCTGGTGGAGGAGGTGGCGGCCGCGGTCACGGCGGCGATGGAGGAGGCCCGTGCCGCCGAGGAGCCGGGCGGATGACCCCCGGCGCCGTCCCCGGCCCCTCCGCACGTGTGCCCCGTCCGGAGGGCTCCGGACGGGGCACACGGTGGCTTCCCGGTCGGCTAGTCCAGCGGTCCGCCGGCGACGTAGAGGACCTGGCCCGACACGAACCCGGCCTCCTCACCGGTGAGGAAGGCGACGGCGTTGGCGATGTCCTCGGGCACACCCACCCGGCGCACCGGGATCTCGGCCTCCTTGAAGGCCTTCATGTCCTCGTACTTGACGCCGATGCGCTCCGCGGTCGCCCTGGTCATGGCGGTCTCGATGAACCCGGGCGCGACCGCGTTGCAGGTCACGCCGAACTTGCCCAGCTCGATCGCCAGGGTCTTGGTGAACCCCTGGAGCCCCGCCTTGGCCGCGGAGTAGTTGGCCTGGCCCCTGTTGCCCAGCGCGGAGGAGCTGGACAGGTTGACGATCCGTCCCCAGCCGCCCGCGGTCATGTGGGCCTGGGCGGCCCTGCTCATGAGGAACGAGCCCCGCAGGTGCACGTTCATCACGGTGTCCCAGTCCTCCACGGACATCTTGAACAGCAGGTTGTCGCGCAGGACACCGGCGTTGTTCACCAGGATCGCGGGCGGGCCCAGGCGCTCGGCCACGGTGTCGACGGCGGCGGTCACCTGGTCGGGGTCGGACACGTCGCAGCCCACGGCCAGGGCGGTGCCGCCCGCGGCCGTGACGCGGTCGACGACCTCCTGGGCGTCGGACTCCCTCAGGTCCAGCACGGCGACGGACCGGCCCTCGCGCGCCAGGCGCTCAGCAGCGGCGGCACCGATCCCACGGGCCGCGCCGGTCACAATGGCCACACGGGGCGTTGGTGACATGGGATTACCTCCAAGAATTCGCGTGGTGGGCGCGAGAAGATCCTATCCACATGCCAACCGGTCGGTAGGTGGACGGGGTGCGTCCGGGACGGCCCCGCCCGCGAATAGGGCGGTCCGCGCCGACCCGCTTTACGGGTCGGCCGAAGTCGTCTCCCCGTTTGCCTGCACATCGTCGGGGCTTGGCCTACGATTGCCTGCAAGACGAAGATGCACGTGCATTCGAGTCGTGCAGGGGCACGAGCCAGACCTGCACGCGGACACGGTCCACCCCGGCCGTGTCACCGACGCCCACGCAGCGGTGCGTCAGGGAGGAGTGGAAGGCATGGAGTGCGCTGAGGCGGTGGCCGATCCGGCCGGTGGCTGGTGGCTCAAGGTCCTGACGCACGGTTCCCGCCGCTGGAACACCCCCGTATGCGGGGACCGGCACGACGCCGTCACGTGGAGCTTCGAGCCGCGCCCCCACTCGGTGGGGGCCGCGCGCGAGATTTCCGAGGCGCTTCTCCACGAATGGGAGATGCACTACTTGTCCAGCGATGTCGCGGTGGTTGTTTCGGAATTGGTCACCAATGCGCTCCGGCACGGTGGCCCTCTGCCCTTGACAGGGCAGAGCGACGGCGGTATTCAGCTCTCGCTCATGCGCAGCGGCAGCGAATTCATCTGCGCGGTTCGTGACGGTGGAGACCGGCTGCCGGAGAGAAGGGAAACCGATCTCGACCTGGAGGGCGGTCGGGGGCTTGCCCTGGTGAGTGCTTTCGCGCGAGAGTGGGGTGTGATTCCCACGCCGCCCGGCGGAAAGTTCGTTTGGGCGCAATTCGTGTGAGTCCCGGGGTTCCCGCCGGGCGCTCCGCCCGGTGCTTCCGGCGGCGCTGCCCTCCGGCGGCGCGGCCCCCCATGGAGGTGCTGGAGGGGTACCGGACCGGGACCCGAAGGCGCCACTGCTCTATCGTTCTATCGTGTACCTGTAGTGTCTTGTCCGCACGGCAAAGGTGTCCCGTCGCATGGATACCCTTGTGCGAGGAATGAGGGAGAGGCGGCGAACGTGGATATCGCTCGATTGCGCCAGGGGAGCGGCCCCACTGTGCGCCGCATGCTGATCGGGCACGAGCTGCGCCAGCTTCGCGAAGCGCGTGCTATCAGCCGGGAGGATGCCGGGAACAAGATTCGGGCATCGGCGTCGAAGATCAGCCGTATGGAACTCGGCCGGGTCGGTTTCAAGCTGCGCGATATCGAGGACCTCCTCAAGATGTACGGGGTCTCCGACCGCAGGAGGATCAAGGAAATCCTCGAAGTCGCGCGCGAATCCAACAAGCCCGGTTGGTGGAAGGAGTACGGGGAGTCACTGCACAAGTGGTTCATCCGCTACGTCGGCTTCGAGGAGGCCGCCGACCACATCCGCATCTACGAGTCCCAGTTCGTTCCGGGGCTGCTCCAGACCGAGGAGTACGCGCGGGCGGTCATCTCCGGCGGCGTGGAGACCGACGAGGTCACCGAGCAGCGCGTCGACGCCAGACTCAGGAGACAGAGGCGTCTGCGCACCGACACGAGTATGCGCATGTGGGTGATCCTGGACGAGGCCGCGGTCCGCAGACCCATCGGCGGACCGGAGGCCGGGCGCGAGATCATGCGCGGTCAGCTGGAGTGGCTCATCCAGCTCAGCAAGGAGTACGACAACATCACCCTCCAGATCGTCCCCTTCGCGGTGGGCGCGCACGCGGCCGAGGCGGGTTCGTTCACGCTC
Source organism: Nocardiopsis alborubida (assembly GCF_012396365.1). GTDB lineage: Bacteria > Actinomycetota > Actinomycetes > Streptosporangiales > Streptosporangiaceae > Nocardiopsis > Nocardiopsis alborubida. Next base: position 31,789 of record NZ_JAAXPG010000043.1, on the reverse strand, counting down.
CTGCGCTACTCGGAGTTCGAGCTCGCGGACATGGTCTACCTGGAGCAGCTCACCGACGGCGAGATCATCGACCGCAGGCCGGTGGTGGAGGCCTACACCAAGGCCATGACCCGGCTCAGCGTCGCCGCGGCCACGCCGGACGAGACGTTGGAGCTGCTGGAACAGATGTTGGAGGACCTGGACAAAGCAGTCGACTGAGCAGCGGCGTGGGACGGGTGGAGGGGACCCGGAGCACGCGCTCAGGGATACGAGAGGCTCGCCGAGGCGGGCCTTTCCGGGTTTCGGGGCAGGTGCGCCCGGGCGGGCCGCCGCGAGCGTGCGGTCGTGGATGGGCCGGGGCGCGGACGCCGGGCCGGTGTCCGAAGAAGGGGTCACCGCCGAGCGGTAACCCCTCCTGTGTGCCATGGGGCCGAACGCGCCAGAGGGGACGAAGGACCCTAGCTGAGCAGGTTGTCGAAGTCCCCGTCCTTGGCGCCCAGGATGAGGCAGTCGATCTCCTCCTGGGTGTAGACCAGCGCCGGTCCGGTCGGGAACCGCGAATTGCGTACGGCGATGGAGCCGTCGCCGAGACGGGCCATCTCGACGCAGGCGCCCTGGGAGTTGCTGCGCCGGGCCTTCTGCCAGGCCGCCTCGGTGAGCTGGGTCGCGGGGATGCCGTTGTGTGCGGTCATGCTGCTCCTTTGTTTCGACGAGGGGAACGTCCGTGCTTATGCACTGCCAGATGCACGTGCATTGGCACCGACACGTTCACAAGCATAGCGTGACCCCCGCCACTTGTCCGGGGGTTTGGTGGTATGTAAGCGCCATGTAACCCGTGGCGTGCCCGTGTACCGTGCCCGCGTGGCCCGGGGCGGTTTCGGTCGGGCGGGAAGAGGGGAAGCGAGCGCGCGCATACCCCCTGCGCGGCGACGGGGGCGTGGGGTGCGAAAGCACGGAGACCCCGCCTGCCGGGAAAGCCGTCTCCCGGGAGGGCGGGGGGAGCGAAAGCGCGTCGGCCCCGTCGGCCGGGGCGGGTGCCCGGGGCCGACGGGGCCGGTGCGGTGGGACGGGCCGAGGGCTCAGGAGCAGGACAGCGCGGTGGTCAGCGCCTCCAGGTTGCCCCGCATGATGGACGGGTAGTCGTCGCCGGGGGAGTCCTCGGTGACGCCCTCCAGCGGGTCGAGCACCTCCACCTGGGCGCCGGTCTCGGCGGCGATGGTCTCGGCGGTCGCCGCGGGCATCAGCGGCTCGGTGAAGACCGTCCCGATGCCGCGCTCGTCGACGATGTCGGTGATGGCCGCGATCTGCGAGGGGGAGGGCTCGGTCTCGGGGTCCACCCCGCTGACCCCGATCTGCTCCAGGCCGTAGGCCTCGGTCAGGTAGGTGAAGGCGGTGTGCCCCACGACCACCTCGTCGTGCTCGCAGGAGGACAGCCCCTCCTCGTACTCCTGGCCGATCGCCTCCAGTTCGGCGGTCACGGCCTCCACGCCCTGCGCGTAGCCGTCGGCGCCCTCGGGGTTGACCTCGGCCATCCGGTCGCCGAGCGCCTGGGCGGTCTGGGCCATCAGGTCCACGTCCAGCCAGAAGTGGGGGTCGTACTCGCCGTGGTCGTGCTCTTCCTCGGCGGCGGCCTCCTCCTCGGAGTGCGCCTCGTCCTCCGCGTGGTCGTGGCCCTCCTCCTCGGCGTGCGCCCCGTCCTCCGCGTGGTCGTGGCCGTCCTCCCCCACGGGGTGCAGTTCCACGATGTCGGCGACGTTGAACGCGCTCTCGGAGGCCTCCTGCGCGATCGCCTCGTCCACGGCGGGCTGCAGGCCCTCCACGTAGAAGGCGATGTCGGACTCGCTGACCTCGGCCACCTGTCGGCCCGTGAGCTCCAGGTCGTGGGGCTCGGTGCCCGGCTCGGTGAGCTGGACGACCGCCACCCGGTCGCCGCCGATCCGCTCGGCCAGCCACTCCAGGGGGTAGACGCCGGTGACCACGGTCAGGTCCGCGTCGGCGGGGGAGACACCCGAGTCGTCCGCCCCCTCGCCGCCGCTTCCGCAGGCGGTGATCGTCAGAAGTGTCGCGGCGCCGAGGGCGGCGGCCCGCACGGTTGTCCCAGTTCGCATGGGTCAATTGTCGGGATAATGAAAACGGTTGTCAATTTGTCTGTTCGGAATGCGACGCGCGCACGCCGCCGGAACCGCTGTCCGCGGGCGCGCGGAGCGGGCGGCCGGGCGCGGAACCGACGGCGCCGGGCGCCTCCCCCCTGGCCTCCCCGTCCCCGGTTTCCACGGCACCGCAGCGGTTCCGGTCCTCTTCCGCCGCCGTGCGGCCCGGCTCAGGTGGACTCGGAGAAGCGCTCCACGTCGTCGGTGCGCCCTGCGACCACGATCACGTCGCCCTTGTTCAGCACCGTCTCCTGGGTGGCGTAGGTGAACTCCTCACCCATCCGCTTCACCGACACCACCGTGATCCCGTAGTGCTGGCGGACCCGCGTCTCGCGCAGGGTCTTGCCGATGAGCTCCTTGGGCGCCTTGGTCTTGCCCAGCGAGAAGCCCTCCTCCAGCTCCACGTAGTCGAGCATCCTGCCCGACAGCAGGTGCGCCACCCGCTCGCCCATGTCGTGCTCGGGCAGCACCACGTGGGTGGCGCCGACCTGCTCCAGGATGCGGCCGTGGCGGCGGCTCGTCGCCTTCGCCCAGATGTTGGAGACCCCCATGTCCACCAGCAGCGAGGTGGTCAGGATGCTCTCCTCCAGGTGGGTGCCGATGGCCACCACCGCGCTGTGGAACTGGCCGGCTCCCACCTGGCGCAGCGCCTCCTCGTCGGTGGCGTCGGCGATCACCGTGTGCGTGAGCGCGTCGGCGAAGGACTGCACCAGCCGCGGGTTGGAGTCCACACCCAGGACCTCCCACCCCCGGCTGACCAGCTCCAGGCCGAGTGAACTGCCGAACCGGCCCAGGCCGATGACCAGGACCCGCTTGTCGGTGAGTCTCCTGTGCTGCTGCACGGGTGTCCCTTCCTTCCCTCGGAGTGCTCTCAGCCGATGATCGGCCGCGCCTCGGCGAGATCGTAGCGCCGATGGTGGTCGCGGAAGGCCAACGCCGTGACGAAGGTGATGGGGCCGACCCGGCCCGCCACCATCAGCAGGGCCAGCAGGAACTGGACCCACGGCTCCAGCTCCGCGGTGATGCCCATGGACAGGCCGACCACGCCGACCGCCGACACCACCTCGAACATCACCGGCAGCAGGTCGAACGGGGTGGTGCGCACCAGCAGGACGGTGGTGAAGGCCACGACCGTCGCGGACAGGAACACCAGGCTCAGCGACTGCCGGATCACTCCGGGCGACAGCTGGCGCCCGTAGACGTGCACCTTGTCGTTGCCGCGGACCTCGGCCGCCACGACCAGGAAGATCACCGCCAGGGTGGCCACCTTGATGCCCCCGGCCGTTCCGGCGCTGCCGTTGCCGACGAACATCAGCATGATCGTCACCAGCAGCGTGGCGTCCTCCATCTTCCCGGTGTCGACGGAGTTGAGACCGCCGCTGCGCGGCATCACGCCGTGGAAGAAGCCGTCGACGAGCCGGGGCCACCAGTGCATCTGCCCGAGGGTCTGGGGGTTGTTCCACTCCATCAGGGTGACCAGCAGGGCCCCGCCCACGAAGAGGATCGAGGTGGTCGTGACGGTGAGCTTGGTGTGCAGGCTCCACAGGCGCGGGGTGCGCAGCTCGCGCCGCAGCTCCAGGAGGACGGGGAAGCCGATGCCGCCGAGGATCACCGCCAGGGCGATCGGCACCAGGACGAACGCGTCGCCGGAGAACCGCATCATGCTGTCCCCGTACAGGGAGAGCCCGGCGTTGTTGAAGGCCGAGATGGAGTGGAAGAAGCCCGAGTAGACGGCCTCCCCGAGGGACATGTCGTAGCCCAGCCACATCCTCGGCGTGATCAGCAGGAACGTCAGGCCCTGGCAGATGAGGAAGATGAGGGCCACCCGGCTGACCAGGCCGCGCACGTCGCCCACCCACATGCTCCGGGTCTCGGCCTGCACGGTCAGCTGCATGCGCAGCCCGAACCGGCGGATCATCGCGGTGCCCAGCAGCGAGGCCAGGGTCATGATGCCCATCCCGCCGACCTGCATGAGCGCCAGGACCACCCCCTGGCCGAAGGTGTTGAGGTCGTTGCCGATGCTGACCACGCTCAGCCCGCACACCGAGAGCGCCGAGGTCGCGGTGAAGAAGGCCTCGACGAAGCCCAGCCCCCGGTGGTCGGGCGTGGTCAGCGGGGTCATCAGCAGCGCCGTGCCCAGCAGGTCCACGACCACGTAGGCCATGAGGAACACGCGTGCGGGCTGGCGCCACGTGCTGGACTCACGGGTGGAGCTCAGTTCGCGGCGCAGCTTGTACGACAGCCTGGCCGCCCTGAGGGGCAGGATCGAGCCGCGCAGCCTGCGCAGGGCGCGCATCCCCGTTCTCAGCCGGTTCTCGCTCACCGCTGACCGCGGGTCGGGAAGGGTGCCACGGTGTCTCCTTAGCGTTCCTGGGCGCGGGGAGTCGTGCCAGAGGGTTCCGATGGTGGCACGTCGACGGCCCGTCCAGCATCGTAACGGTGCGGGGGGTGTGCCGGTGGCGCCCGAGGCGGTCTCCACCAGCGGGGACGCGGAGCCCGCGAGGATCCCGTGGCGCCGTTCCGCCGGGGACCGGTCGCGGGGCCCCGATCGCGCCCTGGCCCGGATCAGGCGTGGCGGGCGCCCTCGTGGTCGGCGTGGCCGGGCGGCTCCAGTTGCAGCGTGGAGTGCTCGACGTCGAAGTGGCCGGTCAGGCACTCGTGGAGTTCGTCCAGCATGCGGCCGCTGTCGCACAGGTGCTCCTCGGCGACCACCACGTGCGCCGACATCACGGGAACCCCGGAGGTGATGGTCCAGGCGTGCAGGTCGTGGACGTCCAGGACGGCGGGGTGCCCGAGCAGGTGGTCGCGGACCTCGCTCAGGTCCATGCCCTGCGGGGTGGCCTCCAGCAGGATGTGCACGGCCTCGCGCAGCAGTGCCCACGCGCGGGGCACGATGATCGCCGCGATGCCCAGGGAGACGAGGGTGTCCACCCGGTCCCAACCGGTCAGCCAGACGACGACACCGCCCGCGATCACCCCGGCCGAGGCCAGGGCGTCGCCCATGACCTCCAGGTAGGCGCCCTTGACGTTGAGGCTCGCGCGGGCGCCCGAGCGCAGGACGAACAGCGCTCCGATGTTCATGACCAGGCCGAAGGCGGCCACGGCGATCATGCCCGGCCCGGACACGTCGGCGGGCGTGCGGAGCCGCTCGACCGCCTCCACCACGATGAACCCGCACAGGACGAACAGCACCAGCGCGTTGACGGCGGCGGCGAGGATCTCCGCGCGCTGGTAGCCGAAGGTGCGCCTGCTGGTGGCGGGGCGTGCGGCGATCCACACGGCGACCAGGGCCAGGGCCACTCCGAAGGAGTCGGTGACGGTGTGCCCGGCGTCGGCGAGCAGGGCCAGGCTGTCGCTGAGCGCGGCACCGATCACCTGGACCACGGCGACGACGAGCATCATCCCGAGGACCACCGCCAGCCGCCTGCTGTTGGCGGCCCCGGCGGTGACACCGTGCCCGTGTCCGTGGTCGTGTCCCAGGCCCATCAACTCCCCCGTTCCGACGTCCTCTCCCGGAGCCGCGGTGCGCGGCACACATGGTTCAGCTTTCACTGTTTATACAGCCTACGCTGTCTATACAGCAAGCCATGTACAATGGTTTTCATGTTGACCTCCGAGCAGCGCCTGTCCGCCATCCACCGGCTCGGCCGCGCCCTGTCCGACCCCACCCGCTGCCGCCTCCTGCTGGCGCTCCTCGACGGTCCCCACTACCCCGCCGGACTGGCCGAGCAACTGGGGCTCACCCGGCAGAACGTCTCCAACCACCTCGCCTGCCTGCGCGACTGCGGCCTGGTGAGCACCTCCGCGCGCGGGCGCCAGGTCAGCTACGCGCTCGTGGACGACTCCCTGGTCCACGCGCTGGAGGATCTCCTGCGCGTGGTGTGGGGGACCGCGCAGCCGCACGAGGCCCCCGGGGAGCGGCGGCCCGCCTGAGCGCCGCCTCCAGGGAGCCGTGGCGCGCGGCTCCCCGACGTGCCCGCTCCGTCACCCCCGGTGCCCCTGCGCTCCACGTGTCCGGGGCCGTTTTCCGGTTGGCCGGAAGTTGCCACCGTGATGTCCGTTACAGGGCGATCCTCTTGCGCCGCCGCGGAAAGCCGCATTTCATCCCGACCGGCTCCGACTTACGGATGAGGACACCTACTTTGGTCAGAAACCGACCCTGACAGAAGGCTGACGCGTCCCTGAGACTTCCCTGAATCGTGTGGGGGATCCTCAAGTCCCGATATAACGCGACGTATGGTGAGTAGTGCGCCCGGCAGGTGCACGAGCCCCGGGAGAGACGGCTGACACGGCCGCCCCGCATCCGGGCGACCAGTCACCGGCCCCCGTCACCACACGTTCGAGCCCGGTCCCAGTACCGGCGGACGACTGTGTGCTGCCCCGGCGCGTACACGCGCTCGACGACCCACACATCACGGCCCGCCCCGTGTCCGCAGTGAACTAGGAGCGAGAACCTCTCATGTCCAGATCGGCCGCAAGGGCCCGCGCCGCGGGTCTCCCCCGGACGGGGACCGCTGCCACCAGCGTGGAAGGGACCCAGGTATGAACCGCGCCGCGGTCATGTCGCTCGGCAACCGGGCACTGGTCCTGCTCATCACCCTGGCAGTCCTCTTCTTCGGAGTCCTCGCAGCGGCGTCGGCCAAACGCGAGCTCTTCCCCGACATGTCCCTGCCGATGGTGATGGTCTCCGGCACCTACCAGGGGGCCGCCCCCCAGGTGGTGGAGAGCCAGGTCACCGAGCCGCTGGAACAGGCCGTCCAGAGCGTCCCGGGCGTCACCACGGTCACCTCGACCTCCAGCACCGGCTCCTCCCAGGTCACGGTCGAGTTCGACTACGGCCAGGACCAGGACGACCTCGTCCGCCAGACCCAGATCGCCGTCGACCAGGTCGCGGGCATGCTCCCCGAGGGCGTCGACACCAGCGTCATGTCCTTCAGCACGGACATGATGCCGGTCGTGATGCTCGCGGCGGGCGCCGAGGACGGCGACGACCAGGCCATGGTCGACCCGCTGGAGACCCACCTCATCCCCGAGTTGGAGTCCGTCGAGGGCGTGCGCTCGGCGACGCTCACCGGCGCGGTGGAGTCCGACGTGGTCGTCACGCCGGACGAGGACGAACTCGCCTCCAACGGCCTGTCCCCGCAGAGCCTCGTGGACGCCCTCCAGTCCAGCGGCCTGCTCCAGCCGGGCGGGGACGTCGAGTCCGACGGCCGCAGCCTGAGCGTGACCACCGGTGACCAGTTCACCTCGATCGAGCAGGTCGAGGAGGTCTGGCTCCAGCCCGCCGCCGCGGGAGCGGACATGTCCGCCGCGGCGCCCGGCGCGCCCCCGGCGGCCCCGGCCGAGCCGGTCCGGCTCTCCGAGGTCGCCGAGGTCGAGCTCGTCCAGGACGAGGCCGCCAGCCTGGCGCGCGTCAACGGCGACCCGAGCATCGGCGTCATGGTCATGAAGACCCCCGACGGCAACACCGTCGAGGTCTCCGAGGGCGTCCAGGCGGTCCTGGACGAGCAGGCCGACGTCCTGGGCGAGGGCATCGACATCAGCGTGGTCTTCGACCAGGCCCCCTACATCAACGAGTCCATCGTCGCGATGCTCGAAGAGGGCGGCATGGGCCTGCTGGCCGCCGTGATCGTCATCCTGGTCTTCCTGTTCTCGATCCGCTCCACCCTGGTGATCGCGGTGTCGATCCCGGTGTCGGTGCTGATCGGGTTCCTGGGCATGCAGGCGTTCGACTTCTCGCTGAACATGCTCACCCTCGCCGCCATCACCATCTCCATCGGACGAGTGGTGGACGACTCCATCGTGGTCCTGGAGAACATCCGCAGGCACCTGGACTACGGCAAGGAGCGGATGGCAGCGGTCAAGCAGGGCGTGCGCGAGGTCGCCGCCGCCGTGGTCTCCTCCACGCTCGCGACCGTCGCCGTGTTCCTGCCGCTGGCCTTCGTCGGCGGCCAGGTCGGCGAGATCTTCCTGCCGTTCGCGGTCACCGCCAGCCTGGCCCTGGTCGCCTCCCTGATCGTCTCCATCACCCTCATCCCGGTGCTGTGCTACTGGTTCATGCGCCCCAGGGAGATCGGGGACGCCACCCAGGAGGAGATCGAGCGCGAGGAGTACGAGCGGGAGGTGCGCAGCCCGCTCCAGCGCGCCTACCTGCCGGTCATCCGCTGGATCACCACCAAGCGCAGGACCGCCACGATCACCACGCTCATCGCCAGCGCCGCGATCTTCGGCGGCACGGTCCTCATGGCCGGCGGCATCGAGACCGACTGGATGGGCCAGTCCGAGGAGAACACCTACCAGATCGTCCAGGAGCTGCCCCCGGGCACGTCCCTGGAGGCCGCCGACGAGGAGGCGGCCAAGGTCGAGGAGGTCCTCGACGGCTACGCCTGGGTGGACTCCTACCAGACCAACGTCGGCGGCGGCGGTATGGCCGCGATGATGGGCGGCGGCGGTGCGGCCCAGGTGGACTACAGCATCACCGCTGACCCCGACACCGACCAGGCCCGCAACCGCGAGGTGCTGCGTACGGCCATGGAGGACCTGGACACCGAGTACGAGCCGCGCCTGAGCGCCATGGCCGCCATGGGCGGTTCGGGTATCGAGGTGCGGGTCAGCGCCGACGGCCAGGAGGCACTGGTCGAGGCCGCCGGAATGGTCGAGGACGAACTGCGCGGCATCGACGGCGCCGACGACATCGCCAACAGCATCGCCGAGTCCCAGCCCGCGCTGGAGGTCCGCGTCGACGGCGAGGAGGCCGCCGAGCGGGGCATGACCGAGGCCATGATCGGCCAGCAGGTCACCGCCGCCTTCAACGGGCAGAGCGTCGGAACCGTCACCCTCGACGACACGCGCCGCGACATGGTGGTCCGCGTCGACGAGGCGCCCCAGACCGTGGCCGAACTGGAGGACCTGCCCATCACGGGTCCGACCGGGCAGGCGGTCCCGCTGTCCGACGTCGCCGAGGTGGTGGAGGTGCAGCAGCCGCCGGAGCTCACGCGGATCGACGGCATCACCAGCGCCACCGTGTCGGCGAGCGCCACCGGTTCCGACCTGGGCGCGGTGAGCGCCGAGATCACGCAGGCCCTGGACTCGATGGACCTGCCAGAGGGCGCGACCGCGACCCTGGGCGGCGTCAGCCAGGACCAGAGCGAGGGCTTCGCGCAGCTGATGCTGGCGATGGTCGCCGCGATCGTCATCTGCTACCTGATCATGGTGGCGACCTTCAAGAGCCTGCTCCAGCCGCTCATGCTCCTGATCTCGGTGCCGTTCGCGATCACCGGTTCGCTGGGGCTGCTGCTGGTCACCGGTACCCCGCTGGGCGTGGCGGGCATGGTCGGCATGCTGATGCTCATCGGTGTGGTGATCACCAACGCCATCGTCCTGATGGACCTGATCAACCAGAACCAGAACAACGGGATGCCGCTCAGGGAGGCGATCGTGGAGGGTGCCCGGCACCGTCTGCGGCCCATCCTCATGACGGCGCTCGCGACCGTCGCGGCGCTGACCCCGATGGCCCTGGGCATCACCGGCGGCGGGGCGTTCATCTCCGCGCCGCTGGCGATCGTGGTGATCGGCGGTCTGGTGACCTCCACCGTGCTCACGCTGATCCTGGTCCCCGTCCTCTACCAGCTGGTGGAGTGGGGCAGGCAGCGCGGAGCGGCCCGCAGGCAGGCGCGCCGTGAGCTGCGCAGGGAGCGCAAGAGCGCGGCCGCCGGGTCCGAGCGCGCCAAGGAGCCGGTCGGCTGATCCCAGGCCGTTCCCGGTCGGGGGCGTTTCGCGCACGGCGCGGGGCGCCCCCTCGGCGTCGCCCGGGAGGACGGCTCCGCATGCCGCAGGGCGGTGATCGGCCACGTCGAGGCGAACATGAGTTCGATCATGAAAAATTCGGTAAAGGTGTTTTATGGGATGACTTGGCGGTAGGGGGCTGGTATCCGCGCCCGGCTCCCAGGGCGGGAAGGGTGCGGTCGCCGTGCCCCGTGGGCTTGTGGGGGCAGAAGTGCGGAGTGCTTCGCCCGCTCTTGCCTACGCCTAGTAATTGCGGGAGCGTCGAAAGTTATTTGTCGAACGACAACTTTTTTCGCTCCATCGCTTTTGAGGGCGTTTCTGGGGGAACGTACTTCCCGCACGGCGGTCGTCTCCCGCCCGTCCGGAGTTCCCGACAGAGTGTCGGGACCGGGGGCCGCGCCGCAGGTGCCGACAGGTGACACGAGCACACAGGGCAGAGCACCGGGGGGTCTCCTCTTGTCCGCGAACGCCGCGCGAAAGTCCCAAACCGTCGCAGACCACACAACCGTCATCCCCAGACCACGCAAACCGATGCCCGGCGAGGACGCCACGGCGGAGGAACTGCTGTCCGTACTCGGAGGGCTGGGGGAGGAGGACCCGCGGGCCAACGGGTTGCGTGAGCGGGTCATGGTCCTCTACCAGCCGTTGATCAACAAGATCGCGCGCCGCTACGGGGGCCGCGGCGAGCCGTTGGAGGATCTGAAGCAGACCGCGATGGTGGGGTTGGCCAAGGCCGTGCGCGGTTACGATCCGGCCCGCGGCAAGCCCTTCATCTCCTATCTGCTGCCCACGGTGACGGGGGAGATCAAGCGGCACTTTCGCGACCACACCTGGGCGGTGCGGGTGCCGCGCCGCCACCAGGAGAACCGGGTGAAGCTGCGCCGGGTGACGGGGGAGTTCCAGCAGGAGCACGCGCGTACGCCCACGATCGCGGAGCTGGCGCACGAGATGGGGCTGCCCGAGGCCGAGGTCAGTGAGCTGGCGCAGGTCTCGGAGTCCTACCGCTCCCTGTCGTTGGACGCGCCGGACTCCTCCGACGCCGACGGTCAGGAGGGGACGCGTCTGGAGGACCACCTGGGCAGTGAGGACGAGGGCCTGGAGCGGGTGGTCCAGCGCGAGTCTCTCAAGCCCGCGCTGGCGCGGTTGCCCGCGCGTGAGCGGGAGATCCTGCGGTTGCGGTTCTTCGGGGACCACACCCAGTCCGAGATCGCGGACCGGTTGGGGTACTCGCAGATGCACGTGTCGCGGTTGCTGTCGGGGGTGCTGGAACAGCTGCGCCAGGACGTCGGCGCGGCGTCGGAGGAACGCCGCTGAGATCTTCCGGAGGAGGCAGCGGGGGCCTTCCTCCGGACGCGGACGGGGCTCCCGCCCCGCACGGGCGCGGTCGAGCCCCTCCGCGAGCCCCCGCGGCCGGGGCGTTGAGGTCCTTGGCACTGCGTCACCGGAGCGGCGATTTGTGCTATCCGCGCACTCCAGGCAGGCTGCGTGACATGGACGAAACGAACAAGAGCCTCGACGACCTGGTCCGCGACGAGCTGGGCGAGGAACCGTCACAGGAGGCCAAGGACTACGCGCGCGAACTCTACGAGCGCTACCGGCTGCCCGCACCCGGCCAGGACGGCGGTGCGGCGGCGTCCCCGAGGACCGGCGCGGAGGAGTAGGCGGGCTCTCCCGGACGCGGCGGCGTACCGGCGCGGTCCCGGGCATCTCGTGCTCGGGGGCTCCGCTCCGCTTCGCTCCGTGTCCGGGAGGGCTCGGGCGCGCCCGCGGAAGCGGTCGGCGGCCGAGGCCGGGTCAGTCGGAGAGGACGGCCTCGTCGGCGTCCTCCGCCGAGGTGCCGCCGTCGCAGTCCCACACCAGTTCGAACCAGACCTTGCGGCCCATCCCGTCACCGCGGGGCTCGGTGCCCCACTTGCTGGAGAGCGCCTCGACCAGATCCAGCCCCCGGCCGTGCTCGGCGGTGTCGTAGGGGTCCCGGTGCTGGGGTTCGGGCGCCTCGGTCACGCTGCCCAGGTCCCGCACCTCCACCCGCGCCCACCCGGGGGCCAGGCGGACACAGACCTCGAACTTGCCGGTGGCCCGGCCCGAGGCGCTGTGCGTGATGGCGTTGGTGGCCAGCTCGCTGGTGAGCAGGGTCGCCGTGGTCAGCTCCGGTGAGGCGGACAGCTGCCGGGCGACGAACCTCCTCGCGTAGGCGATCTGGCTCGGCAGGCCGGGGAAGCGCCTCCGCGCCGGTCTGGAGGCGGTCTCTGTGCTGTACGGGGTGCGCTCTTCCATGGAACTCGCCGGACGTTGAAAGGGACGGGACGAAGACACCGGGACCTGGAGTGCGTCCGGCTGCGAGGAAACGGCCCCGGGGGTGGGGTCGTGCGTGTGGAGCGCGACGGGAGGACTGTGGGGTGCTGCGGTGTCACACATTGGGTTCACTCCCCGGGGACGTGTGTTCGCGGCGGGCATGGCGACGAGAGTGCCGGGCCCTCGAAGGCGTCCGTGCCCGTGGGACGGGTCACGGCGCGGGGTGGTCACACGGGCCCGGGCCCCCTGGGACAGGGAGGGGTGCGTCGGTGTGCCACACGTCACGCGCAAGGGCGGCGACAGGAGGGAGGAGGGAAGCCGCGAGACTTCCTCCGAGGCGGTGGTGGGGCCTGGGGACGGGCCGGGATGGTGGGTCATGTCGGGTGGCGGATGTGCCCTACGACACTGAAGGGCGTATTCGCGCTTAGCATACGCTCCGTGCCTCCCCGGAAACCCAGCTGACCTGGCTTGGCCAGGATAACCCCGGCTGAGCTGGAAAAAGGGGGTGTTCGGTCGGATCGCGGGGACGGCCGGGGGCGGATATGGGCCGTCTTTCGGAACTGGTGGGGCCTGTGAGCATGGATAACGATTAGGTGAAGCTCTCCGAAATTCTGGCGCTTCCCACGGCCCTGCGTCCTTGTGTTCGACCGCTCGGGGCGCGGGCACGCCCCTCCGCGCGTGCCTGCCCCGGACCCGGCGTCGAGACCGACCGCGCGGCGCACCCGGGCGGGGAGGGAGGCGTCCTCGTCGGCGGGGCCCAAGGAGGCCTCAACGACGGCCGTGAGCCGGACTCAGCCCCTCCGGCGACCGGGCGGGGCGTCCTTCCGGGGAAACCACGGGTGTTCTCCGGGAACTTCCGCGTCGTTCGTGAAACCGTCCTGGGGGCGGCCTCCGGGCGGGGAGGGGGGTTTCGACCATGCTGCGTTAGATTACCGTTGAGCGACATTTCTGTGGTCGTATGTCCGAATGCGGAGTCGTCGGAGGCGGTCCCGCTTCGTTCGCGGAACGCGTTTCCCCAGCTCGCGCGAGTTGTCGATCACTGTGCAGAGTCATTTCATTGCAGACTGTGTAAAACTTGACAAATCGACTGCAATCGGGTGCTTAATCAGGCACTGTTGTCTTTTCTTGACGCAGTGTTTACCGTCGAGTGTCTAGTCCAGCGCAGACTCTTGACATTCCGGTCACGGAACGTGAACCGGGTGCAAGTGTGTTTCGGCAGTCACCGGGAGTAACCCCCGCCGGTGGTCGCGGGATCGCGAAGGCTTAACGATGCCATCCACCGTTGGCGTCGTCCCCCTGGTGCTTCGGACCCCGGCCCCGGGCGCCCCCAGTAACGACCGCGCACAACGGGACGAGTGCCGGGCTCGGCTGTGAGGTTCGGAGATAGTTTTGGGCAAGTTCCTGGCCAGACGGCTGCTGAACTACGTCGTGCTGATCTTTCTCGCGACGAGTTTCGCCTACCTGCTCGCTGCGACGAACCTCTATCCGCGCGGCTACTTCGAGCAGATGCAGCCGCCGCCGACGCCGGAGGCGGTCAACGCCCAACTGGACGCGCTCAACCTCAACGACCAGGCCCCGCTCGCCGAGCGGTACGCCACCTGGCTCGGCGGAGTGGTCCGGGGCGACTTCGGCAAGACCATCCAGGGCGGCGACGTCACCGACCAGATGTGGATGAAGGCGGGCGTGACCCTGCGCCTGATCACCGTCGCCACCGTCCTCGGCAGCGTGATCGGCATCGCGGTGGGCGCCTACGCCGCCGTGCGCCAGTACCGGCGCTTCGACAAGGCTGCCACGGCGGCCTCCTTCTTCGTCCTGTCGGTGCCCACGGTCGTCATCGCGATCGTCGTCCAGGTGCTCGCCGTCACGATCAACGACGGGCTCGGTTTCCAGCTGCTGCGCTACTCCGGCGAGTACGCGGCGGGCTTCGACGGAACCTGGTGGGAGCTGCTGCTCAACCGCATCCACCACGCGATCCTGCCCACGATCGTGCTGGCCGTCGCGCTCTTCGCCTCCTTCGCCCGCTACCAGCGCAACATGATGCTGGACGTGCTCAACGCCGACTTCGTGCGCACCGCCATGGCCAAGGGCCTCACCCGCAGGAAGGCCCTGTTCAAACACGCCCTGCGCACCGCGCTGATCCCCACCATCACCTACTTCACCTTCACCTTCGGCGCCCTGGTGTCGGGAGCCACCTTCACCGAGAAGATCTACGGCTGGCACGGCATGGGCGCGTGGCTGATCGACTCCATCTTCCGCCAGGACGTCCACGTGGTCGCGGCTGTCTCCTGGTTCATGGCGATCACGATCATGGCGGCGTCCTTCCTCTCGGACATCCTCTACGCCTGGCTGGACCCGAGAGTGCGGGTCTGACCGTGCCCCCCGCCACCGCCCGTAACGTTCCACCGCGCACGACCGCGCCAGTTCGGCTGGAGACCACGCCATGAGCACGATCGAGAAAAGCACGGGGCCCGGTAAGGCGACCGTGCCTCCGGCACCCAACCGGCTCAAGGACGTCGTACGCCAGCTCATGGGTACCCGGCGGGTCATCGTCGGTCTCGCCATGCTCGCGCTACTGGCGGCCTTCGCCTTCGTCGGCCCCTACGTCAGCGGTTGGGAGGTGGGCCAGCGCGACTTCGGAGCCACACTCGAAGCGCCCTCCGTCGAACATTGGATGGGTACCAACCGCACGGGGCAGGACATCTTCACCCAGGCCACCGCCGGTCTGCAGAAGTCACTGCTCATCGGCCTGCTGGTCGCGGTGGTCTCGACGGGCGTGGCCGCCCTCGTCGGTGCGTTCGCCGGCTACTTCGGCGGTGTGACGGACCGGGCCCTGATGTGGATCGCCGACCTGGCCCTGGTCCTGCCCAACTTCGTCATCCTGGCCATCCTGTCCAAGCACTTCGTCGGCCAGGGAGGCTGGTTCGTCCTGGTCATCCTGCTGGCGGCGTTCAGCTGGATGGTCACCTCCAAGATGATCCGTGGTCTGAGCATCTCCCTGCGCGAACGCGAGTACATCCACGCGGCCCGGTTCATGGGCGTGCCCTCGCACAGGATCATCCTGCGCCACATCCTGCCCAACATGTCGTCCCTGCTCATCGCGGACGCCACGATCACGGTCAGCACCGCCATCATCGGAGAGACCGCCCTGAGCTACTTCGGGCTGGGCGTGCAGTCACCCGACATCAGCCTCGGCATGGTCATCGCCGAAGGGTCGTCGTTCGCCACCACCGCCCCGTGGATGTTCGCGTTCCCCACGGTTCTGCTGGTGCTGATGGTGCTCGCCGTCAACATGATCGGGGACGGGCTGCGCGACGCCCTCGACCCGCAGTCCAAGTCGCGCCGGTCCTAGGGGGAGGCACACACATGAGCACTGACACCGTCGCGAACACCGAGACCGTCAGCGGGACTCCCGCCGGCGACACCCCGGTCCTGGAGGTCACCGACCTCACCGTCACCTTCGGCGGGCTCAACGGCAACCCCGACGTGCGCGCCGTGCGCGGGGTGAGCTACTCCGTCCGCCGCGGCGAGGTGCTGGGCATCGTGGGCGAGTCCGGCTCCGGCAAGTCCGTCTCCTCGATGGCCGCCATGGGGCTGCTGCCCGAACACGCCCGGATCACCGGCTCCGTGCGCCTGCACGGCGAGGAGATCCTGGGCCTGGACGACCGCACCATGGCCCGCAAGCGCGGCAGGGTCATCTCCATGGTCTTCCAGGACCCGCTGTCCGGGCTCACCCCCGTGTACACGGTCGGCGACCAGCTCGCCGAGGCCGTCTTGATCCACGATCCCTCCGCTCCCAAGGCCAGGGCCCGCGCCCGCGCGGTGGAGCTGCTCGAACTGGTCGGCATCCCCAACGCGGCCCAGCGCTACCGCTCCTTCCCGCACGAGTTCTCCGGCGGCATGCGCCAGCGCGTCATGATCGCCATGGCGATGGCCAACAACCCCGACGTCATCATCTGCGACGAGCCCACCACGGCCCTGGACGTCACCATCCAGGCGCAGATCCTCGACCTGCTGCGCACCGCCCGCAGGGAGACCGGCGCGGCCATCGTGATGATCACCCACGACCTCGGCGTCGTCGCCGGGTTCGTCGACCGGGTCCTGGTCATGTACGCGGGCCGCCCGGTGGAGACCGGCCGCGTCGACGACATTTACTACCGCAGCAGGATGCCCTACACCATGGGTCTGCTCGGCGCCGTCCCGCGCATGGACCTGGAGCACCAGGGCGCCCTCGTCCCCATCAAGGGCACCCCGCCGTCGCTGTCGGACCTGCCGCCCGGATGCCCCTTCGCGCCGCGCTGCCCCCTCGCCCGGCCCGAGTGCGACCTGGCCGAGCCCGAACTCCTCACGATCGGCGCCCAGCCCTCGGGCGGGGAGATCCGTGAGGGCGCGGCCGCGGCGGGGCCCGGTGCAGGGCGGGAGGCCGACGCCGACGCACAGCGGGTGGCGTGCGTCCGCTCCGGGGAGATCACCGCTCAGGGGTGGACCGCCCGGGACATCTACCCGGTGCCGGAGATCCCCGACTCCCCGGCCGCCGCGGGAGACCGTGCGGACCGCGCCGAGATGCTGCGGGTGCAGGACCTGGTCAAGCACCACGCGCTCACCAAGGGCGCGGTGTTCAAGCGCCGGGTGGGCTCGGTGTACGCGGTCGACGGCATCGACTTCGACATCCGCGAGGGGGAGACCCTCGCCCTGGTCGGCGAGTCCGGCTGCGGCAAGTCCTCCACCCTCATGGAGATCATGGACCTGGCCAGGCCCCAGCGCGGCACCATCTCCGTCATGGGCAGGGACGTCGCCACCCTGGGCCGGGCCGACCGGTTCGCGCTGCGCCGGGACATGCAGATCGTCTTCCAGGACCCGATGAGCTCGCTCGACCCGCGTATGACGGTGTTCGACATCATCGCCGAGCCCCTGCGCACCCACGGCAGGCGCGCGGAAGAGGTCACCCGCCGGGTGTACGAGCTGATCGACCTGGTGGGCCTCAACACCGAGCACGTCACCCGTTTCCCCGCCGAGTTCTCCGGCGGCCAGCGCCAGCGCATCGGCATCGCCCGGGCCCTGGCCCTGGAGCCCAGGCTGCTGGTGCTGGACGAGCCGGTCTCGGCCCTGGACGTGTCCATCCAGGCCGGCGTGGTCAACCTCCTCCAGGAGCTCCAGGCCCGGTTGGGCCTGTCCTACCTGTTCGTGGCGCACGACCTGTCCGTGGTCCG
This sequence comes from Nocardiopsis alborubida, assembly GCF_012396365.1. Lineage (GTDB taxonomy): Bacteria > Actinomycetota > Actinomycetes > Streptosporangiales > Streptosporangiaceae > Nocardiopsis > Nocardiopsis alborubida. The sequence goes on along the minus strand of NZ_JAAXPG010000043.1, from coordinate 14,373 downwards.
GCACATCGCCGACCGCGTCGCGGTCATGTACCTGGGCCGGATCGTGGAGATCGGCGACACCCGCTCGGTCTACTCCCGGCCCTCCCACCCCTACACCCAGGCGCTGCTGTCCGCCATCCCGATCCCCGACCCGGAGAAGGAACGCGCGCGCACCCACATCGTCCTGGACGGAGACCTGCCCAGTCCCGCCGACCCGCCCTCGGGATGCCGGTTCCGGACCAGGTGCCAGAAGTTCGCCCTGCTCCCCGAGGCCGACCGGGAGCAGTGCCGGAGCGTCGAGCCCCAGATCCTCGCCGTGAACGACGGTGACCAGGCGGCAGCCTGCCACTTCGCGGAGCGCTAGGAGGTCGTCCGACCCCCGACGACCGGCTCGTCACGGCCAGCGCCACCCCGCGCGCTGGCTGCATCACCCCAGAGAGGAAATCCCCATGCGAATCGGGAAGGTGCGCTACCTCGCCCCGGCCGCGGCACTGGTCCTCGTGGCCAGCGCCTGTGGCGGAGGCGGTGACGACCAGGGAGACGCCCAGGAGCAGGTGGCCTCCCTCGCTGCCGAGGACCTGAACCCCGCGCCCCGCGAGGACCTGCGGGAGGGTGGCAGCTTCGTGTGGGCCATCAGCGCCTACGACCAGCAGCACAACATGTGGCACACCCAGGGCAACATGGCCAACGTACGCCGGGTGACCGCCGCGGTGCTGCCCAACCCGACCCGGTACGACGCAGAGGGGCTGCCCTCTCCCAACGAGGACTTCGTCCTCGACTACGGGGTCAGCGATGACGGTCTCGAAGTCTTCTACGAGCTCAACCCCGACGCGGTGTGGTCCGACGGTGAACCCATCACCTCCGAGGACTACGAGGCCCAGGTCGAGACCGTCAGCGGCTCGCGTGAGGGCGACTGGGAGCTCGGAGGCACCGACGGGTACGACCAGATCACCGAGTTCGTCCCCGGAGACGACGAGTACTCCTTCACCCTGAGGTTCGACGAGCCCTTCGCCGAGTGGCCGTCCCTGTTCTCCCCGCTGTACCCCAAGGAGTACATGGAGGACGAGGAGCTCTTCAAGGAGGGCTACGTCAAGGACTACCCCGTCACCGCGGGGCCCTTCGGGGACGTGGAGTTCGACGACGTCACCGAGCGCATCACGATCACGAAGAACGAGGACTGGTGGGGCACCGAGCCCCTGCTGGACGAGATCGTCTTCGACGCCATGGGCACCGACGCCATGGCCGGCGCCTTCAACAACGGTGAGATCGACGGCTTCTACCTCGGTTACGACGCGGCCGGCTACGAGTTGCTCAGAGACAGGGAGGGCACCTACTTCACCCGGGCCGTCAACCACGCCTACCGGTTCGCCTCGCTCAACGGCGCGAGCCCGAACCTTGAGGACGTTCGCGTCCGCCACGCGATCTCCCTGGGCCTGGACACCAGCGCCCTCGCGGAGATCGCCCTGGGCGCGGTCGACTGGCCGATCACCGGTGAGACCAACCGCCTGCTCCGGTCCAGCCAGAACGGCTACCAGGACAACAGCGAGGGGTACGGGGAGTACGACCCCGAGCGTGCGGCGGAGCTGCTCGACGAGGCGGGGTGGACCCTGGAGGAGGGCGCCGAGTTCCGCACCAACGAGAAGGGCGAGACGCTGTCCTTGGACTGGGTGGCCTCGGACGACATGGCCATCGCCCAGGACGAGGCTGAGATCGGCCGCGACATGCTCGCTGAGATCGGCATCGAGGTCAAGGTCCAACAGGTGCCGAACAACGCCCTGTTCTCCGAGTACGTCATCCCCGGCAACTACGAGGTCGCCACGTACGTTCTCACCGGTTCCAACCCCTACGCGGGCGACGCCCAGGAGAACTACGGCATGCCGGACGAGAACGGGGAGTGGGGCAACAACCTCGCCCGTACCTCGACCGAGGAGATCGACCAGAAGTTCGGCGAGATGCGTGCCGAGACCGACCCGGAACGCTACGCCGAACTCGCCAACGAGATCGACCGCCTCCTGTGGGAGGAGGTCGCGACCATCCCCTTCTTCGAGCGTCCCGGCCTCTACGTCATGAACGAGGACCTGCACAACTGGGGGGAGTTCGGTCTGGCCTCCGACTACGTCTACGAGGACATCGGCTGGGCCGCCGAGTAGCCCCGTGACGTCAACGCCCGCCGCCTGAGCGGGTGTGCCAGGGCGCCGGCCCCCGCACGGGGACCGGCGCCCTTCGCCGTGTGCCGCCCGGGGCTGCCGCGCCTCCCCCGCGGCTCGGCGACGGCCCCGGCCGTGCGCCTCGTCCCGGGCGGGGCGGCGCCGCTCCAGCCGCGTGGTCCCCGTGCGGTGTGTCGTCCCCCACAAGCCGCGCGTGTGCCGACCCGGGGCGGGGGCTGGGGTTGGGGCCGCGGACCCGGCTGTGGCAAGGTCTAGGCATCGTTTCCGGCCCGCCCCGCCCGTCTGCCCGGGCAGGTGGACGACCGGGAACGCCGGGGCCGTCCGTCGGGAGGCCCGTGCTCCCCCCGTGGCCGTGCGACGCCGCCACGGGCTCACGGCGCCGCCCGGCAGCGCCCCAGCCCCCACACCCCCTGTCCCGCTGCGTTGGAAAGCCCTTGATGAGACCTCACCCGATCGCCGCCGCGGCCGCGGCGGCGCTGTTGTGCGCTGCCCTCACCTCGTGTTCACAGGAAGAGGAGGAGGCCGCGACGCAGCCGCAGACCGGTGCCGCCGCCGAACCGGACACGGAGGCCGACGAGTCCGGATCCCCGGCGGAGCAGGCCCCGGGAGAGACCCCGGGCGAAACACCGGAGGAGACGCCGGAGGGGGAGCATGGCGGGCCGGTCGGCTGGGCGGGTGAGCCGCTGGAGCGCGACGGCGAGGAGTACCCGGGCGCGGTCGGCGGTGCGGAGGGGGAGACCGTCACCGCCTCCGACGCCGGGGAGCTGGCCGACCACCTGGCCGCCGAGGAACCGCTCACCGTCGAGGTCACCGGACCGATCGACCTGGACGGTGCGATGGAGGTCGGCTCGGACAAGACCCTCGTGGGCGTCGAGGGCGGCGCAGAGCTCACCGGCGGTCGGCTGGTGGTCGACGGGGCCAGCAACGTCGTCCTGTCCAACCTGCGGGTGGAGGCCGACGGGACCGCGGTGGCCGTGCGCGGCGGGGCCCACCACGTGTGGGTGGACGGCTCCACGTTCTCCGGCGGCGGGGAGGACCCCCTCGTCTCGGTGACCGAAGGCGCCGACCACGTCACCCTGTCCTGGAACCACTTCACCGACGCCGAGTCGGCGCTCGCCGTCGGCGGCGGGGAGGAGGGGCCGGGCGCCCTGCGGGTCACCGTGCACCACAACTACTTCGACGGGACGGCGGGCCACCACCCCAGGGCGCGGTTCGCCGAGCACGTGCACGTGTTCAACAACTACTTCCGGGCCAACGAGGAGTACGGGGTGGAGTCGGCCGACGACTCCAACGTCCTGGTGGAGGGCAACTACTTCGAGGGCACCCGGCTCTCGGTGTCCACCGCGGAGGAGGAGCCCGGCAACGTGGTCACCCGCGACAACCTGCTCGTGGACTCCGCGCAGCCCGACCTGCTCGGCGAGGTCGCCGACCCGCCCTACGCCTACGAGATGGACGACACCGCCCGCGTCCCCGACGTGGTCTCGGCGGAGGCCGGGGTCAGTTGAACGAGTGGTACTCGTAGCTCTCCCCGACACCGGTCTCGGTGCGGTAGTCGAACCTGCGCGGGTACCCCTGTTCGTCGATCCACAGCTCGAACTCGGCGTCCCGGACGGTGGTGAGGGTGTTGCGCCCGGTCTCGGGGTCGTAGCCGCCCAGCATGGCCGTGAACGTGCCCGTGTAGTGGTAGGCGCTGTGCGTGCTGCGCAGCTCCGGCCACTCCAGGCTCACCTCCTCCAGCCCCTCCAGCGCGAGGTCGGCGGAGGTGTCGAGTACCTCGCGCAGCTTGGCCGACCCGTACGCGCGCGAGCACAGGTAGCGGTCGGCGGGGCTGGGCGGGTCCAGCAGCTCCAGGCCCCGGTCGGCGGTCATCATGAGCTGGCCGTCGCCCACGTCGTAGCGGTACACGCCCAACCCGTCCGCGGTGGAGAAGTAGTGGTCGAACTCCGGTTCGGTCCCGGAGTCGTACATGGCCTGCCCGCGGCCCGACGTCGCCGGTCCGGCCGAGGCCGTGGGGTGGGTCGCGGGCGGCTCGGGGAGTGCGTCGGCGGCTCCGGCGTCGGGCTCCGGCGCGTCCCGCGGGTCGGTCTCCCCGTCGTACACGGTGAAGGTGAGGTGGAAGGCCGAGGAGTCCTCCACGAGTTCGGCGGCGGCCTCCAGGTAGGCCTCGGCGTCCTCGGGGTCGGCCGCGGTACGGGCGGTTCCGCTTCGCGGCGGTCGGGACTCGGGGCCCTCCGCGACGTCCAGCGGGGGGAGGGGATCGCCCACGACGAGCCGGGCCGCAGCCCATCCGCTGGCGACCACGGCCACGCTGACCAGCACCATGAGGAGGGATACGAGCCAGTTGGGCCGCCCTCCCGGGGAGGGCTGCTCGTCGGGGTCGGAGGGGTGCGGCATCGACGGAACCGACACGGCCTGGGCCTCGTTTCTGCGGATCTTCGCGCGACCGCCGGGGGACGCGGGGGGTTTGCGGATCGTCTTCGTCTGGCATCGGAGGGTGACGGGTGGTACGACGCGGTGACGCAGTGTTCCGTTCGATGGTCCCACGCACGTGATCACTTCCGACATCCACGAAGGTGAGCACCCAGTCGCGGTGGGGCGACTCCAGGAACGGTTCGAGGAATCCGAAGGTGCGGGTCCGCGACAGCCGCCGCAGGGTCTCCTCGGCGGCGTGCTCCCACAGCAGCCTGACCGCGGTCCGGGCCGCGGCGGAGGCGCCGAAGGACGGGCTGCGGAAGAGTTCGTGCAGATCCTCGCCCTGCAACCGCAGGACGGTGGCCTCCAGCAGCCGGGCCTCCAGCAGGCCCAGGAGGGACAGCGCGCAGTCCGTCCGGGCCACCGGATCGGGGAGGGCGCCCGCCCGGGCGCAGCGCAGGACCGCCTCCGCGGCGGCAGCCGGGTCCAGCCTCCAGTCCTCGTCCGGCACGGGTCCGTGGCCGGTTGTGGCCGTGCCGTCACCGGTGTCCGTGCCGTCCGCTGGACGGGAACCGGACCCGCCGCCCAGCGCCCGGTGCACGGCTCCGCGCAGCTCCGCGGGGAAGCGTTCCAGCGCTCCGTGCGCGGCGGCCACCACGAGCAGGGACAGCACCGCCAGCAGCAGGGCGGCGTACTCCAGCAGGGTGTTGCCCCGGTCCACGTGTCCACCTCCTGTCGCGTCGTGCCCGGCCGCGGCCCGGGCCGCGGCCGGGCTGTTGGGTCCTGTACCGTCTAGCGCGGCCGGGGGCCGAACAGCTGGGGCGGCTCCCTCTCGTAGGCGCGCACGCGGCTCCGGACGAGCCGGAGGTGCTCGGGAGGGCACGACCAGCCCTGGCGGGTGAGCGCGTGCAGGATGCGGCGCAGCAGCCGTCCCGGCCGCGACTGGAGGTCGTGCACGCGCGCCGAGACCACCTCCCAGCCCTGCGCCCGCATCGCCGCGTACCGGACCCGGTCGCTCGCCCCGGCCACAGTCGGGGAGTGGAACTCCGGGCCGTCGTACTCCAGCGCCACCCGTTGGCCGGGCCAGCCGAGGTCGGCGTGGAACACGCCCTCGTCGGTGGGGACCGGGCACCGCGGGACGGGAGGGGGCAGGAGCGCCTCCAGGACCAGCACACGCGTCCACGACTCGGCGGGCGACCGGCTCAGCTCCGAGGAGTAGCGCAGGGCGGTGCGCAGCTGCCTCAGCTGCCGCTGGGAGCGGGCCCGGCGGGTGGCGGGGACCAGGTCCCCCTTGGTGACCAGCCCCCGGGAGAGGAAGGCGTCGAGGCGGGCCGTGGCCACGAAGACCGAGGGCGCGCGGGCGGCGACGTCGACGGCCGCGCGCACCGGGGTGGTGACGCGCACGCCCTCCACCACGTCGCGGTCCGCGGCGGGCACGTGCTCCCGGTGGGCGACCACCGGCATGCCGCTGGTGCGCACGCCCCGGGGGACCGCCACGTGCGGGCGGGTGCGTGTGGCGCGGACGCCCGCCGCGTGCAGGTCCACGCCCCAGACGTAGGAGGCGGTGATGTCGCAGACCACCGCGTCGGGGGAGAGCGGGCCGACGACCGGCGCGAGCGTGCGCAGAAGGAGGGAACGGTCGGGAAGGGTGTGCTCACGGACTGTCATACCCTCCAGGTTCGGGGGCGGACGCCGCCCCGGCAAGCCCTTCCCGACGCCTGTGGACAACTCCCCGGACCCCCGCGCGGGGCGCGGTCACCGCATGGGACCGACGCCCGCCGCCAGGTGGATGTGGTCGATGTGGTTCTGGGTGTTGCTGCCCCTGTTGTCCATGGGACGGCTCACGCTCGACCAGGGGCCCACCGGGTCCGGGTTCCCACCGGTCGCGTTCCAGATGCGCTGCTCGTAGATGATGCCCTTGACCCCGAGCTGGTGGGAGTTCTGGATCACCCAGTCGATCACCGTGATGGCGGTGGCGTGCATCTGCGGGGTGGGCACCGCGCCCAGTTCCGCCATCATGTAGTCCACCGCCTCGCCGCTGTCGTGGTCGCTGCCCGGCTCGGTGCGCCGGCCGCCCGCGGAGAGATAGAAGCCCGGGAACTCCTGCTGAAGGCGCTGGTGCGCCGCGCACATGATGGGGTGCAGCGACCCCAGCGCGGCGCAGTCCACGCTGGGTCCGCCCCCTCCGACGAAGTCGGGGTTGAACCTGTAGCGGCCCTCCTGGTCGACCAGGTGCACGTCGATCAGGCGCTTGGCGGAGGCGAGGTCGTCGACGGTGCCGCCGTCGCAGACCAGTTCGCCCCCGTCGCGCCCGCACTCGTGGGGGATACGGACGATGGCGATGGCCGAGGCGTTGCCGACGACGGTGTTGGTCTCCTCCTCACTGCCGTCGCAGACCACGTCGTTCCAGTGCCGGGACCCGTCCTCCTCCAGTTCGCGCTGGCACACGGCGCCGCGCACCTCCACCCGCACGATGTTGCCGCTGCGTCCCATGACGTTGTCGCTGGCGCGGATGTCGGTGAGGACCGCCCCGTTGCTCCGCGCGTACTCCTCGGCGCGCGCCTCGGCGGCCTCCTCGTCGAACCAGGGCATGGGGTAGGCGCCGTCGACGATGTCCTGCGCGGCCCGTTCCTGGAGGGCGCCCACCGCCGCCAGTGCTGCGGCGTCGGCCGCGGTCTGGGTCCGCGAGCGCTGGTCGTTGGCGGCGCCCACCCGCACGAACAGCAGGGTCAGCGAGAGCAGGGCCAGGGTGAGCCCGAACAGGAGCAGGACGTTGGCCTGTCCGTCGTCGCCTCTTCCCGGCGCGCGCCGTCCGGGCGGAGGGGCGGTGTGGGGGAGGATCCGTCGCAGTCCCATGCCTTTTCCATCAGGGGAGGGGGTGCTCCCGGGAGGAGGGGAGCGGGGGAGGGGGGAGCAGCAGGCCGCGTCGCGCGTGGTGAGCACGCGAACACGCCCGGACAACGTCCCGACCAGCGCAGCTTATCCGGGCATGTCGGGAAGCGGTAGGGCCTGTGGACGACCGCGGTCCCTTCTGGGGCCGGTGCGAGGGGTGTTCGCCCTGTTCGGACGCGTAGCGGTGGCGTGGCGGGTGGGGAGCCGTCCGCGCCGGACCACGCGGCCATACGACTTCGTGGGAATCGTCCGGCGTGTTTCTGTCGGGTGTGGGGCCCACGGCGGCTTCCGCACAGGGAGGATGGACCCTGTCCGGCGCGTGTCGAGTCGTGGTGCGTGGTCGGATTCGCACCCATTCCACCGCAGAAGAAGCGAAGGCGAGGACATGAGCGCCCGTAAAGCGATGACCCCCGTCGAACAGGACGAGCTCCTCCGCAGGATCGGGACGGACCTGCTCCGGGCGGCCCCCGACGACTGGGTCAAGCTCCGGCTCGTGTACTCCGGACTGGGCGCCTGCGAGACGGCCCTCTTCGAGGTGATGTTCGAGGGCGGGCGCAGCAGCGGCTGGATCCCGCCGTTGTCCACCCTGGAACGGCTGCGGGAGATCCGCGCGGGGATGTACGCCGAGGGGACGGGTACCTGGTACACCGCCTACTACGAGGTCGACCGGCCCGCGAGCTACCGGATCCGCTACGACTACGAGAACGAGCCGCACTTCGACGAGCCGCGGGACGACGCCAGTTACCTGCTCGACCTGGAGCACTTCCCGCGCGACGACGAGCACGTCCCCGTCTGGCTGCGGGACCGGCTCCAGGGCGACCGCGTGCCCGAGGCGCAGGACGGCGGGTCGCCCTGGAGCCTGCTCATCGCCTCGCGCCCCGACCCGCGGACGCGGATGTCCCCGGGGGACATGACCCCCGAGGAGATGATGGACACCGTCCAGGAGATCGTGGACCGTACCCTCGACTCGCTCCACGGCCCCTGGAAGGAGGTCGTCGTCGACTACCGGGGCCTGTTCGGGGTCTCCTCGTCACGGGTGAGAGTGCGCAGACCGGACGGCGGCACGGAGTGGGACCTGCTCCTCCCCGAGGTCGGGCGGCTGCTGGACCGGTTGCGCACCGGGATGTACCAGCCGGGCAAGGGCACGTGGTTCACGGCCCGGTTCACCGTGCAGGAGTCGCGGGAGATCGGGGCGCACTTCGACCACGACGCCCCGCCCGAGTTCGACTTCGAACCCGACCCCCGCGACTTCCACCAGGACATCCAGCACTTTCCTCGCGGCGCCGACCACCTGCCCGACTGGCTGCTGGACCGGCTCAGCCTCGCCCAGCGCATGATCCGCACCGGGCAGGCCTGAGGCGCCCCGGGTCAGGGCATCCGTCGCCGGACGGCCTCCCGCGCGTGGACGTCGGCGACGGTGACCTGGAGGTCACCGGAGCCCAGGGGCGTCACGGTCGCCGAGCGCACGTACGGGCCGTGGCTCCAACGGCGCGAGGTGCTGTCCGGGACCGCTGTGGCGCCCAGACGTCCCAGAGCCCCCGACGGCCCCGCCAGCAGTCGCAGCCGCCACGTGGCCCGGATCGCTCCGGGCCCGCCGTACTCCGTCCGCGCCAGCAGCGGCAGGGAGCCCACCAGACGGCTGCCGGAGGCGGAACCGCCCTCGGCGCGGAGCGGGAAGCGCCGGCCCACGTCGGTGCCGCGCACCACCTCCACTGCGTACTCCGCGCCCTCCGGGAGTGGGGAGGCCAGACGCACCTCGAACCGCAGACGGCTGCCGCGGCGCCCCGCCGGGACCGCCCGCACGCGGTCCACCTCCAGGGTGGGCGCCAGCGGCGACGTCACGAGCCCCAGCCGGTCGTTGACCGTGTAGTAGGGGCGTACCCGCGAGCCGGCCCCCTCGCCACGCTCCACCTTCTGGTCCGGGTACCGGATGATCTTCTGGTAGCCCGCCACACCGGACAGGTGCCGTCCCACGGTGCACTCGGTCCCGTCGGAGAGCACCAGGCGCAGCTCCCACTTCTCCGACTCGCCGTACCGGCCGTGTACCACGACCTCGGGGTCCACCACCGCCGTGAAGCGGCCGTCACCGGCCACCGGCGCGGAGAACTCCCGCAGGGCCCCGGGCGAAGTGCGCAGCCGCACCGCCAGGCGCGCGTGGGCGTCCGGGGTGGCGCGGCCCAGCACCCGGCCCTGCACGGTGATCAGCCCGTCGGCCGACTCCACGTGCTCCACCTCGGCGTGGTGCGCCGAGCGCCTCACGTGCAGAACCAGACGGCCCTTCGCCGAACGGGAGGGCAGCACCAGGGCCAGGCGCCCGACCCGTTCCGGATCCAACGGGAAGCCGTGCTGGCGGATCTCCACGTCGTGGACCGGGGTCTCCCGGTCGCCGTCGAGCCGCAGCACCTCCCACGTGCGCGCGGCCAGCCGGGTGCGTGCGGCGTCCACGACCACGTCGCCGGTGCCGTCCGGCTCCAGCTCCACCCGCTTCCCCTCCAGGGTCAGCACCACCCGGTCGGGCGGATCGGCGAACGACAGCACCGCGACTCCGTCCCCGGCCACGCGCACCCGGCAGGCGGCGGCAGGTTCGGGGCGCGGCGCGGGCACCGACACCCGCGGCGGAGGCAGTTCGTGGCCGGAGAGGCCGGAGAACAGCTCCTCGTGCATCAGCATGACGTTGGCGGGGTCGAAGCGCTCGGAGCCGGTCAGCGCGGCGGACGACATCCGCCGGCGCAGCTCGTCGTCGGCCATCAGCTGGGCCAGCCCGTCGGCGATCCCCGGGGCGGACCGGTTGGGCACCAGCAGCCCGTCCTCGCGGTCGCGGATGATCGACGCCGGACCGTGCGGGCAGTCGGTGCTCACCACCGGCAGTCCCGAACGCATGGCCTCCACGATCGTCATCCCGAACGGCTCCTCGCTGGAGGTCACCGCCGCGAACGAACCCTGGGCCCAGGCCTCCTCGACGCGGGGGTGCGCGCCCATCAGCCACACACGGTCCTGGAGCCCGAGCGAGTTCACCAGCCGGGCCAGTGCCGCACGCCGGTTGCCGCGCCCGTAGATCCGCAGCGTCCACTCGGGGAATTCCTCGCTGACCATGGAGAAGGCCTGCACCAGGAGGTCGTGCCGCTTGCTGGGGGCCAGCCGCCCGGCGGACACGATCGTGCGGCTGTTGTGCCCGTTGGCGGTGAACGCGGGCGCGGGCACCGAGTTCGGGATGGACAGCACGCGCACCCGAGGCATCGGCATCCGGTCACGGTACGTGCGCGCGTCGGCCTCGGTCACGGTCACGAAGGCGTCCAGGTGGGGATAGGCGTCCTCCATCACCCGGCGCAGCGGCTCGGAGTGCTGGTCGTAGGTCAGGTGCTCCTGGCCGATCTTGACCACCCGGCTCGGAGCGGCCCGGGCGATCACCACGTTCAGTCCCGGCCGGGTGCCCACCACCACGTCGGCGTCGGTGGTGGCCAGGTACTCCTCCAGCCGGTCGTCGGTCAGGCGGCTGTGCGTGGGGCCGCGCGCGTCCTCCGGGGGGAAGAGCAGCGGCGGTACACCGGCCCGTTCCGATCCCTCGTACAGCGGGCGGCCGTCGGTCCCCGTACCGTCGGCGCCGTCGTACCCGCGGACGTCCACGAGCGGGCGCAGGCTCACCTGCGCGGGTACGGGCAGAACGGGCTCCGCGCGGTGCCGGAACACCGAGACGATCTCGACCTCGTGCCGTGCGGACAGCGCCGCCGCCTGGTTGGCGACGGTGCGGACGGTTCCGCCGATGCCGTACATGTCGTTGATCAGATAGGCGATCTTCACCGAACCCCCGTGTGGTCAGTGCCGACCCGTGCCCCCACGAGACGGCAGCGGTGCCCGTCTTCCACACCAGAGCCCCCGGCGGGGCGGCGTGGGAACGTTCAGGGTACGAACGTTCCGCAGAGGGAAATGCCCTTTATGTCTGATAAGACCCTGGTATTTACCAATTTCTGTGGGTGTTTTGCGGAACCTTCACATGCCGCGAAGATGCCGCACCCGATTCCGTGAGCGGTGCTCGTGTAAGGGAACGCGGGTGCGAGGGATCGCGAGTGCAGGGAGACGCGGGTGTGAGGAAGAGCGGAGCCCCCGTGCGGAGGCGTGCCGTCCCACAGGGGAGCGCGGGCAGGAGTGCGCGGGGGGAGCAGCCAGGTGTGCGGGCGGCAGGACGGCAGGACGGCAGGGCAGACGGGTGGGGAAGGGGGAAGGCCCTCAGTAGGTGCCGGTGTTCTCCCAGTACGTCCAGGCGGCGCAGGGCGACCCGTAGGCGTCGTCGATGTGGCTCATCCCCCAGGAGATCTGCGCCGACGGGCTCTCGCGGAAGCCCTCGGGCATGGAGCCGTGCCTGGCCGGGTTGAACCCCGAGATGCCGTGGTCACCGGTCTCGGTGTTGATGAACGTGTGGTCCCAGTGGGAGACGACGCTCCACAGGTTGCTCAGGCACTCCCACTCGTTCTCGGTCCAGCCGCGGTCCGCGGCCATGCCCATCGCGAGCGTCTCGTTCTCCAGGGCGTTGGAGTTGCCCTGGCCCCACTCGTACTCCTCGGGTTCCTCCGGCCGGTCGGCGTCCACCCAGGTCTCGTCACCGCAGCCGGGGCCCTCGACCAGGCACACCATCTGCCGGACCCCGCTGTTGAAGGTCTGGCTGAGTCCGAGTTGGTAGACCGCGACCACGATCGCCGCGGCCAGCACGGTGACCGCCGCCAGTTCGACGAACGCCGCGCCCCGGTCGCCCCCCGCTCTCCGGGCAGGGCGGAACCGTTGCAGGAACCGGCCGCCCCGGTGCCTCCTCGGCGGCCCGTTGCGTTCGCCGGAACGCCCGGGCGGTCCGGTGGGGGAGGGCCGTCGGGTGTCCCCGAGTTCGGGGCGGTGGGGGGTGGGCAACGCCGCCTCCTAGGCGATCTGGATGGTGGGGGGACGTCAGGAGATGGGGATGTCCTCGATGGGGTCGAAACCGGGGATCTCCACGGATATGGTCTCAAGGTCGCTCGGGACCGAGTACATGGACCAGTATGTCATTTTTTCCTCGGAGTCGACACGCTGCTCAAAATCGTTCGAAACATTTCCCGCGCACAGGCATTCCCCTTCGCCGTCCATGATTGGATGATAGCGGGTTCCGTTTTCTGGAGAAAAGGCGGTGACTCCGGAGAAATAGGCTCCGCCACTGTATGTATATGACAGATCGGTGAGCCATGTGAGAACTACTGGTTCACTTCCAGAGTTTTCTATACTCCATGTCACTGCCAGTAGGTTTCCGGATTCGTTTTCCTCTGCGACATTCACCTCTGCGGTCAGGGAAGAGGAGCTTGTTTCGTTTCCAGGGGCTGTGCCGAGTGCTTCGAAATCATTTTGAGTGGGTGCTGCTGAGGTGCTTGTGCCTACAGAGAAAACGAGCGCTGTTATTGAGATGGTCGTGATGAGGCCGAGTTTTCTTGCAGCCTTTCGCATCGATGCCTCCTATTTTTCGAAGGTGACGCTGACTCGTCGGTTGCGCTCGCGACCCTCTTCGGTATCGTTGTTGGCGATGGGTTCGCTGGCCCCGTGGCCCTCTACCTCGAAATTGATCCCACTTCTGGTGACCAAATCCGTAAGAACTGATTCGACAGTTTCTGCGCGCCTTTGTGAGAGTGGAAGGTTGATGGATTCGTTGCCGGTGTTGTCTGCGTGTCCATCAATTCTCACTGTGGAGGAGCTTGCGTCATCAATTTCACTGGCGACCTGCTGTATGATTTCCTCTGCATCGGGGCTGAGGTCTGCACTGTTTGTCTCGAAAAGTACGTCAGAAGACAGGATGATGCTGACTTCATCGCTGCTTTCGGTGCGTCCTGTTTGATCCTCGGTGTTATCGGAAATCATGGTGAGATCGCGGATTTCTGGCTCTGAAATCCCTTGGCTATCTATGGTTTCTGGTGAAGTGCTTATGGGGACGTCCAGAAACGGTGGAGTCAGGGGGGTGACTACGGTCATTCTTTCAACTTCGGGTGGGGGTTCAGGGTAAACAACCCAAGTTTCCACGGTTTCCCCACTGTCAATGGAGCCTTCAAAGGGAAGGCAGAAGCATGAACCGTCGCTCTGGTTGTGGCTTAAGTGTCGAGTTTGGTTTTCTGCGTCAACGAGAGTGACTCGGCTGGCTGTGTAAGGATTCTCTGAATCAGCCAGTCCGGCGTAAAGATAGTACTCTTGGCTAGATTTGTTTGTGATTCCCAGGCGAAGTCTGAGTAGGCTATCTCCAATCCTTTCGAGGGCATAGACGTCAATCTGGAGGTCGGACCCTATGTCAGAGGAGCTGCTGACACTGCTGGCAATCGCCTGTCCTGCCTTTTCTTCTTCATCGGAGGGTGGAGGGCTTGGGTTGTTTGGATTTTCGTTCTTCTGGTTGCTTTGAGGAGGGGTTCCTGGATCAATTACGCAGCCAGAGGTGAGTAAGGACAGTGAAGTCAGTGCAGCCCCTAAAGGGAGCAAGCTTCTAGTTTCTCTTTCCTGGGGGGAGGATTTTCCCTGATGCATCTATTTCCGGATTTTCTGATGGGAACCCAAAAGTCTCTGATTGGTGTGGTTAACCTTATTCCGCCGGTCCTTGGAGGATTTGGTCAACGGAGGACCCTATGGCCTGCCTGATCTGGTCAGGAATGCCCAAGGCCCAGATGCCAACCGCGATGGCGGCAACGAGAATAAGGATCGCTGCGTACTCGACGATCCCGGCGCCCTTGTCCTTCTCCTCGGAGGTCGGCACAAGGAAGGTGCTCAGCGTCACCCAGAGTTTGGTCAGGCTGTTCACGGGGCTTACTGAACTTTAATTTGTGGGGTTACCGTTCTTGACAAGCAGCCCCGCCGGAGTATCCCGAAGGTATGAGGTATTCCACCGGCGGCGGGCTGACCGCCGCAGAACGCCAGCGACGCGAGGCGGTGC
>NZ_JAAXPG010000042.1 GCF_012396365.1 Nocardiopsis alborubida | reverse complement strand
GCGACGCCGAGGAGCGTGCGGCGGAGTTCATCCGTGACAACGTGACCAAGCCCGTGGTGGGCTACGTGGCGGGCTTCACGGCTCCGGAGGGCAAGACGATGGGCCACGCGGGTGCCATCGTCTCGGGCTCCTCGGGCACGGCCGCCGCGAAGAAGGAAGCTCTGGAGGCCGTCGGCGTCAAGGTCGGCACCACCCCCAGCGAAGCGGCCCGGATGGTGCGTACCGTCCTGGCCGGGAGGTCCCACGGAGAGGAGGCGGGCGCCCTCTCCGAGGCGGCGCCCACGGCGCGATGACGGCGACGCTCAAGCCCGGCACCGACTGGGCGACCCTGTACACCCGCTGCCGCGAGGAGGCCCCGGAGGCCTTCGGACCCGACCGGACGCACAACCACTGGGGCGGCCGGTGGCGGGCCGACGGCGAGCCCAGGACCGCGTACTCGCCCGTGGACGGCTCGGAGATCGCGGGCCCGCCCATGCTCGACGGCGCCACCGCGGCCCGCGCGGTCGCCGGGGCGGCCGAGGACCACCGCCGCTGGAGCGCGCTGCCCCTGGCCGAGCGCCGGGAGCGGGTCCGCGCCGCGGTCCGGGCCTGGGAGCGGCACCGCGACACCCTCGCCCTGGCCCTGGTCTGGGAGATCGGCAAGCCCTGGCGGCTGGCCCGCCAGGACGTGGACCGGGCGATCTCGGGGGTCGAGTGGTACCTGGACGGCGTCGAGCCCATGCTGGAGGGCCGCCTGCCCCTGGACGGCCCGGTCAGCAACATCGCGAGCTGGAACTACCCGATGAGCGTGCTGGCGCACGCGATGTGCGTCCAGGCGCTGGCGGGCAACGGCGTGATCGCCAAGACCCCCACCGACGGCGGGCTGGTCTGCCTGACCCTGGCCGTGGCCCTGGCGGTCCGCGAGGGTCTGCCGTTCACACTGGTCAGCGGAGGCGGCCGCGACCTCTCCCCGGCGCTGGTGCGCGGGCCCGAGATCGGCTGCGTGTCCTTCGTGGGCGGCCGGGACACCGGAGGCCGGGTGGCGGCCGACCTCGCCGACCTGGGGCGGCCGCACGTCCTGGAGCAGGAGGGGCTCAACTGCTGGGGCGTGTGGGAGTTCGGGGACTGGGAGACCCTCTCCGGGCAGATCCGCAGGACCTTCGACTACGCCAAGCAGCGCTGCACCGCCTATCCCCGGTTCGTCGTGCAGCGCTCCCGCTTCGACGCCTTCCTCGACGCCTACCTCACGGCGGTCCGGTCCGTGCGCTTCGGCCACCCCCTGGCCGTGGAGTCGGCCGGGGACGACCTGCCCGAGCTGGACTTCGGCCCGGTGATCAACGCGGCCAAGGCCAAGGAGCTGACCGACCGGGTGGCCGAGGCCGTCGCGGGCGGCGCCGTGCCGCTGTACCGCGGCGGACTGGACGACGCACTCCTGCTGCCGGGCCAGAACACCGACGCCTACGTGGCCCCGGTGGCCCTGTTGGAGCCGCCGCGCTCCTCGCCGCTCTTCCACGCCGAGCCCTTCGGCCCGGTCGACTCGATCGTGCTGGTGGACACCGAGGCCGAGCTGCTGGCCGCCATGAACGCCAGCAACGGCGCCCTGGTCGCCACGGTCTCGTGCGACGACACCGACACGGCCGCGCGCCTGGCCGCCGGGGTGCGGGCCTTCAAGGTCGGCGTCAACCGGCCGCGCTCGCGCGGGGACCGCGAGGAGCTGTTCGGCGGCTGGGGCGACTCCTGGCGCGGCGCCTTCGTCGGCGGAGAGCTGCTGGTCCACGCGGTCACGAGGGGACCGGCGGCCGAGCGCCCGCCCGGCAACTTCCCGCACTACACCCTGCGCCCCGAGGGACGCGTCTAGGCAGCGCCTCCGGGGGCGTGCGGAACCGGACGCCCCCGGAGCCGACACCGCGAAGCGGCCCTCCCAGGGAGAGGGAGGGCCTTCGGGGAAGCCTGGGCGGGGTCCTCTCAAGGGAGGACCGGATGTCGGGAGCGGTCGGTGCAGGGGGCTGGAGCGCACCGGCCGCTCCCGCGTCTACCGACCCGGACCGCGGACGCCTCCCGTGGCCGCCGAAGGCGCGGTGTGCGCCTTCTTCAGGAGGATCCGGTGCCGTCCGGCGTAGACGTTCATGGAGGTTCCCCGGAGGAAGCCGACCAGGGTGATGCCCGCCTCCGCGGCGAGGTCGACGGCCAGGGACGAGGGCGCGGAGACGGCGGCCATCATCGGGATGCCGGCCATCCACGCCTTCTGGACCAGCTCGAAGGAGGCGCGCCCCGAGACCATCAGCACCGTCTCGCGCAGCGGGAGCCGCCCGGAGCGCAGCGCCCAGCCGACCAGCTTGTCCACCGCGTTGTGGCGGCCCACGTCCTCGCGCAGCGCCAGCAGTTCGCCGTCGGCGGTGAACAGCCCGGCGGCGTGCAGGGCGCCGGTGCGCTCGAACACCCGCTGGGCCTCGCGCAGCCGGTCGGGCAGCGAGGTCAGGGTCCGCGCTTCGACGCGCAGCCCGTCCCCGTCCACCGGCCACACGGCCTGGGTGCGCACGGCGTCCAGGCTCGCCTTGCCGCACAGGCCGCACGAGGAGGAGGTGTAGAAGTTGCGCTCCAGGGAGGTGTCCGGGCGGGGGACCCCCGGGGCCAGGGACACGTCGAGCACGTTGTAGGTGTTCGAACCGTCCTCGGTGGCCCCGGCGCAGTAGCGGATCGCGGTGACCTCCTCGCCGCGGGAGACCACGCCCTCGCTCACCAGGAACCCCGCGGCCAGGTCGAAGTCGTTGCCGGGGGTGCGCATGGTGACGCTCAGCGGGTCCCCGTCCAGCCTGATCTCCAGGGGCTCCTCGACGACCAGCGTGTCCACGCGCTCGGTCGCGGACCCGTCCCTGATCCGGAGCACCTTCTCCCGGGCCGTGACCCGTCCCATCCGCTCCACCGCCTTCCGGTGTACCTCTGTCCCGGTTCTATCTGATTTCGCCCGGTTTCTCATCCCCTGAGGCAGGCCCGCTCCGGAACGGGCCCGCGGGGATCAGCCGTCGCCGCGCCGCTGTACGTGCTGGAAGCCGAACCGGCCCTTGATGCACAGGTTCCCGTGGGTCACCGGGTTGTCGTGCGGCGAGGTGACCTTGACGATCTCGTTCTCCTGCACGTGCAGCGTAACGTTGCAGCCCACCCCGCAGTAGGTGCAGATGGTGGTGGTCTCGGTCTGCGCCTCCTCGTCCCAGGTACCCGCCTCGCGCATGTCGAACTCGGTGCGGAAGGACAGGGCGCCGGTGGGGCACACCTCGATGCAGTTCCCGCAGTACACGCAGGCCGAGTCGGGCAGCGTGACGTCGTGCTCGGTGGAGATGCGGGCGTCGAAGCCGCGCCCGGCCACCCCGATGGCGAAGGTGTTCTGCCACTGGTCGCCGCAGGCGTCCACGCACTTGTAGCACATGATGCACTTGGAGTAGTCGCGCACGTACAGGTCGTTGTCCACCTTGGCGGGCTGCTCGACCGTCTCCGCGACCGCGCCGTCGCCGGGCTCGTGGTCGCCCGCGTGGCGGGCGTCGCGCACGCCCAGCGCCGCGGCCTCGGCGCGCGGGCCGAACCGCTCGGGCTCGGCCTCGTAGCGCTCCATCCACTCGGCCACCTTCGGCGTGGTGGACAGGTCCACGGAGGAGCCCAGCAGCTCCAGGACCATCTTGCGGCTGTGCCGCACCCGCTCGGAGTCCGTGGCCACGCTCATACCGGGCTCCAGTCTGCGCGAGCAGGCGGGGGCGAGCGTGCGCGCGCCCTCCACCTCCACCACGCACACCCGGCAGGCGTTCCTCGGGGTGAGGGTGTCGCCGTAGCACAGGGTGGGGATCTCGGTGCCCTCTCCGGCGCAGGCCTCCAGGATGGTGGTGCCCTCCGGGACGCGCACGGTGCGCCCGTCGATGGTCGCGTCGATCAGCCGCTTGGGCGGGGCCAGGAGTACGGGGACGGTCATCGGGCCTCCTCGGTTGCCGCCCGGGTGCCCGGGCCGGTGCTCTGGTGGGTGTCGTCGGTCGCGTCGAACAGGCCGAGCCGGTCGATCGCCGACTCCACGGCGTTCCACGCGGTCTGTCCCAGGCCGCAGATCGAGGCGTCGCGCATCGCCAGGCCGACCTCGCGCAGCAGGGGGACCTCGGCGGCGGCGTCGCCTCCGGACCTGATCCGCAGCAGCGACTCCTCCTGGCGCACGGTGCCCACCCGGCAGGGCACGCACTGGCCGCAGGACTCGTCGCGGAAGAATGCCGCCACCCGGACCAGCGTCGCGACCAGGTCGGCGGTGTCGTCCAGGACCAGCACCACCCCCGAACCCAGGGACGTGCCCGCCGCGCGCGCCCCCTCGAAGGTCAGCGGGATGTCCAGCTCGTCCCCGCGGACGAAGGTCCCGGCCGCGCCGCCGAGCAGGACCGCCTGGATGGTGCGCCCCTCGGGCATCCCCCCGGCCGCCTCGACGAGGTCGCGCAGGGTGGCGCCGAAGGGCAGTTCGTACAGCCCCGGGCGGCGCACGCCGCCCGACAGGCAGAACAGCTTGGGCCCGGTGGACTGGCCGGTGCCCACGGCAGCGTAGGCCGGGCCGCCCATCAGCAGGACGGGCAGCACGTTGACCAGCGTCTCGACGTTGTTCACCGCGGTGGGCTTGCCGAACAGCCCCTTCTCCACGGGGAAGGGCGGCTTGCTGCGGGGTTCGCCCCGGTAGCCCTCGATGGAGCCGAAGATCGCGGTCTCCTCGCCGCAGATGTAGGCGCCCGCGCCGCGCCGGATCTCGATGTCGAAGGCGAACCCCGAACCCAGGATGTCGGGGCCGAGCAGGCCGCGCCCGCGGGCCAGGGCGATGGCGTTCTCCAGGTGGCGCAGCGCCCGGGGGTACTCGCCCCGGATGTAGAGGTAGCCGGTCCGCGCGCCCACGGCGTACCCGGCGATGGTCATCGCCTCGACGACGGAGAACGGGTCGCCCTCCATCAGGACCCGGTCCTTGAAGGTGCCGGGCTCGCTCTCGTCGGCGTTGCACACCAGGTAGTGCGGGCCGTCCGGCTGCTGGGCGGTGGCCTGCCACTTGCGCCCGGTGGGGAAGGCGGCCCCGCCCCGGCCGACGAGGCCGGAGTCGGAGACCTCCCGGATGACACCGGCGGGGCCCAGCCGCAGCGCCTGGCGCAGCGCGGCGTACCCGCCCGCGGCGCGGTAGTCGTCCAGGCTGAGGGGGTCGACGGTGCCGATCCGGCGCAGCAGCACGTGGTCGGGCGAGCCCGCGTCGGGCACGGCCGCCGCGGGGTCGGGCTCGGGCGCGCTCCCGGGCAGGGGGTCCGCGCCGAAGGTGGTGGCGGGACGGTGGCCGTTGGCCCCCGGCGCCCCGGTGTCGGGCAGGGCCTCCGAGGCCATCGCGTCCAGCGCCTCGGACGTGGCGGGGGCGGCGACGGCGTACCGGGCCGGGGCGCCCGCCTCCACGGCCAGGGCGGCGGGCGCGCGCTCGCACATGCCCAGGCACGGGCTCTCGTGCCAGGCCGCCTCCCCGTCGTGGCCGCCGGGCTGGCCGAGGCGCTCGGCCAGCCGGGCGCGCAACCCGTCCGAGCCCGCCGCCGCGCACGCGATGTCGGTGCACAGGTGCACGACCCGGCGGGGCCTGCGGTGCAGGGCGAACATCGCGTAGAAGGAGGCGACGGCGTAGGCCTCCGCCGGGGGGACGGTCAGTCTGCGGCAGATGTGGTCGAGCGCGGGGCGGCTGATCCAGCCCACGCGGTCGTTCACCGCGTGCAGGGCCGGGAGGAGCAGGTCGCGCCGGTCGCGTGCGGAGTGGCCGCCCCGCGCGTAGCGCAGGTCGGCGTCCTGGCGGGCGCCGCCGTCCCAGCCGGACTCGGGCGGCCCGAGCACGCTCTCGACGGCCTCGCGTTCGGCGGTGGTGGGCGTCTCGTCCAGGAATCGCAGGTCCACGCCGTGGTCACCTCATATCGAGTGTAATCCAGATCACAGGATTCTGTATACAGAGAACAGTATGATGGCGGTGTTCGGGTTGACAACCCCTGTAAGCGGTAAGATCGCGTAAGGATGCTCCCGGGCGTCCGATCCGCTCTCGCAGGGCGTTGACCTGGCACGACGGGCCGTGCCGCCGCCGCAGGGGGCTGGGGCGGCGGCACGGCCCTCCTTCTTTCCCCTTCCTCAGCTCGCGGCGGCGGCCGGGCGCGCGGGCTGCTCCACCCGTTCGATCCGCACGGCGGCGGCCTTGTACTCCGCCGTTCCCGCGATGGGGTCGGTGGCGTCGATGGTCAGCAGCTGGGTGTCCACCTGTTCGGGGAAGTGGAAGGTCATGAACACCAGGCCCGGCCGCATGGCCTCGGTGACCGAGACCGGGACCAGGACCGAGCCCCGCCGGGAGGTCACCCGGACCGTCTCCCCGTCGCCGACGCCGAGCTTGGCCGCGTCCTCGGGGGACAGGTCCAGCAGCTCGCCGCGGCGCAGCGGCGAGGAGAACCCGCTGGTCTGCACCCCCGTGTTGTAGTCGTCCAGCCGTCGGCCGGTGGTCAGGCGGAAGGGGAAGTCCTCGTCCAGCAGGTCCACCGGCGGCGAGTGGCCCACGATCCCGAACGGCGCGGGTTCGCCGCGCTCGGCGGGGTCCTCCGACCACAGCCGCGCGTGCAGGTAGCTCGGCCCCACGGTGTCCCCGGAGTAGCACGGCCACTGGATGCCGTGCAGCTCGGCCAGGCGCGCGTAGCTCATGCCCCGGTGCATGGGGGAGAGCGCGCGGACCTCGTCCCAGATCTCCTCGGCGGAGGGCCGCGCCCAGTCGTGGCCCAGCCGGGTGGCCAGGTCGCACATGATCTCGATGTCGTCGCGGGCGCCCTCCGGCGGGTCCAGCGCCCTGCGCACCAGCTGCACGCGGCGCTCGCTGTTGGTGAAGGTGCCGTCGGACTCGCACCAGGAGGCGCTGGCCGGGAGCACCACGTCGGCCAGTTCGGCGGTGCGGGTCAGGAAGATGTCCTGCACGACCAGGTGGTCCAGGCCGCGCAGGCGGCGGGTGGTCTTGTGCGTCTCGGGCTCGGACTGGACGGGGTTCTCCCCGATCACGTAGAGCGTCTTGAGCTCGTGCTCGTCCATCGCCTCGAACATCTGGGTCAGGTTCAGGCCCTTGGCGGGCTGGATCTCCCGTCCCCAGGCGGCCTCGAAGGGCGCGCGCACCCGGGGGTCCAGGATGTCCTGGAACCCGACCAGCCGGTCGGGGATGGCGCCCATGTCGCCGCCGCCCTGCACGTTGTTCTGGCCGCGCAGCGGGTTGAGTCCGGACCCGTACCGCCCCACGTGCCCGGTGAGCAGCGACAGGTTGATCAGGGAACGGACGTTGTCGGTGGCGTTGTGGTGCTCGGTGATGCCCAGCGTCCAGCACATCTGGGCGCGCTCGGCGCGGGCGTAGGCGTGCGCCAGCTCGCGGATGGCCTCGGCGGGCACGCCGGTCTCGGCCTCGGCGGCGGCCAGCGTCCACGGCTCCACCAGCGCACGGTACTCGTCCAGGCCGCTGGTGGCGCGCTGGACGAAGGTGTCGTTGGCCAGTCCCGCGTGCAGGATCTCGCGGCCGATGGCGTGCGCCAGCGGGATGTCGGTGCCCACGTTCAGGCCCAGCCAGCGGTCGGCCCACTCGGCGGTGGACGTGCGCCGGGGGTCCACGACGAACAGGCGCGCCCCGCGCCGCACGGCCTTGAGCACGTGCTGGAAGAAGATCGGGTGGGCGAAGCGCGGGTTGCCGCCCCAGATCACGATGAGGTCGGTGTCCTCGATCTCGGTGTAGGAGGAGGTGCCCCCGCCCGAGCCGAAGGCCGCGGCCAGTCCGGCGACGCTGGGCGCGTGGCAGGTGCGGTTGCACGAGTCGACGTTGTTGGTGCCGACGACGACGCGGGTGAACTTCTGCGCCATGAAGTTCATCTCGTTGGTGGCCCGGGCGCAGGAGAGCATGCCGAAGGAGTTGGGGCCGTGTTCGGCCACCCCGCGCCGGAACCCGGCGGCCGCGCGGTCCAGCGCCTCCTCCCAGGAGGCCGGGCGCAGCTCGCCGCCGTCACGGACGAGGGGCTGGGTGAGTCGGTTGTGGGGTGCGGAGAAATCGTCGGATCGCATGTGGCCTCGCATGGTGTTCGTGGCCGGATTCGTCCGGGCCGCCGGGCGGCGACATTGTTCGGATACTGCATACAGTATTGAGTTGGTGGGGACAAGGGTCAAGAGTGAGGGGTGCGGGGTCGGGCCAGCGGGCTGGTCGGAGACGTCGCTGGTGCGGCACGCGGGTTCTGGCCCGCGGTGGTCTTGCGCCTGTGGCGCGTCTGGACCGTCCGGCCTCGCCGCAGGTACAAGGTCACGACGGAGGAGGCGGGCCCCGGCGAGCCTTCGCGGTCAGTGCGTCTAGGCCGCGACGGAGGGCGCCGCGGGCGTGGGGGCGGGGGCGGGCGCGTCGAGCATCCGGGCGTTGAGCAGGCCCGCGACGGCGTCCACCGCCCGGAGGGCGGGAGCGGGGGCGCCGGTCAGGTCGGCCAGCTCCACCACGGCGGACAGGATGACGTCCAGCTCCATGGGGCGTCCGCGCTCCAGGTCGTGCAGGGTCGAGGTGCGGTGGTCGCCGGTGCGCTCGGCTCCGGCCAGGCGCCGGTCGATGGAGACGGCGGGGCGCACGCCCAGCCGTGCGGCCACGTCCAGGGTCTCGGCCATCATGGTGCGGGCCAGCTCCCTGGTCGGGCGGTTGCGGCAGATCTGCACCATGGTGGAGCGGCTCAGCGCGCTCAGCGGGTTGAAGACGATGTTGCCCATCAGCTTCACCCAGATGTCCTCGCGCAGGTCCTGCTCGACCGGACACTTGAGCCCGCCCGCCTCCATCGCGGCCTGGAGGTCGCGGCAGCGCCGGGAGGAGGAGCGGTCCGGCTCGCCGATGGAGAACCGGGTCCCCTCGATGTGCCGGATCACGCCGGGCCCGGCGATCTCGGTGGCCGCGTAGACCACGCAGCCCACGGCGCGCTCGACCGGGATCGTCCGGCTGACCGCGCCGCCGGGGTCCACGCTCTCGATCCGGTGCCCGGCCAGGGGCCCCTCGATCCCGTGGAAGTACCACCAGGGGATGCCGTTCTGGGCGGCGACGACCATGGTGGAGGGGCCCATCAGGGGGCGCAGCAGCGGGCCGCAGGCCGCGTAGTGCTGGGCCTTCAGGCCGAGGATGACGGCGTCCACGGGCCCGACCTCGGTGGGGTCGTCGGTGGCGTGGGGGTGCGCGTCGAAGTCCCCGCGCGGGCTGAGGACCCGGACCCCCCGCTCGCGCAGGGCCCGCAGGTGCTCACCGCGCGCGATGAGGTGCACGTCGGCCCCGCCCCTGTGCAGCGCGGCTCCCGCGTAGGCGCCGATCGCTCCGGCGCCGAGTACGGCGATTCGCATGAGGACTCCTTTCCATAAAATACTGTATACAGTATGCTTCAGGGCAGCGTTCTTCACCCGACGACAGGGAGAGAAGGAATGCCCGACCCGGTTGCCCCGGAAACTTCTCCGCTTCTTCACGGAAAAAGCCGCCCGCGCGCACCGATGCCCTGGACCAAGGCACGGGAGCTGGCGTGGGTGACCGGCGCCGAGGGTGGACAGCCCATGGCCGAGGAGCCGCTCGACGGCGCCCTCGGTGCCACCCTCGGCGCCGACCTCGTCTCTGCGGTCGACGTCCCGGTACTGGACAGTGCGGCCATGGACGGGTACGCGGTGGCCGGTGAGGGTCCCTGGACCGTCCTCGGCCGCTCGCTCGCCGGGCGCCGGGGACCCGTCGTCCGCCTGAACCCGGGGGAAGCGGTGGAGGTCGCCACGGGCGCCGTCGTACCGGAGGGCACCACCGCCGTCCTCCCCTGGGAGCGGGCGACGGTGTCCTCCGGGCGCGTGCGCGGCGGGGCCGAGGCCGGCAGGCACATCCGCCGCAGGGGCGAGACCACCCCCGCCGGGGCGCTGGCCGCGCGCCGCGGCAGCCCCGTCACCCCCGCCCTCCTCGGCCTGGCCGCGAGCCTGGGCCTGGACACGCTGCCCGTGGTCCGCCCCTCGGTGCGCGTCCTGGTCACCGGGGACGAGGTCGTGCGCGAGGGGGCGCCGCGCCCGGGCACCGTGCGGGACGCGATCGGCCCGTTGCTCCCCGGACTGGTCACCTGGGCCGGAGGGCGCTGCCTGCCCGCGCTGGCGGTCGCCGACCGCGGCCGGGACACGGCCCGGGCCCTGGAAGCGTCCCGGCCCTCCGAGGTCGTCGCGGTCTGCGGGTCCTCCTCGGCCGGGCCCGCAGACCACCTGCGCCCGGTGCTCGCCGGACTCGGCGCGCGGATGGTCGTCGACGGCGTGGCCTGCCGCCCGGGGCACCCGCAGGTGCTGGCCGTGCTGCCCTCGGGAACGGTGGTCGTGGGCCTGCCGGGCAACCCCGGCGCCGCGCTGGCCGCCGCGCTCACACTGCTCGTCCCGGTGCTCACCGGCCGCGCGGACCGGCGCGACCCCGCCCACCTCGGCCGCCGGGTCCGGCTCATCGGGCCGACCCCGCCGCACCCGGCGGACACCCGCCTGGTGCCGGTGCGCGTCAGCCGCGACCTGGCGGTGGAACTGCCCGCCGCCGGCTCGGCCGACCTGCGCGCCGCCGCCGTCGCGGACGCCCTCGCGGTCGTACCGCCCGGCCGCCGGGCCGGCCGCGTCGAACTCGTGGAGCTGCCGTGACGGCACACCCGCCCGCCGCCTTTTGTACACTGTCTACAAAGCCCACGCATCCGGATGGAGCCGCCCTATGTCCCCACAGGGGTTGAACGCCGTCGCGGGACGGGTCCAGCGCCCCGTGCCGCTGCGTGAAGCCGTGTACGAGGCCATTCTCGACCTGATCACCAACCGGTCGCTCTCGCCCGGCCAGCACCTGGTCGAGACCGAGCTGGCCCAGACCCTCGGCGTCTCGCGCCAGCCGGTCCGCGAGGCGATGCAGCGGCTCAGCAACGAGGGGTGGGTGGACCTGCGGCCCGGGTACGGCGCTTTCGTGCACACGCCCACCGAGAGCGAGGCCGACCAGCTCCTGGCCGTGCGCGCCCTGCTGGAGACGGAGTCGGCCCGCCTGGCCGCGCAGAACGCCTCGTCCGAGCAGATCGGGTTCCTGCGCGACCTGGTCGCCGCCGGGCGCGCCGCCACCGACCGCGCCGACACCGACGCGGTCGTCCAGGCCAACGCCGACTTCCACCGCACCGTCACCGAGGCCTCGGGCAACCGGGTGCTCGCCGAGCTGGCCGCGCAGGTCGACCGGCGGGTGCGCTGGTACTACGCCCCGGTCGCCCGCGTCCGCGGCGCCGCCTCCTGGGACGAGCACTCCGCCCTCGTCGACGTCATCGAGGACCGTGACGCGGACGCGGCGCTGAGGCTGATGAGCGAGCACACCGAGCGCACCCGGCGCACCTACCACGAGCAGGTGGACGGCGTGGAGGCCTGAGCCGCCGTGCGCCCGTCCTCTCGCCCGCGGCGGCTCAGGCCTCCACGACCCGGTACTCGCTGCCGTCGTCGTCGCGGGTCAGGTAGCCCCCGTCCACGAGATGGCGGCGCATGGCCGAGTGGTCGTCGCAGCAGGACCGCAGAGCGGTGTTCACCTGCTTCTCGGTGTAGGTCACTCCGGGGGCGAAGAACCGGTCGGTGATCCGCGCGAACACCCGCGCGCGCAGCTCGCGCTTGGCGGGCAGCGCGCTCAGCCGCCCGTCGTGGAACAGCGCGTCCACCGGATCCCGGCGCGCGGGCCGGTGCTCCTCCAGGGCGGCGGAGAACGCCTCCGGCACGCACACCACGCGGCCGTCGTCCTCGCGCACCAGTCCCGCGTCCGAGAGCCGGGTCAGGTTCCTGCGTCCCCGCCCGTCCGCGCGGACCTCCCCGGCGGGCAGCCCTCCGGCTCCCGCGCCGACCACGCGGGCGTAGAGCGCCAGGCGGTCGGGGTCGGCCAGGGAGGAGACGATCTGGGTGGGGTGCGGCAACGGTGAGCCCTTCTCCGGGTACGTGTGGGGCGACCCTAGGAGGCGGCCCCGGGCTGGGGCCAGGCGTTTTCCGGCCCGGCGCCCGGAACCCCTTCCCTCCACCGTGATCTTGTACCTATAGCGAGGTTCGAGCGCCGACATCGGCTACAAGTACAAGATCATCGCAGTTCAGAGCCCACGCCTCACGCCAGTAACATTTCCGGTTGACGTGGTCAGCGCTCTGCGAGCAGCCGCTCGACCACCCGGCCCACACCGTCCTCGTTGCTGGGCGGGGCCACCCGCAGTCCCAGCGCGGGATCGAGCAGGTCGGGGTGTCCGCTGGACATGGCGTACCCCGCGCCCGCCCAGGACAGGGCGGCCAGGTCGTTGGGCATGTCGCCGAAGGCCACCACCTCCTCGGCGGACACCCCCCACCGCTCGCAGACCATCGCGAGCGTGCTGCCCTTGTTCACGCCCGGCGCGCTCAGCTCCAGCAGGCTGTAGCTGCCCGAGTAGGTCACCTCCGCCAGCGACCCGACCGCCGCCGCGGCCGTCTCGTGCAGCTCCTCCACCGGCATGTCGCGGGCGCGCACGAGCAGCTTGGTGATCGGGGTGGCCCGCTTCAGCAGGGTCTCGGTGTCCTCCAGCACCTCGCGCACCCACTCACCGGACAGCCACGGCTCCAGGTGGTAGTCGGCGTCGTGGAAGAAGTCGGTGCCGGTCTCGATGCCGTAGCCGATCCCGGTCAGCTCCGCGTTGAGCTTCTCGACCACCGAACGGGCGGTGTCCGGGGAGATGGCGCGCACCAGCGGGTCGTCGCCGGGCACGTGGGCCAGCGAGCCGTTGCCGCAGAGCACGGCGGAGCAGGGGAGCTGCTCGGCGATGTGCTGCGTGGTCCGCGGCGGGCGCGCGGTGGAGACCACCACCCTGACGCCCGCCTCCGCGGCGGCGGCCAGCGCCCGCCGGTTGCGTTCGGAGACCAGGCCTCCCGCGTCCAGGAGTGTGCCGTCGAGGTCGGTCGCGATAACCCGGGGAAAGACCATGGTGGGCATTATGTCGGTTCCCGGTGACGTTGCGAAGCGGTTTTGACCCGTCTCACACGAGCGGGAGCGGGGAGCCGAAGGCCGAGGGGACCCGTTCCACCACCCCGCCCCGGAACACGTCGTACAGGTCCAGGGACTCCAGGTGAACGTAGCCGATGTGGCAGTCACAGCTGGTCAGCGGGCACGCGCGGGGGCCGAGCCGGGCGGCGAACGAGCCGTCGTAGAGGTTGCCCATCGGGGTGTCCACGAAGTGGCACCGGCGCACGTCGCCGTCCCCGTCCACGGACAGCACAGTGTCACCGGTACGGCAGGGCAGGCCCCGGCTGGGGTGGGGGCTGCGGCTGTAGTGGAAGTGGGGGTCCAGGGCCTGCCACCGCGCGGCCTCCGCGTCGGTGTAGGTCCGGCCCTCGGCGGCGTTCACCCACAGGTACACCTGCTCGGGCAGGTCGGCGCGCATCCGCCGGGCCGCCGCGAGGTGCTCCGGTTCGCCGACCACGCCGACGCTGAACCGCACCCCCATCCCGACCAGCTCGCGCGCCTTGGCCAGGAAGCGCTCATGGGTCACCTGCCCGGGGTGGTAGGTGGTCCACAGCGCGGCGGTGCCGGGGTCGCAGTCGGCCAGCCAGCCCAGGCGGCCGCTCAGGTTGGTCTGGATGGCCACCCGTTCCACGTGCGGCAGGTGGCTGAGCCGGGTGATCGCGGTCCGGTACCAGGACCGCACCAGTCCCTCGCCCCACGGGGTGAACAGCACCGAGACACGGGTGCCGGGGTGCTCCGCCTCCAGCGCGGCCACCCAGCCGGTGAAGCGCTCCAGCGCGGCGCGGTCGGCGCGCAGTGTCTCGGGGTTGTCGCGCCGCTTGGCGAAGGGGCAGTACGGGCAGTCGTAGTCGCAGCTGGCCAGCGGACCGCGGTAGAGCAGGGTCAGGTGCGGCGGGAGCGCGGGGCCCGGGGCCCGGGCCGGGGAGGAGGGGGTCACCGTGCTCACCGGGCCTCGTAGTCGGCCATCAGGGCCGCCACCCCGGCGGAGAAGAACATCGGCCCCACCGCGTCGGAGTGCGCGAGCCCCTCCGGGGTCAGCCGCAGCAGGTCCGGCGCGCCGTCCCGCTCCAGCCAGCCGCGCCCGTCGAGCACCGCCAGGGTCGCGGCGAAGTCCTCCTCGGGGCGGGAACCGAACCGGTCGGCGTAGGCGGCGGTGTCCATCCCCTCCGCGAGCAGCAGCGACTGGAGCAGGTGGCGGCGGCGCCGCTCGTCCCCATCCATGTCGAACCCCACCTCGGCCCGGGTGAAGTCGGCCCGGTCGCGGCCCGTGTAGTCGGCGATGATCGACCGCACCTGCCCCACGCCCACGGCGTAGTCGAAGGAGTAATGCGCGGCGGAGGTGTAGGAGCGGGCCCCGCAGCCCAGCCCCACCATGCCGTCGGTCTGGCAGGAGTGGTCCGGCCCCTGCGTCGCCGGGGCGTCCGCCCGCCGGAACATGCGCATGGACACCTGCTCGTAGCCGCGTTCGCGCAGGTGGTCGCGGCCCTGGCGGTACAGGCCCAGCCGGTGGTCGTCCCACGCGCGTGCGCGGCGGCCCAGCCCGGTGAGCGGGCGCACGTACAGCGGGTACAGGTAGATTTCCTCCGGCTCCCACTCCAGCGCCGTGTCCAGGGAGTAGGCCCAGGTGCGGGCGTCCTGGCGGTCGATGCCGTAGATGAGGTCGAGGTTGAGGTCGGCCGAGGCGTGCTCGCGGATCGCGGCCAGCGCCCGGTCCACCTCGGCGCGCTTCTGCGGACGCCCGGCCGCGTGCGCCTCGGAGTCCAGGAAGCTCTGCACGCCCATGCTGATCCGGGTGGCGCCGCGCGCGTCGAGCACCGCCAGCCGGTCGGGCGTGGCCGTGGCCGGGGAGGTCTCCACCGACACCGGGACCGCCGACAGGTCCACCCCGAACGCCCGCTCGGTGAGGTCGTAGACCCGGGTGAGCTCCTCGGCGGTCAGATAGGTGGGGGTGCCGCCGCCCAGGGCCGCCCGGGCGAAGGCGGCGCCCTCCGGCAGCGCCCCGGCCACCGCCTCCGCCTGCCGCTCCAGAGCGTCCAGGTAGGCGGTGACCTGCTCGGCCGGGGGAGTGGAGCGGGTGAACAGGTTGCAGAACCCGCAGCGCATCTCGCAGAACGGGATGTGCGCGTACAGCGACAGCGCGCCGACGTCCTCGCCGCGCCACAGGTCGGCGAGCGCGGGGCGTTCGGTGAAGGGCCGGTAGGCGCTCTTGTGCGGGTAGGCGTAGACGTAGGACTGGTAGGGGGAGTCGGCGCGCACCGGTTCGGGGCGCGGGGTCAGGGCGGTGGTCACGTGGTCGCCTCCTGGGCGTCGGCGGGAGCGGTACGCCCCCGGGGCAGGAACGCGTGGGCGTAGGGGACCGTCCACACGGTCTCGTGGCCGATCCGGTGGCCGGTGTAGCCGTCCTCCCCGTAGGCGGTGCCGTGGTCGGAGCACACGATCGCGAAGCAGGGGCGGCGGGCCGACATCGCGGCCAGCAGCGGCGGCAGGTGCCGGTCCACGTACTCCAGGGCCGCGGCGTGGCTGCGCCTGGTGTCGCCGTCCTCCCGGACGGCCCCGGGCAGGTGGAACCAGTTGGGCTGGTGCAGCGCCGACACGTTGAGCAGCAGGAACAGCGGCTGGTCCGCGGGGCGCTCCCCGGCGATCCGGGCGGCGCACGCCACCTGGTGCTCGAAGGAGCGGGGATCGGTCACGCCGAAGGACTCCTCCCAGTGGCTCTCGGCGAACATGTCCGGGATGACCGAGCCCACCGCCGACCTCCGGTTGAAGAAGCCCGTGCCCCCCACGCAGGCCGTGTGGTACCCGGCCCGGGCCAGCCCGGAGGCCAGGTCCGGCGCGTCGAAGGTCCAGGTGCCGGGCGCGGTGGACACGCTGCCGGGGAACGCGGCGGCGAACAGGCGCGGATGCGGCCCCGGTGAGGCGGGGGTGGGCAGGAACCCGGCGAGCATCGCCAGGTGGGAGGCGTAGGTGAAGCTCGCGGGCGCGTGCCTGCGCTCCCACCGCCCGCCCGGCAGCAGCCGGGCCAGGTTCGGGGTGCGGCCCGCCTCGGCCAGCTCGGCGGCCACGTCGTGGCGGAGGGTGTCCAGGGTGAGCAGCAGGATGTCGTGCGTGCCCACCACGGTGTTCATGTCGGGTGCGGTGCTGTTCATGCTCTCTCGGGTTCGGGGACGGGGAAACGGCCGGTGGCCAGGGCGTGCAGCTGCTCGGCGTAGGTGTCGCGGCCCTCGTGCAGGACGCCGGGGAGCAGGTCGCCGAAGGCGTTGACCTCACACACGGCGAACTCCCGCCACCCCGGGGAGGCCAGCAGGTCCACCCCGGCGTGCAGGGTGCGGGGGAAGCACGCGGCGGCGGCCTCGGCGGTGGCCATGGCCCGCGCCCAGGCGTGCGGGCCGACCGACTCCCGCAGGGCCGCCAGGTCGCCCCGGGCGTTGCCCAGGTGCAGGTTGGTCATGGGTGAGGACGAGGAGCGCACCACGACGTGGGCGGCCCGGCCCGCGACCACCACCACGCGCAGGTCCACGGCCCTGCCCGCGAACCCCGCCTTGGGCACCCACCGCTCCACGTGCAGGTGGTCGGGGGCCAGGGCGTCCACCACCGCCGCGACGTCCTCCTCGCTGGTGTAGGTGCGCAGCCGCAGGCTGTTGTACAGCTCCACGGACCCGTCGGCGCCCCGGACCAGGTCGGCCGAGGTGACCGCGCGGATCCGCCCGCCGGAGGCGGTGGCCAGCGCCATCACGCCGGAGGCCGAGGAGCCGTGGGCGGGCTTGACGAACACCCGCGGCCAGCGGTGGGCGTCCATCGCCGCGCGCAGCGACGCGTAGCCGGTGACCGGCCCGGGCAGGGCGGGCGGCACCGGCACCCCGGCCGCCGCCAGACGGGCGTGGCAGCGCCGTTTGTCGCACATGTCCACCAGGTCCGCGGGCTCCTGGAGCAGGGCCGCGCCCGGCGTGGCGCGCACCGCCCCGGCGAGCCGGTCCAGGGCGGCACGGAACCCGGCGTGCTGGTCGCCGGTGCCCTCGGCCCGATACAGGTCGGGGGTGTGCTCCCAGCCCCGCAGCAGGCGCTCGGTCTCCGCGTCGCCGCCCGGCGAGTCCACCCGGACCACGGCGTCCTCCGGCAGCTCCACCGGACCGGAGGCCAGCGCGCGCCACGGCACGACCACCGGTTCGGGCAGACCGAGGGCCCCGGCCGCGGCGCCGAACAGCTCCAGGCGCCGGTGGCCGGGGACCCCCACCACGACCAGGGGGCGTCGGGGGATCATTCGGAGACCGCGGTGTAGTAGTGGATCTCGGGCTCCTCGCCGTCCTCGTCCTCATGGACCTCGGGTTCCCCGCGCCCGGACAGGTCGACCTCCACGCCGGGCAGGGCGGCGCGGATCCGTTCGCACACGTCCTCGGAGACGTAGTGGTGGTGCAGGTCGAGCCGCTTCAGGTGCGCGAAGGCGGGAGCGGCCTCGACCAGGGCCTGTCCGCCCTCGTCGGTGAGGTCGCCCAGAGACAGGTCCAGGACCTCCAGGGAGGAGACGACGGGGGCTCCGGCGATGACCGGGATCCAGGAGCCCAGGTTCCCGGCGTTGCGCAGCCCCAGCGAGCGCAGCCGGGGGAACGCCCCGCCCGACAGCACCGGTGCGAGGTCCCGCGCGGTGCTCCTGCCGCCGTACTCCTCCACGCCCAGCCACAGCTCCAGGTGCTCCAGCGCGGGCAGGCCGGAGGCGCACACGTCCCGGACCACGTCGGGGCGCAGCCCCCCGCTCTGGACGGTGAGCCTGCGCAGGGAGGGGTGCTCCTCCAGCCGCAGGTCCAGGGAGCCGCTGCCGCCGCGCACCACCAGTTCCTCCAGGTGCGGCAGCGCGGCCGCCAGCGGAGCGAGGTCGCACAGCTGGATCCAGGAGATCTCGTTCTCCTCCTGGAGGATCTCGCCGAAGAACAGCGCGCGCAGCCCGGTCAGCTTCGGGGCGAGTCCGAGCAGCGCGTCGACGACCTCGGCGGCCCGCATCTGGAAGTCCTGGTCGGGGACGTTTCCGACGACCAGGGCGCGGACCTGCTCCTGTCCTACCAGGACGGAGAACCTGTACATGTACTCCTGGAGGTTCTCGAACGCCTTCGTCCGGCCGCCGCTGCCGTAGGAGCTCGACGGCTCCGTGCGCAGCCGCCAGGCCACCGAGCCCGGGTCGGCGATGGCCTCGAGGAGCCGCCGGTGCGACCGGGGGCGCTCCTCATGGAGTTCGCTCCGGTTGCGCGCCCAGTACATGGCGGTTTCGAGATCGTCGCGGATGGTGTCCCACGAGTGGAACTCGACCACGGGCAGGCCCGCGAACTCGGTGACGTGGTGGTTGTTGGGCATCAGGGGGCTTTCCGGCTCGGGGTTTCGGGCAGGCGACGTCCAGCAGCCCGGAGTGACGAGTGTGATGTGGGGTTACTCCGAGACCGCGGTGTAGTAGTACGACTCGCCTCCGTGGTGGACGTACGGCTCCCGGTGCTCGGACAGGTCGACCTCCACACCCGGCAGGGCCTCGCGGACGCGCGCCTGCGTCTCCTCGGACAGGTAGTGGTGGTGCAGGTCCAGGCGGCGCAGCCCCGCGAACGCGGACGCGGCCTCCACCAGGGCCTGTCCGCCCTTGTCGGTGAGGACGCCCAGGGACAGGTCCAGCGTGTCCAGGGAGGCCAGGACGGGGGCCTGGGCCAGGACCGGGATCCAGCCGTCGACGTCCTCGGCGTTGCGCAGGCCCAGGTGGCGCAGCCCGGGGAAGGCCTCGCCGGAGAGCACCCGCGCCAGGTCGTCCGGGGTGGTGTCGCCCCGGTAGTTCTCCACGCCCAGCCACAGTTCGAGGTTCTCCAGCGCGGGCAGCGGCGAGGCGGCGACCTCGCGCGAGACCCGGCCGGGCAGGCCGCCGCTCTGGAGGACCAGGGTCCGCAGGCCGGTGTGCTCGGCCAGGGCCATCTCCAGCTTGCCGTCGCCCAGGTAGGGGTCGCCGGTGCCGCGCACGGTCAGTTCCTCCAGCAGGGGGAACGCCGCCACCAGGGGCGCCAGGTCGGTCTGGTGGATCCAGGAGATCTCGTACTCCTCCTGGAGGATCTCGCCGAAGAACAGGGCCCGCAGCTCGGGGAACGCGTCGGCGCCGCCGATGAGCGCGTCGCGCGGGACGGTCGAGGGCGGCTCCTCCTCGAAGTCGCCCCAACCGCCGATGATCAGGGCCCGGACCCGGCCGGTGTCCACGGCCGCGAGGAAGCGGGCGAAGTAGTCCCCGAAGTCCTCGGCCGGGTAGACCGACGAGACGCGCAGCCGCCACGCCACCGAGCCGGGGTCGGCGACCGCCGCGGCCAGCTCCTCGGGGGACTGGGCGGGCTCCTCGGAGTAGGTGCCCGCCTCCTCTGCCTCGACGGCGGGGAACTCGACCACGGGCAGGCCCGCGAACTCGGTGACGTGGCGGTTGTTCAGCATCGGGGGGCTCCTACCTCGGGGTTTCGGGCAGGAACATATCTAGCAGCCCAGGGTGACACGACGGACGGTGCGGGCCCTACTCGGTGACGGCCGTGTAGTAGCCGGCCGCGTCGTAGTCGAAGTTCTCGTCCTCCCAGTCGCTGCCGACCTCGCGGTCGGACAGGTCCACGTCCACACCGGTCCCGGCGAAGGCGGCCTGGACGTGCCCGCTCATCTCCTCGGACAGGTAGTGGCGGTGCAGATCGAGCCGCTTCAGGTGCCCGAACGCGGGAGCGGCCTCGACCAGGGCCCGAGCGCCCCTGTCGGTGAGGGTGCCCAGGGACAGGTCCAGGGTGTGCAGGCGGGAGGTGACGGGTGCCTCGGCGAGGACCGGGACCCAGTCGTCGGTGTGCTCGGCGTTGCGCAGGCCCAGCGACCCCAGCCCGGGGAACACCTCGCCGGACAGGACCGGGGCGAGGTCCTCCGGGGTGGTGTCGCCCCCGTAGTTCTCCACGCCCAGCCACAGCTCCAGGTGCTCCAGGTGCGGCAGCCCGGACGAGACGATCTCGCGGGTGAGCTTCGCGGGCAGCCCTCCGCCCTGGAGGGTGAGGCGGCGCAGCGAGTCGTGCCGGGGCACGTGCAGGCTCATGTCACCCGTGCCGCGCACCGCGAACTCGGTCAGCAGGGGGAAGGCGGCCAGGACCGGGGCCATGTCGCCCAGCTCGATCCACGAGACCTCGATCTCCTCGAAGGTCACGTCGCAGTAGAAGAGGGAGCGCAGCCCGGTCAGGTCCGGCGCCACCTCCAGGAGGGCGCGCTTGAGGGGGTCGGGACACTGCACGGAGAAGGTCTCCCGCATGTCCCCGAGCACGACGGCTGCGACCCGGTCCTGGTCCACCTGCGCGGTGAACCGCCGGTAGTCGTCCAGGGGCTCCTCGTCGTCGCTGAGGCGCCAGGCCACCGACCCGGGGTCGGCCAGGGCCGCGGTCAGTGCGGGGGGCGGGTACGAACCGGGGCCGGCGAAGTCCCGGCCCAGCCGCTCCGCTCTCTCGCGCGCCTTCTCCGCCTCCCGCGCCCACCCCTCCGGGGAGCGGTACTCCACGACGGGCAGTCCGGCGAACTCGGTCAGGTGGGCGTCGAAGGCCACGGGGTCTCCCTGAGGTTCGGAGGGTGTGCGTCCATACCTATCAGCGCGCTCCGACACACCGGGCCGCCCGTGCCCGGGCGGGCGGCGCCGGGGCGGCGGTCGCCGGGACTACTCCGAGACCGCCGGGTAGTACTCGGCCTCGCCGTCCCAGTCGTCGGGCTCCTCGCGTTCGGACAGGTCGACCTCCACCCCGGCTCCGGCGAACGCCGCGCGCACCTCCTTCTCCGCCTCCTCGGACAGGTAGTGGTGGTGCAGGTCCAGCTTCCCGAGCCCGCGGAACACGGGCGACTCCAGCAGGACCGGGACGTCCTCGTCGCGCAGGGTCCCCAGGGACAGGTCCAGGGTGTGCAGGCGGGAGGTGACGGGGGCCTCGGCGAGGACCCGCACCCAGGCGCCCGTGTGCTCGGCGTTGCGCAGGCCCAGCGTCCTCAGCCCGGGGAAGGCCTCGCCGGACAGTACCGGCGCGAGGTCCTGCACCGTGGTGTCGCCGCCGTAGGCCTCCACGCCCAGCCACAGCTCCAGGTGCTCCAGGGCGGGGAGCCGGGCGGCGACGACCTCGCGGGCGAGCCGTCCGGGCAGTCCCCCGCCCTGGAGGGTGAGACGGCGCAGCCCGTCGTGCTCCAGCGCCTTCAGGCTCAGGCGGGTGGTGCCGCGCACCGCGAACCGGGTCAGCCCGGGGAGGGCGGTCACCAGCGGGGACAGGTCCCCGTGCCTGATCCACGACGCCTCGCACTCGTCGCAGATCAGGTCCGCGTAGAAGAGGGAGCGCAGGCCGGGCAGGCGCGGTGCCGCCTCCGCGAGGGCGTCGCGGACGGCGTCGGAGGACTCCACCTCGAAGCCGTCCACCAGGTTGCCGACCACGAGGGCGCGGACCGAGGCCGGGGCGCCGGCGAACTCCAGGAAACCCTCCAGGTACTCCCGGGGGTCCCCCGGGAGGTCGTCCCCGTACCGGGTCAGCTGCCAGGCCACCGACCCGGGGTCGGCGAGGCCGTCCCGTTCCGGGGACCGGGCGCCGGGCGGGACGGTCTCCCCGTGCCGTTCCAGAAGGCGGGCCTCCTGGTAGCTCGCGACGGGCAGTCCGGCGAACTCGCTCAGGTGTTCGTGGAGGGTCAAGGGGTCTCCCGGAGGTTCGGAGGGTGTGTGCGGCCATGCATAGCAGCACACTCCGACACCGAGGTCTCCACCAGCACCGCCCTCATGCTCGGGCACTCCAGGATGTCCGGCGACTCGCAGGAGAGCGTGTGCGCCACCATGTCGCGGACCGCCCGCAGCCGGGCCACGCGCTCGTCCAACCGCGCCAGGTGCTCGGCCAGGCGGTCGCGCCGCGCCGCCCCGTCCTCGGCGCCGAACAGCTCCCGGATCTGCTCCAGGCTGAACCCGGCCTCCTGGGCGCGCAGCACCAGCCCGACCCGGAGGCGCTGCTCCGGCGTGTACCGGCGCTGGCCCCCCACACGGCGGGACGGTTCCAGGACGCCGACCGACTCCCAGTGCCGCAGCACGTGGGTGGCCAGCCCGAAGGGTTCGGCCAGTTCGCCGATGGACAGCTCCGACTCGCTTGACTTCATGTGGACATTAACTTCCACACTGGGACTCCGGTCAAGGAACCGGGTCGAGGGAGGACACCGTGGACGAGCGGACCGAGCGGGTGCGTAGCGAGTGGGACCGGATGGCGCGGGGCTACGACCGCGCCGCGGGAGTGCAGCGGGCCGTGCTCGGCCGCACCCGCGCCCGGCTGTGCGCCAGGGCGCGCGGCCGGGTTCTGGAGGTCGCCGTGGGCACCGGCCAGAACCTGCCGTACTACCGGGACGGGGTGGAGGTCACCGGCGTGGACCTGAGCCCCGGCATGCTGGCCAGGGCCCGGGAACGGGCCGCCGGACTGGACGGACGCCTCACCCTGTGCGAGGGCGACGCGCAGGACCTGCCCTTCGGCGACGGGGAGTTCGACACCGTCCTGTGCGCGCTCGCCCTGTGCACCATCCCCGACCAGTACCGCGCCCTGTCCGAGATGCACCGCGTCCTGCGGCCGGGCGGGCTCCTGCTGCTGGTCGACCACGTCGAGTACACCCGGTGGCCCCTGCGCGTGCGGGAGGCCCGCAAGGACCGGCCCCGGCGGCTGCCCCGGCACGTGGCCGTCGACGCGGGGTTCGCGGTCGACCACCACGACCGGACCGCGCTGGGGTTCGTGGAGCGCGTGGTCGCCCACCGCGTCCCCTGAGCCGCGGACGGGCGGGGTCCGCGAGATCCGGCCCTTCGCCTTGAGGGCACCGGGATGTCCGAAAACCGGGCGCACGCGGCTCTCCGGGGCCGTTGCGGCGCTGCGGCGGGACTTCCCGCGGGCGCGGTGTGACAGTGGTCCCATGGCTACGCACAGCGAACTGCGAGACTTCTGGGAACGCCGCCTCGAAGGCGACTGGACCGAGAGCGGCGTCGGCTACCGGGCCCTGGGCCGCCCCTTCAACACGTGGATGTACAAGGTGCGCGAGGAGGTGTTCCTGCGCGAGGCCGCCCGGCTGACCCCCGGCCGGTCCGGCGCCAGCGTCCTCGACGTGGGCAGCGGCACCGGATTCTACGTGCGCCTGTGGGGGCGCATGGGCGTCGGTGACGTCACCGGGTGCGACATGACCGACGCGGCCGTCCAGCGCCTGCGCGGCAGGTTCCCCGACCACCGGTTCGTCCGCCAGGACGCCGCCGACCTCGACGCCTTCGACGACGACTCCTTCGACGCGCTGTCCTGTATGGACGTGCTCTTCCACATCACCGACGACGAGCGCTACACCCGGGCCGTCGGCGAGTTCGCCCGGGTGCTGCGCCCCGGCGGCCTCCTCGTGGTCTCCGAGAACTGCCTCCGCCGTCCCGAGCAGCGCGGCGAACACCAGGTCAACCGCACCCTGGAGTGGATCACGGACACCGCGGACCGGGCCGGGTTCGACCTGGTCCGCCGGGTGCCCATGCTCATGCTCATGAACGCCCAGGTGGACGCCCCCGCGCCTTGGCGCAAGGCGTGGGGCGGGGCCCTGCGCGCGGCCACCCTCACCGCGCCGACCGGGTGGCTCGCGGGCGCGGCGCTGTACCCGCTGGAGCGGCGCCTGGTCCGGGGCCGCAGTGAGAGCCCGACCACGGAGCTGGTGGCGTTCCGACGCCGGGAACGGGGGTAGGGGGAGAATCCTGTGTCACGGGGGCACGGGGCGGACGCGCCGCCGTCCGCCGGTGCCCCGGGATACGGTTGACGTCCACTTTGTACCAGGGGCGTCCGCGGCCGGGCCCGGCACCGCGGAGGTCCCTGCCCGGGAGGCGACTGTGCGACGCTCCACCATCACCTCGGTGGCCAAGTGGGGGCTCGTCGGACTGGTGACCACCCAGGTCGCCGTGGCCGCGACCCTCATGGGGGTCAACCACTGGCGCAGGAAGGTGCGGCCGCGCCGGGCCTTCTTCCCCCGCACGGCGCCCGCCGAGCTGCCGGTGGGCGACACCGGGACCACGGCCACCGTGTACACCTACGGCGAGGACCTGTTCGAGGACATGATCGCGGCGATCCGGGGGGCCCGGCGCCGCGTCCTGTTCGAGTCCTACATCATCAAGGACGACCGGGTGGGCCAGCGGTTCAAGCGCGCGCTCATCGAGGCGGCCGACCGGGGCGTCGAGGTGTACGTCGTCTACGACGGCTTCGCGAACCTGGTGGTGCCCCGCTCCTTCTTCCGCTTCCCGCCCAACGTCCGCGTGCTGGAGTACCCGCTCCTGCGCCCCGGCGTGCTGCTGCTGAACATCCGCAAGTCCGGCCGCGACCACCGCAAGATCCTCACCGTCGACGGCGAGGTGGGCTTCGTCGGCGGGTACAACGTGGGCTCGCTCTACGCCACCGACTGGCGCGACACCCACATGCGCGTGACCGGCCCGGCGGTGTGGGAGCTGGAGAACGCCTTCAGCGACTTCTGGAACATGAACCGCAGGCCCCGCCAGCCCGAGCTGGAGAACTTCGGCGACCCCGACTGGGACGCGCACTTCCGCGTGCACCGCAACGTGCCCGAGATGCTCATCTACCCCATCCGGGCGATGTTCCTGGAGGCCATCGACCGGGCCAAGGAGCGGGTGCTGTTCACCCAGGCCTACTTCATGCCCGACCGGGAGTTCCAGAACGCCCTGGTCGACGCGGTCGAGCGCGGCGTGGACGTCAACATCCTCGTGCCGGAGGAGTCCAACCACGTCGTCGCGGACTGGATCTCCCGCAGCCAGTACTCGGTGCTGCTGCGCGGCGGCGTGCGCCTGTGGCTGTACCGCAACGCCATGGTGCACGCCAAGACGGCGACGGTGGACGGACGCTGGTCCACGATCGGCACCGCCAACGTGGACCGGCTGAGCCTGACGGGCAACTACGAGATCAACGTGGAGATCTTCGACGAGGGCGTGGCCGGGCACCTGGAGGAGGTCTTCGCCAACGACCTCACCAACGCCCGCGAGCTGACCGAGTGCGAGTGGCGGGACCGCCCCTGGTACGCCAAGTTCGGCGAGGCCGTGCTGGCCCCCTGGCGGCCCTTCCTGTGAGGGGTGGGGGGAGGGAGCCGCCTCCCCCGGGAGGCCCGCGCCGAACTGGTACGTTCGCCGGTGCAACCGTCCTCCAGCGCACCGGAGCGAGCATGGCACCCGACTTCGACGACCCGTCCCTGAAGGCCGCACTGGCCCTGCACGAGGGGCAGGAGCGGCAGGGGCCCGGGTCGCGCGCCACCACCCGCCTCCTGCTCTCCCTGGCGTCCCCCCTGCCGCGGGGCCCGCGGGTGCTGGACCTGGGCAGCGGCACCGGAGCGGCCTCGCTGGTCCTGGTGAGGGAACTGGAGGGGGCGCGGATCACCGCGGTGGACCTGTACCCGCCGTTCCTGGCCGACCTCGCGGCCGCCGCCGAGGCCGCGGGCGCCGCGGACCGCGTCACCACGCGGACGGGCTCCATGGACGACCTGGACGACCTCGCCGACGGGTCCTTCGACCTGCTGTGGAGCGAGGGCGCCGCCTACAACGTCGGGTTCGCGCACGCGCTCGCCTCGTGGCGCCGCCTGCTCTCCCCCGAGGGGGCGCTGGTGGTCACCGAGTGCGGGTGGACCACGGACGAGCCGTCGGCCGGGGCCCGGGCCTACTGGGACGCCCTGTACCCGCTGAGCACCACGGCCGAGAACGTGGCGGCGGCGACGGCCGCCGGATACACCGTCACGGCCACGTACCTGCTCCCGGCGAGCGACTGGGAGGCGTACTACGCCCCGCTGGAGGCGCGGGCCGCGCTGACCGACCCGGCCGACCCGCACGCCGCGGCGGCCGCCGCCGAGCTGCGCCGCGAGGTCGCGGTGTACCGGGAGCACGGCCACGAGTACGGCTACGTCGGCTACGTGCTCCGGCCGCGGCGCTAGGCGCCCCCACGGTCGGCACCGCCGCCGGACACCCGCTCAGGAGCGGCGGCGTGTGGGCGGCGGCCCCAGCCGGTTGGGGAAGAACGGGTCCGGGTCCGTCTTGCGGGGCCGGGGCCCGCCCCAGTGCTGGGGGCCGGGGTGCGGGGTGCGGTGGAGCGCCCCGGCGATGGCGGCGGGTGAGCCGCCCCGCTGCCGGACGGGCGCCCTGTCCGGTTCCTCCGACCGCTCGTCCCGGAAGTGCTCCGTGTGCGCCATCCGTGTGACCTCCCCCGTCAGGTACCTGCTCCCGCTCCATGATCGGACGAGCCGCCCTCCGGTGTCATGGCGACACGTGGGGGGACCGGCACCGTTGACCGGGGAAGACGCGGACGCACGGGGTCCGGTCACGGGCCGGTCGGCTCCGGAGCGGCGCCGAACAACCGCTGGCGCGCCGTGTCGGCGTCCAGCCCGGCCTCCGCCAGGATCCGTGCGCCCGTGCTCCCGGGCACGCGGAGGACCCCGGTCAGGACGTGTGCGGCGGTGACCTCGTGCTGGGCCCGTGTGAGGCGCTCCCGCTGGCTCAGCTCCATGGCGTGCCCGGCGTACGGGGTGAAGGGCAGGCCCCCGCCGTCCGCGGGCGCCTCCGCCCGTCCGCGGCCGACGAGTTCGTCGACGCGGCGCAGGACCAGGGGCAGGGTGACGCCGTGTTCGAGCATGAGCCGGACGGCGTCGTCGCGGTCCTGCCCGGTGTGGAGGAGGCCGAGCAGGAGGTGTTCGGTGCCGATCTCGGCGTGCCGGTGCGCCACGGCCTCCGAACGCGCCAGGCCGACGGCGGTGCGCACCGTGTCGCCGAGGTGGTCGAGCACGCCCTCGATGTTCCTGGAGGGGGTGTTCGTCTCCGACGCGTCGAGTGTGGTCCGGCGCAGCGCGTCGGGGTCGGTGCCCAGGGCGGCCAGGATCCGGACGGCGGTGCACTCGCGGTCGTGGATCAGCCCGAGCAGCAGGTGCTCGGTCCCGATGTAGTT
Source organism: Nocardiopsis alborubida (assembly GCF_012396365.1). Taxonomy (GTDB): domain Bacteria; phylum Actinomycetota; class Actinomycetes; order Streptosporangiales; family Streptosporangiaceae; genus Nocardiopsis; species Nocardiopsis alborubida. Next base: position 33,638 of record NZ_JAAXPG010000042.1, on the reverse strand, counting down.
GCGCTTCAGGGCGAGGGCCTCGCGCAGCGAGTTCTCCAGGGCCTTCTTCGCGCTGCCGGTGAAGGGGACGTGTCCCTCCGGCTCGGCGGCGCCCGAGGGGCGCAGCGCCAGCGAGACGCGTTCGATCGCCTCGGCGTCGAGGCCGTGTCCGGCCAGGCAGCGGCCTCCGGTGCTCTGGACCTCCAGCGCCAGGCCCATCAGGACGTGGTCGGTGTCGATGGTGTCGTGGCGCAGGCGTTTGGCCTGGGCCTGGGCCCGCACGACGATCCGGCGCGCGTTGGTGGTGAACCTCTCGAACACGGGTCCCTGCTTCCGGAGGAGGGGGCCGGGGCGGGCGCCGTCGGGGGCGGGCCGCCGCGGAACGGACGGCGCCAGTCTCCCAGACGCCGGGGGGCGCGTCCCGCCGCCAGCCGCCTGCCCCGGCCCTCCGTCACCCGTCCGCCGCGGCGTGCTGCCTGCTGGCGCGCCGGATGCCGCGCTGGACGAGTCCGCGGACGCCCGGGAGCAGGACGGCCCGGATCACCAGGTCGTTCATCCACACGTGCGCGCGGCTGGAGGGGGCGTACTGACGCGTCCCCCGGCGGGCGAGCGCCTGCCGCTTGCGGGTCTCGGGGCGCAGTCCCGCCTCCCAGCGCGCCAGGGCCCCGGTGACGTCGTCGCCGTGCCGCTCCAGGGCGTCGCCGAGCCGGTCCGCGCCGCTGAGCGCGAGGGCCGCGCCGTACCCGGCGAACAGGGAGGGGCACCAGGCCGCGTCGCCCAGCAGCACGACCCGGCCGCGGCTCCACCCGTCCATGGAGATCTGGCTGACGGAGTCGAAGTAGGCGCCGGACGGGTCGGCGTGGAGCTGGCGGAGCACGTCGGGCACGCCCCCGCCGAGGTCGCCGAACGCGGCGGTGAGCGCCTGGGCGGGGCCCCGCGCCAGTTCGGCGTCCGGGTCCGCGCAGCGGTAGGTGAAGAAGGCCGAGGACCGGCCCGGCCCGAGGTTGACGACCGCCGCCGTGCGCCCCGGACCGATGAACGTGGTGCCGGTCCCCTCCGGCACGTCCGGGGGGAGCCGGTCGAGCGGGAGCGCGCCCACGACGTGGTTCAGGTCGACGCGGAAGTCCGCCTCGGGGCCGAACACGGCCGTGCGGACGCCCGAGTGCAGCCCGTCGGCGCCGACGAGCAGGTCGGCGCGCTCGGTGGTGCCGTCGCTGAGCTCGACCCGGACGCCGCCGGAGTCCTGGGCCACGTCCAGGGCGGTGGTGCCGAAACGGAGAACCGCGGTCTCGCGAACGGACTCGTACAGCGCCGACTCCAGGCTTTCCCGGAACACGGTGAGCGCCCGGTCGCCGAGGGCGGCCCTGGCGATCTCGGGAGGGACGGCGAACTTGTGCCGGCCGTCGGCTCTCACCAGGACCGTGGAGAACAGGCCGAGGTCGCTCTCGGACAGCGCGGGGACGAGGCCGAGGCGCTCGGCGGCGTCGTAGCCCCACCCGACCAGGTTCACCATGTAGCCGCCGCTGCGGCGGGCCGGGGCGCGCTCGACCACGAGCGTCTCCCAACCGGCCCGGTGGAGCCGCAGCGCGGCGGCGAGACCGGCGATGCCCGCGCCGACGATCACCGCCCGCCTCGGCGGCGGGCCGCCGTACCCGCCACCGACACGCTGGGAAGCGTCCTCGACGTTCGTCACCGCGACCTCCGGACCACATTGGTATGAGCAGGCGTTCACTCAAGTATGAGCACGTGTTCATACCGAACGCAAGCCGGTGGCCCGGTGTGCGGCGGACGACCGCGCCGGGGCCGGTCGAGGGCCTAGAATTCCTGGCATGCCACGTGGTGTCGCCATCCCCGAACTCAGGCAGCGGCTCTTCTCCGCGGTCGAGCGGGTGATCGTCAGGGAGGGGCCCGTCGGGCTCAGCGGCCGGGCCGTCACACGCGAGGCCGGTGTCGCCACCGGGCTGCTGTACGCCCACTTCGCGGACACCGACGACTTCCTGGCCGCCTACGCCGTCGACCGGGGATTCCAGGTCTGCGCCAGGGCCGCGGCCCTGCCGGGGCGCGCCGGTACGGGCACGGTCGCGGACAACCTGGCCGAGGCCGTGCTGGCGACTCCGCCGACGGTCCTCCTGGCACTGGCCAGGCTCATGGTCTCCCGGCCGGAGCTGGCCGGACGCGTCCGCGCGGTCCTCGGCGACCGCACGGCCGGCCTGGAGGCGGTCGAGACCGCGGCCGCGGCCTACCTCGGCGCCGAGCGGGGCCTGGGGCGCCTCCACCGGACCGCCGACCCGGAGGCCCTGGCGCTGGCGGTGGTCGGCGCGGTCCACCACCTCGTGCTCACCGGCGCGGAGGAGCCTGTGGTCCGCGACAGGATCCGGCGGACGGTGGCCGCGCTGGTCGCGGGTTCCGCGGCGGAGGCCGACCGCCGGTAGCCGCCGGCGGATGGCCGGACCGCCCCCAAGGGCCCTCACGGGTGCGCGGGCCGCTGTGTGACCGAAGCCGTGTGCTCACGGCGGTGGAACGCGACCCGAACGGGCCCCGGAAAGCGTTCTGGGGCCCCTCCCGGAGGAGGAACCCCAGTTCACGGACGCGGCCCCGGCAGGATTCGAACCTGCGGCACCCGCTTTAGGAGAGCGGTGCTCTATCCCCTGAGCTACGGAGCCATGGGTCTGACGCAGGTATGTCCTACCCCGTCACCGGACCAAGCCTAACCCAGGATGGACGTGGATGGGGTGTCGGTCCGCCTCCGGAGGGGGCGGTTGGGGGACTCTGCGTGCATGGCGGAGTACGCTGACCTACGATTGGTTGTCCTGGTGCGGTGTGACGTTGTTCATGACGCACGTCGTGTTATGGCCGCATATGTACCCTCGATAGCGATGGGGGACCGGGCTCGGCGTCGACCAGCCCGGCGGTGACCAGGTGTTTCACCGAAGCCCGGAGCAGAGGGCGGCGGGGCGGGGAGGGACCCGCCCGCGACCCGCTCCGCCCGGTGGACCGATCTCGCGTGGCCGCATGTGGACATGTAGTACGTTGCCTTGCGGCCACGGGTAGGTGTTCGAGGAAAAGCAGCCGGAGGATCATTCGTGCCGTTCACTTCTGATGCGGCGCGGCGCAGGTCCCGCGTACCGGGTGGCGGCGGGGCGCTCACCGCCTTCGCCCTGTCCTACCGGGTCCGCTTCGCACAGGCGCTGACGCTCACGCTCGTCACCGCGCTCCTCGTGGCGCCGGTGCACACCGGCGCGCTGGAACCCGCCGAGGCGAGCCTGGAGGAGTTCCGGGAGAGGGCCGAGACCGCATCCCAGGAGCTGGAGGAGGCCAACCAGGACCTCGTCGACCGCCAGGACGCGCTGGAGGACGCCCAGTCGGAGCTCGTCCAGACCATCTACGACCTCCAGCAGACCGAACTCGAACTCAACGAGATGCGCGAACCGCTGGCCCAGCTGGCCAGCACGCTGTACAAGCAGCCCGACGGCGGCATGCTCGCCGTCCTGGCGGCGGGATCCCTCAGCGAGGACCTGCAGATCCAGTCCTACGCGGCGAAGATCTCCGAGGACAACCAGGCACTCATCCAGGACGCCACCGACCTGCGCGAGGAGCAGGTCGAGCTGGCGAGCCAGGCGCAGGAGCTGCAGACCACCACCCAGCTGGAGCAGGTCGAGCTGGCCGCGGACATCGAGGCCCTGCGAGAGCGGTCCGAGCAGACCACGAACGAGCTCGTGCAGGAGCTGGAGGACCGCGGCATCGACCCGGAGGCCTACATGGCCGCCGGGGACTGCGACCCGGACGCGGCCGTGAACGCCCAGGGGGCGGCCAACGGCCTGCTTCCGGCCAACTCCCTGTGCGACCTCTACGACGACAAGAAGCTGCGCGCCGACGCGGCCGTGGACTTCCTCCAGCTCAACGCCAGGTACGTGGACGAGTACGGCGAGAACATGTGCATCACCAGCGCCTACCGCGACCTGCCCAACCAGCACCGCGTCTACGGCCAGGTGGCGCCGGGCTTCGCGGCCGTCCCCGGCACGAGCAACCACGGCCTGGGACAGGCGATCGACCTCGGCTGCGGCATCCAGAACTACCGGTCCGACCGCTGGCTCTGGATGGAGGCCAACGGCGCCGACTTCGGCTGGCACCACCCGGCCTGGGCCAAGTCCAGTCCCTTCGAACCCTGGCACTGGGAGTACACCGGCTGATCCTCGCCCCGCCCTCCCGGGGGCGGCCCCGCACGGGGCCGCCCCCGACGCGTTCGGCCGCCTCAGGCGGCGGTCTCGGGCACCACCTCGCTGGTGCAGTGGGCGCAGCGGGACGCCTTCCTGCTGATCTCGGTGCAGCAGTGCGGGCACTCGCGCGTGGTGGCCTCCTCGGCCTTGACGAAGCGCTCCACCACCTTGGCGACGGGCAGTACCACGAAGAAGTACAGGATCGCCGCGGTGATCAGGAACGAGATCAGCGCGTCGACGAACGCCCCGTACAGGAACCGGCTCCCGTTGATCTCGAAGTAGAGGTCCCCGAAGGTGGGAACCCCGCCGAAGATGCCGATCAGCGGGGTGATGAACCCCTCGGTGAACGCGGTGATGAGGTTGGCGAAGACCGCGCCGATCACGACCGCGACCGCCAGCTGCACCAGGTTGCCCTGGAGCAGGAACTTCTTGAAGCCTTGCATGGATACAAGCCCTACATACTCGTGGTGTCCGTACGGGAGCCGCAGCGGGGTTCCCCTGGCGGGAGCCCGCGGCGCCCGGACAGCTTTGCCCACCGGAGGTCGCCGGTCAACCGCGGATGGTGATGGACAGCCGGGAACCGGCCGCGTGGCCCGCCAGGCTCCTGGCCTCGACGGGCGTGGCCGCGATGACGATCAGCGCGCCGCCCTCCCCGCCGCCCGAGGACCCCTCCTCCGGAAGGGACAGGACGGGGCGGTCGCTGGCCACCTCCACGGCGGGGCCCGCGCGGGCGGGCGCGAGGTCGTCGCGCCCGCCGGCGGCGAGGACGTCCACCCGGCTGCCGGGGGAGAGCAGGCCCACCGCGCCGGGGTCGGCCACCCGCACCGGGACGGCGACCAGGCCGGGACCGTAGGGCCGCGCGGGAGGGTCGGCGAGCCGGGCGTCGGTGATCACCTCCCCCCGGCGCACCGGGGCGTTGAGGCGGAGCCCGGCGGCCGCGGTGTCGGCCGCGAGCGCGCCGCCCGGCACGGAGTCGGCGGGCAGGTCCCGGGCGGTGAGGTCGCCGTCGGCGAGGGGGTCCGTCGCGCCGAGGTCGCGGGAGGCGACCAGGACACGGGAGGTGGGCACGGGCGGAGGGCGTACGGCCAGGACGGCGCTGAGGAGCGCGGCGGCGGCCAGGAGGGCGGCGACGACGCGCCGGTGCCGGTCCAGGAGCCGGGTGAGCGCGCGGCGGTGCCGGTAGGGGAGGGGCGCGGCGTTGGTCATACCCTCAACGCTAGGTCGCGGAGGGGCCGTTCGGAGGTTTTCCACAGGCCCGATCGCGCGGAACGCGTCCCGGGTCCGAGCGTTCCCGGACGGGGAGGCGGAGGGCCGTCAGCGCGCCGACGCGCCCGCCGGGTCCGAGCGCTGACGCTCCCGGGAGGGGACGCCGCGGGCGTCCGCCCGGCGACCCCGCCCCGGGGCCGGACATGCCGCGCGCCGCCGAGGGGTCGGCGGCGCGGTGACGGTCAACGGCCCGGCGGGTCAGCCCGTCGCGGCGGTGGCGCTGGCGCTGCCGGCCTTGCTCGCGGCGCTGGCGCTGGTGCTGCTGGTGTCCGAGGAGGAGCTCTTGGAGTCCGAGGAGGTGGACGAGGAGTCGGTGGAGCCCGAGTCGCCGGAGCCCGAGTTCCCGCCGTCCTTGCTCTCACCGGAGCCCGAACCGGTCAGCACGGAGCTGTTGGAGGACTTGCCGCTGTCGGTGCGGTAGAAGCCGGAGCCCTTGAAGACGATGCCCACGGCGGAGTACACCTTGCGCAGGCGGCCCTCGCACTCGGGGCAGACGGTCAGCGCGTCGTCGCTGAAGCTCTGCACGACCTCCATCTGGGCGCCGCACTCGGTGCACGCGTACTGGTACGTAGGCACTGTTCGGGTCCTCCTTGCTGGCACTCTCGCCCGTTGACTGCTAAATAGTACGCGCTCGCCGACCGGAGCCGTGACAGGGCCTCTCCCAAGGACACCGGTGCGGGGGTGCGCGCGGCCGGGCGCCGGGCGCCGCCGAAGCGCGACCGCCAGCGACAACGCCCCCGGTGTTCGGGTTAATCCCGCCTCGGTGTCCAGCCGGTCCCGCTCAGCTCCGCCCGCCCAGCCGGTCCCGCTCAGCCGGTCCGCCCAGCCGGTCCCGCTCAGCCGGTCCGCCCAGCCGGTCCCGCTCAGCCGGTCCGCCCGGCCACACGCCCGTGCCGAGGACCCGCACCCCGCCGGACGGGGTGACCACGGCGTCCACGGGCCGGTCGTGGGACTCGGCGGGCAGCGACTCCACGAACTCCTCGTCGTGGACCAGGGCGATCGCCGGGGTGTGCGGGCCCTTGCGGGCCAGCGCGCGGTCGTAGCACCCGGCGCCGCGTCCCAGGCGCGTTCCCCGGCGGTCCACGGCCAGGGCCGGGCAGACCACCGCGTCGGCCCGGGCCGGCGCGTCGGGCCCGTAGCGGTGGCCCACGGGCTCCAGCAGCCCGTGCCCGGCCGGGGCCAGGGAGTCCGGCCCGTCGAAGGCCGCCCAGTCCAGCTCGCCGCCGGGCAGGAACACGGGCAGCAGCACGTAGGCGCCGCGCTTCCACAGCGCCGCCACCAGCTTGCGGGTGTCGGGCTCGCCGCCCACGGAGTAGTAGCAGGCGACCGTTCCGCCCATGGCCAGCCACGGGACGTCCAGCAGCGCGTCGCGGACCGCCGACCCGGCCCGGGAGCGCTCCTCGGGGCCCCGTGCGCGCCGCCGCTCCAGGAAACCCCTCCGCAGCACGGCCTTGGCCTCACGCAGCTCGCTCTCACCCATGGCCCCAGTGTGGCACCGCCCCGGCCCCGGCCGGATGCCCCGTGCGGTGAACACGCGGTGGCGGTCCGCCCTCCGCAGCCCGAAACCGTCGGGACTTCTTGGCGCCCTCCCGGGTGTGGAGACGCGGAGACGGCCGACCGCTGTCCTAAAGTGCCGACATGAACGACTCCACCGACCAGAAGCGTCCCTCCGGTTCCGTGTCCGTCACGAAGGCGGTCGTACCCGCCGCGGGCCTGGGCACGCGTTTCCTGCCCGCGACCAAGGCCACGCCCAAGGAGATGCTGCCGATCGTGGACAAGCCCGCGATCCAGTACGTCGTGGAGGAGGCGGTGGCCGCCTCCCTCCAGGACGTCCTGATGATCACGGGTCGCAGCAAGCGCTCCATCGAGGACCACTTCGACCGGGCCTACGAGCTGGAGGAGGCGCTGGAGGCCAAGGGCGACGACGCACGGCTGCGCTCGGTGCGCGAGTCCAGCGACCTCGCCCAGGTGCACTACGTCCGCCAGGGCGAGCCGCGCGGCCTGGGCCACGCGGTGCTGTGCGCGGAGGCGCACGTGGGCGACAACCCCTTCGCGGTCCTGCTGGGCGACGACCTCATCGAGTCCGCCGACCTGCTGCGCCGCATGATCGAGGTGCGCGAGCGCCACGGCGGCAGCGTCGTGGCCCTCATGGAGGTGGAGCCCGAGCAGGTGTCCCTGTACGGGTGCGCGGGCATCGAGCCCACCGACGAGGACGACGTCGTCACCGTCACCGACCTGGTCGAGAAGCCCGCCCCCGAGCAGGCGCCGAGCCGCTGGGCGATCATCGGCCGCTACGTCTGCGACCCGGCGGTCTTCCCCGTCCTGCACGAGACCCCGCCCGGCCGGGGCGGTGAGATCCAGCTGACCGACGCCCTGCGTGAGCTGGCCCGGCGCAAGCCCGAGGACGGCGGCACGGTGCACGGCGTCCTCTTCCGCGGCCGCCGCTACGACACCGGCAACAAGGCCGACTACATCCGCACGGTCGTGGACTTCGCCTGCCGCCGCCCCGACCTCGCCGACGAACTGCTGCCCTGGCTGCGCGACTTCGTCGACCGTGCGCAGGCCCAGCGCCCCTGATCGGGGACGCCCGAGCGCCCCGACCGGGGCCCGGCGCACCGCACATGGGGCCCGGCGCGGCGAGAATGGGGTGTGAGCCGTCTCCTGAGGGAGGGGAGGCGGGGCCGCCAAAGGAACCGCGAACCGGGAGGAACCCCCGTGAAGAGCGTCGAACAGCACGTCGCCGATGTCCTGGCACTGATCCCCGATCCCGTGCCGACCGAGCTGGACCTGCTCCAGGCACACGGCGCCGTGCTGGCCGAGGCCGTCACCTCGCCCGTGTCGCTGCCGGGCTTCGACAACTCGTCCATGGACGGGTACGCGGTGCGCGCCGCGGACCTGGAGTCGGCCTCGCCGGACAACCCCGTGCGGCTGCCGGTCGTCGCCGACATCCCGGCGGGCGACCCCTCCCCGACCGCGGTCCTGCCGGGCAGGTCGGCCCGGATCATGACCGGCGCGCCCATGCCCTCGGGAGCCGACGCGGTGGTCCCGGTCGAGTGGACCGACGGCGGCACGGCCAGGGTGACCTTCGACCGGCCGGTGAAGGCGGGCAACGCCGTGCGCCGCGCCGGGGACGACGTCATCGCGGGCGCCACCGTGCTGCGGCCCGGCGTGCGCGTCGGTCCGGGGGAGATGGGCGTCCTGGCGGCCGTCGGGCGCCGCTCGGTGCCCGTCTACGCCCGCCCCCGTGTGATGGTGCTCTCCACCGGCGAGGAGCTGGTCGAGCCCGGGCGCCCGCTCGGCCCCGGCCAGATCTGGGAGTCCAACAGCTTCATGATCGCCGCCGCGGCGCGCGACGCCGGGTGCGAGGTGCACCGCCACGGGTTCGTGGGCGACCACCCGCAGACGGTGCGCGACACGCTGGAGGACCTGCTGGTGCGCGCCGACATCGTGGTGACCACGGGCGGGGTGAGCATGGGCGCCCACGACGTGGTCAAGGAGGTGCTCACCCGCGAGGGCACCGTGGAGTTCACCCAGGTGGCGATGCAGCCGGGCAAGCCCCAGGGCTTCGGTGTGATCGGCCCGGACCGGACCCCCATCGTCACGCTGCCCGGCAACCCCGTGAGCGCGTTCGTGTCCTTCCAGGTCTTCGTCCGGCCCGCGCTGCGCCGCCTGCGCGGACTCGACCCCCGGCCGCTGCCGAGCATGCGCGCCCTGCTCACCTCGCCGGTCACCTCCCCGCCCGGACGCCGCTCCTTCCTGCGGGCGGTGCTGGAGGAGTCCCCCTACGGACGCGACGCCGAGTCCACGGTGTCCCCGGCGCTGCACCAGGGCTCGCACCAGCTGTCCGCCCTGGCCGGGGCCAACGCGCTCGTGGTGGTGCCCGAGGAGGTGACCGAGCTGGCCGCGGGCAGCCGCGTCGAGGTGGTGCGCCTGCCCGAACCGGCCTGAGCCGCGCCCGCCCGAACCCGCGGACCTGTGGACGGGGAGCGTCCGAAAGTGCCGTACCGTCGTGGTGGCGCGCTCCGGCGCGCCCGGACGCGGCCGCCCGGCCGCGTCCCGCGTTCCGAGCGGAGGAGTTGGCGGACCCATGACCGACACCCCACGGCGTGAGGGGGCCGACCACCCCTCCGGGTTCACCCACCTGGACGGATCCGGCGCCGCGCGCATGGTCGACGTCTCGCAGAAGGCGGTGAGCGCGCGTAGCGCCACCGCGTCGGGCCGGGTGCTGCTCGGCTCCGAGGCCGTCGCCGCCCTGCGCGGGGGAGAGGTCCCCAAGGGCGACGCCCTGGCCGTGGCCCGGATCGCCGGGATCCAGGCGGCCAAGCGCACCCCCGACCTGGTGCCCCTGTGCCACCCCATCGCCGTGCACGGCGTGGACGTGGACCTCACCGTCGTGGACGAGGGCGTGGACATCCGCGCCACGGTCCGCACCGCCGACCGCACCGGCGTGGAGATGGAGGCGCTCACCTGCGTCATGGCCGCCGCCCTCGGGCTGGTGGACATGGTCAAGGCGATCGATCCCCGAGCCGAGGTCACCGGGGTGCGCGTCGAGGAGAAGACCGGCGGCAGGAAGGGCCACTGGAGGCGTGGTGACTGAGGCCGGGCCCCCCGTCATCCGCGTCGCGGTCGTCACGGCGTCCAACCGCGCGGCGGCGGGCGTCTACCCGGACCGCTCCGGACCGGTCGTCGCCGAGGGACTGCGCGGAATCGGCTGCGCGGTCGTGGGGCCGTGGGTGGTCCCCGACGGCGAACCGGTGGCACAGGCCATCGGCCGCGCCCTGGACGAGCGGCTCGACGCCGTCGTCACCACCGGGGGCACCGGGCTGACCCCGCACGACCACACGCCCGAGGCGACGCGCGCGCTGCTGTCCTACGAGATCCCCGGGATCGCCGAGGCGCTGCGTGCGGCGGGCCGGGACAAGGGCGTGCCCACGGCGATCCTGTCGCGCGGCCTGGCCGGGGTCGCCGAGCGCGCGGGGCACCGGATGCTCGTGGTCAACCTGCCCGGCTCCCGGGGCGGTGCCGCCGACGGGATGGAGGTGCTGGCGCCGGTGCTGCGGCACGCGGTGGACCAGCTGCGCGGAGGAGACCACGCCCGCTCCGAATGACACCGAAGAATGACCGGAATCACATCCCGGGCATTCCGGCCGTTGAGAATTCCTTGGGGCAGGGTCGGTTTTCGGTACGGAAGTATTGGAGTTAGGAATCATCCGATTCTTGCCCGCTGGGGCGACGACAGCCGTGCCGCGTCCCAGGGAGTGGAATACTGGGGCCCGTCACCGGCGACGGCAACCCGACGCCCCGGCGTCCGGTGTCGCACCGCTGGGCTACGGTGCCGAGGGCATCGAAGGGACGGTCGTGAATCGCAGACATGGGTGGCCCGTCACCCTCCAGGAGGGACCGGTCGTACTCCGGCCACTGCGGCTCCGCGACGCCGCGGCGATCAGGGACACGCGTTCGCGCAACGAGGAGTGGCTGCGCCCCTGGGAGCCCACCTATCCGGAGATGCCGCTGCGTACCACCGGGCTCGCCCCCTACGTCTCGATGCTCCAGTCCATCCGCCACGAGGCCAGGCAGGGCCTGTCCATGCCCTGGGCGGTCCTCTACGACGGCAGGTTCGTCGGTCAGATCACGGTGGGGGCCATCGTGTGGGGTTCGGCCAGGTCGGCGCAGGTCGGGTACTGGATCGACAGCGCCCACGCCGGGCTCGGCATCACCCCGACGGCGGTCGCGCTGGCCGTGGACCACTCCTTCTTCCGCGTCGGGCTGCACCGGATCGAGGCCAACGTCCGGCCCGAGAACCGGGCGAGCAGACGCGTGGTCGCCAAGCTGGGCTTTCGCGACGAGGGCGTGCGCATAAGACAGCTGCACATCGACGGGGCCTGGCGCGACCACATCTGCTACGCGATCACCGCGGAGGAGGTCCCCCGGGGGCTGCTGTACCGGTGGCGCCACGGATCGTCTTCCGGACCGTCCGAGGAGCCCGGTTCCGGCCCCGGTTCCGCTTTGGGGCCACAGGGCCCGAACGGCGGCCGGGATCCGCACGATCCGGCGAGTCCACCACCGGGGCCGAACTGAACGTGCCAACATCACAGAAGCATCCGGAACTTAAACCTGACTTTAGTGACATTGATTCATTACTTTGCGTTGAATTGGGACTGCGCTCCGCAGTCGTTGGCTGACCTGCACTTTCACCCCCGGGGTCAGGGCGTCCGAAACTGAGAGTCCACAATCTTGCGACACTCCGGTCAGAATGTGGCGCATTTATGGACACGGGGTCGTACCGTGCGGAACATAGACGCATTGACGATGCGGGCAACGCGTGGATATGGCGCACCGGAAACTCCCCGGACCCGGGGAGGGGCGGGGGCGGCGTTCCCCGGCGGGACGTCTCCGTCCCCGGGAGCACCACGCGGCGCGGTGTCGACGAGGTGTCGATCAACGTCCAGTGGCCGTCATCGTGAGGAGGGGTGATGAGCAGCTCTCCTCTGTACCTGGCCATCGTGGTGGTGTGGCTCATAGTCCTGGTGCCGATGCTGCTGCGGAAGGACCCCGTGGACACCTTCCACGAGGACCAGCGGGAGGACGGGGAACCCGCGGGGACCGAGGGCGGGGAGGCCGGGGATGACGCCGAGGGGCGTGCGGAGGACCCGGACGCCACCGAGACCCGGGTCCTGAGCCGCGACGACTACGCCACCGCCCCGACGGGCGCCCCCGGGCTCCGCGGGGACGCGCCGCGCCCGGGGCGGTACCGCGCCGAGTCCGGGCCGCGCGCCCGCGTCATCGCCCGACGCCGCCGTCGCACCACGACGCTGATCCTGGTGAACGCCGCCACCCTCGTGGCCGTGGCCTTCGGACTGGGGCCCTGGTGGGTGGCCGCTCCGCCGGTGCTGCTGTTCGCCGGACACCTGGTCCTGCTCAGGGAGGCCGCCAAGGCCGACGCCGAGCGCAGGGAGGCGGTCCTGCGGGCCCGCCGCCGAGAGGTCCAGCGCGCCCGCAGGGACGAGGCCGAGCGACGCCGCGAGGCCGAGCGCGAGGCCGAGGTGATCGCCCTCAAGGAGCGGCGCAGCCAGGTGTACGACCAGTACGCGGACGCCCGGCTGCGTGCCGCCGGGGACTGACCCGGGTCCGGACCGCGAGCGGGGCGGGGGGCGGGTCGGGTCTGGAGCCGGCCCGGGAAGACACGGTTCGGACCACTCCGGGTTTCCTGCTAGTCTGGATCTCGTCTTCGGGGCTATGGCGCAGTCCGGTAGCGCACCTCGTTCGCATCGAGGGGGTCTGGGGTTCAAATCCCCATAGCTCCACCGCAGACAGCAAGGCCCCGTCCCACTCGTGGGACGGGGCCTTCGCCGTGTGTCCGGGAGGTCTGCGGGCTCCGGGCCGGAGGCGGTGCTGCTGTTCCCTGCGGCGGGCGGTCGTTTCCGGACCGGAGCCCCGAGTGTCACCGGCGAAGCGGCTATCCCCTGTGGCGGGGTGCCGGTACCCGTCCAGCGTACTCCGCGTCTTCGCCGCGGGGCCGGCCAGCAAAATCTTTACAGTGGAAACTTGTCGTCGTAGGGTGCGGGGTCATGGCAGACGGATACCACCACGGAAACCTCAGGGCCGCCGTCCTGGAGAAGGCGGCGGAGGTCATCGCCAGGGAGGGGCCCCACTCCTTCAGCCTGCGCTCGTTGGCGCTCGAACTCGGGGTGAGCCACACCGCCCCCCGGCACCACTTCGGCAGCCGCGAGGGCGTGCTCAACGCCCTGGCCGCCGAGGGCTTCCGCGAGCTGGCCGCACGGCTGCGGGCCAACCGCGAGTCCGGCGGGGGCTTCCTGGAGGCGGGCGTGGAGTACGTGCGCTTCGCGACCGGCCATCCGGCGCACTTCGACGTGATGTTCACTCCCAGCCTGCTGAGCGGGGACGACGCCGAGCTGAACGCCGCGCGCACGGCGGCCTTCGACGAGCTCCGCGCCGGTGTGGAGTCCCTGGCCGAGGAGGGCCGGGAGGTCGGGGACGCGGCCGCCGCCATGGTCGCGGGCTGGTCGGTCGTGCACGGCATCGCCACGCTCTCCCTCACCGGCAACCTTGAGGGTTCGGGGTTCGGGGACCTGTTCCGCGGCGCCGACCTGCTCACTGTCACCCGCCGCAGCGCCGGACTGCTCTTCGGCCCCTCCGCCGCCCGGGGCCCCTCCGAGGGGGAGTAGGCCCGTCCCGTTCGGCTCCGACCGAGCGCGGAACGCGCCTGGCGGTGTCGTGCCTCCCCGCCGTCCGCGCGGGACCCTCCGCGCGCAGGACGCGTCCACGCGGACGCTCCTGGTGCTTGTGGGGCTCGTGGTGCTTCTGGGACTCCCGCATGGTGCGCCCGCCGCCCAACGGGCTCCAGCGCCCGCCTGGCGGCCGCCGCGGGCCGTTCCCGGCGCGGCTCCTGCGGGACGCGGGCCTCAGCGCCCGGAGACGTACTCGGCTCGGACGGCGTAGATGGCGGCCTCGGTGCGCGAGTGCACCTGGAGCTTCTCCAGGATCTTGCGGACGTGGTTCTTGACGGTGTTCTCGGTGATGAACAGCCGTTCCCCGATCTCCCGGTTGTTCAGGGAGCGGGCCAGCAGCTTGAGCACCTCGGTCTCGCGCCGGGTCAGCTCGGGGATGGACGCGCGGCTGGGCGGGGCGCTCTCCTGCTTGGCCAGCTCGGCGAACTCCCCGATGAGCTTGGTCGCCATCGCCGGGTTGATGAACGAGTCGCCCTTGACGATGGCGCGCACCGCCTCCGCGAGTTCTGTCACGGAGATGGCCTTGAGCAGGTAACCCGTCGCCCCGGCCTTGAGCGCGTCGAAGAGGTCGCTCTCGTCGTCGCTCATGGTCAGCATGACGAACCTGGTGTGCGGTGCCGCCTCACGGATGCGCGAGCAGGCGTCGATGCCGCTGGTGTGCGGCATCATCACGTCCATGATGACGACGTCCGGACGCAGTTCGGCGGCCAGGCGGACGGCTTCCTCCCCGTCACTCGCCTCGCTGACCACGTCGATGTCGGGCTCTTCGTCCAGGACGGACACCAGACCCCGGCGGAACAGCGCGTGGTCGTCCACGACCATGGCGCGGATCGGGGCGGCCGGAGCGGCGGGCTCCCCGGGGTAGGGGGCCTGGGCGGGAAAGAGGGGGTGTGCGCTCATGGGTTCCCGGCCCGTCCCGTCCCTCGCCGCGGAAGCGGGCTCTCGTGCACCGACACCCCGGATCTGTCCAGGCGGTCGCGGTACGGGCATGTCCAACCGCTGGCCGGGAGGAGAAGGGCCGACCGGGGGAAAGAGATGCGCATGGAGACCTCCTGCTGGGGTTGCCCATTGTCTCATGTGCGCTCGGTGAGCGGGGTGGTAACGAAGGAACCCACCGCCCGCTACCCGGGACACACCCGCGGGAAACGGTGCGAACGACACCGCGATGAGGACCGCGGAAGGGGGCCACCGGCATGTGTGTCCGTGAAGGGGTAAGTAAGATATTCGGTTTTGTTCATGTCCGAAACGGGCGCCCTGGGGGCTCCCTCCCCGGAGGCGAGTCCGGGGGCGGCCGGACCGAGGGCGCCATGGCGCAGAGCCAGGCATGACACAGAGTCACGATCAGACAGAACGGGTGTCATGGTGCAAAGCTGGGCATAGCTCTGCTTTCCGACATTCTGTTCGATGAGTTCTCCCTGGTAACAGCCCGTGTTGTTCCATGGGAACGCTCCCAGGTTCACCGCCGGATATCCCGATTTCTCGTTCCCCGAAAATGGGAACGCCGTAGCTCTCCGTTATATTCATGGTGTGGATTTGACCTGGTCGATGTCCTGTTTTGGCAGGCCGCCAAGCCGGGGGTGTTCTGCCAAAGGTAATGGGATCCCTTCTGAACTGCGGAAACGGGTCAGGATTCGGTTATTTGGGCGCTGTCCCGGCAGGCTTTGGTGGTGTCCGTGTCATAAAATGATGAACGTTCGCCTGCGGGTCTTGCGGACGGAGAGCGCTCTACGCCATCGTGGTTCTGGGATGGGCTGGAAGCCATACGAAAGGTAGATGCCATGACCACGCGCGTTATTACTGCCCGTGACAACGGGTGGGCCTGGCTGTAACCAGCCCGCCGAAAGGGTTCCGCCGAACCCCGGCACAGGGACCCGACCGGACCCCCGAGGACCGGTCGGGTCCTTTCTTCGTCCCCGCTGTCCCCGCGCGGCCCGCACCGCCGCCGGAAGGCCCCCGGAACGGTGATTTGACCGGGCCCGGCAACGGGTAGGGATCCGGACACCGATACCGGCCCCGAAAGGGGGCCACCGCGCGACCGTGAAGGGGCGGACCGTGTCCGACTCCCCGAAGTACCCCGGCGGATACCACCCCGAGGAGTTTCCGCCGCAGGACCCCCCGACCCCGCCGCAGGACTCCGTGCCCCTGGCGGAGGCCCCCCGGCCCCCGCAGGAACCAGCACCCGTCGGGGGGTACGAGCCCCCGCCCCCGGAGCCCCCGCCTCCCGGGCCGCGTGAGACCACGGTCGAACCGGTGGAGGAGGAGCCCGCGGTCGCGGCGGAGCGCTTCCGGCGCACCACTCCGGCCCGGCGCAAGGTCATCCCCGCCCGCAGGGGCGGCGGGCACTGGCGGCTGCTCGCGGGAACGGCGACCTACGTGATGGTGGTCGGCGGGATGGCCGACTACGTCGATCCGCAGACCCGCGCGCTCGCCCACCTGGTGTTCTGGCTGCTCATCGGGGCCGCGTTCCTGATCACACTCAACCGCGAGCGCCGTCACGACTGGGAGCCGGGCGTGCGCTGGCCCTGGCTGGCCGGGGCCTTCGGCGGAGCGCTGGCGGTGGAGGTCCTGGTCCTGGCCTTCGGATCCCCGGCGATCATCGTCGGCTCGGTGATCCTGCTGGGCCTGGCACTGTTCGTGCTCATGCTCGTGGGGTGAGGCCGCGGGACCGGAGCGGAGGGCGGGGGAGGGGCACTGCCGGGGCCGGCGTCAGGTGGCCTCGTCGTCGAAGGGAGGGCGCTTGCCGTTCAGCCGGGCCACCGGCTTGCTCTCCTGCTCCTCTTCCTCCCAGAAGTGCTTCTGCACGAAGCGCCGGGGGTTGAGGTCCTGCACGTCGAAGTCCTTGAACTCCGGGCCGAGGCCCTCCCGGATGTCGTTGGAGGCGGAGTTGGCCATCGTCCGCAGTTGGCGCAGCACCCTGCCCACCTGCTGGGCCGCCTTGGGAAGCTGGTCCGGGCCGAAGATCAGCAGCGCGAGCAGGAGGAGGACGACGAACTCTCCTCCGCTGATGTTGAACATGCGCGACCTCAGTCCTTCGGTGTACCGACCGGCTTCAAGCAGGTTAACCGGTATCGGTGGGCTTGGGTAACCCTGCCCCGGCCGTCCGGAGGGGTGGACGCGGACCAGCCCCCCGCTCGACGAGCGGAGGGCTGGACGCAGGCGTTCCCGGTGTCATCCGGGGTCGGGCCCGGCTCCGGGGCCCGGTACCGGGCCGTCGGGCGGAGCGCCCCGGTTCGGGGCCGGGAAGGTCGTTGGACGACACCCGGTCCCGGCTGCTCGGGTGTGCCGGTAAGTAAGGGAACGCGGACGCGGACGGTGCCGTCGGGCGACCGTGGATTCCGCCGACCGCGTGGAAAGGACGACTCTAGACCGCTCTGACGTCAGCGGCCTGCGGGCCCTTGGGGCCCTGGATGATGTCGAAGGTGACCTTCTGGTCCTCTTCCAGGTTCCGGAAGCCGGT
Source organism: Nocardiopsis alborubida (assembly GCF_012396365.1). Lineage (GTDB taxonomy): Bacteria > Actinomycetota > Actinomycetes > Streptosporangiales > Streptosporangiaceae > Nocardiopsis > Nocardiopsis alborubida. The sequence continues at coordinate 16,470 of NZ_JAAXPG010000042.1, read as the reverse complement.
GCCCGTGATCGCCGAGTAGTGGACGAACACGTCGGGCTGGCCGCCCTCGACGGCGATGAACCCGAAACCCTTCTCAGAGTTGAACCACTTCACGGTGCCCTGAGCCATGTGCTCTCCCTTGGGGACTACTGCGGGGCCGCACCCTGCTGGCCCCGGGCCGCCGGGCGCCTGACCGGCGGGTGAATCCCGCATCGACGAGCGCCCACGTGAAGTTCCGCGAGGCGCCCCGGGCATCCATGGAAACTACAACAGCAACCAGTCGCTGACATTACCAGGGAGGGTGCCGCCCTGCCGAGGCTTTCCACGCGGGAATCGCGCTCTTTCCCTGTCCTGTTTCGGCTACTCGAAACTGTTGATTTCCGTCCGCCGGGCCACTAATGGAGCGCGTCCGAACACGGATACGCCGGGGCGCCGTTCGCTAACCGCCGTTGCCGTAGATCCACACGTCGAACCACAGGCGTTCGCGCCACATCCCCTCGTCGATCGGATACGCCGACAACACCGGGTAGAAGTAGGCGAAATTGGCCACGATCAACAGCAGGACCACGCCGTAGACGATGCCGCCCACCGCACGTGTGTAGGGGGCGAAGCGCGGACTGTCCTCCCCGGCCCCCATCGCCAGGCCCAGCGCCAGCACGATCGCCAGGACCAGGAAGGGCAGCAGCGGAGCGGCGTAGAACAGGAACATGGGCCGGTCCGGGTAGGCGAACCACGGCAGCCACCCCGCGGCCGCGGCCAGCAGCACCGCCCCGGCGCGCCAGTCGCGGAAGGTCACCCACCAGCCGAGCATCACCGCCAGCGCGAGCAGGCTGGACCACCAGATGACCGGAGTGCCGATGGAGACCACCGAGGTGACGCAGTCGCCCGTGTCGCACGAGGCGACCTCGCCGTTGTAGTGGAACATCACCGGGGTGCGCATGACCAGCCATTCCCACGGCGCGGAGATGTAGGCGTGGTCGCTGGTCAGGTCGGTGTGGAAGGTCATCATCCGCCGGTGGTAGTCCGCCAGGCTCCACAGCGCCTCCACCGGCCCCCGCAGGAGGCCGGGCACCCATTCGGGCACGAAGCCGTCAGCGAAGTCGCGGTTGTAGCCGCCGCGGGTGAACAGCCACCCCGACCACGAGACCAGGTAGACGACCCCCGCGACCACCACGGTCTGCACGAACGCCGGGATGGCATCGATGCCCAGCCACCGCCAGAAGAAGCGGCGCTGGCCGACGCTGCTGCGGGCCCCGTAGTCCCACGCCACCGTGAGCAGGCCGAACGCCGCGACGAAGAACAGGGCCGACCACTTGGTGCCCACCGCCAGGCCGAAGCACAGCCCGGCCGCCAGCCGCCACCAGCGCATACCCAGCCAGCCCACCGACGCCAGGTCCACTCCCGCCTCCGCCAGGCGGGCCAGCCGCTCCCGGGTGCTGTCCCGGTCGATCACCAGGCACGCGAACCCGGCCAGGATCCACAGGGTGAGGAAGATGTCCACCATGGCGATGCGGCTCAGCGTGAAGTGCAGGCCGTCCAGCGCCATGATCAGCCCAGCCGTGCAGCCCAGCAGCACCGAGCGCGTCAGCCGGGTGGCCAGCCGCACCAGGATGAGGACCGAGAGCACCCCGGCCACGGCGGAGGCGAACCGCCAGGCCTCGGGGGTCATGGTCGTGCCGAACGGCAGGAGCGACCACAGCCAGTCACCCAGGGCGATCATCCACTTGCCCACCGGCGGGTGCACGATGAAGTCGCCCGCGCCGGTGAAGATGTCCTGGTACCCCTGGGCGAGCAGGTCGTCGGCCTCGACGGGCTCCTCGACGGTCTCGTGCTCGTAGCCGAAGTTCCAGAGCCCGTAGGCGTCCTTGGCGTAGTAGGTCTCGTCGAAGTAGATCCGGTCGGGCTGGCCGAGGTTGACGAACCTCAGCGCTCCGGCGAACAGCGCGACGGCGAAGGCGCCCAGCCAGCCCAGCCAGCGGGGCGCGGGGTTGACGGGCAGGAAGCGGGCGCGGATCCGCGCCGACCGCGGCGGGGGCGAGGGCTCTGCCTCGGAGAAGGGTGCGGTGGTGGTCATCGGATGTGTGGGGTGGATACTCCCGCCCTCAGGCGGTGGAGGGAGCCCCTGCCTCCTTCTGGGTGGTGTAGCCGTAACCGTCCGCCCGCTGGAGCAGACGCAGGTTCTTCCATGAGGTCTTGGCCGGCCCGTGCGGGATTCGCGGGGTGTGGCCGCCGCTCCCGCCGCCGGTGCCGCTGCTGCGCACCGCCACACGACCGGTGTGTGTCCCCACGTGCGCGCCCGGCGGCACGGCCGCTCGGGCCGGGCCCCCGGCCCTGACGGGAAGGGGGGTGACGTACCCGGCACCGGGTGGGACACCGGGCGTCCCCCCTCGTGCGTGTTCCACACCGGCTGCCACGAGAACGCGGTCTCCGTGCTCCGTTCCGTCCCCGTCCCCGGAGGTGACCACTGACCCGTGTCCCGGAGCAGGCCGCCGAGGAGGCACGGCCTGGTGGGTCTTCTCACCCGCGTGGAACGTAGCCAACTGGTCACCTCCCTGGTGTTGGCTGGTGCTGGTAACGCCAGGCCCTCGACCCGGGGGTCGAAGGACCCGCCTTCAGGCGGGGAACGCGTTGCCTCGGCTCGTAGGTTGGGGTCGGAGATGGTCGTCCTTTGCGGACGGACCACGAAACCAGGTTTCGGATGGCGTGATGAGCCAACCGTAGCGCGACAGGACGGGGATCACAGTGGTTGAGGGTGGAGCTGGGACGAGTGGGGGGACGGGAACCCTGACGCTCGCCGGTGTGCCCATCGGGAACGTGGAGGACGCGCCGCCCAGGCTGCTGCGCGCCCTGGAGGGCGCCCGCGTCATCGCGGCCGAGGACACCCGAAGGCTACGCCAGTTCGCCTCCCGTGCGGACGTGCGTCTGGGCGGGGACGCGGGCGCCCGCGTCGTGTCCTACTACGACGCCAACGAGAGCCGCCGCACCGACGAGCTGCTCGGCGACCTGCGCGCGGGGAGCGACGTCCTCGTCGTCACCGACGCCGGGATGCCGGGGGTCTCCGACCCCGGCTACCGGCTGGCCGCCGCCTGCGCGGGGGAGGGCATCCCGGTGACCGCCATCCCGGGGCCGTCCGCCGTCACCACGGCGCTCGTGGTCTCGGGCCTGCCCACCGACCGCTTCTGCTTCGAGGGCTTCCCGCCGCGCAAGGGCCTGTCGGGGTACCTGGCCGACCTGGCGGCCGAGCGCCGCACGATGGTGTTCTTCGAGAGCCCCCACCGCGTCGCCGCCACCCTGGAGGCGATGGCCGCGGCCTTCGGCGCCGACCGGCGCGCCGCCGTGTGCAGGGAGCTGACCAAGACCTACGAGGAGGTGCGCCGGGGCGGTCTCGGGGAGCTGGCGGCCTGGGCCGCCGAGGGCGTGCGGGGCGAGATCTCCCTCGTGGTGGAGGGCGCCCGCCGCGGCCCCGGGACGGTCGGGGACGCCGACCTGGTCGCCGCGGTCTCGGACCTGGAGGAGGAGGGCGTGCGCCGCAAGGAGGCGATCACCCGTGCGGCCAGGGAGTTCGGGGTCCCCAAACGCCGGGTCTACGACCTGGTGCACGGGATCGTGTCCGCCGACTGACCGAGAACGTCGGGTCCGCGGCGGAACCTTTCCGGTTCTGGAGCGTCTGACCAGGTGAACCAGCCAGACCGTCGATGGGGAACCGTTCATGAGAAGCCACCTCTTCCAGCAGGCCCAGGAGACCAGTCAGCCGGGTATGCACCTCCAGAACCACAAGATGCTCCGGGTGGGCCTCAACGGTGAGTTCTTCGCCAGGCAGGGCGCCATGGTCGCCTACCAGGGCCAGGTCGGCTTCTCCTACGAGGGGGCCGGCAGCGTCAGCAAGTTCTTCAAGAAGGCCTTCACCGGCGAGGGGCTGCCGCTGATGAAGGTGTCCGGGCGCGGCGACGTGTTCCTGGCCCGCGACGCCTGGGACGTGCACCTGGTGGACCTGGAGGACGACCACCTCACGGTCAACGGCGACAACGTGCTCGCCTTCGAGGCCGGGCTGAACTGGGACATCCGCCGGGTCGAGGGCGCCGGCATGGCCGCCGGGGGGCTCTTCAACACGGTCTTCAGCGGCCGCGGCAGGGTGGCCATCGCCTGCCACGGCGCCCCGGTGCTGATCAACGTCGACCAGCCGACCTTCGTGGACACCGACTCCGCGGTCGCCTGGTCCAGCTCGCTGAGCACGGGCGTGCGCCGCACGGTCAAGGCGGGCGCGCTCATCGGCCGGGGCAGCGGCGAGGCGCTCCAGCTCTCCTTCGAGGGCCAGGGGTTCGTCCTGGTGCAGGCTTCCGAGGGCGCGCCGGTCGCGGCCCAGACGGCCTGACCCGTAACGGGGGAAGGGCCCCGGGGACGCACGTCCCCGGGGCCCTTCCCCCGTCCGGTCCGCCGCACCGCCCGGGGGCGGCGCGGCGGACCGTGTGAGGTGCGGCGGATTTCCCGGCCCCGCGGCCGGGAACCCGTGCGCGGCGCTAGACGACGGCGCCGTCGTCGGCCTCGCGGGCGGCCTTGGCGGCCACCTTCTGCTTGGCCTTGCGCTCCTTGACCACGTGGGGCGGGTCGGTCCTGTCCCACTTCTGGAGCCAGATGGCCAGCGGGACGGCGACGAAGATCGTCGAGAGGACGCCCGTCGTCAGACCCACCAGCATGGCGATCGAGAAGTCCTGGAGCGAGGACCCGCCGAAGAAGGTCAGGAAGCCCAGGATGATCAGCGCGCCGATCGAGGTGTTGACGGTACGCGGCAGGGTGTTGAGCACCGCGCGGTTGGCGATCTCGGAGAACTTCGACCTGTCGTCGCGGGCCCACTCGTCGCGCACCCGGTCGAACACCACCACCGTGTCGTTGACGGAAAAGCCGATGACGCTCAGGAGCGCGGCGAGGAACACGCCGTCGATCGGCTTGCCCAACCAGATGAACAGCCCGATCACCAGGACCAGGTTGAAGGCCAGCGACAGCATGGTGGACACGCCGAACGACCAGCGGAAGCGCCAGGCCAGGTAGACCATCTGGAGCGCGAGGGCCGCGCCCAGGGCGATCAGCGCGCGGTTGCGCAGCTCGTCGCCCATGCTCGGGCCGATCAGCTCGTCGCTGACCAGTTCCACGCCGCCGGTCTGCTCGCCCAGGGCGTCGGCGATCCTGGCCGCGTCGTCGTCGGAGATGCTGCCGGTGCGCACCGAGATGTCGCCGTCACCGGACTCCTGCACCACGGCCGTGTCCGAGCCGGGGAAGTTCAGCGCGGAGATGACCGAGCGGGCCTCGTCGACGGAGACACCCTCCCCGCTGCTGACCTCGTACTCCAGCACGCGGCCGCCGGTGAACTCCACACCGAGGTTGGTGTCGCGGATCAGCGGCGCGGCGACCGCGGCCGCCACGATCAGACCCGCCACGATCAGACCCTTGGTGCGGTGGCCCATGAGGTCGGGGTTCCTGTCGACCAGCCAGGTGCGGACGCCGCCGATGCGGTTCAGGCCGCTGACGGCCGGGTGCTTGCGCACGACCGCGCGGCGCACCGCCCACTCGACGAACACGCGCGCGATGACCAGCGCGGAGAACATCGAGACGAGGGTACCGATGCTCAGGGTCACACCGAAGCCCTGCACGGTGCCCGAGGCGAAGAAGAACAGCAGGGCGGCGGCGATGAGCGTGGTGATGTTGGTGTCGAGGACGGCGCTCCACGCCTTTCGGGAGCCCACGACGAACGCCTTCTCCAGGCTCGGCGGCACCGCCCGGCGCCGCCTGCGGGTGAGCACCCCGGACTCGGCCTTGGCGGCCTCGTCCTCGGTGGCGTCCCGCAGCCCCGCGGACTTGTTGGCCTCGTAGAGCTTGGCCTGGCGTTGGTGTTCCTCGCGCGTGCGTTCGAAGATCAGCACGTTGGCGTCGATGGCCATACCGATCGCCAGCACGAAGCCCGCCAGGCCCGGCAGTGTCAGTGTGGCGTTGATGGCGACCAGGGCGCCGTAGGCGATGAGCGTGTAGAAGCCCAGGGCCAGGGCGGACAGGAAGCCGACCAGCCGGTAGACCAGCGTGATGTAGAGCGTGGTGAAGGCCAGGCCCAGGAGAGCGGCGACGGCGCTGGCCTGGATGGCCTCGGCGCCCAGGGTCGGGCCGACCGTCTGGCGCTGGACCTCGGTGACCGGCAGCGGCAGCGAGCCGCCCTCGATCAGCACGGCCAGGTCGTTGGCGGTCTCACTGGTGAAGTCGGGGCTGGTGATGGTGGTGGTGTTGCCGGGCATGCCCACGTCGCAGGCGAACTCCGGGTTCACCTCCGGGGCGGAGATGATCTGCCCGTCCAGGACGATGGCCACGCGGCGGCGCGGGTCGCCCTGGTCGTAGCAGGCGGCGTCGGCGGTCAGCGCGGTCCACTGGTCGGCGCCCTCGCCGCGGAAGTTGACGTTGACCGTCCACTGCGCGCGGTTGACGCTGTCCAGCGCGGCCTCGGCACTGGCCACCTGGTCGCCCTTGATGGCGGTCTCGCCGAGCTGGAGCTGGGTGCCGTCGGAGTCGGGGAGCGTCATCACGACGTCCTCGGGGTTCTCCGCGCTGGGCCCGGCGGGGGGCTGCTGGCCGCCCATGCCGCCCATGCCGCCCTGCTGCGCCATGAGCTCTTCGAGCTGCTCCTGCGTCATCTCCTGGCCGCCGCCCTCGGCGGCCTCGTCACCGCCCTCGGCCGCGGCGTCGGACGGGGCGCGCGCCTCGTCCGCGGTGGCCTGCGGGGCGTTGGCGGAGTCGCCCGGGGCGGGCGCCTGCACGCCCTGGCCGCCGGCCTGGCCCACGCCCAGCACCGGGTGGAAGGACAGCTGGGCGGTCTGGCCGATGATCTGCGCGGCCTCCGCCGGGTCCTGCACACCGGGCAGCTCGACGATGATCCGGTTCTCGCCCGAGCGCGACATGGTCGCCTCGGACACGCCCAGGCGGTCGATGCGCTGTCGCAGCACCTCGACGACCTGGTCGGTGTTCTCGGAGTTGGCGGGCGTGCCCTCGGGGCCGTCCTGGGTCTCCAGGACGATCTGTGTGCCGCCGCTGAGGTCGAGCCCCAGGCGCGGCGGGATGAACCACGCCGCGCCGAACGCGACGAGGATGACGAGAAGGGAGATGAGGGCGCGTATCCAACGCGCGCCCGCTCCCGTTTGACTGGACAAGGACCTGGTACCTCTTCACTGCGAATACGGGTGATCCCGACGCACGCCGGAGACAGGGGGGTGCGCGCGGGGATGGTCAGATGGCGGTGTTCGCGGTGGGAGGGGGAGCCCGTGTCGGCGGCAGCTCCCCGGGGGCGTCCAGGTCCGGGACGGGAACGGGCGCGGGGGGCGAGAGCGGCCACCAGGGCTGGTCCCACACCGCCAGGCGCAGTGCGCTGCTGGGCACGGTGTCGGGCAGGTCGCGCAGTACCGACCGGTGGTCGCAGGTGGAGGCGGGCGGCCCGACGGTGACCATCGGGTTCTCGGCCAGGTCCGCGCGTTCGCGCGGGGTCACCCGTTCCTGGTCCGCCGACGGGACCGCGGCGCCCTCGGGGGCGCTGAGCAGGCCGTGCGGCGGCAGGGGCGGCCCGGCCGGCTGCCCGCCGCCGGAGGCGACGGGGAAGGACAGGATGACGAGCAGGACCACGCTGGTCAGCAGCGCGGTCGTGTGCCGGGCAGGGCGGGGTAGGGCACCGGTAACCATGGTGACCACCGCCTTGGGGAGGGACCGGGAGGGAAGTGCTGCCCGACCATGTGTCCCGGCGGCACACGGCTCGTCCAGCAGAGCATACGGGTAGCGGCAAGCCCCGGGGAATGTCCCTTCGGCCCCTGGTGCACCGCGGGGCCGCCGTGCCCCGGACCGCGCGCGGGGAATCCGGGCTCGGCGCGGTGCGGGCGGCGCCGTGCGCGCGGTCCGGGGGCCGCGCGCGTGAAAAAGGAGGACAGCGTGGCCCGGCAGTACCTTTAGGCTTGGGTCATGTCGTCGAATCGTCACATCCTGACCGCGGTCGCCTGGCCCTATGCCAACGGACCGCGCCACATCGGTCACGTGTCCGGCTTCGGGGTCCCCTCCGACGTCTTCTCCCGCTTCCAGCGAATGTCGGGCAACCACGTGCTGATGGTCAGCGGGACCGACGAGCACGGCACTCCGGTCCAGGTCCTGGCCGACCAGGAGGGTGTGACCCCCCGCGAGCTGGCCGACCGCTACAACCGGATCATCGCCGAGGACCTGGTGGGCCTGGGCCTGTCCTACGACCTGTTCACCCGCACCACCACCGGCAACCACTACGCCGTCGCGCAGCAGTTGTTCACCGCGCTGTACGAGAACGGGTACGTGTTCGCCCACACCACCAAGGGCGCGGTCTCCCCGTCCACCGGCCGCACGCTGCCCGACCGCTACATCGAGGGCATCTGCCCCATCTGCGGTTACGACGGCGCGCGCGGCGACCAGTGCGACAACTGCGGCAACCAGCTCGACCCGATCGACCTCATCTCGCCGCGTTCGCGGATCAACGGCGAGAAGCCGGAGTTCGTGGACACCGAGCACTTCATGCTCGACCTTCCCGCCTTCGCCGAAGCCCTCACCACCTGGCTCAAGGGCAAGGAGGGGCAGTGGCGTCCCAACGTCCTCAAGTTCTCCCTGAACCTGGTGGAGGACCTCCAGCCGCGCGCGGTCACCCGCGACCTCAACTGGGGCGTGCCCGTCCCGCTGGAGGGTTGGAGCGACAACGCCAACAAGCGCCTGTACGTGTGGTTCGACGCGGTCATCGGCTACCTGTCGGCGTCGGTGGAGTGGGCCCGGCGCATCGGTGAGCCCGAGGCCTGGCGCCGCTGGTGGCAGGGCGACGGGGCCCGGTCCTACTACTTCATGGGCAAGGACAACATCGTCTTCCACTCGGTGGTCTGGCCCGCGATCCTGCTGGGCCACAACGGCGAGGGCGACCGGGACGGCGAGCCCGGCCCGCTGGGCGGGCTGAACGTGCCCACCGAGGTGGTCTCCAGCGAGTTCCTCACCATGGAGGGGCGCAAGTTCTCCTCCTCGCGGCGCGTGGTGATCTACGTGCGCGACTTCCTGGAGCGCTACTCCGCCGACGCGCTGCGCTACTACATCATGGCCGCCGGCCCGGAGACGCAGGACACCGACTTCACCTGGGCCGAGTTCGTGCGCCGCAACAACGACGAGCTGGTGGCGGCCTGGGGCAACCTGGTCAACCGCTCCATCTCGATGGCGGCCAAGAACCTGGGCGAGATCCCCGCGGCCGGTGAGCTGACCGACGAGGACCGCCGGGTGCTGGAGGACTCGCGGGCCGCGTTCGCCAGGGTGGGCGAGCGGCTGGAGCGGTCCCAGTTCAAGGCGGGCCTCCAGGAGGCCATGCGCACCGTGGCCGAGGCCAACAAGTACATCTCCGACCAGGCCCCGTGGGCGCTGAAGAAGACCGATCCCGACCGGATGGCCACCGTGCTGCACGTGGCCCTCCAGCTGGTCCAGGACGCCAACACGCTGCTCACCCCGTACCTGCCCGAGTCGGCGAACAAGGTGTACGCGATGCTCGGCGGCACCGGCACCTGGACGGGCATGCCCCGCATCGACTCCGGGCGCGACACGATCGGCGGCTCGGAGGAGGAGGTGGAGTACCCGGTCATCACCGGGGACTACGCCGACAACGAGGCGCGCTGGGAGTCGCGGCCGATCGTGCCGGGCACCCCGCTCGGGCGCCCGGAGCCGCTGTTCGCCAAGCTCGACCAGTCGGTCGTGGACGAGGAGCTGGCCCGCCTGGAGGGCGCCGCCGACTAGGCTCCGGCCACGGCGGCGAGAGGGACGACCGCGCCGGCGGGCACGGCCCGTCGGCGCTTCTTCGTGGAGGAACGTGAGCATGGGAAAGCGCAGCGGTAAAGCGGTCAGGGCGCGCAACGACCAGACGCCCCCTCCGGTACCCGAGCCCCTGCGCGTACCGGTGGCCGACAGCCACACCCACATGGACATGCAGACCCCGGAGGTCGGGGAGATCATCGCCGCCGCCGAGGGCGTCGGGGTCACCCCGCTCGTCCAGGTGGGCGTGGACCTGGCCTCCTCGCGCTGGGCGGCCGAGGTCGCCGCCGCGCATCCGGGCCGCGTGTGGGCGGCCGTGGCCCTGCACCCCAACGAGGCGCCGCGCATCGTGCACGGTGACGGCGCCCCGGGCGTGGAGGTGGACGACACCGACTGGGCGGGCAAGCTCCGCGAGCCCGGCGGGACGGCGGCGCTGGAGGCGCAGTTGGCCGCCATCGACGAGCTGGCCGCGCTGCCCCAGGTGGTGGCGGTCGGCGAGACCGGCATGGACACCTTCCGCACCGGCCCCGAGGGCGCGCGCGCCCAGGAGGAGTCCTTCCGCCGCCACATCGCCATCGCCAGGCGCCACGGCAAGGCCGTGATGATCCACGACCGCGACGCCCACGAGGACGTGCTGCGGGTCCTGGAGGAGGAGGGCGCTCCGGACAGGGTGGTCTTCCACTGCTTCTCCGGCGACGCGGCCATGGCCAAGGTGTGCGCCGAGCACGGGTACTTCATGAGCTTCGCGGGCAACGTCACCTTCGCCAGCGCGGAGTCCCTGCGCGAGGCCGCCGCGGCGGCGCCGCCGGAGCTGATGCTGGTGGAGACCGACGCGCCCTTCCTCACCCCCAAGCCCTACCGGGGCCGCCCCAACGCCCCCTACCTGATCCCGCACACGCTGCGGACGCTGGCGCGGGTCAAGGGAATGGACGAGGACGAGCTCGCCGGGATCATCGCGGGCAACGCGGGGCGCGCCTTCGGGTTCTGACCCGGGGTCTTTGTCCCCGGGTCTTCGCCGCCGGGCCGCGGGGCCCCGAACGGCGGCGGGTCCCCGCGCCCCACCGGGAACGCGGGGAGCCCGCCGGGCCGTGCGATGTGCGTCCCGATCCGCTCGTAGGCGCAGCCCTGCGACCACAGGGTCTGGATCTGGACTCGCTCGTCTCGACACAACCGTTTGCCTGGCACAACCACCCCCTCGTGACTCTGGGTCCGTTGCGACAGACACTGGGAACCACCGCCGTTAGCCGCCCCGTTTGCGCCAGGCGTTCTCCCGGCCCTGCCGGTCCGCGGTCTTCCACTGCCTGCGGCGCTCGGCGCGCAGGCGCGCGTCGCCCCGGGAGCGGTTCCACTCGGACTCGCGCCGGAGCCGGTTCCAGCGCTCCAGCCGCCTGGCGTCCAGCTCGCCCTCGTCCACGGCGGCGTTGACCGCGCAACCGGGCTCGCTGCCGTGCCGGCAGTCCCGGAAGCGGCACTGTTCGGCGAGGTCGGAGACGTCGGCGAAGGTCCGGTCCACGCCCTCCGCGTCGCCGGGCACGTCGATGCGCCGCACCCCGGGGATGTCCAGGACCAGCGCGCCGCCCGGCAGCTGGAGGAGCTGGCGGCGGGTGGTGGTGTGCCGTCCCCGCCTGTCGTGGCGGATCTCGCCGGTGTCCATCAGGTCCCGTCCGGCCACCGCGTTGACCAGGCTGGACTTGCCCGCTCCGGAGGTGCCGAGCAGGACCCAGGTGGTACCGGGCAGGAACCGCGCGGCCAGTTCCTCCACGCCGAGGCCGGTGTGCGCGCTGACGGTGTGCACGTCGGCGCCCGCGGTCACCGAGCGGACGAGTTCGACCACCTCGGGGAGGCGGTCCCCGGCCAGTTCGGCCTTGGTGACCGCCACGACCGGGGCCGCGCCGCTGGCCCAGGCCAGGCTGAGGAAGCGTTCCAGGCGGCCCACGTTGGGCCCCTGGTCGGCGGCCTCGCAGATCAGGACGCCGTCGATGTTGGCGGCGAGGACCTGGTCGTGGGAGTCGCGGGCCACGCCCTGGCGGACGAGGCTGCCGGAGCGTTCGAGGACGGCCTCGACGACCCAGGTGTCGCCGGAGCGGCGCACCGCGACCCAGTCGCCGCTGCACGGAGCGGAGGACGGGTCGGCCTGGGCGGCCTTGGTGACGGCGGGGGAGTAGTCGGCGACCGCCTCCCCGGGGAGGCGGACCACCGCCCCGCCGCGGCGCGAGGAGGAGACGCGCGCGGGGACCACCGGGTGGGGACTCGCCGCGGCGGCGGCGTCGAAGGCCCGCTCGACGCGGCGGTTCCATCCCAGCGCGGTCAGCGGGGAGGAGAGGGGTGTGTCTGTGCTGTTGTGCGTGTTCACGACGGACTCTCTGGAGTGGCGAGCCGTCAGGAGGGGAAACGCCCCTCAGGGCTCGCGAACGGTCGGGAAGGTCGGGTTCGAACCATGCGCAGGAACAGTCATCACTGCTTCCTCTCCGTCGTCGGCGCCGAGGACACGGCGCGCTCCGCTCCGGCGAGTGTAGGGCCGCCGGGTCGGAGCGCACCACGGGTTTTCCCGGCGGGGGCTCGGGTCCGGGGAACGGGACGGCTCAGCGGCGCCGGGTCCACACGTCGTCGGACAGCGCGGTCTGGGGGCCGGTGGCGTGGCGTGGCACGTACCCCGCGGCGGACTCCTCCGGCTCGCCCCCGGAGGCGGGAGGGGCGGGGGCGGCCATGCGCCGCGAGTAGTCCGGGCGCTCCTCCTCCACTCCCAGCAGGAGGAAGAGGCTGCAGATCAGCATGAAGACGAACAGGCCCGCGAGCAGGGGCAGCACCAGGTCCGGCGCGCTGGAACCGGGCGGGGGGCTGTGCCGGGAGAAGCGCGGCTCCGTGAAGTGGACGCCCATCATGCCGGTGTAGTGCATGGTGGTCACCGCGACGGCCATGGCCACGGAGGCGGCGGTGATGGCCGGGAGGCCGCGCAGCCGGGAGGCGAACCACAGGGAGGCGGTGGCGGCCACCAGCGCGACCACGCAGGCCAGGGCGACGTAGAGCGGGTCGTGGTGGATCTCCCCGTGCACGTTCATCGAGTACATGCCGAGGTAGTGCATGGCGATGACGCCGGTCCCGGCGATGAACCCGCCCAGCAGGAGCCAGGCGGACGTCCTCTTGACGATGGTCAGGGCGAGCGCCACGGCCATCACCACGATGGCGATGACGCCGCTGACCACGGTGAGCGTGGCGTCGTAGCGGATGGCCGTGCCGGGCGGGGAGAAGCCCATCATGGCGATGAAGTGCATCGACCACACGGCCATCCCGCCCAGGGAGAGGGAGGCCAGGATCAGCCACTGCCACCGGACGGGTCCCGTCGTCCGGCGCGCGCGTGAGGCGAAGGACAGTCCGAGGAACGATCCGATCATCGAGACCGCGAAGGCGATGGAGGGGGTCAGCCAGTCCTGGGCGAGGTGGTCGAGCACGGCTCACTACTTTCCATGACCTTGGTCCCATTTCGGTCGGGTTCCATGGATAGTAGGGAGGCCGAAGACTGATGCGCCAGAGGTGTTCTCAAACGCGTGTGGCCTGATGTGGCCAGCGGCAACGCAGGGGAATACGTGCGCGACCCTCAGTTCCGCCGGGTCCACACGCCGTCGGAACGGTGGCGGGCGGCGTAGGCCTCGGCGCTCTCCGCCGAGAGCGCGGAGGGGTCCTGCTCGGACCGTGCCGCGCGGTTCCGGTCCGCGCCGGTGTCGTCCACACCCAGCATCAGCAGCAGGCTGCACGCCAGGAGGAAGACGAACTGCCCGATGACGAGCGGCAGCAGCAGATCCGCGCCGGTCGACCCGGGCACGGGCCCCGCGCCCGCGGCCTCGTCCATCGTGACGTGCACGCCGAACATGCCGGTGTAGTGCATGCAGCAGACCGCGACCGCCATGACCGCGGAGGCGGCGGTGATGGCGAGCACCCCCCGCAGGCGCAGCGCGAACCAGAGGGCGACCGTCGCCGCGACCAGGGCGATGACGGCGGCCAGCACCACGTACAGCGGGTCGTGCCCCATGTGACCGCGCATGTTGATGGAGGCCATCCCCATGTAGTGCATGGCCACGATGCCCGTCCCCGCGATGGCGCCTCCCGCCAGCAGTGACCAGGTGGTGCGCAGGTTGACGGTCAGGTGCAGGGCGACGCCCATGACCAGGACGGCGAGCAGACCGCTGGCCACGGTGAGCACGGGGTCGTAGCGGATGGCCGTCCCCGACACCTCGAAGCCCATCATGGCGATGAAGTGCATCGACCACACGGCCGTCCCGCCCAGGCAGACCGCGCTGAGCGACAGCCACGTCCAGTGGGAGGCGCCGGTGGTCCGGCGGGCCCGGGCGGCGAACATCAGCCCCACGAAGGAGCCGATCACGGAGACCGCGTAGGCGATCGCGGGCGTCAGCGGCCCCTGGGTGAAGTGGTCGATCATGGGACGCCGCTCCGGATGACGAGGGGGAGGAGGATGAGGACATCCTAAGGAGCGCTGATCAGAGCCGGGCCGCACGCCGGTGAGGCCGCGGCGGCGGATCCCCGAACAGCGCTCGGTATGGCCCCGTCCTCCGGGGATGCGGCGCACGGTGACCGCGCCGTCCGTGACGCTTGTCATGCGGGGGAGCCCCTGTGCGGGCCGCGGGGAGGAGCCGCGGAACGCGGTCGGGCGCCCGGGCCCGCAACCCCTCGGGTCCGCGGATCCGCGAGGGCGATCCTCTGTGCAGGCCCTCAGGCCCTCAGGCCCTCAGGCCCGCGAAGGCGATCCTCGCCAGGGTGTCGGCGACCTCGTCGGAGTCCAGCCCGCGGTCCGGCTTGTACCACTCCGAGATCGAGTTGACCATGCCGAACAGCAGGCGTGCCGCGACCGCGGGGTCCACGTCCGGGCGGATGTCGCCGTCGGCGGCGCCCTCGCGCACCAGGTCGGCGACCAGGTGGTCGAACTCCCGGCGCCGCTCCAGCGCGCGCTTCTCCACCTCGGTGTTGCCGCGCACCCGCAGCAGCAGGGTCACGTGGGGCAGTTCGTCCACCAGCACCCGGACGCTGCCGCGCAGCACGTGCTCCAGGCGGTCGATGGCCGGGCCGGTGGTCGAGGCCTCCTCGCGTGTGACCGCGAACAGGGCGTCCATGGCCAGGTCCAGGGAGCGGCGCAGCAGTTCGGTCTTGCCGGTGACGTGGTGGTAGATGGCCGACTTGGTCACGCCCAGGGCGCGCGCCAGGTCCTCCATGCTCGTGCCGTCGTACCCGCGTTCGTTGAACACGCGCGCGGCCACGCGCAGGACGGAGTCGGCGTCGTGGCCGGGGCGGCCGGAGCGTCGCCGCCCCGCTGCCCCGCGGCGGGAGGGCGCTGGTTCGACAGGGGAAGATCTGGACACGGTTGTCGAATCTACCTGGTGGGAGCGGCCCTGTGGGCGGGGACGGCCGCAGGCGCGTCCTCAGCCACCGGGCCCCACGAGGATTTCTTAACGAACGGTCGGTTGGTAATGCATTCTATCCCGGGGCCGCGGCGTCCCCGGATGGCCCCTCCGTCCGGTCGCGCACCGTGTTCGGGGGAGCACGTTTCGTCGGACCCGGAGAAGGCTGGGCAAAGCCGAAGGAAAGCCCCCGCGTCCGGCATTGTTCGAGTTCAGCGGCACGGAAACGGCGATTTCGCATCCGTTCCGGAGTGTGCGCCGCGGTGAAGGGCGTTAGGGGCGCGTTAAAAACCCTTGAACTGGTTCGTGGTGCAAGAGTAATTTGGCCCTCGTTTGGCGGCAAAAGTCCACATTTGTCGACGTCAAGAATGAGACCTCATATGGCCATCACCCGTCGTAACGCCCTGCGTGCCTCACTCACCGGAGGGGTCGGGGCCGTGGTCGCCACCGCCGTCTCCGCCCCCGCCTGGTCCGCCCCCATGCCCGCGCCCCAGCCGGGGGACGCCGCGGAGGCGCTGCGCCTCCTCAAACAGGGCAACAGGCGCTGGCGCCGGTACGACTCCCGCCACCCCAACGAGGGCCGCGCACGCAGGGAGGAGATGACGCGCGGGCAGGCCCCCTTCGCCGTGGTCCTGGCCTGCGGGGACTCCCGTGTGCCGCCCGAGCTGGTCTTCGACCGCGGGCTCGGCGACCTGTTCACCATCCGCTCCGCGGGCCAGGTCCTGGACGAGTCCGTCCTGGGCAGCATCAGCTACGCCGCCGTGCACCTGGCTGTTCCGCTCATCGTCGTCCTGGGGCACTCCTCGTGCGGCGCGGTCACCGCTGCCGTGGAGGCCCACGAGACCGGAGAGGTCCCGCACGGCCACGTCGGCTACCTGGTGGAGGGAATCCTGCCGGTGGTCGAGGCCACCCCCGACGACGGCGGCGACTTCGTGGACGCCTGCGTCCGGGCCAACGCCGAGTACATCGCCGACCTGCTCCGCGTGGACGACGACCTGCGCGGGCTGGTCGAGTCCGGGCGCCTGGACGTCGTCCCCGCCCGCTACGACCTGGAGACCTCCGAGGTCGTCTGGCTCTGACCCCCGACCCGCTCCGCGTTCGCTCCGCCACGGACCCGTGCCCCCGGTCAGTCCCGCTCCCTCCCCGCTCGTCCCCCTCGCCTTCCTCCCCGGGCGGCCGGTCGCGACGGTCGCGCTGGCCTCCAGGGAGAAGCTGGCCTGGCCGGCCTCGGCGTCGGCCGGGACGGAGAAGCCGACGGTGTCACCGTTGT
>NZ_JAAXPG010000041.1 GCF_012396365.1 Nocardiopsis alborubida | reverse complement strand
CGACCCCCCATCCCCGACTCCACCCCCGATCACAACCCCGAGACCGAAGACAAGAGGTGGCGGCTTGGACCCCAGCGTGGCCCTTTCCCTGGTGGCAGCTCTGATCGTGGGGCTGCTGATCGGAGGCATTCCGCTCTCCGCGGTCCTGAAGGGCAACTCAGCCCTCAGATCAGCGCTCCGCGGCTCCTCGCCCGACCACCAGTCCCCGCCTGGCCCGGACGAACTCGAACCGAACGAGCTGGCCCTGCTCGCGGGAGGCCCGGTCCGTGTGGGGGAGACCGCGGTCATGGACGCCTTCCTGCACGGCCGTATCCGCCAGCAGTCCGCCGGAGGGCTCTTCACCCTCGTCGGCCCCTCCCGTCCCTACACGCACGAGAAAGGCGCCGTCCGCCGAGAGCTGGTGAAGGCCTTTCGCAAGCGCGTCGGAGTCAGCGCCCTGGAGATGCTGCGCCGGATCGTCGCCGGCAAGGGCGTGGAGAAGCTGCGCGCCGACCTCGCCGGGTCCGGCCTGATCGTCGACTCCCCGCGGCTCCGACGGGCGTTGCGGCGCCGCGAGAGGGCCCCGAGGACGATCCGGTGGATGCGGTCCGTCGCGCTTTTGGCCGCCGCCGGGGGCGCGGCCGTGTTCTTCCTCGCGGAGCCCGGGGTCATCGCGCTCGGCCTCCTCGCCGGGGGGCTGAGCGCATCGGCTGTCCTGGTCACCTCCCAGGTGGTCATGGCGGCGACCGGAGGCCCCGCGCTCAGCCCCAACACCCCCGCCGGGAACGCGGTGCTGGAGCTGGCCCGCCAGAGGTACGGCGCCTCGGCGGCCGGGCCCGCCGGAGCGGACTCCACCGGCACTCACCCGACCGAGGGGATGACCCGTGACCACGCGGTCCGGTACACGGCGGTCACGGGCTTTCGCTCGCTGCGCGCGTCCGGGTCCCGCCAGGGAGCCGGCAGGGCCCGGACGGACCAGGAATCCGCGCAGCTCCAGCAGGACCCGGTCCCCGTCACCGCCCAGGCGGGATGCGGCGGGGATCCGAGCGGTTCCGAGGGTACGGGCGGCACGGACCCCGACTCCGTCAGCCTGGAGACCCTGTGCTCGTTCGCCGATCTGTGTCAGGGGTCGGGTGGTTCCGGTAGCCGTTCGGGCGGCGGCAGCTCCGGGAACGATGGCTGGGGCGGTGACTTCGATCACTACGGAGACGGCGGAGGTTGGGGAGGCTGGGGAGGCGACGGCGGATCCAGCGGCAGCGGCTCCGGGGGTGGTTGGGGAGGCGGCGACGGCGGCTCCGGCGGGGGCGACGGCGGCGGTGGCGGCGGCGGTGGCGGTGGCGGGGGAGACTGAGCCCCTCCACCCGAACATCCCGGCCAGGCCCGGAGTCTCACCGTGCTCCGGAACCAGGAGCCGGGCGGGGTTCTACGCAAACCCCGCCCGGCATCCCCGCACAGGGAAGGCGGCGCCGCTGCCTGCCTACAGATTCGGCGCCGCCACCCTTGACCGTCTCCCTGTGCGGGGAGGTGGGGTCAGCCCTGGTCCGGACGCTTGAGGTCGGCCAGCTCCGCCAGCAGCTCGAACGAGCGCAGGCGAGCCTTCTGGTCGTAGATCATCGACGACACCATCAGCTCGTCCACGCCCGTGTCAGCGACGAACAGTTCGAGCTTGCGACGGACTGTTTCCGGGGAACCCACGAACGAGTAACGAAGCATGTGGTCCAGTCGTTCCTTCTCCCCCGGACGCCATGCGGTGTCCAGGTTCTCCACCGGCGGGCGCAGCCGTCCCCGCGCACCGCGCAGGGTGCCGAGGAACGCCTGCTGCATCGTCGTGAACAGGTGCTGGGCCTCCTCGTCGGTGTCGGCGACGAAGGCGTTCACCCCCGCCATGGCGTACGGCTTCTCCAGCTGCCGGGAGGGGCGGAAGGTCGTCCGGTAGGCCTTCAGCGCCTCGTACAGCGCGTCCGGGGCGAAGTGCGAGGCGAACGCGTAGGGCAGGCCGATCTGCGCGGCCAGCTGGGCGCCGAAGAGGCTGGACCCCAGGATCCACAGCGGCACCCGCAGTCCCTCGCCGGGGATGGCGCGTACGGGCTGACCGGGCTCGGCGGGCTCGAAGTAGGCCTGGAGCTCCTGCACGTCGTTGGGGAACGTCGCCGAGGCGCTGTGGTCGCGGCGCAGCGCCATCATCGTGCGGGGGTCGGTGCCCGGGGCGCGGCCCAGGCCGAGGTCCACCCGCCCCGGGTAGAGCGACTCCAGAGTGCCGAACTGCTCGGCGATCACCAAGGGGGAGTGGTTGGGCAGCATGACACCGCCCGCGCCGATCCGGATGGTGGAGGTCCCCTCGGCGATGAAGCCCAGGGAGACGGACGTGGCAGCGCTCGCGATGGCCTGCATGTTGTGGTGCTCGGAGAGCCAGAAGCGCTTGTAGCCCAGCCGCTCCGCGTGCTGGGCGAGTTCCCTGGCGGAACGTAGCGCGTCACCGGGCGTGGACCCCTCGGCGATGCTGGCGTGGTCGAGCACCGACAGCGCGACGTCGGACATGGTGGCTCTTCCCCCTGTTGCGTGGCGGGTCCGGCTGCGAGGCCGTGACGGGAGGAACCGCGTCCCCGGTCGGCCTGCGCGTTCGATATTCGACGAACATCGAATTACGAAGGTACACTTCCGACTGTCCACGAGCCAAATCTCGCCTGGTCCCGGCCGGGCGCCGTACGAGGAGGACCGCCTTGGCTCCCAGGGAGCACGCGCACCCCGCCCTCCACGAGGTGGAACTGGTCACGGTTCTCGCCGCGCTGGCCGAGCCGACCCGGCTGCGGATCGTGCGGATGCTCGCCGACATGGACGGGGAGCACGCCTGGAAGGACATCGACCTGCCCATCGCCCAGTCGACGCTGAGCCACCACCTGAAGATCCTGCGCAACGCCGGCCTGGTGCAGAACCGCACCGAGGGGACGCGGTGCTTCATCTCGCTGCGCGACGAGGAGCTCGAAGGCCGTTTCCCCGGCCTGCTGGAGTCGGTGCTGGCGTGCCGCGACGCCATGGCCCTGCGTTCCGGCGAGGACGGCGCCTCCGTCCGGTAGCGGTGGGGGCGTCGGCGCGGTCCGTGCCGGAGACGACCACGGGGACGTCGTCCGGCTGCCGGTGCCCGGTCGCCTGGCACACGGCGCACGGTTCGCGCCCCGGAACGCTCGTGGGCCGACCCGCTACGGGCTATGTTCGGGAATGTACGGTCGGTACCCAGCAGGTGTACGCAACCATGGGTCGGCGGTCCAGGCAGTGCGCTCCCCCCGGCCCAGGAGAGTGGAAGGCGTCCCCCCATGGCTCCGAACCCGCCAGCCTCCCTTCCGGCGCACGTGCGCCCGCTCACCGGAGGCGATCCCGCCGAGATCGGCGGCCACCGGCTTATCGGTCGCCTCGGCGGCAGCACCATGGGCGTGGTCTACGCCGCCGTGGCCCCGGACGGCGGGGCGGTCGCCCTCAGGGTCGCCCACGCCGAGTGGGTTCCGGCCGCGGACCCCGACCGCAGGATCACCCTCCTGCGCCGGGCCGTGGGGGTGTGCGCCGTGGGCGTCAACGCCAGCGGAACCTTCCACGGACGGCCGTGGACATCAGTCCAGTACCTTCCCGGCCCCGACCTGGCCCGCCGTGTGCGCGAGGACGGACCCGTCCCCGAGCCCGCCCTCCTGGTGCTGGCCGCGGGAACCGCCGAGGCGCTGACCTCGGTCCACGCCGCGGGCGTCCCGCACGGGGACGTCAAACCCGGAAACGTCGTCCTGACCCCGGAGGGCCCCCGGCTGGTGGACCACGGGATCGCCCGCCGGATCGACGACGCGGACTCGCTGACCACCGCGGGCAGCGTCGGCTGGCTGGCCCCGGAGCGCTACGCGGGCGCGCGGCCCGACACCGCCTCCGACGTCTTCTCCTGGGCCTGCCTGGTGGTGCTCGCCGCGACCGGGCACGCGCCGTTCGGTACGGACGCCGCGCCTCCGGAGGCGGCCCGCAGGGCCAGGGAGGACACCGTCGACCTCGCCGACGTGCCAGACGGGCTGCGTCCCCTGCTGGCCCGTGCGCTGTCGGCGGACCCGGGGCGGCGCCCTCCGGCGGAGGAGGCCTACCTGGAGTGCCTGCTGCTGGCGGGAGTGGAGGACAGTGCCACCCCCGACGTGTGGGCGGACCGCCTGCGAGCGCTCGTCCGCGCCCACTGGCCGAGCGTGGACGCGGACCGCGACCAGTCCGCGGCGTGGATCAGCTCCGCCCTGGACATGGCGGAGCGGGAGGCCGGGACCGCGGGGTCCGCGGCCGCCCCCCGGTGGAGTCTTCGCGCTCGCGGCCGCGGGAGCGGGGGCAGGGCGACCGGTGCGGGCGCCGCCCGGGACGGTGGGACCGGTGAGCACGGAACCGGGGCGGGGGCGACAGGCGGACAGGCGGCCGGTGGAAGGGGGATCGGCGGAGGGGCGACCGGCGGACGCTCGCGCGGGCGCCGCCGTACGGGAGCCCGGCGCGGGCTTCCCGTCCTGCTGGTCGCCGCGGCCGTGCTCCTGGCCGTGTCCGTCGGCGGCGGCTACCTGCTCCTGAACGCCCTGTCCGGGGGCTCGGACACCACCACGGCCGACTCCGGTTCCGGGTCGGAGCAGGCCGCCGGAGGGAACCCGCCGACCGGACCCCTCAGCGGAGCGGAGCTGGTGTCGGCCTCGCTCGACACCCTGCTGGCCGCGGACTCCTTCGAGCTCACCCTGCTCACCCACGCCGGGAACGGCGGGGGCTACGGCCAGCCGCTCCCCACCGGTACCGACCCCACCCTCTTCGACCGGGTGCTCTACCAGGCGGGGCCGCCGGAGGCGCTGCGCTGGACCAGCACCGTCAGCGGCGCGCGCACCAGCGACCTGCTGATGGTCGAGGGCGACCTGCTGCGTGCGGAGAACTCCGCGTGGAACGGAGTGCCGACCTGGTACGGGGCCGAGCCGGGGCTGGCGGAGGAGGTGTTCACGCCGGCGGAGGTCGTCGCACCGCTCGTCCGCGCCGCGGAGGAGGGGACCGTCACCGCGGAGGAGGAGGTGGTCCTCGCCGCGCCTCCGCCCGCCCAGGACGCCTTCGGCCACCTGGGCGGCGAGGCCCCCGACGGCGTGCCCGCGATCCGGGTGGAGGGCACGTTCCCCGCCGCGGGCGGGCCGGGGGAGGCGGACACGTCGTTCGTCCTGGTGGCCACCGAGGACGGGGTCCCGTTGGGCTTCGCCACGGAGGGCGCTGACGGAGGGGTCCTCAACGGGCGCCCGGTCCCGGAGGAGGTCCCCGCGTCGTTCCTGGACCCCGCCGCCCCCGAACCGGAGCTGTGGTACACGCGGTACACGTTCGTGGAGCTCGACGGGGCCCCCGACCTGGGTCTCCCCGAGCCCGGACAGGTCCAGCCCGCCGCTCCCGCGCCCATCGGCGACTGAGCACGGGAGCCGGTCGGTACGGGGACCGGTGGATCCCCGCGCGGGCTGCGACCGTTGACCGTGCTCCGCTCCCCGTTCCCGCGCGTTCGACCGGAGGCGGGACTCCGCGCGCCCGGCCGGGGCCGAGACCCCCGCACGCCGGGCCGGGACCCGGCGCGGGACAGCGGGACGGTCCCCGGGATCCGCGTCCCGGACCTGCCTGGGGAGGTCATCCGACGACCTAGGCCCCGTTCCCCGGGGACCCGCGCCACGGCGCTGGCGAGTGCGACGTCCCCGCGTAGGTCAGGCGGCGCAGCAGTGTCTCGGCCGGGCCGCGCCGCCCCGACCGGCGCAGTCCCTCCGCCAGGGCCACCGTCGCCAGCCAGGTGGTGACCGCCACCCCCGCGGCACCGGTGGTCCCCAGGCTCGCCCCCAGCCCCGCCGCGTAGGGGGCGAAGACCAGAGTGAACACCACCGACTGCGCCAGGTAGCAGGTCAGCGACCGCTGCCCCACCGCCGCGACCGCCGTCACGGCGGCTCCCCGGTGCGTGCCCAGCCGGGCCGCGAACAGCGTGATCAGGGCGGCCCACCCCAGCCCGCCGCCCCATCCGGCCGCCTCGTGCAGGACCGCGAACAGTCCCTCCGCCAGAGGGGGGAGTCCGGTCCAGACCCCGGCGTACACCAGCGCGCTCGGCAGACCGGCGGTGATCCCCAGTCCCAGCCCGAACACGGCCGTGCGGACCAGCAGCACCCGGTGTCCCCCGGGTTCCTCCAGGACGCGCCGGCGCCCGGCCCACACACCCAGCACGATCATGGGCAGCGCCACGGTCAGCATGGTGAACGGCGTGTGCAGCAGCCACTCCTGGAACCGTTCGGCCGCGGCGAGCCAGAAGTCGCCCTCGGCCAGGGACGACGCGTCGACGGAGGTCTCCCCCTCGGCGTCAGCCAGCAGGACGGTCAGGGTGGTGAGCAGGGCCGTTGCACCCGCGGCCAGCAGGCCCGCCGTCCACAGCAGTGTGGTGTCCCGTGCCCGCACCAGGCCCATGAAGAGCAGCAGCGCCAACCCGTAGGCGCCGACGATGTCCACCGGCAGCAGCAGGACGCCGTGCGCGAACCCGATCACCAGCATCACCCAGCCGCGCCGTCGTAACAGGACCCGCACGTGGATCCACCCGCCCCCGCCCTCGCGCACGCGGTGCGCGATCCGCACCATCCCGTACCCGAACAGGAACGCGAACAGCGGGATGGCGCGGGCGCTGACCAGCGTCGTCTGGACAACGGTCACCGCCTGGTCGGCGAGGGAGCGCACCGGGTCGGGGCCGGTCAGGAAGAACTGGGCGTTGACCAGGGCGATGAACAGCAGCATGAGGCCGCGCGCCAGGTCGGGGGCGAGGAAGCGTACGGAGGAGGGCGTCGCAGCGGTGCCCTCGGTGTGGGGACTCACGGTGTCCTACGTCCTCTCGGTTCGTGTGTCCCCCGAAACTACGGACCGCGCCGCCCCCGTCCCATACGGCTGCTGGGCCTCTTAACCGTGGGTCCTGCCCCACCGCCGGGGTGGGGCTGGGCATGCCCCGGCCGCGGAGCGCGCACGCCCGCACGGCGGACGCGGGAAGCACACGCGTCCGTGCGACGCACCCGGGCCGCGCCGTACGACGGGCCCGGACAGCCTCCCCGCTTGCCTGTGGCGCTCCCACGCCCGATGGTGTAGGTTCGCCCCCGTGTCGCGTGCCACCGACCACAGAGCAGTGGGCCGGTCGGTAGGCATGGAGGCACCTCGACATCCCGGGAGCGCACTGTGAGCACACACACCGCGGACCGCGTCTAGCCGTTCCGACGGCGCCGGCCCGAGCCGCGCCCGAACGCGCCCAGACCCCTCGCGACCTCCCCGGAGTCCTTCCTCCTGCCCGGCCGTGACCGGGCTCCCCGCCACGTCCACCCGCCACCCGTGCGCGCACGCGCCCGGGCCGCAGCGGGTTCCTTCGGGGACGGTCGCACCCATGACCACCACCTCGAAGGAGACCTGTGACCGAAAACCCGCATGTCCGGACCGCTGAGCCCCACGTCAGCGACTTCAACGTCCCCGTCGTGGCGGAGTTCCGCGCCAACGGAGGCCGCGTCGGCGGCATGTTCGAGGGCGGCGACCTGCTGCTGCTCACCACCGTCGGGGCCAGGTCCGGCCGCGAGCACACCACCCCGCTCGGGTTCGTCCGCGTCGACGGCCGCGTGCTGGTCGTCGGCTCGGCGGGCGGCTCGGACCGCCACCCCGACTGGTACCGCAACGTCCTCGCCCACCCCATGGTGCGTGTGGAACTGGGTACCGAGACGTTCGGCGCCGTCGCCGTCCCCGCCGAGGGCGCCGAACGCGACCGCCTGTTCGCCGAGTTCGTCCGCACGGATTCCGGATACGCCGACTACCAGGCCGGGACCGAACGGGTCCTGCCGGTGGTCGCCCTGGACCGCGTCCACGAGGAGGGGCCCGTCGAGGTCGCCAACCTCGCCGACAAACTCGTGGAGATCCACACCTGGCTGCGCGGTCAGCTCGCGCACGTGCGCACCGAGGCCGAGGCCCATATCGCCGAGCGCACCGCCGGGACGGACGGGGACGGCCCGCCGCCGCTGGGACTCAGCCTCCAGCTGCGCCAGCACTGCCTGGCCTTCTGCGAGTCCCTGCACTTCCACCACTCCAGTGAGGAGTCCGGCGTCTTCCCTGCGCTGGGCCGACAGGCTCCGCACCTGGAGGAGGCGCTGCGGCGGCTGTCGGAGGAGCACCGCACCGTGGACCGGATCCGAGGCGAGCTGGAGGCGCTCATCTCCGACCTTGCCACGGCCGACCCCGAGCGCTTCCGCGCGGACCTGGACCGGATGGCCCGGGAGCTGGAGGCCCACCTGGACTACGAGGAGGCCCAGCTGATCCCGACCCTGGCCGCCATCCCGTTCCCGCCCACCGGGCCGGCCTGACCCAGGCCGGATGCGGCCTGGGCCGCACCGGCGACGGTGACGGCACCCTGACCGTCACGGACTCCACCGGCGCGACCGGTTCGCTGTCCAAGAGGGTCGCCCTGCGCTGACCCTCACGGCGGCCGCGCCCGGGCCACGGTCCTCCCGGTGGCGCGGCCGTCCGCCGAACGCGAGACGGACCCCTCCCCCGCAAGGCCCCTTCCCCGCCCCCGGGGAAGGGGCCGTCCGCGTCAGCCGCCCAGGATGAGGCCGAGGTCGACCTCGGTGCCCAGGAACATCGACCCCACGATGAGGATGAGCAGGCCCGGAAGCAGGGTCACCGCGGTCACCATCGTCACCCGGGGGTTCATCCGCTGGGCCTTGCGGCGCATGTACTGGGCGTCGGCGCGCCGCATGTCCTGGCTGATGGCGACCAGGGTGTCGCTGAGCGGGGCACCCAGCTCCTCCGCCTGCTGGATCGCGGTCACGAACTTGCTCAACGACTCGTTGCGGTTGCGCCGGCGCAGCATCTCGAACGCCTCCCGCCGCGAGGTGCCCAGCTCCATCTGCTGGAGCGCCAGCGCGAACTCGTCGGCGAGCACGCCCGGCATCGACTCCGCCACGCGGGCCACCGCCGCACGGAACGACATCCCGGCGCTCACCGTCACCGCCAGCACGTCCAGGAAGTCCGGCAGCTGCGACTGCACCTTGTCGCCGCGCTCCTGGCCCTGCACGTACAGACTCAGGTCGGTCAGCCCCATGAAGGCCAGCACCACCAGCCCGACCAGCGGGTTCCCCGCGGCGAACATCAACAGGCCCAGGGTGCCGTACAGCGCCACCTCGCCGACCTTGCGCCGCAGGTAGCGCTCCAGGGTCAGCCCCTCAGGCCGCCCCGCCGCCTCGATGCGCTCGGAGACGGAGACCAGGCGGCGCTGGCTCAGCGACGCGTGCAGCGAGCGGGCGAACGGCCGTCCGATCGCCTCGGTGATCCGGTGCAGCACGAACGTGTCGTCGGACCGGGTCCGCGTGGGGCGCGCGGCCGGGTCGGTCACCCACACCCGGGTCTGCGACATCATCAGGTACAGGCCGTAGCACGCGACCAGTACGACCAGCGCGCTGGCCAGCGCGGCGGCGAGCGGCACCAGCAGGGAGAGGGGGGCGTTCATCGGGGAGCGGTCCTCACAGGTCGAACTTGGTGATGCGGGACACCAGCACGAAGCCGACGGCGAACAGCGCCGCCACCACCAGCAGCACCGTCACCCCCGCCACGGACGTGGTCATGACGCGCATGATGCCCGGCTCGATGGCGTTGATCAGGAACAGGGCGCCCACCGACATGAATCCCAGCGCCCACACGGTGCTCGTGGTCTCGCTGAGGATGGTCTGCACCTCGCG
Source organism: Nocardiopsis alborubida (assembly GCF_012396365.1). Lineage (GTDB taxonomy): Bacteria > Actinomycetota > Actinomycetes > Streptosporangiales > Streptosporangiaceae > Nocardiopsis > Nocardiopsis alborubida. The sequence continues at coordinate 51,472 of NZ_JAAXPG010000041.1, read as the reverse complement.
CCGGGTCTCCTTGCGGTTCTCCAACGTGGTGGAGATGTTGCGCAGCGCCGTGACCAGGGAGCCGCCCGAGCGCGAGGCCACCACCAGCGTGGACAGCAGGACCCCCAGCTCGCGGGAGGGCATGCGCTCGCGCAGCTCCGCGACGGCCTCCTCGAAGCTGGCCCCCAGCTTCATGGACTCGGCCATACGGCTCAGCTCCTCGCCCGCGGGCCCGTCCAGCTCGTCGGCGGCCATCGCCACGGCCGTGGGCAGGGCCAGGCCCGCCGAGGTCGCGTTGCCCAGCACCCGGGCCAGGTCCGGCAGCTGGGAGGTGAACTCCTCGCGCCGCTTGGCCTCGGCGCGGTTCAGGTAGGAGAAGAACAGGAACGCCACCCCGGCCGCCGCGAGCAGGCCGAAGAAGGGCGCCAGGACCTGCCAGACCACGACCACCGCCAGCAGCGAACCTCCCAGGAGCGCGAGCACGAACGTGGACAGGCGCACCTCCGCGCCCGACCGGGCGATCCTGCGGTACAGCCGCCCGCCCCACTGGGTGCGGTAGATCGCCGCGTCCAGCCGCGCCATGGGCGTGGAAGCCTCGTACTCGGCCTGGTTCAGGGCACTGCGGGCGGCGATCATCCGCCGGTGCTGCGCGCTGGCCACGAACTCCCACAGCGCCCACAGCGCCAGGGCCAGCACCACGGCCAGGCCGCCGAGGATCGCCACGAACTGCCAGGTCACCGGAGCTCCATTCCGATCGGGGGACGCGCCCGCCGGGGCGCGGGGGAGGGCCTCACCAGCCGTTCCGGGGGCGTTCTTCGGTGACCACCCCGAAGGCCGCCGGAATGGCCTCGCCCACGTGGTAGATCCGCCCGGCGATGTGCCGGGGCAGCGGGAAGTGCCGGAACTCGCCCTCCACGGCCCGGTTGGGGCCCATGGGCAGCGCGGAGAACTGCATCACCGGGTCCAGCCGGAACTCCTCGCGCCGCCGTGAGGAGACCACCGCGATCTCGTTGACCCGCCGCGACCCGTCCGGCCACCGGCCCAGGTGCACGATGGCGTCCACCGCGTTGTTGATCTGGTCGCGGATCGCCTCGTAGGGCACGTTGACGTCGCTCAGGGTGGCCAGGGTCTGCAACCGGTGGATGGCGTCGTCCGCCGAGTTGGCGTGCACGGTCACCAGCGAGCCGTCGTGGCCGGTGTTCATGGCCTGGAGCATGTCGATGGTCTCCGAACCGCGTACCTCGCCGACGATGATGCGGTCCGGACGCATCCGCAGCGCGTTGCGCACCAGGTCGCGGATGGCGATCTCGCCCCGGCCCTCGATGTTGGGCGGTCTGGACTCCAGGCGCACCACGTGGTCCTGCATCAGCTGGAGCTCGGCCGAGTCCTCGATGGTGACGATGCGCTCGTCTGAGGGCACGAACGCCGACATCGCGTTGAGGAAGGTCGTCTTTCCGGTACCGGTACCGCCGGACACCACGATGTTGAAGCGGGCCCGCACCATCGCCGCCAGCAGGATGCCGGTCGGCGAGTCCAGGCTTCCCATCCGCACCAGTTCGTCGATGGGGTAGGGCTTGGGGAAGCGGCGGATGGTCAGCACCGGGCCCGACAGCGACAGGGGCGGGATGATCACGTTGACGCGCTCACCGGTGGGCAGCCGCGCGTCCACCATGGGCGAGGACTCGTCCACGCGGCGGTTGACCAGCGACACGATGCGGTCGATGGTCTGGTAGAGCTGCTCCTCGCCGTTGAAGGTGGCGTCCACCCGCTGCATCCGGCCGCCGCGCTCGATGAACACGTTGTCGGGGCCGTTCACCATGATCTCGGTGACGGTCTCGTCGGCCAGCAGCGGTTCCAGCACGCCCAGCCCCAGGGCCTCGTCCACGACCCGGCGGATGAGCGCCGAACGCTCCCGGTCGGAGAGCACCGGGCCCTCGCGGGTGAGGATGTGCCCCACGACCTTCTCCAGGCGGACCCGGCGCTGGGCCAGGGTCAGCCTGGTGAGGTCCTCCAGGTTGATCTCCTCCAGCAGGCGCCTGCGCCAGTGCGTGACGCTGCTGCGCTCGGAACGCCCCTCGACGGCGCGGTCCTCCTCCAGACGGTCCTTCAGACCCATGGCCCCGCTCTCCTTCCCCCGGGGGCCGGCGCGGCGGGAACACGCCCCGCCGCACGGCACCCCGCCACGACTTCCGCTGCGTTCCGCTCAGGCGCCGGGGCGACGCCCCGGCGTGCACGGCGCACCGCCTCGGCCTCACACATCGGGCATCTCCACGCGCCGGGTCAGCGTCAGGTCCAAGCCCGACGCGGAGAACACGATCGGCAGCGGGTGCGAGACCTCCACGTAGAAGCCCTCGTGCTCGTTGACGCCGCTGGTGACGGTCGCCCCGTCCAACCACGGCGGCAGCGACGCGCGGGCGGCGGCCTCCGCGCCCTCCAGCTGTTCGGCCCCGGCCACCCGTGCCCCGGCGCGGGCCGCGGACTCCAGCCGCTCGACCGCGACGAAGGCCAGGAAGGCCTCGATCGCGATGACCGCGACCAGGAGCAGGATCGGGAAGACCGCGGCGAACTCCAGCAGCGGGCCGCCCCGGTCGCCGTCCCGGCGCGGTCGGCCTCCGAGCAGAATGCGTCGCGCTCCGCGGTCCCCGGTGCTCCGGCGGGCGCGGACCGGAGCGGTCCGCCCGCCCGACCGCGCGCTCACGGTGTCACCCCCCGCGGCTCGACCTCGGTGACCACCCGGGCCTCACCGGTGACGTCCCAGGGCCCCGAGGCCCCGGGCAGGAAGAGCGGCATGGCCATGGTCACCCGGGCGTAGCGCGCGCCGTCGCGCTCCACGATCTCCACGGTCATCACGTCCGCGCCGTCCCACGGCGGTCGTACGCGCTTGCGGGCCTCCTCGTCCACGCGCGCCATGTCGTCGGGGGTCACGGCGGCCTGGCGGGCGGCCTCGGCGGCGCCGTGCGAGGCGTACATGGCGGTGATGCCGAGCAGCAGCACCTGCCACACCAGGGCCAGCGCCAGCATCATGAACGGCACCGCCGCGGCGAACTCCACGATGACCCCGCCGCGGTCACCGCGCCGCCGCGGACCGCCGCGCCGCGAGTGCGACCGGCCCCCGCGACTCCTCAGGATCCCGGGTCCCCGCGGCCCCTGTAAGCCCTGTGGGCTCCGACGGGGCGCGCTGCCGGCGGGGACGCCGTTCCGCGCGGCGCCCTCGCCCCGGCCCGGCCCCCGCCGGAGGCCGGACTCAGCTTCCGAAGCCACCACGGCCCCCTCCGCCCCCGTGCGGACCGGAACCCGGGCGCCCGCCGAAGGGCTGCCCCAGCGGCGGGGCGGAGGCCTGCCCGTTGACCGCCGCGCGCGACGGGTTGGGCCCCGACGCGTTGAGGAAGCCGGACACGTCGCGGGTGGACGGTCCGGTGCCGCGCCGCTCGGAGAGGGAGGCGAACCCGCCCAGCCCCGCGGGCGGGGTGGCCGAACCCCCGCCGCCACCGGGCTGCGCGGGCGGGTTCAGCAGGTCCAGCTCCGCGGCCAGCCGCGAGAAGGCCCGGCGCAGACCCTCGTCGGTCACCTTGGTCGGGTCGCCGTTGTTCTCCCCGGGCTCCAGCGCGCGGTAGGCGGCGGGGACCGGTGTGCGCAGCACCCGGGTGCCCAGCAGTTGCTGGAGGAAGTCGGGCTGGATCTCGTTCTTGCGGCTGTGCCGGGTGACCAGCGAGTACACGTCCGTGTGCGCACGCACCTGCAACCGCTCCCACATACTCATCAGCCGCTGGGCGCCGCGCATCGCGGGCACGTCCGGCGTGACGGTGACGACCGCGCTGTCGGCCAGCTCGACCGCCATCGCGGTGGCCTCGTTCATGGTGGACCCGCAGTCCACCACCACCAGTTCGTACCGGGACCGGAGTGCGCTCAGCACCCGCCGGGCGGCGCTGGCGCCGACGTCCTCGCCGCGTTCGCCGTGTTCGGGGGCGAGCAGCACGTGCGGACCCCGCGGGTCCACGTACAGGGTCTCCGCGAGCATGCCGGGGGTGATGTTGTCCCCGGCCTCCACGAGGTCGCTGATGGAGCGGCGGTGCCGCAGGTTGAGGAACGCCGGCAGGTCGCCGGTCTGCAGGTCCAGGTCGACCAGGCACACCACCCGCCCGGCGGCGGCCGCGGCCATCGCCAGGTGCACCGCGCACGTGGTGGTGCCCACGCCGCCCTTGGCGCCGCTGATCGCCACGACCCGGCCCCGCACGCCCGACGCGGGCAGGTCCATCGACGCCGACTCCAGGTGGCGGCGCAGCGTTCGCGACCACTCGGCGGCCTTGGTGATCCGGCTCTCCAGCTCGGCGATCCCGCAGTCGTCGGGCATCACACCGCGCGCCCCGGCCTCCATGGCGCCGGTGAACGTGTCGGGGTCCATCGTGGGCGAGACCAGCAGGATCGCCACCTGCGGATGGCGGTGGGACAGGTCGCGTATGGCCTCGAACACCGGCGCCGGCCCCAGATCCTGGTGGATGAGGACCACGTCGATCTCCGGGAACTCCCCGGCGGCGTCGATCAGCGCCGTCGTGGTGGCCCGGGAGGCCACCAGGGCGGCGCTGTCCAGCTCCTCGAAACGCGCGGCGAGCACCATCTCCGACTCCGAGGTCGGCATACCCGCCAGGACACGGAAGTTCAACGCTTACCCCCCATGCGGCACGCGCCGCTCGTCGGCCGTCCCGCCCTCGTCCGGTGTCGTGCTCTCGTCGGCCGTTCCTCCGTCGACGAGGTCGTCGAAGTCCCCGCTGCAGAACTCGGACTCCTCCGGGCTGCCGCCGCCGTCGGCGCTCACCAGGGCCAGCCTGAGCCCGCTGGAGAAGTCCTCGGCGTAGGCGAGTTGGAGCGCCGCCTGCGGGTCCAGACGGAAGGTCACCGGGACCACCCCGGCCACACCGCCGCCCTCCTCCTCCTGGGTGCGCAGCTCACCGATGTCGAGGACCTCCACCTCGGTGATGACCCGCACCGCGCACGCCTCGCCGTGGTCGCGCGCCGGGAAGGTGCCGTAGATGTCCACGAACGACCCGCGCCGCACCTTGCCGGCCACACCGGTCTCGGCGTTGACCATGATGGCGATCTCCCGCTCTCCGGCGGTGAGGGTGGGCTGGGGCTGCACCATGCCCTGCTGGAGGTAGACGCCCGCCTCCAGGTGGGAGGCGGCGACGAGCTGCTGGTCGGCCGGGGTCTCCACCTCGGACAGGTCGCTGAGGAAGACCTCCGGGTCGAAGTACATGCTGGGCACCTCGACCCGTTCCACGGACTCCTCGCCGATGGGCTGGTAGGCGTCCACGGCCTCGGTCAGCCGCAGGACGGTCGCGAACTCGCCGAGGCGCTCCTGCTGGCTGTTGAGGTAGGTGAACACGGAGGCGAACACGGCGACGGCGCCGATAGCGGCAACGACCATGAGCAGGACGCCGCGTCGCTGACGGGGGTTCATAGGGGTTGCTTTTCCGTTTCCAGTGTCGTCGCGGGCCGTCCGCTCGCTTCGGGGGCGCGGTGCCGGTCCCTAACGGGAGTAGGTCCGGGGCGTGTCGGGCCGCGGGGCGCGGCCCGCGAACGGCGGACCCTCCGGTCGGTCGGTGGACGGTGGGGGAGGCGGGCCCGGCACACGCCCCCCTTCCACGGGGGGAGGGGCCTGGCCGGGGCCGGGCCCTGCGGTGCTGCCGGGGGAGGGGGCGGCGGTTCTGCCCGGGGAGCCCGGAGTGCCGGGTCCGCCGGGCGGGCGGGTGGCGCCGCCGGAAAGGGGGGCGTCGGCTCTTCCGGAGGAATCCGGAGCAGCAGGGGGACCCTGTCCGCCGGACGGCCGGGGGCCGGACCGGGGAGCGGTCTGCCGCGCGGGGGTCCGCGCGGCGGTGGCCGAGCAGAAGGGGCAGGTGCGTGCCGACATGGGTTCGCCGCACCAGGAGCAGGAGGCGGCGCGGATGGAACTGGCCGCGTAGGCCAGGGCCTGGGGATGGGCGCTCAGCGCCACGAACTCCACGTACTTGGCGGTCCCCCAGTACAGGGGGCCGAGCGGCTGGGCGGGCAGGGTACGGGTGGCCACGGGCTGGATGGCCTGCGGGAGGTGGTCGTCGAAGATCCCGGTGATCCCGGGGTCGGGGGTGGAGCACAGCAGCTGGACCGGCTGCACGGGCCGGAAGGGCAGCGTGCGGGAGACGTCGGACGCACGCATGCGTCCCACCTGGTGGGTGGGCGCGCAGTAGGCGAGGAAGGACACGGACGGGGCGTAGGAGCCCATGTGCTGGCGCATCGAGGTCGGGATGGTGGACAGGCCGGAGACGCTCCTGAGCCAGGCACCCGCCAGCAGGTGCCGGGGCAGTTCGTCGCACAGCGCGGCGACCATCCCCGGCGGCAGGTAGGGGGCGAGGTAGGCGAGCTGGTCGGCGACCAGGGACAGGGCCAGGGGCGACAGGTCGACGCCGATCCCGGCGATGTGGTCGGTGCGCATCGCGCCGCGGGCGAAGTTGACCGCGCGCTCGGCGTCCGCGGACTGCCACGCGGGGTAGAGCGCCACGACCTTGCGGCCCGCCTCGGTCTGCTCCCTGGCGAAGGCGACGAACGCTGCACTGCGTTCGCCGATGCCCTCACCGCGCATCGCGAACCGGTGGGCCCCGGCCTCACCCACGTGACCCGTGCTGGGGATGTCCGCCAACAGGGCGACGGTCGTCGCCGACCGAGGTAGGGCTCTGGACACTGGGCAAGCTCCATCGGTTCTGCGCGCTGGGGCGAGACGGCTGAGCGGCTTTGCGAAGGTGGCACTCGGACGCATCGTAACGAATGCGTGGCGGAGCGCGGGAGGTCTCGCGTTCGTCGCCGTGGAATGCGGGGTGCGCGGTGGCGGAGTGGTCGGGGCGTGAGGGGGCGGCGGCGGTGGCGCGGGTGGTGCGGGCTCCACGCTGGCCGAAGGGGATCGGATCGTGTCCGTGTGCGCCACCTCCTTCCTGGGCAGACGTGTTTTGTACTGGCCGCATGTGGCCAACGTGTGGACAGATCGGTATGCGACCGTTTTCGGGTCGTATGGGTTCTGTGTTGGTCCGTGGGGGTTGGGATGCCTCCTGGTGGCGTTTGATGCCTCTCATCCTTTCTTCTCCAAGGATGCCCTTCCTCTCCCCGTCCCACCAGTCCCCTTCGCGGGCTGTGGACAACCCTCCCGGGATGCGGGCGCTCCGTCCGGGGGAGAGGGCGGCGGGCGGAGGTGTCGCACCGGTCACGTACGGGATTGGACCCGCGCCACGCGGGAACGAAACAGGGAGGCTTCGCGTCATATCTTGAGAAGCCACGTCCTCACCGAGGAGACCGAACGATGCGTAAGGCAAACCGCGCCGCGGCGGGAGCCGCCGCCTGGCAGGTCGTCCGCAACACCGACAGCGACATGTCCGTCTGGCAGCGGGCCGGAGCCGTCCCGCGGATGATCGGCGCCAAGGTGCGCGGACGCTACCCCGAGCTGAGCAGCGGCAAGCTGCTCGGAATGCTCGCGCTGGTGGCCTACATCCTCTCTCCCGTCGACTTCGTCCCCGAGTTGTTCGTTCCGTTGCTCGGCCTGGCCGACGACGTCGCCGTCGCCGTGTGGCTGACCACCATGGCGCTCGGCGAGAGCGAGCGTTTCGTGCTCTGGGAGCGCCACAACCAGGCACAGCAGGCCTTCCAGGAGGCCAACCGGCCAGGCGGACACGGCAACGGCATGTACGACGGTCAGACGGGACCGGAGCAGGGACACGGCGTCCCCGGCCATGACGGCCACCGCTCCTCCACCGACCGCGTACGCCGCTGACCGGGCCGCCTCCGATCCGGGACGTCTGAACTGAACAGGCTGGACTGGACCGGCTGAGTCGGGCCGCCCCCGATCCGGGGCGCCCCTGCCCCGGACCGCCGCCGCCCGGCGGCAACCCGGAACCGCACCCGAACCGCACACGGGCCCCGCGCGCACCGCGCGGGGCCCGTGGCATCGGATCCGGTCGAGCCGCAGGGCGTCGGGGGTCGCACCGCCGAGCGCGCGACCGGATCCCGCTTGCGCTACCAGCTGGACTTGGTCACCCCGGGCAGCTCGCCACGGTGGGCCATCTCCCGGAAGCGGATCCGCGAGAGCCCGAACCTGCGCAGGTACCCTCGCGGCCGCCCGTCCACGGCGTCTCGGTTGCGCAGCCGGGTGGCGCTGGCGTCGCGCGGCTGCCGGTTCAGTTCGGCCACCGCCGCCGCGCGCTCCTCCTCACCGGTGTGCGGGCTGCGGATGATCCGCTCGAGTTCGGCCCTGCGCTCGGCGTAGCGGGCCACCACGCGCCTGCGCTGCTGGTCGCGGGCGATCTTGCTCTTCTTGGCCATCAGACCTTCCCTCCGCGGGCGCGGATCTGGGCGACCACCCGTTCGATGCCGCGGGCGTCGATCACCTTCATCCCCTTGGTGCTCACGCGCAGCCTCACGTAACGTCCTTCACTGGGTAGCCAGTACCTCTTCGTCTGGATGTTGGGATCGAACCGGCGCTTGGTGCGCCGGTGGGAGTGCGAGACCGAGTTTCCGAAGGCCGGAGCCTTCCCGGTCACCTGACAGACACGGGACACGATCGTCCCTCCTCTCGTTCGCGGCCCGCAGTTCTGCGGACCGTTCGGGCTCCCGGGTGTCCAGGGCCCTCCCGTCGTGGCGCCGTCCCCCTACAGGGCGTCGGCGAAGGGGTCGGACCGCAGCGGCTGCCCCGCCTCGTCCTCGGTCATCAGGCACGAGTCCAGCAGGGACACCAGGCGCCGGGCGTCCAGGTCCACACCCGTGAACGCCAGGTGCTGGCGGCGGTCGCCCAGCACCGGGTCCCAGTCCAGGAGCGCGGAGACCCGGCGGGTCTCGGAGACCATCTCCACCGCGGCCTCGGGCAGCGCGCCCAGCCAGGGGCCGCCGCTCTCCAACAGCAGGGCGTCGTTGTAGGCGTCCCACACCAGCAGCGTGTCCGGGCGGCTGGCCAGCCAGATCCGTCCCCGGCCGCGCAGGCCCGCGGACACGATCAGCTCCAGCGCCTCGTGCAGCCGCACGGGGTGCAGGGGGCGCCTGCGGGTCCAGGTCACCGTGCTCACCCGGCCGTCCGCGCGGTCGGCGTAGTGCGCCCAGGCCGGGTTGAGCCGGTGCGCGGCCGCCTCGGGGTCGAACCGGCCGTGCGTCAGGTCCGCCAGCCCGCCGCCCGCGGGGACGACCACGGCGGCCGGGTTGAGGTGCTCCACCAGGGCGCGCGCCTCGTCGAGGTGGCGGGTTCCGTGCACGGCGACCGCCGTCGGGTACTCGACCTGGTGGGCGAGCACCTCGGCGACCGTGCGCTCGTCCTCCACCGCGATGTCCAGGTCCCGGTCGCTCAGGTCGTCGTGCCCGGACAGGTCCGGCAGCAGGCGGTCGGCGTCCACCGCCCCGATGACCGCGGCCAGCCGCAGCTCCTCCCGGGCCGCGACGACCTCGGCGACCTGCCGGGGTTCGACCCCGTCCCAGGTCTCCACGACGCACAGGGTGTGCTCGCCCCGCTCGGCAAGCCGCAGCAGCGCGGGCACGAGGTCCTCGCGCAGTGTGCAGGACGCGCACAGGTGGTCCAGGTGAACACGGCTGTGGTCCACGGGACCCCAACGGTCACGGGTGACGCGGTGGACGATCCCCTCGGCGATTCCGTCGAGGTCGTGGTGCACGGCCACGGACCCCGGGACCTCCGCCAGCAGGTCGTCCACGCTGCGTCCGCGCGCGTGGCGGTGCAGGCCGCAGACCACGGCGACGCGCATGGGGGTTGTCGACTCCATCAGGGGACACCCTCCTTTCCAGGAAAACGATAATCATTATCGTATAGCACGCGCATGGTGTCCGGGGAAAAGTCGGTTGCCATAGTCACGACGAACGTAGTACTTTGCCTGAAGTGGTTGGAAGCGATCCCCTGGAGGCACCGTGGACATCGAACTCGTCGGCCTGGCCGTGCTCTGCGACGACCCGCGCGCCAGCGCCGCGTGGTTCGCCGAGCACTTCGGCTTCAACGTCAACATCGACCTCGGCTGGTACCTGAACACCCAGCACGAGGACCACCCCAAGCTGTCGATCGACTTCGTGCTGCGCGACCATCCGTCCACGCACGAGGTCCTGCGCTCGGGGAGGGCGGAGTCGCTGGTCGCCTTCCTGGTGCCGGACGTGGACGCCGAGGAGAAGCGGCTGCGGGAGGCGGGGGTGGAGGTGATCATGCCGCTGGTCAGCGAACCCTGGGGGCAGCGCCGCTTCCAGGTCTCGGGTCCGGAGGGCCTCTACGTCGAGATCCTCCAGATGGTCGCCCCCGACCCGCAGTGGATGAGGGACAACGGCCTCGCCGAGGAGTGACACCGGGGGCCGCACATGACGCGGGCCGGGACGGAACCGACTTCCGTCCCGGCCCGCGGTGTTCGCTCAGAAGTGCTCGGCGAGCGGGCCCAGCACCGGGGACCACTCCTTGACGTCCACATCGGAGACCAGTCCCTGGAGGCGGAAGGGGTCCTTCTCGGTCAGGGCGATGACCTCGTCGCGGGAGTCGGCGCGCAAGAGCAGGAGGGCGCCGGGGGCGTCCTCCGGACCGAAGGGGCCCGAGCACAGGTTGGCGTCCTGCGCGGCCAGGTACTCGCGGTGCGCGGGACGGTGCTCGTCGCGCGCGGCGGCGCTGTCGGGGGCGTAGGTGTAGGTGACGGCGAAGATCGCCATGGTTTCCCTCCCGGGGTGTGTGGGGCACGGGTGCGTGGTGCTGCGGCTGGTGCCGCGATCGCCGTCACTGTGCCACAGACGCAGGTGGGAGGGCGTGGTCGGGGTGGAAGCGTTCCGCTGCGGCCGGGAGGACGGCCGCAGCGGGTGCTGGCGTTCTACCAGGAGCGGGCCACCGAGAGGAAGGTGGACCACTCGGCGGCGGGGAAGGGGAGGTGTCCGGCGGTGGGGTGCTTGGAGTCGCGGACGGCCGCGCCGCAGGGGAGGTCGGCGACCTCGACGCAGTTCTCACCGGCGCCGCTGTGGGTGCTCTTCCGAAAGTCCGTGGGGATGTGGGCGACTTCCACGCAGTCTTCACTGGCGCCGCTGTAGCTGCTCTTCCTGAAGCTGAGAACGGTCATACAGTGCCCTTCAGCGATGTGACCAGGTCCCTGATGAAGCTCACGCTCTGAGCTGCGGTGAGTGCGGCGTTGTGAGCCTCACGCCACATAACTTCATAGCGACGTATCTCTTCGTCCTCTTCTGAGAAGATTTTACAGGTTGGTGTATCCATGTACCCAATGGTGGGGTCCGTTGGTTCTGGGAACTCCAGGATCTGGAAGCTTCCAAGGTGTGCTGCGTGCATCCCTGAGGAGAAGGGCAGGACGTGAATGGAGATCCTTGAGCGCTTTGCCATGTCTGCAAGGTGGTCCAGTTGCTCTCTCATCACCTCCACTCCTCCCGCGAACCGGCGTAGGGCGGCTTCGTCGATGATCGCCACGTACTCGGGCGGGTAGAGGCGTTCGAGGATCTCCTGCCGTTTCATGCGGCCATCGACATGGCGCTGGATCTGTTCCTCCTGAAACGTGTTGGTGCCCGTGAAGACGGCTCGTGTGTAGGCGGGGGTTTGGAGAAGGCCAGGGAGCACTTGGGCTTGGTAGGTCCGGATGCACGAGGCCTCGACCTCGAAGGATGGCAGGCCATCAGCACTGAAGACGTCCTTGTACTTGGACCACCAGCCTCGCTCGCCCGCATCTTTGGCCAGTTGGTGAAGGCTCTTCCAGGACTCCTCATCCATGTTGTACAGCCGAGCCAATGCGTCCAGATGAGCTGTCTGGATGCGTTTGCCTTCGGGGCCTTCGAGTCTTCCAATGGTGCTTCTGGGCACGCCTGACCCTTTAGATGCTGTATCTAGCGTATGTCCGGATTCTTCGCGAAAGTCGCGGAGTATACGCGCGAGGCGTCGTCGGCGAATTGTGGGGCTGAAGCTGGGTTTCATGGGGGAAGCCTAGCAAGGTCTAGAGGGATTCCTAGGAGCAGCTTGACTTTTGGGATTCTAAGAACTCATCATGGAGATGTAGTCAGTGACCGATGGATCACACAGAGTTCACGTCGGTCAGGCTACGCCCTGCCCGTTCCGCGCATCACGGCATCCGTGAGACTCCTCCAACGGGCACCACGAAACCCCTGCTCACGCCAAGGAGTGTTCTCGTCATGCCCGCGAAAGCCCACGCCCCGATGCCCGTGCCCGCGCTGGGAGAAGCCACGGTCCCGCTGGCCAGCTTCATCCGACCGGTCCACCGCCACTACTTCACCCGGCAGCCCGAGCGGCCCAACTACCGCATGCGCCGTTACGACTTCGCAGGGACCCCGGCGGTGATGCCGCTGGTCCGCGCGTTCCTGGACACCTGCGCCGCCGAACGGGACACCGACTACCGCTACCTGTTCACGCTGCTGGGCAGCGAACTCGCCAACAACGCGATCCGCCACAGCCTCTCCGGCCGACCCGGCGGCAGCTACACCCTCCTCGTCCACCGCCACCGCACCGGCCTGCGCCTGGCCTGCCGCGACCGGGGCGGCCTGCGCGAGCAGGACTCCCGCCTGACACCCAAGGAGAACGGCCTGAACCTGGACGCCGAATCGGGCCGGGGCTTGGCCATGGTGGACGCCTTCGCCACCGAGTGGGGCGACAACGGCAACGCCCACTACCGCACGGTGTGGTTCTACCTGGCCTACGACCTCACCGGAAGCCGCTGGAACACCCACACCGACCTCTGACATGCCGCCGACATGAGACGGGCCCAGGAAAGCGTTGCAGCGCTTCTCCCGGGCCCTGAACCCCCAGAAACCAACCCAGACATAGGCAAGAAAAGAGGATCTGATGCAGCACCCTATCCCCTCGCCCCGCCGTTCGGACGACGTTCGACCGATGCCCCGGCCCATCCCTTTGCTCCCGCGCCGCACCCCGCTCATCGGCCCGGCCTGCCCGGTCTGCGAGCACCCCTCGTGCCGCGTCCGCCGCGCCCAGCGCCTGCCCCGCCTGGGCGGCCACCGCTCCGAGTTCGCCCGCCCGTCGCCCTCCACCACCCTCAACGGACGCCTCCGGCGCAGTTTCTCCGCGGCACACGCCCAGGCCGCCGCGATCCAGGCCCGGCACCGCCACCTGATCGTCTACTACGGCGAGGCCACCCAGTCCTTCTGGGCCGTCACCCCCACCGGCCTCCTCGAAGCCGCGAGTGTTGACGCCCTCCTCCTGGCCCTGTGGCCGTACACCGACCCGCACGCCACCCGCCCATGGGTTCGCACTCGCGTCCCGGCCTGATCGTCACCGCCATACGCCCACCGTGGCTGCTTGCCGGTTGGGGCCAGCCACGGTGGGTACTCAGGTCAGCCCGAGGAGGACATCCCGCCCCTCGTCACCGTCCTCTGAATAGCTGAGGACGACGGCACCGGGAACAGCCGTGGTGAAGAGTTGTGCTTCAGTGTCCTCGATGCCGACCTGACTCACATCGATCACCACGGGGCTGTCTTCTGAGTTCCAGCCGTGGAACCATATCTCCGCGTCCGGTCCGAGAGAGTGCTCACCGGAGTTGACGATGCCTTCTGCCAGGACGATCGAGTTGTCCGTCCCCAGCCCGGTGACGTCGGATGTATCCGGTATCGCCTCAGTGGGGTTGGGCAGGGTGGTCAGTGTCGTTCCTTCGGGGTTCTCACGTCGGTACTCCCCGTCGCGGGCGTACCAGACCACGACCGATCCGTCCTCCTGCGCTCCGATGACCGCGCCCTCCCATGTACCGATGACCTCGCCCGTTGACACGTCGAAGAGCACGTTGGGGGAGTTCAGCGTCCTCATCACCAGGTGCCGGTCGGAAAGGGGATCAAGGCTTCGATGATCAATGGACTGGAAGGCAACGACGCCGAAGTCCTCCTCGAAGCGCCACAATTCCTCACCTGTTCGCAGATCACGTCCGACCAGACCGGAAATGACGACGTCATCCTCCTCTCGGGTGTAGGTGAAGTCGCGCACCACGCTCGGCGCGCAGGTGAAAGCCTCCACGACCACGTCGTCGAGGACGACCGCGTCGTCAGTACTGCTGTTCAGGCCGTCGGCGGTGGTGCACCCGGTCGGTTCCTCGCGGGTCCACACCGGGTCGCCGGTCTCCAGGGAGAGCGCCGTTAGTGCGGGACCTCTGGAGGAGCGGACGACCATGGTTCCCTCGTCCACGGACCGGTTGAAGGACCCGTCGTCCACTCCGATGTCGTCACTACTCGCCTCGTCGCGGGTGGACTCCTCAAGGATCTCGCCCGTGGACGGGTCGAGTCGGAGAAGCAGAGAACCGGCTTCGGAGTCCTCAACCTCTAGCGCCAGGTACTCTCCGTCGCGCGAGGCGTACGCCGCGAGGGCGGTGTCCTGGGCGCGGTACCGCCACAGCTCCTCGCCCGTGTCCCCGGCGAGCACGACGTAGCCGTCATCGAGTACGACAGCCACGCCCGTGGGCACTGGAACGGTGTCGATGATCCGAGCGTCCTCAGGGGGCTGCCACTCCCAACCGACCTGCTCGACCCGCTCCGGGTAGGCCGACTCCTTTATCTCGTCGTTGGTGGTGCGGTCGGAGCCGAAGGGAAGTCCGCACCCTGCCAGCGGCATGAGCACAGTCGCGCATACTGCTGCCAGTGGGAGAAGTCTTCGTGTACCGGGCATGGCGTGTCTGCTGGTTCCCTACAGTTCACTGGTTCCGCAGTCGACGTGGACCGCGATGCTCTCTTCTCCCATCCGGAGCACGAGAGCACATCTTTGCCGCAAGTACTTATGTGAGGCCGACCAGACGGCGCGATTCGGTGTCCGCGTCGCTGACGGTGGTGTCCTCCGTCATCTCGGTGACGACGATGGCTCCGGGAGCGAGGATCATGTCGGTGGGCGGTGCGACTCCGAAAAGGGGACGTGCGCCCTCCTCCACACGCGGGTCGCGGTGCACGTCGATACCCAGGTCGATCACATGGGGGTCCGTGGAGTCCTGCCAGTCGAATACCTCGATTGTGGCGGGCTTCCATCCATCATCGGTCGGTCCGACATTGAGCCTGGCGACTGATGAATCCATGGGGAGGATGAAGTTTCTCGGTATCCGGACACCCGCCCCCTCCACCGTAATTTTCTCTTCAAGGTTTCCCGAGAAGTCCATGCGTGTGTAGGTGTCAGTTTCCGCTTCATGGTCCGTCTTCACCGTGGCATAGCCGCTCTGGGAGATTGAGATGACATCAGGGCCTGAGAGAGTGAACACGTTGTCCGCCACGGAATTTCCGGTGGCTGGGTCCAGGAGCCATTGTTCGAAGTAACCGGGTCCTTCCATGACAGCGGCTACGATCCCACTTCCGGGGTAGGTACTGAGTTCGATGTCCCTGTAGGTAACTGGGGCGTCCAACTCGTGTTCTACGCGCCAAACCTCCTCGCCGCTGCCAGCATCCAGGCCCATGATCACGGCGGTGTGCCTCTGGATGGCGTCGAGATCGCTCATGGTCTCCGTCGGGTCGGCGAAAGACCCGGTGACGATGACCGTATCCTCTGCGGTGACGAGTTCACCGGGGAGGAACTCCTGACCCTGATCATTGGGCTGGAACACCTGGTACTGTTCCCATTCCTCCTCGCCGCTGGAAAGACCGATTGCCCGCAGTGTGAGATCGTTCTCGCTGTTGCGGCCAAGGGCGAGCCGGTGATCTTGGGTGAGCAGCCCAAGCCGTTCAGGAGTCGGTTCCAAAAGAGAAATATTATGAGGAACCGAGTTCACCAACGTGAAGTCGGTAACTTGCTCGCTGGTGATCTCCCCGGTGAAGGAGTCCAGCACGACCACGTCGTGCTTCGTGGTCTCTGTCTCGCTTTCAGTATCCGTCTCATCGAGATAGGAAACAGCCACGGACTCTCCGTTTGGCGTCACGTTACTTCCACTAGCTGTGGTTCCGGTCCGTCTGTAGCTCCAGAGTTCTTCTCCGGTATCTCCCCGAAGTGCAATGACTCCGTCCGAAACAGACACCACGACCCCAGAGGGTATGGTGTGCACCGCGTTGACCACGATGTCCTCTGGAGCTTCCCAGTTCCACCCGACTTCGGTAATCGTGCGAGGAATGTCGATGCTACCAACGGGATCCGATGCCGTTGTGTGTTCCGTTGCAAACCCGGCTGTACACGCGGACGCGAAAAGAACGAGCGCTGCCATGGTACAACTCAGTGCTCTCTTTTTTCGATTTCCCATGAAGCTATACAAATTTTTTTCTCCGTATTTTTGTGGATGCCTTTCACTGTAGAAATTACGGTCGCTGCGCGGTGCTTGTCTCACGAAACGGCTTCTTCGATCGATTCTAGAATCATGGGGACAACACCGCTGCCCATCGGTAGTTCGTGGATAGTGGACAGGCGCGACGTACCATCTGAATTCTCTACGAGCAGTTCATCCGGGAATTCCTCAGGCTGCATCACATCCGCCCCCACGAGAAGATTTGCCGCCTGCACCGCAGCGCTTCTGTCTATCGGGTTGTGCCTGCCCACAACAAAGGCTTGGGGGGTCGGATCCCCGTCCGTGTTGGGTGGGAGGAACCAAGACTCCATCCCTTCGACGTTCCACAGGCCGGGTTCGTACGATGCACCAGAACTTTCCCTGAGGTATAGATAATCAGTGCCGAATTCACCATACAGGGCCCTGTGCAAGGGATCATTCTCTTTGCCCATATACAAACCGTCGTAATCCGCCACGAGCACCTCAGGTGGAGTTTCGACCCCTGCTGCCGAGAACTCCTGACTCCACTCAAGGTCGCCTGACCCAGGGTTCAAGGCGAGCAGCACACTCGACTCCGTGCCTGGGCAGAGAATCGAGACAAAGACGTTTTCCGTGGACGTGGTGACCTCAACATCGTCCCGGGAGAGTTCAGTGCCGTCGCAGTACGCGGCTAGTCCAAAACGCCATATATCGTCCTCTTCGTCCTTATTAGTCGGCTGCTCGCCAGTCAGGGTCAGCGGGTTCTCTTCGAACGTAAAATTTGTACGATCGTATGCGGCATCTGCCAGAGAGGAAAGGCCTCCTGAAGGCATAGGGATAGGATCGATTGTCGTCTCCTGACGTTGACCAGTCCCGGGATTCAGTACCGCATAATGCACCTCGTCGGACCGCAATCCGTCTACCTGGTAGGCCACGCGGATCGCGCCACCATCAGGCCTGAAGCTGACGGCAACTTTCTGCCCGGGGATGCGGAAGTGCCAGCGTTCCTCTCCCCCGGGATAGCCGACCCCGAACACGCCGTCCTCGGTGACCGCGACCAAAGAAGTTTCTGCCGCGACGAGTCGCAGGGCATCGGGATGATCCCAGTCAGCCACGAACTCATCGAACTGGCCCACACTGTCCAACGTCTGCGGAGCCGTGATGTCCAGGTCCTCCGAGGTCTGGTGCTCAATGACGGGTGGATCCGGGGTCACCACCGGTTCGATCACAGGCACCGAACCCCACAGGAGCACGAGCACTCCGGCAATGGCCAGTAGTACCCATCGTGCCCGGACACGCCGTCTTCTTGGTTCTTCTTCATCCATGGAAACTCACAGCACACCGATGCATGTTGTCGATATTGTTGGTCCTTGCTATTAGAAACGAAGATCGATGCTTGGCGCGAGACATGCCCTTCGAACATGCCTAAGTGTGATTCGCATTTGTGTGCCATGCATGGATTGCCTGTCGGTCTTCTACGGTTCGCCGGTTCCGCAGTCAACGTAGTCATTGATGCTTGCGTAGTATTCATCGGCGGTCTCGAAGGCGCCATTGAAACCTTCTACGTAGGCTTCAGTGAACACATGGCCGTTTTGAGGTGATCCGCACCACGTGACCTCGTTGTAGTCCATCGCATCATAGAGAGCGGAATCAATCCTGTCCCTGGTGCCATTTGGTACTCGCCAATCGTCCTTTTTTAGCTCAACACGATACTCGCCTCCTTCGTAGACAAGAATTTGGGAATTAGTGAGGAGCTCTCGGTTTTCACCAATGTTAGCTACGACCTCATTGGGGTTGTTCTCTTCTAGCATTCGATCGAGGGTGCGCACACTCACCTCCCGGGTGATCCAGGAAGGACTGAAGTGAGGTTCTTTTCCTCTATCTTCAGGATCGTTATCGCGCGGGGTGAACTCGGATGTGCAAGCACTGAGGGAAAGTGTTGTCAGCAGGGCGATAGCTGGCCAATATATTTTTCTTATTTGCATGGATCATTTTGTGGGCCCTCGTTAGTCCATGTTCACAGGTATCACTGAGATTCCTGCTCTTCTTCGGTGGCAGTGAGTTCGATGTCATCACCTGTTCTATTGAAGAAGGTACTTACGGAGTTGTATTCGTCTCGATATTCTGATCCAAAATCACCAACTCGAAGGTTGTTTGGTTTCGTGCGCCCATCCGACAGGAGTCTGGACTCAAGGATCTGGAACTCTTCTTTTATTGAGTCTGCTGTGGCTCTAAAGTCGTCAATGTCGTCCCGTTCGAAGCTTATTAGAATTTCGCCCATGATTCCCTTTTTGGTATTTTTTATTCTATTTGCTAGTCAAAATTAATATCTCTGTGGCTGCTCCAGGTGTCGCTGAAATTTTCTGCGCTTTTCCAGTCTTCCTGGGCGATGCTGCCGGCGCCGCTTTGAATGTTATTGGCGAGTTGCAAGCCATGGTTCTGTACGTCGAGGAAGGACTGGTGCGTCGAGTTCTTAAAAAGGTTGAATCCGTTGGCGATATCAGGGTTGCTCGTTTTTGATCTGGCTTCATCCAGGAGAAAATCGTACATGTCGGCGATACCTGCCATCGCGTCGGCGAGCGTCTCGGCAAGTTCGCCGCCTTTCATGGCCTCGATCGGGTTGGCGCCAGCTTCGCCTGCCATGTCGGGGGACTCCTTCGGGGAGGGGTGGGGGCGTATGGGTGGGGATGCTCCGTAAGTTAGCAGTTGTGACCAACGGTGAGGGCAGCGGTATCGGATGCCACGTTCGGCGAAGAAGCTGATCAGTCGTGGTCGTGCCGGCCATGGCCGCTTAGGGGCGGGTGGCCGGATTCGGCCAAGGACCAACTGCTGTTATCACCAGACGCCGTGGCACGGGTCAGAGCACGTGCGAGGGCTCTGGTACAGGAAAAACGTCCCTATCGCCGATGACCTGTTCGGTGAGCACATCGAGAAGCTGCGAGGAGAGGCCTGATGGGTACGAGCCTTCACGACATGCTGGCCAAGCGTCCAGTTGATCGTGACGCCCTGGAGGCACACAAGAAGCGCATGCTTGACGAAGTGCGTGCCTACCACCTGCGTGAGTTTCGCGAGCTGTCCGAGCTCACCCAGGTCCAGCTCGCAGAGTGGCTGAACATCAGCCAGAACAGGGTGTCGAGCATCGAGCGTGGTGACATCGGCCGTTCCCAGATCGAAACCCTGCGCAGATACGCCGAAATCCTCGGTGGAGAGCTGAGGGTGGAGGTGGAGATCGGCGACCAGCGCTGCCGGATCACCTGATCTGCCCCAGGCACAGGAACAGGCCGACCGGCCCCTCTGTGTCAGGAGCCCTCGGTGATACGCGCCAGGGCGTAGGCCCACACGCCCTGCACGGTGACCACCCCCAGCCAGACCGCCGCCGCGAGCGCGACCACGGTCACCGCGCCCGCGAGCGCGTACGTCACCACGGCCACGGTCCGGCGCGTGCTCCGGTGCCCGGCCCCCCGGTAGGTCATCGGGTCTCCTCCGCGTACTCGGGGTGTTCCGGCTCCGTGCTCCCCGGCCGCGCGTGCCGGGGACCATAGCCCGGGTCCCGAAACCCCTCCGATGCCCCGGGATCCCCGGAACCCCCTGGCAGCCCCGGCACCCCCGGCGTCCCGGGCTCCTCCTGGGCCCGCGCCGCCCCGGCCGCTTCCCGGGGCGCGGCGAGCATCGCGGTGAACGCGTCGTGCTCCCCGGCCAGCGTCCACCGCAGCAGGGCGCCCAGACTGGGATCCGCCCGGCCCTCCCCGTCGGTGACGGCCGAGGTCAAAAACACCCGCGCCTCCCCGAAGTCGGCCTCGGCGTCCCGCAGCAGGTTCCCCAGCCCCAGGGTCCGCTCCGCCCACGCGCGCGCGTCGGACTCCCCGGGCGCGATGGCCGTCCCCCGCACCAGGTCGCCGCGCGTGACCACCACCGCGAGGCGGGCCTGGCGCAGTCCCCGCCCGCCCCGGCGCCGGGCCAGCATCCGGTACTGGCGCCGGATCTCGTCGCGCACCGCCCCGTAGGCCAGTTCCGGATCGCGGGTGTGCGATCGGTCCCCGGCCAGCCGGGCCCTCTCCCGCGAGGTCAGTGAACGCCACACCGACTCGATCCCCAGCGGGTCCACCGCGAGCACGAACGTCGTCGCCCGGCCCAGGTAGGCCAGCTCCTCGACGGTCGCCGACCGGTTGAACCGCTCGCCCGCCGCGTCGAACAGCTGCATGAGCAGGGTCCTACCGCCCGCGCCCACCCGCACCGTCAGCCCCCGCACCTCGCGGCCCGGGGGAGTGGGCGCGGTCCGGGAACCGGTCGCGAGCACCCGCTCGCCGTCCCGCATCCGCCGCACCGTCTCCTCGCCCACCGGCTCCACGTACGCCTCCGGTGTCCGGCTCGCGGCCTGCGCCAGCGCCAGGTTCATCCCGGTCACCAGCCGCGTCTTGCCCGCGCCCGTGCCCCCGAACAGCGGCAGCACGAACTCCCTGGCCTCGCCCGGACGGTGCTCCAATCCCCGGTCGCAGTGCGGACACCGCGCCTCCAGGTCGGCCGAGCCCAGCAGGAGCAGCGTGGGCAGGCGCGCCCCGCACAGGCACTCCCGGCGCCACAGCCCCCGCCCGCCGGGGCGGATGGCACCGTGCCGCCGACCGCAGCGCGCGCACAGGTACGCCGGGTAACCCAGCCGCAGGAAGCACCCCGGGCACACCATGCGGATCCGGCGCACCAGCAGCAGCCCCGAGTCCGCGAGCCGCAGCGCGCCGACGGCGGTCCACGCCGCGGCCAGGTAGAGGCCCACCACCAGGGCGTGGACCAGGAACTGCGGCAGCAGGAACACGCTCCACGGCGCCGCGGCGCCCCAGCTGTGCCCCACCACCGCGCGCAGGTCCCACCAGGCCGGGCCACCGTGGTAGGCGCGGTGCGCGGGGTCGTCCCGGGTGCCCGGCAGCGGCTCGTCCGGGTGGTCGCCCGCCCACATCACCTCGCGTACGCGGCGCAGGTACGAGGCCACCAGCACGCACCACCCGACGAGGAGGACGGCGCCTCCTCCGAGCACCACGGCGCTCACCAGTCCCGCGAGCAGCCACCACCGCAGCAGATAGACGACCACCAGGCCGAGGCCCGCACAGACGGCGACCAGGAACGCCGCTCCGACCTGCACGCCGCCGTCGTCGCGCCGCGACCGTGCCGCACGCCTCAGCGCCGACCGTCCCGTGTCCGCGGCCCGCCCGGCGGAGGCCGCCCGCTTCAACGCCGCCCGCTCCGCGCCCGCCGCCCTGCTCATGACCGCTGCTCGCCCGACCGCGAGCCCAGTCCGAGGAACCCGCGCCTGCGCGGTCCGCGCGTGCGCTGCGCCCACTCGTCGAAACCCGCCGTCGACTCACGCGGCAGCTGTCTGCGCATCCTCGCCAGGTGGCGCCGCCGCCACCCGCCCACGGCGGGTGCGAGCACCGACGCGTCCAGGCTCCCGGCGCGCCCGTGCCCGGCCAGGACCCGGTGCCTCGTCGCCCGGTACACCAGGGCGGCCGTGGCCGTGTCCGGGCGGTCGTCGGCCAGCCGGGCCGACACCGCCTCGCCGTAGGCGGCGAACACCTCCGCGGGGCAGTCCCGCAGGGCCTCGGCCAGCAGCGAGCACTGACACCACCCCAGCAGCACGCGTACCACCAGCCGCCAGGCCACCTCCTCCACCGCCGGATGGGTCCCCCGGACGGCCGCGTACACGGCGGCGAGCCGGTCGTGCGCCCGGTCCTCACCGGCCGCGAGCAGCGCGACCAGGGACGGGCGGACCTCCGACCACTCCATGACGACCTGTCGGCCGCGTTCGGGAAGCCGGGTCCGCAGCCAGTGCCGGGACACCTCGTCCACCAGCTCCCGCCACGTCCGTTCCTGGCCCGTCTCGGGCGGCGCCGTCATCGCCTCGGCCACCCAGCCGCCCACCCCCGGCGCGACCAGGACCCCGGGCCGCAGCACGCGCAGGACCAGCAGTGCGGCCCGCGGTCCGTGCCCGGGGCCCCACACGTCGGTGAGCAGGTCCTCGTCCAGGTCGTGCGCGGCGAGTCCGGCGGCACCGGCGGCCCGGCCCTCCCGGCGCACGGACACCAGGTACGACAGCAGCCCCGGGAGGTCGTTCCGGTTGTCGGTGGCCAGCAGCCGCAGTTCGCGCAGCGGGGCGCTGGACCCGTCGCGGTCGTCGGCGAACAGGGCGCCGACCGGTCCGGCCGCGAGGGCCGACAGCTGCTCGCGGGGCAGCGCGGCCAGGTGCGCGGCCGCGCCCCGGCGCACCCCGGGGTGGGCGGCGACCAGAGCTCGCGCCTCCGGGGAGGGCAGGTGCGAGGCGGTCAGCAGCGGGGCGAGCACCCTGCCGCCGTACCGCTCCATGCTCTCCTCGGGGAGCAGCAGACCGCTGGCCCGGGCCCAGCGCAGCAGCACCACCGCCCGGTCGGGGGCGAGTTCGCCGCACTCGCCGTCCAACAGGGCGGCGACCCGTTCCCGGGCCGTGCCGCGCACCGACTCCGTGCGCATCGGCGCCACCGCGGGGCAGCCCCCGCCCGCGGCGATGTCGTCCAGGGAGCGGCGGACCATCACGCGTTCGAGCCGCTCGGTGGTTCCGTCCGCACCGCCCAGCCGGTGCGCCACCCGCTGCAGACCGGCCAGGTCGGCCGGGTCCAGGACTCCCGACGACGGCTCCGTGAGCAGACCGGTGCCGCTGGGCGAGCCGTTCCGGCCACCCGCGGACAACCCGCCCCGTTCCCCGCCGTACGCTCCGTTCCGGTTCTCCCGGGGCGCTCCGCCGCGGTCTCCTCCGGGCGCCCGCTGCCCGACCGACGGCCGGACCGCACCGGCGCCGAGTACCGTGACCGTTCCGCGGGTCCCTCCGGGCCCCGCGCCCGCCGCGCCCACCAGGTTCCTGTCCGGCCTCTGTTCGCCGACCCCCGCACCGGCGCGGGCCTCCTCCGACGCCGCGGCGTCGGCGTCCAGGATCCGGTGGACCAGCGCCGCCGCGTGCTCGGGGGCGAGCCACTCCACCGCCTCCGACAGCCACTCGCGCACCTCCCGCAGGTCCTCGCGCGCGGGAGCGTCCCCGTCCAGCAAAGACGCCGCGGCCAGCACGGGGAGCCAGTCCGCCAGCGCGCCCTCGCGGCCCGAGGCGTACGGCCGGGCCCCGCGCCACAGCACCGCCGCCCGGCGCGTGCCCAGCCGGACCAGGCGGTCGGCGACGGTCCGCGCACGGGGGTCGGGTTCGGGGAGCGCGTCCGGCGGGTCCTCCTCCGGGTCGTACACCGTGAACCGGTTGCGCCACAGCGCGGTGTCGGAGCCGGGTGCGACCCCGACGACCTGCACGAGGGCCTCGTCGGGGTCGCCGCAGTAGGTCGCGAACGACAGCAGCCGCGCCCGCCGCGGCGGCAGCAGGTGGCTCAGGGCCGCCACCCAGTGCGCCACGGACGGGCTGTCGGCCACCAGCACCAGCGGGCGGGAGTCGTCCACGGCGTCGTCGGCGGCGAGCAGCAGCCGCGTCACCACCTCCGCCGGACGTCCCCGCACCCACGCGTCGGTGCGCCGGCGGTCCAGCGGGCCGGGGCCGATCTCCAGTTCGGACAGCTCCGGAAGCCCGGACAGGCCGGGGTCGCCGACCGGCTCCTCCGCCCAGAAGTCGGCCTCCCACAACTCCGCGGGCAGCGGGCCGGAGCCCTCGGGGCCCACGGCCACCAGGCTGTGCGCGAAGTAGTTGCCCGGCCTCCCGGACGGGTCGTCGCCGCTGGAGACCACGCGGCTCAGCACCGGCACCCCGCCCACGTCGGGGGAGTAGCACAGGTTGACCGGATGCTCGTCGACGCGTTCGCGGGAGCGCGGCGGCTCGTAGACGGTGAACCGCTCGACCTCCCTGAGCACCCGGGGGTCCACCCCGGGGGTCGCCGCGTTGAACTGGTACCCGGCGTAACCGGACAGGCCGTGCTCGCACGAGGTGTAGTACAGCTGCGCGAAGCCCATCGGCGCACCCCTTCGGTCTGGTCGTCGCGGGGGGTCTGGTTCGGTGGTGGTTCGGAAAGGACCCGGGAACCGCGGCCCGGCGGGTCGGCCGGGCCGGGCTCAGGACCAGGACGCCTCACGTGAGGGGATGACCCCGAACTCGCTGAGCATCCACAGGAACGGGTCGGCGACCCGGTAGGGGCGCACCCCGCCGCGCACCCGGTTGCCCGCGTCGGGGACGCCGCCCAGGGCCGACACCCCGAAGTAGCGGGCGTTGCGGTAGTGGTTGCGCACGTGGCCGTCCACCCCGCCGCCGTCCCAACGGTGCAGCAGCTGCTGGATCTGGGCGTGCACGTCCTGGCTGTCGGACTCGTCGAAGAACGGCGCGGTGGGCTGCGGCCGGTGCAGCGGAGACCCCTCGTCCAGCTCACCGTGCAGTGCGTCGATCTTGGTCAGGCACACCGCCATGGGCACCTGGATCAGCCTGTTGACGGCTCCGGGGCGGCTCATCAGCAGGTCGGTGACGCGCCCCAGCATGTCCAGCGGGCGGCTCTCCGCCCTGTCCCGGGCGGGCGGTCGCCTGCCCGCCCGGACCAGTTGCCGGGTGCCCTCCATCCGGAGCGGGTCCAGCAGGAGGATGATCCCGTCGGCGCTGTTGAGGTAGCGCAGGTTCGCCTCCACACTCTCCCCGGAGGTCAGGTCCTCCCCGGCGGTGTCGAAGAACGACAGCAGCGTGTGCTGCGGCCGCCTGCCGCCCAGGCCCCGGCGCTGGGTGGTGAACCGGAACACCAACGGTTCGCGGGTGACCCCGGTGCGCCGGGTGGCGCCGAGCAGCCGCGCCTCCTCGTAGAGCGGGGTCTCGTAGTCGGCGTGAAACCGGTGCCGGGTCTGGTCGTCCGAACCCCCCACTGACGCGTTGAACCGGGAGCCCACACGGTTCATCAGCTCGTGGATGAGCACCGTCATGAACACCGTTTTGCCCGCGTCGCGCGCCCCGACCAGGGCGATCATCCGGCTGCGGATCCGTCCGAAGTTCACGGGGAGCTGGGCGTGACAGGTGGCGCACACCTGTCTGCCGGTGGTCGACGCGCACTCCGGGCACACCGCCCGGGCACCGCGCCCGTCGGCCTCGAAGACCGGCGGCAGCCGTTCGCGCCTCCCCAGCTGGGCGCGGATCGCGGGGTCCTCCACCGGCGCGCACACCCGCCCGTCCGGTCCCGGGCGCCCGGTGCACCGGAAGCGGATACGGCGCTCGGCGAACCGCGCGTAGCAGTAGGGGCACACCAGGAGGCGGCCCTCCACGGGGATCAGCGAGCGCACGGCGTCCAGGCTCCTCAGCACCTCAACTCCCTCACCGGGGGCTGGCGCAGCCGCACCCCCGTCCCGTCGTCGTCCGCCGGGAAGCACATCAGCCAGCCCTGGCCGGTGCCGCGCGGAGGCCGTACGCGCACCGAGACCCACTCGCCCGCCGACAGGTACTGGGCGGGCAGGACAGCCAGCACCGTTCCCTGGTCGGCGGTGTACGGCTGGACCGGGCCGTCGGCGTACACCACGACCACCTCGGGCATGGTGCAGTCCTCCTCCGCGACCAGGTGCACCACCCGGTCCCGGCGCAGCAGGCCCGCCGACTCCACGCGGTAGTCGAGCACCGCCCGGCCGGGCACGGTGACGCTCGCGGCGGAGCTCACCGCCTCCCCGCCCTCGAAGGGGACGACGGCGCGCACGTCCACCCGCACCGACTCGGGGCCCATCAGTGTCTCGAAGCCCCCGTCGGAGGAGTACTGGCGGCGGGTGCAGCGCAGTTCGCCGCCGGTCCAGGTCTCCGTGCCGCGCTCCTCGGGACGCCAGGAGATGATCGCCGCGCAGGCGTCCTCGGGCCAGGTCCACCCGAGCCGGACCGAGGTGTCGAACCGCTCCGCGCGCAGCCCCTCCACGGGAGGGGCCGCGGTCACCCGCACGGAGACGCCCACGACCGCCTGGTCGCCCGCCACCGTCACCGCCAGGATGTGGTTGGTGCCCGAATCCAGGGTGAACGCCACCCGCTCCCGTTCCTCCTGTGCGGCCTGTGCCTGGTGTGCGCCCTGTTCCTCGGCCGCGGTCATGCGGTTCCCGGATACCGCTGTGGTGGTCGCCCCGCGGTTCCACGGGGCCGCTCCGATCGCCGCCGCCCCGGGGGCACTCTGAACACCAGTGGCCGCCGCTGTTCCACGGTGCCAGGGTGGTGCTCCGGTCGTCTCTGCTCCATGGGCCCCGGAGACACCAGGAGTCGCCGGCGTTCCGGGGTTTCCGGGTGCCCGGGCGGACGTTGGCGCACCGTGATCCCCGGGCGTCCCAGGAGTCCCGGCCTTCTCATCCTCTCCGGGTGTGCCGCCGGGTGTTCCCGGACCTTCCGCCACGCGGCTTTCGGGTGCCCCGGGACCTTCCGGTCCCCCGTGTCTGGAGTGCGTGGCCGTACCGCCGTGCCCGGTTCCGCGGGCCGCCGCGTCCGTGAGCAGGCCCGTGGCGGCGGAACCCTCAGCGCGGTCGTGGAGGGCGACCCCCTGCGGGGGCACCACCGGTCCACCGCCCGACCCGGTCCCCGGCCGTTCGCCCGCGGTGGTGCGGTGCGACGGAGGGTGCGCCGTACGGGCCTCGCCGTCATGGAGCTCGGCGTCGGCCCGCCCGGCGGAGCCGAGCACGCGGGCGCCCTCGCCCTCCCCGCCCGCGGGCGGGGACGGCAGCACCACGCGCGGCAGGTCGGAGCCGTCGGCCGGGGGTACCGCCTGGACGTTCGCGGAGCGGTTCCGCTCGTCGCGGGCGTCCGCTCCGGTTCGGGCGGGAGCACCGGGGACACCGTCCCCCTCCCCGGTGGCCTCCGGTGCCGGGGGCTCCGCGGCGGGGGAGAGCCTGGCGTGCCTTCCGACGCTGAGGGTACGATCCCCGGCTCCCTCGGCGGGGTCGGGAACGCGCTCCCCTTCGGCGCCTCCGGGAGCCGCGGAGCCGCCGGAGGGCGTGTGCGGGGTGCGGGTGTCCTGACCGGGGGCGGTGCGGGTCCGCCCCGAGGGCCGTTCCCCGGGACCCAGGATCCGGACTCCCTCTCCCTCCTCGTCGGCGAAGCCTCCGCGTCGCGCGTCCGTGCCGTGGTCGGCGTCCCGGTTCTCGGCCGGGCTCCTCTCACCCGGACCGAGGACGCGGACGCCCTCGGTATCCCCGTGTCCGCCCTCCTCGGGGAGCACGGGGTGCGTGTGGCCGGTGTCGTGGAAGGCGCTCCCGCGGGGTCGGTGCCCGTTCTCCTCGTGGGGCGCGGGGTGCGCGTGTCCCGTGTCGTGGAACGCGCCCTCGCGGGGGCGGACCCCGGTCTCCTCGGGCACTGCGGCGCCGGTGCGTGACGCGTGCGGACCGGATGCGTCATAAGGGGGGGTGTCGGCGCGGGTGTGGCCCGTGGTTCTCTCCCCGGGCCCGAGCACGCGCACGCCCTCCCTCTCCTCACTGGGCAGCCCTCCGCGCGCGAGGTCCGCGTGGCCGGTCACCGACCCCGGGAGCGGACCCGAGGCGCGGCCCGCGCCTGCGCGAACACCCGCTCCGCCCCTCGTGCCGACTCCCCGGCTCTCGGGGAACCCCTCGTCGTCGGCCACCGGGGTCTGGTCCACCTCACGGCCGTAGGACTCCAGGTCGTCGGGGCCGACCACCGTGCCGAGGGGCCACTCGGGCGGCTCCTCCCCGACCCGCAGCACGACCCTCCCCCGGGAGGGACGCGTCCACGAGGCCCGGAAGTCCGCGCCGCCGTCCGGCACCACGGACAGGTCCCGCACCGCTTCCGGGCACGGGCCCGGGCTGGCCCGGCGGACGAGCCCCGCCGACCCCCGCGCGTGCCCGTTCGAGGTCACGTAGACCGCGCGGACCCGGTAGTGGTACTCCACGTCCATCTCGACGTCGGTGTCGCAGAACCCCGACCCGTCCGTCTCCACACGCACGCCGTCGCCCGCGCCGCGCGGCGGCGCTCCCACGCCGCGCAGCACCTCCACGCGCACCGCCTCCGCCGGGGCCTGCCAGGATCCGGACACCGAGCGCTCCCCGGCGCGCACCCGCAGCGAGGAGACCTCCGGCGCGATCATCACCGGCGCGGACGACACCTCCTCCGACACCCCGGTGCCGCCGAGCACCGCCGCCACCGCGTAGCGCGCCTCCGCTCCCACGGGGGCGCCGGTGTCGGTGATCTCGCTCCCCGACAACTCGCCCACCAGCGTCTCGCGGGCGCTCCCGTCCCGTCCGGTGCGCCGCGTCACCCGGTAGGTGACCGACCCGGCCGGAGCGGGGCTGGGCTGCCAGGAGACCACCACGCTCCGGCCGTCGACCCGGGCCTCCACACCGCGCGGCGGCAGCGTCGCCACCTCGCCGAGCCGGGCGGTGAGCGCCTCGTCGTCGGCGGCCGCGTCCGCCGCCGCGGCCAGGGCCCGGGCGGCCTCCTCGCGGTCGCCCGCGCGCAGCGCCCGTTCCGCCTGCGCGGTCAACTCCTCCACCTGGTGCATCCGCGCGCGCAGGCGCTCGTGCAGGTCGTGGTCCTCGGGCAGGTTTTCGGCGGCCTCCTGCGCCTGGCGCAGCCGGTTGTCCGCGAGCAGGTCGTGCACGTCCTGCTCCGCCCGGGCGGGTGCGTCGGTACCGGAGGCGGACCGCCGTACGGCCGCGGCCAGCAGCAGCGCCTCCTCCTCGGCCAGCCCCCGGCGGACCCAGTGCCGGACCAGGCCGGGCTCGGCCAGTGCCTCCGGGCGCTCACGCAGGTCGCCGACGATCTCCCCCAGTACGAGGGCGTCGGCCCGGTCGCCCTCGGCGCGCAGGATCTCCAGCACGTTCTCGGCCGCCGTCCTGCCCTCGGACTCCGGTTCCAGCCGCACGCGCTGGACCGCCTCGTCCAGGGCGGCCTTGTCCAGGGCGGTGCCGTCGCGGAGCCGGAAACCCTCCAGCACGGTGAACCCCTCGGCCAGGCGCCGCTCGCCGAAGACCTCCATGGGGGAGAAGGGCACACCCCGGGTGCGCAGGTGCTCGCGCAGGGCGCGCAGAGTGTGCTCGGGAAGGGCGTCGTCCAGTTCGGGAAGCCGGTCCACGACGCGCACGTCGTGGTCGAGCAGGACGCGCTCGGCGTCGGCCTCGGTGACACCCACCGGCGCGATCATCGACCGGAGGGTCTCGCGGTCCAGGAGGGTGGTGGTCAGGCCCTCGGCGACCTCGGCCCACGCACTCAGGGCCCGCCGGGCCTCGTCGGCGCGGACCTGTCGGAAGTGGGCGTGTGTGAGCGCGCCCTCGCCCTCCAGCCGCTCGTGCTCGGCGACGAGCTCGACCAGCACCTCCTTCAGGGAGCGGCGGCGGCTCTGGAGCGCGCGCCAGTAGGCGCACACCTCGTTGACGTGCTCGGTGAACGCGGCCGGGTCGGCGCACAACCGCAACTCCAGGCGGGGTCCGACACCGTAGCGCGTGAACAGGTCCGCGGGCAGCCCGTGGGCGCGCGCGGCCACCAGCACCTCGTCCTCGTAGCGTGTGCGTTCCTGTGCGTCCCAGGGCATCGTGCGATCCCGCTCCCCTCGTGTGGTCGTGGTCGTACGGTCCGGCGAGGGGGGTGGGCGGCGGGCTCCGGAGGCGGTGCCGGTCAGTTCACGCGGCTCCTCTGGAGCCGGAGGCGGTGATCGCTCCCGCCCCGCCGGTTCCGGTCGCTTCGTGTCCCTGCATCGGCTCCGCCTTTCACGGCCGGGGATTTCCCGTGTTCTCCCTGCGCGGCCGTTTCGGGTCACGAGCATACCCCTCATGCGTGCGTTGACGGGGAGAACACGGGCCTTTTGGGTTCGCGCGTGTCCGCGGGTGGTTCGCGCGTCTGGAGAACCGTCGTGAACTGCACATATAGCGACATTCATAAAGAAATGCACCCCTTTTCTCGTGTCATGGAAAAGGGGTGTTGTGTGCGGGAAAAGGTGTCATTACGGGATATCATGCACCGCTTCGCGATTCGCCGTGCTCCCCGGGGTCTCGTGTTTTCCGGATTCCGCCCTCGCGGGGTTCCCGTGTCCTCCGTTCCGGACGAACCACTACCAGCCGAGGATGTCCAGCGAGGTCTCCAGGTTCTCCCGCAACTGGTCGCGGCGCGCCGTGAGGGCCTCCTCGTGCTCGGCGACCAGGCCCTCCAAGGCGGCGCGCTCGGCGGCGACGAAGGCGTCCAGATAGCCGGAGGAGTCCGCGCACTCCAGCGCGGGAACCGCTGCCTCGGGGTCCGAACCCTCACCGGAGAGCGGTGTTCCGTGGAACCCGTCCACGGCACCGGCCATGCACGCCTCCCAGGCCACGGTGGCCTCGGCGACGGCGGGGCCCTCCACGGCGACGAGGTAGGACTCGCCCAGAAGTTCCTCCACCAGGAGGTGGGAGTCCGGGGTGTCAGGGCCGTCGCCGTTCCCGTCGGTCCCGTGCGCCGGTGCGCCGTCGGGGTCGATCCGCTGACGGGCCCGGCCCACGCACCCTCCCTCGGGCACGGTGTCACCCGAAGGGGTGCTGAGGCCCTCTCCGGTGCTGAGGACCGCGCTCCGCGCCTGCTCGCGCAGGTCCGCGTCGCCCCCGAGGAGGTAGGGGTCGGCGACGTCGTCGAGGGGGAGGGAGAAACCGTGCTCCTCGGCGATGTCGGCGCGCGTGTTCCCGTACCTGCGGTACTCGTTGTGGGGGCCGAAGGCGCGCATGGTCAGGGGGTCCATCTCCATCGCGGAGTTGACCTCGGCCTCGTATCCGAGGTCCACCAGGCACTCCACGGTCAGCGTGTCCTCGGCCCTGCGCACGACGTACCCCTCGTACTCGTCGAGCCGGTAGTCGTACACCGGCAGGTGCAGGCGCTCGCTCAACCCGGCGTCCATGCCCGCGTAGGGGTCCTCCGGGCGGACGAAGGCCGCGGTCTCCTCCGAACCACTGTTCCCCTCGCCGCCTTCGGGAGAGGACGGGGGAGAGGAAGAGGGAGAGGGCTCGGCACCGGACGCACCGTCGGCGCACCCCGCCATCGCAAGGACGAGGGCGCCCGAGAGCAGGGCGGGGAGGGCGGCGGTGAACAGTCGGAGGGGGATGTCCACTGGGGCTCCAGGGGGGGAGGAGTCGTCCGGGCCGGGGGAGTGGGAAGCCCGGTGCGACGAGCCTAACCCCCTTCCCCCGGCCTCCCCCGTCAGGCCCCCAGCGCCTCGTCCATCCGCGCGGCCAGGTCATCGGTGAGCAGGTCGATGTAGGTGCTGGTGATGTGCCCGGAGTCGCGGTAGACCATCACGTTGCCGATCACCGCGGGGCACCCGCCGTCGACGCAGAACCGGTCGGTGAGGTCGACCCAGTGGACCTCGCCCCCGGACTCCCGGGCCGCGATCTCCTGCGGGTCGGCGTCCTGGAGCGCGTCCTCCTCGGACCGCTCGCACGCTGAGGGGTCGTCGAGGTTGGCCGCCACGCACTCCACCACGTCCCGGCGGGCACGCGGGGTGTCGCGCAGTGCGACGACCTCGCCGCTGACCTGCGCCACCTCCTCCCACAGGCGGCCCATGCCCTCGGCCACCACGGCCAGGTCCTCCTCCGGGGTGGTCTCCTCGGCCGGGTCGCTGGCGGTGGAGGAGCTGGTGAACACCAGGTCCGGCCGCAGCTCCTCCAGCTCGTTGACCACCGCGCGGTTCCAGTCACCGCACGCCGTGTACGGGCCGCCGTCGGGGCCCTTCATCACCGTGTCCGTGAAAGCGCACGAGGACTTGGTGTAGAGGTGCAGCCGCCAGCCCCGCTCCTCGGCCATCCCCTCGAGAGCGGTGACCCACTGGGCGCTGTGCGAGTCCCCGAGCACCGCCACGTCCCGGGTGGCGTCCTCGGGACCGTACACGCACGGGTCGGAGGGGTCGGTTTCGGAGTGCGAGGCCTGGCAGTCGTCGTCGTACAGCGTGGGCACGTCGTCCTCCGCGTTGACGGGGGAGGGGTAGAGCGGCCCCACGTCAGTGGTCTGGCCGAGGGCGGCGGGACCGGTGTGCACCGCTGGGTCGAAGGTCACCGACCGCTCCTGGTCGGCCCGGACGTACACCGCGCCGCTCACGGCGGCCACCGTCACCACGCCCGCGGTGGCCACGGCCAGGGCGGAGCGGCCGCGGCGGACCAGGCCCCGGTCGCGCACCGGGTCCTCCACCCACACCTTGGTCGCCCACGCCAGCAGAACGGACAGGGCCGCGACCGCCAGGGCCTCCACCGCACCGAGGCTCTCCTGTCCGAGCAGCACCAGCGCGAAGACGATCAGCGGCCAGTGCCACAGGTACAGCGAGTACGACACGTCACCGATCCAGCGGGCGGGCGCGGTGCTCAGCAGCCGGGACGCCGACAGCCTCGCGGGGGAGTCCTCGGCCGCGATCACCGCCGCGCTGCCCAGGGCCGGCAGGATCGCCGCCCAGCCGGGGAAGGGGGTGGCGTCGTCGTAGGCCACCGCGGAACCGATGATGGCGGCCAGGCCGAGCCAGCCCAGGGGCGCGCGCCAGCGCTCGGGCAGGCTGCCGTGCGCCAACCCGACCGCGAGCAGGCCGCCGACGGCCAGCTCCCAGGCACGGGTCGTCGGCAGGAAGTACGCCGAGGCCGCCTCCTGCGAGGTCAACAGCACCGAGCAGACCAGGGACAGCACCAGCACCGCGCCCAACAGGACGATGAGGGTCCCTGCGCTGGCCCGCCAGCGGCGCCGGGCCAGCGCCCACACCACGAACAGGAGCGGCCACACCAGGTAGAACTGCTCCTCCACCGACAGCGACCAGAAGTGCTGGACGGGGCTGGGCGGGTCGTCCGCCGCCAGGTAGTCCACCGCCTGCTGGGCCAGGTAGAGGTTCTCCACGTAGGCGGCCGAGGCCACCAGCTGCCAGGCGGTGTCGACCAGACGGGTGACGGGCAGGAGGAAGAGCGCGACCGCGCCGGTGACCAGGAGTACCGTCGTCGCGGCGGGCAGGAGGCGCCGGATGCGGCGCACGTAGAAGCCGCCGATCGACACCTTGCCGTGTTCGGTGGCCTCGCGGTACAGCAGTGACGTGATGAGGAAGCCGGAGATCACGAAGAACGCGTCGACGCCGACGTAACCGCCCGGTAGCAGGGCGGGGTTGAGGTGGTAGACGAGGACCAGGAGGACGGCGACGGCGCGCAGGCCCTGGACCTCGGGCCGGAAGCGGCGTCCGGTCCGGGCGGGTGCTGAGAACATGGGCTGGCTCCGAGAGCGGGCTCGGCGACGAGGGCGGGTCCGGGGGGTGAGTCGCGGGGGATGATCGCATTCTGTGCCGTTTCGGAGACCCGAGGCGACCCCGGAGCCGACACGGCGGCAGGTGTTCGTCCAACAGGGGTGCGGGGGACACGTTCCCTTGGTCGGGTGTTCGCCTGGCAGGCTCGGGAACCGTTGGCGTGGCGGTGGTTCTCCGGGGGCCGGCGGGACGGTAGTTCTCGGTGGTGCTCGGGGCGTGGTTCTCGGAGGTGTGGAGTCGTGCCGGAGGGGACGCGGAAGGGCGAGGCCCACGGGATGTGTGGGGAGCGTGGGAATGTGCGGTTCGGGGCCCGAGGCATGAGGCCCGTCCGACGGGTGTGACGTGGTCGCGGGGTGTGTGGAACCGTTCGTGACGCGTCCGCTCCGGATCTGGGGCAGACTGTCGGATGTCGCCGGAAGGGACCGCGCCGGTTCGCCCGGGACCGCGCCGCGGAGCCCCGTTCGCCAGAGCGGGTCCGGCCGGTGCGACCGCGCCGCGAGAGGAGGCACACCGTCACCCCCGTCACCCCCCTGACCCGCGCGCACCTCGTGGCGGCAGCCACCGTGGTGGTCGTCGTGCCCTGTGTCCTGTACCCCCTGATCGGTCTGTGGACCCTGCTGTGGATTCCGGCCGTGCTGGTCCTGGGCGCCCTCGCTCCGAACCTCGGGGACGTCGCGGCCGCCGTGAGGGCTCCGACGGCCGACGACGCGACCGCGGACGCCTCCCCCGGGCAGGCCCACGACGGGCAGGCCCACGACGGACGGGACGGGACGCTCCGCGCCTTCGGCGAACGCGGCGGCGCGCGCGGCACCCGGATCCGCCCGGTCGCGCTGCCCAGCGCCGCGGAGGACTACGACCTGGTGTTCTGCGCCGTGGTGCACTGGCGGTGGGAGGGCCACGTGGACCTGAGCCTGCGCAACCCGGTCGCCCCCGCCGTCCTGGCGGTGGTCACCCGCGCCTCCGAGCTGGCCCGCGGCGTCGAGCCCGGCGACCACGGGACGGCCGAGTGTGAGCTGGCCGCCCGGCTCGCGACGGAGACGGCGGTCACCGGAGCCGGGGTCGTGGTGTGGGCGGAGGAGGTGAGCCTGCGCCTGCCGGAGGAGGACGCCGAGCGGCTGCGCCGCATGGCCGGTCTCCGCAAGGACCGCGAGCTGCGCGAGGCCGTCCGCGACGCCGAGGAGCAGCTGGAGGACCAGTCGCCCGCCCGGGCGCTTCCCCCGCACCTGACCGCTTCCCCCTCCCCGCGCCCGAACGTCGCCCCGCAGTCAGCCGTGGAGGGCGGCCTCGACGCGTTCGGCGGTCTCGGCCCGTTCGACGAGCCGCTGGACGACGCGCCCGACCTCGGTGAGGACGACGGACCCGACCCGCTCCCGGGCCCGGGCAGCGACGTCGACGGAGAGGGGTACGAGAGCTACTGGTGGCCAGCCGAGGGCGAAGGCCCCGAGTCGGCCGAGCGCGACGTGCAGGTGGCCATCCTGCGCGGGCTGGTCGACTCCTTCGAGGACGTCGAGGAGCGCGCGAAGTTCGTCCATGAACAGGTGATCGTTCTGGAACGCGGCGGCTTCACCGAACTGGCGCTGCGCATCCGCGAGGAGTACCCCGAGCCGGACGCGCGGGAGGCGCGGGGTACGGGGACGACACGGACGGACACCGAAGAGCCCCGGTGAGCGCCGGGGGCCCCGACCACCTGGGTCGAAGCCCCCGTGCGGGACTCTGGCAGCCGGTGCCAGCCGTCGCCGAGGATCCTGCCGCCGCCGCCCGGTGACCGGTCGCTTGCCGGTCACCGGATCAGCGAGCGTTCCGTGCCGCCGCTTACGCGGACCCCTCTCAGACGGAGGGTCCGGTCTTCCTTCGCCGGGTGAACACGAAGGCGGCCACACCGGCCCCGATCGCCACCACGGCCGCGCCGACCAGCCCCCACAGACTCGTGCCGGTCACGGCCAGACCGCCGTCCGATCCGGCTGCCTGCTCGGGTGACGGGGACGCGGAGGGCTCCTCACCGGGCGTCTCCTCCGTGACGGGACCCTCACCCGGCTGCTCCTCCTCGGGGGCCTCGGGCTCCTCGCCGCCCGGGGTCGGCTCGGGCTCTCCCGGTTCCTCGGGGGTCTCGCTCCCGCCGGGCCCGCACGGGGTCAGCTCCGCGGAGAAGTCACCGTTGTGCAGTTCACCGTTGCCGACGACGCCCGCGGACAGGGAGCCGTGCTCGAAGGAGGCGGCGATGACGTTGCCCTCGATGTTGCTCGGCGACAGCCAGCTCACCTTCGCGTCGGGAGCGAAGACGGTGCCCTCAAGGGTCCGGCTGTCGGGGGTGAAGGTGACGGCGGTGGCGTCCCCGAAGTTGAACAGGACGTACCGGGCCTCCTCCAGCCCGATCCCGGCCATGTTGGGGGTACGCCACTCGAACCGTCCGTCCACGCCCGAGGTGTCGACGTTGACGAGGAGCGGCGCGTCCGGTCCGGGCCTGTCCTCGAAGGTGATGACCTCCAGGGCGGCCAGGTCCTCGGCGGCGACGTTCCACACGTTCTGGGCGCCCCGGGCCAGCGGGAGGGTGACGTTGGCGCCCTGGTCGAAGGGCGGCAGGGCCTCGGAGCCGTCGCCCGTCCGCAGCGGGGTCACCCCGCCCTCGCACGCGGCGAGCCCGGCCGAGCGCTCGCGGTAGGCGGGGAACAGGCTCGCGACGTCGAGGGCCGCGCCGGTGACGGACTCCTGCGGCTGGCGGACGGTGAGAGAGATCCTCGGTGTGCTCTCGCGGCCCTCGGGACCGGCGACCACGGTGTTGACCTGGGCGCCGTTGTGGTCCGTCGTGCTGATGTCGGCGTCCGCGGCGTCGTCGACCTTGACGTACCCGTTCTGGAGCACCTTGAGGTCGCCCTCGCTGGTACCGAAGTCCACCCGGCCGTTCACCAGGAGGGCGGCGGGGCGCTCGTCCCCCTCGGCGGTGTAGGAGCCGGGCGTGTGGGCGGCGACGTTGTAGTCGCCGAAGACGAGGTCGCCGCCGACCGCGACGGCCCCCTCGGACTCGTTGCCCGCGAGGACCGCGTCACCTTCGGTGACCACGAGGAAGCCCTGGTTGCCGGACACGGGGTTGACGGCGGTCTCCGCCAGTGCGGGGGCGGCGGGCAGCAGCCCGAAGGCCAGGAGGGCGGAGGCGGAGGCGCAGGCCCCTCTCAGGAGCAGTGAGGGGGTCTGGGGGCTTCTCGGCATCTCGGATGTTCCGTTCCGGAGTCTTTGTGCTGGCGGGGAAGGGGTGAACGAGCGGGGGAAGGAGAAGGGGAGGGTCCCTCCGGGAGTGTGCCGGGCGGGGGGTGACGTCCGGTCGCCCTGGCTGCGGAATCCGGTTGTACCTTCTGCTTCCAGGCGGGCGTCGGGAGTGCGCCCCGCGACCACGGACGGTTCTGGGAGCGCTCCCTTGCCCTCGCCGCTCGGGGTCCCCATCTTCCACGCACGACACGCGCTTCCGGTTGCCACGCCGGTCGTCGTTGTTCCGCTTTCGTGTCCTGCGCGGTGGTGTCGCCGGTCCGGGGGCCGCGGTCCGCCTACGCGGCCGACCGGTCGGGGTTCGCGGCCGCCGGACGATGGCCGGGGACGTCGGCCGGTGCCCAGGGCCGCTGTCAGAACCCGCTGGTCAGAGGCCGTGGGCTCTCGGGTCCGTGTCGGCCAGGCGTGTGAGGAGCTCGCCCAGCAGGATGCGCTCGCCGTCGCTGAACTCCGCTTCCGACCGGTCGAGGACCGAGCGCAGGGCGATCGCCCGCCGTGCGGGTTCGCGGTCCCCGCCGGGCCCGGATCCGGGTCCGGCTGCGACGCCTCCGTCGGGACCGTCGCCGGCGTCGGGGGCGGACGTGATCGCCGCGATGACCGCCTCGCGCGTCCTGGCGGACAGCGACAGGTCGCGCCGGTCGGGGTCCGCCCTGATCAGGCTGAGGGTGACGCCCATGCCCGCCGCGTGCACCATGTCCGCCGCCTGTTCGACACCGACGACGAGCCGACCGGCCTCCGCGATCCGGTGCACCAGCGTGAGCAGTACGCGTCGGGCCTCCCGCGTGGTCTCGCCGCTCCTGCCCGGTACGGGGTCGCCGTACATCAGCAGGTAGTGGGCCGGGTTCTCCACACCGAACCCGACGTGCAGGTTCCAGCCGTTGCGCAGGTCCTCCACCGGGTCGGACGAGGCGGTCTGGGCTGTCTTGCGCGCCAGGTAGCGGGTGAAGCCGTCCGCCGCCACGGCGTCGAGCAGGCCGTTCATGTCACCGAACAGGCGGTAGATCGTCGGGGGCTGCACCTCGGCCGCGGTGCTGACGGCTCGCGTGGTGACCGCGGTACGCCCGTGGTTCCTGAGAAGGTCTGCGGCGGCCTGGATGACCTTCTGCCGGTTGTCGCTGCGAGAAGCCATGTATCGATGATAACGGGATCTTGATATCGGCGTTGTGTTATCGTCGATCAAGCATTATTGTTATCGCTGATATCAGAGCGTGGGCGGGAGGCCGCCCCGACGGGAGGACGAGCATGGGCAGCACCGAACGGCGTGTGGCGCTGGTG
Organism: Nocardiopsis alborubida; assembly: GCF_012396365.1. Taxonomy (GTDB): domain Bacteria; phylum Actinomycetota; class Actinomycetes; order Streptosporangiales; family Streptosporangiaceae; genus Nocardiopsis; species Nocardiopsis alborubida. The sequence continues at coordinate 13,602 of NZ_JAAXPG010000041.1, read as the reverse complement.
ACCGGCGGGTCGCGGGGTATCGGCCGGGCGATGGCCGAACGCCTCGCCGCCGACGGCCAGGACGTCGCGATCGTGTACGCGGGCAACACCACCGCGGCGGAGGCCGCCGTCGCCGCGGTCGCCGACGCGGGCGGCAGCGCCGTCGCGCTCCGGGCCGACGTCGCCGACGAGGACGCCGTGCGCGCGGCCTTCGACGCGGTCGAGGAGCGGTTCGGCGGCGTGGACGTCGTCGTCAACTCCGCCGGGATCATGGTCCTGGACACCGTGGCCGACTTCGACCTGGCCGACCTCGACCGCATGCACCGGACCAACATCCGCGGCACCTTCGTGGTCAACCAGCAGGCGGCCAGGCGGGTCCGCCCGGGCGGGGCGATCATCAACCTCTCCACCTCTGCCGGGAAGCTCGCCCTGCCGACCTACGCGGGCTACGCCGCGTCCAAGGGCGCCGTGGACGCGATCAGCCTCGTGCTGGCCAAGGAACTGCGGGGCAGGGACGTCACGGTGAACGCCGTCGCTCCCGGGCCCACCGCCACGGACCTGTTCCTGGAGGACAAGAGCGAGGAGCAGGTGAAGCGGCTGGCCGGGATGAACCCCTTCGGGCGCCTCGGCTCGCCCGAGGACATCGCCGAGGTGGTCTCCCTCCTCGCCGGGCCCGGCCGCTGGATCAACGGCCAGACCCTCTACGCCAACGGCGGCATGGTCTGAGCCGAACGAGGCGTCCGGAGACCGCCGGGAGGCCTCCGGGGGAGCGGGGCCGGGAGCGCTGCCTGTCGGGGAGCCCCCGGCCCCGGGCGCTTCGCGGTGAACCGCGTGCCTCGTGACGAACCAGCGCAGCGGCGCACCGCGTTAACCCGGGTGAGAACAGGCCACCCTGCCCGTGGCGGGTCCGCGACGAAGGAACGGAAGAGACATGGCCACAGACACGGAGAAGCCCGCACCCGCGTCTCCCACCGCCCCGCTGACCCCTCTGGCCGCTGCCGTCGGCGCGGGTCTCCTCGCGGGTCTCCTGACCTCCTACGGACAGGGACTGCTTCCCCACGGCCTGGCCTCGATAGCGAACTCGTCCGGGACCTGGAGCCTGATCGCCTTCCTGGTCGGCATGCTCTCCCCGCGCCCGTGGGTCTCCGCGATCGCGGGCGCCCTGTCGCTGGCGGCGATGGTCCTCGGCTACGACATCGCCTCCGTCCTGCGCGGATTCGCCGTCATGGCGGGGTCGACGGCCTTCTGGCTGACCGCAGCCGTCCTGGTGGGGCCGGTCCTCGGCTGGGGCGGTAACGCGCTGCGCACACGGACCCGTCTCGCCCCGCTGGCGGTGGGCGCCATGAGCGGCGTGCTCGTCGGTGAGGGCGCGTACGGTCTCCTCTACATCGCGGACACCACGTCCCCCGTCTACTGGTCCTGCTCCATCGCCGCGGGCGCGGCGTTCCTCGTGTGGGCCGCGGCACGGCGGCTCCCCGTCCCGCGCTCGCGCTCCCTCGTGCTCGCCGCGGGGACCACGGCCGTGGTGGCTACGGCCTTCGTCGTGGTCTACTCCGGCGACCTCATCCTGTGGTTCGCCGGCTGACGCCCCGCGCCCCCCAAGCCGCCCCGCGCTTCCCACGTCCAGGCGGGCCCGTGCCCCCGGGGGAGGCCGGTGGAGGAGCCCGGACCTCACCCCGGTCGCGCGGTCCGCGTCCCCGCGCTTGCGGCCGGCCCCCCGGGCTGGCGCACCGGGTCGGTGCCGGGAGCCGAGTCCGAACCGTGCTCGATGACGCGCAGCATGTCCCGGATCTCCCGGAGCAGCGACGCCGGCACCGTCCCGAGCCGGACGCCCTGTTCCGCGAGCCCCTCGGCCTCGTTGAGCGTGCGCCAGGCCTCCAGGAGATCGCGGCGGGTCATGATCCCGGCCAGCAGCTTCATCGCCCGCAACTGTCCCGAACGGTGCTGGAGGCCCCGGTAGCCGTCCACCGCGACCCTGGCCATCTCCTCGGCCTCGGGCAGCCGTTCGGCCTGTTGCAGTGACTCCGCCGCCATGCGGTGCGCGCGGGCGTGCCACCACTTGTCACCCAGTTCCCGGAAGCCCTCGGCGGCCCGCAGCATCTCCTCCTTGCCCCGCTCCCGGTCCGCGGCCATCCGGGCCTGTCCCAGGACCAGGCACGTGCGCCACCGGCCCCAGTCGTCACCGATCTCGACGAAGGCCCGCTCCGCGTCCCGCAGCCGGGCGATCTGGTCCGCCACCTGCCAGGTGTCGCGCAGCCTCTCCCGCCGGCGCAGCAGACCGCGCGCGGGCCGCACCTCGGCGCAGCGTTCGGCGTACTCCAGGCCCCCGTCGGCGAACAGCCCGGCCACCCGGGCCCGCTGCCTGTCCGGCCAACCCGGGTCGCGTGCGGTCAGTCGGCGGCGGTCGCGCTCCCGCGCGGGACTGAGCAGCAGCTCGCACTCCCAGGCCTCCCGGTTGAGCTCGTTGGTCGACAACCGGCCCAGCGAACGCAGGTAGCGGGCGTGGTACCAGTCCCCGTTCGGCGCCCGGGAGAGCCGTTCCCGCTCGTCCTCCAGCAGGAACCAGGCGTTGAGCGTGAACCCGCGCAGCCGCAGCACCTCGCCCTTCTGCAACCGGACCCTGGCCCACTGCTCCTGGGAGTCCTGGGAACCCACGAGCAGGTCCTGCGCGCGGGTGAGCGCCTCGTAGGCCCGCTCCTGGTAGCCCTGGAAGCGGTCCACCTCGGCCAGGTTGCACAGGGCGCGCACCTGCCACCAGCGGTCCCCGTGCTCGGAGAAGATCCGCACGGCCTCCTCGATCTCGGCCCGGCCGTCGTCCAGGTCGCCCCGGCGGTACAGGTTCACCCCGATCGCCCGGTGCGCCCGCGCCCTCCAACGCGGATCGGCGGCCGACCCCAGCTGCTCCAGGATGTAGAGCGCGGTCAGGGCGCGCTCGTAGCCGGTGTCGTGGTCCCCGTGGCCGCTGGCCACCTCCGCCCGGTCGAGCAGCGCGACCCCGTAGGCGAGCGGCTCGCCCATCTCCAGGGCCAGAGCGGTCGCCTGCTGGGTGGCCTCACGCACCGCCTCCCACTGTGTGCGCCCCGTCCGGCACAGCACGGCGAAGGCCCGGCGCAGCCGCCACCCGTACCCGATGGCCCGCTCGCGCTGTCGCTCCCGCTCGGTGGCCCGTCCGCGCGGCGGGTCGTCCTCGGCGGTTCCGCGGGGCTGCGTCCAGTGGAAGCAGACCTCGAAGCCCCGCAGCTCGGTCTCCAGCCACGCCATGGGGTCGGCCGGACCCCTCGGCCCGACCCGGGCCGGTCCCCCCTCGCCGCGTTCCGAGCCCTCGCCGCCGGGCAGGGACGCGCCGAAGCTCCACTCGTGCGGCGCGGCCCGGCGCGCGGCCGCCTCCGCGATCCGGTCGAAGGCGCGCAGCAGCCGTTCGACCGCGAGCCGCAGCTCCTCCCGCGACCAGTCGGGCAGCTCCTCCTCCGGCACGCCCAGGACCCGGGGCCCCGCCGTCAGCAGGGTCTCGCGGACGTGGTCGTGCAGCTGGAACCGGTCGAATCCGCCCGCCTCGTACAGGTACGTCACCAGGTACCGGTGGCTCATCCGCAGCAGCAGCGGCTTGGCCTCGTCCTCGGAGACGTCCAGCAGGGCGGCGGCCGACCACGCGGTGAAGGTGGTCAGACCGGCCCCGGCCAGGCGGCTCAGCAGCAGCCGCTCCCGCGGTTCGCACTGCTGGAGGCTGAACGCGAGCGACTGGGCGATGGCCTGCGGCCCGGGCACGGTCAGCCGCAGGGCGGGGTCGCTCATGTGGCGCATCAGGTCGGCGGCGCCCGGCCCCCGTTCCTGGGTGACCTGCGTGCTCACCAGGCAGATCGCCAGCGGGAACCCGTGGCACGCGGAGACCAGGCCGGGCAGCGCGGCGCGGTCGGCCTCCGACAGGGGGCGGGGCGAGTCGCGCACCAGCCTGTCGAGCAGTTCCATGCCCTCCGCGTGCGGAAGGGGGTCCAGATGCCTGCGCAGCATGGGCTGTGCCGCGTCGGGGAAGTCGTTGCGGCTGGTGACCAGGACCGCGCACCCCCTGCCGCCGGGCAGCAGAGGCTCCACCTGGGCGTAGTCCTTGGCGTTGTCGAGGACGACGAGCAGTCTGCGCTGCTCGGTCGCGGTCCTCCACAGCACGCCCAGCTCCTCCGGGGAGGCCCCGTCGGGCGGACGGCCCCCGATCTCGGTGATCATCTGGATGAGGACCTCCTCGGGCCGACGGGGCTCGCGGCGCGCCGGGGCGATCGGGTCGGAGCCCTCGGATCCGCCCTTGCGGGAGCGGTGCCCCGGAGCGGACCGGCCGAGTGCGGAGGGACGCGCCTCGGCGGAGGCCTCGTGCGCCGCGCTGCCGTAGAGCTCGAACTCCAGCTTGCCGTCGGGGAAGCGGTCGGCCACCCTGTCGACGATCTGGGCGGCGAGCTGGCTCTTGCCGGTGCCGCCCTCGCCGGTGATCGCGATGGCCAGCGGGCCCCGGGAGTCGCGCCCCCCGGCCCTCCACGCGGGGCGGCCGACCAGGCGGCGCGCGCCCCGGCGGGGGAAGCGGGCGAACTCCTCCAGCAGTTCCGCCATGAGGGCGGTGTGGCCGGTGAAGTGGTCGACGGGAGGAGGCAGCCGTCGGCGCAGCGCGGGTTTCTCCTCGGTCCGCTGGGACTGGTCGAGGCGGTCGAGCAGCGCCTGCGCGGAGGCGGTCACCCCCATGCCCAGGAGGGCGAGCACCACGACCAGCAGGCCGCCGTTCTCCGGTATGAGGTCCGGGAGCCCCTGGAGCGCCGTGCCCAGCCCGACGAAGATCACCAGGCCCGTGGCCAGCCCGCTCTGGATGGGGCGCCGCCTGCGCGGGGGTGCTGCGACGACCTCCTTGCGGGAACCCTCGTCCACGCTGTCCCTGCCCTTCCCGGAAGACGTCGGCCGGAAGACGTCGAATCTCCGTGTGCGCCGGGCCCGCGGATCCTGCCGCCCGGTGGGAGACCGATCCTCGCGGCGTCGGGAGCCCGGTGTCCAGACGGCTGCGGGCGTCCCCCGTCTGCGTTCACCCATTCGTTGCCGCCCCGCCATGCGGAGTGCACCTGTCGCCGTCGCGTCCGGGTGCGCGTGTTCGGGCGCGGGAGCTCCGACCGTTCGGACAAGCCGTCCACGTGTCACCGCACGGGCGAAGGTCCCGGGGGCGAGGTGAGGGTACGGAACGGCGGCCACGGGATGAAGAGGACGCGGGTGTCCGCGCGGCCGTCGCTGACCGCGGTGAGCCGCGGTTCCCGGACACCGATGAACCTCACCGAGGCGTGAAACACGGCTATCGTGGGCTCTGCCGGGTACTTCTCCTCTCAGGTTTCCCCCCAAGGAGGCCCATGTTGCAGTTCGTCCCTCCGGACATCGCCGAGTCGCCCCTGGTATTCGTGTCAGAGGACGGATTCCGCGGATCGGATGGCCGCAGACCTTCGTCACGGTCCGCCGGACGTCCTTCGGACCCCTCGTCGGAGGCGCCGCCTTCATCCGAGAGCACCCCTTTGACCGGACGGGTCTTCCTCGGCGGACCGATCTCCGTGCCGGTCACCCCCGACTACGTCGCAGAGGCCCCCGACCTGCGGGCGTTCGTGGAGCGGGAGGCCGAGCACAGCGCCTACCACCTGGTGCACCTGTCGGTCTCCTTCAGGAGCGCTCCCGGCCTGCCCCGTCTGTACACGTCCTCTGTGGAGCTGCGTCTGTCCTCCCCCTCGAAGGTCCGGGCCCCGGTGGCCTGGTCGATGTCCCCGCTCCGGGTCAGCGACGTGAGCCAGACGGAGCGGACGTTCAGCCTGGGGCCCGAACTCAAGTTCCAGGATGTCGAGATGACGGTCGGAGGCTATGAGGCGAGCACCTCCCGTACGCGGGCCGTTCCCTTCCTCCTGGGGGTACGGGAGCTGCGGGAGGACCCGGGGTGGGAGTTCACCCGTACACGGACGATGTCCCTGGACGGGTCGCACCGGCTCGTCCTCGTCGTGCGTTCCGACCGGACCGCGCCCACCGGGGTCACGGTCACTGTCCGGGCCAGCACGCGGGGGAACCTGCTGCGTCGGTACAAGAGCGCCCTGCCCAAGCCGTTGACGCTCACCGCCGTCCTGTGAGAGGAGGACCGCGGTGGACGCACAACTGACACCTGAGGAGATCGATCAGTTCATCCGGCTCTTTCCCCCGGGGCAACGCGCGCGCCTCGTTCTGCGGGAGGCCGGATTCCCCTCGGCCTCCGTTCCCGCATCCGCCGACACCGCCGGCGACTTCTGGGAACAGGTGGCGGTGGAGCTCTCTTCCGGCACCATGGAGGACGGGCGCCGCCGTGTGCTGGAAGCGGCCCTGCGGCGCTATCCGCACAACCCCGTCTTCCTCGCGGGCTACGCGGAACCCTCCCGCGCCGAACCCCCCGTTCCCGGGGAGGGGCGCCCGTTTCGGGTCCTGGTCATGAGCGCCAACCCGCGGGGAACGGAGCGCTGCGGCGTGGAGAGGGACGCGCGGGCGGCCGTGGACGCCCTTCGGCCCACCGGCGCCGAGATCGAGCTGGTACTGGCAGCCCGGTCGACCGACCTGCGACGGGTGCTGGAGTTCAGACCCCGCGTACTCCATCTGGCGTGCCACGGCGAAGGCGACAACCTGGTGTTCGAGGACCTCCACGGCGAGGCGCAGCACGTGCCCGCACGCGACATCGCCAGGGCCCTGGTCCACTACCGGGACGCGTCGGGGGCAGGGCTGCACGGTCTGGTCCTGGGCTCGTGCGACGGAGAACACCTCGCTCCCCACCTCACCGCGGCGGCCGAGGTGGTGGTGGCCCACAAGGGGCGGCTGGACGAGCCCTGCGCGGTCGCCTTCAGCGAGCACCTGTACCACCAGTTCGCCCGGGACGACGACCTGGGACTGGCCGCCGAGGTCGCCTCGCACCATGTCCGGCTCACCGACGCGTCCTGTGCCCCGGTCACGGACGGTCTGCTGGTGATGCGAAGAGAACTGGGCTGATCGGTACGGCGGCACGATCGCACCGCGTCACACTGTCCCCCTCTGAGAGCCAGGAGCGACGAGAGATGTTCGAGAGGTTCGCCGACCGGGCGAAGCGTGTGGTCGTCCTGGCCCAGGAGGAGGCCCGGGAACTCTGCCACCACTACATCGGGACGGAGCACCTGCTGCTCGGCCTCCTCCAGGAGGGTGAGAGCGTCGCGGCGGTCGTGCTGCGGGGTCTGGGGGTCGACTACGGCCGGGGTCTGGCCGAGGTGGCCAAGGTCATCGGTCGCGGGCAGCGGCGTCCCACGGGGCACATCCCCTTCACCCCGCGTGCCAAAAAGAGTCTTGAACGCGCACTTCGCGAATCCCTCCGCCTCGGCCATGACTACATCGGTCCCGAGCACCTGTTCCTCGGTGTCCTCCGTGAGGGGGAGAGTGTGGCCGTTCAGGTGCTTCTCAACCTCGGGATCTCGGTGGACCTGGTGTTTCAGCGGATGGATGAGGCCCTGGCGGAGGAGCCCGGGAGCGAACGGGGGTACCGGGACCCGGACCCTTCCGAGGGAGCCGGTGACGGAGCGGGCGGTACCGAGCGCGCGGAGCTTCCGGTGTCCTCCCCGGGGGCAGCTCCTGAGGCCGAGGTCAACCCGCAGCGGGACATCACCCTGTCGGCCGCGGAACGGGACCGGCTGCACGAGGCCCTCGCCGTCGTGTTCCCCGTTCGCCGGGTGGTGGAGAGAGTCCTTCGGGGAACCGACTACCCCCTCGCGCGTCTGCCGAGCTTCGAGGGTTCCTCACCCCTGGACGCGTGGGACGCCATCCTGCTCGACCTGCAGCACGGGATCATCCGGGCCGGGTTCCACCAACTCCTCGCGGCGGTCGTCCGCACGTACCCGCACCACCCCGTGTTCCGAGCCCTGGCCGAGGAACACGGGGTGGTGCGAACCGACCTCCCCACCTCTTGAGGGGGCCGCACACCCCGTGTGCCGTGCTGCCGTGGAACTCGGACTCCGGCCTGCCGTCGGCTCGGTGCGGGTTTCTTCGGGCCGGTGGGACCGGTCGGGGAGTTCGAGCGGTACCTGCGCGGAGGCGACCCTCCCTCTGTCGGGGAAGGCGAGCGCCACGACCCACGGGCCGCCGTTCTCCGACAGCAGGCTCGGGAGCCCCGGAGCCCCTGAAACGCCGTGTCCGGACCGACGAAGAGTACGAGTCCGGTGGCCGGTCCGCTCTGGGACCGGTACCACCTGCGCGGGGGTGCGGTGACGGCCTTCGCTTCGGTGACGGGGACGCGGTCGTATCCGGACCGTGACCGGGGTCGTCGGCGGGGAGGGATGGCTGCCCGCGTGGGGTAGCTCGGAGGCGCTCTGAGCAGGGAGAACCGTTTCGGCGTGATGGCCGGGGGTACATGGGGCGAACATGCACGCATAGCTCTCAAACGGCAATGAATCGGGCAGGCGGTCGAGATCTCCAGGACGCGGCCGACGGCACGGGCCCGTCGCCGGGAAGCGGGGACCCCGGCGCGTGGCCGAACCGTTCAGAAGGGTGCGCAGAAGGTGAAACGGAGTACTCAGGACAGCGGAGGAAGTGCGGGCCGGACCACCAAGGGCAGTGGCCGGAGCGCCCCGAGGGACGTCGCGCCGACCGAACAGGAGGCCGTGGCGGGGCCGGCGCGGGCGAAGCGGTCGGCGGCCCCGCCCAAGGCCCCTGCGCCCCAGGCCCCCGAGCCGGAGGGTGAGCACACCGGCCGCGTCCCCGGGACCGAGCGCCCCGGACGTGCCTCCGGGGCCGAGGACCCGGACGTGCTCCTCGACGTTCCGGTGGTGAAGGTCGACGAGATCCAGCTGGAGGTCGAGAACCTGCGGGCCTCCGTCTCCCTCCAGGCCGAGGTGTTGGACCTGCTCAAGCTCAAGGTGGGGGCGGACGTCGAACTCGGCCGCGTCAGCCTCACCCTCAAGGGGGTCGAGGCCCAGGCCCTGCTCAAGGTCCAGCTCGACAACGTCCGGGACATCATCACGCGGGTCCTGCAGACCATCGACGCCAACCCGCAGATCCTGGAGCACGTGACCCGGGGGGTGGAGTCCTCGCTCGACCAGGTGGCGGGCGGTGCGGGGCAGGCCGCGGGAGCCCTGGGCCGGGGCGCGGGGAACGCGGTGGAAGGCGTGGGCCGGGGCGCGGGGAACGCGGTGGAAGGCGTCGGCCGAGGTGCCGGAAACGCCGTGGAAGGCGTGGGCCGAGGTGCCGGGAAGGCCGCGCAGGGTGTGGGCGGGGGAGCTGGGAAGGCCGTGGAGGACGTCGGGGATGTCGCGGACGTCGTGGAGGGCTCCGACGACACCTCTGAGAAGTGACACGGCTGAGAAGTGACACGGCTGAGAGGCGGGCGGTCGAGGAGCAGGGAACCCGGGTTGCCGTGCCCGGCGGCCCGGAGCGCACCGGAGGGGAAGCGGGGGCGGGAGGCCATGGACGACAGGGACGGACCCGGCTACGACGTGGAGATCAGCGCCTCCGTGTCCGCGGACGAACTGACCTTCGGCGAGGTGCCGGAGGTCAGGTCCCGGACCTGGGGGAAGCCGGACCACGAGGGCACCTCCGGCAGCGAACGCTCGGGGCTTCCCCACGGCGTCCGCTCCGGAGTGGTCTACACGGACATCCACGTGGACTACCGGCTCGCGAGCCGGATCCGGATCTCCGGGGAAGCACCGCCGGACCGCGGTTCCGAGCAGGAGTGACCGCCCCGCGACGCCCGGGCTCCGGAGAGCCAAGGGCCGGGAAACCGAGGCGGGTGTGCCGCGCTGGTCAGTAGCCGGCGGACTTGTCGACGACGTTCACCAGCGGTCGGCCCTGGGCGTGGCGCTCCAGGTTCTCGACGAAGACGTCCACCCCGCGGCGCCGGGTCGCGGCGGTCGTCGCCCCGTTGTGCGGGGTGACGATGACGTTGGGCAGGTCCCAGAAGGGGCTGTTCTCCGGCAGCGGTTCCTCACCGTGGGCGTCGAGCCCGGCCCCGGCGATCCATCCCTCGGTGAGTGCCCTCAGCAGCGCCCGGTCCTCCACGATCCCGCCGCGTGAGACCACGACGACGTACGCCGAGTCCTTCATGGCCCTGAGTTCGGCCTCGCCGACGAGGTGTTCGGTGGCGGGCGTGTCCGGCGCCGTGACCACCACGAAGTCGGACTCGGCCAGCATCCGGTGCAGGTCCTCGGGAGCGTGGACGGCGTCGACACCGAGGGAGGGGCGGTCGGTCCGGCGCCGTACCCCCACCACCCGCATGTGGAAGGCTCGGGCCTTGGCCGCCAGGTCGAGGCCACAGTTGCCGAGGCCGATGATCCCGCAGGTGAGGCCGTTGAGCTCACCGTGCTGGAAGCGCTCCCAACGGTGCTCGGACTGAGCTCTCGCCCACCGGGGGGCGTTCCTGTTCAGCATCAGCATGAGCATCATGGCGTGCTCGGCCAGCGGGACCGCGCCGTTGCCCGCCGAGGAGGTGAGGACCGCTGGGTGCTCGTCCAGCCCGGCCGCGAGATCGGTGTTCACCCCCGCCGCCCAGCTGTGCACCCAGCGCAGGGAGGAGGCCAGGGCCAGCTGCTCGCCGCTGAGGGTCCCGGCGACGACGGTCGCCGATCCCAGGAGGTCGGCGCGGTCGCCGAGCCCGTCCACGAACTCCACGGGGGAGCCCGCCGCGGCCGCGCGGATGCGCTCCCTCTCGTCGGGGTCGAGGCGTCCGCTCACGAGTACTCGTCCGTGCTCGGGCACGAACATCACGTCCTTCGTACGCTCTGGTAATTTGTGGCTCATATTGGTCCGACCGGTCAGGTGAGTATAGGGAAGGTGTGTGCCGGATGCCACAGGAGGGCCGCCCCGTCCTGCGCGCCGTCGAGCACGCCAAGGTCTACTCCTCGGTGGTCGACCAGATCCTCGCCGGGGTGCGTTCGGGGGCCTTCCCGCCGGGGTCGCCGTTGCCCGCCGAACGCGTGCTGGCCGAGAGGTTCGAGGTCGGCCGCGGTTCGGTCCGCGAGGCGATCCGCGTCCTGGAGCACGCGGGAGTGCTCGACGTGCGCGTGGGCAGCGGGACCTACGTGGTCGGTGACGGAGGGTCGGAGGAGAACGCCCTCCGGGTCCGCGCCGCGGTCGCCGGAGAGCACAGCCCGCTCGACCTGATCGTCGCCAGGGCCTCCCTCGAACCCGTGTGCGCCGAGCACGCAGCGACCGCGAGGACCTCCAACGACCTGCGAGTACTCCAAGAGCTGGTCCTCAAGCAGGAGCGCGTGGTCCGGGAGGGCGCGGACCCCTCGGCGGTGGACGCCGACTTCCACCTGGCGGTGGCGGCGGCCTCCCACAACAGCGTGCTCTTCGCCCTGGAACGGACCCTGGTCGACCTCATGCGCGAGCCCATGTGGAGCGAGCTGAAGGGCCGCTCCCGCAGCCGGGAGGACCAGGCGGAGCACTACCTCGAACACCACCGGCAGGTCTTCGGCGCCATCGAGCGGCGCGACCACCGCCGGGCGCGGCAGCTGATGGCCGTCCACATGAGCGAGATCGAGACGGGACTGCTGACGGAGCTGGGCTCCCCGCGAGACGAGACGGGTCCGCCCGGACACTGACCTGTTGACACGGAACGCGGTACCCGCTTAGCTTCGCCATCGGTCAGGTGGTCGGACCAATCACCACGGGTCCGGCCGATTCTCGCACCGTGGTGAAGGAGAGAACCGTGGTCACACCCCGCTACGCCGTGAACTGCTCGATCATGATGAAGGACCGCCCGCCCGAGCAGAGGCTGGCCGCGGTCCGGGAGGCCGGGTTCGAGGCGGTGGAGTTCTGGTGGCCGTTCGCGGAGCCCGTACCCGCCGAGGCCGAGATCGAGTCCTTCGTCGACACGGTCCGCGCCTCGGGCCTGCGTCTGGTCGGGCTCAACCTCTTCGCCGGCGACATGCCGGGCGGTGACAGGGGCGTGGTTTCCTGGCCGGACCGGGCCGAGGAGCTGCGGGCCAACACCGCGGTGGTGCGCCGCATCGGGGAGGCGCTCGGCTGCCGGTCCTTCAACGCCCTGTACGGCAACCGCCGCGCGGACGTGTCCGACGCCGGGCAGGACGCCGCGGCCGTGCGCGCCCTGGGGGAGGTCGCGGGCGAACTGGCCCGGATCGGCGGCACGGTGCTGGTCGAGCCGGTCAGCGGCACCCCGGCCTACCCGCTGCGCACGGCGGACGACGCCGTGCGGGTGATCGAGCGGGTCGAGCGCGAGACGGGGGCGGACAATCTCGGCCTCCTGTTCGACGTGTACCACCTGGCCGCCAACGGCGACGACGTCCCGGCCGCACTCGCCCGTCACCGGGAGCGCGTCCGCCACGTCCAGGTGGCGGACGCCCCCGGCCGGGGTGCCCCCGGGACGGGCGAACTCCCGTTGCGCGACTGGGTGACGGAGCTGGCCGGGGGCGGATACGCCGGTTGGACCGCCCTGGAGCACACGGGCGACGGGCCGGACCCCTTCGGCTGGACGCGCTCGTCGGACCTGCCGGGCCTTCCCGGCGCACCGGCGGCGTGAACCGGCAGCCGGTCCGACCCGCACGACACCCCGGCGGGGAGTCCGACCCGCCGGAGCGACAACGAATCGACCAGAAGGAGTCCGCAGTGAGTGTGCGAACGATCGCGTTCATCGGTCTCGGCGTCATGGGCGCCCCCATGGCGGTCAACCTCGTCCGTGCCGGATTCGACGTGGTGGGGTACAACCGCACCGCCGCGAAGACGGAACCACTGGTGAGCGCGGGAGGCCGCGCCGCGTCCTCTGTGGCCGAGGCGGCGCGCGGGGCCGACGCCGTCATCACGATGCTGCCCGACTCCCCGGACGTGGAGTCCGTGGTCCTGGGCGAGGGCGGCGCCCTGGAGCACATGCGCCGAGGTGCGCTGCTCATCGACATGAGCACGATCCGCCCCGACACCGCCCGTGCCGTGGCCCGGGCGGGGGAGTCCGGGGGGATCGCGGTCCTGGACGCGCCCGTGAGCGGGGGCGAGCAGGGGGCGGTCGAGGCGAAGCTCTCGATCATGGTCGGCGGCGAGGCGGAGGCCTTCGCCCTCGCGCGGCCCGTGCTGAACGCGCTCGGCGCGACGGTGGTCCACGTCGGCCCGGCCGGAGCCGGACAGACCGTCAAGGCCGCCAACCAGCTGATCGTCGCCGGGACGATCGAACTCGTCTCCGAGGCGCTGGTCTTCCTCCAGGCCCACGGCGTGGACCGCGACAGCGCGGTGCGTGTGCTCTCCGGGGGGCTGGCGGGCAGCACGGTGCTCGACCGCAAGGCCGCGTCGATGCTCGCGCGCGAGTTCGACCCGGGGTTCAGGGTGGACCTGCACCACAAGGACCTCGGGATCGTGACGGCCGCGGCGCGCGAGGCGGGGGTGGCCCTTCCTCTGGGAGCGCTCACGGCGACCCTGATGGGATCGCTGCGCGCCCAGGGCCACGGGTCCCTCGACCATTCCGCGCTGTTGCTGCAGGTGGAGCAGCTGTCGGGGCGTGACGGAGGCGCGGAGGGCTAGGTGTACTGACCTGAGAGGTTGGTGACGCGGGAGGCGGGAGGGCCACCGATCGCGGTGTGGAACCGGTGATGATTGTAGTGATGCAACCACCCCGCGAACGCCTCCCGCCTTTGTGCTTCGCTG
>NZ_JAAXPG010000040.1 GCF_012396365.1 Nocardiopsis alborubida | reverse complement strand
GTGCCGTGGGGTGCTGCGGCCCGGGGTGCGGGGCCTGTGCGTCCGCGGCCGGGGTCTGGAAGCCGGTCATGGGCGCCTGCGGCCCCGACAGCGGTGTCCGGGGCCCGCTCATCGGCGCCTGCGCACCGCTCAGGGGTTCCTGGCCGCCGGTCGCGCCCGGAGCCGTGGCGGACCGGGACACGCGCGCCTGCTCGAAGGCCGAGGCGAACGCCGCCGGGGTCGCGAAGCGCTCCTCGGGCAGCTTGGCCAGCGCCCGGGTGAGCACTCCCCGCAGCTTGCGGGAGATGTCGGAGCGGGGAACCGGCTTGGGTTCCTGGGTCAGGACGCGTTCGGCGTAGCCGCGGGGGTCGAACGGCGTTCCGTCCGTCGACGAGAACGGCGTGTGCCCCATCAGCATCGTCCAGACGGTGGACGCCAGCTGGTAGACGTCGGAGGCCGGCGTGCGTGGCTCACCCCGCAGCGCCTCGGGCGCCGAGTGCAGGAACGACTCCGTCGCCGGGTCGGGCGGGGGCAGGGCCTCCCCGGACCGGTGGACGGAACCGAAGCCGGTCAGCACCGGGGTCCGGCCGGCCCGCAGGATGTTGCCGGGGCACACGTCCCCGTGCAGCAGCCCGCGCCCGTGCATCGACTCCAGCGCCGCCGCCACGCTCCGCGAGACGGCCGCCGCCTCCTGGACCGGAGCGGGTCCCCTCCGGGCGAGCATGTCGCCGAAGGAGCCGTCCGCGTAGAACGGCAGCACCACGAACAGGTCACCCTCGGCGGTGGTCCCCGCGTCCAGCAGGGGGACCACACCGGGGACCCCGCTGAGGTCGCGCAGCTGGTTCAGCTCGGCGCGTCCAAGGTGCTCGGGCAGGACCTTGAGCACGACGTCGGCACCGCTCGTGGAGCGCGTGGCCCGCACGATCCGGGCGCGGCGTCCCTGGCGGAGCAGGGCCGGGTTGCCGTAACCGGGCGCCCAAGCGGCGTGCTCGGAGCCGGACATGGGAGAGCGTCCCCCTGGTGGTGTTCGTGGTGTGGAGGATCCCCGTCAGGAGACGGGGGAGGCGGCACCGGGTGCTACGGAGACGAGGGCGCCTCGGTGGCCGGGCTCTGGAACATCTGCTGGCGGGCGCCCCAACCGCGCTCCTCGTTGACCTCCTGCTGCCTGCCGAAGGCCCCGATGAGGGCGATGACCCCGCAGATCAGTGCGACCAGGATGAGCCCGCCGATCACCGCGGGCCACACCTGCTGCCGCCGCCGCCAGTACCGGCTCGAACCGTACATGAGGGCCGACCGCAGCTGCCGGTGCCGCAGGGCGTCCGCCTGGAGGACGTACTTCTCCTCGTTGGGCGTGTAGTGGAACGCCTCGGGAAGCTGCGGATCCGGGTCCGCCGGGGCGGACGCGGGGGATGGGGACGACATCGCCGCTCAGCCTACTAGAACAGTCCGTCGAGGTAGCGGGTCAGCCTCCCGTAGTTGTCCGCGGTGTTGCCGGTCGCGGCGATCACCTTGGCGAAGGCGGCGTTGACCTCGGAGAACTGGGTGTCGAACTCCGTGGCCTTGGACTGGAACTGGGAGCTGCCCGAGCCCTCCCACTGGCTGACGGTGCTCTGGGACTGCTCGTTGATCTGGCTCATGATGGCGGAGAAGCGGCCGAGGTGGGCCTGCTGGTCCTCGGCCAGACCCTGGAGGCCCGCGACGTCGCCGTACACGTCGAACTGACTCATGGGAAACCTTTCTGCGGAGAACGGGGGAAGGGAGAACGCCTCAGGCGTTGACCGGGCGGGAGAGGCCGCCGAGGTCGCTTCCGGCCTGGGAGAAGTCGGAGCTGGAGTCGGAGTCGGTGATGTTGAACTGCCCCTGGCCCTCGTTCAGCTTGATGCCGTTCTGGCTGCACCAGGACATCAGCTCGTCGAAGCGCTCGGTGAGCTGCTCGCGGGCCTCACGGAAACGGGCGAGGGCCTCGCCCTGGAGGGCGTCGGCGTCGTTGCTCATGTCCTGGATGAGCTGGTTCATCTGGGTGCGGATGCCCTCGGACTCCAGTCCGAGCTGCTCACCGCCGACCGCGAGGCTGTTGACGTTTTCAAGACCGACGTGGGACATCTGGGCCTTTCCCGGGAGTTGGGGGTGGAAGGGGCCGCCTCTTCGCCGTCTCGGACCGTGTGCGAGTGGGGATTCGTGTGGCCACGGTAAAGAGGGGAGAATACGGACGATAGTAAGGATCGCACCTCTCGGTCAACGGAGGTGCGCTTCTTGTGACACTGGCCGGTGGGCGGCGATCGGCCCGATCGCAGGCAGCGTCCCAGGCGCGGCGGTTGACCGCTTCCGGCCACGGGTCCGGTCGGACGCCGCCGTGCACGGACCCGGCCGGGGCGGGGGTTCGGCCGACGCGGGCCGTCGGCGCTCTCACTGGCCGCCGTCCGCACCGGGGCTCGCGCTCGGGTCCGCGGTCACCGGTTCCGTCACCCAGCGCACCGCCAGCGGCCAGCCGTCCATGGACGAGTCGTGGAGGCGGGGGAAGAGCTCCGCGGCCTCTCCCGCCTCTCCCCCGGCCAGGTCCACCCGGTGCCAGGACCCGCTGGTCTGGAGCAGGACCGCGTCGCGCTCGGGTGAGGGCGCGTACTGCACCACCGGCCCGTCGCTCTCCTCCAGCAGCCGTGTGGCCGTGTGTCCCTGTCCCTCCACCGTCACCAGGTACGCGCCCGCCGGGGGCTCCCCGCCGTCGGCGGGGGCGTCGGGACGCAGCAGGGCGGTGCCCCCGCCCCACACCAGGGAGTTGTCGAAGGTCTGCCACTGGCTGCCGTCGACGTTGAGGGTCGCGTTGACGACGCTGTCCGCCGTCTCCCGAACCACGAGGCTGCCGCCGTCGACGGCGTTGCTCTGGCGGGTCTGCACGCTGTTGCGGATGTGCAGCGACCCGTCCGGGGTCAGCGCCCAGTCGCTGGGCCGCTGGTTCTCGCCGATCAGGAGGCTGCCCTCCTGGTTGGGGGTGCCCGTCGGTGCCTCCAGCGGCACCGACAGCACCTGTGGGGGCACGCCGTCCTGCGGGGTGTCGGAGACGAACCACAGCCGGTCGCCGTTGATGACCGGACGGGACAGGACCGCCCCCTCCGAGGCGGGGACGGACTCGACCGGCTGGTAGGAGACCTCCTCGGCGCCGGACTCCTGCGGGTCGGTGAGCGTGGCCACCTGCACGGTGTTGGGCTCCTCGGTGACGTAGGCGAAGTACGTCCAGTCAGCGGAGAACTGCGCGTGCACGGACAGGTCCCGGGCCATCGGGTCGACCGCGCCCTCGGGCAGCGCGATCCGCTGGAGCGGCTGCCCGGTCTCGGGGTCGTGGAAGACCAGGACCTGGGCGGCCTCCGGATCGCCGCCCTCGAAGCCCCGGTGCAGCAGGGCCAGGCCGGACAACCCCTCCTCGGCCAGTTCCTCCGCGGTCCCGGGTCCGCCGCCGGAGTCGCCGGACGTGCCGGTGCACGCGGTCAGGGCGAGCAGGCACACTGCCGAGGTCAGGGCGAGGGGGCGCCGCATGGAGCTGCCTTTCGGGGGACGACGGGGTCGGTCGGGAAGCCACGGGGGCACGGGGCACGGGGTGGGACTGTCCCGGGGACGCCGAGGTTCGGTCCGGGACGCGGTACCCATTATCCGGTCCGGGACGACACGACGCCCCGGCCGGGTGCGCCGCCATTCACATGGCCATGGGCGTGTGCTACATCCACGATCCGTTACCCGACGTGGGACAGGCCGTCCAGAACCAGGTTGAGGGAGTGGACGCCCGACCGCTCCAGGGAATCCCGGATGAGCCGTATCTGTTCGTCATCCTCGTACAGAAGGTGATCATCGAACTCATCGATGCCGACGGCACCTGTTTCGACCAGCAGCGCCGCACCTCGGAGGGCTACCGTCAGATTGACGGTGTCGGGATGCCCCACGACGACGGCCTCGGGGGCCTCGCCAGTGTCCTCTCCAGGTGAGGGGAGAACGTCCGCCACCGCTTCGATCCCCCACAGGTCCGCCCCGAAGGTCCCGCCATCCTTGTCGGACAGGTAGAGGTAGTTCGAACCGAATTCTCCCGAGAGGGTGCGGGCGTAGGCGTCGGTGTCCGTACCGTAGTCGGTGCCGTAGTCGGCCAGGAGGAGCTCGGGTGGGGAATCCAGGCCTTCCGCAGTGAACTCCCGTTCCCACACCAGGTCACCGGTTCCGAAGTCGAGTGCCGCGATTCGCGCAGCCCCCTGTCCGTGACACAGAACGGACAGATAGGCGTTCGATGAACCACTGGCGAGACGGACGTCGTCTTCGGACGGCGGATCACCGCCGCAGAGGTCCGCTGGATCCAGACGCCAGAGCTCTTCCTGGTCCTGCCGCCGTTGAGCGACCAGGAACGTTTGCCCCTCCTCCTTCAGGAACAGGAGACGTGAGTGTTCGCTGCCGTGGGCGACCACGTCCTCCGGGGTCGTGGTTTCCCCTGCCGGGCTGAGGACCGTCCGGTTCTCTATCTCTCCGGTCAGAGGATCGAGGAGCACCTCGTTCACCTGGTCCTCGAACAGGCCTTCCTCGGTGTGGGCGACGGCGATGTACTCGCCTCCGCCAGGAAAACCCACGGCGACGTCGGTACCGGGAACGAGGTAGTGCCATCGCTGCTCCCCGTCGGATGGCCCGACGCCGGTCACTCCGTGGGGTGTCACGGCGACGGCGGACGCTCTCGCCCACACCAGTCGCGTGATCTCCACGTCGGTGTTCGGTTCGATGTCCTCAAACTCGCGTAGGTATCTGACCTCACCCGATGCACGGACACCGAGGTCGTCCGCAGTACGATGATCGATCATTGGCGGTTCCGGTGATAGGCGGGGAACCACCACCAGCCCGGCTACCAGGGCGGCTACGCTGACACCAGAAGCACCCGCTATCAAAGCGAGGTTCTTTTTTCTCATCGGTATCCTTAGTTGTTGCGCGCCTCGTAGGTGTTCTGGTAGGAGTTTATGTATTCCTCGATCACCTCTGACAGATTTTCCTGCCGAGAGGCTTCGATAATAACATCGAGCACTTAGTTTCTCCTGCTCGGGTGCCCTTTCGGTCAGTCGAGGATGGATTGCGGGAAGGTTTGGTTTCCGTTCTCGTCTGTTGCAAGAGCGGTTGTCCCGGTGAAGTCATTAACGTCGATCATCCCTTCCTTCCTCCTCATCGCTGTACACGTTCGGCGCATAATCGCCAGAGAGAAGTGCCCCGTTCAAGCTCCGATGCTCGTGATCGATGGCCGAGGTCAGGATATTGGGTGCCAGTTATTCGTTGATGAGCAGGATCTGTAGGAACTCCTGGCGTGCCTCTGAGTTTATCCTGAGAAGTGCGTCCCCAGGTTCGTGTATGGGAAGGTCATCGGCGATTTGTGCCTCTCCTCCCACGAGTGGGGTTCCGTAGCTTTGATCTCCGTTGTAGGAAGTGCAGGGATGTTCTGGGTTGGTCCCGCCCGCCTCTTCCAATGCATCATAGAAACCTGTTAGGAACTGGAGTTCCTCGCTGCTGAAGGTGCCTCCGTTTTTTTGTCCATCAAAGGCGACCAGGCCGATGTTATTGAGTAGGGCGATAGCTTCAGGGAGTTCACCCTTGTGCTCGTCGGGGTTTCTAGGGTATTCGACGAGAACATCTGCTATTTCATCAGGATCGACATCGGTGGGCATGGCCCCCACGTCTCCATCGAGGTTGAAGCAAGACCAGTTGATATATCCTTTCCCGATGAGTCGTTGAACTACCTCGGGGGTTGGTCCGTTGCTGAGGTCATTAGCCAGCTCAGTGGCTCTGGAGTCGAGTTAGCCATATTCCGTGGCCTCCTCAGTCTCAAGTTCTTCCTTGAGAGATGAAATCTGTTCTGCGGCTTTTTCGGAAGGCTTTTGTATTTGGACGCCCGCTTGGTTGCCCCTCCGGTGTGACTACGCAGACCACACGGGTTCGCGTGGCCACATCCGGCCACGGCGGCGGGTCCGCGCCCTGTGCGGGCCTCCTCGTGCCGAGCGAAGACACGTGTCGCGCGAAGGCCCGCGCCGCGTGCCACGGCGCGGGCCCCAGGGTCACGCGGGCGGCTCGCTCCACCCCACCTGGACCAGGTCCGGGCGCTGGCCGCGGCGGGCCAGCTGGGCGCGGCCGACCGGCAGCTGCTTGGACGCCGTGCCGTTGGCCAGGCGCCCCTCCATCCGATCGCCGGAGAAGAGCACGCCCGGCGTGGCCATGTCGCTGAGCGCCTGGAGCACCGGCTCGAACATGGCCCGAGCCGAACCGCCCGTGCGGCGCGCCGCGATGATGTGCAGTCCCAGATCGGAGCCCTGCGCGATGAAGGGCACCAGCGGCGCGAGCGGGTTCGCCCTCGCCCCCAGCATGTCCATGTCGTCCACGACGACGAACAGGTCCAGGCCCTTCCACCAGCTGCGCTCCCGCAGCTGTTTGGGGGTCACGTCCGGTCCCGGCAGGCGCTGCTTCAGCGACCCCGCGAGGTTCGCCGCGACCGCCTGGGTCTGCTCCGCGCTCGTGCAGTAGGCCAGCAGGTGGTCCTCCGGGACCAGCTCCAGGTGGCTGCGGCGGAAGTCCACCATGACCACGCCGATCTCCGTGGGCGGGCGCTGCACGACCTGCTTGACCAGCCCGCGCAGGAGGGCGGTCTTGCCGGTCTGCGGGTCGCCGTACACCACCAGGTGCGGGTCCCGGGACAGGTTCGTGGTGACCGGTGCCAGCGTGCTCTCGGCCAGGCCCACCACCAGCTCCGTGCTGCGGCCCTTCGGCGCCCGGCGGCCCTTGAGCAGGTCGGCCAGGTCCACCTTGGAGGGCAGTGTCTTGACGCCCTGGACGGCCTTCTGCGGCCAGCGCTCCCCGACGCGCTTGATCAGATCCCGGATCCCGTCGGTGACGTCCTCGTCGCTGGCCACCGCGTCCACCCGAGGCAGGGCCACGTGCGTGTGGTGCTCCTCCGCGGTCAGGCCGCGCCCCGGGGTGTCCTTGGGCAGCGCCTCGGCGGCCTTGCGTCCGATCCCCGAGTCCATCGGGTCGCTCAGCCGCAGTTCGAACCGGCCGCCGAACAGCGCCTGCAACCGGGACCGGATCTGCGAGGACGCGGCTCCGGTCAGGATCGTGTGCACGCCCAGGGACGGGCCCCGGGTGGCGATGTCCATCAGGACCTCGTCGGCCTCGTCGAAGGTGTCGCGCACCGATGACCAGCCGTCGACCAGCAGGAACAGGTCGCCCACCACGTTCGCGGGCACCGTCCCGTCCGCGCGCGCCTGGCGCAGCGCGGCGGGGGAGTCGAGCCGGTACTTGCGGAACACGCGCTGGCGCCGGTCCAGCTGGGCGCGCACGTCCACCAGTACCCGCTGCACCTTCTCCGGGTCGGCCCGCCCGGCCACGCCCGCCACGTGCGGCAGCTCCTCCATCGCCTGGAGCGCGCCACCGCCGAAGTCGATCGCGTACACGCCCACGCGGCCCGGCGGGTACCGCCACGCCAGGCTCGCGACCACCGTGCGCAGCAGCGTCGACTTGCCGGACTGGGGGCCGCCCAGGACGATGACGTTGCCCTCTGCGCCGGTGAAGTCCATCTCGGCCGGAACGACGCGCTGCTCCCGGGGGATGTCGGTCAGGCCGATGACGGCGCGCACGTCCGACGGGCGCGGTTCGGTTCCGGTGCCCTCCAGGTCCTCGCCCTCGCCCAGGTCCTCCAGCACCCTGTCGAGGGTGAGCAGCTCCGGCAGCGGCTCCAGCCAGATCGGCCGGACCTTCTCCGCACCGGAGGCCACCAGCCGGTCCACCGTGACCTGGAGCGTGGTGCGCTTGTCCGCCTTGGGCCCGGACTCCTCGCTCCTGCCGCGGGCCGACTCCATCAGCGACTCGACCAGCGAGCCCGCCCCGGTCACCTTGTTCAGCCCGTTGAAGGACAGCAGGGGCAGCACCGGTTCGTGCTCCTCCTGCTTCTCCTGGACCGGCGGTTCGTAGGGCTGCGACACCATCGCCGCCTTGAACCGCTCGAAGACCGACGTGTCCACCTTCAGGTAGCCGGAGCCCGGCTCGGGCGGCAGGTGGTAGGCGTCGCCCACGCCGATGGCCTCGCGGCTCTCCGCCTCGGAGAACGTGCGCAGGCCCACCCGGTAGGACAGGTGCGACTCCAGGCCCTTGAGCTTGCCCGACTCCAGGCGCTGGGTGGCCAGCAGCAGGTGCACGCCGATCGACCGGCCGATGCGCCCGATGGCCACGAACAGCTCGGCGAAGTCGGGGTGCGCCGTGAGCAGCTCGGAGAACTCGTCGATGATGATCAGCAGGTGCGGCAGCGGCTCCATGCCGGGGTCGTTCTCCCGGGCCGCCTCGTAGGCGTGCAGGTTGGGCAGGTTGCCCGCGTTCTTGAGGATCTGCTGGCGGCGCACCAGCTCGCCGTAGGTGGCCTCGCGGAACCGCAGGACCAGCGAGTCGTCGTCGGCCAGGTTGGTGATCAGGCCGGTGCTGTGCGGGAGCCGGTCGGTGTCGGCGAAGGTCGCGCCGCCCTTGAAGTCCACCAGCAGCAGCGCGAGCGACTCCGGCGAGTGGTTGATGACCAGCGACGCCACCATGGTCCGCAGCATCTCCGACTTGCCCGAACCGGTCGCGCCGACCACCAGGCCGTGCGGGCCCATGCCGCCGAACGCCGACTCCTTCAGGTCCAGCAGGACCGTGTTGCCGCTCGGTCCGACGCCGATCGGCACCCGCAGGTAGTCGCCGGTGCTGCGCCTGCGCCAGGTCTGCCGCGTGTCCAGCTGGGCGACGTCGGCCACGCCCAGGATCTCCGGGAGTCCCACGGTGGCGTGCATGGCGTCGTCGCCGTCGGTGACGGCGATGCCGTACGGGGCCAGGACGCGGGCCAGGGAGGTCAGGTGCGCGACGTCGGAGCGGTCCGCGCGACCCTCCAGCGGGACGCGCGGGGAGTCCTCGGAGGCGTCGGCGTGCTCGGTGACCTCGGTCAGCGTGCCGTCGGCGTCGATGCGCAGCCGCAGGTCCACCCCCTCCGGCTCCTCGCGCCGGTCCGCCACCAGGGCGATCACGTGGATGCCCAGGTCGGCCAGGGAGGTCACCGGCGGTTCGGCGTGCAGGCCGGACAGGGTCGACTGGTACTCGCCGTCCAGGACGACCACCAGGCGCTGGGTGCCCGGACCGGGCGGGGCGCCGCGGCGCCGCTGGAGGTCGACGGTGCGCCGTTCGATCTCGTCGGAGAGCAGTTCGGCGATCTGCACGGTGTTGACCGCGACGAACCGGGCGGGCATCGGCCCGTCCTTGGCCTCGTCGAAGGTGTTGTGCGGCAGCCACTTCAGCCACTCCCAGTGGGGGCGCAGCTTGTTGTCGCGCACCACGCCGATCCGCAGGTCGTGCGGGGAGTGGAAGGTGGCCATCTGCGCGACGAGCGAGCGGGCCAGCCCCCGCGCGGCCTCGCGGTCGCCCACGACCGACACCACGCCGTGCTCGCGCAGCGGCAGCACCAGCGGCATCTCGGAAACGTCCGCGTACAGCTCGATGAGCTGGTCGGCCGCACCCTGGCAGACGGGGTCGTAGACGATCAGCGGCGAGGAGGTGTCGACCTTGAGCCGGAGCCTCCGGGCCAGGGGGCGCGTCCCGGTGCCCGCGCGCAGGTCCAGGAAGTCCGGGTCGGAGGCCCGCCGCTCCCACCGGCGCGCCCGCGACCGCGCCGGATCGATGAGCAGTTGCGGGTCGGGGTGGCGGAACGCGCTGTCGGCGCGCTGGAGGGAGGCCACGTCCCGGACGATCTCGCGGAGCTGGTCGAGGTAGTCGACGTAGCGTTCACGCTGTTCGCGGATCCGCTGGCGCGGGCCGTTGTGCTGGGCCACGAACATGATGATGCCGACGACCACGCTGGCGATCATGATCATCACGCCAGCGACGGCCATCAGCGGCCGGTGGCCCATGGTGATGGACATCAGCAGGGAGCCCGAACCGGTGATGATCGGCATGATGATCATCGCACCGGAACTCGACGAGGGCGGGTTCTCCGGCATCTGGGGAGGGGTCGCGATGACGAGCGGAGTGTTCCCGGGGGCAGTCGGGACGCTGCGAGCTGGGCGGGGTACGGGTCTCGTCGCCACAGGGATCTCTTTCGGTCCGCCTACGGGGGCTGGTGTCTGGGTGGCTACGCTAGGAATGATCTCGCGATCCCCGCGAATCGCCTAATTCGCGTCCCTCCCTCCCCCCGAGGGCGACAACCGCCCATGACGAACGACAAAGGAATTCTTGGTGTGAGTGGATACTGCCGGGTCACGGTGACCGGACCGGAACGCTGGGCCGATCTGGCACTCCCCGGAACGGTTCCCGTGGCCACGCTGATGCCCCGGATCCTCGAGGTCTGCGCACCCGAGGAGGGGGGCACCGAGCCCGCCGGGTGGACGCTCACGACCGTGGAGGGCGACCCCGTCCACCCGGACCAGCCGCTGGAGAGCGCCGGCGTCTACGACGGCGACGTGCTGACGCTGGGCCGCCGCACCGCGCCGGGCAGACCCGCGCACGTGGACGACGTCCGCGGCGCGGTCGAGGACCGCGTCGACGCGACCGCGCACATCTGGAACCCGGCGACGACGCTGTCCTTCGGCCTCCTCGTCGCGGCCATCGGCCCCCTCCTGCTGTTGGGGCTGATGATGCGGCTGAGCCCGTCCGCCTGGCACCTGGGGATCGCCTCGGCGGGAACCCTGTTCACGGTCGCGGTGATGCTGCTCGCCGCGCGCAGGCCGCTGCCCGCCGTCGCCCACGTGCTCTTCGCGACGGCCTGCGCGTGGGGCGCGGTCACCGCCGTGCTCGCCGGCAACCTGCTGACCGACGCGAACCCCCTGGTGCTGGCGGCCTTCGCGCTGTCCGGCGCCCTGCTGGTGGCGGTGATCGGCTGGACGATGCACGAGACGGGGCTGGCCTACATCTGCGCGCTCGGCGTGGTCGCGGTGACGGCCGGAGTGCTCGTGGTGGTGGGCGTCTTCGTGGAGCCGGTGCAGGGGGCCCGGGCCATGGGGCTGGTCCTGGCGCTGTGCGTGGGCGCGCTGCCGCGCGTGGCGATGGTGATGGGCGGGCTGTCCGGGCTCGACTACGAGGTGGGGCGCTCGGGTCAGGTCACCACGGACCGGTTCGAGGACACCTTCGGCAACACCGACCGCATCCTGCTGGGCATCGTGCTGGGCGCGGCGGTGAGCGGCGGCGCGACGACCGTGCTGCTGGCCTACCTGGCCACGGGCCTGCCCGACCTGCTGCTGTGCGCACTGCTCTCGCTGCTGCTGGTGCTGCGCTCGCGGCTGTTCGACCGGATCCGGCACGTGCTGCCGCTGCGCCTGGCGGGGGTGCTGGGCCTGGGCGCGGCTGGTGTGGCGACGGTCGGCGAGTACGCGTTTCTGGCGCCGTGGCTGCCGCTGGTCGTGCTCGTGGCGGGGATCGCGCTGGGCGTGCTGAGCTGGGTGCGGCTGACCGACGTGCCGCGGGCCTCGCTGCGCCGCCTCCTCAACTGGACGGAGATCCTGGTGATCATCGCGATGTGCGCGGTGTTCGCCTGGGGGATGGGCCTGTTCGCGTTCGTGGAGCGGATGACCTCGTAGCGCTGACGGCCGGTTCCGCCACCTCGTCGAGAATCCGCGTCCGGCGCGACGCGGTTCCCGGTGAGGGGCCGGGGCCTCGGAGCGGCCCGGCGCCGTCCGGGGGGTGGTTTCCGGGGCGGCGTTCAGTCGGTGTGCTCGGCCCCGCGGGAGGTCCGCGCGGCCTCGCAGGACTTCTGCATCGCGGTCAGGGCGCGGCGGCGGCGCGCCTCGCGCAGCGACACGCCCACGATGCGGGTGGCCGCGGCGGCCGTCACCACGGCCAGCGGGATGACGAGCAGCGAGGCGGGCTGCCGGATGGGGCGGTACCGCGCTCCCTCCCGGTCGATCAGCAGGAAGCCCGCGGGCCGGACCCGGACGAAGCCGGTGCCCCCGGCGCCGTCCCCGCCCGCGGTGAACAGGCGGCTGGAACCCCCGCCCATCATGGTCAGCGCGGTGACCCGGGCCACCGGGACGACCGCGGACCCCTCCGCGACCACCGGTTCGCCGAACACCGACGAGGACCGCGCCGAGGCGCCGGTGTTCTCGATCAGCCTGGCCAGCGCGGACAGGGCGGGACTGGTGCGGCGGGCGCGGCGGCCCAGGACGTTGTCCGGCATGGCGGCGGGTCCCTTCGTGGCGGTTGCTTACCCGCCCCATTGTGTAACGCGGCCGCGGTGCCCGGGACGTTCCTGGCCTGTTCCGGACACCGGGTCGCAGCCGGTGGGAGGGTGCGTTCTCCGGGACGCTGTGTGACGGAATGTGAGGGGAGGGCGATATGGTGTCCGCCGTCCGCGTTCCCCAGGAAGGAAACCCCCGGTGTCCCCTGCGCCCCACACGACGAAGACCGCGACCGCGCTGGTCCTGGCCCTCCTGCTGACCGCCTGCGGCGGCGGCGAGCCCGAGCAGGCCGCGGACGCTTCCGACGCCGCCGCGGCCGACGCCCAGGACTCCCCGCCCGAGGGGACCTCAGAGGCGGCGGTCGAGCTGGTCGACCCGATGGATCTCGCCCCCGACGACCTGTGCCAGGTGCTCTCCGAGGAGACCAGCACCGAACTGCTCGGTCCGCCCGAGGACCGGGCCGGCAGCCAGGAGTCCGACGCCGGTATCCCCGACCCCGAGGACGTGGAGAGCTTCGGCGGCCTCTCCATGACGTGCATCACCGTGGCCACGAGCATCGGTCCGCCGCCGCGCAGCCACAGCATCACCTACCGCCTGGAGATCAACGAGGGCCTCTACAGGGAAGACACCTCGGCACCCGCGGAGGAGGACGCCGACCCCTCGGTCGAGATCGGTGACTACGCGGTCGTGGAGGTCGACCCGGAGGGCACCGACGTCGACCTCCAGGTGGTCCAGGGCCAGGTCGGTGTGAGCATCGACTACTCGGCGACGGAGGTCGTCGACTACGAGGGCGTCCCCTACGTCGACGAGGAGGAGATGGTCGCGCGCGCCCTCAGGGCGGCGGAGGAGATCCTCGCCGCCACCGGTGCCTAGTGGACCAGCCGGAACCGTCGCCGGTGTCGCGCGCGGGTTCTGAACTGCGATGACCTTGTACTCATAGCCGATGTCGGCGCTCGAACCCCGCTACAAGGACAAGAAGCGTCACGGCGCGTGGGGCGGGCCACCGGTGCGTAGCGTCTCCGGAGGTCACCACAGCGGCGGCCCCAGCGCCTCCAGGGTTTCGGGGTCCACCAGGACGACCCGCTCCTCGGGGGTGGTCACCGCCAGCACCTCGCCTTCGGGGTGGACGGACACGCGCCAGAAGGGGACGGCGTCCGGGTTCCCCGCGGCGAGGTCCTCGCCGGTCGCCGCGTCCCACACGTGGCTGGCGTGGTGGGTCTCCCCGTCCGCGGGATCACCCCCGACGCGCAACCAGCTGGCGTGGACCCTGGACCGGTCGGGGGAGAGCACGAGGTCCAGGAGGTGGGGCTCCTCCGCCTCGGCGAACCCGGGGATCGGGAAGGACGCCACCTCGGCGCGCTCGGCGTAGTCCCACCACACGATCCGGTCGCCGTCGAGGTGGAGCACCTCGTCGCGGCCCGGCACGACCTCGAACTCGGTGCCGGAGGTTCCGCGCACGGTGTACAGCTCCTCGCCGGTGCCCGCGTCCCAGACGGTGATCGTGCCGCCGTTGCCGGTGACAACGCGCCCCGCGCCCGCGAACGCCGTCCCGTAGGCGAGGTCGGGGACGAGGGAGCCGCCCCGCTCCCCGGTCCGCGTGTCCACCAGGCCCACGCTGTCCGCGTTCACGTCCGCGTTCCGTTCCAGGGTCACGCCCAGCAGCGAGCCGTCGGGGCTGAACGACACCCGCTGGGCGTCGCGCGGCGTGCCAGGCCAGTTCCCGTCCACCGGTCCCCGCTGCGGCCCCAGGTGTCCGGTGGTGGTCCCCGACGGCAGGTCGAAGGCGGTGGCCACCGCCACCGGGTACTCCTGGTCCCCGTACGCGGTGGGCACGACCGCGGCGACCATGCAGCCGACCGGGGCGAACACCGGGCCCGTTCCGAGGGCCGCCGCGTCCGAGAGCCGCGCGACCTCCTCGCGTGCGCGCCAGTCCCACACCATGAGTCCGGGGCCGGAGGCGGTGACGGCCAGCAGGTTCCCGTCGGGGCTGAACGCCGTCTCCCACGCGTTGACGGCCTCCCCGTCCAGCTCCTCCTCGGGCGGCGGGTACGCCGTGCCGTCCCGGCACGCGGCGTCGGTGATCATGCCGGTCCCCCGCTCGGAGCCCGCGGCCTCCTCCCCGGTGGGCTCGCGGTACCTCCACACGGCGATCCCGGCCACCACGGCCAGGGCCAGTCCGGCGGCGGACAGCGCCAGGAAGCGCCTGCGCCGCTTCTGTCCCCCGGCCGCGTCGGTGTCCCTGGAGGCTCCAAGGACTTCGGGGTCCTCGGGGGCGGTCCCGTCCACATCGCTGGCCGCGGGCCCGCTGGCGGTCCCCCTCCTGTCCGCGGGCGCACCGGTGTTCGGCCGGGTCGCGTCCGCGTCACCGGACTCGCCCGTCGCACTGTCCGCCGCACCGTCCAGGGCGCCTCGCTGGCGCTCCGCGACCCCCTGCACGGACGCGAGCACCTTCGGCGGCCACGGCACCGCTCCGGCGGTCCCCCCGCCGCCGAGCATGCGCACCAGGTCCGCCGAACTCGGCCGCAGCTCCGGCCCCCGCCGCAGGCAGGCCTCGACCAGCCCGCGCAGCTGGAGCGGGACCCGGGGCAGCCCGGACGCGCCCTCCACCCCGCTCGCCGCGAACGACACCGTGCCCGCCCAAGCGAACACGTCCGCTGCCGGAGAGGCCCCGCCCTCGGGAGCGGCGAACGACGGGTGGGGCGCGCGCTGCCAGAGCTCGGCCACGGCCCACTCCAGCCCGGGGTCGGCGAGCAACGCCGACCCGGGGGAGAGCACCACGCCCTCCGGCCACAGCGATCCGTGGACGCGGTCCGCCGCGTGCAGGTCGGCGATGCCCGACGCCAGTGCCAGGGCGAGGCCGTGCAGCGCGCCCGCGGGCAGCGGCCCGCGCTCGCGCACCAGGTCGGCCAGAGCGGGGCCGAGCGGCCGGTCCACCGCGGCCCACGGGACCGCGCCCTCGGTGTCGGCGGCGCGCACCCGGCACACGAACCGCGCCTCCAGGTCGTACGCGTCCTCCACCAGCCGGGCGAACGCCGCACGGAAGTTCGGGTCGACCGCGTACTCCGAGCGCACGACCCGCACCGCTACGGGGTCCTCCCCGGGAGCAGAGGCCAGGTACACGCGTGCGTACGCGTCCTCCCCGAGGCGTGCGCGCAGGCGGAAGGGGCCGACGGAGGGCGGGTCGTGGGGGTGCAGAGGGCGCATGGCGTCTCACGGGTCCGGGATGGCGGGCGACGGGGTCGGGGAGGCTGAGGACGGCGGGACCGCTGGTGGGATCGGGACAAGCGGGACATAGGGGGAGCGCGGGGCCACCACCGCTCCCATGGGAATCACCCGATGCTGTCGCGCAGGCTCAGGTCCTCCGGCTCCATGATCCACAGCGGCGCGTGGTCCAGGGGCAGCCCCGTGACCACCTCGCCCTCCGGGTGCACGGTGATCCAGCCGACGTACTCCGCGTCCTCCCGCGCGGTCAGCTCCCGTCCGGTGGAGAACTCCCACACCTTCGTCCCGTAGTGCTCCTCGCTCTCCTCCGTGATGATCACCTCCCCGGAGGTGTAGCTGGCGTACAGGCGGTCGGCCGCGGGGTTCAGGGCGATCTCGCTCAACCCGTTCTCCGGTACCTCGGCGGGTTCGAGGACGCGCGGCTCCCCGTCGTCGAGGAAGTTCTCGTGGACGACGCCGGTCCCGGTCATGTACACGACGTCTCCCTCGTCGTTGGGCAGCTCCAGGTTGTCGCCGAAGCCCGCCTCGGCCCCCTCGGCGGCCATGACCCGCTCCCCGCCGTCCGCCTTCCACACCTTCACCCCGCCCGCGTAGCCGACGGCGGCCACGTACGCCCCGCCCGGCGAGACCGTGAGGCTGAGGGCGTCGCCGCCCCCCTCGTAGGTGTCGGTGACCTCGCCGGTTCCCAGGTCCACCCGGAGCAGGTCGGAGTCGGCGCCTGCCCCGCCGTCGGTCAGCAGCAGCGAACCCCCGTCCCGGGAGAAGGCCATCGCGCCGATGTCCGTGCCCTGTTGGAAGACCGTGTGCTCGCCCGTCTCCAGGGTGTACACGTGCGCGCCGTCCCGGGCGGCGTACCCGATCCGGCACCCGTCTGGGCTGAGGACGGGCGTGCCGCCCATCGGGTCGATCTCCGCCTCGATCCGGGCGATCTCGGTCCCCTCGCGCCAGTCCCACAGGGCCAGCCCCTCGGTGCCGCCCGCCGCCACGACCCGCCCGTCGGCGGAGAACGCGGTGCTGACCATCGAGGTCGACGGCAGGCTCGGGGGGTCCTGGGCGGCCCGCGCGTACTCCGGCGCGATGTGCTCGGTGATCTCGCACCGCTCCCGCCCGCCCGGCCGCTCCGGCGCGGGCGGCTCCTCCGCGCCCAGGTTGGCCGCCGCCCACGTGCCCACACCGGCGGTGAGCACCAGCGCGGACCCCGCGGCCCCGGCCGCCAGCAGCCGACGTCCGGGACGCCGGCGGCCGTCCCCCGCGAACCCTCCGTCCCCTGCGGACTTCCCGCTCCCCGCGGCCCCTCCGCCTCCCGCGGACCTCCCGTTCCCCGCGGTCTCCGCCTCCGCCGCCCGCAGGGCCTCCCCGACGGCGGACCGGTACTCCCGGCCGATCCCCTCCAACACCTCGACCGCGGACGGCGGCAGCCAGGTGTCGGCGGAGGGCGCGGGTTCGACCGGCCCGCCCAGGGCGCCCAGCACCCGGGCGGCGGAGGGCCGCCGGTCCGGGTCCTTGTCCAGGCACGCCGAGACGATGGCGCGCAGCGGCCCGGGCACCCCCGTGAGCACCGGCTCCTGGTTGGTGATGCGGTACATGACGGCCGAGGGGTGTCCCTCGCCGAAGGGTCCGGTCCCGGTCAGCGCGTACACGACCAGCCCGCCGAGCGCGAAGACGTCGGAGGGCGGACCGCCGGGCTGCCTCCGGATGTTCTCGGGCGCCATGTAGCCGGGCGTGCCGATGATCCGGCCGTCCTCCCCCGCCTCGCCCAGCACACGGGCGACCCCGAAGTCGATCACCTGCGGACCGGCCGCGGAGACCATCACGTTGCCGGGCTTGAGGTCGCGGTGCACCAGCCCGCTCGCGTGCACGCGCTCCAGGGCCTGGGCGACGCCCCGGGCGGCGAACCGCACCGTGTGCTCGGGCAGCGGACCGGTGGCGTGCACGAGGTCGTGCAGGGAGGGCCCCGCCACGTACTCCGTGGCCATCCAGGGCGTCCGCCCGACGGGGTCGGCGTCCAGGACCCGCGGGGTGTGGGGGCCGTGTACCCGGCGCAGGAGTTCGAGCTCGCGGGCGAAGCGCTCCCGGAAGTCGGGGTCGTAGGCGTACTCGGCGCGCACCTCCTTGACCGCGGCGCAGGCGCCCTCCCCGTCCAGGCCGAGGTAGACGCGGCCCATGCCGCCGACGCCCAGCAGGGCGGCGGTCCGGTACGGGCCGACCCGGCGCGGATCCCGGGGGGAGAGGTCTCGCATGGGGCTCCTCCGGTCAGGTCAGCTCGTTGACGACGGTGTAGTCGGAGTCGAGGACGAGCACGCGCCCGCCGCCGTCGGCCACGGTGGCCAGGTACTCGTCCTCCGGATGGGCGCCCATGGGGGAGTACACCGTCACGTCGGCGTCGCGGAGGAGTTCGCCGCTCCGCGCGTCCCACACGCTGCCCCGGTCGTCGGCCCAGCCGTACTCCCCCGCGTACACCCGGCTGCCGTCGGCGGAGTACCCGATGCCGCTGATGCTCTCCTGGCCGGCGGAGGGCTCGGCGAGGGGCACGACCACCTCACCGGTGGCGAGGTCGACGACGTCGACCCGGCGCGCCCCGCTCTGGAGCGCCATGGTGCGGCTGTCGGGGGACAGCGCGAACGCGTAGTGGTCCCCGCCCCCGAACATGCGGAGCCGTTCACCGGTCGCGGGATCCCACACGGCGACGCCGACGTACTCCTCGTACCCGTGCTCCATGACGACCCCGACCAGCAGGGAGTCGTCCGGGGTGTAGTGCAGGTCGGTGAGGACCCCGTCCACCGGGAACTCCACGTCGGCGGTGCCCGACTCCACGTCCCAGACCTGGATCACCCGATCCTCGCGGGGGTCGCCGTTCTCGGCGGCGAGCACGGCGACCCGGGAACCGTCGGAGGTCAGCGCGGGCATGTCGTAGAAGCCGCGGCCGCCGTTGTCCTCGCCGAAGGTGTTGACCTCGTCGTCGCTGCCGCCGTCCCAGACGCGGATCACGTCGTCGTAGGTGGCGGCCACGTGGTCGTCCGCGCCGACCTGGGCGCCCCCCGGAGTGGGATCGAACACGTCGACGGGCTCGCCCGTGCGCCAGTCCCACGCGGACAGGGACATGCCGAACACGTAGAGGGTCTCGCCGTCGGCGGAGAAGTCCACGTCGTAGATCCACCCCTCCAGGTCGACCTCGGGGGCGGCGTCCGGGGAGGGTGCGGTCGGGGGGTCCCCCGGGGCGCCGGCCGCCGCGCCGGTCCCGTGCGCGCCGTCGGAGCCCCCGAAGGGCCGGAAGGTGAGGGCGAGGGTGCCGCCGACCCCGATGACCAGCGCGGCCGCCGCGGCGGCGGAGACGGCGGCGGCGCGGTGCCGCCACCACGGCCGGTCGCTCCGTTCGGAGGCGTCGCCCGGTGCGTCGGCGGGACCCCCGCTGTTCGGAGCGCCCGCGGGGCTCTCCCCGCCCGGAGCGCCCGCGGAACCCCCATCGCCCGCGTCCGGGCGCGGCCCGCGTCCGGACATCGGCACGGTCGTGCGCTCGGCCTCCTCCGCCCTGCGGGTCTCGTCCTCCCGCACGTCGATCTGCCGGGCGGCCGGGGAGGGCAGCCAGCCGTGCTCGGCCGGGGGCAGCGGCAGCTCGGACAGCACGCGGTGCACCTCCTCGGCGTCGGGCCGCCACTCGGGGTCCTTGGCGAAGCAGCGGGCGAGCAGGTCGCGCACCGGGCCCTCGGGGACCGCGTCCAGGTGCGGGTGCCCGGTCATGACCCGGCGCAGGGTCTCGGCGGAGTCCCCCGAACCGAAGGGCGCGCCGCCTCCGGCGGCGAAGACCACCACTCCGGCGAGCGAGAACACGTCGCTGCGCGGCGTGACGCCCTCGCCGACGACCTGCTCGGGCGAGGTGTAGGCCGGTGTGCCGAAGGTCTGGCCCGTGCGGGTGAGGACGGTCCCCTCCACGGCGCGGGCGATGCCGAAGTCGATGACCTGCGGTCCGCGGGGCGACAGCAGCACGTTGCTCGGCTTGAGGTCGCGGTGCATGAGACCGGCCGCGTGCACGGTGACCAGGGCGCGGGACAGTCCCAGGGCCAGGACCAGCAGCGACGGCGCCGGGAACGGGCCCCCGTCGTTCACGGCCTCCTTGAGGGTGGGGCCGGGCACGTACTCGGTGGCCATCCACGGGGGGTCCCCGTCGGGGTCGGCGTCCACGACGGCGGGGGTGAAGGGCCCGGTGACGCGCTGGGCGGAGCGGACCTCCCGGGCGAACCGCGCCCGGAACCGGGTGTCGTGGGCGAGGTCCTCCTTCACCACCTTGAGGGCGCACAGGTGGCCGCCGGGGGTTCGGGCCAGGTACACCCTGCCCATGCCGCCCTCGCCCAGGCGGGCCAGGAGGCGGTGCGGGCCGATGCGCTGCGGTTCGTCGGAGGCGAGGGGGGCCAGCACGGCGGTACGTGTTCCTCACTGCGTCGAGGCACGGGGCGGGTGCCTGTTCCAGCTGGGCCGGGGGCGGGGGAGCGCCCTCCAAGATAGCGGTTCGGCCCCGGGGCGTCCGGAGGACGGGTTCACCGTGCGCCCGTGGCCCGGCTCAGGGCGTGAGCACGTTGAGCAGGCTCAGTTCGGTGTCGTAGACGGCGATGTCACCGGTCCCCGTGCGCAGGCCCGCCACCCGGGAACCGTCCGGGGACAGCGCCATGGGGAACACACGGGGCAGGTCCGGGCCCAGCGCGACCTCGGTCGCCGAGGAGCGCTGCCACGCCACCATGTCGCCGCGGCCGGTGGCGGGGTCCAGCCGGGCGGCGAACACGCGGCCGCTCGCGGCGCTGTACGCGACGTCCACCAGGACGCCCTCGTCCGATTCGGGAACGAACTCGCGGATGATCGCCCCGGTCCCGGGCGCGACGAGGAACACGGAGCCGGAGCGGATGAGCAGCACGGCCGAACCGTCCGGAAGGAGGTCGAACGAGGCCGCGCCGACACCGGCGCGCTCGCGGATCAGGCCTCGCGGCGAGAGGCTCTCGGTGTCCCACACGGCGATCCCGCCGCCGTCCTCGCCGCCCGCCACCACGCCGCCGTCGAGCGAGTACCTGATCGAGCCCAGCACGCCCGAACCGGACAGCCGTGCCTCCAGCTCCCAGGTGCGGGTGTCGTGCAGGTGCAGGAGCCGTCCGTCGGGGTCGCTGCGCACGCCCAGCGCGAGTGAGGAGCCGTCGGGACTGAAGGCGATCGACCGCACGGCCCTCTCCTCACCGACGACCCGCCTCCTGCCGGTCTCCAGGTCGACGACGGAGGCGCCGTCGAGGGTTCCGTAGGCCAGCAGGCACCCGTCGGGGCTGAACGCCACCGGGGTCGGCGGCACGGCCGAGGAGTCGTGGTCGATGCGGGCGATGGCGCGCGACTCCCGCCAGTCCCACAGGGTCACCGTGTCGATCTGGGAGACGGCCAGGACGGAGCCGTCGGGGGAGAAGGACAGCGCGAGCGGAACGTCCCTGGAGAAGGCGGCCATCGGGTCCCCGGTCGGCGCGAGGCGGTCGGAGACGGCCGCCCCTGTCGCGGTGCAGCCGTCGGTGCCGTCGGCCGCCTCGGGGTCCCAGGAGGGAGCGGTGAAGGCGTACAGGCCCACACTCACCAGGAGCACCACCACACCGGTCAGCGCGAACGCGCGCAGCAGGGAGCGGCGGCGTCGTTCCCCGAGGCGTGAGGGTTCTTCGGGGTGGAGGGGGCGCATGGGTCCTCTGGGGGGTGTTACAGGGGTGAGCGAGGACGGCCCGCTGGCTCCGGGCCGGTGCGTGTGTGGTTGTCAGCAGCCACCGTAACGCGGGAAGACCGCTGGTGGGGAATGGTTCTGGAGGGTTAGGACAGGTTATGTGCCTGTCTGTCAGTTTTTGGTGCCTTAGGTCCGAAGATCTCTCGGCTGGAGGGGGCCGGAGGGGCACGTGGCGGGCGAAAGGTCCGCCGGGGCCCGCGGAACCGGGACGCGGGACGGCCCGCGTGCCAGGGGATCCCGGGCTTGTGCCGGATCGGGGCGTGTCGAGTCCTTCCGCACGGGTAGGGCGGAGAAGGAAGGAAACGTCCGCACGCGCGCCGGACAGGTGGCCGAGGTGCGTGTGCGGGGAGAGGGGGCCGTTCTCGCGGGACGGCGGCGCCGCGCGGGCGACGGTCCGTGCGCGGGGTCCGGAACCGCTGACAGGCCTCCAGGGCGCGTCCGGCGCTCGTACGAGGGCCGTGCACCGGGCAGGGGAGCGCACTGGCGGGTTCGCGTGCGGGGAGAGGGTCGCCGGGCGGGACCCGGTCCCTCGACGGCTCAGTCGGCCGCGGGGTCTCAGAGCTGGACGCGGAGCCTCAGGCGGCGACCGTGTGGCTGATGACGCTGCCGTGGCCGTAGACCGGCTCGGGCCCCTGTGCGAAGGGGTTGAGGAGTTCGGCGGCGCCGACGGGGTCGCTCGCGGGATGCGAGACGGGGCCGCCGTGGAACAGGTCGTTCCAGAAGAAGCGACCGTCGCGACACCAGACGTTGACGTCGCGCTGGACCGAGACGACGGCCAGCTCGGAGCTGCCGGACCAGTAGAACTGGCGGGAGGTCGCGGAGGCGAGCTCGCCCAGGAGCGCCGTGATCGCGCGCTGGGCGCAGAAGGCGTGGCGGGGCTTGTGCTTGATTCGCCTGGCGAGGGCCGATTTCGCCCGGGAGGCCCGGGGGTTGTTCAGGCGCCAGTGACTCAAGGTCGTCTCCAGTGGTCTAGGTTGCCGCGGTGCCGTGTTCGCTTGTGCGGCCACGTCGCCGCGGTTCGAGGTGCTCCGCCTCAGGTGGCCTTGGCGGGTCCCCTCCACAAAGTTGGTGAGGCGTGAACGATGTCGTTACCTCGTAGTTATTCTTTGCGCTCCGGATGCTAGCAGCAACTGACCCCCGGTAGTCGAGGCTTCTGCAAGTGACCAATATCACATTTAACGAATGTGTCTCGACTTCGCAAAACTAAGAACC
The DNA here is from genome assembly GCF_012396365.1 of Nocardiopsis alborubida. Taxonomy (GTDB): domain Bacteria; phylum Actinomycetota; class Actinomycetes; order Streptosporangiales; family Streptosporangiaceae; genus Nocardiopsis; species Nocardiopsis alborubida. Next base: position 39,025 of record NZ_JAAXPG010000040.1, on the reverse strand, counting down.
AGCAGCTCAGGGCATGTATTCCGAACGTGTGGCCGGTTTTCGGGCGTCGCGAAAAGCCCGTCTGATTGCGGGGGAGATGTCGCCAGTGTCACCTGTTGTGGCAACTCTTGGCGTGTTTGTCGTGACTCTCGGCGACTTCGTGCAGGTTACGGGCCCTTGGCCCGGTCAAACCCCGGCTTTGCCGTCTGCGCGTCCTTCCGGCACGCCGGTGTTCCTGTCGGTTTTGCCCGCGCTTTCACCCCGGTGTATGGGCTGGTCCCGTATGTGGAGGACACTGGAACGGTCGTACGAAACGGAGAGAAGTCGCCCAGTGACACAGACCGAGACATCCGGTGACCGGACTACTGCACGGGAGGGCGTCATGGCCTCCGAACCCGCGGGCGGTGCCAGGGCCTGGCTCGTGTGGGGCGTCGCCGTGGGCGGGTACTTCCTGGCGATGCTCCAGCGCAACGGTCTCGGGGTGGCCGCCCTGGAGGCCCAGGCCCGCTTCGACGTCGGACCGGCTCTGCTTTCCCTGCTGCCGATGCTGCAACTCCTGGTGTACGTGGTCCTCCAGGTGCCCGCCGGACTGCTGGCCGACCGGCTCGGGCCCCGCTACACGCTCGTGATAGGCATGGCGGCGATGGCGATCGGGTCGTGCCTGTTCGCGCTCGCCCCCGGCATCGAGGTGGCGGTGGCCGGGCGGTTCCTCATCGGCCTCGGCGACGCCCTGGTCTTCCTCAACGTCATCCGGCTGGCGGCCCTGTGGTTCCCGCGTGCGCGCTACGCCCTCGTCAGCGGGCTCACCGGCGTGGTCGGCGGAACGGGGCAGGTGGCCAGCGCCGCGCCGCTGGCGTGGGCCCTGGAGGGGTTCGGCTGGGTGGCGGCCTTCCTGTCCACCACGGCCCTGACCGCGCTGATGGCCCTGCTGATGCTGGTGGTCGTGCGCGACCGCCCGGCCGGGGCGGCGGGCCGTTCCACGGTCGCCGACCCGATCTCGGTGTGGGCCGCGCTCAAGGAGGCGCTGCGCTCGCGCGGCCCGCAGATCGGCATGGCCCACCACGCGGCCGTCATGGCCCCGTTCACGATGATGATGGTGCTGTGGGGCTACCCGTTCCTCGTGAGCGGCCTGGGGCTGTCCGAGGACACCGCCGCCCTCACCCTCACCGCCCTGGCCGCGGGCGGGCTGTGGATAGCGCCGCTCGCGGGCGTCGTGATCGGTCGCAACCCCGGCGTGCGCCGATGGCTGGGGCTCACCCTGAGCACGGCGCTGAGCCTGGGCTGGCTGCTGCTGGTGGCGTGGCCCGGGGGAGTTCCGGTGGCCGTGGGGCTGACGGTGCTGGCGGCGAGCGCGATCGGGCAGACCCTGGCGCCGACGGTCTCCTTCGACTTCGCGCGCGACGGGATCCCCGCGAGCCGGACCGGCGTCGCCTCCGGGCTGGTGAACATGAGCGGGTTCACGACCGCCGTGGTGTGCACGGTGGCGGCGGGCGCGCTGCTCCAGACGCTGCCGGAGGGGCCCGAGGCCTACCAGCTGGCGTTCGTGCCGATGGCCGTCGCCACGGTGTGCGCGACCGCTGCGCTGTACTACTTCGTCCTCCGCCGCCCGCGGGCCTAGATCGTTGACGGGGGTTGTCGCGTGCCCTGGTCAGCGGTCGCAAGCGATCGATGACCGCTTGACCGGGGCGCTGACCAGCCAGTTGTGCCGGATCGCGGTATCGGGTACCACGACGATGCGCCGACACACCCGTGCCCACAACCCCTCCGCGGCCCACGCCGGCCCGACCTCGAACGGGGGTTCACGGCGCAGCGCGGTCCGTGCGGGGACATCACCCCGACCCTCAACGTCGACGCCGTGCTCGGCCTCCCATGATCTCCACGTCGCCTGCGCCGACGGCCTCTGCGCCGAAGACGGTCCGTTGCCGGGGCTGCGTGACGCGGACGGTTCCAGGCATGACCCGGGCCGGACGGGGCTCACCCGGCCTCTGGACAGGCGCTCAGCCCTGCGCCCGGTCGATCTGCTCCCTGAGCCAGTCGGAGAGCGCGTCGCCGTTCCGGGGGAACTTCCCCAGTTCGAAGGCGTAGCTGCCCGGTGACGGGGGGATCGGGTGGACCCCCAGTTCCTTGTCGTAGTGGAATTGCGCGTTGAACTTCCCCGGCCTGGTCACCGAGATCGACATGCCGAGCCAGGTCCCCTTGCCCTCCTGGTACATCTCACTCTTGAGGGACTTGGCCTTCTTGTCGACGGAGCGCGGATGGCGCTTCCTCTCCGTCTCTCCGTTCTCGAAGGTCACGAGGTTCTCACTCGCCGCGCTGCCCCCGATGTAGTCATACCTGTAGTTCATCGAGGTCCAGCCGTCCGGAGCGGCCTCGACCAGTTCAAGTGCCATGTCGCGCACCAGCTCCTGCTGCCGGGCAAGGTCCATCGAACTTCCTTCCACTCCTTCCTCGGGTTCCGCGTGGGACGGTTGTCGTAGTCCGGAGCCGCCTGCTCCACCCCATTGAGTGTCCAGTCCACCGGGGTTTCCGAAGGTAGGGCTCCCGTTCCATTCGTTTCCTCGGGGCGGTTCCTGCCGTGCCGCTCCGCGTGACTGTTGAGGTTTTCCTGCCTCCCCTGGCATCCCTTTCGGTCGAAATCCGGGAGTGAAAGGAGGGAGGGGGTTCGGTGGCGGGGCCGTGCGCCGGGCGTACGGCACCGGGGGGCAGCCGCCGACGCCGTCGAGGGCGTCGAGCCCGGCCTCGGTCTCGGGAGCCCTGGGCTCGTCCCCGAGGTGGTCGGGGAGCCTGCCCCGGTACAGGCCCGCCGTGTCGATGTCGATCGTGCCGGTGGTCGACAGGGAGAAGCCGCCGCCGCGCTCGTACATGCGGATCAGCGGTTCGAAGGGATCGGGCAGGTCCGGCAGGGGCACTCCGGCATCGCGGGCCGCTGCCAGGTGCAGCGCCCACACACAGCTCCTGCCCACCGTCGGGTACTGATCGATGACCACGGGGCTCTCCAGCACACCTTCGACCACCTCGTCCGCGGCGCGCACGCCCGGCGCCGCGAATTCCGCGATGTCGTAGAACGGCCATCCCCTGGTACCCAGGGCACGTGTCCACACGGCCGAGCGGCGCAGGTACTCGCGCATCAGCGCGACCCGCGACCGAGTGTGCTCCACGTCGCCGTCCCAGTCGATCGCGTGGATGCGGGCGGCGAGGTGGCTGACCGCGGTGGTGGTGCTCATCGGAATCCCTTTCGCAAGGGTCGGGGCGGCCGTCGGAGGCCGCCGGGGGACGGCTCCTGCTCGTCGTGAGCGGTCTGCGGCGGTTCCTCCGAGCCAGGGGGTTCGACCGGTTCGAACTTCATGGTGGCTCCTCCGGCGGCGCCTCTGTGCCCTCTCATCGGTCGTCCGCTCCCGGACGCGGGCACAGGTATGTGATGTTCCGACCGCGTTGGTGGTTCCACCGCCCGCGGACGAGAGGAAACCGCCTGTGCGAAAGGGTTTCGGCCGATCCGCATCCGACACCTGCCGGTGGACGTTCCAGGGTGGCCTGGTCCTGTCCGCGCGCGCGTGCGCGTGCGGACCGACCTGTACCGCTGTGGGGGGCACGGGGGCGTCCTGTCCGCGCGCGTGCGCGTGCGCGCGGGGACAAGGGGAGAAAAAGGGCGTGTGCGCCTCTTGTGCCGTCCGGGGCCGCGTGGGATTTTCTCTGTCATGAGGTGGAGTCCCGAACGGTCCAGGGAGATGTTCGCGCGGAGCCGCGTCGCCAGGCTGGCCACGGTGGGCGAGCACGGGCAGCCCCATCTGGTGCCCGTGGTGTTCGCGGCCTACGGCGACACGATCGCGATCCCCGTGGACCACAAGCCCAAGACCACGTACCGGCTCAGACGGCTGCTCGACATCGAGGGCAACCCCCGGGTGTCGCTGCTCGCGGACGAGTACTCCGACGACTGGGACCGGCTGTGGTGGGTCCGCGCGGACGGTGAGGCGCTGGTCCTGCACGGCGGCCCGGCCTGGACGGAGGCCCGCGGCAGGCTGGTTGAGCGCTATCCCCAGTACCGGGACACGCCGCCCGAGGAGGCGATCATCCTGGTGGAGGTCCGCCACTGGTCAGGGTGGTCGGTCGCGGAGGAGCCCGACGCGGAGCCCAGTACGTCGGGACACTGACGACGCGCCGGGACAGTCGGCATGCCGGGACATTGACGGCACGTCGGAACACTCGGCCCGTCGGAACGCTGACGACGCGCCGGAGCAGTGACGGCACGGGGCGCTGAGGCGCGCCGAAACAGCGACGGCGCGGTGCGCGTGCGTTCGGCGGCGGTCCCGTCCCCGGCGCCGCCGTCGACCGCCGACGGTAACGCCGGGGACGGGACCGCCCCCTGAGCGGGAGGAACCGCCGCGCACGGCCCACGGGGTGGCGCCGGGGCGGGCCGGAGCCACCCAGCGGGCCGCGGCGGCGGGTTCCGGGTGCGGGCGGGGTCAGCCCGCGCGCCAGGTGGCGTCCTGGAGCGCGCCCCCGGCCTGCGGGCCCATCAGGGAGAGCCCGCCGTCCACGAACAGCGAGGCGCCGGTGACGTAGGACGCCTCCGGTTTGGCGAGGAAGGCCACGGCCTCCGCCACCTCGTAGGCGTGGCCCGGCCGGGGCAGCGGGTACCCGGCGCGCGAGTCCAGCGCGGGCTCCTCCTCGTGCTGGCCGGTCATTGGCGTGGCGATCTCGCCGGGCGCCACCGCGTTCACGGTGATGCCGTACAGGCCCAGTTCCAGGGCCAGGACGCGGGTGAGCAGCTTCAGGCCGCCCTTGGCGGTGCAGTAGGCGCCCGCGGTCACCCGGGGGAACTCCTCGTGCACGCTGGTGATGTTGACGATGCGGCCGCCGCGACCGGCTTCGCGCATGTGCGTGGCCGCGATCTTCGAGCACAGAAAGGGCGCGTCCAGGTCCACGGACAGCACCTCGCGCCAGCGCTCGTAGCTGGTCTCCAGCAGGTGCTCCCCGGAGCCGGTGCCCGCGTTGTTGACCAGGACGCCGATGCCGCCGAGGTCATCGATCAGCTCGGCGACGGCCTCCGAGCCCCGCACGGGGTCGGAGAGGTCGTGCTGGCGGACGGACACCCGGCGGCCGGTCTCGCGGATCTCGGCCTCCGTGCGGTGCACGCCCTCCGCATCGCTGTGGAAGGTGACACCGATGTCGAAGCCCTGCTGCGCGAGGCGGATCGCCGTCGCCCGGCCGATTCCGCTGTCCGCGCCCGTCACCACCGCCACGCGGTCGTAGTCGTCGAACTCCCCTGCTCCCTCGACGCGGTCGTCGCGTGCCATGCCCTACCCCCTTCCGTGCGCCTCCCGGCGGCGCACGCGCTCGGGTGAGCGGCTACCCAGCGCCACCCCCCGTACACGTGGGAGCGGGGCCGCGGGCGCGCAGCGGAGCTGTCCGAGCGGGCGTGTCCCGTGCACGTGGGACCGGAGCCGGTGAGCCTCGCCCGGCGCGTCCCGTGCACGTGGGACCGGAGCCGGTGAGCCTCGCCCGGCGCGTCCCGTGCGCACGGGACCGTGGCGCGGGGCGTCCCGCTTGTCCACCGTCACGCTCCTTCGGCGATGGAACTTCGGGATGATCCTCGGATACCGCTTGGAGGTGGTCCCATGGCCGACGTGCTGATCCGGAACGTGCCGGAAGGCGTCCTGGAAGTCATCGACGCGGATGCCAGGAGACAGGGACTGTCGCGTAGCGAGTACCTGAGACGTCTGCTGGAGCGGACAGCGCACCCCTCCGGCGGTGCGGTGACCGTGGACGATCTGGCGCGCTTTTCCGAAGCCTTCCCCGACTTCGCTGATCCGGAGGCCATGAAACGGGCGTGGGAATGATCCCGGGGATCACGGGGCAGCCGGTGGAGCGGCTGAGAACGGTCTGACCTAGGCATCTGCCGGAGGCGGGATGACCGGAGGGCGGGGCGGCCCGGTGGCCGCCCCGCCCTCCCGCTGGGTCCGACGTGGTTAGAAGGCGGACTCGGGGACGTCCATCAGGTCCACCGTCACGCCCTCCGCGATGCGGCGCTCGGCGGCGATGCGCGGCAGGAACTGCTCGGCGAAGAAGCGCGCGGCGGCGATCTTGCCGGTGTAGAAGTTCTTGTCCTCGTCGCTGGCGCCGTCGATGCTGTTGAGGGCCACCTCGGCCTGGCGCAGCAGCAGCCAGGACAGGACGACGTCACCGAAGGCCATGAGCAGGCGGGTGGAGTTCAGGCCCACCTTGTACAGCTCGCGCGCGTCCTCGGTGGAGCCCATCGCGTGGCCGACCATGAGCTCGACGATCTTCTCGACGTTCTCGGCCGCCTCCAGGAGCAGCGCGCGCTCCTGCTTGAGCTGGCCGTTGCCCGCGTCGCTCTGCGCGAAGGCCTTGATCTCCCCGGCCAGCTTGCCCAGGGCCTGGCCGCCGTTCCTCACGATCTTGCGGAAGAAGAAGTCCTGGGCCTGGATCGCGGTGGTGCCCTCGTAGAGGGTGTCGATCTTGGCGTCCCGGATGTACTGCTCGATCGGGTACTCCTGGAGGAACCCGGAGCCGCCCAGGGTCTGGAGGGACTCGGCGAGCAGCGCGTAGGAGCGCTCGGAGCCCACGCCCTTGACGATCGGCAGCAGGAGGTCGTTCATGGCCTCAAGCTCCGTGGCGTCCTGGCCCGTGCGGTGCGCGATCTGGATCGCGTCCTGCTGGGTGGCGGTGTAGAGCACCAGGGCGCGCATGGCCTCCACGTAGGACTTCTGCGTCATGAGGCTGCGGCGCACGTCCGGGTGGTGGGTGATGGTCACCTTGGGGGAGTCCTTGCCCGCGGCCAGGTCGTTGCCCTGCACGCGCTCCTTGGCGTACTCCAGGGCGTTGAGGTAGCCGGTGGACAGGGTGGCGATCGCCTTCGTCCCGACCATCATGCGCGCGTACTCGATGACGAGGAACATCTGGCGGATGCCGTCGTGCTTGTCGCCCACGAGGTAGCCGACGGCGGGGTGCTTGTCGCCGAAGGTCAGCTCACAGGTGGTGGAGGCCTTGAGCCCCATCTTGTGCTCGACGTTGGTGACGTAGGCGCCGTTGCGCTCGCCGGGCGAGCCGTCCTCGTTGATGAGGTACTTGGGGACCAGGAAGAGCGAGAGGCCCTTGGTGCCGGGGCCGGCGCCCTCGGGACGCGCGAGCACCAGGTGGAAGATGTTCTCGGTCATGTCCTGCTCGGCCGAGGTGATGAAGCGCTTCACGCCCTCGATGTGCCAGGTGCCGTCGCCCTGGTCCACGGCCTTGGTGCGGCCCGCGCCGACGTCCGAACCGGCGTCCGGCTCGGTCAGGACCATGGTGGCGCCCCAGCCGCGCTCGATGGCCAGCTCGGCGAACCGCTTCTGCTCCTCGTTGCCCTCCGAGTGGAGGATGCTCGCGAAGCCGGGACCGGCCGAGTACATGTGCACGGCGGGGTTGGAGCCGAGGACCAGCTCGGCCGCGGACCAGACCAGGGAGCGGGGGGCGCCCAGGCCGCCCAGCTCCTGGGGGAGGTCGAGGTTGTACCAGCCGGCGTCCATGTAGGCCTTGTAGGACTTCTTGAGGCTCTCGGGGACCGCGACGGTGTTCGTCTTCGGGTCGAAGACCGGGGGGTTGCGGTCCGCGTCCTCGAAGGACTCCGCGATGACGCCCGTGGCGAGGCGGTTGACCTCGTCCAGGATCGTGCGGGCGGTCTCCTCGTCGAGCTCCTCGAAGGGGGCCTGGCCCAGTACGTCCTGGCGCCTGAAGACCTCGAAGAGGTTGAACTCGATGTCGCGCAGGTTGCTCTTGTAATGCGTCATGGACAGCTCCGCTGTGTCCCTGGCCGCGGTGTCTGTACACGCGGATCTACCGACTAGTAACAAGTCAATGTTACTACCCAGTAGCCACGGGCGCCAGTAGGGGGGAGGGAGTTGTGTCCCAGGGGATACCAAAACGGGGGGCGAGTTCCCGTGAGCCGCGCGGGGCGGGCCGGGCCGTCATCCCGGAGGCGGGCCGCCCTGGGTGCGGCGCCGCGCCCAGGGCGTGCGGTAGATGGCGAAGAAGGCCAGAAGCACCGTGAGCAGGAGCAGGGCGCCGCCGTCGGTCACCGCGGTGGGCAGCAGGCCGACCGGTCCGTACAGGTCGACCGAGGTGTGGAAGACCTCCGGCGGGATCAGTACGACACCCGCGGCCTGTCCGGCGTTGACCGCGACGACCAGCCAGAACACCCACGTGCGGCCCAGCGGGGCGAGCACCCCCAGTGCGTTGCCGACGATGAACAGGCAGCCGACCGCGCGGAACCCGAGGAGGAATCCGGGGGCCTCCCGCGCTGCCTGCGCCCCGCTCATCCCGGCCGCCTCCATGGTGTGGCGCATCATCTCCCCGTCCACGACGGCGAAGTTCTGGAGTGCGGTGCCGACGGCGAAGACGGCTGAGCAGACGGCGGTGAGCACCTGTAGCCGCCGTGTCCAGACGGTGTCGGTGGTCGGTCGTCGCTTCGGGGCGGAGGTGGTCTCCATGGCGTCTCCCGCATTGCCCTCTATCAGTGATAGAGAACTCTACCAGTGATAGGTTGCCGTGTCATGGACGCGCTCCCCGCCCCGGAACCCCGAAGACAGGCTCTGGACAGGCAGCGGATCATCCGGGCCGCCGTCGAACTGCTCGATGAGGCGGGGCTGGAGGGGCTGAGCACGCGCCGCCTCGCCGACAGGCTCGGTGTCCGCTCGCCCACGCTGTACTGGCACGTCCGCAACAAGGACGAACTGCTCGACCTGGTCGCCGAGGCCGTCTGCGCCGACGCGATCCGCATCGACGAGACCCTGCCCTGGCCCGAGCAGCTGGTCAGCGGGCTGAGACAGTTCCGCGCGCTCCTGCTCGCCCACCGGGACGCCGCGGCGCTGTTGCGGGAGCGCCCGCCCGTGGGGCCCCACCGGCTCGGGCACATCGAGACGACGCTGCGCGTCCTGCTCCGCGCGGGCTTCACCGAGGACGAGGCGGCGGCGGTCTCCCAGCTCCTCACCGCGCACGTCCTCTCCTCCGTCGAGGGCTTCACCTCCCGAAGGGACTCCGCTGGCCGGGAGGAGAAGACGGAGAACGCGGGCACGCAGAAGAAGACGGGTACGGGGAAGAAGACGGACGCCGGGCCCCGGCCCGGCCTCTCCGCCGAGCACCTGGCGGACCACCCGCACCTTCGGCGCACGCTCCCGGCCTTCGCGCGGCTCAGCGCGGAGGAGGTCTTCGAAACCGGTGTCGAGGTCATCGTCGGCGGCCTCGTCCAGCGCGCCAGCGGACGCGGGTGACGCCTGGACGCGGCCGCCGATGTTCTTTCCAGCCCTCATCGGCCTCCGGTCTCAGCGGGTGAGGACGTAGGGGCGCGTGACGGGTGGAGCACCGCCCGGGGGGACTGTGAAGGTGGCCCACACGTGGGTGCCCAGGTCGGCCCAGGGTGCGAGGCGGAAGTGTCCCCAGGCTGTGGACAGGTTCTGCACGAGCAGCAGCCCGCGCTGGCCCTCGGCCCAGCTCCACTCGTCCTCCGTCCGTTCCTTCGGGACGGCCGGGACTGCGCCGCCTCCGCCGCAGTCGCTCACCGAGAAGCGGAGCGTTCGCGCGTCGGGCATCGACAGCGCGCGGACGACCTCGCCGTCCCTCTCTCCTGAATCCGTGTACTTGACGGAGTTCGCGAACAGCTCGCTGGCGCACAGCCGCACGGTCTCGACGAGGTCGCCGTCGAAACCGGCCAGGTCGGCCGCGAGGTCGGCGCGGACCCGCGCGAGCTGGTCCAGCGCTCCCGGGTAGACGCGGTGCTCCCAGCGGACGAGGGGGCGCGGAATCTTGGGTGTGCTCAGGAAGATCATGCCGGGACCGCCTGTCGGTGGTGCTCCGCGCGGGGCTGAGGTGCCTGCCGTGCTCGCTGCGTCAGCTCGGCTCGTTGCTGCTGCTGGTCGAGCCAGACGCGGGCGAGCCGGGTGAACGCGCGCCAGTCCTCGGGGTCCTCGCACGCGGGGGACGGAGGACGGGGGGCGGGTACCGGGGCGGAGTCGGTCGCCAGGAGGTCGCCGGAGAACGGGGTGTTCGTGCTGGTTCGCTGGTCGAGGCGGATGGTCACCTCGCGCCGGACCCGCGCGGCTCCGGGCTCGCGGGTTCCCGCGCGAGCCTCTGCGCGGGCCTGTTCTCGGGCCGCGTAGTAGGGGCGGACCAGGGCGATGTCCTCGGCGGGGAAGCGCGCGCTCGGCGGGGCCAGACGGGGCGAGAGGGCGGGAGCGGGAGCGGCGGGGCGCTCGGGGTGCCTGGGTCGCTCGGGGCGTTCGGGAGCCCGGTCGTTTCGTGCGGGAGGCGTGGCGGCCTCGACCGGAACGCGGACCTGGGCGGGAACCGGGACGTAGCGGCGGACCCGGGTGGAGCGGCGGCGACGGCCGCCGGTGGCGGAGTGGCGTCCGCACGGGGGCGCGAAGAGGGCCTTGACCATGCCGAAGGCGCGGATCAGGGCCGCAGCGCTAAACTGGCGCATGCTGGCAATCCTTGTTGTTAAAGGGGTGAAGTTGCTGGCCACGGCCCCGGACGGTGACAACCGTCGCGGGGTCATTGTGTGGATGGAGTTGTGTGTCCGGTGCCAGATTAAGGGCAGGGGCGGAGTGGAAGCGAACTTTTCTGCGAACTACTCCAGGGTAATTTCGGGTTGACGGCATCGCCGCAGCTCAGGGTCCTGTGGGGGGTTATTGGCTGGCTCCGACGGGTTCACTTTGGTTGGTATCTAATGCCGCAACTAATGGCTTTTGTTGTGAATGTCCGGAATTATGTGGAGGCATAAAGAAGGAGCGGCACCACGTGAGGAGTGCCGCCCCGTAGCCTCCGGTGGCTAGCCGAGGCTCTTGAGCGAGTCCACGAGCGCGGTCCACTCGGTGACCGCGAACGACAGGTGTCCCAGCTCGCGGTTCTGCGTGTCCCGCACGGCCGTGGTGAAGCCCTCGGCGACCTCGACACAGTTGGTGTCGGCGATGCTGTAGCTGCTCTTGTGCCATGAGGGTGCGGTCGGACAGAACTTCACCTGGTCCACGTCGCCAGTGCTGTACGTGGGTTCGTGTCGTGTTCCTTCAGGGGTCACTCGATTTCTCCTAGCACTTTCTTGATCAACGACCGTGTCTGATTGGGAGGCAGAGCCAGTCCCCGCAGATCACTCATCAAAGAGATGTACTCATCGACCATTCCGGTATCAGATATCACTCCTCCGATGGGTCCTGTCTCCAGGTAGAGGAGCGTTCCGGAATCCGGAACCTTCAGCAATATAACCCCGTTGTCCAAACCTGGGTGGTTCCAGGTGTCTGCGGGGATGACCAGAACCTCCATGCGGCTCCGGGACGAGGCCTCCAACAGGTATTCGAGCTGACCTCGCATCGTGTCAGGGCTTCCGATGCGTCGATACAGCACGGTTTCGTCCAAAACGACCGAGTAGAAGGGTGGGTTTTCGCGCTTCAGGAAATTTTGACGCTCGCTCCTTTCTTCCACCTTCGCGTCTATGGCTTCCTGCTGTGCTGCCTTCTGGGGGGCCCTGATCGTGGCTCGCATGTAATCACGGGTTTGCAGAAGACCTGGGACGAGCAAGGGGTGGTACTGCTGGATCTGCGTGGCCCGCTGCTCCACGAGTGGCAGTTCCTTGTACCAGTCCGGGGGCTTGTACCCCTCGTACTGGTCCTCCCACACGGAGACTAGCCGTTCCTCGCTGTTGAGCGCCTGACCGATTCGTTGTGCGGTGACCTTTTTGGCGGGCGTCTTGCCCAGTTCGATATCACTGACCGTCGCCTGGGATGCCGGGATCAGGCTTGCCAGTCTGGTCTGTGAAAGCCCTGCCTGCTCGCGGATCCGACGTACCTCGGCGCCGAACCTCTGAGCCTTCGGATCGACCTCGTTCACCATGTATTGCTTTCTATCAGCCTGCTATCAGCCGCCAACGAGATTCACCGAGAAATTTCGGATATCCCAGAGGTTGGTAGCTGAAGAGGACTTCTGGTGGGACTGTGACGACGGCCGAAGAAAAGTCCCGGCGGCTGTACTGACAACCCCGGGACCTGGTCCGGAACCCGTGCTTCTCACGACAACAGGTACGAACATGAACCAGGCTATCCCTCGTCAGTCCACCCCGGAAGGCGTTACCGGCCGCCGAACGCCGACGCTCCAACCGCCCTGGCGGATGCGGTTCGACGACTCCGACCGCTGCGGCATCGTCCTGGGCAGCGACCCCCGCCACGTCGGGATCGCCCGGAACTGGGCCTACCGCAACGCCCGCTCCCCGCGCCGTGCGGCCTTTCCGCTGGTGCTTGCCGTGAGCCTGCTGGTCACCAACGCGCAGCAGCACAGCCGTTCCGGCGACCCCGGCGGCACCGTCCGGGTCACGCTGCACCGCAAGCCCCACACCTACACCCTGACGGTCACCGACGACGGCCCCAGGCCGGACCAGCCCATCCGCTTTCCGCGTCCGCGAAAGCCCACAGAACCGCTGGAGGCCACCGGCAACGGGCTGCTGATGCTGGACGAGCTGTCGGTGTCCTGGGACTGGACGGGCAACGCGGGCGAACCCCTGACGGTGCGCGCCCTCATCGACCGCGCCGGGCACCAGTGGACCGGGGCTCCCACCACCGAGGCCTGAGGAACGGCACTGCCTCGCGCCACGCCCACCCGCGAACACGGAAAGCGCCCCATGCCCGACTACAGCTACCTCCTCGACGGCCGCCCCGACGTTTTCACCCCCGGCGAAGTCGCCCAACTGTTCAACATCCGCCCCCGCAGCCTCCACCGAGGCGACTGGGACCGCGTCCTCCGGCCCTTCCGCACCCCGGGCGGAGCACGCCGCTACCCCAAGGAACACATCGCCGCGCTCCTGAACCAGCCGGACGCCTCCGGTCCCTACCTGTAGGGCCGCCACGAGCCGGTCCGCGCGTCCGCGACGGCCCGCCGACCTGGCCGAGACCCCGTGGGAGACACGGGCTCAGCGGCACAGCGAAAGCTCCCCGGTTCCGCTGGCACCGTCCGAGCGGAACTGGTGGAACCCCGCGCTGACCTGGTGCGGGGTATCCGAAGCAAGGAAGGAACTCCCTATGTCCTCCACGAACCTCACGACGCTGCTGGAGTCGCCCGACGGCGAGTCCCGCGCGCAGATCGCCCGCCTCGGTGACGCCTTCCCCCTGGACCCCTCGACGGCCGTCTTCGAAGCCAGCGACGAGCCTCCGACCGGGGTCCGGCCCTGGGGGCTGCGGCGCGCGGTCACTCCGAAGCCGCGCCCTGAGGTGGCCGCAGCGGTGGACCGCTACGTCTACGACCCCGTGGTCCAGCGGGGCATCGACCGCCTCACCGGAGCACCGGCCGTGGGCAAGCGCTCCAGCGGCACCAAGGAGACCACGGGCGAGCCCGACAGCGCGCGGCCGAGCACCGAGGAAACCACCACCGACTGATGGCCTCCTCCACAGCACGGAAGGCGGTGCTCGTCCTCACCCACATCGAGGACGCCACCGCCGACCCCGTGATCCACCACCTGTCCGAACGCGGCGTGCCCGTCGTGCGCATGGATCCTGGCGACTTCCCCGCCTCCATGACGGTGGAGGCCGCCTTCGACGGGAACTGGGAAGGAGCGGTGCACGACGCCTTCCGCGGCGTGGACCTGGGATCGGTACGGGGGGTCTACTACCGGCGCCCCTCCCAGTTCACGTTGGCCGAGGGCATGTCCGGCCCCGACCAGCGCTGGGCCTACCGCGAGGCCCGCATGGGTTTCGGCGGTGTCCTCCTGGCGCTGGACTGCCTCTGGATCAACCAGCCGTCACGCATGAGCGCGGCCGAGTACAAGCCCGTCCAGCTCGCGGCGGCGGCCAGGGCCGGGCTGAGGGTACCGCGCACGATCATCACGAACGTGCCCGACCACGCCGCCGACTGGGCCGCCGGTATCCCCGGCCCCGTCGTGTACAAGCCTGTCGGCGGCGCGCTGCACGTCGAACAGGGCCGTACCCGGATCGTCTACGCCAGCGCCGTCGCCGCCGTGGAGGAACTCCGCGACCCCGCCGTGGGCCTGACCGCCCACTGCTTCCAGGAGTGGGTGGACAAGGCGTTCGAGGTCCGTCTGACCGTCGTGGGCCGGACGATGTTCGCCGTGGCCATCCACGCCCGGTCACAGGCCGCGCACATCGACTGGCGCAGTGACTACGACGCCCACCGGTACGAGGTCGTCGGCATCCCCGACGACGTCCGCTCCAGCCTGGAGCGCTACATGCGCGCCTTCGGGCTCGTCTGCGGCGCCGCCGACTTCGTGGTCTCACCCGACGGCGGGTGGACCTTGCTGGAGGTCAACCCCAACGGCGAGTGGGGATGGCTCGCGGACCGCTGCGGTCTGCCCATCGGACAGAGCATCGCCGAACTACTGGAGAAGGGACAGGCATGACCCGAGTGGTACACGAACTGTCGTCCGGGCTCACCGACCGTCTGGTCGAGGAGGGCGCGCTGGTGCCCGGCGACCGCCTCACCGAGGCGTTCCGATGCGTGGACCGGGGCGTGTTCGTCCCGGCCTTCGCCCTGCACGAGGAAACCCCGCAGGGCGTGCGTTACAGGCTCCTGTCCGATGAGGACCCCGACCAGCGTGAGGAGTGGGTCCGCCACGTCTACGCCGACGAGACACTGACCATCGAGATCGCCGGAGAACCGGTGACCGACGCCCTGCCCGGGGGACGCGGTACCGGCCGGTGGACCAGCTCCTCCACGATGCCCAGCCTCATGGCGCGGATGCTTCACCAACTCGACCTGGACGGCGACCCCCGCGTTCTGGAGGTCGGGGTCGGATCGGGGTACAACGCGGCGATCCTGTGCGAGGTGCTGGGTTCGGATCGGGTGACAAGCATCGACATCTCACCGCGCCTGGTCTCCGACGCCTCCCGACGCCTCTCCGCCTTGGGGTACACACCTGTCGTGGCCGAGTACGACGGGCACAGGGGCTTCCCCGACCGCGCTCCGTACGACCGGATCGTCAGCACCACGGCCTTCACCCACGTTCCGCCGGAGTGGATCACGCAGGTGACCCCGGGCGGGAGCATCCTCGTCAACATCGCGGGAGGCACCGGGGGCGCCATGCTCGGGCTCCGGGTGCGCGACGACCGCACCGCGCAGGGGCGCTTCCTTCCGCAGTGGGCCGGGTTCATGCCCGCGCGGAGCAGCGTTCCCCGTCGGCGCGTCAGCGTGGACGACGCCGGGGAACGGAGCACGACCACGTTGGACCCCGCCCTCCTCCGTGAGGAACGGGTGATCGCGTTCCTGGCGCAACTGGCCACGACGGACGCAGACACCGTGGTCAGGACGGCCGACACCGGAGCGGACTTCCTCTTCATGGAGGGCGCCGACGGGGCCTGGGCCGAGATCGACACGGACGCGGACGAGGGCCGTTATCCGGTGGTCCAGGGCGGTCCGCGCCGTCTGTGGACGCGGGTGGAGGACGCCCACCGGTGGTGGCTCGCCAATGGCCAGCCGGACTGGAGCGCCTTCGGCGTCACCGTCACGCCTGGGGACCAGCACGTGTGGTTCGGTTCGGGGGAGAGCGACCAGCGCTGGCCGCTGGCGCTTCCGTAGGCAACGACCTTCCTCCCGCTGGGGACCGGTGTGTGCACGGCCGCCGCGCGAAACGGCTGTGGGCAAGCCAAAGGGGCGGCGCCCCGTGAGGGAGCAGCGCCCCTTTGGACCCGGTCACCCGCTGACCTGATTCCCCTGGATCAGGCCTGGAACTCGGTGATCGTCTGGGCGATGCCGTTCTCGACCTCGACCCCGGCCAGAACGACGGTCCCGTCCTTCAACTCAGCATCGAACTCCTCCATGCCGCACTCCACGGTCCCGGTCTCGTCGTCGTTGGGGACCTCGGGCGCACAGGTGTACAGGCCGCCGAGGATCTCGGTGTCCTCGGTGACGTAGAACGCCTGGTCGCCGACGATGTACTCGTACGGAGCCAGGTACACGACCTCGCCGGAGAGGGTTCCGGTGAACCCTTCGGCACCGGCCTCCACGCCCTGGGCCTCGGCTCCTCCCTGCTCGGCGGCCGCCGCCGGGCTGAAGCCGGTCGTACCGAGGGTGAGCAGACCGGCGGAGAGAACGGCCAGCGCGCTGGTGCGGATATCGCGATTCATCGCGTTCCTTTCCTGTGGGGAGCGGTGTGTGAATGGACTCGCCAGGGATCGGGGGATGAGTGCGTTATGTGTGGGCGTGCCCCCGAGCGGACTGCCCAAACGCGGTTCTGGAATATCGAGGAGATCCCGTGGGTGTTGGAGTCGCGTCGGTTCGGGGAGACCAGAGAGTTCGCCGTCGAATTTCAAGGATTGACCGTGGATGGGCGGTTTGTTCCGTCGAGGTGAGGGAAGTACTGACCCTCGCCTGGCGGGCGCCGACGTCTGTGCGGGCTGGCGCGCCCCGAGGTGTTCCGTGCCCGGGAGAAGCCCGAGGACCGCTTGTCATCCACGGCCGTTGTGCGGAATCGGAAACCGGTTGAGGGCACGGAAAGGGGCGGTATCCCCTGAGGGAGTACCGCCCCTTTGAAAACCCGGTCGTCCGCTGGCCTGTCCCCGGAGATCAGGCCTGGTATTCGAGGATCGTCGTGGCGACACCGTCCACGATCGCGACCTCGGCGTACACGAAGGTTCCCTGCGCAAGGGCGGTTTCGAGCTCGCCGTGGGGGCACGACAGGTTTCCGTGGCCGTCCTCGTGAAGGCCCTCCTCGCCGGGGCAGACGTAGATCCCGCCGATGTGCTCCGTGGTCTCGTCGACGTAGAACGCCTGGTTGCCGACGAGGTACTCGTACGGGGCCAGGTATGTGACCTCGCCCGTCAGGGTCGTGGTCACCCCTTCGGCCGGGGAGTCCCCGCCCCCGGAACCGTTCTCGGGGTCCCCGTGGCCGTCCGTCTGGTATTCGAGGATCGACTCGGCGAACCCGTCCACGATCGCGACCTCGGCGAGAACGGCGGTTCCCCCCTGAACGGCGGCGTCGAGCTCCTCGTAGGAGCACTCCACGGTTCCGTAACCGGTCTCGTCGACGCCGTCCTCGGCGGGGCAGACGTTGATCCCGCCGAGTACCTGGGTGGTCTCGTCGACGTAGAACGCCTGGTTCTCGACGAGGTACTCGTTCGGGGCCAGGTACGTGACCTCGCCCGCCAGGGTCGTGGTCACCCCTTCCGCGCCGTCGTTCTCGACGCTCCGGCCCTCGGAACTCTGGGCCTCCGCGTCGAACGCCTCCGCCTCCGCCTCCGGGCTGAAGCAGCCGGTCGCGCCGAGGGTGATCAGACCGGCGGAGACAAGGGCCAGCAGGGTGGAGCGGACGTCGCGGTTCATCGTGTTCCTTTGCTGCGGTGAATGGTGTGCGAATGGTTTCGCAAAGGGTCCGGGGTGGGTTCTTTGTGTGGTGCGTGCCCACCGCGAGGTTTTCGATGCTTCTCTTGGTGGAATGGTTCGCGTATTCCGGACGGGGGATTTGTTTGTCCGGTGGTCGGCTCTGTCTGTGATGGCCGCGTGAACCGAAAAGTTCTGCGGCGGAGAAAATCCCCCGCCGCCTGTGCCGACGATCAATGACGGAAACTGGGTATGCTGTCAAGCAACGCCGTTTCCTTCCTCGGAATGGCTGGCGCTTATTGCGCGGGTTCATGAGGCGTCAAAGTGTCTTACTCCCCCTCCGATGCGGGTTCGGTGCCCGTGGTTCTGGTGCCAGAGGAGATATTTGGGTTCTCCGGGGCGGGCCCGGTGAACCCGTGCCGCCCGAACGGTTCGGGGTCACCGGCCCGTGCGCTCCCGACGCGCTCGTATCCTCGGACCCGGACCCGTCACCCGAGGTGGAGAGCGACGACGCGATGCTGGAGATGCTGCCCGGACTCGTCCGGATCTACGAGGAGTGGGCGGAGCGGTACCCCGACGTGCAGCCGCTGACCGTCCAGTTCGCGCCGGACGGCGAGTCGGACAAAGGCCTCGACGGGGTCCTCGCCTACCCCCTGGACGGCCACTGGCTGCTGGTGTCCTTCGGTCTGACCGAGCTGGGGGAGAAGACCAGCGAGGAGGCCCGCGTCTCCGGGGCGGGCTTCGAGTTCACCTGCCGCGTCCCCCGCGATGACGGCGACGAGGCCGTGCCCGCCTGGATCCTGCGCGTCATGCACGCCCTGGCCGACCGCTTCGTCGCGGGCAGCGACCTGGACGTGGGCCACTGGATCGTCACCCCGTCCCCGCTCGGCGGCGAGCCCGCCAACGGTGACATGACCTCGCTGGTCATCGTCCCCGACACCGAGATCCGCGCCATGGACACCCCGAACGGGATCGTCCTCTTCTTCCAGCTCGTCGGACTGCTGGCCGAGGAGGGCGAGGCCATGCAGCAGGCGGGGACCGCCGCCCCGCTCGTCGCCCTCCTGCGCGATCGCGACCCGAGGATGGTCACCGACCCCTCGCGCGAACCCGTCCGCCTGTGACCCCGACGCCAGCGGGCCGCCGCCCGTAGGGGCGGCGGGCCGCACGTGTGACCCGGTCAGCGCCCGGAGCCCCGTCCCCGCCCGATCGCGGTGCCGATCGCGCCCATCCGGTCGGCCAGCAGGCCCATCGCGCCGGTCAAGGACGCCCTTACCGGAACCGGCCCGCTCATCGAGGCACGCAGGACCGGCTGGCCTGTCCCGCCACCGGGCCCCCGCCCTCCGCTCGGAACGCCGGAAACCTGCTCAGGACACGCAAAGGGCGGTACCCCTGGAGGAGTACCGCCCCGGCGGGCCCGGTCGCCCGCTCTCCCGGCGTTCCGGAGGTCGGACCTAGTATTCGGTGATCGACTCGGCGACACCGTCCACGATCACGACCTCGGCGTAAACGACGGTTCCCTCCTGAAGGGCGGCTTCGAGCTCGACCTCGGCGCACGGCTGGGTTGCGTAACCGCTCTCGTCGGCGCCCCGGGTGGGGGAGATGTTGTTCCCACAGAAGATCTGCGTGACATCTTCGACGTAGAACGCCTGGTTCTCGACGAGGTACTCGTGCGGGGCCAGGTATGTGAGCTCGCCCTCCAGGGTCGTGGTCACCCCTTCGGCCGGGGCCGCGTCCACGGAATCGCTCTCGGGGTCCCCGTGGCCGTCCGTCTGGTATTCGAGGATCGACTCGGCGAACCCGTCCACGATCGCGACCTCGGCGAGAACGGCGGTTCCGCCCTGAAGGGCGGCGTCGAGCTCCTCGTAGGAGCACTCCACGGTTCCGTAACCGGTCTCGTCGACGCCGTCCTCGGCGGGGCAGACGTTGATCCCGCCGAGTACCTGGGTGGTCTCGTCGACGTAGAACGCCTGGTTCTCGACGAGGTACTCGTTCGGGGCCAGGTATGTGACCTCGCCCGCCAGGGTCGTGGTCACCCCTTCCGCGCTGTTGGCCGCGCTCTGGCCGTCGGTGCTCTGGGCCTCCGCGTCGAACGCCTCCGTGTCGATCGCGTCCGGGCTGAAGCAGCCGGTCGCGCCGAGGGTGATCAGACCGGCGGTGAGAAGGGCCAGAAGGGAGGAGCGGGTGCTGCGGCTCATCATGTTCGTTTTCTTTCAGGAAGTAGGTGCGAGAAACGTTCACGCCGGGGTTCGAGAGCTCTGGTCTGCCGCTTCAGCGGGTCTGCCGGAGCTTCCCGAAACGCTTGGCGAAGGTAAGGGAGGGAGTCGCAGGGGCATGAGAACCGCGTCCGCCCTGACAACTCCTTGAATGTAGCACCGAATTCCGGATTCCCGTGTTTTGGAGTTCCCTTGTTTCTCCTCGGGTGCGGGCGGGTCGCAGCACGGGTCGGGGCGCAGCGCGGGACGGTCTGCGGTGTGGGGCCTGGTGGCGAAGAACCGGGGAGCCCGAACGCGGATTCCCTCATAAGGCCAGTTCAGGGCCTGTTCAGGTTCCGTGGAAGGGTCTCTTGCCGCGTGCCCGGACGGTCACGGTGCGTTTCACCGAAAAAAGTTCTGATAAGAATTGGTCAATATTTCGAGGCGTGGAGAAGGGATTTGGCTGCCCGGTGCCGGTTCCCCTTGTTTGTTACTGTGGAGCAGATCACTCCTGCTTTTTTGTCGCCGGTTCCCGGCTTTCCCCTTTTGTGGAGGGGCGCTTTAGACGGCTGTGCGGGCTGTGTGGTTCTCGCCTTCTGCTGATTTTCGGGGTCTCCGGGCGGCCCCGCGCGGGTCGGCCGCCGACGGACGCCGTGTCCGGATCGGCGCCCTCCTGCGCGACCGCGGCCCGCGGATGGTCACCGACCCCTCGCGGGAGCCCGTCCGCCTCTGCCCCCGTCCGCCTCTGCCCCCGTCCGCCTCTGCCCCCGTCGGCTCGACGGCCCGCGCCCACGCGAACGGGCCGCCACCCGTGGAGGTGGCGGCCCGGCCAGAAACGCTGCTGGTGTGGCTGGAGTGCGCCACCCCCGGATGATCTTGTACCTATAGCGAGTCTCGACCGTCGAAATCGGCTACAGGTACAAGATCATCGTTGGTCAGAGCCCCACGCGTCGCACCGGTCACACGTCCGGCCCGCACGTGTCACCCGGTCAGCGCCCGGAGCCCCGTCCCCGCTCGATCGCGGTGCCGATCGCGCCCACCCGGTCGGCCAGCAGGCCCATCGCGCCGATGGCCCTGGTCATCGGGTCGTCCTCGGCGCCGCCCAGCGCCCGGCCGCGGAGGAAGGCCTCCTTGACCTCCGCCCACCGGGCCTCCTGCTCGGGGGTCATGACCCCGCGCAGTTCCGCGAGCTTGAGCAGGTTGGCCTCCGCACCCGAGGTCAGGGTCTGCGCCTCGCCCAGGTAGTGGTCGTCGATCACGGCCTCCACCTCGTCGTCGTTCATGACCGGCACGATCCGCTCCGCCAGCCGGTTCATGTTCCGGTACGAGCCCTGGAGCCGGAAAGGCGGCTCGGTGCGCGCCTCCTCCGACTGCGCCGCGGAGGCGATGTAGGCCTGGTTGTTGGTCATCACGACCTCCTGCACCCGCAGCAGCTTGCGCAGCACAGACACGATCCGGTCCACCTCGACCGCCGAGTAGGGGTGGTCGAGCTGGTCCGCGCCCACCGAGTCGTCGCCCCGCGCCATCCGCACGAACCGGTACACGTCCTCCCTGTCCCGCGTGGACAGCGGGGCCAGGGTCGGGTTCGAGGTGAGCGCGTTCTCGATGTAGCTCAGCGCGAAGAGCTCCTCCCTGCCCGACAGCACGTCGCCCAGGTTGTACACGTCGGCGCGGTTGGCCAGCATGTCCGGGATCCGGAACCGCTTGCCCTGCTCCGTGTACGGGTTGCCCGCCATGCACACCGCGAAGCGCTTGCCCCGCAGGTCGTAGGTCCGGGTCCGCCCGTTCCACACCCCCTCCATGCGGCGCTGGCCGTCGCACAGCGAGATGAACTTCTGGAGCAGCTCTGGGTTGGTGTGCTGGATGTCGTCCAGGTACAGCATCGTGTTGGCGCCCATCTCCAGCGCGAAGGAGATCTTCTCGACCTCCTGGCGGGAGGTGGCGTCCGGCGCCTCGTCCGGGTCCAGCGAGGTCACCGCGTGCCCCAGCGCGGGCCCGTTGACCTTGACGAACACCAGCCCCAGACGGCTCGCCACGTACTCCATGAGCGTGGTCTTGCCGTACCCGGGCGGGGAGATGAGCAGCAGCAGGCCGCTCTGGTCGGTGCGCTTGTCGTCCCCGGCCGCGCCCAGCTGCTTGGCCAGGTTGTCGCCGATCAGCGGCAGGTACGCCTCGTCCAGCAGCCTGTTGCGGACGAACCCGCTCATCACCTTGGGCCGGTACTCCTCCAGCCGCAGCCGCTCGCGCTCTGCCGCCACCAGCTCGTTGCGGCGCCGCTGGAAGTCCCGGTAGGCGGGCACCTCCTCCAGCCGGAACCGGCGGGTGCGCGGCAGGAACTCGTCCAGCCGCAGCTCCAGGGAGCGATCGCGCACGCGCGGGTGCGACCCCAGCAGCCCGTCCACGCTCTCCGCGACGGCCGCCGACGACTCGTACCGCTCCACGGCGGTGCCGGTCAGCTCGATCGCGGCGGCCTCGGGCAGGTCGCCCGGGTCCACCTCCTCCAGCGTGGCCGCGAACGCCTCCAGCCAGGCCGCCACCAGCTGGTGCCGCGCGGACAGGTCGCCGTCGAGCGCGCGCAGGTCCTCCTCGAAGGCCCTGCGCGTGCTCTCCCGCGCGCTGCCCATGGCCCGGTGGAACCGGTCCAGCAGCAGACGGGCGCCCGCGCCGGTCACGAACCCCCGCTCCCCGGGCCCCTCCGCCGCGACCTCCTCGAACAGGTACTCGCCCACCAGGTCCAGGTCGGCGTCCTGGTGGAGCCCGGTGTCGGTGAGGAACCCGTCCACGGCCGCCGCCAGCTCCGCGCGCAGCGCGTCGACCGCGGCCGACCCGCGCATCCCGAACACCTCGCGGGCCCGCGCCAGCGAACCGGCCCGGGTCCGCCACGCCGACCGCCGCTCCTCGTCGGCCCCGAAGGCCCAGAACACCTGCGCCGCGGCCCGGGTCCCGCCCGGATACCGCAGCAGCCCGGCCCCCGCGTGCAGCCGCAGCAGCACCGACAGGATCCGCGCGGCGTCGTGGTCGTGCACGCCCCGCTCGTACCCCTCGTCGTAGCGGGCCTCGGCGAAGCCGCGCACGAGGTCCAGCAGCGACGACCCGTCCTGCGCACCCGCCTCCGCCCCGCCCAGCCGCTCCGGCGACAGGCCCTCCGCGCCGTCCTCGGCCGCGGCCAGCACCGACGCGGCCAGGTACTCGGCCCGGTACACCTGCGGGCTCTCCGACACCAGCACCCGGTCCCACAGGTGCCGCGTCCGCCCGAAGGCCTCGTCGGTGACCGGCGCACGGAAGTCGGTGCCGGTGATCGCCACCGACATCTCCCCGCCGTGGGGGGTGAGGGTGAGGTCGATCGGCTGGGTGTTCACGGCGAAGCGGTGCCGGCCCAGCCGGATCGTCTCGCCGCCCGCGCCGCCCTCGAACAGGTCGGCGCGGTCCCGCAGGGCCCGGCCCGCCTCCTGGCGGGCGGCCAGGACCTGCCCGTCCAGCTCCTCCGCGCGCACGGTCTCGCCGAGCGCGCGCAACTCCTCGGAGGTGCGGCGCAGCCGCGCCACCATCGCGTCCGACGCGAAGTAGGTGTTGACGTCCTCCAGGGTCTCCAGCGCCGAGATCCGGCGGTGTACGCCCTCCAGCACGCGGGCGGCCGACGACGCCAGGCGGTCGGCCCGACGCGCCCGCTCGTCCACCAGTCCCTGTTTGCGGGTGGAGAACGCCTCGTACACGTCCTCGCGCTTGTCCGCCAGCTCCCCGAGGAAGTCGTCGAACTCGGCGAACCGCGTCTCCAGGTTCTCCAGCTGGAGCATGATCCGCCCCAGCTGCTCGTCGCACCGGTCCGGGGTGTCGGCGGCGGCCAGCGCCCCCGTGATCGCCTGCCCGAGCAGGGCGAACTCGGCCGCGAACTCCGCCCGCCCCTCCAGGGCGAGCAGTTCACCACGCCGCGCCTCCAGCGTGGCGCGCGCACGGTTGATCCCGGCCAGCACCTCGCTGACCCGTTCCAGGATGCGCGTGCGCACCTGGGCGTCGCCGATGTCCAGCGAGCCGACGACCTCGGTGACCACCTGCAGGCCCTCGGTCTGCTCGGCGATGCGCTCCCCGACCGCCGTCGCCGCGCTGACCGCCCCGATCTCCTCGGCGTCGGCGACCAGACGCGCCACCTCGTCGTGGTACCCGGCGAAGGCGTCGTCGCGCTCCAGGAAGGCCACCGTGCGGCGGCCGGTGGCGTCGACCTCCTCGGCGAGCCTGCCGTCCAGCGCCTCCAGGCGGGCGGTGTCCACGTAGCGCGTCTCGCGCAGCGCGGCCGTCTGCCCCTGGGCGCGGCGCAGCCCGGTCAGCCGCGCCACCCAGCCCTCCGCCGTCCGCGGGGCCTCCCCGCGGGCGGTGCGGATGAGCGAGGCCGCCCTCTCCTCGGCCTCGGCCAGGGTGTCGGCGGCCTGCCGGGTCAGGGCCTGGACGGTCTCGAACTCCTCCAGCACCCGCGCGGCGGTGTCGCGCACCTGCGACAGGGGCGCCGCCAGGTCGCCCAGCTCCTCCTCGCCCAGCCAGTGGAACCGGTCCGACACCCGGCGGCAGGCGGCCATGAGCGCCTCGAACACCTCGGTGGAGGGCCGCATGTCCTCGGCCATGCGCGCCACCGACAGGCACTCGGACACGCCCCGCACCAGTTCGGCGTTGCCGATCCGCTCCAGCGGGCCGGTCCCCACCGGCTGCGCCGCCGCGTACACGTCCGACGCGTACGGCGTCCGCCACACCTGCATCGGGTGCACCCGGGTCGGCTCTCCCGAGTTGTCGCTGAACACCGTCATGGTGCCGTCGTCGAACAGCGAGTACCCGTGGCAGACGATCGGGGTGGCGACCTCCTTGCGGATGGTGTTGTAGGGCAGCAGCAGGCTGCGGCCGTCCGCGCGGGAGTGGAAGACGTAGAGCACGTCCTCACCGTTGGGCGAGCGCACCAGGCGCTCGAACTCCAGGTCGGTGACGTCGGTGTCGAAGGTCCGCGCCACCCCGGTGGCCAGGTAGTAGCCGCCGGGGAAGATCAGCCCCTGGTCGTCGGGCAGGCGCTGGCAGGACTGGCCGATGCCGTCGAGGCGCTCGACCTCCTTGGTGCGCGTGTTGAAGACCAGGTGGCGCCACTCGGTCTCGTTGTAGGGCAGCACGCGCAGCAGGATGAGCGAACCCACCCGCGCGTGGTGCACGGACGCGTCGGCCAGACTCTGCAACGGCTCGTCCACGGGCTCGCTGTAGACGCCCTCGCCGACCTCGGTGTTGTTCTCGACCTTGATGGTGAGGTCGCCGCCGACCGTCTCCACGAACAGCTCGTCGAGGATCGAGATGTGCGGGTGGCGGCCCGCCACGTGGTCCTCGCGGGTGGCCTCCACCCACGCGAAGTCGTGCGAGGGCGGGAACACGTGGTCGCGCTCGCCGCGCGCGTCGAGGTAGGCGATCTCGCCCGTCGGCGACACCGACCACCGCAGCACGCGCACGTCCTCGGTGCGCGGGCCGGTCTGGAACACGGCCAGCAGCCGCTCCTCGACCCGGCGCAGCTGGAGCAGGCGCGCGTCGCGGTAGTACCGGTAGAGCTGGCCGAAGTCCTGCTGGAACCGCTCGTCGTCGAGCAGCCCGGGGACGGCGTCCCCGGCGGCGTCGGCGAAGGTGAAGCCGTCACCGGTGCGCTCGTGGCGGTGCAGCGAGAACACGTCGGGGACGTGGGTCTCCCGCTGCATGCCGATGAACACGTTGTAGCCGAACAGGATCACGGCGCCGTCGGCGCCGTCCGCGGCCGTGCGCCCCACGCTCACGATGTCCCGGGGCACGCAGTTGTGCTCGGTGCGGACGCGCTCGGTGCCGAGCAGGGTCAGCTCGGTGCCGCCGAACACCTCCAGGCGGCGCGCGTTGAGCTGCTCGGTCCGCCGGGCCAGCTCGCCGGTCTGCTCGCGCAGCCGGGCGCGGAGCACCTCGTAGGTGCCCGCGTCCAGCGAACGCGCGTCCCCGGCGTCCGGCCCCTCGGTCTCCTGGGGCAGGGCCTCTGTCACGAAGTTTCCCTACTGCTTGGCGAGGGCGGAGGCGGGCAGCTGGTCCACGCCCAGCGACCGGGCGGTGCCGAGCAGGCCGTCGAGCCTGTCGGCCTGCGGGCCGCCCGCGCCGATCAGCTTGAGCAGCAGCGCGGAGACGGTGAGGTTCTTGACGTCCTCGGTGTCCACGGAGCTCAGCACCCTGCGCATGTCCGCGGCGAAGTCGCCCTCGCCGTTGAGCCAGTTGCCGCCCAGCGCCTGCACGGTCTTGGAGTTGCCGACGAAGCCGTCCACGGCCTTGCCCAGGCCGATGGAGCCCACCATGCGGTCGAAGAAGGCGCCGTCGCCGCCGACGATGTTGATGTCGGCGTTCTCCAGGCCGGTGGCCAGCACGGTGGCCTGGGCCTCGGCGACCTCGCGCTGCACGTTGATCCCGGCCAGGCGGATCTCCTTCTCGGCCTCCAGTCGCAGGCGGTACTCCTCGTGCTCGCGGCTGACCTGGTCCAGGGCGGCCATGGCCTCGGCCTTGTCGGTGAGACCGGCGGCCTCGGCGCGCAGCCTCTGCTCCACGCCCTCGGCCTCGACCCGGGCCTTCTCGCTGGCCACGACGGCCTCGGCGCGGCCGACCTTCTCGATGGCCTCGGCGTCCTGCTGGCGGACCTGCACCTCGGCCAGCCCGGCCGCGGCGGCCTCGGCCTGGATCCCCTCGGCGAGGCGGATCTTGGCCCGGGTGTCCAGTTCGGCTGCCTGCTGGCGGGCCTCGGCCAGGGTGAGCTCCTCGGCGGCCTTGTGCTTGGCGGCGGCCTCCGCGGCCTCGGCGGCCTTGATGTCCTTGACCAGGTTCTCCTGGGCCTCGGCCTCGGCCTGGATGATGACGGCCTGGCGGGTGCGCTCGGCCTCCTCGACGGCGCGCAGGCGCTTGATGGCCTCCTCCTGCTCGGCCACGGTGCGGTCCACGGCGATCCGCTCGCGGACGACGTCGGCGACCTCGCGCTTCTCGGCCTCGACCTCCTTGTCCTTGGCGATGCGGCTCAGCTCGGTCTCGCGCTCGCGCCCGATGACCTCCAGCAGGCGGTCCTTCTCGATGCGCTCGCTCTCGATGGCGATGACGCGCTCGCGGTTCTTCTCGGCGACCGCGATCTCGCGCTGCTGGTTCTGGTGCTGGACGCCCAGCGCCTCGGAGGTGCGGATGTTGGCGGTCTCGGCCTTGAGCCGCTCCTCGGCCTGCACGCGGGCGGTCTCGGCCTCCTCGCGGGCGCGGATGATCTCGATCTCGCGCTTGGCCTTGGCGGCGGCCTCCTCGCGGCGCTTCTCCAGCTCGGCGAGGGTCTCGGCGGTCTCGGTGTTCTGCCGGTCGAGTTCCT
Source organism: Nocardiopsis alborubida (assembly GCF_012396365.1). Lineage (GTDB taxonomy): Bacteria > Actinomycetota > Actinomycetes > Streptosporangiales > Streptosporangiaceae > Nocardiopsis > Nocardiopsis alborubida. Next base: position 12,193 of record NZ_JAAXPG010000040.1, on the reverse strand, counting down.
TGCGGCGGTCGTTCTCGAACTCGTTGGTGCGCTTGTGCTCGATCGCGGTGCGCTCGGTGATCTTGGAGATGCCCTGCGCGTCGAGGATGTTGTTGGCGTCGTGCTGGTGCAGCGGGGTCTGCTCCAGCTCGTCGATGGCCACGTCCTCCAGGCTGTAGCCGTTGAGGTCGGTGCCGATCAGGGAGATGATCGCCTGGCGGAACTGCTCGCGGTGCGTGAACAGCTCCTCGAAGTCGAACTGCTTGCCGACGGTCTTGAGGCCCTCGGAGAACTTGGAGTTGAACAGCTCCTGGAGCGTGTCCTGGTGGCTGGCGCGCTCGGTGCCGATGGACTTGGCGACCTTCTTGACGTCCTCCGCGGTCTCGTTGACCCGGACGTAGAAGTACACCTTGATGTCCGCGCGGATGTTGTCCTTACAGGTCAGGCCCTCGCGGCCGCGCCGGTCCACGGTCAGCGTCTTGAGCGAGATGTCCATGATCTCGGCCTTGTGCAGGACCGGGAGGACGATCGAGCCCGTGAAGGTGACGTGGACGTCGCGGACCTTGGAGATGATCAGCGCCTTGCCCTGCTCGACCTTGCGGAAGAGGCGGGTGACCATCAGGAGCAGGGCGATGAGGACGACGACGCCGACGGCAAGGGCGACGCCGACGGTCAGGAAGGCCGCGTTCGCGGCCTCCTGGCCGTTCGCGGTGGCACTCAGCAACACGTGGGGTCTCTTTCTGCAAGGGGATGTGCGTAAGAGGGGGGAAAGCGCGTCGGGAGCGGGGAGTACTGCGGCGGGGATCCGGCCCCCGGTCGGGGGCGCTCGACAGATGTGACGCGGCGCGGACGCGAACGGTTCCGCGTACCACCCCGTGCCCGGGTCGGGCGGAGCGGAGCCCCCGGGGGTGCTGTCCGGGCGTCCGCGGGGTTCCCGCTCTCCGGGCGTCCGAACACGGGGTGGGTCGGCGTCCCGGGGAGACGGGTGTCAGTCCTGGCCGGGGTCCAGCGCGGCGTCGAAGTAGGTGACGAGGAAGACGTCCTGCTCGGCGCTGTGGTCGAAGATCAGGGCGGTGCTGCCGACCGGCAGGACCTCTCCGCCGGTAGTGCGCACCGGGATGGAGATCGCCGCGCCGCCCGCGGTGGTGATCTCGGCCTGGCCGAAGCCCTCGCTGGCCTCGCCGATGCGGATCGTGCAGGTGCGTCCGACCAGTTCGTTCTTGGAACCGCTGCCGCGGCTGGGCAGGAAGCGCTGCACCGACATGACCAGGCCGCTGGTGACCGCCCACGCGGCCACGAGCGCGATCAGCAGGACCACCAGGCCCAGGGCGATGAGCAGGGGGGTGGAGGTGGTGTGGAGGAGGCTGGTCATGATGCTTCCCATCATGCTCACGAACCAGGCGACGCAGACCAGCGAGCTCAGCGCCACGGTGGCCGGGACCCTGCCCAGACCCACACGGTGCATCAGGGAGCTCAGACCCGCGGCCTCGCCCGAGTCGTCCACGCTGTCGAGCGCGTCGGAGTCGGTGGCGCCGACCGAGACGAGCAGCCAGTAGACCGCGACGACGATCAGCAGCGGGGTGAACAGCACGGTCGGGAAACCGAAGGCGGTGTCCAGGAACATCCCCACCCGTCACCCTCCTCCGCGCCGAACCGTGCCGGAACTCTACCGAACCGCCCGGTCCGCGACGCGGGCGGGCGGCCCCTTGGCCGTTTGCGGCCACCGGGACGCGGGGAGCCCGCCAGGCGGACGGCTGCCGGGCGGGCGGAGCCGACGCGGAGAGAGCGCCGACGGGGGAGGGGGACGAGGAGCGGTTCCCGGCCCCCGGCCCCCGGCCACAGGGGACCGGGGAGAGGGAGCGCGGGGGGGAGGCGGCGCCGCGTCCGCACACGGCGGTGCGTCACACGTCCCTGCGCACCACGGACCAGTACCCGGCGACCAGGGCGGCCACCGTCCACGCGCCGAGAACGAGTCCTCCGGTGAGCGGGGTGAGGGCGTCGTCGCCCGCCCCGCCGAGGAACATCCGCTGACCGGCCAGGTCGGGCAGGAACCGCGCGACCTCGCGGACGCGCGGGATGGCGCTGAGGACGGTCGAGACCATGAAGAGCATCGGCACGAGGATGCCCACGGTCAGGGCGGTGCTGCGCAGCACCGCGGCCAGCCCCATCGAGAACACGCACAGCAGGACCACGTACAGCACGACGGAGGCCAGGACGCGCAGCACCCCCTCCTCCCCGAGGGAGACGCCGAAGTCCCCCATGGCGGCCTGGGTGGCGAGGAAGGCCACGAGCACCGTGGCCGTGGCCAGGACGGTCACCACCGCCGTGACGGTCAGGAGCTTCGAGGTGTAGAACACCACGCGCCGCGGCACGGCCACGAGCGAACCCTGGACGCTGCCGGTGGCGTACTCGCTGGTGACGGACAGGACGGAGAACACCACGAGCGCGATCAGCGCCAGCTGGATCCCGCTGTGGCCGATCGCGACCGGGTCCAGACCCGACGCCGCGGCCTCCTCCGGGCCGTCGAACCCGCGCACGGCGAAGTAGCCGGGCACGGCGCTCAGGACCACGCCCACCACCACGAAGAGCGCGAAGCTCCACCCCGAGGTCCTCACGGTGCGGATCTTCGCCCACTCGGACGCGACTGCCGCGGTGTTCACACTGCCTCCTTCGCCCGGTACTCGACCGCGCTCGCGGTCAACTGCATGAAGGCCTCCTCCAGGGACGCCGCTCTCGGGGTGAGCTCGTACAGGGTCACCCGGTGCTCGGCCGCGAGCTCGCCGACCATCCGGGAGGTGGTGTCGTCCACCTCCAGAGCGTCGTCTCCGCTCTCTCGGACCGTGTTGCCCTGCGCCACGAGCAGGTCGCGCAGGCGGTCCCTGTCCGGGGTGCGGACCAGGACGTAGGAACCGGAGTTGTTGCCGACGAACTCCTCGGTGGGCAGGTCCGCGAGCAGTCTGCCCTGGCCGATGACGATCAGGTGGTCGGCGGTGAGCGCCATCTCCGCCATCAGGTGGGAGGACACCAGCACGGTGCGGCCCTCGGAGGCGAGCCGGCGCATCAGGCCGCGGATCCACTGGATGCCCTCGGGGTCCAGGCCGTTGACGGGTTCGTCGAACAGCAGCACCTCGGGGTCGCCGAGCAGGGCGGCCGCGATGCCCAGGCGCTGGCCCATGCCGAGGGACAGGCCCCTGGTCCGCCGGTCCGCCGCGTCACCGAGGCCCACGGTGTCGATGACCTCGTCGACGCGCGCGAGGGGGATCCGGTTGGACCTGGCCATGACGACCAGGTGTCCGCGCACGGTGCGGCCGGGGTGGACGCCCTTGGCGTCCAGGAGCGCACCGACCTTGCGCAGGGGCTCCCGGTACTCCCGGTAGTGCCTGCCGTCGATGAGCACGGTGCCCGACGTGGGGTGGTCCAGGCCGACCATGGCCCGCATGGTCGTGGACTTCCCGGCGCCGTTGGGGCCGAGGAAGCCGGTTACGTGGCCCGGTGAGACCGTGAACGACAGGCTGTCGACAGCGGTCTTGCGGCCGTACCGCTTGGTGAGCTGGCGTATCTCGATCACAGGAACCTGCTTTCTCAGGGTGTGGCGGGCGGGTGCCCCGGCCCGGGGCACCCGCCCACAGACCGGGAGGCGGCGCCTCCCGGCCTGTGGTCAGGCACCGCTCCGGTTGGCGAACCAGTAGCTCAGGGCGCCGAGGAGCAGCGTCGCACCCAGGAGGGCGAAGGTGACGGGGTTGTTGTCCGGCTGCTGGGCGGCGACCCCCGTGGCGGCGATGCCGAGGACGAACACGGTCGCCGGGAGCCCGTAGCGCTTGCCGTCCTTCTTCTTCGTGTTCATGTGGAGCATTCCTTCGTCTCTCCCTGTCTTCTCTGTCGGTCTCTCACGCCATCGTTTCCCGTCTGCTTCACACGCGCTTCTCACAGGGCGAGGGCCGCCGGGATCCGGGAGTCCTCGTCGTACGTGCCCAGGAGGAGGTCGGTGTCGCCGACGCCGGACCAGCCGAGCATGTAGCCCAGGAGCGAGGTGCGGCCCGCGGCGCCGGTGTAGAAGCCCTCCCGTCGGATCCGCGCGATGACGGCCTCCTGGTACTCGCGGGCCCGGTCGACCAGGGCGGGCGCGTCCAGGGAGCGGGCGGCGGCCAGGAGGGACTGGACCACCCCGCTGGTGCCGTGGCACACCGACAGATCGACCGGACCCTCGCCGAGGTCGGTGGCCCGGTCGACCAGACCGGACAGGAGCCTTCCGGAGAGCCACTCCCCGCGGTCGGCGGTGGCGGCGATCTCGGCGGCGGCAAGCAGTAGTCCGGCGGTGCCGTTGCACCAGCCGCGGGAGGGGCTGTGCTCCCCCTCCTCCACCCGGGCGCGGACCCAGTCGGCCGACTTCCGGACCAGCTCCCTGTCGCCGAGGGCGCCCCCCGCTCGGGCCGCGGCCCACCGCAGGCCGAGCTCGCCGTGGGCCAGGTCGAACCAGGGGCGGTCGCGTTCCAGCCCGACGTGGGGGACGGCCAGGTCGCGCAGACGCAGGAGCAGCGGTACCGGGACCGTGCCCTCGGGCTTGGCCAGCAGCGTCATCAGGACCCCGGCCGGACCGCTGACCAGGTCGGTGTCCACGGCGCCGGCGGCCGCGCGCGCGTCGATCCTGTCCACGAGGCCGGTGAGCCAGTCCTCGTCCAGGCGGTCGGGCCGGGTCATGAGCAGGGATGCGTCGCCGGTGAACACCGATTCGGGCACCTGGACCAGGGGCGCGCCGTAGGTCGCGAGCAGGGAGTCCAGCCCCCGGTCGGCGCTCCCGTGCACCGGGCGCCAGCGCTCGTCGCCGCGCGCGGCCCGCTGGAGGAAGGCGACGGTGCCGCCGAGGTCGTGGAACGACACCAGGTGGCCGGGGTTGACGGTGAAGGCGTCCCGGTCGGGGCCCGCGCCGCACAGCCACCCCGTCTCGGGGCCGTCCCCGCCCTCGAAGGTGACCCCGATCCGGTGGATTCGCTCGGCGATCCCCTTCCACCACGAGCCCGGCACGGGTGCGGGGCCCGTCTGCCGGAACACGCTGTGCTCCCACAGGCCCGCGGGGGAGTCCTCCCCCAGGACCTCGCTGAAGCACTCCTCCATCACGAACCGGTGGTAGAGGTCGCTGCGCTCGGCGTTGAGCCGCAGGCCCTCGCGGGCGTAGTCCAGCGGGCTGGTCGCGTAGGCGTCGGGGAAACTGCTCTCGGGCGTGGCCAGCTCCCTCGACGCGCCCCGTGTCATGAAGTACGGGATGTTGCCTGTGGCGAGGGCCCGCAGTTCCTCTCCGCGGATGTAGTCGGCGCCCTCCCGGGGCAGGTGCTTCGGGTAGTGGCCGAGGAGGCCGAGCACGCGCTCCGCCTCCTCCGGCCGGACCAGGTACCTCGGATGCGTGGCCGCGTCGGCGAAGCGGCTGTAGACCATCGTGGAGCGGACGAGCACGCGGACGGGGAGGTCGGGGTAGTCGTCCAGGACGGCCCGCAGCCCGTCGCCGCGCACCGCCCCGAGCGCGTCGAGGTAGCCCTCGATGATGTCGCCGTAGTGGTCGGTGGAGCCCAGGGCCTGGTCCCCGAGTCTGGGCAGGTTGTCCTTGTGCCGGTAGGTGACCTTCTCCCACCGGACCTGGACGGCGTCGCTGCGCTGGTGGACGATGGCGGGGCGCTCCAGCTGGGAGGAGGCCTGCTCGCCCTGTACGCCGACCCCCGCCATGAGCACGTCGATGCGTGATCCCGGGTGCCTGTTGGGCACCAGCATCGTGGAGACCACGGACAGCTTGAGCTGGTTGCCCAGGGTGGTGGTCAGACCGTCGTCGCCGGCGTCGGGGTTGGGGCGCACCATGGTCTCGGTGTCGAGGACGCAGGGCGTCTCACCGTGCGCGAGGACGTTCTCGTCGTGCAGGTCGCCCGCGCCGATGGAACCGAACAGGGCGCACAGGGCGCCGAAGCGGTAGTAGTAACGGGGCGGCTGGTCCGCGGTCTCCATCGGCTCAGGAGCCACGAAGCTCTGCCATCCGTGGTCCCCGACGGTCACCGACCGGGGCACGCACCCGAGCAGGGAGTGCCTCAGGTGGGGTTCGGCGACCCGGTACAGGTCCCGGACGAAGTCGTCGGCGACCAGGGGCCGGGGCTTGAACACGATCCGCCCGCCGTCCGCGAGGCGCAGACCGAACACCTGCCGGTTGTCGTTGTGCGGGTCGGATCCGGTGGCGAAGACGTCCGTGACCCGTCCCTCGGCGCTGACCAGGCCGTTTTCGCGCAGGACCGGGAGGTCGCGGGCGTAGGAGGTGAACAGGTCGGTGTGGGCGTCGAGGGAGTTGGCCAGGATCGTCTCCAGCCGCTCCCGCAGGACGGGGTGCGCGTCGAGCAGGGCCCCGGCCGTGCCGTCCCGGTCCAGGTGCGCGGTGAAGCGCCTCAGGGCGGTGTCGCTCTCCGTCGACATCGGCAGCCCCTCCGCCTCGCGGAAGGAGTGGAAGGCGCCGATCAGGGTCCGGTACGCCTGTTCTTCGACCGTGTCGGCCAGGCCCTGCCAGACGGTGTCGAGGACGCCGTCGACGTGTCCGGGGAGGGCGACCTCGCAGACGGGGCCGCGGAGACGCTCGGCCACCCGCTCGCGGGGCAGGACCCGCAGGTGGAAGGGGGCGAAGGCCGGGACCATGAAGTCCGGGACCTGGGTCTTCACCGGGTACCTCCGGGGGTGTTGGCGGAAAGGTCGGCGTAGAGGTTCGCGTACACGGAGCCCTGTCTGATCAGGTGCTCGTGGTTGCCCTGCTCGACCACGCGGCCGTGGTCGAGGACGTAGATGTCGTCGGCGGACCGGATGGTCGCCAGCCGGTGGGCGATGATCAGCTGGGTGGCTCCGATCTCCTGGAAGATGCGGGACACGCGGCGCTCGTTGATGGTGTCCAGCGAGGCTGTGGCCTCGTCCAGGACGAGGATCTTGGGGCGCTGGAGGAGGGCGCGGACGATGGCCAGGCGCTGCCGCTGCCCGCCGGAGAAGTTGGCCCCCATCTCCGACACCACCGTCTTGAGGCCCATGGGCAGGTCCTCCAGGAAGTCGAGGATGCCGACCGCCTCGCAGTACTCGCGGACGCGGTCCTCGGAGATGTCCTGGCCGAAGGTGAGGTTCTCCATGAGGGTGCGGTTGTGCAGGTGCACCTCTTGGGGGATGTAGCCGACCATCCGGCGGAACGCGTCGCGCCGGTACTCGCGCACGTCGCGTCCGTCGAGCTGCATCTGGCCGTGGGTGGGTTCGTACAGGCCGCAGACGATGCGGCCCAGCGTGGACTTCCCGGATCCGGAGGAGCCGACGAGGGCGACCTTGGCGCCCGCCTCGATGTCGAGGGACACGTCGCGGACGACGAAGTCGCTGTGCTTGGTGTAACGGAAGTTCACGTTCCGCAGGCGGATCGAGGGCTTGTCGATCGTGGTCAGGGAGCCGCCGGGCGACTCCGAGGGGGTGATGGCGATGTCGTTGATCCGGGCCATGTACCGGGACGCCTCGGTGAACTCCGTGTAGGTCTGGAAGACCGACGAGGCCAGGGAGAAGTACGTGGCGGACACCGCCTGGACCGCGATGGCCGCGCCCAGGGTGATGCTGCCCTGGCCGACCATGTAGAGGCTGGCCATAAGGAGCAGCAGCGGGCCGAACATCTGCGTGGTGCTGGTGACGCCGCCGATACGGCCCTGCTGGAGCCGCATCCGCGCCTTCATGGCCTCCACCGAGGCCGCGTAGGTCTGGCCCCAGGAGTCGAGGAACTCCTGGGAGTAACCGCCCATCTTGATCGACGGCACCGAGACGATCGCGTCGAGCTGCGTCGACTGGCTCTTGCTGAGCTGGGCCAGTTCCGCGTCCACGACCTCCAGCACGCGGGTCCGGGTCCTCAGCAGGTGGAAGGCGTTGAGGAGGAAGAGCGTGAACGCGATCAGCCCCAGTCTCCACTCCACGACGAACAGGTAGACGGTGACGCACACCAGCGTCCCGGCGTCCAGGATCCCCTGCGCCAGCCGGGAGGACAGCAGGTCGCGGACGGAGTTGACCGTGCTCATCCGGAACAGCAGCTCACCCGGTTGCCGCGTGGTGAAGAAGCGGTAGGGCAGGGACAGCAGCTTCGTGAAGGTGTGGGTCATCAGGTGCTTGCCGAGCAGGCCGACCAGCCCCGACAGCACCGTGATCCGGACCAGTTGGAGGGCGAAGAAGCCCACGGCGACGCTGAGGATCACCGCCACCACGGTCGCGAGGTCGCCCAGGCTCTGCCAGGTCGTGTACCTGTCCACCGCCCACTGGGTGAGCGTGGGGATGCCGAGCACGGCGCCGTACCCACCCAGGGACAGGAGGGCGACGAGCAGGATCCTCCTGCGCGAGCCCTCCGCGAGCAGCGGGATGTTGCGCCACTCCGCGAAGGGCCTGGCCCGGAACCGTTCGAACTCCTCGGTGGGCTCGGCGGTGATCAGGATGTTGCTGAACCCCTCCTCCAGCTCCGCCCGGGTCAGGTGGCGCCGTCCTACGGCCGGGTCCATCACGACCGCGCGCTTGCCGTCGAAGCTCTCCAGGACGAGGAAGTGGAAGTTCTCCCAGTAGAGGATCACCGGGCTGTCGAACTGCTCCAGAGGGGTGACGCTCTCGGCCCGGAACAGCCGTGCGTCCATCCCGCGGCTGCGCAGGAAGCGGGCCAGCTGGGTGGCGCTGAGCCCGTCCCGCCCGGCGTCCATCGACGCGCGCGCGGTGGACAGGTCCTCCTCCCGCCCGTGGTAGCGCAGCATGGCGATGGAGGAGCACAGGCCGCACTCGGTCTGTGTGACCTGCGTGATCGTCGGCACGCGGGGTCTGAACAGGGACAGGGGGTCAGGTAGCACTTTCGCCTCCGGGGGTGAGGGTGACCAGGGACAGGGCCAGCGCGGGGTCGACGCGGCGGAGCAGGTGGAGGAGGATCCCGGCGGTACCGACCATGAGACTGGAGGTGTGCGCGTAGCGGCTCCTGGTGTCGGCGTTCTTGCGCTCGATCACCTCCGCGTTCAGCCACCGTTCCTCGGCGGCGGCGATCTCGGGCAGGAGCCACTCCCCGCCTGCGCCGCGCGAGATCTCGGTGAGGATGGCGTGGTTTCCGAGGTCCCCGTGGCACCAGGTGAGATTGCGGCCGAAGCCGTTGCGCAGGGTGGTGCGCACGGCGGTGTCGCGCAGGCGCAGGACCCCGGGGTCGCCCGTGAGCCCGTGGAACGAGTTCAGGGCGAGGGCGATACCGGCCGATCCGTGGCACCAGCCGCTGGAGAACGACCGGGGGGTCGCGGTGTTGGAGAACCAGTTGTCCTCCTCCGGCACGTGGAAGCGCCCGAGGCCGTCGACGAGCCCGTGGAGGGTCCGCGTGACCGCGGGGCGCCGGTCCTCGGGCAGCAGCGGACCGACCCTGACCAGGGTGTGGATCAGACCGCTGACTCCGTGGGCGAATCCGGACTGGTTCAGGACCGGGTGCCGCCCGCCGTCGGCCAGGGCGGTGAGGAGCCTGTCCGTCAGGGAGGCGGTCGCGGCCTCGGCCGCCGGACCGCCGACGGCGGACAGGCAGAGCAGGACGCCGGCGAGCCCGTCGACGACGTCCAGGGCGGTCCCCTCGGAGGGGAGCGGCGCGATCCGCTCGGTGACGAGCGGCACGGCGTCCCGAGCGGCTTCGACCCAGTCCGGCCGTTCCATGAGGCGGCCCGCGGCGCACAGGCCGAAGAGGAGGCTGGCCGAGCCCGTGTACCCGCTCCAGCCGAACGCGTCCATGTCGCGACTGTCGCGGGGGATCGTCCGGACCAGCTCCGCGGTGGCGGAGAAGACCCGCTCCGCCAGCTCCCCGTGGTCGGCACGGCCCAGCACCCGGGCCGACGCGGCCAGCGCCAGGGCGGGGCCGGTCCGGCCGGTGTACAGGTCCAGGCCGAGCACGCCCGGAGGCCAGGGGCGGTGGGCAGCGGCGGACACGCGGGGCCCGATCCAGGTCGGGGGCAGGTACGTGAACCGGTCGGGCAGCGACGTCTCCACGAGGCGGTCGGCGATGCGCCCGGCCAGCTCCGCCGGGCCGGTCCGGCCCCGCGGTCGGGACCGGCCGCCGGGGCCGCCTGTGCCGGCGGAGGCCGGGAGGAGGTGGTTGTCGGGGAAGCGTGAGGCGAAGGCCGAGTGGATCAGCGTCCGCTGGAGGGCCAGGTCCTTCTCGCCCATGCCCCGGAGCTTGTCGAGCGCCCGCTCCAGCGGGGTCTGCGCGAACTCGACGCCCACCGGGTTCCCGTCGCCGTCATCCAGAGCCGTGCCCGTGGCGGCGGTGGTGAAGTAGGGGACGTCCCGCTCGGCGAGCTGTCGGATCTCGGAGCGGACGATCTCGTGGCCCGCGCTCCTGGAGGGGATCGCGATGCGTTTGAGCAGAGCGGTGTACACCTCCCGGTCGTCCATCGGGTTGGCCCCGGCGGTCATCCGCAGGGCCTGGCCGTACAGCGCGGTCGGGTTGTGCACGTAGCGGACCCGGACCCGTGCCGCGACCCGGCGCAGCAGGTCGGCCCACGGTCCGGGGTCGGCGGCGACGGCGCGGTAGACACGCGTGAACCCCTCGGCCATCTCCTCCCCGATGTCCTGCGTCTCCTCCGGAGACAGCGTCCCCACGACGCTGCTCCGCTCCTCCTGGGTCCCCGAACGCAGGACCAGGCGCATCTCGTCGGTGAAGGGCCGCTCGAAGAGCATCGACCGGAAGGGTGCCACGCCGCTGCCCTGGCCGCCGAGGAAGCCGAAGTCGACGTGTCCGGACTCGGGGTCCCTGCCGGACATCACCAGGGGCAGGAGCCCGGTGCCGTACACGGACCGGCTGATCACCGAGTGCGCGTTCCCCGGGGTCTCGGGGACGGGGCCGGTGTAGACGCGCGCCTGGTGGAAGAGGGTCTCCAGGTCGATCGGGAGCGGGCCCCTCCGGGTCGGCAGCACGTTCTCGAAGTGCATGTCGCGCGCGTCGAACAGGTACAGCACCGCGGCGAGCTCACCGCTGGCGCGCATGAACCCGGGGATCATGTCGGAGACGTCCTCGGACTCCACGTGCTCGACGTAGCCGTAGCCGTCCCGTTCCAGGACCCGGGCGCAGGGCAGGCTCGTGCCCAGACGCGTGTTGAACACCTCGGCGACGGTCCGGTAGGCGGACTCGCAGGAGACGTCGCGGGGCTTGTGGACCAGGCGTCTGCCGGAGCGGAAGGTCAGCACGGAGACGCTGCGTCCGTGGTGGTGGGTGTCGCCGTCGGAGGAGCCGAGGGACACGAGCCGGTCGTCGGCCGCGATGCCGAACACGTCGGCTATCTGGTCCCGGTCGGCGGCCAAGCGGGCACAGGCCTCGCGCGTGCTCTCGGCCGCGTTGCGCAGGACCAGGCGCGTCACGTCGGTGAGGACGGGCAGCTCCAGACCGCTGACCTCCTGGACGGAGGAGCGCAGGGACCGCTCGACGAAGTCGGTGTAGCGTTCGGCGGGCGTGTCCCCGACGAGCACGCCGCGGACGCGCGCGCGGTTGAGGGCGGCCACGAGCGGGCGCGCGTGGAACGAGCCCAGGCGCGCCTCCGTCCGCTCCAGGAGCTGGACGAGGGCCTCCTCCGGATCGTCGAACAGGTCGCGGTGCCCGTGCAGGGGGTCGGAGTCGACGATTCCGGTGGCCGCGTCCCTGACCAGGCGCTGGAAGGGGTAGCGCTCGGGTTGGCCGGCCCACACGCGTGCGGTGGTGAGCACCTCCCCGCTGGGGGGCGGCGTCCCGTCGACGGGGCCGGGGCGGGAGAGCAGGGCGGTGACGTCCCCGTCGTACCGGGCCAGCGGCGTGATGGTCTCCTCGACCTGGGCACCGTCGAACTCGGGGTAGAACTTCGCTGGTGATATCAAGGCTTCTCTGGCTCCAATGTCCGGGTGGTGCCGAGCGTGGCGGCCCGGGTCCCGGGGTAACGGGACCTAGGCGGAGTGGGGCCCGGAGGGGCGCCCACTCCGCCTGGTCAGGAACGCACCGCCAGGCCGGTCGTCAGCACTTGCTGGTGCACTTGGTGGTCGGGCAGAGCGCGACGCTCACGGCGACGCCGCAGGGGACGGTGGTGCCGCCGTAGGCGTCGGCCTCGCCCAGCTCCTCCAGCTGCTTCTCGTCGACGCTGGCCAGGACGTCCTCGACCTTGGCCCGGGTGCTGTTCTTGTCCTCGCGCGACATGTCGTCTCCTTCTGGGGGTGGGGGTGG
>NZ_JAAXPG010000004.1 GCF_012396365.1 Nocardiopsis alborubida | reverse complement strand
CTCGGAGGGGTACTCGGGGATCGCGGAGGGGTAGTCAGGGGCCGCGGTGGGGTAGTCGGGGGTCTCGGAGGGGGAGATCGCGTCATCAGCCCAGGCGGGGGATCCGCCGAACAGGGCGGCGGCCGCGAAACCGGCGACGATCAGGTAGTGCTTCAGACGCATGGCAGTCCTCGTGTGTGGTTCGTGTGCGCGGGATACCGTCCCGCGCGGCGATCCGGAGCCGGTCGGCTCACGCGGAGATCTCGACCGGGGTGCCGATCGGCAGGTTCTCGGCCATCCAGGTGATGTCCTCGTTGGAGACCCGGACGCACCCGTGGCTGACCTGGCGACCCAGCGCGTCCTCGTCGCTGGTGCCCTGCACGGCGAGCTGGCCGGGCCCGCCCGCGAACGTCTCGGAGAACCCGCTCAGGCCGAAGGCGTAGACCCCGTAGGGCCCCTCCGGGTCCGGCGGCTGGAGCAGCTCGGTGAAATAGTAGCGGCCCTCTGGGGCGGGAGCCTCGCCCTCCCCGTGCCGATCACGCCGGTGCGCACCTCCTCGTCCCCGTCGAAGACGGTGAACGCGAAGTCGCCGGTGTCGACCTCCACGCGGTACCCCGTGGAGGTCAGCGACACCTCCTCGCTCCTCACCCAGCTCGTGCCACCGTTCGGTCGGACCGGCAGCAGCACCTGGAGCCACCCGCCCTCGTTGCGCTCGACGAGGAACGCCCGCTCCACCCCGAAGTCGTTCGGACTCGCGAGGGTGTGCAACATCTCCCCGCCACCGGGCTCGGCGTGCACGTCGACCCCGTCGCCGAGGACCGTCGCGATCTCCACACCCTCAGCGGCGCCGTTCCCTGCGGTGTCGGCGGCCGCCTCCTCCGACGCCGGTTCGTCGGCCGGACGAAGCCCCTGTGCGGGGACGACCGGCGACCGGCGACCGGGCACGCAACCCGTGCACGCGCAGGAGGCACAAGGCCGGGGCACGCGGAGAGGGCCCGCCGCGTGTGCGGCGGGCCCCGTCCCCGCGGTGTCACCCCGTGCGCGCCACGGGGTGACACCGGTCGTGGATCAGCTGGTCAGCCGGTGTAGTTGGGGTCCGCAGGCATGGGGACGGGAGCCCCGGCCTCCTCGATCTCCCGCTCGCGGTCCCGCTGCTCCTGCTCGGCCGCTTCGTCCTCCTCGGCGGGCGGCGCCGAGCTGTCGCACGGCTCGACCCCCGCACCGGGCTCCTCACTCGGAACCTCCTCGCCGGGCGCCCACGCACCGGACTCCTCACCCGGGACCTCCTCGCCGGGCGCCCACGCACCGGTCTCCTCAGCGGGCGGCGCGGGCTCCTGGGAGGGGTCCGCCGGGCAGTCGATCGGGGCGGGGGCCGCGGAGGGGTTGACCGCGTCGTCGGCCCAGGCGGGGGATCCGCCGAACAGGGCGGCGGCCGCGAAACCGGCGACGATCAGGTAGTGCTTCAGACGCATGGCAGTCCTCGTGTGTGGTTCGTGTGCGCGGGATACCGTCCCGCGCGGCGGTCCGGAGCCGGTCGGCTCACGCGGAGATCTCGACCGGGGTGCCGATCGGCAGGTTCTCGGCCATCCAGGTGATGTCCTCGTTGGAGACCCGGACGCACCCGTGGCTGACCTGGCGGCCCAGGGCGTCCTCGTCGTTGGTGCCGTGCACGGCGAGCTGGCCGGGCCCGCCCGCGAACGTCTCCAACGTCTCGGAGAACCCGCTCAGGCCGAAGGCGTAGACCCCGTAGGGCCCCTCCGGGTCCGGCGGCTGGAGCAGCTCGGTGAAGTAGTAGCGGCCCTCGGGAGTGGGAGTCTCGCCCTCCCCCGTGCCGATCACGCCGGTGCGCACCTGCTCGTCCCCGTCGAAGACGGTGAACGCGAAGTCGCCGGTGTCGACCTCCACGCGGTACCCCGTGGAGGTCAGCGACACCTCCTCGCTCCTGACCCAGCCCGTGCTGCCGTTGGGTCGGACCGGCAGCAGCACCTGGAGCCACTCGCCCTCGTTGCGCTCGACGAGGAACGCCCGCTCCACCCCGAAGTCGTTCGGACTCGCGAGGGTGTGCAGCACCTCCTCGCCGCCGGGCTCGGCGTGCACGTCGACCCCGTCGCCGAGGACCGTCGCGATCTCCACACCCTCGGCACCGCCGTCCCCGGCGGTGTCGGCGGTGTCGGCGGCCGCCTCCTCCGAGGCCGGTTCGTCGGCCGGGGCGGACGAACAGGCCGTGAGCGCTGCCAGGGCAGCGGCGACCGCGAGGGACGTCAGAACCCGGGTGGGGCTCACGGGCATCGTTGGGCGCATGGGATTCCATCCGGCTTTGCTTGGGGAGGCGTCCGGTGTGCTCGCGCTCCGGACGACAACGAACACTGGCCGACGAATGTGAAGAACCCGTGTGCCCGTCGTGTGTGTCCCGTGTGGTGACCTGCGGCGGCTCCGAAGCCCCGCTCCGGCGCCCTCGCGCACGCGCGTACGATCGAGCCGCACCGAGCCCGACCGGGCCGGAAGCCGATCGGAGGTCACCGTGTGCGCGCATGTGCTGGTCGCCGAGGACGACGTCAACCAGGCCGACCTGATCCGGCGCTACCTGGAGCACGAGGGGCACTTCGTCCGCGTCGTGCACGACGGGCGCGCGGCGGTCGCGGCGCACCACCGGGACCGCCCCGACCTGGTCGTCCTGGACGTGATGATGCCGGTCATGAGCGGCCTCGACGCGTGCCGGGCCCTGCGCGCGGAGTCCGACGTGGCGGTGCTGATGCTCACCGCCCGCTCCACCGAGGAGGACCTGCTGACCGGGCTCGACCTGGGCGCGGACGACTACGTCACCAAGCCCTACAGCCCGCGTGAGCTGATGGCGCGGGTGCGCACGCTGCTGCGCCGGTCGCGCAGGGACCCCGACGACGCGGACCGGGTGCTGCGCGCGGGCCCGGTCGCGGTGGACCCGTCGCGCCACGCGGTGCGGGTGGACGGGGCCCCGGTCACGTGCACGCCCGCCGAGTTCCAGCTGCTCGCCGCGCTCGCCGCCCAGCCGGGCCGGGTCCTGACCCGCGCCCAGTTACTGGAGCACATCCACGGCATGAGCCGGTTCATCACCGAGCGCACCATCGACGTGCACGTGAAGAACCTGCGCCGGAAGCTGGAGCCGAACCCGCGCAGGCCGGTGCGGCTGGTCACCGTCTACGGCGTCGGCTACAAGCTCGTGGGGAAGAGCGATGACCGCTCGGCGTAGGGGCGCGCTGCGGCACAGCCTGCTGGCGCGCCTGCTGGCGAGTTCGGTGCTGGTGGCGGTCTGCTCGATCTTCGCGACGGCGTGGCTGGCGGTGCAGAGGACGTCGGAGTCGCTCACCGTGCAGCAGGGGGAGACCCTGGCCGTGGACACCCGCATCCACGACACGCTCGTCGCCTACGCCGCCGCCCACTCCGGGTGGGACGGCGTGGGCGGGACCGTGGGACGGCTGTCCGAGGAGACGGGACGGCGGATCGTCCTGACCACCGAGAACCGTGGCCTGATCGCCGACTCGGCCCAGGAGGCCCGGCCGCTCCCGCCGCGGACGACCTCGGTGGTCGACCCGCTGGCGGTGGACGTCACCCTCGCCTCCGACGTCACCGGGCGCATCGATCCCCGGGCCGTGGGGCCGTTCGCGCTGTCGGAGCCGGAGCGGGTCCGGTTGGCCGAGACCGCGGAGAACACCGCCGGCTGCCTGCGCGACCTGTACGGGCTGGCCGTGGAGGTGGAGGCCGGGCCGAGCGGACGCCCCGCCGTCACCGTGGCCCAGGCGGACCGGTACGCGTGGCTGGACTGCGGGCTGGAGGCGCTGGAGGAGCCGACCGACGGCGAGCGGGAGGCGCTGGACGAGTTGAACGGCCTGGTCAGGACCTGCCTGGGTGTGGAGGCTCCCGAGGAGGTGGAGGCGGAGTACCGGATGGACGGGGCCCTCGGGGTTCCCGTGGCGTCGCCCTTCGACTCCGCGACGCCCCCGGGTGGCCTCGCGGACGAGGCCCGCGCTCCGCGCGAACCCGGGATGCCCGAGGACGAGACCGGGTCCTGGGCTCCGCCCGGGGAGGAGCCGATCGCTCCCGGCAGGGGCGCGGACCCCGTGCCCGTGGAACCGTCCGCGCGGGACCGGGGCGCGACCGGGGGCTCGGACGCACCTCCCGCGCGGGACGAACCGGCGCCGGTGCAGGAACCGGCGTGGTCCCCCGTACCCGCGGAGGAGCGACCTCCTGGGGCGGCGGTCGAGGAGTCGGGCGCATCGGGGTCCGGAGCGCCTCCCGAGCCGCCGAGGTTCGACGCGCGCACCTCCGCGTGCCTGGACTCCGCCCGGCGCGATCAGCTGGACCCCTACGTGGCACCGGCGGCGCTGCTGTTCACCGACGATCCCGGGGCGGAGGCGTCGGGCGTCGTGCCGCTGACCGGCGAGGGCCTGGTGCGGGTATTCGGCGTGGTTCTGCTGGTGCTGGTGCTGACGGTGGTGGTGAGCGTGGCGGTGTCCACGCGGCTCGTCCGCCCGGTGCGCGCGCTCACCGACGCGGTGCGGCGGATGCGCGAGGGACGCGGGCGCTCGCGGGTGGAGGTGCGCGACTCCGGGGAGATCGGGCAGCTGGCGGACGCGTTCAACGAGATGGCCGAGCACCTGGAGCGGTTGGAGAAGCAGCGCCGGGCGATGGTCAGCGACGTCTCGCACGAACTGCGGACGCCGCTGAGCAACCTGCGCGGCTGGCTGGAGGCGGCCCAGGACGGGGTCGCCGACCTGGACCGGGAGCGGATGGGGATGCTGGTCGGCGAGACTCTGCTGCTCCAGGACATCGTCGACGACCTCCAGGACCTGGCGCTGGCGGACGCGGGCAAGCTGCGGCTGTCCCCGGAGCCGGTGGACGCCGGGGCGCTCGTGGAGCAGGTGGTGGACAGCCAGCGGCTGAGGGCCGCCGGGGCCGGGCTGCGGCTGGTGGCGGAGGCCGGGGACGAGGCCGGGGAAGTGGTGGTCGTCGCCGACCGGACCCGGCTGGTGCAGGTGGTCGGGAACCTGCTGGGGAACGCGCTGCGGCACACCCCGGCGCCCGGGACGGTGACCGTGCGGGCGCGCCGCTCGGACGGGGAGGCGGTCGTCGAGGTGTCCGACACCGGTGTGGGCATCCCGGCGGAGGACCTGCCGCACGTGTTCGACCGGTTCTGGCGGGCGGACAAGTCGCGCAACCGGCGCACCGGCGGGAGCGGGCTGGGGCTGGCCATCGTGCGCAACCTGGTGGAGCTGCACGGCGGGTCGGTGGCGGTGGAGAGCACCGTCGGCGAGGGGACCACGTTCACGGTGCGGCTGCCGCTGGAGGGACCGCGAGGGGCGGAGGAACCGGAGTGGCCCGAGGGATCGGAGTGGCTGTCGGAGGACTGAGGGTGGCCGGGCCTCCGGCCGCGACCGAAGGCGGTCACGCCGCGCCCGGAACGCCCTGTCCCGTCTAGGATTCGGGCAGGCGCGGCACCGGCCCGACCGCGCTTCCCCCTGCCCCGGGCCCGCGGAGGATGCGTGCACCAGCCCCCGAACGCCCGTGTCCCGAGCTATACGGACCTGTACGGCCCGGGGTTCGGCGTGATGATGGTCTGCTGGATCACGTCCTTCCTGCTCCTCGTCATCCTTGCGGTGGTGAAGGGCCTCCATGTCGTCATGAGGGATCTCGTCTGGTTCGGCGTGGACCCCGCCTGGGCGGACGCGGCCGCGACCTTCTCCGACACTCTCGGAACCGCCTTGTTGGTTCCTCTTCCCGTGTTCAACGTCCTCGCTCTGTTTCTCACCGCGTCCTTGGACGCGGTGCACCCGAAGAACCTGCCTCCATGGACGACGCGCGAACAACTGCGTGAGGCGCGGATTCTGTCCAGCAGCGCCGTCATGGGCGGTGACCCCTGGACCAATTTCCTCGCGCGTGTCCACGCCGGAGTACACCTCAGGTCCTTCGGTCTGGTGCTGCCCCGTTGGGGGCTGATCGGCTGTCTCGCCCTGAACGGACTGATGATCGGCAACAGTGTGTTCCTGCTCGTGCGAGGCTTCCGGAACGAGGACCCCACCCTCATGGCGATAGGTCTGAACAACATTTCCCTCTTCGCCGGATTCGCCGTCTTCGCTCTGGCTCTCAGAGCCCGGCGCCAGCGGATGCGCACCTTCTGCGACCGCTACGACGCGACCCAGGGGCGGGTGGTCCGATGAACCAGCAGCGCCCTCCCCTGTTCGTCCGTATCCGTGCCTACGCCCGACGCAACCCGGTCGGCTACGGGTCGTCAACGGAATCCTCGCCGGAATCCCCTTCGGCACCATCATGGCGGTGACTCTGTGGTCCACCACCCAGATCTCTGACCCGCTCCCGATCGTGGGGGCCGGGGTAGCCCTCGGTGTGTTCTTCGGCGCGGGCATGGGCGTGTTCGCCGTGCTCATGGTGCGGGCGATGCCCAAAGAGCCCCTTCCGCCGGAAACCGACCGGGCCAGGCTGCGTGAAGCCGGGCGGCTGGTCCGCCAGGGAACCCCGGGCGCCGACCCCGTGGCCAACCAGATCGCCCGTCAGCAGGCCGAGACCGTGCTGGGGCAGCCCTACTGGCCCAAGACCATGGCCACCATCTTCGGCCTGGGCCTCGCGCTGAACCTGTGGTCGGTGACGATGAGCACCACCGGGCCCGGGTTCTGGGGCAGCGTCGTGGGCCTCGTGGTGTTCCCGCTCATGCTGTTCGTGGCGATGCCGCTCAACGCGCGCAACCGCAGGCGGGCCCGGGCCTTCCTCGACGCACTGGAGGAGAGCCCGGGCCCGCGCCCGGACGCCTGAGCCCTCAGCGGCCGAGCGCCCGGAACCGCCGCACGCACAGCGGGAAGAAGACCGCCGTGAGCACCAGCGGCCAGACCACCGCCATGAGCACCGCGTTCTGCGCGATCCAGCTCTCCCCGCCCCACCCCGGGTTGCCGAACAGCTCCCGGGTGGCGGCGACCGTGGACGACAGCGGGTTCCAGTCCGCGACCGCGCCCAGCCACACCGGCATGGACGCCGTCGCCACGAAGGCGTTGGACAAAAAGCCCAGTGGGAACTCCAGCATGTGCACGGCCCCGAGGGCGCCCTCGCCCCGCACGGCCAGGCCGACGTAGACGCCCACCCACACCAGCGAGAAGCGCAGCAGCAGGAGCAGCCCGATCCCGGCGGCGGCCTCACCGATGCCGCCGTTCCACTGCCACCCCACCAGCAGGCCGCACAGGACCAGCAGGACCAGGGTGATCGCCGATCGGAGCATGTCCGCCGCGCACCGGCCCACCACGACGGCCGAGGGCGCCATGGGCATGGAGCGGAACCGGTCGGTGACCCCGCGCGCGGCGTCCTGGGACACGGCGGTGACCGTCTCGCCCACCCCGAAGACCATCGCCATGGCGAACATGCCGGGCATCAGGAACTCGCGGTAGTCCCCGCCGCCGGGCACGGTCATCGCCCCGCCGAACAGGAACCCGAACATCAGCACCATGACCACGGGGAACAGCAGTCCCGCGACGAGCTGGCCGGGCTGGCGCAGCCAGTGCACGACGTCGCGCCGGGCGATGGTCCACCCGTCCGCCAGCGCCCAGCGCAGCCGGTCGGCGGGGGCGGGCCCCGCGGCCCGGACAGCGGTGTCGTTGGTTTCGTTCATCGGTTCTCCCCCACCCGGTCGTCCCGGTCCTCACGTGCCTCGGCGCCGACAGGGTCCTCACCGCCAGCGCGGACCCCGTGGCCGTCACGCCCCTCGCGGTCGCCACGGTCCTCATGACCGCCGGTCAGGTGCAGGAACACCTCGTCCAGGGTCGGACGGCGCAGTGCGACGTCCTCCACCTCGATCCCCTCCTCCTCCAGCGCCCTCACCACCTCGGTGAGGGCCGCGACCCGGTTCCGAACACCGACGCCGATCCGACGCGCGTCGGCCTCGACCTCGGGCCGCTCTCCGGTCACCCGGCCGATGAGGGCGGCGGCCCGGTCCAGCGCGTCGGCCTCGTGGAGCACCACGTCGAGCCGGTCGCCGCCCAGGCGGGACTTGAGCTCCTCCGGTGTGCCCTCGGCGACGACGCGGCCGGAGTCGACCACCGAGATCCGGTCGGCGAGCTGGTCGGCCTCCTCCAGGTACTGGGTGGTGAGCAGCACCGTGGTGTCGCCCGCCACCAGGGCGCGGACGGCGTTCCACACCTCGTTGCGGCCCCGGGGGTCGAGCCCGACGGTGGGCTCGTCCAGGAACAGCACGGGCGGGGACAGGATCATGCTCGCGGCCAGGTCCAGGCGGCGGCGCATGCCGCCGGAGTAGGCGCTGACCGGCTTGCGTCCGGTGTCGGCCAGGCGGAAGCGCTCCAGCAGCTCGTCGGCCCGCGCGGCGGCGCGCCGGGCGCCCAGGTGGTACAGGCGGCCGAACATCTCCAGGTTCTGCCGTCCGCTGAGCACCTCGTCCACGGCGGCGTTCTGGCCCACCAGTCCGATGCTCCGGCGCACCGCGTCCCCCTGGGAGGCCACGTCGTACCCGGCGACGCGCGCGGCGCCCTCGTCCGCGCGCAGCAGCGTGGTCAGAACGCGTACGGCGGTGGTCTTGCCAGCGCCGTTGGGCCCGAGCAGCCCGCACACGCTGCCCGGGGGCACGTCCAGGTCGAACCCGCGCAGCGCCCAGCTCTTCCCGTAGCGCTTGCCCAGACCGCGCGCGGTGACCGCGCCTCCGGTCGTGTTCACAGCGTTCCCCTCTCCACGCTTGTCGTACGCCGTACAGTACGGCCTACGATCCAGGGAACACAAGGGGATTCGAGATAATTCCGTACGGCGTACAGAATCTTTTTTCCGGGTCGGACACGCGATGTCGACTCCGCCGTGTGCGCGGGTTCAGGTGGCGGGCGGCTGGTCGATCCAGAGCAGTCGGCTGACCTCGGCCGGGTCGAAGCGGGGGTGGCCGCCGGGGGTGCGCACCACGGGGATGCGCCCCTGTGCGACCCATCGGTTCACGGTCCTGGGGTTGACCCTGAACAGGTCTCCCACCTCGGCCACGGTGAGCAGGGAAACGGGCAGGTCGGCATGGGATGCGTGGGGCTTGTGGGGTGTGTGGGGTGTGTTGGGCACGGTTGTCCTTCGTCGGGGGTGGAGGCGGGGCGAGAAGCAGAAGGTGAATGGTGGAGGGCCGCGCGCCGGGGGCTCGGGGCCGCCCGGCGCGCGGCCGGTTCAGGGAGTGCGCTGCCGGGGGATGGACGGCAGCTTGTCCGGTGGCAGTGCCTCCAGCGGTGATCTCCACACGACCGGGTGGAGGCGGCGGTGCTCCCAGGGGGTGCGGCACACGCGAACCCGCGTGCCCTGCTGGGCTCCGTAGACCTCCTCGTGCTGCCAGGTCGAGCCCAGGTAGCGGACCCTTACCCCGTGGGCGCGCGCCCAGGCGTGCAGGGCCTCCCTGCTCTCGACCTCGCGCACCTCGAACACGGTCCTCGGTTCGCGGCGCGGCTCGGGTACGGCGGTCATGGCTGACGTTCCTGGCGTTGGTCGGCCTCGCGCAGTTCGTGCGCGGCCTGGGCGGCCAGACGGGCGAGCTTCTCCAGGGCGGCGACCCGCGCGGCGCGGCCGTGCGTGCTCCAGCCCGGGGAGAGGTCGACGTGGCAGGCGGCCACGGCAAGGGAGGCGAGGGAGCCGGAACCGTTGGCCTCGCGGCACAGGCGGACGTCGTCGCACGTCAGGTCCGTGATGGTGACGGCGATGGTCGCGGACATCATCGCTTCGCCTCCCGGAGTACCTGGTGTGCGGCGCGCACGATCGGGAGGGCACCCGTGGCGACGCTGACCCATGCCGTGGGAAGCACGGTCAGAAAGGGACGGGTGCGGCGGCTGCGGCTGCGGCGCGACCGGAAGGCGAGGGAGTTCACGCCCTCACCCCCTCGAAGGTTCGGGCGGCCTGGATGGCCTGGGCGGCCTGGGCGGCCTGGGCGGCCTGGGCGGCGTGCCACTGGCGGACCACGGCGGCGAGGCCGGTGAGGTCGGCGGGGTTGGCCAGGTCGCCGGGCGGGCGCGATGGCGGTGCGGTCGGCGCGATGACGTGCAGGATGTCGCCCGCGAGGTGGTCGGGAACGGATCGCTTATCTGCTCGCGTCTGCTCCCATGCCCGGTAGTAGGGCGGGATCAGGTCGCGTTCCACAGGGGGTTCGACGGGCTGTGGGGGAAGGGGAGGCGGGTCCTGCCACTCCCAACGGCGGCGCACGGGCGGGCGGCGCCGCGGGGCTCGGGTTCGAGCGGGAGGCGGCACGGACCGCGCGTGGCGGCCCCGGGCGGGCGGGGCTATCGCCCGCCACAGCATGACGAAGAACTGGATCAGGTATCGCACGAGGCGACTCCTCAGTCGGGCGCCGGATGGGTGGTCCGGCAAGGGCACTTAGGTGCCTCCATGGTGACCCATCGTCACCGAATCTGCAATATCCACCTGACATGAATAATAAGATCAAGGTGAACCAGTCGATACATGTGGATGGTGCGAACAATGTCTGCTTCGCGTGCACGGAGCGTAGGATCGAAGGCCAAGAAGCCCGCCCGACCAAGGAGTCCTGCGCCGTTGCCCGCCTCCCCCACGTTGAGAAGAAAGCGCCTGTCGCGGCAGCTCGACGCGCTGCGCGAGGCGAACCATCTGACCGTGGACGCCGCCGCGAAGAAGGCGAAGGCGCTCCGTCCAGACCGGCCGTGGTCAGCCGCCAAGATCACCAGGATGGAAAACGCGGACTGGAAGAGACTCCACACCGATGACGTCCTCACGCTCCTCGACGTCTACGGGGTGACCTCCAAGGAGGAGCGCACCTCCTACGTGCGCACCGCGACGGAGGCATCCCAAACGGGCTGGTGGACCAACTACGGCGACATCTTGGGCGCAGGTCTCTACGTGGACCTGGAGACAGAGGCGATCCGTCTTCGTACCTACGAGTGCCTGTACATTCCTGGCCTGCTGCAGACCGAGGAGTATGCGCGCGCCGTCATCAGCGCTGGCACCTCGGACGAACGAGAGATCGAGCGCCGGGTTGAGGCGCGCATGATGCGGCAGACCTTGATGGAGCACGGACAGGGTCCGCGGCTGTGGGCGATCATCGACGAGGCGGCCTTTCACAGGATTCCGCCTGAGGTCGTGGACGGACAGATCCAGAAGCTCCTTGACGCACAGCTGCCGTCGCGACGGGTTCAGATCCAAGTGCTGCCCTACAGCGTCGGTCCGCATGCCGCGATGACGGGCCAGTTCGTCATCATGGACTTCCCCGCTGACCCGAGCACTCTCTACCTCGAACAGGCCATGAGCAGTTTGTTCCCCGAGGATTCAGTGGTCCTGGAACACTACGAGGGTCTGTATGACCGTGTACACGCGCAAGCGCTGTCCGTGGATGACTCGCGCCGCTTCATGCAGGAACTCATCACCAAGTAACCGCCCGGTACCGGTAGAGGACGCCGATGCTTACCCACAGCTCCACCCACCTGACCTTCCGCAAGTCGAGCTACTCCTCCGCGCAGGGCGAGAACTGTGTGGAGGTCGCGGACCTGCCCAGCGGTGCTGCGGTTCGCGACAGCCAGAACCCTGCTGAGGGACACCTGGCGTTCTCCTGCAGTCAGTGGACGGCGCTCCTGGGGACTGTGCGCTCCAGCAGCCTGTAGACCGCCCACGAAGAAGGCCCCCGACGACGTGCGTCGAGGGCCTTCCCCGTGCTTATACCTAAGCACCCGCCACGGAGTGTACTCGTGTTCGCGTCCTTTCGACTAGATACCGCCCCCGGGAGACGAGCCTGCACGAAACGAGACACGGTCACACCGGGGCCGCCACCAGGCGGGTGGGCTCGTCGAGCCACACCTCCTGGCCCTCGGTAGTGACTGTCAGCCCGAACCGGGCCCGGCCGGGCTGACCCCAGCCGACCCAGGTGAGGTAGGCGCGCTCCAGTTCCTCCCACAGGGCCCGAGGCCCCTGCTGCTCGACGCCGCACCGCGTGTACCGCGGATCGTAGGCCACGCGTGCGGCCGACCCGTTGCCGTCCCAGAGCCAGAGCTGGAACGTGCCCGCCTCGCCGTTCGCGCCATGCCCGAACAGACCCGGGAGCATTCCCGCGATGGCGACGTGCGCACCCGGGTCGGCGCCGACAACGCGCCGCGGATCGAGCAACGTGGAACCTTCCCGCCAGTCGCCGCCCTCGTCGGCCGCTGGGGCGGGCGGGCGCTGGGAGCGCAGCATCATGTACGTGCTGCCGTTGGTGAACCGGCCGACCGCACAGCCTTCACCGATGACGGTGAGTCGGGTCTGGTGGCCATGGCCGAAGCCGGGCACCCATGGCAGGACGATGCGACCACCGGGCCGGGTCTGCGCGACCCAGGCGCGCGGGACGGTGCGGACGCCACAGGTGACGTGTACACCGTCGTAGGGAGCCCCGTCCGCCCAGCCGTCCGTGCCGTCACCGACGATGAGGGTCGATGTCAGCTCGGCGCGCTCCAGGTTGGTGGCGGCTTCCTTGGCGACCTGATCGTCGACCTCGATGGTGGTGACCGCCTCCGCTCCCAGCTCGGAGGTGAGCAGGGCGGCCGTCCATCCGGTGCCGGTGCCGACCTCCAGGACCTGGTCGCCCGGATAGGGGTCCAGCAGTTCCAGGAAGTCGACCACGATCCCGGGGGCCGACGCGGAACTGGTGTAGTCGCCGACGCCCACGGACAGCTCGGTGGCGCCGTCGTCGAGCTGGGTGACGATAGCGGTGTCGGTGTACACGGCGGTGCGCCAGGCGTCGGGGGCGGCGTCACGGTCGATCGAGTACGGGGGTGAGCCGTCCACCGGCACGGCCATCGCAGCGGCCGGGATGAACAGCTCCCGGGGGACGGCGGCCAAGGCGGCGTGCCAGCGCCGGTCGGTCAGGTACCCCGACCGGCTCAGGTCGTCCGCGAGGGACGCGGGGCCCGTCATCCCTTGGGCTTCTCACGGGTGCCGCCGCCAGGTGTCGGGGAGTCCGGCGAAGGCGGTTCGGGCTCGAACGGCCTGCTGGGCTTGGGCTGGCCCTCATGCTTGGCCATGGCGCTCCTTACACAGGGGAACAGGTCACACAGAGGGTAACCCTCCTGCCACTACCTGCCATAGGAATCGGCCGGTCTCGGACAGCGCCGGTTGCGCGGTGCCGGACCGGGGTAGCGCTGGCTCTCAGCCGTTCGTGTCTGCCGCCCACCCTGTGGCGACCGCAGCCTGGCCGTCGAAAATCTCCACGGGACCATCCCCGCATACGCGGGGAGCACGGACCTGGTCGTAGGTGGTGCGGGGGATGTCGAGGACCATCCCCGCGTGCGCGGGGAGCAGTCCTGGTGGACAGCGATGGCGCGGAGGCTGCCGGGACCATCCCCGCGTGCGCGGGGAGCAGGGGCACGGTGGGGCGGAGGTCCTCGGGGTGGTGGGACCATCCCCGCGTGCGCGGGGAGCAGCCCGCTGAACGGGTCCGGGGGCAGGGGCGGCTGGGACCATCCCCGCGTGCGCGGGGAGCAGATGGACGTAGTCAGCGCACCCAGCTCGACACCGGGACCATCCCCGCGTGCGCGGGGAGCAGTCAGCCTCGGGGAGGGTCACGGTCGGGTCGTCGGGACCATCCCCGCGTGCGCGGGGAGCAGAGCTTGGGCAACCTGGCTTCGGGTGTGGCTGGGGGACCATCCCCGCGTGCGCGGGGAGCAGTCCGCGACCAGCGTCCCGCCGTCCACCTGGTCGGGACCATCCCCGCGTGCGCGGGGAGCAGCCGTGACCTCTACCGTCAGCTCCTGACCGACCGGGACCATCCCCGCGTGCGCGGGGAGCAGGGGTGATCGGCGCGGTAAAGGCGATCTCGCTCGGGACCATCCCCGCGTGCGCGGGGAGCAGGGCCGCGCTCGTGTCCGGATCGACGATGCTGAGGGACCATCCCCGCGTGCGCGGGGAGCAGGACCTCGGCGACCCACGCGGCCCACACACGGCGGGACCATCCCCGCGTGCGCGGGGAGCAGTGAGCGCAACCCCGATGATCGGCGGGGTCACCGGGACCATCCCCGCGTGCGCGGGGAGCAGGCGGAAGCACCCAGGTATCTACGATCCGGCGTGGGACCATCCCCGCGTGCGCGGGGAGCAGTGCTCCTGGGGGAAGTCGTCGCCCTGGTCCTCGGGACCATCCCCGCGTGCGCGGGGAGCAGCGGTCAGGCGGGTCCGGGACCAGCGGCGCGCCGGGACCATCCCCGCGTGCGCGGGGAGCAGACTCGCTGAACTGGGAACTTACCAGCGGCAAGCAGCCGAATTTCCAACTTCCCGAGAAACAGACATTCCACCCACAAAGCCGAGTCCGATCCAACCGATGATTCCACACAGGCCCACGCGTTCACCGTGCCGAACGGGCACACGATCAGCGAGCCGCCCGGAACCAGGAAGTCACACCCCTGCGACACCACCGATGACGTGCGGGTGGCCCCTGGGCTCCTCCCCCTCCAACGGCAACTCCACCACGGGCACGTACCGGCCGACCGCCTCCCCGCCGTACTCGTCGCTGTAGCCGAGGACCCCGCCGCCCGCCCGGACCTCGTGGGCGCTGTTGAGCAGCATCAGCTGGGAGGCCACCTCCTCCGCGGTGGGCGGGCCGCCGTCCAGGTCCATCCCGTTGGTCATCCGCACGGCGCTGGCCGCCACGGCGAACGCGTCGTGGTTGACCAGGGCGTATCCGTTGTTGAGGGCGTCGGGGTCATCGTCCCCGACGTACTCGTGGAAGGCGTTCACGAAGGACGCGTAGTGCGGCGGCGCGTCCTCGGGGGCCTGTCCCGCGCTCCAGCGCGGGTCGACGGCCGAGGCGTAGACCAGCGTGATGTCCCCGTCGCGCAGGTACCCCATCACCTCCTCGTCGTCCATGGCGGTCAGGCCGACCACGGAGAACAGCACCCGGAAGGGCTGGTCGGAGCAGGCCCGGCTGGCCAGGGAGGCGAGGAACTCCTTGAGGTCCGGGGCGCGGCCCGCGAAGAGCACCGTGTCGGTGCCCGAGGCGCACACGTTGAGGGTCACCGTGTGGAACAGGCCCGCCCGGGGAGGGTCGCCCACGGTCGTGCCGATGTACTCCTGGGGGTGCCCGGTGATGTACACGCCGAGCTGGTTCTCGTAGGCCTCCCTCAGGGAGGAGACGAACAGGTCGGGCTCGTTGGCGTCGTAGACCAGGCTCGCCCGGGGCGTCTCCTCCAGGTCGTCGAGGTAGGCGCGCAGCGCCCGCACGTACTCGGTGTTGCTGGGCGCGGCGCGCATCAGGCCCGGCGTCTCGGGGTGGGCCAGGCCGTCGGCGGTGACCGCGGCGGAGACCATGGGGATACCGTGCGCGTCGAGGCGGGCGGCCACGTCCCGTGTGGAGCTGACGCTCACCCCCATGCCGATGACCGCGACGAGGGGGTTCTCCTCGTCCTCGGCCATGGCGACGAGTTCGTCCACCACCGGATCCCAGCTCTCCTGCTGCCCGCCCATGTTGGCGAGGTGGAGCTGGATCGCCGGGCTCTGGTCACCGAAGTGGGGGGTGTGGTTGGCCCGCATCTGGGCGGTGTGGGCACCCTCCAGGGACCTGACCATGCGGACGGGGTCCATGGGACTGACGTCGCCGAAGGTGAGCGTGCCCAGGAGGGCGATCCGGACGACGTGCCCGTCGGACTCCTCCGCCACCCGGGCGTTCTCCGCGGTGATGGCGGCCTGCACCTCGGCGTACTCCTCGTGGTAGGGGTACGACCCGTCGGTGACGCCCACGCACTGCCCCTCGGACAGGCGCACGCCGCTTCCGGGCCCGCCGCAGGTGAACACGTCCCAGTAGAGGGCGACCGGGACCAGCAGCAGGAGCGCCAGAGCCGGGACGACCAGCTTCCACCACCGCCGCAGCCACCTGCGGACGAGGGAACCCGGGCCGCCGGGCGGGTGCGGCGACAGGTGTGCGTCATGGGGGCCGGTCATGGTCGTCCCTTCGGTGATGGGCGGTCGCTCATGCCTTGGCGCCGAACTTGGCGACCAGCCGCAGGTGCCACGCCGCCTCGTCGAAGATGTGCGCCGCTCCCTTCGGGGCCCGCCCGGCGAGGTCGTTCAGCGCCATGTGGCAGACCGAGTGCAGCGCCCCGGAGCGGAAGAGGTCGGGGTCGTTGAGGATCTGGCGGGCCGCGACGAGTTTGAGGACGGTCTCGGTTTCCTCCGCGCCCTCCGCCCCCTCCTGGGCCGCGTGCCGCTGCCAGGTGTGCGTCCACGCGTCCAGGAGCGGGAACGACGGGCGGACCCGCAGGGGCGCCGCGGTGACGCCCCGCAGCAGGCGGACCCACTCCTCGCCGCCGATGTCGGGGGCCTTGAGCCAGCCCTGGAGGTGCCAGGCAACGCGGGTGAGCTGCCCCGCGCAGAGGCGGTGGTAGATCGCGCACTCGGCGGAGCGCCGGTTGTCGGACTCCCCGCTCTGGTAGTGGTCGGCGAGCCTTCGGTGGACGGCGTCCCAGTTCCCCGGGGCGCCGCTCGGGCGCCGGGCCAGGCTGCGGGACAGGAGGCGGCGCAGCACGGTGGTCGTCTCCGGGGCCGCGCGGTCCCACAGCGGGTGGTCGAGGAGGCGCTCCTCCTCGACGCGTTCGGTGAGTTCGCCCGACCGGTTCAGCCACAGCCCCGCGTCGGGGTCCCTGGCGGCGGAGCAGGTGATCAGCGCCTCCCTCAGGCGCTGGTCGAGGCGGTCCGGTTCGACGCCGAGGGCCGTGGTGAGCATGGCCTCCTCCACGGTCACGGCGGACTCCAGCCTGGTGACCGGGTCGACCGGGCGGTGGGCGAGCGCGGCGTGCAGGCTGGTGCCGCGGACCGCGACCCAGGCGTCGGCGAGCTGGGCGGTGGTCCCGGGGTGCCCCCCGGTGAAGTCCGCGAGGAGGTCGACGATCTCGTTCGAGACGTGGCCGCTGCCCTTGGTCCGGGAGCGTGCGCGCGAGAACAGCTCGCCGACGGCGCGCCGGTCCAGCGGGGCCAGGGCCGAGAAGCGCATGTACTGCCGGATGTCCTCGTAGAACCGTTCGAGGGGCACGCCGTCGACCGTCTCGGACGTGGTGGCGACCACGGTGAGCGGCTCCGGGAAGCCGACACCGCCGAAGAACCCGCTCCGGGCGAAGGGCGCCGGGGCCTCGGCCAGGGACCTCAGGAGCACGGGCCCCACGCCCTGGTCGGCGTTGTCCAGCAGCAGGACCGGGGTGGGCTGGTAACCCACGCGCCTGGCCGCGTGCTGGAGGTCGGTGAACAGGGCCTCGCTCAAGAAACGGCCCACCTTCTCCCGGTTGGAGATGCGGGACACGGCGTCCACCGCGTCGGGCTCGCGCGCCTGGAGCCACAGGTGGTACAGGGAGTCGGCCACCTGCTCCCGGGCCTGTCCGCCCTGGCCCTGGGCTCGCATCCACTCGAAGACCCGGTCCAGGACGCGGGCGCCCACGCCCGACACGGCGGCGGCCCACCGGGCCAGGTCGACGGGCAGCGAGTCGACGCCGACCAGTTCGGCGGGCGGGATGAGGTCGCCCGCCTCGCTCAGGAACCTGCTCAGCCGCCCCATGCCGCTGGGCCACACCTGGTCCACCAGGGCGGTGATCTCCGCGTGCGCCCGGTCGTTGCGGCTCCTGATGTCGCCCTCGTCTCCCGACGCCCCGTCGGGGTCGATCTCCAGGCGGATGGTGATCAGACTGATCCAGAGCCGGGGGAACTGGAGGCGCCCGTAGTAGCGCAGGGCGCGGGCGAGGCCCTTCTCCTGGTGGGAGGAGATCGCGGCGAAGGCGTCGGGGACGCTGGAGTGGTACCTGACGTCGGCGAGGTCGAGGTGGGCGTAGGGGACGCCGAGCCTCTCCAGTTCACGGGCCTTGTGCAGGGCGAAGTGGGACTTGCCGTACCCCCGGGGGCCGTGGACGAGCAGGACGGGGCGCCTGCGGCCCGGCGGCCCCGACCAGCCGGGGTCCACGAGTTCCTTGTAGCAGGCGGCCTGAGCCTCCTGTCCGACCGGCGTCTCATGACCGTCCGGCATCTGCGCGCCACTCGACACGACCCGATGGCCTCCCTTTGTCCGCGCTCGCTCCGGCACACCACCGACATATGATGCGCGCCCTGTTCTGATTTATGGCTTTATCGGTTTTTTGTGACGTACGCGTTATGAGAATCCTCCCCATAAGAGCACTCTGTTCTCTTTTGTGGGATTTGGTATTGGTGTTGCTGCTGTTACTAGTGAGACTTAAGGGCACACGAGAAATGCGTGCTCCGGAGTTGTCCACAGAAGAAGAAGGCGGCTTCCGCCGCGGCGGCGGGCCTGTTCTCATGAGAATGACGGAACGATCCGAACGGAGGACTCCGTGACCGGTACCGAGGCGGCGACCGCTCCCCGCCCGCCTGTCGCCCCCGGCCCGCGCGTGCCCGATCCCGGGACGCCGGACGCCCGCGGGCCCTGGCGCTACCTGTGGTGGCTCATCGCCTCCCAGCCGTGGAGGGTCCTGGCCGGGGCCTTCTGGGGAACCGTCTGGATGATCGGCCTCATGGTGATGCCCTACCTCCTCTCCCGCGCCGTCGACGACGGACTGCGGGCCGGGGACCGGAGCGCACTGCTGCTGTGGGCGGGAGCCCTGGCGGGCACGGGTGTCCTCAACGCGGCCGTGTCGATCATGCGGCACCGGACCATGACGCTCGTGCGCATGGACGCCTCGCTGCGGACCATGCGCGTGGTGGCCGGACACGCGGCCCGGCTGGGCGCGGCACTGCCCCGGCGGCTCTCCTCCGGGGAGCTGTCCACCGTCCAGGTGCTGGACGTGGGCCGGATCGCGCAGACGCTCACCATGACCGGGCCGGGGGTCGGCTCGGTGATCGCCTACGCCTCGGTCGCGGTCCTGCTCCTGACCGTGTCACCCCTGCTGGCGGCGGTCGTGCTGGTCGGCGTGCCGCTGCTCGCCCTGACCGTGGGACCGCTGCTGCGCGGCCTGCGCGGAGGACAGAGCGGCTACCGGGAACGGGAGGGGCTCCTGACCACCCTGGCGGGCGACATCGTGGCCGGGCTGCGCGTGCTGTCCGGCATCGGCGGCCGGGAGCGGTTCGCCGCCCGCTACCGGGAGCGCTCGGCCTCGCTGCTGCGCCAGGGGTACCGGCTCGGCGCGACCAGCAGCTGGTTCGAGGCGGTCAGCTCCTGCCTGCCGGTGGTCTTCCTGGCGGTGGTCACCTGGATCGCCGCCCGGCTCGCGGTGGCCGGGGAGATCACCGTGGGGGAGGTGGTCGCCGTGTACGGCTACGTCGCCGTCCTCATCATGCCGGTGTTCTTCCTCGTGGAGGCGGCCAGCGACCTCACCCACGGCCACGTGTCGCTGGAGCGGGTGGTGCGGCTGCTGCGGTCCGGGCCCGCGCTGTCGGAGGGCGGCGCCGCCGCTCCCCCGGAGGGGCCCGCCGAGCTGGTGGACCCCGAGAGCGGAACCCGGGTGCCGCCGGGGTCGATGACCGCCCTGGTGTCGCTCCGGCCCGGGGACGCGGCGCTGGTGGTGGACCGGCTGGGCCGCTACACCGACTCCGACGCCACCTGGGGCGGCGTGCCGCTGCGCGACATGGACGTGGAGCGGGTGCGCGACCGCGTCCTGGTCGGCGACAACGAGTCGTACCTGTTCGCCGGTCCGCTGCGCGAGGTGGTCGCGGTGCACGGCGACCGCACCGACGAGGAGGTCATGGAAGCACTGCGGACGGCCGGGGCGCTGGACGTGGTCTCGTCCCTGCCCGACGGGCTGGACTCGGCGGTGGAGGAACAGGGCCGCAACCTGTCCGGCGGGCAGCGCCAGCGGGTGCGGCTGGCCCGCGCGGTCCTGGCCCGACCGGAGGTGCTGCTGCTGGTCGAGCCCACATCCGCGGTGGACGCGCACACCGAGGCGCTGGTCGCGGCCCGGCTGCACGAGGCCCGCGGAGGGCTCACCACCGTGGTCGCGGGCACCTCTCCCCTGCTGCTGGCGCGGGCGGACCGGGTGGTGCTGCTGGACGGGGGGCGGGCGGTGGCGGTGGGCACTCACGGGGAACTGGTCGCCACGCGGCCGGACTACCGGGCGCTGGTCCTGCGCGGAGCGGACGAGGAGGGCCGGTCGTGAGCACGGAGGCGGGGAAGAGCACGGGGCCCGGGGCAGCCAGGGAGAGCACAGGCCCCGGGGAGGGGGCGGGGACCGGCGGAAGCGCGGGAGCCGCGGCGGGCGGAGGGAGCGTCGGGGGTGTCGACGGCGGGGGGAGGACGCACGCCGGAGAGGAGGAGCGGCTGCCGGTGGCGGAGCCCGCCCAGGCGCGCCGGGACGCCTGGCGGCTGGTGTCAGCCGACCGCGCGGGGCTGATCGCGACGCTCGCGCTGACCTGCCTGGCCAGTGCGGCCGGACTGGCCGGACCCTACCTGCTGGGACGGATCATCGACCTCCTGGAGGCCGGTCGGGCCACCGTCGCGGCGGTCGACGGGCTGGCCACCGCCGTCCTGGCCTGCGCACTGGCACAGCTGGTGCTGACCCGGTACGCGCGGCTGGGCGCGTTCCGCTTCGGGGAGCGGGCACTGGCGCGGCTGCGCGAGGAGTTCGTGGACCGGGTCCTGGCCCTGCCCGCCCGCGTGGTGGAGCGGTCGGGCACCGGGGACCTCACCAATCGGGCGTCCGGCGACATGGGGGTGGTCGCGACGACCCTGCGCGGTGCCGTCCCCGACGTGTTCCCCTCCCTGCTGCAGATCCTCTTCCTGCTGGCCGCGGTGTTCTGGCTCAGTCCGTCTCTGGGCGTGCTGGTCCTGGTGGGCGTGCCCCCCGTCTGGTGGGCGCTGCGCTGGTACCTGCGCCGGTCGCGCGCCGCCTACCTGGCCGAGGGGGCGGCCGCCTCGACCGCGCTGGCGGGGGTGACCGCCACCGCCGAGGGCGGGCGCACCGTGGAGGCGCTGGGGCTGCGCCGGGAGCGGGTGGCGCGCACCGACCTCGACACCCTGGAGCTGTACGGGGCGCGGCGGCGCACCCTGCGCCTGCGGTCGGTGCTGTTTCCCGTCGCCGACGTCGCGTTCTCCCTGCCCGCCGTGGTGGTACTGCTCGGCGGCGGCCTGCTCCACCTGGAGGGCGGGGTGAGCCTGGGGGTGGTGGTGACCTGCTGCCTCTACATGCGGCAGATGGAGGAGCCCGCCAGCGGGATCCTGTACTGGGTGGAGCAGTTGCAGCGCGGCGGCGCCTCGTTCGCGCGGGTGCGCGGCGTGGGCCGGGTGGCGGCTCCGGTCGGCGCGGCCCCGACACCCGTCGACGACCGGATCGAGGTCCGCGGTGCCCGCTACGCCTACGTGGCGGGAACGGACGTCCTGCGCGGGATCGATCTGACGGTGCGGCCCGGAGAGCGGCTGGCGGTCGTGGGTCCCTCGGGAGCGGGCAAGACCACGCTGGGTCGGCTGCTGGCCGGAGTGGACGCCCCGGATTCGGGGAGCGTGCTGGTGGGCGGGGTGCCCGTGGCCGGCCTCGGCCCCGAGGAGCTGCGCCGCCGCATCGTCCTGGTCAACCAGGAGCACCACGTGTTCGCGGGAACGCTGCGCGAGAACCTGGCCCTGGCCTCGGAGGAGGCCGACGACGCCGACCTGCTGGCCGCACTGGAGGCGGTGGACGCGGACTGGCCGCGGGAGCTGCCGGAGGGGCTGGACACCCCGCTGGGCGCGGGCGGCACGGCGCTGGACGCCGCCGGAGCACAGCAGCTGGCCCTGGCCCGGGTGGTGCTGGCCGACCCGCACACGGTGGTGCTCGACGAGGCCACCTCCCTGCTGGACCCCACCGCCGCCCGGGCGGCGGAGCGCTCCCTCGCGGCGGTGCTGGGGGGCAGGACGGTAATCGCGATCGCGCACCGGCTGCACACCGCGCACGACGCCGACCGGGTGGCGGTGGTGGAGGGCGGCCGGATCACCGAACTGGGCGGCCACGACGAACTGGTGGACGCGGGAGGCGCCTACGCGGCTCTGTGGAGATCCTGGCACGGCACCGCCTGAGATCCCGGACCTGGAACCAGTGGAGACCACGGTGGGGCGAGGCCGTGCGCCCCTCCCCGACTCACAGCTTGAAGACCACCACGCGGTCACCGCACAGTTGGTCCATGTCGTCCTTGTCGGAGGTGAAGACGGTGACGGGCTCCTTCTGGCGCAGGGCGACCGCGGCGAGAACGGCGTCGATCGCGTACTTGTGCCCGTGAAGTCCTGCGGATCTCAACAACTGGATCGCGTCGTTGGCGATCTCCTCGGTCACCGGCTCCACATGGATACGGGACAGAGTCCACTGCCAGGCCGCCTGACGAGCTCTCATGTCGTACGCCTCGATCAGAGTCATGGCCGTGGTCATGACCCTGATGCCCGCCCGGTTCGCGTCCTTGAGCCGAGCGCCCATACGGCGCTCTCCCCCCGCAGCCCGGGACAGCGCCTCACTGTCGAGGAGGTAGATCTGTTGGACGTTCATCCAGCCTTCTGAAGAGGGTCGCGTTTCCGGGCGATTTCGGCATGGCGGCGCTCGATCTCACGGCGCTCCGCCTCGGCCTCGGCAAGTTCCTCATCAGTGATGGCCCCGTACTCGGACTCCCACCACTCGACGTACTCGTGGAGACGGTCGCGCTCGTGCTGACGCTCAACGGCCTGAGTGACGTAGCGGCTGAACCCACCGGGACCCACCTCCGTGCGGATGGCCTCGGCCAGTTCCTCCGGAAGGGTCACCGTGTACTTCTTGGTTGCCATACCACTGACCATACCTCGCACTCCGGAAGTTGCCGGTTACTTTTTCGTGAGCCTAACGAGGGCGAGTTCCTCACCGTTGGGGTTTCCGAGAATTGCCAGATGCGGAGCCCTTCGCGGTCGGGCGGGGCGGATCACCCGCTCGGCAGGCGGGGCGGGCCCCGGTGTCAGCCAGCGGTCGGGACGCCTCGCCCGGAGTCGGAGCGTCCGTGTCAGTCGAGGACGCTCCTCCCGGCGCGGACACGGGCGAACACCAGGCGGAAGGAGAAGAAGGCCGCCGTGAACCAGACCAGGGCCGCCAGCACCATCGCACCCAGCGCCGTCAGGACTTGGACGGCGGTGCCGCCGCCCTCCACCAGCCGGACCGCCTCCAGGCCGTGGGTGGCGGGCACCGCCTGGGCTATCCACCGGACCGGAGCGGGCCAGTACTCCAGCGGCACCATCGCCCCGCAGAACGCGGTGACGTAGAGGGTGGCGATGGTGCTGATGACGTTGCGCGCCTCGGAGAAGACCAGTGCGACCGACCCCAGGAGCAGGGTCATGCAGTAACTGCTCAGCGCGGTCAGCGCCGCGACGCCCACCAGGACCGGCACCTGCCACGGCTCCCAGACCACCCCGAAGAAGGGCGGTACGGCCAGCAGGGCGATCGACGTGGTGACGGTCGCCGAGGCGGGCCACTGGAGGCTGCGGCCGAAGAAGAACAGGCCTGGCTCGACCGGGGAGGCCGCTAGCAGGCCCAGCGTTCCCTGGTGCTTGTCCCAGCAGGTCGAGGCGGTGGCCAGCATCGTCTCGGACACGCAGATGAGCACCGCGGCGCCGAGGACGACGTAGGCGGTGAACTCGGGGTCGCCGACCAGGACCCCGACCAGGCTGTAGAAGACCACCTGGGTCAGCAGCCGGACCAGCCATCCGAAGAGCCAGGTCCGCCAGGTGTAGACGAAGGACATGTCGGCGCGGGCCAGGACGGCGGCCCGGCGGACCGTGGTGGCGGCGTGCGTGATCACGGCTTCTCCCTCAGATCCGGGACAGGGTTCCCTCGGCGCGGGCGCGCCGGAGGAAGCGGACGAGGGTGGCCGACCCGAAGGCCAGGGCCAGGGCGCCCAGGAGCACCACCGCGGCCAGCCGCGGCGCGACCGACTCCACCGGTCCGGGTTCGAGCGCGTCGCGCATCAGGTCCGCTCCCCAGGAGAGGTAGAGCACCCGGCTCAGGCCCTCCAGCCAGCCGGGGAAGAGCGCCACCGGGACCATCACGCCGCTGAGCAGGAACACCGGCATGGACAGGGTGTTCTGCACGATCCGGGCCCCGGGCGCGGCGATGAACAGCGCCGAGAGCGCCGTCGCCGTGGCCGCGGTGGACAGGGCCGTCGCCACGGCCGCGAGCATGAACACCACCGGGTGGTGGACCGTGACCCAGAAGCCGAAGAGCAGCCCGGCCACCCCGACGGACAGCGCGAAGGCGGGAACGGAGACCAGCATCGCGCCGCACAGGCGGCCGAAGACCAGCATCGGGACGGACACCGGCGAGGCCACCAGGGGTTCCAGGCGGCCGTTGTCCCGGTCGTCGCTGATCATCTCCCCCGCGAACATCAGCGCCGCGGTCCACAGGGTCATCAGCGTGGGCGCGACCACCGTGTAGGAGGCCAGGTCCGCACGGCCGGAGTACAGGACCATCGACAGGAAGACGGCGGTGAAGAAGGGCGCTCCGACCAGGGCGAAGTAGCTGTCCACGCTCCCGGCCATCCGCCGGGTCTGGAAGGAGAAGCCCAGGCCGAAGCCGAGCGCGAGGGACCTCACGTGTCCACCGCCATCCCCCGGTCTCCGACCAGGTGCAGGTAGACCTCCTCCAGGCTGGGGCGGCTCCGCGACACGTCACCGAT
Organism: Nocardiopsis alborubida; assembly: GCF_012396365.1. GTDB lineage: Bacteria > Actinomycetota > Actinomycetes > Streptosporangiales > Streptosporangiaceae > Nocardiopsis > Nocardiopsis alborubida. The sequence continues at coordinate 273,101 of NZ_JAAXPG010000004.1, read as the reverse complement.
CCCGGCGTCCACCAGGGCGCGCAGCACGGCGAGCGTGGCGTCGGGGTCGTCGGTCTCCACGCGGACCCCGTCGCCGTCCGCCTCCCGGACCGACACCACGCCGGGCAGGACCGCCAGCCGCTCCCGGAGGGGACCGGGCACACCGCGGGCGTCCACCCGCTCGTAGGAGGAGACCAGGCGGCCGACGGTCTCGGGGCTCTCGGTGAGCACGAGGCCGCCCTGGTCGATGAGGGACACCCGGTCGCTGAGCGCCGCCGCCTCGGCCATGTCGTGGGTGGTCATGAGGATGGTGCGTCCGCCGCTGCGCAGTTCCGCGACCAGCGCCCGGAAGTCGCGGGCGGCCACCGGGTCCATGCCGACCGTGGGTTCGTCCAGGATGAGCACGCCGGGGTCGGAGACCAGGCCGCGCGCCAGGTGGAGGCGCTGCTTCATGCCCCGGGAGAAGGCGCCGACGCGCTCGTCCGCCCGGTCGGCCAGGCCCATCCGCTCCAGGAGTTCGTCCACCCGGCCGCGCCGACGGGCGCCCCGGAGGCCGTACACCCCGGCCCAGAAGGTGAGGTTCTGCCGGGCGGTGAGCCGGTCGTAGGCGCCCTTGTCGCCGCCGAACACGATGCCGAGGGAGTTCCGCACCCTCGCGGTGTCGGTGACCACGTCGTGGCCGAGCACCCGGACGGTGCCGGAGGTGGGCAGCAGCACGGTGGAGATGATCTTGCACAGCGTGGTCTTGCCCGCGCCGTTGGGGCCGAGCAGGCCGTGCACCTCGCCCTCGGGGACCTCCAGGCTGACGCCGCGCAGCGCCTCCAGCTCCTCACCTCCCCCGCGCCGGTAGACACGTCTGAGGTTCGTGATCTCCAGAGCACTCACGTGCGCTGACCTCCGGGGGGTCGGGGGGAGGCGCGCGGAGCCGGGTACGGCGCCGACACCAGATATCTCTACGTCGAGATACCTTGCTCATCCTAGGTGACGGACCGATCCTCGCGCGTGTCCGGTTCCGGCCACAAGGGACTTTGCGCCTCCGCACCCCGACCGGAGGCCGCGTCCGGACTGTCTCCGACCTGCGGCACCATGGAGGCGACCACCGCCGCCGACCCCGAGGAGCTGCCATGTCCGACCAGCGCTGTGCCTGGGCACGGGGGTCCTCCGAGCTGATGCGGGACTACCACGACCACGAGTGGGGCAGGCCCTCCCGCGACGACGCGCACCTGTTCGAGATGCTCGTCCTGGAGGGCGCGCAGGCCGGGCTGTCCTGGTCCACCGTGCTCAACAAGCGGGAGAACTACCGGCGGGCCCTGGAGGGCTTCGACCGGGAGCGGATCGCGGAGTACGGCCAGGAGGACACCGACCGGCTCCTCCAGGACGCCGGGATCATCCGCAACCGGCTCAAGGTGGCCTCGCTCCCCCGCAACGCCCGGGCCTTCGGGGACGTGCGCGAGGAGTACGGCACCTTCGCGGCCTACCTGTGGGACTGGGTGGACGGAACGCCCGTGGTCAACCGCTTCACCGAACCCTCCGAGGTCCCGGTGAGCACCCCGCTGTCGGACCGGGTCAGCAAGGACCTGAAGAAGCGCGGCTTCACCTTCGTGGGCACCACCATCGTCTACTCCTACCTCCAGGCCGTGGGCGTGGTCGACGACCACCTGGCCGCCTGCCCGGCCAAGCCCGCCTGACCGCCGACACCGACCGCTCGGGCCTCGACCCGGCGGCGGCTCGATGGTGGGACACCAGTGGCTCAGTGGGACACGGGCGGCCCGGTGGCGGGGCGCCGCCCCGCCACCGCCCCCGTCAGTCGACCCCGGACGCCTCCACCGGGGCGTGCCCGCGCTCGGTCCGCCACCAGCGGCCCACCCCGACCTCGCGCAGGAACGCGTGGTCGTGGCTGGCCACCAGCAGGGCTCCCCGGTAGTCCGCGAGGGCCTCGGCCAGCTGCCGCTGGCTGTCGAGGTCGAGGCTGTTGGTGGGCTCGTCCAGCACCAGCAGCCGGGGAGGTTCGTCCGCCAGCAGCAGCCGGGCCAGCGCCACCCGGAACCGCTCGCCCCCGGAGAGGTCGCCCGCCCTCTGGTCCACCCGGTCCCCGCGGATGAGGAAGCGGGCCAGACCGGCCCGCACCCGGTGCGGCGTGGCGGAGGGCGCCGCCGCGCGCACGTTGTCGAGCACGCTCAGGCCGTCGTCCAGCACGTCCAGCCGCTGCGGCAGGTAGCCGATCCGGTCGGCGGCGTGCACCACCTCGGCCTGCGGGTGGCGCCCCCGGCCGACCACCGCCCGCAGCAGGGTGGTCTTGCCGGACCCGTTGGGCCCGACCAGCGCCACCCGTTCGGGCCCGCGCAGGTACAGCCGCCCACCGTCCGGAGTGCCCAGCTCCAGGACGCCGTGCCCGGTGGGGACCTCGGTGCCGGGCAGGGCGATGCGGATGGTGTCGTCGTCGCGGACGGCGTCCTCCGCCCGGTCCAGCTCCTCCCTGGCCCCGACCAGTCTGGCCTCCTGCATGATGCGGTGCTTGCCCGCCGCCACCTGGGCGTCGCGCTTGCGCTGCTTCATGACCACGCGGGGCTCGCGCTTGGTGTCGTACATCTTCTTGCCGTAACGCACCCGCCGGGCCAGCTTGACCTGGGCGTCGGCGAGCTGGCGCTTCTCGCGGCGCACGTCGGCCTCGGCCACGCGCACCATGCGCTGGGCCGCGTCCTGCTCAGCGGCGAGCTGTTCGGCGTAGGCGGAGTAGTTGCCGCCCCACACGCGCACCCTCCCTTCCCGGAGTTCGGCGATCTGGTCGACGCGTTCCAGGAGTTCGCGGTCGTGGCTGACCACGACGAGCACTCCCTGCCACGACGCGACCGCGTCGTGGAGCCGCTCCCGGGCGCGGCGGTCCAGGTTGTTGGTGGGCTCGTCCAGCAGGGTGACGGCGGGGCGGCGCAGCGCCAGCCCCGCGAGCGCGACCAGCACGGCCTCCCCTCCGGAGAGGGTGCCGACGGGGCGGTCCAGCGGGGCGTCCCCCGCCAGGGCGACGCCGAACCGTTCGAGCTGGGCGAGGGCGCGTTCCTCCACGTCCCAGTCCTCGCCGACGGCGGCGAAGTTCGCCTCGGTGGCCTCACCCGCCTCGATGGCGTGCAGCGCGGCGCGGGCCCGGTCGACGCCCAGCAGTTCGGCGACGGTGCGGCCGGTGTCCAGGGTCAGTCCCTGGTCCAGGCAGCCGACGTCGCCGTCCACGGACACCGTGCCCGACGCGGGGGTCAGCCGCCCCGCGACGAGGCGGAGCAGGGTGGACTTGCCGCTGCCGTTGCGGCCGACCAGCCCGGTCCGCCCGGCGCCGAAGGCGGCGTCCAGGCCGGTCAGGACGGGCGTGCCGTCGGGCCAGGCGAAGGACAGCCCCGTGCAGACGACGGAGAAGGCAGAAGACATGCGGACCTCTCGATGGTGGTGGAGAACTGCCGGGAACCCTGGGTGCGGCGGGAACGGCCCATCGTGATCTCCTCCTTCGAGAGGGCTTGATGCGACTGTTGTCGCGATAAGGAGCATGACACACGAAGACAGCAAATGCAACTAGAGTTGCGTTATGACCTCTGACACGGGAACCCCGGGCGCCGCCAGGCCCGGCGGCCGCACCGCCCGCAACACCGCCGCCGTACTCCAGGCCACCCTCGACGAACTGGGCGAACACGGCTACGCAGGACTCACCGCCGAACGCGTCGCCACCCGCTCCGGCGTGCACAAGGCCACCGTCTACCGCCGCTGGGGAGGGGTGGACGGACTCCTGTCCGCGGCGCTGGAGTGGTCCACCACCCGCGACTGGGCACCCGAGCGCACCGGCTCCCTGCGCACCGACCTGCGGGCCCTCAACGCGACCGTGCTGCACGGCTTCACCGAGGCCCCCGAGGGCGCGATGTCCGCGGCCTCCGTCGCGGCCGCCTTCGCCTCCCCGCGCGTGGCCGGGGCACTGCGCGTGTTCATGGCCGACCGCCACGCGCGCGCCGCCGTCCTGGTGACCGAGGCCGTCGCCCGGGGCGAGGCCCCCGAGGGCACCGACGCCGAGGAGGTGGTGCGCTCGGCGGTCGCGCCGGTCTACTACCGCCTCTTCGTCAGCCGCGAGCCCGTCACGTCCGCCGACCTGGACCTGGCCGCCCTGGTCACCGCCGAGGCCGCCGCCCGGGGCGCCTTCGTCCGCACGTCCTGAACCGGGGCCGCCCAGGCCCCCGCGCCCCGGACCGAACGAGGAAGAGCACGCCGCCGCCCCGGACGCCTTCGCCCATACGCCTTGGTCCTCTCCCGCACGCGGAACCGCCCGGGGCGGGCTCCGCATCCCGGACAGAACGCGAGAGAGCACGCCGCCGCACGGGGTCGCGCGCCCCCTCGGACGCCCCGTCCGCTCTTGTGCGCCACTTCCGTACGGCGTACTGTACGGCTTACGGAAACCAGGACCCCCAGTGGACGGATGGAGAGCCATGACCTTCCTCGTCGCCGGAGCCACCGGCAACGTCGGCCGCCACGTCGTCGGGCAGCTGCTCGGCGCCGGACACCCCGTACGCGCGCTGACCCGCTCCCCCGACCGGGCCCACCTGCCCGGGGGCGCGCAGGTCGTCGGCGGCGACCTCACCGACCCGGACGGCCTCGCCCCGCACCTCGAAGGGGTCACGGGGCTGCACCTGATCACCTTCGGCGGGGACGACCACAGCCCCCTCACCTCGGCGCCGCGTCTGGTCGAACTCGCCGAGAAGGCGGGCGTGCGCAGGGTGTCGGTGCTGTGCGACTTCTACCCGGGCCCGGTGGAGGAGGCCCTGGCCGCGAGCGGCCTGGCCTGGACCCTGCTCCACCCGGTCGAGTTCATGGCCAACACCCTGGACTGGGCCGACTCCGTGCGCGAGGAGGGCGTGGTCCGCGAGGCGCGCACCGCGCCCAGCGCCCTGGTCCACGAGGCCGACATCGCCTCCGTCGCGGTCACCGCCCTCACCGAGGACGGCCACGGCGGCCGCACCTACCCCCTCACCGGTCCCGAGGCGCTGACCCCGGTGGAGCGGGTGGCCGCGCTCTCACGCGGGATCGGCCGTGAGATCGGGCTGGTCCGCCTCAGCCTGGAGGAGGAGGCCGAGCGGCTGCGCACCCTGGGCCACGACGAGGAGTACGTGGGCTTCGGCCTCCAGCTGGCCACCGACCCGCCCGAGGTCGGCACCAGGGTCCAGGACACCGTCGAGCGGGTCACGGGCAGGCCCGCGCGCACCTTCGCCGAGTGGGTCGGGGAGAACGCGGACGCCTTCCACCCGCGGTCCTGACCGCGGGACGACGGTCTCGGTGACATTCCCAGCGGGCACCTTCCGCCCACGGGCTTGACCGGGCGGGGCCCTTGACGGGTCCGGCAGCTCGGGCGGACGCCTTCCGCCCGCGGACCTGATCCGCGGGCCGACGCGTCCGGCGGGGGCGCTCCCTCCGGCCGGACGCGTCCCGGCCTCCCGGCGTCCCCGTGTCCCGGCCTCTCCGCCTCCCGCCCCTCCGACGTCCCCGCGACGCCGCGCAGCGGGGCGTGCGCCCGTGGAACACGCCCTAGACTGGCCGGACACCGGACCGAGAGCAGGACGGCCGATGCCCACGCAGTACACCAAGAGCGGCGACCCCGCGCGCAGTCTCGCCCTGCTGTGGCGGACCCAGGAGCCTGTCAGCCGCCGCAACAAACCGGACCTGAGCGTGGACCGGATCGTTGCCGTGGCCTCGGAGATGGCCGACACCGACGGGCTCGCCGCGCTGTCCATGCGCAAGGTCGCCGAACGCCTGGGTGTGGGGACCATGTCCCTGTACACCTACGTTCCCGGCAAGGGCGAGCTGGTCGACCTCATGCTCGACGCCGCCTACGCCGACATGTACGCGGACGGCGAGCGCCCCGGGCACTGGCGCGAACGGCTGAGCGCGGTCGCGTACGCGAACTGGCGGCTGCTCCTGCGCCACCCCTGGATGCTCCAGACCCCGCGGGGCCGCCTCCTGGGCCCCCACCTCATCGCCAAGTACGAGTACGAGCTGTCCGCCGTGGACGGCCTGGGACTGTCCGACGTCGAGATGGACTCCACGGTCAGCCTGGTCAACAGCTACGCGGAGGGCGCCGCCAGCCAGGCCGCGGCGGTCAGCGAGACCGAACGGGCCACGGGGATGACGGACGGCCAGTGGTGGAGCACCCACGGCCCGCTGCTCGCGGCGTTCACACGGGACAGCGACTACCCGCTCGCCTCACGGGTGGGCAGCACGGTGGGCAGGGAGCACAGGACGGTCTACTCGTCCGACCACGAGTTCGCGTTCGGCCTCGAACGCGTCCTGGACGGCGTCCGGGTCCTGGTGGAGTCGCGCTCCGCCCGGGGCGCCGAGGGGTCCTGAGGACCGGAGCACCCGGGGTCAGGGGGTCGCGCGGCGGCCCTCCGCCGGCACCGCGCGTCTGGACTGCCGTTCTGCCCGCCTCCGGCGGCGGGCGCCGCTAGAGCACCGCGTCCCTGCTCCGGACGGGGACGAGCCCGCTCCGGAAGGCCCAGACCACCAGCTGGACGCGGTTGCGCAGCCCCCGTTTGGCCAGGACGCTGGACACGTGTGACTTGATGGTCGTCTCGGACAGGCCGAGGACTCCGGCGATCTCGGCGTTGCTGGCGCCGGTGGCGACCAGCCCGACCACGTCCTTCTCCCGGTCGGTGAACTGCTCCTTCCAGCACGAGTCCGGGTCGTCGCCCGTCCCGACGCACACCGCCGCCTCGTAGCGGACGAACTCCTCCACGACCGTGCCGACCACGGCCGGGTCGAGCACGGTGTGCCCCTCCCTCAGCGAGCGCACGGCGTCGGTGATGACGGACATGTCGCTGCCGGTGAGGATGTAGCCGCAGGCGCCGGCCCGCAGGCAGCTGACGAGGTTGTCCCTCTCGTTGGGCACCGCCAGGGCGAGGACGCGGACGCGGGGGTCGTCCAGCTCGGCGAGCTCGCGGACCACCCCGTTCCCCCTCTCCCCGAGCGCCACCATGTCGACGACGGCCACGTCGGGACGGAGCTGTCGCGCCCTGGCCACCGCCCCTCGCAGGTCGCCGGTCGTTCCGACCACCTTGATGTCATCCGTCGCTTCGAAGGCCGTGCACAGTCCCAGCCTCACTACGTCCTGGTCACCGATAATCAGTACGCGGGTAATCAGTGGACCTGTCCCCTTTTCGTGCGAAACCTCCGGGGCGTGGGGGAGGGGAGCCCGGGGTTGTTCTGTGGAAAGAAGCCAGCCGTCCTTAAATCCCCGATCCCCTACGGACAAACCCTTCGCCCGTGGCCGCATGTGGCCACCGAAGAATAAATCCGAAAAAAACGGTCACTGCTCGTGTCCGCGAAGCGTAGAGGTTTGAGCATCTCGGGCGAAGCCTCATTTCCCCACCCCGCCGACAATCGCGTCCGCGCAGGTCGCGCCGCACCCGACGACTTCACCTCAGAACCATTCCCTTTTCCATAAGATATCGCCCTGGGTATCGGACAGGGGATTTCCCTCTTTTGGGGACCCCGTCCCTAAAGGCCGGCCCCTTCGCGCCCCCAGGTGACGGGAAGGGAGTGCACTCCGTAGACCGCGGAGGTGTCGCGCATACGAACGCTGTGCGGCGGGACGGCCAGGCGCAGATCCGGTATCCGCCGGAACAGCGTGCCGTACCCCAGCCGCAGCTCCGTCCGGGCCAGCTGGTGGCCCAGGCAGTGGTGCGCGCCCAGACCGAAGGCCAGGTGCATGGGGCGCTCCCGTCCCGGGTCGAGCGCGTCGGGCCCGGGGAAGGCCCGCGGGTCGCGGTTGGCGGCGGACAGGGAGACCACGACCGCCTCCCCCGCGCGGACGCGCTCCCCGCGCACCTCCAGGTCCTCGCGGGCCACCCGCATCGCCCCGAACTGCATGATCGTCAGATAGCGCAGCAGCTCGTCCACCAGCCGCGCCATCCGCCCCGGGTCGGGGTCGGTGAGCGCCCCGCGCCACGGCCCGGGGTGGGTGAGCAGCGCGAACGCGCCCAGAGCGAGCATGCTCGCCGTCGTCTCGTGCCCGGCGACCAGCAGCAGGAAGGCCATGGCGGTGACCTCCTCATCCGTCAGGTCCGGGGCGTCCAGCAACCCGCTGAGCAGGTCCTCCCCAGGTTCGCGGCGCTTGCGGCGCACCAGGTCGGCCAGGAAGGCGTTGAGGTCGGCGAGCGCCGCCGAGACCCGTTCCGCGGGCTGGCCCACGTCGAAGGCGACCGCCGTGTCGCGCTGGAACCGCCCGCGCTCCCCGTAGGGCACGCCGAGCAGCTCACAGATGACCAGCGACGGCACGGGCAGGGCGTAGTCGGCCACCAGGTCGGCGGGCGCGCCGCCCGAGAGCATGCGCTCCACGTGCTCCTCGGCGATCTCCCCGATGCGCGACTCCAGCAGGAGCATGCGCCGCCGGGTGAACTGCCCGGCCAGGTGCCTGCGGTAGCGGGTGTGTTCGGGCGCGTCCATACGCACGAAGAAGCCGGGCGCCGCGGGAGGCGCCGGAGCCTGCCCCCGCGGCGGGACGCGGATGTCCTGGCGGGCGCTGAACCGCTGGTCCACCAGGACGTCGCAGGCCAGCTCGTAGTCGGTCACGAGCCACCCCTCCGTCCCGTCGGGCAGGGCCAGCCGGGTGATCGGCGACCTCTCCCGCAGCTCGGCGAAGCGGGGCGGCGGGTCCAGGGCGTGCTCGCGTGCCGTGGGCAGGCTCACGGGGCACGCCGACGGTGTCGGGGCGTCGGCCATGGACGTGTTCCTCTCGTCGCGGGGGGCTCGCGCTCACGGACGCGCGGACGCCCCGGCGTGGGCGGCGGCCATCGCGGTGACCAGGGTGGTGTGGTAACAGGTGCGGAAGACGTACGCGGTGGCCCGCTCCCCCGTGCGCCCGGCCAGGACCGCGGCGTCGAAGGGCGGCCCGGGCAGGGAGCCGTCGGGGCGCTGGGCCGCGGCCAGCCGGTCCCAGGCCGGCCGTTCCAGCGCGGGAGGACCCCCTCCGGCGATCCGCGCGCACAGGAGCAGTTCGGCGACCAGGTCCAGGTGGCCCTCGTCCAGGTAGGCGCGCAGCAGACCGTCGAGCACGCGCCCCATGCGTGCGGTGTCCCCCGGCAGCGGCCGGGCGCCGAAGTCGGTGGCGTACAGGACGGCGTGGGTGACCCCGTAGGCGTCGTACTCGCCGGCGCCCTCCGCGTGCTCGGCCACGCAGGCGTCGTAGAGCGGCGCGGTGCCGGGCAGGTCCGCGGGGGCGGCGATCCCGGCCAGGTCGAGGATGTGGCGCAGTTCCAGGGCGAGGACCGGCGAGGCGCCCGCGCCGGGGGGCCTCGGGGGGCGCCGCTCGGCCAGGTCGCGCGCGGCGGAGAGGGGACCGCGCGCCGGATGGCCCAGGTCGGCGAGCAGGGCCGCCGTCCACAGCCGGTAGGGCAGGTGCTCGGCGTCCCCGCCGGGTCCGGTCTCGACGACCGCCTCCCGGGCCAGGTCCGCGGCGGCGCGCTCCAGTCCGGCCGCCCCGGCCGGGGCCGGGTCCGACCGGCGCAGGAGGCGGCAGAGCATGAGCAGTTCCATGACGGTGGCCCCGGCGAAGTCGCGCGGCGGGAAGTGGTCGTCCCAGCGCGGCCCGAACCACTCCGCGTGGTCGGTGAGCCAGGCGAGGGCCGCGTCCAGGACGCCTGCGGCGGTGCTCCCGTCCGTCCGGGCCGTCGTGCCCGTCCCGCCGGTGGCGGCCATCGGTCCTCCCCCCGTCGTGTGCCGGGCGGGCCCCGGCGACCTCCTCTTCCCTGCCGACGCTCCCGACCCTAGGTCGGCCCTGCTCACGGCGCTTCGGTCCGGAGGAGGAAATACGCGCCCCTCCTGCGGACCAGCCGGAGCCGTCCGGGCGACGGAGCCTCCTACCTGGGAAGGAGAATGCGCGAGAATGTCCGGGAATCGCGCTGGGAAGGGCGTCGCGAAGCGGTGTGGGGCCCCGGGTCACGGGTAGGTTGAAGCCCGCGTTCACGGAGAGCGACCATCGAGCGACACTGGAGTGGGGACGGTATGGGAGACATCGACCTGGCACTGATCGGGGACCTGTACCGCAGGTACCGGGACCCCCTGGCGAAGGTGCGGGACGCGCAGCGCGAGTTCCTCCGCCGCACGCGCGGGCGGATGACGCCGCAGCTGGACGACCTGGAGGCGGAGATCACCTACCTGCTGCTGCGCGAGACGCAGCCGGACACGGTGATGGAGCTGGGGACCTTCCACGGCTGGTCCACCACGTGGATCCTGTCGGCGCTGCGCGACAACGGCGGGGGGACGCTGCACTCCTTCGACATCGTGGACAACGTGGTGTCCAACGTGCCCTCCGAGCTGTCCCTGGGCCGGTGGGAGTTCCACAAGGGCGACGTCCGCGAGAACATGTCCCAGGTCCCCGAGGGGATCGGGTACCTGTTCGTGGACGCCGCGCACAACGGCCGGTTCGCCAGGTGGTACCTGGAGGCGCTGTTCCCGCGCGTGGCCCCGGGGACTCCGGTCAGCGTCCACGACGTCTTCCACGGCAAGCGGGCCCTGCCCTTCACCGAGGGCGCCGTGGTGCTGGCGTGGCTGCGCGAGAACGGCACGGACTTCTTCACCCCCTCCCGCAAGAAGGCCCCCGCGCCCCACACCGCCCTCCTGGAGCTGCGGGAGGACCTGGGGCTGGGCGAGCCGGTGCGCACCAGCACCGACAACCCGATGATCTACTTCCGGATGCCGGAGCACCGGGGCGCCCCGACCGGGGACTGAGGCGCCCGCCCCGGGGCACGGGTCGTCCCGCGACGGACCGGGCCCGGGGCCGCGCCCCGAGCGGCACCACGGGGCGACCGGGACCCCCGGTCTCAGACCGGTACGGGCCCCCCGCTGCTCTGCCACAGGCGGGCGTAGGCGCCGCCCGAGGCCGACAGCTCCCCGTGCGTGCCCGTCTCGACCACCCGCCCGCCGTCGAGCACCGCGATCCGGTCCGCGCGGGCGGCCGTCGCCAGGCTGTGGGTGACCACGAAGGTCGTCCTCCCCCGGGACAGGCGGTCCATCGCCGCCAGCACGGCGCGCTCGGTGCCCGGGTCCAGGGCCGCGGAGGGCTCGTCCAGCAGCAGCACGTCGGGGGCCACCAGCTGAGCCCGCGCCAGCGCGACGAGCTGGCGCTGCCCGGTGGACAGGCCGCGACCGCGCTCGCCGACCGGATGGCGCATCCCCCGGGGCAGGGCGGCCACGGCGTCGAGGGCGCCGACCGCGCGCACGGCCTCCTCCACCTCGCGGTCGCTGGCTCCGGGACGTCCGTAGCGCACGTTGTCGGCGACGGTCCCGGTGAACAGGTGGGGCTCCTGCGGGACCACGCCGAGCCTGCGCCGGTGCTCGGCCGGGTCGAGGTCGCGCACGTCCGTCCCGTCCACCAGGACCGCGCCCCGGTCGGGATCGTGGAAACGGGCGATGAGCCTGACCACGGTGGACTTTCCGGCGCCGGTCTCGCCGACCAGCGCCACGGTCTCGCCCGGGTCGGCGGACAGGGTGACGTCGGCCAGGGCGGGCCCGCCCGCACCGGGATAGGTGAAGCCGACCCCCTCCAGGCGCACCCGGCCGCCGCCCCGCCGGACCGGTTCGGGGACCGGCCGCCGGGAGGCCGCGGCGGTGGGCGGCGTGCTCAGCAGGCCGCCTATGCGGTCCACGCCCACGCGCGCCTGCTGGTAGCTGTCGAAGACCACCGACAGCTGCTGGAACGGGGCGTAGAACATCCCCAGGTACAGCAGGAACGCGGTCAGGACGCCGACCGACAGGGTTCCCTCCGCCACCCGGTGGGCGCCCGCTCCGAGGACGGCGGCGGTGGACACGTCCCCGAGCAGGGTGACGAACGGGAAGTACAGCGCGATGTGGCGCTGGGCGGTCAGCCGGGTCCTGCGGTAGCGGTCCGACAGGGCGGCGAAGCGCTCGCTCGCGCCGTCCTCGGCCCCGGCCGCCTGGGACTCGCGCGCCCCCGCCACCTGTTCCTGGAGGTCGGCGTTGACCTCCCCGATCCGTTCCCGGGACAGGTGGTAGGCCAGCGACACGCACCGGCGGAAGTACAGGGTCGCGGCGAGCAGCACCGGCAGGACCGCCAGGGCGACCAGGGCCAGCCCCGGGTCCAGCACCAGCATCGCCACGACCATCCCCAGCACGGTGGCGCCGTTGACCACGACGATGGTCAGCCCGCTCTCCACGAACGTGGACAGCGCGGTGACGTCGGTGGTCATGCGGGTCATGGTCCCGCCGCCGCGCTCGCGCTCGTGGAAGTCCACGCCGAGCCGGTGCAGGTGCCGGAAGACGCGCAGGCGCAGGGCGTACAGGGCGCTCTCCCCGGTCCGGGTGACCACGCGGGGCTGGAGGGCCAGGACCCACCAGTTGACCGCCACCAGCGCCAGGGCCGCCGCGCCCACGGCCGCGACCGCGCCCGCGTCGCCGGGGGCGACGCCGTGGTCCAGGCCCCAGCGCAGCACGACGGGCAGGGCGGTGGCGGCCAGGGCGTCGGCCAGGACCAGCAGGACGGCGAGCGCCAGCAGGGCCCGGACGGGCGCCAGCACCCGGCGGACGCCGAAGCGCGCTCCGGGGTCCTCCGGCTGCGTGCGTCCCAGGCGCTCGGCGGGGCGGTCGTCGGCGGCGGGCAGCGCGGCCTCGTCGGGGTCGGTCGCCTCCGGCACCGGCTCGGGCCACAGGGAGGAACCGCCGTCGTCGGAGTCCGCGGCCGGTTCCTCGACGTCGCCCCCGTCCCCGGCGCACAGTTCCGCGAAGAGCGGGCAGCGCCGGGCCAGTTCCGCCTCGGTGCCCACGTCCACCACCCGGCCGCCGTCGAGCACGGCGACGCGGTCCGCCAGGGCGAGGGTGGACCTGCGGTGGGCCACGAGTAGGACGGTGCGGTCGGCGGTGACGTCGGCGAGCGTGGCGACCATGGCGGCCTCGGTGGCGGCGTCCACGGCCGAGGTGGCGTCGTCCAGCACCAGGACGCGGGGGTCCCCCAGGAGCGTGCGGGCCAGGGCCACGCGCTGGCGCTGACCGCCGGACAGGGTCAGGCCGCGCTCGCCCACGGGGGTGTCGTAGCCGTCGGGGAGCGCGCGGACGAAGCCGTCGGCCCCGGCGGCGCGGGCCGCCGCGCGTACCTGCTCGCGGGTGGCGTGCGGGCGTCCGTGGGCGATGTTGTCGGCGACCGAGCCGGAGAACAGGAACGGCTCCTCGAAGGCCACGCCGACCGTGGAGCGCAGTGAGCGCAGGCGCAGCGAGCGCACGTCCACCGCGCCACCGGGAGGGCCGATCCGCACGGCGCCGCCGGTGGTGTCGTAGAAGCGCGGCAGCAGCAGCGAGACCGTGGACTTGCCCGAACCGGAGGGGCCGACCAGCGCCAGGGTCTCGCCGGGGCGCACCCGCAGGGACAGCCCGTCGAGCACGGTGGAGTCGCGGGTGTAGCCGAACCGCACGTCGTCCAGCTCCACGCCGACCGGCCCCTCGGGCACGTCGGCGGCGTCGGGAGCGTCGGTGACGTCGGGGCGGGAGTCGGCGAGGTCGAACACGCGCAGGGCCGCGGGCCGCACCAGCTGGGCGCTCATGACCAGGTTGGACAGGGACGCCGACGGCGCGGTGAGGGTGACCATGTACCCGGAGAAGGCGACGAGGGCGCCCAGGGACACCTCCCCGCGCGCGACCAGCCACGCGCCCGCCACCAGTACGGCGGCCTGGCCGAGGTAGGGCAGCACGCCGAGGGTGGCGCTGGGGGCCGCCTGCATGCGGGCCACGCGCATGCGTTCGCCGAACAGGCGGGCGGCGAGGTCGGCCAGGCGCCTGGTCTCGCGTTCCTCCTGTCCGAAGGCCTTGACGACGCGGACGCCGGTCACGGTCTCCTCGACGTGCTGGGCGATCTCGGCGGCGCGGCGCTGCACGGCCATGGTCGCGGGCGGCATGCGCCTGCTGACGCGCACCGTCACCACGACGAAGGAGACCACGACGGCCGCGGCCACGACGGTGAGCACGGGGGAGAGCCACAGCATCGCGGAGAAGGCGAACACGATGAGCACGAGGCCGCCCAGGGCCTGCGGCGCGGTGGCCAGCAGCCCCTGGACCAGTTGCAGGTCGGTGTTGGCGCGCGACATCACCTGGCCGGTGCGCAGGGTGTCCTGTTTGCCGCCGTCGAGCCGCTGGACCGAGTCGAACACGGCCGTGCGCAGGTCGTGTTGGACGCCCAGGGCGAGTTTGCCGGACAGGAACTGGCGGGCGAACGCCCCGGTGAACTGGAGCGCGGCGGCTCCCAGCAGGATGAGGGCGAGCACGCCGATCCGGTCCGTGCGCCCCTGGACCGCGTCGTCCACGGCGATCTGGGCGGCCAGCGGCGCCAGCGCGGCCAGCCCGGTCCCCAGGACGGCCGCCGCGGCCACCCCCGCGGCCAGCGCCGGATGGCGGCGGCAGGCGGACAGCAGCCGCAGGACCCAGTGGCGGCCCCGGGCGGCGGGCGCTTCGGTCGGCGGGGAGCCGGGCATCAGACCTCCGGTGTGACGGGGCGTGCCAGGACGAGCTGCTCCCACGCGGGCCGCGTCCCGGTGGCCGCGTACAGCAGTGCCAGGGCCACGCCCGCGTCCCCTTCGAGGAAGGAGGCGTCCCGGATCATCCCGGCGGGGTTGAAGTAGGTCAGCGGTCCCTCGCCGCGCCGCTCGGCGAGCCAGCCGGTCCAGCGCCGGACGCACTCCAGCCCCTCGGGCAGGCCGTGGTCGTCGTGGGCGCGGCGGCCGAACCAGACCAGTCCGGCGGCGCCGTGGCAGACGCACCCGTCCGTGATCCCGCAGTCCTGCTCGGGGCGGGTGGTGACCGCCAGGGCGGTGGCGCGGGCCAGGTCGGCGTCGCGCGGGTCGCCGGTGACCCCGGCGGCCGCGGTCAGGGCCAGGGCGACGCCCGGATCCCCCGAGCACCAGGTGGCGCGGGCGGGCGTGTAGCGCGTCTCGACGCGGTGCGGGAAGACGGCGTGGGAGAAGTCGCCGCGCTGGGCGCGCAGCCAGCGCACGGAGTCGTCGAGCAGCGGGCGTGCGCGCGGGGCGGCGGCCGTCCCGGAGGCCGAGGCGAGGTAGGACACCAGGCCCGCGGTGCCGTGGGCGGCGCCGAGCACCCGGCAGCGCGCGGACTGGTCGGCGCGGCGCGCCGGGGAGTCGCCCAGGCGCAGGAAGAGGCCGTCGCCGTCGCGTTCGGCGCGGTCCTCGACCACGTCCAGGACTCCGGAGGTGGCCTTGTCGCGGAACCCGGTGTCGGGGTGGGACAGGGCGTACGCGCCCAGGCCCAGCACGCCCATGGGCAGGTCGACCTCGCCCTCGGCGGGGTAGTCGGCGATCCACCGCAGGACGGCGTCGTCCACGGCGCCGAGTCCGGAGGGCTCGGTGCCGCGCGCCCGGGCGAGCCGGAGAGCGGTCCACCCGGCCTGGGCGGCGCCCCGGTAGAGCCAGGGGCCGGTGCCGCCGCCGGAGCGCAGCAGGCCCATCGCCTCGTGGAAGGAGTCCTCCGCGCCGTGGTCCTCGCCGAGGGCGCGGGCGAACTCCATCCGGGCCACGGCCTGGTCCAGCAGCAGCGGGAAGGTGGGGGCCTCGCGCACCTGGTCGTCCATGTCGGCCAGGAACCGCCGCGCCAGGTCCAGCGTGTCGGCGTCGTTCATCGCTTCTTGCCCTCCAGTGCGTGCAGGCGGCGCAGGTGGCGCCGGGCGAGTTCGTGCGCCAGGTACTCCATGCGCACCGCGTCGAAGGCGAAGGTCCGGTTCAGGTGCAGGTGCAGCGCCGACCCGAACACCGACCACCGGCCGCGGGCCCCGGTTCCGGGAGCCAGCGCGGCGGCCAGCGCGCCCAGGGCCTTGGCCACGTCCTCGTCGGGGCGGACACCCTCCAGGTGGGCGCGCAGGGCGGCCTCGTGCGCGCGGGCGAACTTGCCGAGGCGGTTGCCCTCGCGGGTGGGGGCCACGTCCAGGCCGCCCTGGCACACGCGCAGGAACTCCTCGCGCTCGTCGAAGGCGTCGAACAGCTCGGTGCACCAGTGGGTGACGTCGGCGACCGCCTGGTAGAGGCGGGCGGACTCGTCGGCCAGGGCCGGCAGCGCGGCGGCGACGCGGTCGCTGGAGGCGGTGAACAGCCCCTCGGCCGCCCGCAGGCCCTCGGTGCCGCCGTAGCGCGCCACCTCGGGCACGTACTCGTCCAGGACGACCCTGCTGACCAGGCCCCCGGCGGCCAGCCGGGCTCCGAGGGCGTCCACGGCGGTGAGCACGCCGGGCCGCGCGGCGGGTTCGGCCGGGCGGACGCGCACCCGCACGTGGTAGCCGTCCCCGTCCTGGTAGCGGAGGAAGAACCACTGGTCGGCCTCCCCCGCGGCGCGCAGGTCCGAGGCCAGACGGTGGGCGCGCGACACCACCTGGTCGGCGGCGGCGTGCCCGCAGTACAGGCGCGCGTAGACCCAGGCCCGGCCGTGGCCGCGGTCCAGGACGGCCGTCCCCGCGCCGGGGCCGGGCGGCTCGCGCAGGACGGGGCCGGTGGGCACGACCACCTCGGCGACGTGGCCCCCGCCGGGGCCGCGCACCGCGGGCGCCTCGGCCTGGGGCATCTCCACGAAGGCGGTGTCGCGGTCGCCGGCGCGCGCCAGGGCGGCGCGCACCGAGGCGTCCTCGCGCAGGTCCACGGGGAGCACGTGGTCGTACTCGCCGGTGCCCACCCAGGTGCGCCCGCCCAGGCCGGGCAGACGGTCGCGCAGTTCGGCGGCCGGGGAGGGCGCGGACAGGACCGCGGCGACGTCCCCGGGGCGCAGCAGCCAGCGCTCGGGGGTGACCACGACCCGGCCGCAGGTGACGCGCGGCAGGTGGGGCAGACGGGCCAGCGGCCCCCACGACCATCCCGCTCCCCCGGACGTGGCCAGGTGGCCCAGCACCGCGTAGACCGGGTCCAGGCCGTGGAAGTCGACGTTGTGGGCGGTGTTGAGCTCCACGAGGACGGGTCGGCCGGTGCGGGCGTCGCGCAGCCGGAAGCCGTCCGGGCACAGCCGCAGGAGCAGGCGGTCCAGGTGCAGGGTGCCCGCGTGGGCGCCGGTCAGGGCGATGGTCTCGTCCAGCACGCGGGGGCGCACCAGGACGTTGCCGATGCGCCCGCCCGGGTGGTAGACGAGTTCGGCGTGCAGGGGGGAATCCTCCTGGTCCGCGGTGCCGTGCCGCTCACGGGCGCGGTCGACCTGCTCCCGGATGCGGTCGGCGACGGCGGGGCGGTGGAGGCCGAACCGGGCCGCCAGGGCGTGGGGGGCGCGGCCCACCCCGCCGACGAGCATGCTGTGCGGTCCGTCGTGGGACGCGGGGTCGGCGTCGCCGAGCAGGACGGCCAGCAGCGCGCGGGAGCCGTCGGTGTCGGCCTCGGGCAGGTGGGCGATGTCCACGGAGCCGCCGTCGAGGTGGCCGCCGTCGGCGGTCCAGCGCCCGAGCAGGTCGAGCAGCTCGGGGTTGACGGTGGGTTCGGTGGGGCGGGAACCGGTGCGCAGGCCCGCCTTGGCGGCGAGTGCGGAGGCGCCGCGCTGGGCGGGCCGGAGCACGCCCGACTCCAGGTCCAGCGCGCTCAGCAGCGGCACCTCGGCGTCCTCGAAGCGCTGGGCGAAGGCGGCGCGGAAGGCCGCCATGTCGAAGCCGGGTCCGCCGCCGGGGGAGGCGAGGGCGGCGAGGCGGCGCACGGCGGCGCCCAGGTCGGCGACGGTGCGCCGGTCCAGGTGCGCGGCGCGCATGGCGAGTTCGGGGTGCAGGTCGAAGCGTTCGGCGTACCTGGCCCGGGCCAGGGCCGGCGCGTGGCCGGCGGCGCGGTCCCAGGCGGTGTCGAGCCGGTCGCGCAGTCCCGGCTCGAAGGCGCGCTCTCCGGCGGCGTCGGCCAGCAGGACGCGCACGGCGGCGGCCCGGTCGCGGTCGCCGACGGCGTCCAGGAGGCGCACGGCCCGGTCGGCGGGCTCGGTGCCGGGGGCGACCAGGCCGTCGGAGGGCTGGAGCAGGCCCTTGCCGCGCAGTCCGCGCACGAAGGCGCGCAGGCGCTCGGGTTCCACACCGGGCAGCCGCTCGGCGAGCGCGTCGGCGAGTTCGGCGGCGCTCATCTCGGCGCCGCCGAGGACCTCCACGGCGGTGTCGATGGCCTCGGTGCGCCGGACGCTCACCACGTCCGCGGTGGCGTCGCCCGGAGCGGCGAAGCGCACGGCGGAGGGTCCGACGCCGGCCAGGGGGTTGAGCCGCAGGGGGACATCGTCGGGGTCGGCGGCGGCGAGGGCGTCGGCGACCGTCTCCTCCAGGGCGCGCACGTCCACGCGCACCCGCACGCGGTGCCGCTCGCGCCGGTCGACCTCCAGGTCGCGGCGGTCCCCGACGGACAGGGGCGCGGTTCCGGCGAACAGCCCGTAGGGAGTGGCGCGCCCGCCCATACGCGCGAGGTAGCGCAGCAGGGTGGCGCGGGCGCGTTCCTCGGACGCGGACGCGGCGCGCAGGTGGGGGTCGGCGGCCAGGTCGACGGCCATGGCGGCGACGGGGTCGTGGACGTCGCCCGCGGCGACCATGCGGGCGGACTCCTCGACGCTGAGCAGCGGAACGCGGACGAGCCCGAAGTCTGTCCCGCTCACCGGGCACCGCTCCCCGTGGCCGCGGCGGTCCCGGCGGGGATGGCGCCGCCGGGGGAGGCCACGGCTTCGACGGGCGAGGCGGCGCGGCGGCGCACGGCGGCGAAGACCTCCTCCACGGCGCGCAGGTGGTCCTCGGGGTCGCTGGACAGCTCGGTGACGACCGCCTCGTCGGCGCCGGTGATGGCCAGGACGCGGTGCACGGCGTCGGCGCACTGGTCGGCCGTGCCCGCGCAGTTGACCCGCACGCCCTGGCGCAGGCTGTCGGCGCGTGCCGTGGCGGCGTCGTCGTTGGCGACCAGGGCCAGGGCCACGGCCGTGCGTCCGCCGGGGTGTGCCGCGCGGTAGGTCCTGAGCGTGCTGACGCAGGCGTCCACGTCGGTGTTGAAGAACAGGGCGTGGCAGTAGTGGGTGCCGGTCCTGGCCGCGATCTCGGCGGAGCGGTTCCCGGCGCCGTGCGACCAGAGCTGGAATCCGGTGTCCACCGGGTCGACCCACTCCGCGCCCCCGCGCAGGAGGGCGACGGTCGTGTCGATGACGGCGCCGACGTCCTCGCCCCGCTCTCGCAGGTGGGCGAGGTCGTCGGCCGCGCCCCCGCTCACGTCGCCGCGGCCGAACCCGACGTCGAGGCGGTCGGGGCAAAAGTGCGCGGCGGCGGCGACGTCCTCGGCGGTCAGGTGGGGGTCGCGGATCCTGGACAGCGTGACGGCGGTACCCACGCGCACGCGCCGGGTGTGGCTGCCCAGGACGGCGGCCAGCAGCAGCGGGTTGGTGCTGGGCACGCCGGAGGCGTGGTGCTCGGGCAGCCAGACGCGGCTGTAGCCCAACCGCTCGGCGAGCAGGGCCGAGGCGAAGGCGGTGTCGCGCTTGTCCCGGACGGGACGGCCCTCGGTCAGGTCGAGGTACTCCAGCAGGCCCAGCGGCGGCGCGGCTTCCGGCGGCGTCTCCTCGCGGTCCTGCGCTGTGTCGTCGTGCATGGGGGACTGCCTCCTCGGCCGGGTCCGCGCCCGCGGCACCGCGCTCGCGGAAGGGGAAGGGTACGGAGAACACCCGCGGGTGTGCCGCGGGGCGGCGGCCGCCGGGCGGCCGCCGCCCCGGGTCTGGTCGTGCCGGGCCGCGGTGGATCAGGGACGGGGTTCCACCGTTACGGGCGGCCGGGTGCCGCCCGCGGCCTCTGTGGGGACTACGGGTCCGATCCCCTAGCAGGAGATGGTGTTGGCGCTCGGGCAGGGGGTGCCCCAGCAGGTGGTGCCGAAGGTGATCGGGCCGGGGACCTCGGCGCCGCTGTTCTCCACGGACTGGCCCGAACCCGGGGTCTCGAAGGTCTCGGCGTCGACGTCGAGGTTGATCTCGGGGCGGTTGCTGGCGGAAACGGCCATGGGGAATGCCTTTCTCGAAACACGGCGACCGTTTTGTCGGTAACGCCTGTTGTGAAATACACATTAGGCCCCGGCCGCGTCGCGGTCTTCATTCACGCGGACCATTTTCCCCTCCTCCTTATGGACGGAACCGCGTCCTTCCGGGGGGAGGGCCCCGCCCCCCGGGGACGGGGGGTCGCACACAGGAGGGGCCCGTCCGAAGGGTGGTGGCGAATACCCGCGATCCGGGAAACGGGCCCGCTTCCACCTGCGTTTCCTCCTGGCCCACCCGACACGGCGACCGCGGCGCGGTCACCCGTGACCAGGACCGGTCCACTCCGTGTCTCCGCCCTGGGGAGGGGGAGCCCCGACCCGAGACGGAATTTCCGAATAACAGCAGAAAGCCGGGAAAACACCCCGGAAAAGGAAAAAACCCCGGCAGCCGAGACGGCGGCCGGGGCAGGGGAGAAAAGCGCTAGAAAGCCGCGGCCTCCCGGGCCAGCCCGGTGATCCGCTCCCATTCGCCCGCCGCCACCAGGTCGGCCGGGGTCAGCCAGCTGCCGCCCACGCAGCCCACGTTCGGCAGGGCGAGGTAGGCGGGGGCCGACGCGACGGTGATGCCGCCGGTCGGGCAGAACCGCACCTGGGGCAGGGGACCCGCCAGCGACTTCAGGAACGCCGCGCCGCCCGAGGCCTCGGCCGGGAAGAACTTCATCTCCGACACCCCCCGCTCCAGCAGCGCCAGGGCCTCGGAGACGGTGCCCACGCCGGGCAGGAAGGGCAGGCCCGTGTCGGCCATGGCCGACGCCAGCCCGTCGGTGCACCCCGGGCTGACCAGGAAGCGCGCTCCCGCCTTGGCGGCCGCGGCCGCCTGCTCGGGGGTGACCACGGTGCCCGCGCCGACCACGGCCTCGGGCACCTCGGCGGCGATCCGCGCGATGGCCTCCAGCGCGGCCGGGGTCCGCAGGGTCACCTCGATGCCCGGCAGGCCGCCCGCCACCAGTGCGCGTGCCAGCGGCACGGCGGACTCGGCCTCCGAGACGACCACCACCGGCATCACCGGGGCCAGGTCGAGGATGTCGGCGCCCGAACGGGGGTTCGTCGTCATGTCGTGTCTCTCCAGGGTCGGTCGAAGGTCTGGGGTGGGCGCGCCGCGGCCGCGGGGGCGCGTGGGGCGGACGTCCGCCGCACGCGCCCCGGGGCCGGTCCCCCGGCGCGCCCGGGTCGGCGGGTCAGGATCCGAAGACCCCGGCGCCCTTCTCGGCGGGGCCGACCGCGCCGCGCAGGGCGGCGAAGAGCTCACGGCCGGTACCGGTGGCGGAGTCCGCGCTGGGACGGGCGGGCTCACGGCCGCTCAGGTCGGCCAGCACCTCCAGTGTGCCCGTGGTGGCGTCGAGGCGGATGGGGTCGCCGTCGCGGACGTAGGCCAGCGCGCCGCCGGCCTCCGCCTCGGGGGACACGTGGATGGCGGCGGGCACCTTGCCCGAGGCGCCGGACATGCGGCCGTCGGTCACCAGCGCCACCTTCTGGCCCCGGTCCTGGAGCACCGCCAGCGGCGGCGTGAGCTTGTGCAGCTCGGGCATGCCGTTGGCGCGCGGCCCCTGGAAGCGGACCACCGCGACGAAGTCGCCGGTCAGCTCCCCTGCGGCGAACGCCTGTTGGAGCTCGGCCTGGTCGCCGAAGACGCGGGCGGGGGCCTCCACCACGTGCCGCTCCGGCGCGACCGCGGAGACCTTGATGACGGCGCGGCCCAGGTTGCCCGACAGCATGCGCAGGCCGCCGTCGGGGGCGAAGGGGTCGTCCGTACCGCGCAGGACGGAGGTGTCGCCGCTCTCCTTGGGGCCGTCGACCCAGGTCAGCTCGCCCCCGTCCAGGTTCGGGACCTGGCGGTAGCGACCCAGGCCCTCGCCCATCAGGGTGCGCACGTCCTCGTGGAGCAGTCCGGCGTCCAGCAGGGAGCCGATCAGGTGGGCCATGCCGCCCGCCTCGTGGAACTGGTTCACGTCGGCGGCGCCGTTGGGGTACATGCGGGTGAGCAGCGGCACCACCTCGGACAGATCGGCGAAGTCGTCCCAGGTCAGCTCGATACCGGCGGCGCGGGCGATGGCGACCAGGTGCAGGGTGTGGTTGCTGGAGCCGCCGGTGGCCAGCAGGGCGACCACGGCGTTGACGACGGCCCGCTCGTCGACCTGGCGGCCGACGGGGTTGTAGGAGTCGCCCAGGGCGGTGCGGGCGAGCACGCTGCGCCCGGCCTCGGCGGTCAGGGCCTCGCGCAGCGGGGTGCCCGGCTGCTCGAAGCTGGCCCCGGCCAGGTGCAGGCCCATGACCTCCATGAGCATCTGGTTGGAGTTGGCGGTGCCGTAGAAGGTGCAGGTGCCGGGCGAGTGGTAGGCGGCGGACTCGGCCTGGAGCAGCTCGCGGCGGCCCACCTGGCCCTCGGCGAAGCGCTGGCGCACGCGGGCCTTGTCCTTGTTGGGCAGGCCCGAGGGCATGGGCCCGGCGGGCACGAACGCCACCGGCAGGTGGCCGAAGGACAGGGCGCCGATCAGCAGGCCCGGCACGATCTTGTCGCACACGCCGAGCATCAGCGCGCCGTCGAACATGTCGTGGGAGAGGGCCACCGCGGTGGCCATCGCGATGACGTCCCGGCTGAACAGGGACAGCTCCATGCCCGCGCGGCCCTGCGTGATGCCGTCGCACATGGCGGGCACGCCCCCGGCGAACTGGGCGACGCCGCCCGCCTCGGCCACGGCGGCCTTGATCACGGCCGGGTAGGACTCCAGCGGCTGGTGCGCGGAGAGCATGTCGTTGTAGGCGGAGACGATCGCCAGGTTGGGCGTGACGTCGCCGGACAGCTTGAGCTTGTCCGAGACGCCGCAGGCCGCGAACCCGTGGGCGAGGTTGGCGCAGCCCAGGGCGGAGCGGGCGGGGCCCTCGGCCGCCGCCTCGTCGATCCGCGCCAGGTAGGCGGACCGGGTGTCGGCGCTGCGCTCGGCGAGGCGCCGGGTGACGTCTGCGACGACGGGGTGGACGGCGGGTCCGTGCCCTGTGGTGTCGGCGTCGTCGTTCGTGTGCGCGGTCATCGGGGTCGCTCCTCTTCGTACCACGTACGGCCTGTCCGGCCGATGAGCCGGTGCGCGCCCGCGGGGCCGGCGCTTCCGGCTGGATAGGTCTCGGGGGTGGTGCTCAGGCCGTTCCAGGCCTCGATGACGGGATCCACCCAGCGCCAGGCGGCCTCGACCTCGTCGCGGCGCATGAAGAGGGTGGAGTCACCGGCCAGGACGTCCGTCAGCAGCCGCTCGTAGGCCTCGGGCGAGCGGGTGGCGAACGTGTCGGCGAAACTGAGCTCCAGGGGGGCGGGCCGCAGCCGCAGCGCTCCGGCGCCGGGCGTCTTGGCCAGCATGGTCAGGTGTATGCCCTCGTCCGGCTGGAGCCGGATGACCAGGCTGCCCGCTCCGGGGAGGTTGGTGCCGGGGAAGATCGTGTGCGGCACCTCGCGGAAGCGGATGACGATCTCCGAGCGGTCGTGCGACATGCGCTTGCCGGTGCGCAGGTAGAAGGGCACCCCCGCCCAGCGCCAGTTGGCGACCTCCGCCCGCAGGGCCACGAAGGTCTCGGTGTCGCTGAAAGCGGGCCCGCCGGGCTCGTCGAGGTAGCCGAGCACCTCCGAGC
This sequence comes from Nocardiopsis alborubida, assembly GCF_012396365.1. GTDB lineage: Bacteria > Actinomycetota > Actinomycetes > Streptosporangiales > Streptosporangiaceae > Nocardiopsis > Nocardiopsis alborubida. The sequence goes on along the minus strand of NZ_JAAXPG010000004.1, from coordinate 249,486 downwards.
CCCGGACGGAGCCGCGCCCGTACTGGCCGCGCACGGTGTCCTCGGCGACGCGGTCCCCGGTGAGGGGGCGCAGCGACTGGAGGACCTTGAGCTTCTCGTCTCGGACGGAGTCGCGGTCGTAGCTGGCCGGGGGCTCCATGGCGGTCAGGCACAGCAGCTGGAGCAGGTGGTTCTGGACCATGTCGCGCATGGCGCCGGAGGTGTCGTAGTAGCCCCGGCGCCCGCCGACGCCGACGGTCTCGGCGGCGGTGATCTGGACGTGGTCGATCCAGCGGGAGTTCCACAGGGGTTCGAGGAAGACGTTGGCGAACCTCAGCACCAGCAGGTTCTGCACCGTCTCCTTGCCCAGGTAGTGGTCGATGCGGTAGATCCGCGACTCGTCGAAGACCGATCCCACCGCGTCGTTGACGGCGCGGGAGGAGGCCAGGTCGCGGCCCAGGGGCTTCTCCATGACCACGCGGGAGTCGGGGGTGACGAGCCCCGCGCCGCTCAGGCCGCGGCAGATCGCGCCGGAGATCATCGGCGGGACGGCGAGGTAGAAGACGCGGTCGCGGTCGGGGGCGAGGGCGGCGGTGAGGGCGTCCCAGCCCGAGGGGTCGCCGCCGACGTCCACGGTGACGTGGGAGAGGCGTTCCAGGAACCGGTGGAGCACGTCGGGCTCGGCGACCTGGACGGCGTGGTGGCCGCGGACCGCGGAGGCGGCCTTGTCCCTGAGGTCGGCGTCGGTGAGGCCGTCGCGCGAGACGGCGACGACGCGGGTCCCCCCGTCCAGGTGGCCGTCGCGGTCCAGCAGGTACAGGGAGGGGAGGAGTTTGCGCATGGACAGGTCGCCGGTACCCCCGAAGACCACCAGGTCGGTGGCACGGGACGCGGACTGCTGCGGCATCTTCGGTCTGCTCCAGCGGGGAGGGAAGGGGATGGGGAGCGGGGGGCGGAGTGTGGCGCAGGCGGGGGGTGCGGGGAGGCGGCGCGGACGCGCGGGACGTCCGGCTCTTTGAGCCTAAGCCCGACTATGGTAAAAAACCAAGCACACTTGAGAACAATTATTTACATAACCTCCCAGCCTTGCAGTCGTAACCTCGTGGTTGAATGAGCTATGGCCAGAACCCCCGGACGCCTGTCCTCTGCTGCCACCAGCGGCCACATCCTGGACCTCATCCGCTCCGGAACCGCGACCAGCCGCTCCGAGATCGGCCGGGTCACGGGCCTGTCCCGTCCCTCCGTCGCCCTGCGGGTCACCGAGCTGATCGGCGGCGGGCTCGTCACCGAGGGCTCGGGCGCGGTCTCCAGCGGTGGGCGGCCGCCCACCCTGCTGGAGTTCAACGCCGCCAGCGGCCTCATCCTCACCAGCGCCCTGGGCATGGTCCGCAGCCAGGCCGCCGTGTGCGACCTCGACGGCGAGGTGCTCGTGCGGACGCCGGGCTCGCCCGCGATGGAACAGGGCCCCGACGCCACCCTGCCCTGGCTGCTGGACACCTGGTCGGAGCAGATCGCCTCGCTCGGCCGCGACCCCGGTGACGTGCGCGGCGTGGGCATCGGCCTGCCCGGCACCGTCGAGTTCCACGCGGGCCGCGCCGACGACCGCCCCTTCCTCGGCAAGTGGGCGGGCGTGGCACTGGCCCCGCTGGTCGCCGAGCGCTTCCCGGTGCCGGTGATGGTCGACAACGACGTGAACGTGATGGCGCTCGGCGAGCACATCGCGGGCGGGCACGGGCACCCCGACGACATGGTGTTCGTGAAGGCCTCCACCGGGATCGGCGCGGGCCTGCTGTCCGGCGGACGGCTGCTGCGCGGTTCGCTGGGCGCCGCCGGGGAGATCGGGCACATCCCGGTGCGCGGCGCCGGGGGGCTCCCGTGCCGCTGCGGCAACACCGACTGCCTGGAGGCGGTCGCCGGGGGGCGGCGGCTGCTGGAGAGCGCCGCCGAGCAGGGGCGCGAGGCGGAGACGCTCAAGGACCTGGTGGCGCTGGCCTCGGGGGGCGACCCGGTGGCCGTCACCCTGGTCCGGGAGGCCGGTAGGAAACTGGGTGAGGCGCTCGCGGGGGCGGTGAACCTGCTCAACCCCGAGGTGATCGTGCTGGGCGGCGACCTGGCCGAGGCCTACGACCACCTGGTGGCTGGCGTGCGCGAGGTGGTGTTCCAGCAGTGCACCGCCCTGGCCACCCGGCAACTGCGCGTCGTGGCCAGCTCCCTGTGGGACGACGCGGGCGTTCGCGGCTGCGCGGCCATGGTGACGGAGGAGATCCTGTCGCCGGAAGCGGTGAACAAGCTCCTGGCGGGCTGAGAGGGCCGGCGGGAGGCCGAGGAGGGCGCGTAAGGGCCCGGCGGGGCCCGTGCGCCCCGCCCCCGGGGCCGGCCCCGGGGGCGGGACCGGTCCCGGCGCACGTCCGGGCACCCCTTCTGCGTCCCCAGGCCGTGGACGGGAAGTTACCTCTTCGCCTGACCGGGAATCCTCGCACGGGAGGGGCTTCGGCCCCCTCCGACGACCGCTCCGCCACCGACCCGGGCCGTGCCCCCGCGCCCACCCGAACGACCTGCGACGACGCGTTCGTCAGCGCGCACGCGCCCCGTATCCGCACTTGACAACCGCCCTCGGTGTGACGAATAGTCACCGAGCACCGCCCCCGCCCCGCACATCTCCGTCACCCCCGTGGCCGCGCCCGTGCGGACCCCCGCCCGGAAAGGTCCCCGCCGTGCTTCTAGAGAACCCCCTCGCGCTGATCCTGTTGGGTGCCGGAATCAGCCTGGTCACCAGCGTCGTCGTCACCGCCGTCCAGGCCCGCCTGGTCAGGCGCGACGGCATCCGCACCTCCTCCCGCGCCTCCGCGCGCACCCTCACCAGCGCCTTCATCGCCGAACGCGACTCGGTCGACGGCGGCGACAGCTTCCTCGCCGAGGCGGAGCTGACCGTCATGTCCATGACCGACCGCAAGACGCGGGACCGGCTGCGCGACGTCATCCGCCTGCTGCGCGAGCGGTCCCTGCCGGAGGTCGAGGAGCTCAGCGGGGTCAGGGCCGAGCGCTCCCGCCAGCTGTTGTGCGACCACGCCCTGGAGGTGCTCGGCGCGCACCTGCGTTCCGAGAAGCTGCCCGAGGTGCCCGCCCAGATCCGCAGGATGCTGTCCGTGGAGGAGGAGGCGCTGAGCATCCACTCCGGCGAGACGCCGCGTCCCGCCGAGCCCATCGCCAAGAGCGCGGTCACCCCGCGCCCCCGGCACACCGGTGCCAAGCCCGCGGCCGCGGCCCCGGCCCGCAAGTCCGCCAAGAGCGCGGCCAAGACCCCCGCCAAGCCCGCGGCGAAGGGCGGGCGCTCCTCCTCCGCGGCCGCGGAGGAGCCCGCCAAGGAGAGCGCCTTCTGGGACGACTGACCTGGATCCGCAGCCCCCACCGCCCGCCGTCCCCGCTCCGAGGGACGCGGGCGGTCCGCGTCCGGTCCCCGCGGGGACCGGACAGAGGTGTTTCGAGCGGACACTCCGGGGAAAGTCAGGCGGACGGGCTCCAGGAGACGACCACGGGAGCCGAGGAATCGTGCGGCGCAATTGCGGTCAGGCTCCCCGTCCAAGGACAACCCGCGCGCGCGGGCGGGAGGAACTTGACCTAGGATCTCTGCCACGCACGCGTTTTCCGTGCCGTCGGCCGCACCCGCTTCCCGGTGCTGCCTGTGCCCCGTGGGCCGCCCCCGAATCCCCAGGAGGCCCCGGATCCGGTGACCGCCCGCCGCTGACGTTCCGCGCGCTCCCCGCCCTCCCCCGAACGCGGACGCGTGTCCCTCCGGCCCGGCGTCCGACCGTTGGCACCTCCCGCCGTCCGAACTCACCGAGATTGCACTATGCCCGCTGACGAGAAGCCCTCTGCCTCCGGCAAGGACCACACACCAGACGACACCGAGGCCGACTCAACGCCCCGCTCCGGGTCCGGGAACACCGGCGACGACGCGGCCGGCGGGGACACCGCCGCGCCCGAGACCGGAGCTGACGGGACCGACCGGGCACACGAGCCGGACGGGACCGAGGGGACGGAGAAAACCGGAAAGGCCGAGGAGGCCGAGGAGACCGGAAAGGCCGAAGAGGCCAACGAGACCGCTGAAATCGGTGTGACCTCTGACACCGGTGAGGCCCAGAAGAACCCAGAGACCCCAGAGGCCCAGGAGCCCACCGGGGCCGCCGAAACCGCCCCAGGCGCGGACACCGGGGCCGCCGAAACCGCCCCGGACGCGGGCACCGCGGCCGCCGCCCCTCCCGTCCGCACGAAACGGCGTCGGACCGGCCGGATCCTGGTGTGGGTCGCCGCGAGCCTGGTCCTCGTCCTGACCGCCGGGGTCGCCACCGCCTACGGCTACTACCGCTCGCTGCGCTCGGACATGGTCCAGTACGACATCGACGAACTGCTCACGGAGGAGGACCGGCCCGAGAGGATCAACGACTCCGTCAACATCCTCTTCATGGGCACCGACGGCTATGAGGAGGGCAGCACCGCCTACTCGACCGAGTTCGAGGGCGAGCGTTCGGACTCGATCATGCTGGCCCACATCTCGCCCGAGAGCCGGGTGTCGGTGATCAGCTTCCCCCGCGACTCCCTGGTGGCCCTGCCCGAGTGCGACCCCTACGGCGACACCGAGGGCACGTCCGGCTACTTCGGCATGATCAACGCCGCGATGTACCACGGCGGCCCGCCCTGCGTGGTCCGCACCATCGAGTCGCTCAGCGACGTCCGCATCGACCACTTCGTGCACCTCAGCTTCATGAGCTTCCGGGACGTGGTGGACGCCATCGGCGGCGTGGACATGTGCATCCCCGAGCCGATGGAGGACAGCCGCTCCAAGCTCGACCTCGACGCGGGCCAGCAGACGCTCGACGGCGACGAGGCCCTGTCGTTCGTCCGGGCCCGCTACGAGATCGGCGACGGCGGCGACATCGGCCGCATCGACCGCCAGCAGATGTTCCTCGCGGCCCTGGCCGAGCAGGTGACCAGCAACGACGTGATCACCGACCCGGGCAGGCTCAACGCCGTCCTGCGCGCGGTGGCCGAGCACAGCGCCACCGACAGCGCCCTCACGTTCGACCGGATGCTGTCGATCGCCGTGACCCTGGCGGACGTGGAGCTGACCGACATCGAGTTCCACACCGTGCCCTGGTACCAGGCGCCCTCCAACCCCAACCGGGTCCTGTGGTACGAGGACCAGGCCGAGGAGCTGTTCACCGCCGTGCGCGAGGACCGGCCCCTGCCCCTCACGATGGCCGACGAGGCCGCCGCTCCCCAGGACCCGCCCGGCGCCTCGCCCTCACCGGTGGACGAGGACGTCGCGGACGCCTCCCCGGAGGACGACCCGGCCCGTCCGGGCGTGGGACGCGACGCCACCTCCAACCCGTGCTCCGACGGCCTGGGGTACGGCACCGGGGACGAGATGGAGTAGGCCCCGGAGGAAGCCTCCGAGGTCCCTGAAGCCTTCTGGGGCTTCCGGGCTTTCTGGGGCCCTCTGTGGCTTTCTGGGACCTTTCCGTGTCTCCCGGAGCACCGAGGGGCCCCGGGGCCGGTACGACCTTTCCGTACCGGCTCCGGGGCCCTTTCCGTGTTCCCGGGGACTCCGGGCACGAAGAACCGCGGTTCCGGTCCCCCCGGTCCGGAACCGCGGTCGGGCCTCGGGCGGCGGAGACTCCTCCCTCCGCCGGTACGCGCCTGGAACCCCCACAGTTCCGTTCGGCGCCCCTCAGCGGAGGTGGTCCCGCTCACCGCCCGAGGCTCGTGCGCCCGCCACGACCGGCGGGCGCACGTTCCAGGGAGGTCAGGCGATGCTGTCGGGCAGCAGGTTCAGCTGGCTGGTGTCCAACCCGGGCTGGCCCAGGTCGGGCATGCCGTCCACGCCCACCAGGTCGTTGCCCACGAAGTCACCGGAGGGGTCGAGCTGCGTCGTGCGGACGGCGTCGACGGCGAGGTCGGTGACGTCCGAGACCTCGGGAGCGGCGGCCATGGGCAGGGTGCCCTCGGGCAAGGGCAGCAAGTCGGCCGAGGCGTCGGTGACGGTCTCGGGCAGCGAGGAGGTGCTCGCGGACATGGGCAGCGTCACGTCGTCGGACAGCACCAGGTCGGAGACCAGGTCGGCGGTGCCGCCGGTCAGGTCGGTGTTCTGGCCGTTGATGGGGCCGGTGGGGGTGTCAGCGGCGGCCAGGGGCAGGGTGTCCCCGGACGCGGGCAGGGTGGCGTCGAGGCCGTTCAGGTCGCTGCCGACCTCGTGCGTGCCCCGCTCGACCGACGAGCCCAGCTGGTTGATGCCGGTGCCGACCGTCTCCCTGGTGTCCTGGAGGGACAGGGACGACTCCGGGTGCGACAGCGGCAGCGTGCCGCCGCCCACGCCGCCGAGCAGACCGCCCAGCCCGGAGGAACCGCCCAGCAGACCGGACAGCGGATCACCCGACACCGGACCCGAGGCCAGCGACTCCGTGGAGGCGTGCGACAGCGGCAGCGTGCCACCACCCGCGCCGCCAGTCGCACCGCCGAGCAGGCCACCCAGGATGTTCGAACCGCCCAGCCCGGAGGAACCGCCCAGCAGACCGGACAGCGGATCACCCGACACCGGACCCGAGGCCAGCGACTCCGTGGAGGCGTGCGACAGCGGCAGCGTGCCGCCGCCCGCGCCACCGAGCAGACCGCCCAGCCCGGAGGAACCGCCCAGCAGACCGGACAGCGGGTCACCCGACAGCGGGCTCTCGGCACCCGACAGGGGCAGCGTCTCGCTGACGGTGTTCAGGTCCAGCGGTCCGACGTTGGTGGCGTTCTCCTCCCCCGCCCGGATCGGTGTGTCGGTGGAGACGGCGTTCCCGGCGACCGGGCCGAGGGGCTGCTCCGGGGCGGACTGGCGCCGCACGTCGGGCTGGGCGGAGATCTGGCCGGGCTCGACCTTGACCAGCTCGCCCAGGGGCGTGGAGAGGCCCTCCGTCAGCGGCGCCGGAACCTGGCTGCCCAGGTCGTTCAGCGCGAGCCCGTCCGTGGCGCCGCCGAGGGCGTCAGCCCCGGCGATCCCGGCGCCGAGGGCGACGAAACCCGCGGTGCTGGCGGCCACCAGCAGGGTCTTGGCAGAGGTGCGGGCGGTGTTGAACATGTCGTGTGTCCTTCCGGAGTGTGGTCTCTGGTTCTCGCGTGGACGGCGTTCGGGTGCGCTTCCCGCCGTCCGACGGCTCCGCTCCCCTGGCCGGGAGGAGGGTTCCGTTCGGGTCCGGGCTTTCCGGTGGGAGAGCCCGCCGCGCCTGGAGGGAGCGGTGCGGCTCTACCGGTCATCAGTCGTGGATCTGGCTGGCCACTGACTGACGTGAACCTCGCCGTCGAGGTGCGCGGCTCACGTCAACCCCCAGAGGAATCCGGTTCCTCACCGAACGTGATCGTCCGCGGGCGTTCCGGGTCTGGGAAGGGGCGTGCCAGGAAGGGTCGCTGGGCGACCGGATGGAGGAAGGCCCCTAGTCGGGCGAGAAGGTCGGCTCGTCCGCGGACTCGGCGGGAACCGCGAGCAGGACGTGCCGGGCGGCCTGGAGCCGGCCGGGTGCCGGTGCCGGGGCGCCGGTGGTGGTCAGGTAGCCCGCGACGGCGGGGACGCCGCCGGGGGCGCCCTGGGCGGAACCCGAACCGGAGCCGTTCAGCCCGGAGGGCGTGGCGACGGGGTCGGAGACCAACCGGGCGGGGGCGTTCTCCGCGGCCGGGTCGGCGTGGCGCTGAACGGCGCCCGCGGTGACCCCGGCGACGGTCGGCACGAAGTGCGTGACGGCGCCGACCGGCGCGGACGGCACCGCCGCCCCGCTCTCGGCCCCGGTCCGCACGTCCGTGTCGTCCGGGGTCCGGGCCGAGTCCTCTGTCTGGGGTTTCGCGCCGGAGGCGTCGTCCTCGTCGAGGTACTCCTCGACGGGCTCGGTCACCCCGTGCACGGTGTCGCGGAGCTGCCGGGCCACCTCGGGGGCCTCGGGCACGTTGCCGCGGGAGACCCCGGCGGACCCGTCGAGGACCATCCGCGTGGTGTTCTCCCCGACCGCGGACACGGCGCCGACCAGCGGGTCGTTGATCCTGCCGGCCACCGGAACGGAGACCCCGGCGTCCGCGGGCGCGGCGTCCGGGCGGTCCCCGGAGTCGGGGCGGCCCGTGTCCGTCCGCGCGGCGTCGGCCCGCCCCGAACCGCTCTGGCCCGAGCCGCCGTGCCCCTGAGCGGCCTGCGCCGCCTCCGGCCGGTTCGCGACCGCCTGCGTCGCGGGAGCACGCACGGTTCCGGTGACGGACGCGGCCTGGTGTGTCAGGGGAGCGGCCTCCCCCTCCTCCTGCGCCCGCACGGGGTCGGAGGCCGTCAGCCACGCGGTGACCAGGAGGCCGGAGACGAGGGCGGCGAGCAGCAGCGCCCGCCGCACCGGCGCGGGGACCACGGCGAAACGGGCGCCGGGGGCGCTCGTGAGACCGTGGACTCCAGACACCGGGGGTTCCTCTCCACCGTGGGGCGCGGATCGACACGCGGGGGGCGGTCGGGGCCGGTGGCTCCGCACTGGGCGGCGCGTTCCAGCCGTGGGACGGGAGGTCACAAGGACCTCCTCGCGTCCGCTGATCGCGACGTTAGCATGAATTAGACGACCGGAACCCCGAATCCACAGGAATTCCCGCCCATCCGGAACCGGCCCCTGAACAGCAAGATGTGGCAAACCGGGGAAAAACCAACGACAATTCAACTATTACGCCCGAGGGAAACGCGCATTGCCACAACGCCGACCGGCTCTGCGGAGGTTGACAGACACATGACTGAGATCCCCCAGAGCTCCTCCCTGTCCCCCGACAGCGTGGACGAACTGCTGAACGAGGTGCACTCACTGGACTCGCGCATGTCCGCGCACGGCCGGGTGCAGTCGCTGCTCCAGGCCGTCCTGGCCATCGGCGGCGACCTCGACCTGGCGACCGTGCTGCGCAGACTGACCGAGGCGGCGGCGCAGCTGACCGGCGCCCGGTACGCGGGCCTGGGCGTGATGGACGAGGACGGGGGCTTCAGCGAGTTCATCCCCGTGGGCATGAGCGAGGAGCAGGCCCGGCGCATCAGCGGCTTCCCCCACGGCAAGGGCGTTCTGGGCGTGCCCCTGAACGAGCGCGCGTCGCTGCGCCTGGCCGACCTGCGCGAGCACCCCGACTTCGAGGGCTTCCCCGAGGGCCACCCGCACATGGGCAGTTTCCTCGGCGTCCCCATCCAGGTACGCGACGAGGTCTTCGGCAACCTCTACCTCACCGAGAAGGCCAGGGGCGCGGAGTTCGACGAGGACGACGAGGCGGTGGTGGCCGCGCTGGCCACCGCCGCGGGCCTGGCCATCGAGAACGCGCGCCTGTACGAGGAGGCGCGGCTGCGCGAGCGGTGGCTGGCCGCGTCCACCGAGGTCACCACCCGCCTGTTGTCTGGCGCCGACACCTCCGAGGTGCTCGCCCACATGGCCGCGCAGGCCCGGGAGATCGGCGGCGCGGACACGGCCGTGATCATGCTCCCCGACTCCCGCGCCCGGGGACACCTGTTCGCGGAGATCGCGGACGGGCCCATCGCCCAGGAGATCCTGGGGACGCCGGTGGAGATCCACGACTCCGCGTGCGGATGGGTGTACGAGTCGGGAGAGGCCCTGAGCGTTCCCGACCTGAGCCGGGCGAACTGCCCCATGCTCGCCCACCGCGGCTACGGTTCGGGTCTGGTGGTGCCCCTGGGCACCCCGGGGAACACGCGCGGGGTGCTGCTCCTGGGCAAGCTGTCCGACCGCGCCCCGTTCACCGCGGCGGTACGCCGCATGCTGCACGGGTTCTCGGTGCAGGCCGCGGTGGCCCTCGAACTGGCCGAGGCGCGGCGCGACACCGAGCGCCTGGCGGTGCTGGAGGAACGCGACCGGATCGCCAAGGACCTGCACGACGTGGTGATCCAGCGCCTGTTCGCCTCGGCGATGACGCTGATGAGCACGATGCGGCTGATCACCTCGCCCGAGGCCGAGGAGCGGGTGCAGCGGACCATCGACGAGCTCGACGGCACCATCCGTGAGATCCGCTCGACGATCTTCGCGCTCCAGAACCCGCCGAGCCGCAGGGACACGTCGCTGCGCGGGCGCATCCTGGGACTGGCCGAGAACACCGCGCACAGCCTGGGGTGCCATCCCGGGGTGAGCCTGGACGGGCCGATCGACGCGTCCGTGCCCGACGACATCGGCGAGCAGCTGCTCGCGGTGCTCGGCGAGGGACTGACCAACGTGGCGCGGCACGCGCGCGCGACGGAGGTGCACGTGTCGGTGGCGGTGGAGGAGACCTCGGTCACCGGGCGTCCGACCACCCTGGCCCTGACGGTGACCGACAACGGCGTGGGCCTGCCCGAGCAGGGGCGGCGCAGCGGTCTGCGCAACCTGGAGCAGCGGGCCCGGGCGCTGGGCGGCGGCTTCACCGCGCGCGGGAGCGAGGGCGGGGGCACGGTGCTGGTGTGGCGGGTACCCCTGCGCGACGACGCCGTGCCGCCTCCGGACAGCTTCTGAGCGAACCGGGAACGCGGCCCCGGAGGCCTCTCCGGGGCCCGGGAAGCCTCCACGCGACCCGGAAGTCCCCTGGGCGGCCTCGCGTCCGCCGGGGCTCGCGGGACCGCCGTGACCGGCCCGGCTGCCCGATCCGCTGAGGCGGGCCGGGCAGCCGGGGTCAGTAGCGGCGGCCGCGCAGTTCGGCGACGAGCACGGCGGCCTGTGTGCGGCGCTTGAGGTCCAGCTTGGACAGCAGGGCGGACACGTAGTTCTTGACGGTCTTCTCCGCCAGGTACAGGCGCTCGCCGATCTGCCTGTTGGTCATCCCCTCACCGATGAGGTCGAGGATCTGCCGTTCCTGCGGGGTCAGCTCGGCCAGCGGGTCCGGCTCGGCCTGGGCGCCGCGCAGCCGCTCCAGCATCGCGCCGGTGCTTCCCGAGTCCAGCAGCGAGCCGCCCGAGGCCACCGTGCGCACCGCCCCGACCAGGTCGGCGCCGTGGATCTGCTTGAGCACGTACCCGGCCGCTCCGGCCATGACGGCGTCGTACAGGGCGTCCTCGTCGGCGAACGAGGTCAGCATCAGGCAGGCGATCTCGGGGTGGTCCGAGCGGATCTCCCGGCACACCTGCACGCCCGACCCGCCCGGCAGCCGCACGTCCAGGACCGCGACGTCGGGCAGCACCACGGGGATGCGCGACAACGCCTGTTCGGCCGTCCCGGCCTCGCCGACGACGGTCATGTCGTCCTCGGTCTCCAGCAGGGCGGCCACGCCCCGGCGGACCACCTCGTGGTCGTCCACCAGGAACACCCTGATCTGCTTGCGAACGCCCTCGGCTCCACCACCCGGCATCGGCCCATCCTCATCCCTGCGTCACCGCGATCAGACACCGCTCCGATGAAGACGGTAATACGTGCGGAGGCCCGCGCGCGGGCCCTTAGGCACCGAACTCCTCGGACGAAGGTCCTACAAACGGACAATTCTCCTCATCCGTAAAGCAAAGCGCCTGATAGCAGCGGGTGTGCACGTGACTCCCACAAGCCACGAAACACATCAGAATTCACGGCCTCCGGTCCGCCCAGGGACGGGCGAGCTCGAACGCGCGGCAGGCCGCCAACACCCGGGCGTCGGCGTGCCGGGGACCGACCACCTGGAGGCCCACCGGCAGCCCCGCCGCCGTGAACCCGCACGGCACGCTCGCCGCGGGCTGCTGGGTCATGTTGAACGGGTAGCTGAACCCCGCCCAGGAGGTCCACCGCTCCCCCGCCAGCCGCGGCGGCGACTCCAGCCCCGCCTCGAACGCCGCGATCGGCATCGACGGGGTGAGCAGCAGGTCGTAGGCGCCGTGGAAGCGGCCCATCCGCGCGCCCATCTCCATCCGCAGCGCCATCGCGGTCAGGTAGTCCTGCGCCGAGTAGGTCAGCCCCTCCTCCACGATCTCCCGCAGGCCGGGGTCGAGCAGGTCCCGCTGGCGGTCCGTGAGCCGGTCCGTGGCCTTGGCCGCACCGGAGTACCACAGCACGTGGAACTCCTCCCGGGAGTCGGGCAGGCCGGGGTCGGCCTCCTCCACCCGGGCGCCCAGCGCCTCGAACACGGCCACCGCGTCGGCGACCGCCGCCGCCACCTCCGGGTCCACGTCCAGACCGCCCAGGGTGGGGCTGTAGGCGATCCGCATGCCCCGCACCAGCCGTTCGGCGTCGGCGCGCAGACGCACGTCGCCGAGACCGGGCGCGGGCGGTGCCAACGCCGCCCAGTCGCGCGCGTCGGGTTGGGCCATGACCTCCAGCATCAGCGCCATGTCGCCCACCGTGCGGGCCAGCGGCCCGGTGTGCGCGAGCGACCCGAAGGGACTGGCCGGGTAGTGCGGCACCAGGCCCCACGTGGGCTTGATCCCGCAGACACCGGTGAAGCTGGCCGGGATGCGGATCGAGCCGCCCCCGTCAGTACCGGTGGACAGCGGGGCCATCCCGGCCGCGACGGCCGCCGCGGACCCGCCGCTGGAGCCGCCCGGCGTGGTGGACAGGTCCCACGGGTTGCGGGTGACGCCGGTGAGCGGGCCGTCGGTGACGCCCTTCCAGGCCAGCTCGGGCGTGGTCGTCTTGCCGACGAACACCGCGCCGCTCTCCCGCAGCCGGGCCACCGCCGGGGAGTCCTCCTCCCACGTCCCCTCCTGGGAGCTGGTGACCGACCCCTTCAGGGTGGGCCATCCCCGGGTGAGGTGGACGTCCTTGACCGAGACCGGCACCCCGTCCAGGGCCCCGGAGGGCTCGCCGCGCCGCCACCGCTCGGCGGAGGCGCGGGCGGCCTCGCGGGCCTCGTCCGGGCGCACCAGGCAGAACGCGTTGAGCGCCGGGTTGTCCCGCTCGATGCGCTCTAGGACGGAGTCGACGGCCTCCACCGGGGAAAGCTCCCCGGCGGCGTAGGCCGCGAGCAGCCGCTCGGCGGACAGGTCGGCCGGTACGGAGGGCCCGCCGGAGCGCGCCTGCGGAACCGCGGTCGCCCCCGGGGCGCCCTCGGCCGCGCCGACGTCCGCGCTCGCGTCCTCGGTCCCGGCCCGGTCGGAACGGATCGTCACTTCAGCCTCCCGTGTCACGCCATCAGGGGTCAGCCGGGCACGTAGCCGCGGCTCTTGTCGACCACGTTGAGCAGTTCACGCCCGTCCAGGTAACGGGCGAGGTTGTCGAGGAACAGGTCCATGAGGTCACCGCGCCAGCCGACGACGTCGCCGGACATGTGCGGCGAGACCACCGACCCGGGCAGTCCCCACAGCGGGGAGACCGCCTTGAGGGGCTCGTCCTCGAACACGTCCAGTGCGGCGCCCGCGATGAGGCGGTGCTCCAGGGCCGCGGCCAGGTCGGCCTCGACCACGATGGGGCCGCGCGCCACGTTGACCAGCCGCGCGGTGGGTTTCATCAGTCCCAGGAACCGGCGGTCGACCAGCCCACGGGTGGCGTCGGTGAGCGGGGCGGCGATCACCACGTAGTCCGCCTCGGGGAGCTCGCCGGCCAGGGTCGGGGCGCCGTCGGCGCCGCGTTCGGCCAGGCTGGACTCGACCACGGTGCCGAAGTCGGGGTCGCCGCCGCGCGCGCGGCTGCCGGAGGCGCGCACGCGCATGCCCACGGCCGTCAGCTTGCGGGCGATGTGGCGGCCGATCGGCCCGGTCCCGACCACGAGGACCCGCCTGCCGGAGACCCGCTCGGTCTCCCGGTGCTCCCAGCGGCGTTCGCGCTGGTGCTCCCAGGTCTGCTGGAAGCCCTTGGCGAAGGCGACGACCTGGCCGAGCACGTACTCGGCGATGGGCTCGTCGAAGACCCCGCGCGAGTTGGTGACCACGGCGGGGCTCTCCACCAGGCCGGGGAACATGAGGTTGTCCACCCCGGCGGTGGCGGCGTGCACCCAGGCCAGGGAGTCGGCCTTGGGCCAGGCGGAGGCCAGCGCCTCGGTGAACAGGTCCCACACCAGCAGCGCGTGCGTCCCGGGCAGCCTGGCGGGGAGTTCGTCGGCGGTGGCGTAGACGACCTCGCCGAGCCGGGGATGGTCGTCCATCCGCTCGCGGCCGGGCGGGAGTTCGTCGCCGTGGAGGACGAGGAGTCTCGGGCGGTCGGGCGGGGTGAGGCTGTTCACGGGCGTGCACTCTCCGGTTGGCGACGGTGGTTCAGAGAGGTCGTCGGGGACGGATCGCCCTGCACGGGAAACGCTAGGGAGCCGACATAGGATTGTCAACAATCCACAAACCGACTGTTTCCGCCGGAACCCGCACCTCTCACACCACCTCTGACCTGCCCGGGATACCCACTCGCATCGGGGTTATTGCCGCATCCAGGTTGTGGACCCTAGGATTGTCAACAATCAACAGCCCCGACGCCGGGGGTGTTCCCGCAGGTCCCGCTACCCGACGTCGAAGGGACTACCCATTGCCCCGGTACATGACCATCACCCTGCCCAGGCGCGGGGTCTCCTGCGTCGCCGAACTCCTGGACAAGGACGCGCCCCGCACCTGTGAGGCGGTCTGGAACGCCCTGCCGCAGGGCGACGCGGTCCAGCACGCCAAGTACGCGCGCAACGAGGTCTACACGATGGTGCCTCGGTTCGCCGAGGTCGAGCCCGGCCAGGAGAACCCCACCGTCACCCCGATCCCCGGCGACGTCGTCTACTTCTCCTTCGACGGGGGCATGCTCGACCGCGCCTTCAAGGAGGACAAGGGAATCGGCCACCTGCCCGGCGTCATCGACCTCGCCCTCTTCTACGGGCGCAACAACCTGCTCCTCAACGGCGACGTCGGCTGGGTCCCCGGCAACGTGTTCGCCGCCGTCGTCGAGAACCTGCCCGCCATGGCCGAGGCCTGCGACGACGTCTGGCGCTCGGGCAGCGTCGGAGAGCGCCTGGTGTACGAGCGCCTGGAGCGCTGACCGGCTCACGGGCCCCGGCGTCCGCGACCACGGGCGGCCCTCGGGTCCCGGCGCGGAGCGACCGCGTCCCCGCGGGGACGGCAACGACAACACATACCCGGGAGGTGAGTGACCGATGCGGACCGACGGAGAGCACACGAACGGCACCGACGCGCAGCGGCAGGTCGTCGAACTGGCCGCGAGCACGCGGACGCCGTGGCAGGCGGGAGTCGGCGTCATCGCGCCCTACGACTTCGCGCTCGACCGCGAACTCTGGCGCTGGACGCCCGACGACGTCTCGCTGCACGTCACGCGGTTGCCGTACGTACACGTACCGGTGACGGTCGACCAGGCCGCCGCCCTGTGCCGGGAGGAGCACGTGGACCCGGCGGTCCGCGCGCTGCTCGCCCCCGAGCCCCTGGCCATCGGGTACGCGTGCGCCTCGGGCAGCTTCGTGCACGGCGCCCGGGGTGAGCGGCGCCTGCACCAGGCCATGGTGGACGCCGGGGCGCCCGCCGCCGTCACCACGTCCGGGGCGCTGGTCCAGGCCCTGGACGCGCTCGGCGCCGACCGGATCGCCGTCGTCACGCCCTACGTGGACAGCGTGACCGACCGGCTCCTGGCCTACCTCGCCGAGCACCGCGTCGCCGTGACCTCCAGCGTGGGGCTGGGCCTGCTCAGCCACATCTGGCGGGTGACCTACGCCGAGGTGTCCGAGGCGGTGCACTCGGTGGACCGCCCCGACGCCCAGGCCGTGTTCATCAGCTGCACCAACGTGCTCACCTACGACATCATCGCGCCCCTGGAACGCGAGCTGGGCAAACCGGTGATCGCGGCCAACCAGGTGACCATGTGGGCCGTGATGAGGGCCGCGGGCCGCCAGGCCGTGGCCCACGGACAGAGCCTGATCGACGTCGCCGCACCGAGTGCCGCGTGATGCGCGGGACGTGACGCAAAGGAGAGCCACTTGACCCGAGTCGGATTCCTCTACCCCGGATTCAGTGCCGAGGACGACTACAAGGCCTTCGAGGGCCTGCTCGGAGGGGGCGTCGAGCTCCCCGTGGTGCACACGCTCATGCGCGAGGACGCCCACCGGGTGGACGCCCTGCTCGACGTCGGCGGCGAGGACGTGCTCGCCAAGGGCGCCCAGGAGCTGGCCATGATGGAGGTGGAGGCCGCGGTGTGGGCCTGCACCAGCGGCAGCTTCGTGTTCGGCTGGGAGGGCGCCCGCAGGCAGGTCGAGGGGGTGCGCCAGCACGCGGGGGCGCCGTCGTCGAGCACCTCGTTCGCCTTCGTGCACGCGCTGAGCCAGCTGCGCGTCTCGCGGGTGGCGATCGCCGCCACCTACCCCGACGACATCGCCCAGCGGTTCGTGGAGTTCCTCACCGAGGCGGGGGTGACCGTGCTGTCGCTGGCCAGCCACGGCATCGCCACCGCCGCCGAGGTCGGCGCCCTGGACCCGGACGACGCCCTGGACTTCGTCATCTCCAACGACCACCAGCGCGCCGAGGCCGTCCTGGTGCCGGACACCGCCCTGCACAGCGCCCACCTCATCGACCCGCTGGAGGCGCTGCTGGGCAAGACCGTGCTCACCGCCAACCAGGTGAGCGTGTGGGAGGGCCTGCGCCTGGCGGGGGCGACCGCGGGCCGGGGCTCCGGGCCGGGCACGCTGTTCCGTTCGGGTTCGGCCGCGGTCAACAGCGTCCTGGCGCCCCGTTAACCTCGACGACGCGCCCGCTTCGCGTCCCGTCCCCGATCCGAGAGGAGGGCGGCCATGCCCGTCCCAGGCCAGCTCAGACCCGTGCCCCGCCGGTCCACCGCCGAGCTGATCGCCGACCAGCTGCGGTCCGCGATCATGTACGGCTCACTCTCGCCGGGGGACCAGCTCGGCGAGTCCGAACTGGCCGGCCAGCTCGGGGTGAGCCGCGGCCCCCTGCGGGAGGCGATGCAGCGTCTGGTGCAGGAGGGGCTGCTGCGCAGCGAACGGCACAGGGGCCTGTTCGTGCGCGAGCTCACCCCGGCGGACGTGCGCGACGTCTACGTGGCCCGGCTCGCCGTCGAGCGGGCCGCGTGCGAGCTCATCATGCGCGGCAACCGGGGCGAGGCGGTCGCCCGCCTCACCCCGGCCGTGGAGCGGCTCGCCGCCGCGGCGGCGGGCCGCGACCGCAACGCCATGAGCGACGCCGACCAGGCCTTCCACCAGACCCTCGTCAGCTGCGCGGGCAACAGCCGCCTGGAGCGCATGGCGCAGACGCTGCTGGTGGAGACCCGGATGTGCCTCACGGTGATGCAGGACGTGTACCCGGAGCCGGAGGAGCTCCTGGACGAGCACCGCCGCCTCCTCGACGCGATCGTGGACGGGGCTGAGGAGGAGCTGCTGCGCCTGATCGAGGCGCACATGGTGGACACGGTCGAGCGCATCAACGGCGGGGGCGGGGAGTCCGCCCCCGAGGCCTAGGCCGCGGGGGCGGACTCGCCCGTCCGGTGCCCGGCACCGACGCCTGGAGCGTCCCTCGGGGCACGGTCGCGCCCGTGCCGACTCCCGAACCGCACCGGCCGGAAGCGTCACCGGTGTGACGCAAGGGCCCTGGCCCGCGTCCTAGACGATGTCGGCGCTCGAACCCCGCTACGAGTACAAGACCACGGCGAACAGGGGCGCGAGCGCACCTGTTCCCTCACCCCCGCAACTGGTACCTGGCCAGGATGCGCTCCCTGGCCTCCTCGAAGCTCATCTCACCGCGTGCGACCCGCTCCAGGTCCGCCCGTGCCTCCGGCGACGGTTCACCGCCCGCCGCCCTGACGGAGGCCAGAGCGGCGGCGGTGTCGCCGTCGTCGGGAATCCGTGTGCCCATGGAGCGAGCGTAGGCGGTGCCGCGCCCGGGGCACAGGCGAACCCCCGGATTACCCGGATGTCCGGTCAGATTCCGCCGATCCCGACGTACTTGGTTTCGAGGAATTCATCGATGCCGACCCGGCCGCCCTCGCGGCCCAGACCGGAGTGCTTGACCCCGCCGAAGGGCGCGGCCGGGTTGGAGACCACGCCCTGGTTGAGGCCGACCATGCCGGTCTCCAGGTTCTCGCTGACCCGCAGCGCCCGGTTGAGGTCGCGGGTGTAGACGTAGCTGACCAGGCCGTACTCGGTGTCGTTGGCGGCCCTCAGGACCTCGTCCTCGGTCTCGAAGGGCAGCACCGGGGCCACCGGGCCGAAGATCTCGGTGGTGGACAGCTCGGCCTCGAAGGGCACGTCGGCGAGCACGGTGGGCTGGTAGAAGTGGCCCGGACCGTCACCGGGTCCGCCGCCGACCAGCACGCGGGCCCCCTTGCCGACGGCGTCGTCCACCAGGCCCTGCACCTTGTCGCGGGCCTTGTCGTCGATGAGCGGGCCCACGTCGACGCCCTCGTCCACGCCGCGGCCCAGGCGCAGCGCGCCCATGCGGCGGCTGAGTCGCTCGGCGAACTCCTCGGCGACGCCCGCCTGGGCGTAGATGCGGTTGGCGGCCGTGCAGGCCTCGCCGATGTTGCGCATCTTGGCGAGCATCGCGCCGTCCACGGCGGCGTCCATGTCGGCGTCGTCGAAGACCAGGAAGGGCGCGTTGCCGCCCAGTTCCATGGAGGTGCGCAGGACCTGCCCGGCGCTCTGTTCGAGGAGTTTGCGGCCCACGGCGGTGGAGCCCGTGAAGGAGACCTTGCGGATGCGCCCGTCGCTGAGCAGGGGCTCGGTGACCGAGCCCGGGTCCGTGGTGGGGATGACGCTGAGGACGCCCTCGGGGAGCCCGGCCTCGGAGAGGATCCCCGCCAGGGCGAGGGCGGACAGGGGCGTCTGGTGGGCGGGCTTGAGGACCATGGTGCACCCCGCGGCGATGGCGGGGCCGATCTTGCGGGTGCCCATCGCCATGGGGAAGTTCCAGGGGGTGATGAGCATGCAGGGGCCGACCGCCTGCCGCATGACCAGGAAGCGGGACTTGCCGTCGGGAGAGGTGGAGAACCTCCCCTCGATGCGCACGGCCTCCTCGGAGAACCAGCGCAGGAACTCGGCGGCGTAGGCGATCTCCCCCTTCGCCTCGGCGAGGGGCTTGCCCATCTCCAGGGTCATCAGGACCGCCAGGTCCTCCCTGCGCTCCATCAGCAGCTCGTAGCCCCGGTACAGGATCTCGCCGCGGTCCCTGGGCGCCGTGCGCATCCAGTCGGCCTGTGCCCGGTGCGCCGCGTCCAGGGCGTCGAGCGCGTCCTCCTTCCCCGCGTCCGCGACCTCGCAGAGCACCTCGCGGGTGGAGGGGTCCTCCACCTCGAAGGAGCCCCCGGAGGCGGCGTCGCGCCACGTCCCGCCGATGAACAGCCTCTTGTCCACCTGCGCGACGACCCGTGCTTCCTGATCCGACATGTTCGCTACTCCCCGGTCGAGAATCGGCCTGTGGTCAGAACTGCCCAACGTGCGTCCACTGGACACCGTCGCCGCACGGATGTTTCCATAGCAGCGTCGATTGTCAACAATCCTACGGAACACGCGACACGGAATCGAGGCCACGCATGGCGGAGCTCTCCCCGATCCTCAAGCAGGCGACACCGGTCGTCGCCGCCCGAGGCGAGGGCGCCTACATCTACGACGAGGACGACCGCCGCTATCTCGACTTCACCGCCGGCATCGGCGTCACCAGCACCGGCCACTGCCACCCCCGCGTCGTGGCCGCCGCGCGGGAGCAGGTGGGGACCCTGGTCCACGGCCAGTACACCACCGTGATGCACCGGCCGCTGCTGCGGCTCACCGAGCGGCTGGGCGAGGTGCTGCCCGCCGGGCTCGACCGGCTGTTCTACGTGAACTCGGGCAGCGAGGCCGTCGAGGCCGCCCTGCGGCTGGCCCGGCAGGCGACCGGCCGGCAGAACGTCATCGTGTTCCAGGGGTCCTTCCACGGACGCACCATGGGCGCCGCGTCGCTGACCACGTCCGGGGTCAAGATCCGCGCGGGCATCGGCCCGCTGATGCCCGGTGTGGTGGTCTCGCCGTTCCCGTACGCCTACCGGCTGGGCGTGTCCGAGGCCGACGCGGTCGCGTACGCGCTGCGCGAGCTGGACTACCTGTTCTCCACGGTGACCTCGCCCAGGGACACGGCCGCCGTGTTCATCGAGCCGGTGCTGGGCGAGGGCGGGTACGTGCCGGTGCCCGCGGCCTTCCTCCAGGGGCTGCGCGAGCGCGCCGACCGGCACGGGTTCCTGCTGGTCGCGGACGAGGTGCAGACCGGCTTCGGGCGCACGGGCACGTTCTGGGGCCACGAGCCCTCGGGCATCCGGCCGGACGTGGTCATCACCGCCAAGGGACTGGCCAGCGGCTTCCCGCTGTCGGCGATCGCCGCGCCCTCCGCGATCATGGAGAAGGCCTGGCCGGGCTCCCAGGGCGGGACCTACGGCGGCAACGCGGTGTCCTGCGCCGCCGCCCTGGCCACCCTGGACGTGATCCAGGAGGAGGGCCTGGTGGAGAACTCCGCGCGCATGGGCGAGCGGCTGCGCCTGGGCCTGGAGAAGGTGGCGGAGGCCAACCCGGTCATCGGCGACGTGCGCGGCCGGGGGCTGATGCTCGGCAACGAGTTCACCGCCGCCGACGGGACGCCGGACGGCGCCACCGCACTGCGCGCCCAGCAGGCCGCGGCCAGGCACGGGCTCCTGCTGCTCACCTGCGCCCCCGAGGGGAACGTGGTGCGGATGATCCCGCCGCTCATCGTCGACGGCGACCAGGTCGACAGCGCGGTGTCGCTGTGGGCGGCCGCCGTGGAGGAGGCCGTCTCGGGTTGAGGCGCGACTCGTGACCACCGCCCCGGTACGGATTCCGTGCCGGGGCGGTAACGTGCGGTGCGGACCCTCCCGAGAAACCGCGCGTCCGAAACGCGTGTCCGAAACGGAAGGGGCCGAGCGCGGCGCAACCGCACGCGAGAGGAGCCGAACCAGTGTCGGACAGCCGGTGGAAGGTCGCGGACAGCACGCGTGACGGCGCACGCCCCGTCCTGGACCCCTCACTCCCTCCCCGCCTCGCCGGAAGGCTCCGAAAGCACCTGCCCTTCCTGCGTTCGAAGCGGGCCTGGGCCAAGCAGCCCCGGTTCCCGAACCGGACGCGCATGGCGGCGGGCGGGACCGCGGTGGCCGCGCTGAGCCTCCTCTGGACGCTCGTCAGCGGCCCCCTCCTGGTGTGGTCGGTCCCTCTGTACTTCCTGGGCCTGCTCGCGCAGGCCGGGGTCGTGGGCGCCGCCGGGCTCGCCGTCACCCGCGTGCGCCCGCGGTCCCTGCTGCCGCGGTGGCTGTCGCGGACCTCGCGGCGCCGGTCCTGGCAGGCGTTCTCCCTGGCCTTCGTGCCCGCCACCCTGACGAGCTGGTTCCTCGCCCTGGCGGGACCGGAGTGGGCCTTCAACCTCTACTGGTTCGTGCCGGGCGCGGTGTACGGGGCCGCCGCCCTGTGGGCGGGGTGGTGGTGGCCCCGGGGCGACCGGCTGGCGGCGGCGCACGCGGACCGCTACCTGGTGCCCGCGAACCTCGGTCGGCACGGCGCCGACCTGCTGCTGGACGTGCAGAGGACGATCGGGACCGTCGAGGAGGCGGACCTGCGGCTGGGCGACTCCTTCGACGCGGCCCAGCCCCTGTCGGTCCTGCGCGCCGAGGAGTGGCGGATCGCCTCGCTGCTGCACCGGCACGAGCGGATCAGGGAGGAGTACGTGGCGGACTCCCTCGACGCCGTATCCGACCGGGTGCGCGCCGTGCTGGACCAGCAGCACGAGCGGCACGAGGACGTGTACCGGGAGCTGGCGGCACGGGTGGACGCGATCCGGGACTACGGTGCCGCCGTCGAGGAGGCCCTGTCCGCGCACACCGAGTGGGAGCAGGTCCAGAGGGTCGAGGAGCGCCAGCGCGAACTCGACCTGCTGCTCGTCCAGGTGGACTCCGACGGCGGCAACGCCGACCAGCTGCACGGCGAGGCCCTGAACGCGCGCGCCGTCAGGGAGGCCAGGGACGAGCTGATCGGCCGGATGCTGGAGGCGGGCCGGTCCCTGGAGGTCGGAGCGGCCGAGCCGGTGGGGACCGCCCTGCCTGTCGAGGCCGCCGAGGGCGCGAGGACGTAGGCCGGGGCCGTGGAGGCGCGGACCGGAGCCGTGTCGGCGGCTCGACCGGACGCCTTCCGCCATTCACCCGAAAAAGGAAAAAGTTCATAAGACCGCCATCTTTTGTGGCGGAGCGGAACCCCGTGAGCCCCCATCGGCACTTCCACCACAGGGGGAACTTCTACGGACGCCCATCCGCCGAAAACGTTCACCCACAGATCCGAAAATGGTTCGGCTTTGGTGTGACATGGGTCACATATCAACTTTGTTACCAGTAAGAACACGCAGACGCCTCGGACGGACCGTGACCCCGGGTTGACGCGGCGCTTGGACGATCGACAGATTGGGCGCGTCTTACCAGCCCCTCCAGTGAGGCGACCCCCATGATCGACCGAAGACTGTTCCTCGGCGGCGCGTCACTCGCCACCGTCAGCACCCTGATCGTCACGACCGGTTGCTCCCGCGAGGAGAGCAGCGGCGAGCTCACCTCGGGCGTCAGCCAGGCCGGCGCCCTTCCGGTGAGGGTCACCAACGAGACCGGGACCTTCCCCGACAGCGAGATCCGCGTCTACATCGTGGGCACCGACCTGACCACGGACACGCAGGCCTGGGTCGACGCCGACGGCGTCGCGCACCCGGTCGCGGAGTCCGACAACACCGACGACGGGTTCACCGACTACTCGATCCCGCTGGACTCGGTCAGCGGGCTGACCCTGCCGTTCATGTCCGGCCGGGTGTACTTCGCCCTCGGCGGCAAGCTCCGGTTCAAGGTCGTCATCGACGGCAACGGCAGGCCCGCGCTCCAGTACCCGGCGGGCTGGGTGGAGTCCGACCCCAGCCACGGGGTGCTCCACGACACCGTGGAGTTCACCCACAACGAGACCGGCATGTACTGCAACACCAGCATGGTGGACCAGTTCAGCGTGCCGCTGGCCATCCGCCTCCAGGGCGAGGCGGACCAGACCACCGGCACGTTCAAGCCGGGCGGCCGCGACGCGGTCTTCGCCACGCTCTCCGCCGACCCCGTCTTCTCGTCGCTCGTGCTGAGCGACGGAGGACTCGTCATCGCTCCCGGGCACGGGCTGGACGCCGGGCTGTTCCCCGCCGACTACTACGACTCCTACATCGACCAGGTCTGGGAGCGCTACAGCACCACCGACCTGCGCGTCACCACCAACGCCGGGACCTTCACCGGCCGTGTGGACGGCTCGGGCAACCTGGTCTTCGACGGCGGCGTGGCCCCGGTCCCCAAGCCCTCCACCCGCGACGTCTTCTTCTGCGACGGCGCCCTGGCGGCACCCAACGACGGCATCACCGGCCCGGTGGCCGCGATCCTGGGCGCGGCGTTCAACCGCTCGACGCTGCTGGACACCGCCGAGCACCCGGTCACCGACCCCGCGGCCTTCTACGACCACGAGACCACCAACCGCTACGCCGCGGTCTTCCACGAGAACACCGTGGACGGCAAGGCCTACGGCTTCGCCTTCGACGACGTGTCCAACTTCGCCTCCTACGTCCAGGACCACGCGCCGGCCTCCCTCGACGTGACGCTGACCGCGTTCTAGCACCTCCCGGGCCGGGCTCTCCCGGACCGGAGGCCCCGGCCCGGCCCCTGCCCCCGGCCACCCTCTCCCGAAACCGAGGTGTTTCCCGTGCCAACCCGCATCCGTCCCGGCCACATCGCCCTGGCCTGCGCCGTCGCACTCCCCCTCACCGCCTGCGCGACGGGCTCCCCCGTCGAGGTGGAGACGGTCGCCGACCAGACCTCCGCGTCGTGCGGCCTGTTCTTCGACGACTTCGACTACGGCGACCACACCGACCCGGCCCTGCGCGACCAGGGCTGGAACGTGCGCAGCTGGCCCGGCGGCCCCGGCGTGCCCGGCGCGTCCTGGGACGCCGACAACGTGTCCTTCACCGAGGAGGACGGCGACTCCCTGCTGCGCCTGACCTCGACCACGGACGGCACCCCGGCGGGAACCAGCCAGGCCGAGCTGACCTTCGGCGAGGAGAAGTTCCACGAGGGGACCTACGCGGCCAAGGTCAAGTTCGCCGACGCCCCGGTCTCCGGCCAGGACGGCGACACCGTGCTCCAGACCTTCTACACGATCACGCCGCTGGCCTACGACAACGATCCCGCCTACAGCGAGCTCGACTTCGAGTACCTGCCCAACTCGGGCTGGGGCGCCCCCGCCGAGGCCATGTACCTGACCTCGTACCACACCTACCAGCGCGATCCCTGGGTCGCGGACAACACCAGCGACGTGGTGAACCGCTCCTTCGACGGATGGCGCGACCTGGTGGTCCAGGTGACGGACGGCGTGGTCCGCTACTACGTGGACACGCACCTGGTGGCCGAGCACGGCGGGAAGTACTACCCCTCGTCGCCGATGTCGATCAACTTCAACCAGTGGTTCGTCGACATGAGCGGCCACACCGGCGGCCCGAGCACCTACGTGCAGGACGTCGACTGGGTGTACCACCAGCAGGGTGAGGCCGTGGCCCCCGAGGAGGTCAACCGGCGCGTGGGCGAGCAGCGCAACGCCGGTGTCTCCCGCGTCGACGGGGTGGTCCTCGGCGGAGCCTGCTGACGCCCTGGTCCGTTCCCGGTCCGGTCCGGGGCCGCCGCCCGCCGCCCTGGGCCGACCAGGAGGCGGGGGCGCCGGCATGACCGGTCGCACACTCACAAAACGGTTCGAGGCCCTCTGACAGCGTGATAGAGTCAAAGACGTCGCCAGGGAGACCGGGCGACACACAACTGAACAACCTGCACTCGTAGCTCAATGGATAGAGCATCTGACTACGGATCAGAAGGTTGGGGGTTCGAGTCCTCCCGAGTGCGCCACCATGAGACAGTGGCAGAGCGGCCCTGAGCAGCGTCAAACGCGGCTCGGGGCCGCTTTGTGTGCAGCTCGGACGCACGTACGGCTCCGGCGTGGGAGCGAAATTGGTTCCGCACAGTCCCCGCGCTGACCCGACACTCACCCGAAACGGCTCAGAGAAGCGCTGTCTCCGAAGATTCGACCGCCCTGTCAGGGTGAACTCTTCCGGCATCGCATGTTCTCCGCCCTCGTTCGAGGCCAGCGGGCGACCCGCTCTCCCCGAGACCCCGAACCCCCGCCGACAGGCCGGAAGGCTGGGGGTTCGGGGGAGGAACCGGCGCGGCCCGGCCCCGGAGGACCGAGCCGCGCCGGACCGGGTCAGGCCGGGGTGATCTCGGAGACCGTCGACGCGCCCATGTCCGGGTTGGCGCAGACGCGGTCGTTTCCGCCCGTGGGCACGTAGGCGGCGCCCTCGTCGTTCTGGAGGAACAGGTGGGCCCCGGCCACCTCGGTGGGGCCGCACTCCTCGGGGTCGTAGACCTGCGGGTTGGGGCGGGACACGGTCACCGTGGCCGCGTCGCCCGGGTACAGCGCGAAGACGTCGCCGCCTTGGCCCTCGACCTCCGCGTCCGCCCCGATGCGGTTGCCCTCGGAGTCGCCCCAGTACATGTTCCCGACGGAGGGGTACATGGTGCACGCCACGTCGTCCTGGGGGTCGAGCGGCTCCTGCTTGACCAGCTCGAACTCGATGTGGACGGTACCGGCCGCCCCCTCGCGCGCCGTCTCGGCCACCTCGAGGTCCGCCGCCGTGCAGTCGCGGACGCTCATGGCGCCCGCACCGGAGTCGGCGTCCTCGGCGACCGCGGGCGCGGACGCGAGCAGGAGCGCGGGCAGTGACACCGCGCCCAGGGCCGCGACTCGGACCGAACCAGTGCGAAATGCGCTCGTCATGGCGAGCATCCCCCTCATCCCGTGTGCTGTGTGTTCCGTCTGCCGACATCGGCCACACCCGACCGCTGACGCGGCGACGCCTGTCTCCTCTGCGTCGTTCTCTCCAGAGACCGATTTAAACGCCGTTTACCAACGCGGTGCGGGCAGGCGGCGTCGGGACGCCCTCATACGGAGCGGCACCCGGGGATCGGATCCCCGGGTGCCGTGTCAGGATCGGACAACCGTCCTCGATCAGCCCTCGCTGACCTCCTCGGCGGACGCGGAGGCGTTCTTCCTGCGGCGCGCCATGTAGACGGCGGCACCGCCTCCGGCGGCGATCACGGCACCGGCGGTGATCAGACCCGCGACCGGGCTGCCGGTCTGCGCCAGAGGACCGCCGGCGCCGTTTCCGGCCTCCGTCTCGGAGGAGTCGCGGTCATCCGCGTCATTCGTGTCATCGACGTCGCCGGAGTCACCGTCCTGGCCGCTCCCGCCCTCGGTGCCGTCGTCGCCCTCACCGCCGGTTCCACCCTCGCCGTCGCCGGGCTCCTCACCGCCGGACTCTCCGTCCTCACCGCCGGATTCTCCGTCCTCACCGCCGGGCTCCTCGCCACCGCCGGGCTCCTCCGGAGCACCGGGCTCGGTGTCCGAGGCCACGATGGTCTCACCGACCTCGTAGGAGACGCTGAACCCCTCCTCGGGGAAGGTCACGACCATGTCCAGGGTCTGGACCCCGCCCCACAGTTCCACCCTTCCCAGATCAGAGTCCATGAGCGTGTCGCTCCAAGGAGCCTCCTCGGTGACGAGGGAGATCTCGGCGCCGAGTTCGTTCACCTCGACGGACCCGGTACCCGGGTCGTGGGAGAACTCCCGGTCACCGGCCCAGTCCTGGACGGCCTCGATCTCGGTCCCGGTGAAGGACGCCTGGAGGAGCAGTTCGTCGGACCCCCCCTCCGGGTTCTCGAGGCCGGGCTGGGAGATCCCGCCCTCGGCCTCCGCCCGCATGGCCTCGACGTCGGCCGCCGTGAGCTCGATCCGGAGCTCGTCGAAACTCACGAGGGCGCGGAGCTCGTCCCTGTCCACGTCCGACAGGACGGAGGTGCGGGAGAGGGCGAAGACCTCGCCGCCGAAGGCGTCCAGGTACCGGTTGGTGCCGTGGAAGTCGGCGCCCCTCGGGTAGAACGCGGTGATTCGGGCCTCGTCCGCGACGTTCGCGTGCGCGTAACCGATCTCTCCGTTCTCGGCGTGGGCGGGAACGGCCGCCGCGACGCTGAGCGCGCCGAACGCGGCGAAGGCGACACCGCCCTGCAATGCGCGACGTGCGGAAACGGGGGAAAACAATGTCAAGGGAATCCTCGTTCGGATCGATCCGGTCCGTGTCCCTCAGACCGGCCATGGGGGATTGCGGACGAGCTGCGCCCTCGACCAGCGGGGAGGGGAGGACTTCGTCCGGGGCCGCGGTTCGGGCCCGGCGGAGGCGGGTGCGGCACTCCGCCGCCGAGAAATGATCCTAATGCCACACCGCCCCCGAAGAAGCGGAGCACAACAACAAAACCGTAACCAGCCGGGCCATTAAGCCTCATCCGGAATCCATTTCTTCTAACAATTGTTAAAGGGGAAGCGTGAACCTTACGACGTTTGGAACGTCGTACCATGTGTCCGAATGCCTACGGGACTCCCCGTGCGGTCGACCGGACACGAGCGTCCTCCCCGGTCGAACCCCGCGAAGGGCCGCCCGGCTATCCTCCGGGAAGCCGCCCGCCGGGGCGGTGCCCGGGAAGCCCGGGCCCCACGCCGCTCGTCCCACCCACGGAGCGCCCCATGTCAGCACCCCTCACGCAGACCACCAACTGGGCGGGCAACGTCACCTTCGGCAGTCCGCGGATCCACCGGCCCCGGAGCCTCGACGAGCTGCGCCGTGTCGTCCGCGACAGCACGCGGATCCGCGCCCTGGGCAGCGGCCACTCCTTCAACCTCGTCGCCGACTCCGACGCCGACCTGGTGCGCCTGGACGGGCTACCCGCGGAGGCCGGGATCGACGCCGGGGGCCGGACCGTCACCGTCACCGCCGGTATGCGCTACGCCGAACTGGTCACCGCGCTGCACGAGCGGGGGTTCGCGCTGGCGAACCTGGCGTCGCTGCCGCACATCTCGGTCGCGGGCTCCTGCGCGACCGGCACCCACGGGTCCGGGGACGGCCAGCGCTGCCTGTCCGCCGCCGTGCGCGCGGTGCAGCTCATGGGCCCCGACGGCGACCTGACCTGGCTGAGCCGCGACGCGGACCCGGAGGTCTTCCCCGGCGTGGTGGTCGCCCTGGGCGCGCTGGGCGTCGTCACCCGGCTCTCCCTGGAGATCGAACCGGCGTTCACGATGACCCAGCGGGTCCGTGTCGGGGTGGCCCTGGACGAGGTGGCCGACCACGTCGACGACGTGTTCGGCGCGGCCTACAGCGTCAGCGTGTTCACCGACTGGTGCGGTGAGGCCGCCGTGTGGCTCAAGCACCGCACCGACCGCCCCGGGGGCGCCTGGAGTGGCGGTCGGCCCGCGCCGGGGCCGGTGCACCCCGTCCCGGGGATGCCTCCGGAACCCAGCACCGAGCAGATGGGGGTCGTCGGCCCCTGGCACGAGCGGCTCCCGCACTTCCGCCCCGAACTGGAGCCGAGCGCGGGCAGGGAGTTGCAGTCCGAGTTCTACGTGCCCCGTGAGGCCGCGGGCGCCGCGTTCGCGTCCCTGCGCGGGATCGGGCACCTGCTGGCCCCGACGCTGTACGTCGCGGAGGTGCGCACGGTCCGCGCGGACGACCTGTGGCTGAGCCCCGCCCACGGCCGGGACTGCGTCACCTTCCACTTCACCTGGCTCCCGGACCCGCGGGCCGTGGCGCCGGTCCTGGCGGCCGTGGAGGAGCGCCTCCTGCCGCTGGGCGCCCGCCCCCACTGGGGCAAGCTCACCTCGATGGCCCCGGCCGACATCACCGCCGGGTACGAGCGCGCGGCGGACTTCGCGGGCCTCGCACGCGCGCTCGACCCGGCCGGGAAGTTCCGCAACGCCTTCACCGACGGCCTCTTCCCCCGCGGGTGAGGCCGGGCCGGGCCCGACCCGGCGGCGCACTCCGAGGGCTCAGCCGACGACGTCGAACACCTGCTTCTGGACGCCGTTCGAGTACGCCTCGTGCTCGACCAGGCGCAGCTTCGCGGCGTCCTTGTCCGTGTCGCTGAACAGGCGCTTGCCCGCGCCGAGCAGCACAGGGAAGACCAGCAGGCGGTAGCGGTCGACCAGCCCGGCGTCGGCCAGGGCGCGGCCCAGGGCGGCGCTGCCCTGCACGGAGACGGGCCCGCCCTCGGTCCTCTTGAACTCGGCCACGTCGTCGAGCGAACGCAGGACGGTGGCCGGCCAGCGCGGGTCCTGCTCGGCGAGCGTGGTCGAGACGACGTACCGGGGCATGGCGTTGTACCCGGCGAACTCCTCCACCGTCGTCGGCCAGGCCGGAGCGAAGGCCTCGTAGCTGCGGCGGCCGAGAAGCAGGGCGGTGGCCTCCCGTCCCCTCCACCGGCGGGGGCGCCCGTCTCGGCGGCCCCGCCCTGAGGACACCCGGGGGCGGGGGGCGGGAGAACAACCGGTGGCGGCGTTCCCTAGGGGGTTCCGGGGTCCGGTCCCCACGGACGACCTCGGGGCCGCCGATCTTCCGGGATGAACCCGATACCGCGCGCCCCCGTCGACGGCCAGCGTTGAGGGGAAGCCACGTCCCTTCCCACCGAAGGAAGAACGATGCCCCCTCCCTCCGGCACCCTCTCGCCTCCGGCCTCCAGCCCCGCTCCCCGGCGCAGGCGCCGCACCGCCGTACTCGCCACCGTGACGACGCTGTGCGCGCTGGTCGCCGTGTTCGCCGCCTCCGCCTACGTGGGCCTGGACCCCGACGCCTCCCAGGTGGAACTGAGGCCGGACTGGCCGCCCCACTACCCGTTCCTGCTGGTCCACGTGGCGGCTTCGGTCATCGCGCTCACCACCGCTCCCCTCCAGTTGTTCCCCGCCCTGCGCCGAGGCGGGGCGCACCGTGTGATCGGCCGGATCCACCTGTTCGCCGGGGTGTTCCCCGGCGCGCTCTCCGGGTTGGTCGTGGGCGTGATGAGCACCTACGGCTTCGCCGCTCAGGCGGGGTTCTCACTGCTGGCCGTGCTGTGGTTCTCCATCGGCGTGGCCGGGTACCGCGCGATCCGGCAGGGCCGCCGCGCCGACCACAGGGAGTGGATGCTGCGCCTGTTCGCACTGACGATGGCCGGGGTGATGCTGCGCGTGCTGGTGCCGGTGCTGGTGCCCGCCCTCACACCGCTGCTCGGCCCGGCGCACGGCGGTGACGAGGAGGCGGTCTTCCGTGAGGTCTACCAGGGCATCGCGTGGCTGTGCTGGGTGCCCAACCTCCTCGTCGCCGAGTGGTGCCTGCGGCGGTCCCGCCGGGGCTCCGCCTCCTACCGGAGCGCGTGACGGCCGCCGCCGGGCCCCCGGGAGGCGGCCCGGCGGAGCAGTCCGATCAGGCCGGGTCGACCCGGTACAGGGTGGTCGAGCCGGACACCTCGTTGGCCACGGCCAGCATCGGGACGCCCCGGATCGGCGAGTCCGAGGCGCTGATGAAGGCCAGGCCCTCCGCGCCGAGGTCGCCCGCCTCGCGGGTACCGGGCTCGGCGGTGAAGTCGCGGTTGTTGAGGTACTGCACGAAGGACGCCTCCCGGGGGTCGGTGACGTCGTAGACCATCACGCCGCCCACCCGCTCCAGTCCCACGAACGCGTAGGTACGGCCCGCCACCTCGCCGAGCACGACCCCCTCGGGCTCGGGGCCCTTGTCGTCGCTGCGGTTGTCGAAGGCGTTCTCCGCGTGGTCGGAGTTGAAGAACTCCGGCGCGGCCTCGGCGGTGATCCGCTCGAAGTCCGACCCGGAGTCGAAGAGCAGCTCGCCCTCGGCGGTGAAGATCGAGAACGAGCGCCCGCCGAACGCGTACACGTCCTCGTAGCAGCTGCCGTCCTCGCGCAGGCCCTCGGCGGCGGTGACCTTCAGCCTGCCCATGTTGGCCTCGTCGAGCAGCTCCTCGGTGCTGTCGATGCCCAGGTCGTTGCCGGCCAGGAACTCCCGGAGGCGCGGGGAGTCCTCGCACAGCGGGGTGTCCTCGGCCAGGTCGCCGAGACGGGTCTCCTCGGAGTAGCCGTCCCAGTCGCGGGTGTCGCCCTCGTTCGCAGTGACCATCAGGGTCTGGCCGCGCCAACGGTAGGTGTCGAACCCGTCGGGCTGGTACATGCCGTACACCGGCCAGTTGGCGATGCGGATCCCGTCGTCCCGGTTCGACACGTCCAGCTCGTTGCCGGGCTCCATGTGGTCCTTGAGGCCGAGGGGCACGATGTCGGTGAACTCGGCGGTGCGCAGGTCCAGCAGCGCGACGGCGTTGGCCTCCTGGAGCACCACCTGGGCGCTGTGGGCGGTGTCAGCGGAGATGTACTCCGGTTCCAGGTTGCGCGCCACCCGGCCCGGGGTGCCCTCCTCGCCGGTGGACAGGTCCGGTCCGAACACCCGCACCCCCGAGGGCAGCTCCCTCTCCCCGTCCCAGGCGCGGAAGTCGGCGGTGCGGACGTCGTCCTGGGTGACGGCGGCGGGCCTGCGGTCCACGCGGATGACGCTCACCGACCCCTCGGGGTCGGTCGAGTAGTCGTCGCTGGGCTCCCCCTCGTTGGCCACCAGCAGCAGCCTGCCCTCGGGCGTGAAGGTGGCCATGTCCGGCAGGGCGCCGACCCTGACCGCGTTGAGCGCGGTGCCGCCGGTGTCGTAGAAGACCACCCAGCCGTTCTCGGTGCGGTCGGGGGCCTCCACCGCCACGGCCACGGTGCCGCCGTGGACCGCCACGGAGTTGGCGACCGCGCCCTCCGGCACCACCGATCCGTCGGCCGCCTCGATCCCGGGCGTGCGCAGGTCGAACAGCTTGGCGGGGGCCGCCGGGTCGGAGACGTCGAGCACCTCCACCGCGGCGGCCAGGGCGTTGACCACGTACAGGCGCTGGGTGCGCGGGTCGTGGGCGACGATCTCCGCCGCCGCCTCGTCGAAGGAGCCGGTGTGGTAGCTGCCGAGGGCGGACAGTTCGACGCCGTCGCGCCCTCCCTCGCCGGGCTCCCGCCGCTCCGCGTGGGCGGGGGCCACCGTCCCTGTGAGGGCGACGGCGAGGGACACCGCGGCCGCCGTGATCTTGCGCATGCGTGCTTCCTGGTGGTTCCGGGGGATGGACGCGGTCACGCCCGCGCCGAAGCCAACCAGGGGCGGGCATGGATCAGTGGAACGCCCGGTGACGCGGGGATGAAGGCGGAGGGCGGCCGTCCCGGTCGCGGGGGCGCGCCTCATGCTATTGGCGCTGGAGGAATTCCGCGGGCGGATCGAGAAATCCGGAACACCGGAGAACCGGAAGGACTCGTGAAAGGACCGCTGCCAACGCGTGTCCGAACGGCACCGGAAAAGGGAGCGCCGCCGGTTCAACGGTTATTCGGCCGCGGCGGTACCGGGTGTGACGGGCGTGCGGTGCGAATCCGGGAAGAGGGCCGGAGGAGGGAAGTCAGTAACCGGCCGACCGGAGCCTGTGCCAGGCGGTCGTCCAGCGCTGGCGCTCACCGGCGTCCTCACCGGCGCAGGCGGTCACGAAGGCCATCAGGAACACGTACCTGGGCAGCTGGGTCCCCTCCAGGACGTCGCGGAAGGTGGTCGCCCGCACCGCTGCCCCGCACAGGTACTCCAGCTCCAGGTAGGACCAGTCGCCCGCCCAGACGAGGTAGCGGCGCATGACCAGCAGGAACTCCGCGGGAGTCCCGGCGTCCAGGGGGTTGGGCCGATGCTCGTAGCCGTCCAGGGCACGGACGGTCGGGTGGCGCTCGACGGCGGAGCTGGGGGTCGTGAGGACACGGTCGAGCCAGCTGGTGTGACCGAGGGACCGGTTCGGTCCGGTGGGTTCGAGGACGCCCGTGGTGGTCACACCTTCTCCTTTTCACCGGTCGAAATCGACGTCAGGGGGTTCTCCCGTACGCGCTGCGCCTGTTCGGCGTACACGCGGGCGCGGGGGATGGAGAGAACAACGAAGGCCGGATACCAGCTGTTGTGGGGAGAACTCCGGCGGTTCGGTTACGGAGAAACCTACCGGATGAACACGGAACGCGAAAGCGCCTGGCGACACGGGTTCGGAGAGGCGTTGGTCTCCCCCGTGTGTGACGTCGCCGCCGCTGCTTCCACTGTTGTGCGCTTTTACCACAAAGGGCAACAAAGGGCATCTGGAACACTGGGCAAAACGTCCTCCCTCGCGGCAGCGCCCACAACGCGACCACCTGGGACGTCAGGGGGAAAGATCCCGGGGCTGCGAGATTGTTTTGTCCGAATATGCAATTTAAGGTTGACCGTAACCAGGATCACGGTGTCCACGCCAGTACCGTGGCGTCGTCGCTCCCCTTGCCGCGCGGATGACGGAGCCGGTCGGGGTCGGCGGCCTCCAGCGCGCGCACCCGGTCCAGCAGCGCGCGCGGCCCCATGTCCGAAACCAGGGCGAACGCCTGGTCCCAATCCAGGTCGCCGAAGAGGTCGACCACCCGGCTCGCCCCGTCGGTCATGGCGGTGAAGCGCCCGAGGGGCAGGGTTCCGGTCAGCGCCTCCTCAGCCGCCCGGGGGTGGGCTCCCGCCGTCCAGAAACCCTCGGGAACGTTGCGGTACGCGCGGATGGCGTCCCAGGGGCTCCCCCGGCGGGCCAGGTCGTCCCTGAGGTCGTCCAGACGGGTGTCGGTGAGCACGTGCACTCCGGCCCCGCCCTCCACCAGCAGCACGGAGTCGGACAGCACCAGGTACTCCAGTGCGTCGGAGTCCGCCCGCACCGCCACGACCGTGGCGGACGGGCTCTCCTGGTTGCCCAGGTCGCAGGTGTCCGCGTGCAGGGCGGAGGCCGTCACGATCGCCTCGGCCAGGGCCTCGCGCAGGGGGAGTCCCGCGTCGGCCCCCGCAAGCAGCAGCGCGCCGAGCCGCCGGGTGTACCAGGCCACCCCGTGGGAGCAGCCCGTCTCCACGTCCCGTGGCGCGCTCGCCCCGTCCAGGAGGACCGCACTGGTCGCGGTCGCCGCGGCGAAGTCCTCGTTGGGTCGGCCGGGATCGCCCGGCTCCGTGGCGACGCGGAAGGGCATTCCCGGATCTCCCGTTCACGGACGGCGCGTCCTGTCGTGGGCACCGTGCCCCCAGCTCGGAGGCACGATGACCGCACGCTATCTACCCCTGAAATTTACACCCATGGAAAGCACAGCTTTCGGGTAGATGAACGATTCGGTACGTTTCCGGAGACCGCCGACATCGCACGGCCCGGATCCGGCGAGGACGCGAGCAGAGGAAGCACGCCCCGCGACGAAAGCGGGGACCCGCACACGCAAGGACCAGAACAAGGACAAGAAGACGAGAACAGGATGGATCCCCCCATGTGGAATATTCCCTACTACTTCCGGAGAGTCAGGAGAATACTCAGGAGAATGGTTCCGGTCCCGGTCAGGAAGGTCCTCTTCCTTCCCGTCTCATGGAGGCACCGGAGGAGGGACCCGGAACTCACCGTGTCGACCTACCGGCGCGAACCCGTCCTCGCACGGCGCTGGTCCGGCCCCTTCGACATCGAGGACTTCGTCGCCCGACAGACGAACCGCTTCACCGACCTCCTGCGTGAGCGGGGGATCGACTACTTCCTCTCCCGGTCCAACGGCGTGTACCACCGTTCGGTCGCCGTGTCCGAGGAGGACAGGGCCGAGGTCCTGTCGGTCCTCGCCACCCGCTACAGCCTCCGCGGTTCGTACGTGAGGACCCCGGGCGGGTACCGGCCCCTGTCCCCGCTCCGGTTGCGCGGGCTCCGCCGCGCTCCGGTGGTCCGGCTCGGAGAGCACGTCGTCGGCGACCGGGGTCCCGCGGTCGTCGGACCCGCCCACGGCTTCACCGTGGAGTTCTGGCAGGAGGGCGAGCGGTTCCTGGCCTCTCCCGACCGTGAGGAGAGGCTCGGCCGACTCCGGGTCGTGGCGCCCGAGCACGTCCTGCGGGAATCACTCATCGCGCCGCAGCCCAACCCGGTGAGCGAGGTGATCCCCGCCAGGGCCCGCAAGACCGCCGAGGTCAGGGTCGGCGACCGGACCCATCCCACTCTGGACGCCTTCACCTGGGAACTCGCCACCGACATCACCTTTCCCGTCGACGCCGTCTACACCTGGGTCGACGGGTCCGACCAGGCCTGGCGCGCCAAGCGCGACGCCCACCTCGGCGAGAACACCCCGGCCAACCCGCACTCCGCCTCCGACTCCCGCTACACCAGTCGGGACGAACTCCTCTACTCCCTGCGGTCGCTGGAGATGTTCGCCCCCTTCGTACGCAACGTCTACGTCGTCACCGACGGCCAGACGCCGCCGTGGCTGAACACCGACCATCCGCGGGTACGGGTGGTCGACCACACGGAAATCTTCGGTGACCCGTCGGTCCTTCCGGTGTTCAACTCGCACGCCATCGAGTCGCAACTGCACCACATCGAGGGCCTGGCGGAGCACTACCTGTACCTCAACGACGACGTGTTCTTCGGCCGTCCCGTGTCCCCCTCCCTCTTCTTCCACCCCAACGGGCTCGTGAAGCTGAACCCCTCCCCCTACCGCTTCGGCCTGGGCGAGGTCAGCGAGGAGGACCAGCCCGTGGACGCCGCCGCCAAGCGCAACGGCGCGCTGCTGGAGAAGCACTTCGGCAGGGTGCCCGTGTCCAAGTTCAAGCACACGCCCATCCCGCAGCGCCGGTCGGTGGTCCAGGAGTTGGAGGAGAGGTTCCCCGAGGTGTTCTCGCGGACGGCGGCGTCGCGGTTCCGGCACCCGGACGACCACTCCGTGCCGTCGTCCCTGCACAACTACTACGCGCTGTTCACGGGCAGGGCGGTGATGGGGGGTCTGCGCTACACCTACCTCAACCTGGCCGACCTCGACGCGGTGCGGTACCGGACCGGGGCCCTGCTGGTCCAGCGCAACTTCGACACCTTCTGCGTGAACGACACCACGGAACCGGACGAGGCGGCCGAGAGGCACGTCGACGAGTTCCTCGGCGACTACTTTCCCTTCAGGAGCGGTTTCGAGCGGTGAGGGGCGGGGCGGCCCGGCCACGGCCGGGCCGCCCCTTCGGGTCAGCGCACCAGGACGGTGGTGTGCACGTCGATGCTGCCGCTCTCCCAGAGCCAGTCCATCGCGGCCAGGCTCACCCGGGCGCACCCGTGGGAGGCGGGCTGGGACGGGACGACCGGGTACCCGTGCACGGCGATGCCGCCGTTGAAGTACTTCGGTCTGTACAGCGCCCCGTAGGGCCCGGGGTCCCAGGCGTCGACCTCGCGGAAGACGGTGTAGGAGCCGGTCGGTGTGGTGGCGATCCGCTCGGTGCCGTCCGAGGACTCGTAGGGCTGACCGGATCCGGTGGAGGTGTTGAGGACCCGCTCCACCTCGCCGCCGGAGACCACCAGCAGCAGCTGCCGGTCCAGGTCGATCTCCAACAGGTCGCCGGAGGTGTTCTGGGCCTCGGGAAGCACGCCCTCGGCGAGGGCGGCACGGGTGTCGGGGCCCACGACGCCGTCGCGGGTGATCCCGGCGGCCTTCTGGAGCGCCACGACGGCCTGCTCGGTGTGGAAGCCGAACTGGCCGTCCACGCCGTCGATCCAGTAACCCAGTTCGGCGAGGCGTTCCTGGACGGCGGTCACCCCGGCTCCGGAGCTGCCCTGGCGCAGCTCCGGTCCGGCGCTGACCGGGGCCGGGGCGGCGTGCGCGGCCGGAGCCGCCACGGCGGTGCCCAGGAGCAGGGCGAACGCCGCGGCCACGGCCAGGAGGAGGGTGTGTTTCGGGTGCGGTGTCGGGAGGAATCGGGGGGTTGCCATACGTCCTCCTTACCCACCCCGCACGCGGTTCTCCCCGCCCCGTAGGACCTGTGGACGAATCCCGCCTCCGTGTGCGGGCGGACGTGCGAAGACGCGCTGGCGGTTCCTCGACGGCGGACGTATGGGGACGTACGGGGACGCGCTGGCAGTGGCCGCCCCGGGTACGGGCCGCTCGGCGCACGGGAGCCTGGGGCGCGCCCGACCGGGTTCAGCGCCGTCCTGGGCCCGGGCTGTGCGAGCGCGCGTGCAGGGACGAGGCGACGTGGGCCAGGGCCCGGCACCGGGCGAACTCCACTGCGGTGAAGGGGACGGCCCCCCTGCGGACGGTCAGGACGCCGCCGCCGGGCGCGGGGAGGGTCATGACCGTGCCGGACAGGTCCTCGCGGGCCGTCCCGGCGGACGGTTCGGCGGTGTGCTCCACGGCCCGGGCCGAGGCCAGGGACAGCAGCGAGCGCTCCAGCGTGGTCGCCCCGGTGACCAGGGCGCTGACCAGGGCGAGCGTGCGGCTGGTGGTGTCGCTGAGCTCGTGGACGTCGGCACGGCGCACGGCGGCGTCGCGTCCGCCCGCCTCCCGTACGGCGGTGTACAGGTCGCCCTCGCCCACGTGCGCGGGAGCGCTGACGAAGAACTCGTCCACGGCGTCCGCCCCCGCCGGATGCACCTGCATGAGCCGGATGTCGATCCCGAGGGCGGCGAACCGCGCGGTGAGCGCGGCCAGGCCGCCGGGCACGTCGGCGACCGTCACGCGGACACTCCACAGCAGGTCGTCGGACGGGGCACGCGCCGCTTCCCTCCCCCCGGGGGAGCCGTCCGACACCGCGGGTCCGCCCCCGGCGGACCGTCCGTCCGAGGGCGCACTCCGGAACGGCTCGGCGCTCCCGG
The DNA here is from genome assembly GCF_012396365.1 of Nocardiopsis alborubida. Taxonomy (GTDB): domain Bacteria; phylum Actinomycetota; class Actinomycetes; order Streptosporangiales; family Streptosporangiaceae; genus Nocardiopsis; species Nocardiopsis alborubida. The sequence goes on along the minus strand of NZ_JAAXPG010000004.1, from coordinate 211,987 downwards.
CCGCGTCCACCGCTCCGGAGTCCCGGGGCGGCCGGGGAGCGGACGCGGCCTTGTGGCGGCGCCACCGGTGGACCGCGGAGACCGCGAGCAGCAGCAGACCCACGGTGATCAGGACGCGGACGCCCGCGTCGCTGTGTCCGAGGGAGAGCACCACAAGGTGCGCCGCACCGGCGGCGAGGAGCAGGGTGCCCAGGTCGAGCGCCTCTCGGCCGAAGAAGCCGTGGCGGTGGTCGTCGGTTCCGTGCCGTCCTTCGGAAGCGTCCATGGGACCGAAGATCCCAGGGCGACGTTGCGCCCGTTCGCACCCGCGTGAAGGACCGGTAACGACGGAGAGTGACTCTGGCCACTCCGGAGGCGAACGGCTCCCGGCCAGGTCCGGAAACGGCTGCCGCATCGGCGTTCCCGTGGTCGCGACGCTCTCAGGAAACCCGCCCGACCAGCAGGGACGCCAGCTCGTCCGGCTTCGCGCACACGGAATGTGCCGTGCCGCACAGCGCTTCTAACGTGAGGTGGAACGACACCCGCGTGTCCTTCCCATGACGACATCCTCCCGGTGGACGCCTCCCGTCCACACGACGCATGGAGCACACGGAACACATGAAGCGCGACGTGACCAGGATCGGACCGCGGAACGAGGCCCGCTATCCGCACCCGCGAACACCGGACGACTCCGGGATCCCGGTGCGCACACTGCGCGCCCGGCACCCGCTGCCCCTCCTGGTCACCGGGGCCGTCGCCTCCCTGCTGGCCCTCCTGGCGACCGCCGAGATCACCACCACCCTGGCGGGCAGTCCCCTGCACCACCGGACGTCGCTGTGGTTCGACACCCACGGCCACCACCAGCTCTGGGCGACCCCCGAGATGATGCTCGCGTCAGCGCTGCTCACGTCCCTGGGGCTGACCATGGTCGTGCTCGCGCTCGTTCCCGCGCGCGGCGACTGGCTGGCGCTGTGCGACAACGGCGTCCGCCCCGCCGACGGCGTTCCCGTCCCCCGCCGGAAGGCGGAGGAGCAGGACACGTTCGGCGGACGCGCACTCCACCGCGCGACGCCCCGGTACAGCTCTCGCTGAGTTCCCGTCAGTCGGCAGGGCCCCGCTCGGGTACCGACCGCGCGTACCGGCCGTCAGAGCGCGGGCCCGGCTCCGCGGTCCGGGTTCCCGGCCCCGGGCTTCCGGTGCGCGGTCCGGGCCCCGGGTTCCGACGCACAAGGCGGGTGGTGCCGGCGCGCGGGCTCAGGCCGCGGTCCGGCCCCGCGCGCGGCCCCCGCCGTACACGAGCCGCCGCATCAGCGCGTCCAGCGGTCCGGGGCGTCCCGCGCGCTCCAGCGACGCGGCCGCGCCCAGGCCGACCAGCCAGGCCAGCAGGGCCACGGCCAGCGCACCGGCACCGCCCACGCGCGTGCCCAGGCCGACCAGGTCGGGGTGGAGGACCACCGCCACCAGCACCGAGTTGAGGATGTAGAAGGTCAGGGAGCGCCGGCCCACCGCCGCGACGGCGCGGGTGAGCGGCCCGGGTGCGCGTTCCAGCCGGATCGCCCACAGGGTGAACAGCGCCGCGTACCCGGCTCCGCCGCACACCCCCGTCAGCACCTGGAGCGCCATGAGCAGCCCGCCCGGCACCGCGCCCGGCTCCAGCGCGCCGACCGCCGTCAGGGAGGAGGGCAGCGCCCCCGCGAGGGACACGGCCACACCCGCCGCGGCGATCCGGACCAGGAGCGCGCGGTGCGCCTCCGGGTCGTCCAGCAGGCCCGCGCGGCCCGCCAGGTAGCCCAGGACGACCAGCAGGAACAGCGGGTAGGCGAGCGCCACCACCAGCGGGCTGAACGGGAGCCCCGCCAGGCGCGTCACCCAGTCCTCGGCGGTCAGGTAACCCGCCACGGCGTACGCCTCCTCCCCCGCCGTCAGCCGCCCGAGGTTCATGCCGACCATCGCCAGGGGGACGGTGAGCGCGTAGAGCGCGGCGAACACGGCCGCGGCGCGCACGAGCGCCCTGTTCGGGCGCAGCAGCAGCCACCCGGTGACCAGGGCCGCCAGCCCGTAGGAGGTCAGGATCTCGCCGGGGAACACCAGCAGCGCGTGGACGAACCCGAACAGCAGCAGGAACGCCCCGCGGCGGCGCAGCAGGCGGCGGACCTCCTCCTCACGCGCGCCGCGCGCGGTCTGCCGGGCGACCATCCACGCCATCCCGTAGCCGAAGAGGATCGCGAACATCGGGAAGGCCCGGTTGTCCAGCAGCAGCGTGGTCGCGAGGGCCGCGATCCGGTCCGGCAGGGGTTCGCCGGACACGTCGGTGCCGAAACCCGCGCCCGCGTACACCCCGGCGTAGGCCATCGCGATGAGCAGCAGCATGAACCCCCTGGCCAGGTCGGGGGCGAGCCTGCGCCCGGTGTCGGGCCGCGGCACGGCGGTGGCGTCCATCGTCTCTTCCCTTCCCTGAGCCGGGTTCCCGGTGTTCCGGGAACTCCAGGCTGGCAGGGCGGCGGTCCGCCCGGATCAGCCGATCGGCCATCCGAACGGCCACGCCGGCGTCCGCGCGGACGGCCGGGCAGGGCCGGCGGGCGAAGGCGCGGACGGCTCCGTCCTCACCGGCCCCGGGCCGGGTCGTCCAGGTCGACGACATCGATGTCCAGGCGGGCGACGGACAGGCCCAGCCGCTGTTCGGCCAGGGAGCGCATGGCGCGCCGGGCGGCGTCGGCGGCGTCGGGGATGGGGAAGCCGACGGCGACCCGCGCCGTGGCCCGGACGGAGAGGCCCTCGCGGGTCTGCTCGACGCGGCAGCGGCCGACCACGACGCCCGGGACGGACTCGACTGAGGTCCGGAGCATGGCCGCCACGGCCGACTCCCTGACCTCGGTGCCGCCGGGACCGGAGCCGCTCAGGACGATCGTCCCCTCGGAGCGGCGCTCCGCACGCACCACGCGCATGACGTCCGCGAGCAGCCCGGGAGGAGCGGTGACCTCCTCCTCGCCGTCCCGGCGCACCGCGTCGACGAGCGGGCGCAGCCCACTCGCCTCCGCCCGGCAGTGCTCGCAGGCGGACTCGTGCTCGGTGAGCCGACCGGACAGCAGGTCCCTCAGGAGTGCGTCCACCGAGGTTCCGCAGGGCAGTCGGTCGTGGTCGTCGGACGGGTCTACCGCCATGGCTCAAGCGCCTCCACGAGATGGGTACGCGCGCGGTGAATACGTCCACGCACAGCGGTCGGGGTCGTGTCGACGATCTCCGCTATCTCTTCATAGCCCAATCCTTCCATTTCGCGCAGAACCCAGCAGATCCGCTGCGGGGGCGGCAGTCCCGACAGGGCTTCGAGCAGAGCCTCGCGCAGGTCGCCCGCGAGCGTCACCCCCGCCGGCCCGGGCTCCCGTGCCTCCAGCCGCTCGTCGTCCTCCACCGGTTCCACCGGCCTGCGGGCACGCAGCATGTTCAGGGCGCGCCGCCCCACGATGCGGTTGAGCCAGGCGGGGAAGCTCTGCGGGTCGGCGAGCTCGGGAAGCCTGCGCCACGCGGTGACCAGGGCCTCCTGTGCCGCGTCCCGCGCGTCGGCGGGATCGCGCAGCACACGCAGGGCGATCCGGTAGACGGCGTCCTGGTGCCGACGGACGAGGTCCTCGAACGCCCTGTCGTCCCCGTCCTGGGCGCGCTCCACGAGCACGCTCTCCGGAAGTGCGGTTTCCCTGTGCATCGTCGCCGCGGCCACCCCTCCCGTACACGAGCACAGAGAAACTACCCCAGGTTTCTGCCCGAACACGGCAGCCCCGCGCCCGAGCCTCCCCCACACTGGCGGTGACGCAGGTCACATGAAAGTGACCGTGAGCCGACGGCCCTCCCCCGTGTCCTTCCCTGTGACGGCGCCACGACGGGCGACGCCGAGCGAGCGAGGAGCACCGCCATGGGAGAGACCGGGTTCGACCCCAGGAGAACGGCCGCCTGGCGCGCCGCCGGAGCGGCCGCCCCGGCGGGGACTCCGCCCCCGGCCCGCACCCCCGGCGCCGTGCCGGAGCACGTCCGGACCGACAGCCGGGACGCGGTCGTCGACGCGGCGGCCCGCTTCACGGCCTCCTCACGGAGCCACCGGCGGTAGAGGCCGCAACGCCGCCGACGGAGAAGGAGGAGGAGTCGGCGGCGCCGCCCGGGGAAGACCGAAGGTCCAGCTCGGAGCGGCACCGGCGGCCCCGACCGAAGGACCGGCGGACGGGCCCGCCCGCGGCGGGCCGCCCGTTTCCACCCCGAACCGAGAACCCGACAACGCAAGGAGATCCGACCATGGCCGCGAAGAGCGCCCAGAACAGTGGACCCGCCCCCGCCGAGCTGCGCGAGGCGGGCGGCGCGAGCACCGTCCCCGTGCGCGCCCAGCACTCCCACGAACTGAACACTGACACCGGGCGCACCTCGATCGCCGACCACGTGGTCGCCAAGATCGCCGGCATGGCCGCCCGGGAGGTCCGGGGCGTCCACCACATGGGCGGCGGGGCCGGACGCGCCTTCGACGCCGTCCGCGAGCGCATCCCCGGCTCCACCTCCACCAGCACCGCGGCGCGCGGCGTGGCCGTGGAGGTCGGCGAGCGCCAGGCCGCGGTGGACATCAACCTCGTCGTCGAGTACGGCGTCTCGATCCCCGACCTGGCGGCCGTCGTGCGGCGCAACGTCATCTCCGGTGTGGAGCGGATGACCGGCTTGGAGGTCACGGAGGTCAACGTGACCGTGGACGACATCCACCTGCCGGACGAGGAGGAAGGCCGCTCCACCGCCGCCGAACCGAGGGTCAGGTGACGGCGGAGCGGCAGCGGCACACCGGCAGACACGATGTGAGGGAGTGAGGACCCATGTGGTCGATCGTCGGACTCGCCTTCGGGGCGGTCCTCGGCCTCGCCGCCGCCTTCGGCGGCTTCGGGGCCTTCCTCCTGGTCCTGGCCCTGGGGGCCGCGGGCTTCCTGGCGGGGAGGGCCTACGAGGGCGAGGTCGACCTCGCGGAGCTGTTCACGCGCCGTGAGCGCGGCGGTCGCCGGTGAGCGCCGCCGAGGCCTTCCCGGGGAGCCGCGGCCCGGCCGCCGGGGATGACGCCGCGGTGGCCGCGGGAGCCGGGGCAGGCGCGGAGACCGCCGCCGGAACGCCCGACGCGCGTGCGCGGTCCGGCGCCGAGCCGGACCGGCGCGCGCCCCGGCTACCGCCCGAGGAGCGCGGCACCACGGTCGTGTCCGACCGGGCGGTCCGCCGCCTGGCGTGCGCGGCCGCCGCCGAGCACCGGTCCACCCGCCCCCTGGGCGACCGGCTGGGCGGGCTGGTGGGCGAGGGCCGGACGGCCCGCGCCGAGGTACGCCGGGGCGGCTCCCGTGTGGGGCTGCGCCTGGAGATCGCCGTCGCCTACCCCTCCCCGCTCGCCCGCACCGCCGAGGAGGTCCGCGCGCACGTGGTCGCCACGGTGGAGGGCCTCACCGGGCTGACCGTCCACAGCACCGACATCGAGATCGTCGAACTCGTACCCGCGCCGCGGGTGCGCTGAGCCATCGGAGGAAGCGGACATGACTTCCCTCCAGGAGGAGGAGCGGACCCGAGAGGCGTCCGCGGCCCCGGGCGACCTCCCGCCCGGGAGCCAACACGGAAGCCGGAGGGCCCGGCGGACCGCGGTGAGGGTCTTCCGGCCCCGGCGGGCGCTGCCCGCCGTCGTGGTCGCCGCCTCGGTGGCGGTGGTCTCCGGGCTGGTACTCGCCGTGATCACCGCGAGCCTGGTCGGCCTGCCCGCGCCGTTCCCCGCGGTGGACGGCATGGTCGCCCACGCCGCCACGACCCCGTGGGAGGCGCCCGAGACCATGCTGGCCTCCGCGGTCGCCGCCGCCCTGGGCCTGACGCTGCTGATCGCGGCGTCGCTGCCCGGGTACGGCGGCCACCTGGTCCTGCGCACCGACGACCGCGACATGGCCGTGGGCCTGTCCCGTCGGGCGCTGCGCGACCTCCTCGCCGTCTCGGCGCGCGGGGTGGACGGTATCCGCGGCGCGCGGGTGCGGGTGGGCCGCGGCACGGTGCGGGTGCTGGCGCGCACGCACGTACGCGGCGACCGCCGGCTGAGGCGGGACGTGGACGCGGCCGTGCGGCGGAGGCTGGAGGAACTCGTCCCGGTCCGCGCCCCGAGGGTCCGCGTCCGGGTGCGGGAGGAGGCGTGAGCATGGACGGACGGCGATCCGTACCGGAACCGGACCCAGCCGACACCCGTCCGGGCGACGCGGACCCAGCCGATACCCGTCCGGACGACACCGGTCCGGGCGACGCGGACCCGGTGGACGCAGGCGCAGTCGGCACCGGCACGACACGCGCCAGCGCGGCACACGGGGGCGCACCGACCCGGTCCACGATCCGGGGCTTCCCCCACCGCCGCAGCAGGAGGACGGCTCGGGGCAACCGGCTCGGGCTGTTCCTCACCGGCCTGGTACTCCTGGTCGTCGGCGCGGCCGGGCTCGCCGTCGGCGGCGGCCTGTTCGGCGACGGTCCCGCCGCCGCCCCGCTGACCGGCCTCGAACCGGTGGCACGGGCCCTGGCCTGGCCCTGGACCCCACACGCCGCCGCGGCGGTCGCGTTGGTGCTCACCGTGCTGTCGGTGCGCTGGCTGCTGGTCCAGGGCCGCGCGTACCGCCCGCGCAGGCTGCTCGTGGGCCCGGACACGGCGTCGGGGCGGACCGAGGTGTCGCCGTCCGCCGCCGGGAACGCCCTGGCCACCCGGCTCAGCGCGCACCCGCGCGTGGTGCGCGGCAGGGCGAGGTTCACCGAGTCCGCGCGGGAGCCGCGCCTGTGGCTCGACCTGGTGCTGACCGAGGACGCCGATCCCGTGGACGTGTGGCGCACCTGCCGGGACGAGGGAGTCGGCTCCCTGCGCGCGTCCCTGGAACTAGAGCGGCTGCCCACCGTCGTGCGCATGTCGGTCTCGGGGCGCGGCGGGGGCAGAGACCTCGCCTGAGCCGCACATCCCGCCGAGGCGCAACGCAAGCAGGCACCTCACCTGCCTCGCACGCCCCGTCGAAGGAAAGCAGGAGCAGACACCCCACTGTCCCGCACACCCCGCCGAGGGGATGCGGGAGCGAAGACCCCGCCTGGTCCGCGCGCCCCCGCTGAGGGGAGGGGGCGGGGCCGGGCGGGCGACGGGGGCGGCGCGGTCCGCCTGTACAAGGGGAGACACCGGCGTGACCCCGCCCCCGTCATCACACCCGTGTTCCGCACGCCCCGATTCCGTCGTGATCCGGACCGGCGGCGGTCCCGTGTGTGCTATCTTCGCCACTCGCGGCGACCCGGACCTGAGCCCCGTGCGACAGGGACGTGCCGGACCCCCGTGTCTCCCCGGCCCCCGGTGTCGAGACCGGTAGTTCACCACCTGCACGTCTCGACACACCAGGAGTCCACGCCCGTGCGCGTCTACTTCGCGGTGTACGCCCGAGGGCTGCACCGCTATTCCACCTACCGCGCGGCCACGATCGCCGGGATCTTCACCAACTCCGTCTTCGGCACGATCAACGCCACCGTCATGCTCGCCCTGTTCGCGGCGCGCCCCGAGATCAACGGCTACGACGCCGGGGACGCCGTCACCCAGGTGTTCGTCAGCCAGGGCCTGATCGGCATGGTCGCCATCATGGGCCCGCCCCTGGAACTGGGCGAGCGGGTGCGCTCGGGCGCCGTGGGCACCGACCTGATGCGGCCGGTCTCCCTCCAGGGCTGGTGGCTGGCCGAGGACCTCGGCCGGGCCACGTTCAACCTGGTCTTCCGCGGGGTGCCCACGTTCACCGTGGGGATGCTGTTGTTCGACCTGGACCTGCCCGGCGACCCGGTCCGCTGGGCCGCCGTCCTGCTGTCCGCCGTGCTGGCCACACTGGTCTCGTTCGGACTGCGCTACCTGTACGAACTGGCCGGGTTCTGGCTCCTGGACTCCAGCGGGATCTGGGCGGTGGCCGGGCTGCTCGGCCCGGTGGCCGCCGGGATGCTGCTGCCGCTCACCCTGTTCCCCCCGGCGCCGGCCGACACCCTGCGGCTGCTGCCGTGGGCGTCGATGGTCCAGATCCCCGCCGAGATCATGCTCGGCAAGGACACCCTGCCGGGCGGCACCGTGCTCGGCGGGCTGGCCCTCCAGGCGTGGTGGGCCGCCGCCCTGTTCGGCCTGGGCGCGTGGGTCACCGCCCGCGCGACCCGCAGGGTGGTGGTCCAGGGTGGCTGACCTGCTCTTCCGCGCCCGCGAGTCCGTGGCCTGGCCGCTGCGCGCCTACCTGCTGCTGGCCTGGACCTGGTGCCGTGCCCTGGCCCAGTACCCGACCTCGCTGGTGCTGATGACCCTGGCGACCTCGATAGGCGTGTTCGCCGAGATCGGCGCCGTCCTCGTCGTGTTCGGCCACGCCGGGCGGCTGGAGGGGTTCAGCCTCGCCGAGGGTCTGCTCATCGCCGGGTTGGCCGCGACCGCCTTCGCCTGCGCCGACATGCTGCTGGGCAACGTCGAGCGGCTGGGGCAGCACATCCGCGCCGGAACGCTCGACGCGATGCTGGTGCGCCCGGTGCCACCGCTCGTGCAGATGGCGACCGACCGGTTCGCGCCGCGCCGCCTGGGCCGGATCGTCCCGGGCACGGTCGTGGTCGCCTTCGCCCTGGCCGCGTGCGACATCGACTGGACCCCCGGCAGGGTGCTGATGCTGCCGGTGCTGCTGGTGTCGGGGACCGCGATCTGCTGCGCGGTCTGGGTCATCGGGGCGTGTCTCCAGTTCTTCGTCGCCGACGCCCGTGAGGCGGCCAACTCGATCACCTACGGCGGCCAGGCCCTCACCGAGTACCCGCTGGCCATCTACGGCCGCGACCTCGTGCGTGCGGTGACCTTCGTACTGCCGCTCGCCTTCGTCACCTGGCAGCCCGTCCTGTACCTGCTCGACCGCCCCGACCCGACGGGGCTGCCGGACGCCCTGCGTCACGCCACACCCCTCGTCGCCGCCGTCCTGTGCCTGGTCGCCGCCGCCTGCTGGCGCTTCGGGCTGCGTCACTACCGATCCTCCGGGAGCTGAGCATGACCTCCGTCCGTGAGTCCGGCGCGTCCGCCGCCGAGCCGATCATCGAGGCCGTCGGCCTGGGCCGCGACTTCGTCCTGTCCGAGGGGCCGTTCCTGCGGCGCAGGCGGCGCACCGTCAGCGCCGTGCGCGACGTCAACCTCACCGTGCGGCCCGGTGAGATCGTCGGTTACCTGGGCCCCAACGGTGCCGGGAAGAGCAGCACCATGAAGATGCTCACGGGCATCCTCACCCCCACCTCCGGACGCCTGCGGGTGACCGGTCTGGAGCCCTCACGCCAGCGGACGAGGCTGGCGGGCCGGATCGGCGTGGTGTTCGGCCAGCGCACCACCCTGTGGTGGGACCTGCCGCTGCGGGACAGCCTGGAGCTGACCCGGCACATGTACCGGATCCCGGCCGCCGACCACGCCCGCCGCCTGGCCGAGCTGACCGAACTCCTGGAACTGGGGCCGTTCCTGGCCACCCCGGTGCGCCAGCTCAGCCTGGGCCAGCGCATGCGCGGCGACCTCACCGCGGCGCTGCTGCACGGCCCCCGGCTACTGGTGTTGGACGAGCCGACCATCGGTCTGGACGTGGTCAGCAAGTCGAGCATCCGCGAGTTCCTGCTCCGGCTCAACGCCGAGGAGGGCACGACCATCCTGCTGACCACGCACGACCTGGGAGACGTGGAGCGCCTGTGCGAGCGGGTGGTGGTCATCGACCGGGGGAGCCTGGCCTACGACGGCGGTCTGGACGGACTGCGCGCGAGCGTGCCCGCGCCGCGCGTGCTGGTCGTGGACCTGGCCGAGCCCGCGCCGGCCATCGAGGTGGAGGGCGGCCGGTGCGTGCGCGTGGACGGCCCGCGCCAGTGGCTGGAGCTGTCGGAGAACCCGGCGGCGGTGATCTCCCGCGTCGCCCAGCGGCACGAGGTGGTCGACCTGACCCTGCGCGAACCCGACATCGAGGGCGTGGTGGCCGCGCTGTACCGGGGGACGCGGAGCCCAGAGGAAACGAAAGGGCTCTGAACTGCGATGATCTTGTACTTATAGCCGATGTCGGCGCTCGAACCTCGCTATAAGTACAAGATCACGGCGAAGGGGCGGGTGGTGAACCCTTCCGCGCCGACGGCGGGTGGCGCGCGCACCACTCCCGGAGGGGAACGGACACCCTGGAGACCGGTCCCGTTCCGGAGAATCCTGGAGGGCATGAGAAACCCTGAGATCGCGCGCGAGACGGTTCCCTACCCGGTGCGCAGGACGGTTCCCGGCCCGGTGCGCTGGGCGGCCGCGGCGTGGGCGACGGCGGTGGCCTGCGGTGTCGCCGAGAGCGCGGTGGCGCTGGCGGGCATGGTCGCGGCGGGTGAGGGCGTCCCGTGGCCGGGGCTCGCGCTGCGCCTGGCGGTCTACACGTCGGCGGCCCTGGTGGTGGTGTGGTTCGCGCGGGGCCACCGGTGGGCGCGGGCGGCCCTGGTCGTCGGGCTCGGCGTGGTGGGCGGCCTGGGCACGCTGGTCGGGCCCCTGGTGCTGGCCGTGCTGGAGGGCGGCGGGATCCTCGACGCGATGGGCCACGCGTCGCACGGGCCGCTGTACCCGGCGCTGCGGACCGCGCACATCGCGTCGGTGGCGACGGCCGCCGTGCTGACGTTCGCCCCCTCCTCGAACCGCTTCTTCGCCAAGGCCTCCGGACGACCGGAAAGCGCGTCGGTGTAGGGGACAGGACCGGATGACGGGTGCGCCCGCCCCCGGGCGGACGGAGGGCACGCGCCTACCGCGGTTTTCCGGCCCCGGCGGCGAACCGGACCGGGGGTGGCGGGATCATCGCTGTCATGGAATCAGGCGTGGTGTTGGGGATCGCGTTCGCGGTGCTCTCGTGTGCGGCCTACACGGCCGCCGCGGTGGCCCAGCGCAGGTTGGCGGTACGGGTGGCCGGGCCGCTCACCGGCGGTGGACAGCTCGCGGCCCTGCTGCGGCACCCGCTGTGGTGGCTCTCCCTGCTGTTCAACGGGGGCCGGGCCGGTTTCCAGGTGGCGGCGGTGAGCAACGCACCGCTGACCGTGGTGCAGCCGCTGGGCGTGCTGGTACTGGTGTTCGGCATCCCCTGGTCGGCGCGGCTGGGCGGGCGGAGGGTCACCCGCGAGGAGTGGAGGGGCGCGGCGTTCACCTCGGTGGCGCTGGGCGTGCTGCTGGCGGTGACGGTGACCGGCGGCCAGGGCGGCGTCCTCGACGACACCGGCTCGGTGGTGGTCGGCGGCGGTACGACCGCGCTCCTGCTGGCGACCGCGTGGGCGGCGGGGCGTGTCCGCTCGGCGGCCTGGCGCAGCTACCTGCTCGCGGGTGCGGCGGGCGTGGCCTTCGGGGTCTCCTCGGCCACGGTCAAGACGGCGGTGGCGGTCATCGGGGAGACCGGCGCGATCGGGCTGGTGCACGCGTCCTCGCTGGCCACGCCCGTGATCGCGGTGCTCGGGCTGTTCCTGGCCCAGGCCGCCTACCAGGGCATGGAGCTGGGCGCCCCGCTGGGGATCACCACCTTCACCAACCCCGTCTCCGCCGCCGTGGTGGGCGTGGCCTTCATGGGCGAGACCTACGCGGGCGGGTGGATCGGCGGCGCGGTCGCGGTGGTGTGCGCCCTGCTGGCGGCGTACGGGATCCGGCTGCTCACCGTTCCGCAGGGCCCGGCCTCCGAGCGGGAGCCGGAGATGCCGCGGGAGCCGGGGAGCGTGGCCGGGGAGCGCTGACCGGTCAGCGGACACGTGTCGCTGACCGTGCGGGTGCCGCACGGGTGCCGAGCCGGACCGCGCTCGGCTCCGCCTGACCCGTGGTGGCCGCGCCCGGCCGCAACGGGGCGGGCGCGGCCATTGCGTTGGCGGTTAGGGCCCACTTGTGAGCAGGTTTCCGTTGGACCCGGTGGTGACGAAACCGGTTGTGTCGCCGGTCCCTATTTCGTTGCGTTGTTTCGTCACCCGAAAACGCGTTCGGTTGCACGCTGCCGAAGGGACCGCCCGGCGGGCCGAAGGACCGACCGGAGCGGTGCCGGGCGGGGTGCCCGCCCGGTGGCCGCGCCGGTCGAGCGGAGGGCCGTGATCCCCGTCGGCCGCGTGACGGCCTCGTGGCCGCTGACCACAGCGTTGGGCGCCTGCCGTCACCGGCCGGACAGCCCGGAGAGCGGGTACCGCGACCACCCGCGGCGCGATCGGCCGGGGCGCCCGCGGAAAGCGCGACCACGCGCGCACACGGTTATGGGAACGCTCCCAAAAGGGGGATGGGCACCCTCGGGAAAGTGGGGAATACTGTCCGCCATGGCCGGTACGGTCCCGCTCCGACTGCCGCGCGCCACGGTGTTCGCCGCGGTGTGCACGGGCCTGTCCTCCACCGGGCACGTCCTGGCCTCCGGACACGCGGTGTCGCCGCTCGGCCTCTCGGCGGGGTTCGTCCTCGTCCTCGCCGTCGCCCACGGGCTCTTCCGCTCCGAACAGCGCCTCGGTTCCCTCGTCGCGGCGACTCTGTGGGGGCAGGCAGCCCTGCACCTGTTGTTCGCGGTCGCGTCGCCGGGCGGCTCCGCGTCGCACGGCGCCGCCTCCCACCCGGCCGGGTCCGGGGCGCTGGAGGGGGCCGGGATCGGGCCGGGCATGCTCCTCGCCCACGCCGCCGCCGGGGTGGCGTGCGCGTGGTGGCTGCGCCAGGGTGAGCGGGCCGTCCTCGCCCTCGTCGACCTCGTACGCTCCCTCTTCCACCGCCTGCTGGTCCTCGTCCCCGCCCCCGCCGCTCCCGCGCGCCGGGGACCCGCGCGGTTCCCCGGACGGACGCCGCTCCGGTACCGCGCCGCCCTCCTGCTCCTGCGGCACGTCCGGATCCTGCGCGGACCGCCCGCGGCCTTCCTGTTCTGAGCCACCCCGCCGGTGCCGCCAGCGCCCGGCCTCCACCGACACGTCGGTGTCCCACGCATGCCCGCACCCCCCGGGCAGCCCCGAACCAGACCCTGGGAGCCCCCATGACGTCCCATGCCCCCGACCGGCTCGGATCCCCCGAGACGCCTCCCCCTCCGAACCGCCGCTCCTCCGTCTGGGCGGCTCTGCGCCAACTCCTCCTACGCCTGCACTTCTACGCCGGGCTCCTCGTCGCGCCGTTCATCGCCGTGGCCGCCCTCACCGGACTGCTGTACGCGTACGCGCCGCAGCTGGAGCAGGTGCTCTACGCCGACCAGCTCCGCGTCGCCCCCGGAGACAGCGCGCTTCCCCTCCAGGAACAGGTGGACACCGCGGTCGCGGCCCATCCCGAGGGAACGCTGAGCGCCGTGCGCCCGGGCACGGAGCCCGACGAGAGCACCCGCGTCCTCCTGAACGTGGAGGACCTTCCCGAGAGCTACCGGCTCGCCGTCTTCGTCGACCCCTACAGCGGCGAACTCCTCGGCGAAACGACCAGCTACGGCAGCAGCGGCGCGCTGCCCGTGCGGTCGTGGCTGTCCGAACTCCACCGCCACCTGCACCTGGGTGAGTTCGGCCGCCTCTACAGCGAACTCGCCGCGAGCTGGCTGTGGGCGGTCGCGCTGGGCGGGGTCGTGCTGTGGACCGCGCGTCGGCGCAGGGTCCGCCGCCTGCGCCGCACCCTGCTGCCCGAGCCCTCCGCGAAGGGGCGCAACCGGACCATGTCCTGGCACGGGTCGGTCGGTATCTGGGCCGTGGTCGGTCTGCTGGTGCTGTCCGCCACCGGGCTGACCTGGTCCCGGTTCGCCGGGGCCAACGTGACCGACATGCGGGTGGCCCTCGGCTGGACCACTCCGGCGCTGTCGGCTCCCGCCCCGTCGGAGCACGGGGACCACGGGGACCACGAGGACCACGAGGACCACGGCGGACACGGTGACCACGCGGACCACGGCTCGGCCGGGCAGGGCGTGGACCTGGACGCGGTCCTGGAGTCGGTGCACGCGGTGGGGATCGACGGCCCGATGGAGATCTCGGTGCCCGCGGAGGAGGGCGCGCCCTTCACCGTCCAGGGAACCGGGCGGAGCTGGCCCGTGCACCAGGACGCGGCGGCGGTCGACGCGACGAGCGGTGAGGTGGTCGAGGAGCTGCGGTTCGAGGACCACCCCTTCATGGCCAAGATGGCCACGTGGGGGATCGCCTTCCACATGGGCCTGCTGTTCGGCCTGCCGAACCAGCTCCTGCTGACGGCGGTGGCCCTGTCCGCGCTCTTCCTCGTGTTCTTGGGCTACCGGATGTGGTGGCTGCGCCGCCCCACCCGGGACACCGCGTTCTCCGTGGGACGGCCGCTCGCCCCGCGCGGGACCTGGCGGGGGCTGCCGTGGTGGTGCCTGGCCCTGGTCGCCGCGGCGGCGGTGGGCGTCGGCCTGTTCCTGCCGGTGTTCGGGGTCTCCCTGCTGGCCTTCCTCGTGCTGGACGCGCTCCTGGGCCTGCGGCGCGGGCGCACGCGGCCGGAGACCGCCCCGAACCCGTGACGGCTCCGTCGGGGCCGGAAGCGCTCGGGTGAGCCTCCGGCCCCGGCGGGCGTGGATGAAGAATTCCTCATGTTCGTTTCATCTCGTATTCCCCCGCGCCAGGAATGCTCGGCGAGTATGAGATCACCACTGTTGTTGCTGTTGGCGGGCACCGTCGCGGCCTTCCTGGCCGCGGGGGCGGTCCTGGTGTGGGCGATGCCCGAGCGCACCTCGGACACCGCCGCCCCGGGTGAGGTGGTGGTCGGGGAGTCCCCCGGCGCCAGCCCCGCCCCTCCCTCCGACGAGGACGTCGTCCCTCCCCCGCCGCCGATCACCGACCACGACGGCGACGGGACTCCCGACGAGGAGGACCCCGACCACACCGGGGCATCGGCCGAACCCTCGCCGGCCCCCTCCGGAACGCCGGGTCAGACCCCCGACCTCACCTGCGGTGACGGCGGCGGCGATGATGACGACGACGACGACTGCGACGACGACGAGGACGACGACGATGACGACTGAGGGGCGTTTCGACGGGGACGCCCCGACCGAGGACCTCGGCGGCGTGGTCGGCGGCAACGCCTGGGGCGCGTCCGCGCACGCCGACATGAACTCCACCATGGTCATGAGGGGACCCCAGCCGGAGGTGCCGCAGAAGCGGCGCATCCCCGCCAGGCTCCTCATCATGGCCTGGGTCGTCCTGCTGATGGCCGCCGTCCTCGTCCTGGTCAACATCCTCACCTGGAGCGCGCTCACCGCGCGCAACGACGAGCGCGTCGACCGAGCGCTGTCCCAGGAGATCGGCGAGTTCCAGGAGTTCGCCGCCGTGGGCGTGGACCCCGGCACGGGCGAGCCCTTCACCGACGTCTCCACCCTCATCCGACTCCATCTGGCCCGCCAGTACCCCGACCGGGCCGAGATCCTGTTCGGCTGGGTGGAGGAGTCGGCCTCCGGCGGAGGCGCGGGCGGCGCCCCGGAAACCACGGCCCAGCCCGGACGCATCCGCCAGGGCCAGGAGCCGCCCTTCGACGTGTCCGCGGACCCCGCGATGGTCGCGGAGGTCCTGGAGGCGTCCAGCGCCCGGGGGACCCTGGACACCCCCGCCGGTCCGATGCGGTGGGAGAAGATCCGCGCCCTGCCCCCGGACGGCCGCGGCGACGCCGCGGGCGCGGGGTGGTTCGTCATCGGTTACTTCACCGAGGCCGACGACGACACGGTCACCACCACCACGCAGACGATCGCGCTGGTCAGCCTGGCCGGGCTGATCGCCGCGAGCACCGCGGCCTGGTGGGTGGCGGGACGCTTCCTCGCACCCGTGCGCCTGGTCCGGCAGACCGCCGCGCACATCACCGAGGAGGACCTGACCCGGCGCATCGACGTTTCCGGGCGGGACGACATCGCCGCGCTCGCCGAGCAGTTCAACAGCATGCTGGACCGGTTGGAGGGCGCCTTCACCGCCCAGCGGCAGTTCGTGGACGACGCCGGGCACGAACTGCGCACGCCCATCACCATCGTGCGCGGCCACCTGGAGCTGATGGGCGACGACCCAGAGGAACGGCGCGAGGTCCTGCGCCTGGTCACCGACGAGCTGGACCGGATGAGCCGGATCGTGGAGGACCTGCTGCTGCTCGCCAAGGCCCAGCAGCCCGACTTCCTGCGCGAGGAGGAGGTGTCCCTGGCCGAGCTGACCAGTGACATCGACGCCAAGGTGCGCAGGCTCGGCGACCGCGACTGGCGCCTGGAGTCGCTGGCCGAGGGAACCGCCCTGCTCGACCCGCAGCGCGTCACCCAGGCCGTGGTGCAGCTGGCCGCCAACGCGGTACGGCACACCGCGCCGGGGTCCACACTGCGCGTGGGCTCGGGCTTCAGCGGCGACGACGTGCTGTTCTGGGTCGCCGACCAGGGGCCCGGCATCCCGGCCGAGGAGCACGGCCGGATCTTCGAGCGCTTCTCGCGGGGCAGCGGGGCGGCCAGGGGGGACCGGGGCGCCGGTCTGGGCCTGGCCATCGTCCGCGCCATCGCCGAGGCCCACCACGGGCGGGTGGACCTGCGCTCCGCGCCGGGCGCCGGTTCGACGTTCACCCTCGTCATCCCCACTGGAAAGAGGTTCGTGTGAGTCGCATCCTCATCGTCGAGGACGAGGAGCGGATCGCCTCGTTCGTCCGCAAGGGCCTGGACGCCAGCGGTTTCACCACCACCGTGGTGGGCACGGGGGCGGAGGCCGTGGACTACGCGGTGACCGGCGGCTTCGACCTGATGCTGCTGGACCTGGGCCTGCCGGACACCGACGGGTTCGACGTGCTGCGGCGCGTGCGCTCGCTGGGCGTGGACATCCCCGTGGTCATCCTGACCGCGCGCGACGGCGTGCGGGACACGGTGACCGGCCTGGAGATCGGGGCCGACGACTACGTCACCAAACCGTTCCGGTTCGAGGAGCTGCTGGCGCGGGTGCGGCTGCGGATGCGCAGCGAGCGCCCCACCGAGCTGACGGTGCTGCGGGCGGGCGGCCTGGCCCTGGACCTGCGCACGCGGCGGGTGGCGGTGGAGGAGACGTCCGTGGACCTGACCGCACGCGAGTTCTCCCTGCTGGAGCTGCTGATGCGGCACCCGGGCCAGGTGCTCACCCGGCAGCAGATGCTGTCGCACGTGTGGGGCTACGACTACGACCCCGGGTCGAACGTGGTGGACGTGTTCGTGCGGGCGCTGCGCCGCAAGGTGGGCGCGGAGCGGATCGTGACCGTGCGCGGGATGGGGTACCGGTTGAACGGGTGAGACGGGCGGTCTGGGAGGGTCCGGTGGCTTGCGCGATCTGGGCGGCCCGGCCAGCCCTACGCCCTGGGTGATCTGTGTGAACCGGGCGGCCTGCGTGTTCCGAGTGGCCCTGGATGACCGGGGGGCTCCGGGAGGGGAGGGCTCCGGTGTGTGACGGGCGACGTTCCGGTGACGAGGGGGCGGAGGTGTCGGTGACACCTCCGCCCCCTCGTCCACGCCTCGGATGACCGGTGCGTGACGAACATGAGGGTTCCCTCATCCACTCCTCATGGGATCCTCACCGCCCGTCCAGAGGATGAACGCATGTTCTGGTTCGCACTGGCGGTCAACACGACCGCGATCATCGCCCTGTCGTACGCCATCTACTTCCGCCGCCACGGGCGGCGCGACCTCCTGCTGGCCTACGTGGCCCTCAACACCGGCATCTTCGCCGTGGTGTCCATGCTGACCAACCAGGAGGTCGGCCTGGCGGTCGGCTTCGGCCTGTTCGGCGTGCTGTCGATCCTGCGCCTGCGGTCGGACCTCATCAGCCAGGGCGAGATCGGCTACTACTTCACGGCGATCGCCCTGGGCCTGGTCAACGCGGTGGCGGCCCCGATGCCCTGGGTGATGCTGGGCCTCAACGCCCTGCTGCTCACCGGCCTGTACGCGGCCGACCACCCGCGCCTGCTCTCGCGGCACGAGCGCCGCATCCTGACCCTGGACGTGGTGCACGAGGACCCCGTGGCACTGCGCCAGGACCTGGAGGCGCGGCTGCGCGGCCGGGTCAAGAAGGTCGAGGTCACCGAGGTCGACTACGTGCGCGACCTGATGATCGTGGACGTGCGGTTCCAGGCGCCCCGGATCGCGTCGGTTCCGGGCCCCGGTCGCGGGTTCGGGCAGGGCTTCGCCTCGGTGACGGGACGGACGGGACGCCGATGAGCCCCGCCGGCCTCGCACCCGTGGAAGCCCCCGTCACCGTGGAGACACCCATGACCATGGAAGCCCTCGGGCCCGTGGGATCGTCCGCTCCCGCGGACGCGCCCTCGCCGGTCCTGGCGGAGCTGCGCCCGATGTCGCTCACCGAGATCAACGAGCGCGCCGCCCTGGTGACCCGGACCTGCCGCAAGTACCTGGTGCCCGCCGAGCTGCTGGAACCGCTGTTCGCGGGCGCCGGGGACCGGTTCGGGGTGCTGACCATCGACGGGCAGCGGGACTTCCGGTACTCGTCCACCTACCTGGACACTCCCGACCTGCGGACCTTCCACGACCACCGCCAGGGGCGGCGGGTGCGTTTCAAGGCCCGGACGCGAACGTACGTGGACACGGGGACGCGCATGTTCGAGATCAAGCTCAAGGGCGCGCGCGGGATCACCGACAAGACGCGGATCGCCTACACGGGGCCGCCGGACCGGATGACCCCCGAGGCCCGGAGGTTCCTGGACGACACCCTGCGTTCGTACGGCATCGAGGCGCCGGACGTGCTGGCGGCCAGCGCGGTGACCGACTACCGGCGCACGACGGTGGTGGCCTTCTCGGGCGAGGAGCGGGTGACGGTGGACACCGGCCTGGTCGGCTACCGGGCGGGCTGGTCGGTGCGGATGCGCCCGGAGGCGGTGCTGCTGGAGATCAAGACGCGCGGCGGGCTCACCGCGACCGAGCGCAGGCTGCACGAGTACGGGGTCCGGGAGGCGCGGTTCACCAAGTACGGGGCGACCGTGGCCGCGCTGGAGCCCCGGCTGCGCGGCAACCGGTGGCACCGTGCGATGGGCGCGTGCCTGGACCATCCGGCGCCGTGCTCCCTGGAGCGGGCGCGGGTGGGGGCCGCGCCCGCTCCCTGACGGGACCGGTGACCGGGACCCCGGAGTCCGCCCGCACGGGTCCGCCGGGTGGTCCGACGGCCTGTCACCCCACGGCACGGGGCGCCGTTCCCACCGTCCCCGCACGGAAAAACCGGATGCGCTCCCCGCCTCCGGTCTGTGACCATGTCCACCACACGACAGAGGGAGGTCGGGTGCGGGACCAGAACGGGTGTCTGATCCTCTCGGGGATGCCCGGAGCCGGAAAGTCGACGGTGGCTCCGTTGGTGGCCGCACGGTATCCGCGTGCGGCCCACGTCAGCGGGGACGTTCTGTCCTACATGGTCGTCCAGGGACGCGTCGCCTTCAACGAGCGGCCCGCGGAGGAGGCGCGGCGTCAGCTGCGGCTGTGCGTGCGCAACATGTGCGACCTGGCGGCCAACTTCGCCGACAACGGCGTCTTCCCGGTCATTGAGTACACCATCGACAACCGCCGGATGCTGGACTCCATGGTGGAGATGCTGCGTCCCAGGCCGGTCATGTTCGTCGCCCTGTTCCCGCCTCTGGAGGTGTGCCGGCGGCGCAACGCCACGCGCGACCCCGAGCACCGCGTCGACTTCGACTTCGCGCCGTACTACCGGGCGATGCGGGAGGACCTGGGCGGAGTCGGCTGGTGGTTGGACACCGCGGCCCTCACCCCGGAGGAGACCGCCGACCTGATCCGCGCCCGCGCGCACGAGGAGGCGCTCCTCTGACGGGCCGGGACCGACGCCCCGGAGCCCGCCCGCGCGGGACCCGGATCGCGAGCCTGAGCGGACCCGTCGCCGGGACGGCGGCCGTTGACACGTCCGCGGCCAGCATGAAGGTTTCACGTGAAACCTCGCTGAGCTGCGAGAACGAGGCAGCCACCGTCCCGTATCCGATCGGGACGGTGGCCTGTCGCGACGTCCCTCCCGCTACCGAAGGGGCGTCACGATCCTTCCAGACGTTACCGGGTCCGGCTCCGCCGTCGCCGGTGCGGGCGCGTCCTCAGGCCGCGCACCTCAGGAGGAGGCGCTCAGGTCCACCCGGCGCAGGAGCTGGGCGTTGAGCGCCACGATGATCGTGGACAGGCTCATCAGCACCGCTCCCACGGCCGGGGCGAGCACGATCCCGACCGGCGCCAGCACCCCGGCGGCCAGCGGGACGGCGACGACGTTGTACCCGGCGGCCCACACGAGGTTCTGCACCATCTTGCGGTAACCGGCCCCCGACAACTCGCGGACCGCCACCACGCCGCGCGGATCGTCCGAGGCCAGCACGACTCCGGCGGACTCGATCGCCACATCGGTGCCCGCGCCGATCGCGATGCCGACGTCCGCCCTGGCCAGGGCGGGCGCGTCGTTCACCCCGTCGCCGACCATCGCCACCCGGTTCCCCCTCGACTGGAGGTCGCGGACCACGGCGTCCTTCTGGTCGGGCAGGACCTGGGCGAAGACCTCGTCCAGGCCGAGCCGCCCGGCCACGGCGTCGGCCACGTTGCGGGCGTCGCCGGTCACCATAGCGACGCGCACGCCCCGGTCCTGGAGCTGCCGGACGGCCGCGGCCGACTCGGGGCGGACCTCGTCGGCCAGCGCCAGGGCACCGGCCACCTCGCCGTCCACGACCACGTGCAGCACCGTCGCACCGCGCTCGCGCCATGGCCCGGTGCGTCCGGCCAGGTCTCCCGGCTCGGTGAGACCGAGCGAATCCAGCAGGGACGGACCGCCCACGTGCACGTCGGCGTCCGCGACCGAGGCGCGGACACCGCGCCCGGTCAGCGACCGGAAGCCTGTGGCGGCGGGCACCGCGCCCGCCTCCCGCGCCGCGCGGACGATCGCCCTCGCGAGCGGGTGCTCGGAGTCGGCCTCGACCGCACCGGCCAGGGCCAGCACCCGCTCGGACGTGTGCCCGGAGGCGGCGGCCGTGTCGGTGACGGCGGGGGCACCCCTGGTCAGGGTGCCGGTCTTGTCGAAGAGCACGGTGTCCACGAGGCGGGTGCGCTCCAGTGCCATGCGGTCCTTGACCAGGATGCCGTTGCGTGCGGAGACGGCCGTGGAGATCGCGATGACCAGCGGGATCGCCAGACCGAGGGCGTGCGGGCAGGCGATGACCAGAACGGTCACGGTGCGTTCGACGGCTTCGGTGGCCTCGCCGAGCAGGGTCCACACGGCGGCGGTGAGCACGGCGGCGACCAGGGCGAACCAGAACAGGAGGGCCGCGGCCCGGTCGGCGAGCGCCTGCGAGCGTGAGCGGGACCGCTGCGCCTCGCTGACGAGCCGCTGGATACCGGCCAGAGCGGTGTCCTCGCCGACGGCGTCGACGCGGACCCGGACGGCGGAGTCGGTGGCGACGGTCCCGGCGACGACGCGGTCGCCCTCCGAACGGGTGACCGTGCGGGACTCGCCGGTGATCATCGACTCGTCCATGGCGGCGCCGCCCCCGACGACGGTGCCGTCGGCGGGGACGCGCCCGCCGGAGCGGACCAGAACGGTGTCGCCGGTGCGCAGGTCGGCGACGGCCGCCTCCTCGACCCCGCCGTCGGCGCCGATCCTCTCGGCTCGGTCGGGCAGGAGCGCGGCCAGGGCCTCCAGGGCGCCGGACGCCTGGCCGAGGGCGCGCATCTCC
This sequence comes from Nocardiopsis alborubida, assembly GCF_012396365.1. Classification (GTDB taxonomy): domain Bacteria; phylum Actinomycetota; class Actinomycetes; order Streptosporangiales; family Streptosporangiaceae; genus Nocardiopsis; species Nocardiopsis alborubida. Next base: position 190,362 of record NZ_JAAXPG010000004.1, on the reverse strand, counting down.
AGCCAGTGGCCGAGGAGCATGACCACGACCAGCAGGACCAGCTCCCACCAGAAGTCGAGTTCCATGCCCACCGCACCGAACGTGGCGAGCATGCTGGAGCCGAAGGCGACGGTGATCGCCATGGCGACCAGGGTCATCATGCCGGGCCTGCGTTCGCGGAGCTCTCCGACGACGCCGGAGAGGAAGGGCCAGCCGCCGTAGAGGTAGACGACGGTGCCGAGGGCCGGCGGCACCCAGGTCAGCGCGGAGGGGACCTGGTAGCCGAGCCAGCCGGAGACCATGTGGCTGGTGAGGACCACGGGGACGCTGAGCAGCAGGCTCCACCAGAAGCGGGTCCGGAACATCGCGGCGTGGTCCCCGTGGCCCCCGTGACCACTGTGGCCCCCGCTGTCTCCGTGACCGGCGTGCTCACCGTGGCCGGGGGCGGCCCCGTCACCGGCGTGCTCACCGTGCGCAGAGGCACCGGCGTGCACGGTGTGCGTGCCGCGATCGGCATGTGCCTCATGAGCGGAGGGGTCCGTGCGCCCGGCACGTCCACCGGGGCTCTCGCCCCTCCCCTGGCCCCTGTGCCCGTCGTGGCCGTTCGGTCCGTGTTCATCTGCGGTCATGTCGTTCTCCCCCCACTCTCGCAACATACCCCAAGGGGGTATCCACGGGACAGACGTTCACCTCGTCGGCGTGTCACTACAAGCAATATACCCCTAGGGGGTATTCCCACAAGAGACGACGACCTCCTCGCCAGCGGGACCGGCGCTCCGGCGCCAGCGGCCACCTCCACGGCCCAGCCCCCGCCGGAGGAGGCGGGAAGGTCCGCACCCGGCCCGGGACCGGGTGTCCGGCACAGCGCCACCCAGCACAGCGCCCCCGCCACCGTGCGCCCGACACCGTGCGTCCGACACAGCACCACCCAGCACAGCGCCCCCGCCACCGTGCGCCCGACACCGTGCGTCCGACACAGCGCCACCCCTCACGGCGCCTCCGCGCGGATTCCCTCCGGGGGCACCGGGGTAGGCCGACGCCGAGTGGACCTGGAGGGACCATGGCCGGACGCGAGATCGACGAACGCGGGCTCCTGAGCGGCCCGAACACCACCGAACGCCCCCGTGCCACGAGCACGGCGGTCTACACGGCCCACTTCGACGCACCGCCCGGCCGGGTGTTCGCTTTCTGCACGAGCCGGTCGGGACTGGAGGACTCCATGCCCGGCGGGGTACGCGTCCTGCGCTGGCCCGAGGCGGGCTTCGCCGAGGGCGAGACGATGGTGATGCGCTGGCGCCTGGCCGGGATTCTCCCCGTGCGCTGGGTCGGCGTCATCGACTCCTTCGAGGAGGGCGACCACTTCACCGACCTCCAGCTGCGCGGCCTGTTCCGGTACTTCCGGCACACGCACACGACGGCGCCCGAGGGCGCCGGAACCGCCTACACCGACCGGGTGGAATTCGCCAGCCTCTTCGGTCCCATTGTGGACAGAACCGTACTAAGGTTTGTGATGGACCGGATGTTCCTACAACGTCTGGCCCGCATGCGGGAACTGGTGGAGGCCGGAGCCTGACCACGGGGAGCCCTCCCGGCTTCCCCACGTCGGCCCCCGGATCCGCCAGCGCCCCCACCAGCACGTACGCGGGTGCGTCGGCGCACCCGGCCCCGTCCCGGACGGGCGTCGGGACCGCGGACGAACGCGGCGCCCGCCGGACCGGGTCCGACGGGCGCGGTGCCACGGGTGGGAGGGCGGCTCAGTCCCTCGCGGGAAGCGCGCCGTCCCTCTCGCCGTACCAGGGCCACCACTGGGTGGTGCGCCCGGACGGGATCATCCGGTCCAGCCGGATGGTCACCCTCAGTGCGAAACCGCCCGCGATCATCCCCGCCACCAGATCCGTGAACCAGTGGAAGTGCAGGTAGATCGAGACGAGGGACTGGAGCAGGGCGATGGCGACGATGCAGTACGCCAGGCGCCGGATGATGTGCGGCCGAGCCGCCGCGAACCGGATGATCAGGAAGAGCACCAGGCCGTAGATGAGGATCGCGTTCGCCCCGTGCCCGGACGGGAAGGCCACGTTGCCCGGCCCCATGAAGAAGTCGGGGTCGAAGTCCTTGGCGTGCCCCCGGTTGATGGCCAGCTTCATCACCGACACCAGCGACATCATCCCCACGACGCCGACCGCGCCCAGCACGATCGGGCGCCAGCTGCGATGCCAGTAGGCCAGTTGGAGCGCGGTGACGCCCAGGACCGGCAGCGCGACCGCACGGGAGGCGACGGTGTCCGGCCAGAGGATCAAGGGTTCGCGGAGCGTGTCCCAGTAGGGCCGGGGCAGCTCGTTCAGGAGGTTGTCGACCGGGTGCAGCGGCCCCGCGGCCAGCATCGTCATGACGATCAGCGCCACGGCCAGCATGATGGCGATGCGGTCCGACGCGATTCCCCACGCGATCTCGCTCACGCTGGGCCATCGGACCGGGCGCACGACGGGCCGCCCAGGGTCGTACACGGTGGTACGCACCATGGGAATCGGCCCGCTGTAGGGCCCCGGGAGCGGTGTCGTCCGCTCTTGCCTGTCGTGTGGCTCGGTCAACTGCCTCGCCCGTGGATGTCGTCGTGTCCTCGAAGAGTGCGTCATGTGCTCAGTGCTGTCTCACACGTCGTGGGCTTGCCTGTGGCACTTGTGAAGCGTGGGGGACGGGCTAGCCGTGGTTGCTGGAACTGATCTGACGTCCTCAGCGCCGACTCGGGGTGGACGTGGCGGAGAGTTCGATACCTTCCGCCCACTCCGTTCGACGGCCGTTCCTTCGGGCTGGTTCACTACGTCGTGATCGGCCTCTGAGCAGGATCGGCGTCCAAGGAACAAGGGGGTCGACAGTGGCGTCTACAGTGTGCCGGGCGCTCGGCCCGGTTCAGGTCGGCGCAGGTCAGGGCACCTCATCGAACTCCTCGTTGTTACGTGGGTCACGCTCCGCGCAGCTTTGTGTGAATATTGCCGACAGATGAGCCTACCCGGACGGTCCCCCCCGTCGGTGGTGTGGTGGCACACGTACGTCCGCCACCACCTCGGACTTTGCCCCACGCCCCGGCACTGGTCGACGGCGGTTCACCGCCATGCGACCTGTTCGTGAGCCTTCTGTTAGCGGTTCGAGGCCTGCTGTCCGGCTGACCCGCGGGTGTGTGGCACTCTTCAAGGAGTTTGTACGACGCTGAGTGAGCCGGTCCGTGCACGGGCCGTGTGCTGGACGTGGAACGGAAGGGCCCTGGATGGTCGACCTGCCCCAGCTGCCGGATGATCCCTCGAAGCTGGCCCGCGAGCCGCTCAGGGAGCAGATCCGGCAGGTACTGGTCGAGGGCCTGCTGTCCGGTCGCTGGCAGCCCGGCGAGCGGATCGTGGAACGCCGCGTCGCCACGGAGCTGAGGGTGAGCCAGGCGCCGGTGCGCGAGGCGCTGCGCGAGCTGGAGACCCTGCGCCTGATCGAGACCGTACCCAACAAGGGCGCCCGGGTGCGGGCCTTCGGGGTCCAGGACATGGCGGAGATCTACCCCGTGCGCGCCGGGCTGGAGCTGGTCGCGGCGCAGCTGGCCGCGCCCCGCCTGGCCGCCGACCCCTCCCCCCTGGAGCGGGAGGTGGAGGCGCTCCAACGGGCGACGGCACAGGGCGACGTGTCCGAGCAGATCCGGCACAGCGTGGAGTTCCACCGCGAGGTGGTGCGCGCCGCCGACAACAGCGTGCTCCTGCACACCTGGGAGTCGCTGGGCGTGGAGGTGTGGACCGCGCTGTCGGTGCGCTGGCTGAACATGGAGCTGCACGCCAAGGCCGCCGACCACGCCCAGATCACGCGCGCCTTCATCGAGGGGGACCCCTCGGTGGGGCAGATGCTCAGCGACCACGTGCTCAACTACGTGGAGGCGGCGCTGAAGTCCCACGAGAGCGCCCGCTGACCCCTGGTCCTCCCGCCACCGTCCCGTGGCGGCGCGTCCACCCGTCCGGCCCCCGCGTCGACCGCCCCGGCACGCCCGGCCTCCGCCAGCGGCCCCGCCGATTCCTCCAGACCCGCGGGAGCACTGCGACCTGCCCCGTCGCTCCGAAACCGGACCTTCTGGCATAGAGTTGTATTGATCGATCATCGATCAGACCGTAGAGTGTGCGCGACACACGTCACACACGAGCGGGCCCCTCCCGGGCAAGCGGAGTCGTTCATCCGGCCGGTGGACGAACCCGTGCGACCGGCACCGCCGCGCCGGGCCACGGACGCATATGCGGGTGCAGACCGGGAAGCAATGCGGCAGGGGTTCTGCGGACAACTGCACACGAGACCCCACCAGCGCTTCGTGTCCGGAGGAGGGCGAGCCACCCTCCTCCGGAACGCGCCCCGCAACAGCCACAGAGCGCCGCCACCGCATGAGCCGGGTGGCTGCGCACGCCACGGTCGCACCCGACAGCGCGGCCGCGGCGGGCCTGGTACCCCGGTCCACAGACCCGGGGCCCCAGGCCTTCTCGTACGTAGAAAGGCACACCATGGCTGACACGGCCAAGCCGAAGGGCCGCACCGCCAGGCCCTCCTCAGGGACCCGGCGGCGTACCACCCGTAAGGACACCTCCCCCGGCCTCGCCGACGAGAAGCCCGACACCCTTCTCGACTACTACCGCCAGATGCTGTTCGTCCGGCGGTTCGAGGAGCGCACGGCCCAGGCCTACACCCAGGCCAGGATCGGCGGCTACTGCCACCTCAACCTCGGCGAGGAGGCCACGGTCGTCGGCCTGATGACCGCCCTCCAGGAGCGCGACTACCTGTTCACGAACTACCGTGACCACGGGTACGCGATCGGCAAGGGCATGGACCCCAAGCGGGTCATGGCCGAGCTCTACGGGCGCGTCGACGGCGTGTCCAAGGGCTGGGGCGGCTCGATGCACATGTACGACACCGAGACCCGCATGCTCGGCGGCTACGGCATCGTCGGCGGGCAGCTGCCGCTGGCCGCCGGTGCCGCGCTGGCCGTCTCCTACCGGGGCGGCGACGAGGTCGTCATGTGCCAGATGGGCGACGGCACCACCAACATCGGCGCCTGGCACGAGACCCTCAACATCGCCAAGCTGTGGAACCTGCCGATCGTCTTCGTGGTGATCAACAACTTCACCGGCATGGGCACCACGGTCGAGATGTCCTCCGCCGAGCCCGACCTGTACAAGCGCGGCGCCGCCTTCCGCATCGAGGGCGAGCGCGTGGACGGCCGCGACGTGCTCGCGGTCCGCGACACCGCGTCCAGGCTCATCGAGCGCGCCCGCGAGGAGCAGACCCCGTTCCTGCTGGAGGCGTGGAGCTACCGGATGAAGGGCCACTCCGTGGTCGACCCGGCCAAGTACCGCACCGACGAGCAGAAGGACGAGGCCCGGTCGGACGAGAACGACCCGATCGCCCTGTTCGACGCCAGGCTCGCCGAGGAGGGCATCCTCACCGACGAGCTGCGCGAGGAGATCGCCGCCTCCGTCAAGGCCGAGGTCACCGAGGCCGCGGAGTTCGCCGAGAACAGCCCGCACCCGGAGGTCTCCACGCTCTTCGACTACACCTACGCCACCCCGGTGCCCAACGAGTCCACCCGCATGCCCGCCGACCCGGTGTTCGCGGAGTAGGGAAGGAACCCACATGTCTGTGATCACTTACCGCCAGGCTCTGCGGGACACCCTTCGCGCCGAGATGGTCCGCGACGAGAACGTCCTCGTCATGGGCGAGGAGATCGGCGTCTTCGAGGGCTCCTACAAGATCACCGAGGGCCTGCTCAAGGAGTTCGGCCCCCGCAGGGTCAAGGACACCCCGATCGCCGAGGAGGGCTTCGTCGGCGCGGCCGTCGGCGCGGCCATGCTGGGCCTGCGCCCGGTCGTCGAGCTGATGACGATCAACTTCTCGCTGATCGCCATCGACCAGATCATCAACCACGCCGCCAAGATCTACGGCATGTTCGGCGGCCAGACGAGCGTGCCCATGGTCATCCGCACGCCCGGCGGCGGCGGCCAGCAGCTCGGCGCCACGCACTCGCAGAACATCGAGCTGTTCTACTCGTTCATCCCCGGTCTGAAGGTGCTCGCTCCCAGCACCCCGGCCGAGGCCTCGCAGATGCTGCGCGCGGCCATCCGCGACGACGACCCGGTCCTGTTCCTGGAGAACCTGGGCCTGTACAACTCCAAGGGCGAGGTCCCCGACGACTACGCCGAGGCGGAGAACGACAACGTCGCCACGATCGGCCGCGCCAAGGTCACCCGCGAGGGCAGCGACATCACCCTCATCGGCTACTCCCGGATGGCCATGGTCGCGACCCAGGTCGCCGAGAAGCTGGCCGAGGAGGACATCGACGTCGAGGTCGTCGACCTGCGCAGCCTGCGCCCGCTGGACCGCCAGACCTTCGTGGACTCGGTCAAGAAGACCGGCGCCGCGGTGATCTGCGAGGACGACTGGCTGACCTACGGGATCGGCGCGGAGATCGCCGCCTCGATCCAGGAGGGCGCCTTCGACTACCTCGACGCCCCGGTCCGCCGGGTGGCGATGGCCGAGGTGCCCATGCCCTACGCCAAGCCGCTGGAGACGGCGGCCCTGCCGTCGGTCGAGTCGATCAGCACCGCCATCAAGGAGACCCTGAGCGCCGTCGGCAAACGGGTCGGGTAGAGGGAGTTTCAAGCATGAGCGAGATCCAGATGCCGCGCCTCTCCGACACCATGGAGGAAGGCGTCATCAGCACGTGGGTCAAGAACGTGGGCGACAAGGTCGCCTCCGGTGACGTCCTGGTCGAGATCGAGACCGACAAGGCCGTCATGGAGTACGAGGCCTACGAGGACGGCTACCTGGTCAAGCAGTCCGTCTCCGAGGGTGAGACGGTGCCGATCGGCGCGGTCATCGGCGTGATCGGCGACTCCCCGGACGCGGTGCCCGAGGACTCCGGCGACGGCGGTTCGAAGCCCGGGGCCGAGCCCGCCGAGGAGGAGCAGGGCGAGAAGGCGGAGGAGATCCAGGAGGCCGCCGAGGGCACGGAGGAGCAGTCCGAGGAATCCGCCCCGGCCTCCGGCGACGGGGCCGCGCGCCCGCGCACCTCCCCGCTGGCCCGGCGTCTGGCCAAGGAGTACGGCCTGGACATCAACAGGATCCAGGGGTCGGGCCCCAAGGGCCGGATCGTGCGCGCCGACATCGAGGCCGCCCGGGAGAAGGGCTCCTCCGCCGAGGGGACCCCGCACACCGTGGAGGCCAAGGAGGAGGCCAAGCCCTCCGCCGAGCGGGCCGCGTCCGCCCCGGCCTTCGACGACGGCCGCGCCTCCGAGGAGCTCAAGGTCAGCAACGTGCGCAAGGTGATCGCGCGCCGCCTGACCGAGAGCAAGCAGACCGTGCCGCACTTCTACCTGCGCCGCACGATCGACGCCGAGGCGCTCAAGGCCTTCCGCGCGCAGATCAACGAGCAGCTGTCCAGCACGGGCGTGAAGGTCAGCTTCAACGACCTGATCGTCAAGGCCAGCGCGACGGCGCTGAAGCTGCACCCGGCGGTGAACACCTCGTGGGTGGACGACAAGCTGCTCCAGCACCACCGGGTCAACGTGGGTGTGGCCGTGGCCGTGGACGCCGGGCTCGTGGTGCCGGTGCTGCACGACACGGACAAGGCGACGCTGTCGGAGATCTCCACGCGCACGCGCGAGCTGGCGGGCAAGGCCCGTGACGGCAAGCTCAAGCCGCAGGAGATGAGCGGCGGCACGTTCAGCGTGTCCAACCTGGGCATGTTCGGCGTGGACAGCTTCTCCGCGGTGATCAACCCGCCGGAGGCGGCCATCCTCGCGGTCGGCGCGATGCGCCAGGAGCCGGTGGTCGTGGACGGCGAGGTCGTCGTGCGCAACCGGATCTCCCTGGAGCTGTCGGTGGACCACCGCGCGGTGGACGGCGCCGTGGGCGCCGCGTTCCTCAAGGACCTCGCGGAGATCCTCGAGGAGCCGATGCGGATCATCCTGTAGCGTCTGGCGCCCGACACACGCGACGCCCCGGCCGTTCCCGGCCGGGGCGTCCGTCGTTCCCGGATGGCGGCGACTTCCTTCCACAGGTTGTGGACAAGCGGGCAGATGGCCATGCCGACGAGTCGACACGGCGACGAACCGACAGGGAGAACCCGGACCCGCGATGCTGTGGCCTTCGGGCGGCTGTGCGAGCATTCCGCATGTTCCTCTTTCCCTTCTCCCTGCTCGCCCTCCTGTGCCTGATCGTGTCGTGCGTGGTGTTCCCGATATCCGCCACCCGTTCCCTCGTGCGCGCCGGCCGCCGCGTGGAGGAGGGAAAGGCCTGGTCGGAGGCGGTGGAGCTCGGACCCCTGATCCATCTCTCGGCGATCGCGTTCACCGCCGCGTTCGTCGTCTACGGCCGGGCACACCTGTACTACGCTCCCAGCCTCTTCCCGGAGGACACCTGTTTCCTGCGCGCGAATACCCAGGCGCCGCCGGTCTCCCACGACGCGTTCCCGCTCAGCACCGTGTGCCCCTCCGCATACGAGCCCGGCGGTGTGGAGATCGTGCCGGCCTGGACGAATCCGACGATCGCCGCTCTGGTCGCGGTGGCCGCGGTGATCCTGGCGGCGGCGTACGCCGTGCACCTCCGGCGCACGTAGCGGACCGGCCGAGGACGGTGTCGGCGCGCCAGGAGACCACCGCCGACGTGCGCTGTCAGTGTGGACGAACGGACATGCCGACGAGTCGACACGGCGACGAGTCGACGGAGCGGCCCCGCGCCGCTCTGGCACCGGCGTGTCGGCCCCGCTGTCCACAGCCTGTGGACGGCGGGGCCGAAGGCCCCCTTCCGTTCGGTAAGCGCCGGTTCCGTTCCGTCACCGCCTCCTGCCATGATCGACGCGAACCGAACGACACGCGGGAGGAACCATGACGAGGACACCGGACGGCGCCAGGGACGTCGTGGGGCTCGCCCGCCAGCTGCGGAGCCTCTCCCCCGGCAAGTGGACCGAAGCGGACCTGCGCGCGATGGCCGACCGCCAGGGCTGGGAGTGGGCCGACGACGAGTGGGGACCGCGGCTGCGCACCGGGGAGGGCTTCGGCGAGGCCCGGCTGCGTCCTGTGGACGAGTTCATGGAGATCCACACGACCACGGAGGAGTACGCCGGTCTGCACTTCCTCGTGAAGGAGGTCCGGGGCGAGGTAAGAGAGCACGTCGAGGCGTTCGGGGAGGTCGCCGAGAGCCTTCGTGGCGAGTTCGTCCGGCCCCATGTCCTCGGGGCCGACGACACCGCCGCCTCCTTCCACGACGACGTCCCCCGCTGGGGCGCCCCCTTCATGCGGTGGAGGGGGCGCAGGAACAGTCTGGAACTGCGGGCGGGCACCGAGGGTCCCCTCCTGTCGCTGCTGCCCAACGATCCGGCCGAGGGGTGGTTCTGGTACAACCGCGAGCACGGGGCCGGGACCGTGGGCGGATTCATCGGCACCCGCCCGGTCAGGGACAACGCCGGCATGTCCTTCGCCGGCATCACCCGGCACACCGACTGGAAGGGGTACGGCAGGCTGCTGGCCGACTCCCTGCGCACCCTGCCCGCCGAGTTGACCGCCCTGGGCCTCTCGCGCTCCTTCGGTTTCCACGGCATGGTTCCTGGCATGGGCGGCCCCTGGGTCTTCCAGTTCGAGCTCGGTGAGTACGTGGAACTCGGTCTGGACGACGCTGTGGCCAACCTCTTCGGCCCGGAGACCCCCACGCCGGAGGAACTGGGTTGGACCAAGGCCACCGAGGAGCGCCACCGCCGCCAGGACATCGCCTACCACTCGCCGCGGTACCCCTACGACGAGGTCAACGGGGTACGGCTGGCGATGATGGTGGTCGAGGCCGCAGAGGCGCTCGGCATCCCCTCCCCCTCGGACCTGTCGCTGACCGACTGGGCCGACCACGTCAAGTTCCCCTCGGATGAAGGGTCGGACGACGGTTACCGCGTCGTCGACTACGGACTCGCCGTGACGGCCAACCCCTGATCCGCGCGTGCGGTGCGCCCGGCCCGCAGCGGCCGGGCAGGGGTCGGTGGTGGCTGTGGGATGCGGCCTTCCGGCGAGGCGGGAGGGCGGCTGCGGCCATGGCGGTGAGGGCGGCGACGGCGCCGATGGCCAGGACGATGCGGAAGGCCTCCTGTGGGGGAGCCGGTGACCGCCGAACGTCGTGGGGACGTCCGCGGGACAGCCCGTGGACAACGTGCCGTCGCACCCGGGCCGGTATACGGTCGGCCGCATGCCCCACGTGCTGCACATGACCGAACTCGAACGCTGGACCTCCGGCAGCGACGACATCGAGGCCGACTCCCTGCGCACGCAGGGGTTCGTGCACGCCTCACCGGACGAGCCCACGCTGCTGGCGGTGGCCAACGCGTTCTACACCGGCGCCGCCGGGCAGCTGGTCGCCCTCGTCGTGGACACCGACGCGGTCGGCTGCGAGGTGCGCTGGGAGGCAGCCGAACCCGCCCCGCCGCCGGGCGTGGGGAACGGCGTCCTCTTCCCCCACATCTACGGACCGATCCCCCGCGGGGCCGTGACGGGCGTGCGCCACCTGCGCCGCGACCCCGCGGGCCGGTACACGGGCGCCGAGGCCAGACCCGCCACGGCCGAGGCGCTGGACCTTCTGCCGCACCCGGAGGGCGGCTGGTACCGGCGGACCTGGCACAGCGGGGTGACCGTGCACCCCGGGGGCTACCCGGGTCCGCGGCCCACCGCCACCGGCGTCCACCTCCTGCTCGGCCCCGGGGAGGAGTCGCGCTGGCACCGGGTGCGCTCCGACGAGGTGTGGGTGTTCAACCGGGGCGGGCCCCTGGTGCTGGAGTACGGCGGCACGGGAGGAGCGCCCGACCCCGACGGACAGGTGACCCTGGGCACGGGGATCGAGCGGGGAGAACGCCTCCAGGCGGTGGTCCCGGCCGGTACCTGGCAGGCCGCCCGCCCGTTGGAGGGTGAGGCGCTGGTCAGCTGCTTCGTCTCCCCCGGTTTCGACTTCGCCGACTTCGAGGCGCTCTGACCCCAACCGGTCCTCTCACGGACGCGGTCGGAGTGGGCCCGGCCGGTGTGCACACGGCGGAGCCCCCGAAAGCCGGAACAGGGTTTCCGCACCACTAGGGACACCGCTGCCCCAATGAACCCAGGGGTCACGCCCACATCCTGGTCAACCACAGATACCATGTGCGGTTTTGCGCCCTACATCCACCCGACCGCGACGACTCGTCATACCAGGTCACAGCGCTGCCGCTCTCGGACAGGGCTTCTTCTCCAGGGATTCCCCCTTGCCTGCGGACATGGCCTCGGATACCGTTCCTAACGTCCGTCAGGTTCCGCAGGAGGAGGTGGCAAGGTAGAACACCATTCACGTTCCCGAATGATTCTGGACGCGGCCTCCGAGGTATTCGCTGAATCGGGTTATGACCACGCCTCCATGCGAGAACTCGCACAGGCCACGGGAGTGACCACTCCTGTTCTCTATTATCACTTCAAATCCAAAATCGACCTCTACGGAGCGGTGGTCGCGAGCCAGGCGGAAAAACTGGTAAGCAGCTGGATCTTCCCGAGCAACACGAACACCCCCGAAGAGCTCTTCAACGAGACGACCAGCGCGTTCTTCCGCTCGATGGAGCACTCCTGGCTCGCCTGGCGCATCCTGTTCGTCAACAGACCCCTGGCCCCGGAGGCAGCCGAGATCTTCGAACAGGCCCAGGACTACGCGACTGAGTCAGTCGCGGCCTGCATCAGGGCACTCGGGCCGCTGGACCTGCCCGTCAACCTGGACACGGACCGGGCCCTGTACGCCCTGGCCGAATCCATCAAGGCCTCCGGACACGCCCTGGTCGCCTGGTGGCACGAGAACCAGGACGTCCCCATAGAGGACGTCATCCACCTGAACAAAACCGTCGTCTGGGGAGGCATGGAAGGACTTCTTTCGAAAAAGGAGCCCTGACCCCTCCCCCACACCGGCCCCAAGCCCCGTGGCCGCTATTCCTCACAGTCAGCACGGAAGGAAAGCACAGAAGGGGCGGCGGTGTTGGATCCCGTACGGATCGCTCTGGTCTTTCCCGGCCAAGGGGCGCAGACACCCCGAATGGGAGCCGGCCTGTACGGCGGGGAACCGGTGTTCAGCGCGACGATGGACGAGTTCTTCGCCCGGACCGGCTCCCGGGGCAGCCTGCTGCGCGACGTGTGGTTGTCCCCGTCTCCCGGGGCCGCCCTGGACGAGTCAGCGCACTCCCAGCCGCTGCTCTTCGCCGTCGGGCACGCACTGGGCCGTGCCGTGACCGCGAGGATGGACGTCGACGCGCTGCTGGGCCACAGCGTCGGCGAGCTCGCGGCGGCGGCCACCGCGGGAGTCTTCACCACCGCGGAGGGCGCGGGCCTCATGGAGGCCCGGAGCCGGGCTCTGCGCCTGGCCCCTGAGGGGGGCATGCTCGTCGTGGCGGCGGCACCGGACCAGCTCCGCGAGCACATGCCCGACGGCGTCGTGGTCGGTGCGCTGAACAACCCCCGCCAGACCGTGCTGTGCGGTCCGCGCCGCTCCCTCCGGGCGCTCGCCGGACGACTGCTCGCCAAGGGTTTCGCCTGCGACTTCGCCCGCTCGTCCCACGCCTTCCACAGTCCTCTGTGTACTCCGTCGGCGCAGGAGTTCGAGAAGGCCTTCGACGGGGTGGCTCTCGCACGGCCTGTACCGCCCGTCCACTCCGCGCGGCACGGCGGTGTGGTCACCGACCGCCAGGCCGTCTCCGGGGCCTTCTGGGCGCGTCAGCTCGACCATCCCGTGCTCTTCTCAGCCGCCGCTGACGGCCTTTTGGCCCACGGACGCCACCTGATCCTGGAGGCCGGGCCAAGGGGAAGCTGTGTCTCCCTCCTCAAACGCAACCGCCTTCTGCGCGCCACCCGCAGCCGCGTCGAACCGCTCCTCGCCGCAACGGAGGACGGTGACGCCCTCGCCGCCTTCGAGCTCGCGGTGAACCTCGCGGCTGAGACCCGAAACGTCAGCTCCGAACGATCACCGAACGCCGAACTCTGATTTTTGGAATCCTCCATGATCTCTCAGGACCCCTGTTCGAGCACGTACTGGCTCAACTCGTTATTCCACTCCCTGTCCCAGCACTTCACCCGCTCAGAACCCCGCACACGTGCCTGGAACTACCTGATCAACCTCGTGGGCACCCCGCCGGAGGAGGGCGCCAGCAGCCGACGCAACCTGGCCCACCGCTCCAGCGACCGGAGGCCCGACTCGGCACAGCGCCTGCTGACCAGTGCCAGGTGGGACGACAAGCACGTCCGCAAAGGCCTCCTGGACTTCCTCGTCAACCACTGTGGGAGCGAGACGAGCACCTTCTACGTCATCGAGACCTCCTTCGCGAAGAAGGGCAGCAAAGCAGCAGCCCTCAAACGCCAGTTCAGCGTCGACACCGGCAGGCTGGAGAACTGCCAAACCGCGGTCACGCTGTTCTGCAGGACCGCGAACGGCAACCTCTTCATGGTCGACTGTGACCTGTACGTACCACGGGAGTGCTTCGAGGACACCGGGTCGCGGCGGATGCTGCCCCAGGAACTGGCCTACCGCTCGAAGTCGCAGATCGCCTCCGGGCTGATCGAGAACGCGATCCGCGGCGGCATGATCCCGAACAAGGTGTTCGTGTCGCTGATGTGCCCAGGCAAGACCCACGTCCAGCACGTCCTGCAACTACGGCGGATACCGCACTGCATGCCGTTGACCTCGCTTGACCTGGCCCGCGGCCCGGGCGAGCAGAGATCACGGGGAGTGTCGGTCAGGCCCTCGCACGCCCCCCACGGCGGCCTCGTGCCGAGACCCGCGGAGGCGCACTCCCGGGGGAGCCGCCTGGGCTCCTCCCCCGGGAACACGGGCAAACGCAGGTACTTCTACGTCTACGACCCGGCCTCGGACACCTTTTCGGACATGGGACGGGCCGCCCAGGAACTCGACCAGGCGCGGCAGGCCTGGAACGCGGCGCGCGAGTGCGTCCGCTTCGACCGCTACAGCGTCCGCAGCCTGCTGGGGTGGCATCGGCACATGACACTGGCCATGGTCGCCTTGGCCGCTTGGGAGATGGCCCGGACCAGCGTCCGTGCGCAGGAGGCGCAGGAGTACCGGCGTCCCGTGCCGGTCAGGTGAGAGAGGAGCCCCGGTCCCGGGCACACCCGGCGGAGGCCGGAACCACCGCGCTGGTCAGGACCAGGCCGTCGGCGGTCACCAGCCACCGGCCGGCCAGGTCCGGGACGGCGGCGCCGTCCAACCGTGTGGTGAAGGTTCCCGATCCCGGCTGGAACTCCAGCTCAGCGTCGGCGAAGTCAAGCCACCGGCCGGTCAGGGGATACCAGGCCTTGTAGACGCTCTCCTTGGCGCTCAGCAGCAGTCGGTCCCAGTGCACGGCGGGGCCGACGCTGTACAACCAGCGGTGGTGCCGGCGTTCGGAGGGGAGCGCTATGACCTCCATGAGCCCGGCCCGCAGGGGGCCGTCCGGCTCGGCGTCGATCCCCACCGCCGCGACCTCGGAAGCCCGGGCGACCGCCGCCGCCCGATACCCGGCGCAGTGGGTGATGCTCCCGACCGCTCCGGTCGGCCAGCGGGGGGCACCGTCCTGGCTCCGTCCCACCGGCGAACCGGGGAACCCCAGGCGGGTCAGGGCCGTGTGCGCGCAGGCCCTCGAAGCGGCGAACTCCCTGCGGCGGCGGGGCGTGGCCCGTTCGAGGGTCTGCGTCCGCACGTCGGCTGCCGCCGTGTCAGCCGCCTCCCCCCGGGAGTCGACGGCCAGGACATCCTCCGGCAGGATCGCGCCGACGAGGGAGTTCATCCCGCCACCGGGGTTCGCGAGAGCACGGCGGCAAGCCCGAACAGGACCCCCATGACCGCGAGTTCGGTGGTGGTCCACGCCAGCACGGCGGTCCGCCGACCCGCCCTGATCTGCGGCAGCAGGCGGAAGCGGATGACGGAGGCCAGTGCGAGGAGGAGTCCGACACAGCCCAGTTTGGCCGCGCACAGAAGCACGTAGGGGGACAGGAGCGTATCCGTGTCCAGTCCCCCCGGAAGACCCAGGAGCAGGACCACGGCGTCCAGTACGCCGGTCAGCGCGACCACCAGGACCGAACACGAGGCGATCACCGAGAAGCGCGGGAGCGCCCCGGCGAGTTCGGTGTGCCGTCGTGCGAGAAGGGTGACGGTGGCCAGGAGGCCTCCGACCCACAGGGCCGCGGCGACGACGTGTCCACCCCTGCTGAGCATCATCAGGCCGTGGAGGGCGGAACTCTCCCCGTGGCCCGTGAGGGTGAGGGGGAGCAGGGGCGTGGCGGACAGGAGCAGACACAGTTCCCTGGGCAGGAAACGCGGGAGGTCACGACCGGCCAGGGCCGCGACAGCCGCCATGAGGGCGAGAGCGCCCATGGCCGCCAAGGCCTGGCCGGTCCTGGAGACCGCCAGGTAGGCGTCGATCGAGGACGTGGTCACCATCGCCTCGACCGCCAGTTCGGCGGCGCCCAGGAGAACGCAGACGCCCGCGCACAGGGCGACGAACGACGAGGCGACCGCCGACAGGCCGAGGGAGCGCCTGTACAGCGCGTTGACGGGTGTCTCCGGGGCTGGGGAGGCCAGGATCGGCAGCAGGGCGAAACCGACTGCGGCGGAGGCGCCGACGTGGAGGAGCGCGCGGGCCGGAGCGAGTCCGTGGTCGACGAGCGGGCCGGGGACCGGGACGCCGGGCGGAGCCGGCTCCAGGAGCACCGCCGTGGTGGCCGCCGCTGCCACCACGGCGCCGGCGAAGAGCACCAGGGACGGGTACACGAGGCGGAACGCGCGCCCCGTCGTTCGCCGCCCGTCCGGTTCCCGGATCCGGTCGAGCCGGAGCCGGGACACCTGGCTCACCGCTCGGTCCTTCCAGGATGACGGCGTTCCCTCAGCAACAGCGTCGTGAGCGCGGCGTCCGTGAGGACGATGGCCGCCATACCGACCACCATCGCCTTCTTCGGCAGGGGCCGCGGTTTCCTCGTCGCCGCGATGGCGCACAGGTCCACGAGGTCGGCCGCGGTACCGGCGAGCATCCACTCGGCCTCGTGTTCGCGCCTACGCAGCGACCGGAACAGTCCGGCACCCAGTCCGAGGTCGCGGACCGCGAAGTGGGCCGCGACCAGCCTCTCGCCCCTGGTGTCGGCACCCGCGCCGAACAACTGCCCCATCATCTGCCGGGGGCGTACGGCGAACAGTGTTCCGACGACACCGCGCACGAACGAAACGAAGTAACAAAGCAATCTGACAATTCCCATGCGGCTACCGCCTGTTCCCCTGCTCACGGTCGGGCGAACCAACTCTCGAACTTCGTCGCCGTCATCATGTCACCGGTGACCTTGATCCTTCGGCTGAGAAAGGCTCGCACGGGAGCGAGGGAGCCCGTGAGGACGCGGAGGAAAACGACGACGTCCATACGCATCGACACGGTGGGCCCGCTGGTTTCCCCGTGCGCGCAGTGGCACTTGCCGTCCTCGATCAGGGCGAAGTAGTTGCGCGTACCGCCGGATGTCTCGATGACGAACTGGAAGCTGATGACGCTCTCACCCGCCCTGTCCGCGATGAGGGCGCCGGGAAGCTCCTCGAACACCAGGTTCAGGAGCGCGTCCGCACCGCCCTCGCGCTGGTCCACCCACGCGAGGACCTCGTCGTCGGACCGGCCGTGCACGGCCTTCCTGATCTCCTGGAAGCTCTGCTCGGACGTGGTGCTCATAGCGGATTCTCCTCCGGGGCGGGGGACGGGGGTTGGGAACGGTCTCCGAGTACGGGCAGCAGGTCCCGTGTCCTGTGGCGTTCGTCCTCGGAACCGATCACGAGGGCGTTGAGGTCGGTCACTCCGGCTTCCTCCAGGCGCCGCACGCTCTCGGTGAGCTCCTTCTCGGACCCGATGAGGGCGATGTCACCGCCGTGGTCCGCGCCCTCGCGGTCGAGCATCGCGCGGTAGGCGGGCAGGGAGCGGTAGATCAGGAACATGCGCTCGGCCAGACGGTGCGCGGTCTCAGGATCGTCCGTGAGACAGACCGGCAGGCTGGCCACCACCCGGGGGCGGGAGCGCCCCGCCCCCTCCGCGCTGGCGGTCAGGAGGGGCACGACATGCTCCTCCAGGGTCCGCGTCCCGGTCATCCAGGTGATGGCCCCGTCAGCCAGTTCCCCCGCGACACGCAGCATCCGGGGGCCGAGCGCAGCCATGAGCAGCGGGACCCGCCCCCCAGGGGGAATGGACACCCTCCCGTTGGCACGGACGGTGTCGCCCTCATAGGCGACCCGCCCGGTGGACAGGAGCTGGTCGAGCACCTGGGCGTACTCGCGCATGCGGTGTGCGGTGCGGTCGTAGGTGTATCCCCACTGGTCCTCGACCACGTGCCGGTGGGAGACACCGATCCCCAGGGTGAACCGTCCCGAACAGGCGGCGTGGGCGGTCAGGGCCTGCTCCGCGAGGACCATGGGGTGCCGGGGGAAGGTCGGAACCACGCACGTGCCGAGTTCGATCCCGCCGACCTCGCGTCCCGCGACGGCCAGGGAGGTGATGCTGTCGTAGCCGAAGAGCTGGTGTCGGTGCCCTCTCGAGCTCCTGGTCCGCGGCCCCGACCCGGGGCTCTGTGGCAGCCACGCACTGGCGAAACCGTGGCTCCGGGCGGAACGCACCTTTTCGACAATCTCTTCGAAGTGGATACCGCCGTCGATATTTATACCGATTCGCACAGGCGAGAAGTTACATCACAGCCAACGGAAAAAGAAAGCCTCAAGTGCGGATTTCGGCATCCGAAATCCTCATCTGCGGATTTATCATCGATCGTCGGCAAGTGCGTATCTATTCTTGTTCTGACGTTCCGCCGGGGGATTGACTTCGCGCAACGGTGTGGAGGGCGGGAGGCCCCCGCGCGGAATGCCCCTGGCCTCGCGTGACCCGCCACGAACGCGGATCCAGCGGTCACGGGCGTCCTCCGTGCGCCGCCGCAGACGCAGGGAGGTTGATGGGATGTCCGACCGTGTGTGGGTGACCGGTATGGGAGCGGTCACTCCTGGGGGCTGGTCCGTGGAGAGGACCTGGGAAACCGTCCGCGACGGCGGCAGCGGGGTACGCCCGGTCCGTCGCTTCGCCACGTTCCCCTCGTCGAGTTCGGTCGCGGGGATGGTTCCCGGCCATGACGAGTACCTGCCCGAGTACTCGCTGTCCGTGAGCTACGGGACGCACGCGGCCCGGGAGGCGCTCGCGGGCTCCGGCCTGGACGAGGCGTCCGGTCTCGACGCGGCGATCGTCGCCAACCACGGCGAGCGGCGCCTGCCCGGGGAAGGCGCCAGCGGGCGCGTGGCGGGGGTGGAGCAGATCGCGCGCGAGGTCGGGGCCTCCGTCGGCGCACGGAGGTCGAGTGCCCCCTACGGGGCCTGCGCGGGCAGCGCCCAGGCGATCGGCATGGCACGCAGGCTCATCACCTCGGGCCGGGCCGACACCGTTCTGGCGGGTGGCAGCGACGCGCTCGTCACCCCCTTCGACTTCTTCTCCTTCAGCAGCCTGTACGTCATGTCCACCCGGGAGTGCCCGGCGGAGGAGGCGTCCTGCCCGTTCGACGAGCGCCGTGACGGTTTCGTGCTGGCCGAGGGAGCGGCGTTCCTGCTGTTGGAGTCGGAAAGGCACGCACGGGCCCGGGGAGCCGAGCCGCTGGCCTTCCTGGACGGGTTCGGACTCAGGCAGAACGCCCACCACATGTTCGCGCCGCCACCCGACGGGCAGGGCCCGGCCGACGCCATGGCGGAGGCCCTGCGCGACGCCGGAACCGCTCCTTCCGGCATCGACCACATCAACGCCCACGGCACCGGCACCCGTGACAACGACTCCTCCGAGACCCTCGCGATCCGCTCGGTCTTCGGGGCACACGCCGATGAACTCACCGTGACGTCCAACAAGAGCCAGCTGGGGCACACGATGGGAGCCTGCGGCGCGATCGAAGCGGTTCTGAGCGTGATGTCCCTGCGGACCGGTGTGGTGCCCCCCACCCGGAACCTGGAAAGGCCCAGCCCCGAGTGCGACCTGGACTACGTGCCCGGAAGCGCGCGTGAGGTCCCGCTGCGCCGGGTGCTCAGCAACAGCTTCGGGTTCGGCGGCCACAGCGCCTCCCTGGTGCTTTCCCTGACCGACTTCCGAGGAGACGCGTGATGTCCGTGAGAATCCATCTCGTTGCCAGCCACGTCGACGAGGCCGACACGACCGTCGAACGGCTGCGCTCACAGGCCAGGGAACACGCCTCCCGCAAGGTGCTGCGGTTCCTGGACGCGGCTTCGCTGGCGGCGTTCAACGCCGCCGCGTCGCTGTACCGCCGTGCCCCCGTGGCGGCTCCCGAACACGTCGCCCTGTACACGGTGGGGCGCTGGGACGGCGACATGCCGGACCCGCCCTTCCTCTCGGACGGTTCCGCGGAAGGGGATTCACGACTGAGTCGGCACATCCTGGAGGACGCCAACCCGGTTGACTGGCTGCGGATGCTGTCCAACAACGCGCTGTGCCAGGTCTCGATCGCCGAGGGGTTCCGAGGTCCCAACCTCCACCTCGTCGGCGACGCGGCGGCCGCCGCCCAGGTGATCTCGGTGTCGGCGGCCGACCTTGCCTCGGGGGCGGCCGAGCAGGCCCTGGTCGTCGCCTACGACACCCTGCCCGAGCACCGCCACCACCCCTCGGGACGGGCCCCCGCCCGGGCGGCCGCGCTCTCCCTGGCGCTCTCTCCCGAGGGTGGCCGTGACGATCTGCCCCGTCTTCTGGAACTGGCCGACTCCCTGTCCGAAGCGGTGGACTCGCCCATGGAGGTCATCAGCCGCTGCGCGGAGGAGATCGCCCCTCTCACGGAAGGAGCCGTGTGATGCCGGGCAGGCGCCAGACGCGACCGCCGCTCGTGCTGCCCCGCACGGAGGTCCTGGAGGGTATCGAGTCCTCCCTGACACGGTTCGTCGGCCTGGTCGACTCCCTGTCCGAGCAGGAGTGGACGGCACCCACCCGCTGTGAGGGATGGCAGGTCCGGGACGTCGCCGGACACGTCGCCGGCCTGTTCGCCGATGTGGCCGTCGGACGGATGCGGGGACAGGGGCTGCCCGAGGTGACCGCACGCCAAGCCGCCGAGCGACACGACCGCACCCCGGCCGAGGTCGCCGGGGAGCTGGCACGCGCCGGGCGCCTGTGCCTGAGGGTCCTGGACGGCTATGACGACGACGCCTGGGCCGCGCGTGCCCCGGGTGGGTTCCCCGGACCGCTGCGCCGCGCCGTGCTGGTCCTGTGGTACGAGCTCTACCTCCATGCCGACGACGTCAGGCACGCCCTCAGGCGGTCCTCCGAACACGGTCCGGGGCTGCGCGCCAGCGTCGTCCACGTCGCCGAGACCCTGGGCCTGTGGGGATGGGGCCCGGCCACACTCAAACTCACCGACCTGGAGGAGCTCCCGATCCGGGGCGGCGGCCCGGAGGTCACCGGGGAGCCCCTGGACTTCCTGCTCACGGCCACCGGGCGGCGCGCGCCCGAGTTGATGGGGCTGGACAAGAACGTCAACGTCTACCGCGAGGTGGTGTCATGACCGTCACCGGAGGGCAGGAACGATCGGGAACGCGCCGCTCCTCTCCTGACGGGAGGGCCCCCGGGACGGTGACGCACACCGCTGTCGTGGGCGCCGGGGTGGCGGGTCTGGCCGTCACCCGCATGCTCGACGCCCAGGACGTCCCGGTCCTGGCCTTCGACCGCAACGACGGCGTCGCGGACGTCTGGCGCGAACGCTATGACGGCCTGCGGCTGAACTCGGTGCGGTGGCTCTCCCAGATGCCGGACATGCCGCTACCCCGGCGCTACGGCCGCTGGGTGACCCGTGACCAGTTCGTGGAGTACCTCACCGAGTACGCCGAGCCCGTGAGGCGCAGGATCCGGACCGGGATCGACGTGCGCCGAATCCGACGCGGTTCCCTCTCCCGGTGGGAACTGGAGACCGACGCGGGGATGGTCGCCGCACACCACGTGGTGCTGTGCACCGGGCTGTACCGCCAGCCGTGGATCCCGGACTGGCCGGGCCGCGGGGAGTTCCACGGTCGCCTGGAGCACGCCTCCGCGTACCGCCGGCCCTCCGACTACGAGGGTGAGGACGTGGTGGTCGTCGGCGCCGGGGTCTCGGGAGTGGACATCGCCTCCGCCCTGCTCGGGCGGGGTTCGGGGTCGGTGACGGTGGCGGTGCGCACCTCCCCCCACTTCCTTCCCCGGGAGATGTGGGGGGTGCCCCTGCAGAACCTGTCGGTCGGCAACCGCTATCTGCCCCTGTGGCTCCAGGACATCGGAGGCAACGTCATCCAGCGGCTGTCGGCGGGCGACCTGTCCCGTACCGCGCTCGGGCGTCCCAGGGGAGGCATGTTCACGCGGCTCCAACGCACCGGTGTCAGCCCCTCTGTGGACGACGGCGTGTTCCTGCCCGCCGTGCGCTCGGGCCGGATCAGGGTGATCGGCGAGGTCACCGGGCTCCACGCCAAGGGCGTGGTCACGGCCGACGGAGAGGAGCACTCCGCGGACACGGTCCTGGCCTCCACCGGCTACCGGACTGGTCTGGACTCGCTGCTGGAGTCGGTGCCGGTCCTCGACTCCAGCGGGGTGCCGCCGCTGTCGCGCCCGGCCACCAGGGCGCTCGCCGACGCGGGCCTGCACTTCGTGGGCTACGTGTCACCGCTGACCGGGCATCTGAGGGAGATCGGTCTGCGCGCCCGCTGGGTGGCCCGTGCGATCGCGGCCGAGCCCCGTTGACGTGTGAACGCCCCGGACGCGGGTCCGGGGCGTCGCGCACGTCCAAGGGGCCTCAGCGGGACGTGGACCCGTTCCGCAGGTACTCCCTGGCGTTGTGCAGTTCTCGGGGTACGTCCCGGGCCAGCCACCGGCCCACGGCCCGGTCCATGAGCCAGGACATCGGTGGTGAGAAGCGGAACTCGACCCTCCGGTGGACGAGTGTGCCCTCATCGACATCGCTGAAGTGGAAGAAGGCGTGGAACCGGACGAAGGAGTCCGTCCAGGACGGGAGACCCGAAACATCGATCCGGTCGCCCGCGGCGTTGACCGCCACTCGCTGCGTGGTGACGGGACCGGGCAGGCCCATGAGCCTCGGCCGGAAACGGAAGACCACCTCGTCCCCGTCGCGTTCGACGCGGTAGACCTTGGCCAGCTTGTCGTCCACCTTCTGGTACTCGTGCAGGTCCAGTACGAACTCGATGATCTCGCGCGGGGACTGCTCCATGACCAACCGCGCCTCGCCGTACGCCATGTCCTTCTCCCTCCGTCTGCGCCCGGGGCCTTCCCGGGCTCGTGGTGTGGCGTCCCAACCCCTCAGTCCGCGGACCGGACCGTCTCCGGACGCCCGCTCCGGACGCCGCTCCCCTCGGACGCCCCGTCGTCGTCCAACCCCTCACGCAGACCCACCCTCCGGTGAAACCGCCGCATGAACTTCGGAGCCCACCAGTTCGCGTGGCCCAGCATCCCCATGAGCGCGGGGACGAGGAACGCCCGGATCACGAAGGCGTCCGCGAGGATCGCCAGGACCACCCCCAGACCGGCCATCTGGATGAGGGAGACCTGGGAGAAGACCATCCCCGCGAAGACCACCGCCATGAGCAGGGCCGCCGCGGTGATCACGGCTCCGGTCTTCCTGATTCCGGTGACGACCGCGGCCGTGTTGTCACCGGTTCTGTCGTACTCCTCCTTCATCCGGGCCACCAGGAACAACTCGTAGTCCATGGACAGCCCGAAGGCGACGCAGAACATCAGGATGGGCATGGCGTTGTCGAGGTAACCCGTGGACGTGAACCCCAGCAGACCCTCCAGGTTGCCGTCCTGGAAACCCCACACCATGACTCCGAACATGGCCGTGAGGCTGAGGAAGTTGAGGACGACCGCCTTGATCGGGACGAGGACGCTCCCGGTCATCAGAAAGATGAGCGCGGCCGAGAACAGGGCGATGACCGACACCGCCCAGGGCAGGCGTTCGCTGATGACGTCCTTGTTGTCGACTGTCCTCGCGGCCTCGCCTGTGACCTCGGGCGCCCCTCCCTCGTAGGAGAGCGCCCGGATCTCGGACACGACGTCACCGGCCTCGTCGGAGTAGACGTCCATCTGGGGTTCGAGCAGTCCTTCCAGGTAGGACCCCTCGGCGTCGGCCATATCGGCGGTGCTCGGATCCGGGGCGACCGTCTCACCGTCCCTCCAGAGCCCGCCCGCGCCGCTCACGACGCTGATGCCGTCGATCTCCGAGATCTGCTCGGCCATGTCCCGTTGGACGTCCGTGCCGTCGGCGTCCGTGCCCGCACCGGGCAGGAGGACCCGTACGGGAAAAGCGGTGTTGCCAGGAAAGTCGTCCTTGAGCTCCTGCTGCACCTGGCTCACGGGGGTGTCCGAGGGCAGGACCCGGTAGTCGGACTTGCCGATGTCGACGCGCAGGAAGGGCACCGCCAGGAACACCAGGGCCACGGTCAGGACCACCGCTACGGGGAGCCTGTGGCGCAGGGACCAACCAGCGACCCCGGCCCACGTGCGCTCCTTCATGGTGAGCGAGGGCAGGTGGTGCAGCGACCCCTTCTCGATGTTGGGGCCCAGCAGGGTGAGCAGCGCGGGAAGGAGCAGGACACCGCACAGGACCGTGCCGAACACCACGGGGATCGCGGCGTAGGCGAACGACCGGAGGAACGGCAGGGGGAACAGCAGAAGGGTGCTCAGGGACAGACCGACGGTGATACCGCTGTAGACGACCGTGCGTCCGGCCGTGCGCATGGTGCGGCTGACCGCCTGGGCGGTGTCGCGGCCGGCTTTGAGCTCCTCACGGAAGCGGGAGACCATCAACAGGCCGTAGTCGATGCCCAGGCCCAGCGCCAACGCGCTGGTGAGGTTGAGAGCGAACACCGACACCTCGACCTGCTCCGCGAGTACGCGCAGCAGGAACAGTGTCAGCGCCGCGGAGACCAGGCCCACCGCGATGGGCAGCAGCGAGGCGACCACGCTGCGGAACACCAGGAGGAGCAGCACCATGCTGATGAAGACGGCGATACCCTCCGCGACGACCAGGTCGGCGACGATCTGGTCCTGGATCGAGCGGAACACCTCGGATTCGCCGCCGATCTGGGCGGTGATGGCCTCGTCGGTCTCGGTCAGGGAGACGTTCGCCTCACGCAGCCACTCGTTCTTGTCGTTCTCGGTACCCTCCAGCTCCACGAGGACGAGGGCGGAGTCGCCCTCGTCACTGCGCAGGCCGGGGACCTGGGGCTCCTCCCAGTAGGAGACGACGTCGGCGACACCCTCGCTCTCACGCACGCTGGTGACGAGGTCGGCCGCCGCGGAGACCACCTCGGGGTCGTCCACGTCCCCGGAGTCGGCCCTGACGAGGAACACCGCGTCGTTGTCAGGGGCGCCGAACCTCTCCTGCACTGTCCGTGCCACCCGGTCCGACTCCGTACCCGCAGCGTCGAAACCGCCCGCGGACAGGTACTGCGTGACGGTCACCCCGAAGGCAAGGGTGACCATGACGATGACGCAGGCCACCACGACGACGACCTTCGGTCTCCGCGTCGCGATGCTTGGACGTTCGGTCGTCACCGGAGCAGCCTTTCCGTACGTCGGTTTTGTACCATGCATTCGGGAACACGAATCTTGTCGCACATCGGCGATCAGAAAATTCCGAAGAACCCGAAAATCCTATCCTCCAGCGGAAATGAATGCGGGTTCCACGAAGAACTTCATCTACATGTCCGCACTTACGGCCTTGGCCTCCAGGTGATCGCGCTCCTCAGGTTGAAGGCGGATCGCATCACGCCCTCCAGGGGACCGTCGGCCGGCGGCAGCACGCCCAGCTGCCGGGCCAGGTCCATGACGTCCATATAGACGTCCATACGCGCGATCAGGCCGTCCTCGATCGTGAAGAACTCCGACATCCGCGCGACCCAGGGACGGCCGTTGGCCCGGAGCCCGTCGAACCGGCCCCCGGTGAACGTACCGCTCAGGAGAATCCTCGAGGCGACCCGTCCGTCGGGGGCGGCCAGCAGCGATTCGAGCTGGACGCGGGCGTCGGGGAAGGCGGCGAAGAACCCTCTCAGGTGGGCGTCCAGGTCTTCGGGGACGCGTAGTTCGCCGGTCAGCGGAAGGTACTCGCGCCCGCCGTGCTTCCAGCAGGCGAGCACGCCGTCCACGTCGTGGGAGTTGTAGGCCTCGTAGAGGCGCCGCACCACAGCCGTGCCGTCCGAGCTCACGGGGCGCCCACCTCCGTCGACACGGCCTCCTCCGCGTTCCGCCCGGCACCGCGCAGCATGTGCACACCGGCCGTGAACAGCCAGACGAAGCCCAGGGAGGAGAAGACGAGGAACAGGACTGTCGTGACCAGGAACGAGGCTCCGAGCGTGTAGATGAGCGAACCCACGACGAAGCTGGCGACTCCGGCCGACACCCCGAGGAGCGCCAGCCACCGCGGATAGAGAGCGCTCCCGAACATGGCCAACGAGTACAGGGGCATCGCCACACCGAAGAACACCAGGTACCAGAGGCCGAGCCCGGCGAGCAGCAGCAGGAGGAAGGCGTAGGCGACCGGGTAGGCCATCGCCTGGGCCTGCCCCTGGGCGGTTTCGTAGTAGTCCGCCAGGTGTTTGGCGGTGAACCCGTCCTGGGCCATCAGCGTGAGCATGACCGCGGCGGCCAGTACCGCCGCACCGTCCGCGTAGCGGACCAGGTCCCCGCGGACGACTCCGCGCAGCGACCGGCCGATGGCCAGCATCGCGAGCATGTCGATCACCTGCGCGATGACGATGCCCAGGTGCAGGGGGATCCAGAACGTGGTCTCGTGGACCTCCGTCATGAACTCGTCGGTGGGGATGTCCTGGTGGGGGTGGAGCGCGTTGACGACGACCGACAGGACGGTTCCCGTGATCGCCAGCCAACCGCCCAGGCGCAGGGCGGTGCTCCGTTCGGACGTGTTCTTCACGAGGGACGCACCTTACTTCTCGAGCCGCAGGGGCAGGTGGGACAGGGAGCGCAGGATCGCGGTGTCGCGCCAGCGGTGGTCCGGGGCCAGGCGAACACCCGGGTAGCGGCGAGCGAGGGTGCTCAGCAGGATCTCGGCCTCGGTCTTGGCCAGGGCCGCTCCGAGACAGAAGTGCGGCCCGTGGGCGAAGGTCATGTGCCTGTTGGCGTTGGCGCGCCCGAGGTCGAGCCGGTCCGGGTCGGTGAACACGCCCGGATCCCGGTTGGAGCCGCCCAGCATCACCACGACCTGTTCTCCCGCACGGATCCGCGTGCCCGCCACGTCGACGTCGTCCATCGCCACACGGGAGGTCACCTGCACGGGGGCCTCGTAGCGCAGCAGTTCGTCCAGCGCCGGCCCGGAGCCGAGCATGCCCGGGTCACGGACCAGGCGCTCGAACTGGTCCGGATGCGTGAGCAACGAGTACACGCTGTTGCCGAGGTAGTTCATCGTCGTCTCGTAACCGACGGTCACCAGCAGGACGCACATGAAGATGACCTCGAAGTCGTCCGAGGTGCGTCCCTCGGCGCGTGCCGCGATGAGGGAGGAGATGAGGTCGTCGCGGGGCTCCTGCCTCCGTGACTCCAGCAGGTCGACGAACCGGTTGCTGATCTCCATCATCGACTCGCCGCCCTCGGTGACCCGCTCCACCGGGGCGTCCCACTCCAGCAGTCCGGCCAGGGCCAGCGCCCTGTCGTACAGGAACTTCTGGTCCTCCTCGGCGTCGAACCCCAGGATCTCGGTGACGACCCGGATGGTCAGGGGGTAGGAGACGTCGTTCATGAACTCGGCCTCGCCCCGTTCTCCGAGGGAGGAGTCCAGCAGGCCGTCGACGATCTGCTGGATACGCCCTCGGAAGCTGGAGACGATACGCGGGGTGAACGTGGTGGAGACGACGCTGCGCAGCCTCCGGTGGTGGGGGTCGTCGAGGAAGTAGTAGAAACCCTGCATGAGCTGGTTGACGGTCTCGTTCGCCGCGAGCTGGCGGTCGAGGAAGCCCGATCCCGGACGCACGTGCCAGCGGCTGCTCTTGAGCACGCGGGCGACGTCCTCGTATCGGGGGACCACGTAGGCGAGGTAGCCCTCGTGCCAGAAGAGGCCGCTTTCGTCGCGCAGCCGCTCGTAGTGGGGGTAGGGGTTCTGTCGGAAGTCCGGGTCGGCGAGGTCGAGGGCGCCGGACAGGTCGGGAACGGTCATGGGTTTCTGCCTTCCTGCTTCTGGGCTGTTCACCCGCGGGTCAGACCGGGCCGGACGCGCGGTTCGGATCTCGGGGAGACCTCGTCGGGCCGCTGGTCCGATGCGCCACCGGCTCCGTCCCCCGCGCGGCCGCGCCCCCGACTTCGTCGACGATGTCGCCCGCCCACGCCTGGCCGCCGACCCTGACCTGCGAGGACGTACTCCCGGCGGGCTTGGGCAAGCGGGTTCGGCGCGGCCGGAACAAGGACCACTGCCGCCGCGCCTCGACAGCCAGTCGCCGACCGACCTGGCCCACGACACCCGTCCAGGGCGTGCCCCGCAGCCCCATGTCGTAGGCGGCCCTGAGCAGGAGTCCGGGGCCGAGGATCTCGTTGGGGGAGACCCGGTGGGAGAGTGCTCCGTCGACGAACATCCTCCGCAGGACCGGTGACTCCGAGATCTTGCGCAGCAGCGACCGCTCCAGGTCGCCGAGCTCGCCCGCTCGGGCGAAGTCCCAGCCGAGCCAGTACATGGCCGCGGCGTCGCGGTCGCGCCAGCGCGCCCATGAGCGGACCGCCCGGTCCACGGCGTCGGGTGCGCGGAGGTCGACACCTGACAGGTGCTCGGCCAGGACCTCGCTCTGACGGAGGGCGTCACTGATGCCCTGGCCAAGGGTTGGGTCCTTGAAGTGCCCGGCGTCGCCGATCAGCGCCCAGCCGCGCCCCGCCGACTCCCGGAAGTAGCCGGGCAGGTAGGCGGTGCCGACCGGCCTGGTCACCCGCCGGGCTCCGGCGAGGACCGGCCGCAGCGGTTCGCAGCGGGCCACGGCGTCGTCGAAGCTGTCGGGCAGTGACCGCTTGAAAGCGCCGAAGTCGGGGAGTTCGGGACAGACGAGGACGGTGAAGCGCCCGCTGTCCGAGTCGAAGGCGATGGTCAGGCGTCTGCCCTCGCGGTGGTGGCGCACCACGGCGGGCCCCTGTGAGGCGGCGCCCTCGTAGTCGGCCCAGTAGGCGAACCGCTCGTTGGGCGTCGTGTTGTAGGCGCGTGCGCCCACCAGTTCGGCCAGCCGCGAGTTGCGGCCGTCCGCGCCGATCACGAGCGGGGCCTCGATCACCCGGACCTCGCCGGATGTGCGTACCAAAACCCTGGAGACACGGCCGGAGTCGTCGCGGCACGCACCGACGAGGTTCGTTCGTGTGCGCACCTGGGCACCCGAATCCCGCGCGGCGTTCACCAGGATCTCGTCGAGAAGGTTCCGGTTGACGCTGATCCCGCCGGGAGGCCACCCTTCCTCCGCGTGCACTATGGCGCTCAGGTCGATGCCGTCGTAGGTGACCGAGGCGCCGGTGAGGAAGGGCGCTCCGGTCTCGGTGAGCCTGTCGAGCACGCCCAGCTTCTGCATGGAGCGCACACCGCTGACCTGGATCAGGTGGGTGGACAGCGTGTCACTGGGGAAACGGGCCCGGTCCACGACGACGACCCGGCGCCCGGAGGCGGCGAGGTGGGCGGCCAGTGAGGCTCCTGCGATCCGGGAGCCGACGATGACGACGTCCGCGTGTTCGTGGGGGGCTGCTGCGTTAGCCGAGGACATTGACGATCACCAGACCAAGGACGGCGAGACGGAGGGAGAGGAAGCCGTGGTTTCGGCGGTTGCGCCACCGGCCTCTCAGGCCGTTGCGCAACACGAGCGCCTGGAGCGCCCAGGCGGGGAGCAGCGCGAGTGGGGTCCAGGGGCTGAGCACCCCGAGAAGGACGGCCCCCAGAGCGAGGGACCAGGTCGCGGCGAAGAAGACGGAGACGAAGACACGGTTGCCGCGTTCGGTCGTCCGTGAGGCGACGGTGCGTCGGCCCACCTTCCGGTCGTCCTCTGCGTCAGCGCTGTTGGAGCAGATGAGGACCTGCACCAGCCACGCGCCGAAGAGGAGGCCCTGGACGACGGCCGCCGGGTCGAGGGCTCCCCGGGCAGCGGCGTAGGGGACCAGCAGGCTCGCCGCCAGGGTCAGTCCTGTGACGGTCTCCCCTCCGCCGGTGAAGCGGTAACTGAAGTTGATCCCGGCCGAGTACTGCACGCCCAGGACGACGACCGCCAGACCACCGACGAAGGCCCACCAGGGCTGGAAGGCGCTGACGACGCTGAACAGGACGACACAGGCCAGAGCGGCCGCGGTGGCGGAGAAGGCGAACACCTGTGCCTGGCGGACACTGAGCTGCCCGAGGACGAGGGGCTTGACCTGGCTGCGGCGGCGTTCGGGCGCGTAGTTGCGCACGTCGCTGCCATCGCGGTAACCGGTGATGTCGTCGAGGGCATGGGTGGCCCAGATCCCGAACGCGATCACCATGGAGAACAGCAGGCACAGCACCGCAGTCCGGACGCTGTTCCCGTGGGTGCCGGCCACGAGCGACCAGGCCACGACGGGCCCGAGCCAGATCTCGAACAGTCCCATCTTGCCCAGCCGGGCGAAGGAGACGGCGGTTCCGAGGACGGACCGGCCCGCCCGAGCGGTCTCCCCGGTGGAGGGGCCGTTCACCGGTGCCCTCCCCTGCTGGTCCCACGGTCGTGCGTCACCGCGCGGAGGGTTCGGGAAGGGCCTTCTGGTATATTCCCCGGCACCCCGTACCCGAGAATCGCGGAGGCGGTCCACGCATGCGGTCCCTTCGGCGACACCAGCTCATGCGTGCCCTGGTGTCCGGATGTGTCGCCACCGCCGCGTACACGGCGGCCAGTTCCCTGCTGCGGCACCGGCACGGCGGCGCCCACGCGGGTGAGGGAGCGGCCGCGCCGGTGGACCGGCCCGCCGCGGTGGCCGCGGAGCTGACAGGTGGCAGGGAACCCCGCCGGGAGCGGCGTGTCCTCGTCGACACCGCCGTGCACTGGGGATACGGGATCATGTGCGGTCTCGCCCGTCCCCTCCTGGAAAACGGGGAGGTCCGCGGCTGGCGTGCCGACGCCGCGCACCTGGCGGTGGTCTGGCTGCCCTGGCGCGCTCTTCTCGTGGTCCGCGACCTCAGACGCGGCACCCCTCTGCCAGAACCTCGCGTCCTGACGCGCGAACTGGTCAAACACGGGGTGTACGTGCTGGTCGCGGGCCGGGTCTACGACCTGTTGGACCGTGACACGGACGCACCGGGCGGGTAGGGGCACCACGTCAGCCTCCCGTGCTCTCGTCCTTGGGCGCCACCACGCCGCTCCAGCCGTCGACGGTCGCCCGCTTCCCCAGATCCCCGGGCCGAAGTTCGACTCCCGCGACGCAGGGGATGCCGAGTTCGCGGCACACGATCGCCACGTGGGAGAGCATGCTGCCGTACTTGGTGACCACCCCACTGGGCATGACGGCGAGAACGTAGTTCCCGTCGACCCGGTCGCCGACGAGGACGCGGTCGGGTTCGCCGTCGCTCTCGGCGCACAGGACGCCCTCGGCCCACCCCGGGGCGAGCGAGTACCCGGTGTTGGCCCCCGTGGCGGAGGAACGACGCAGCGGGCGCAGACCGTCGGCGCGCACCTGGACGTCGACCGGGTAGGCCAGCTCCGAAGCCGCACGCAGTTCCTCCGCGCGCTCGTGGACGAGCCGGTCCACGGCCCTGCCCCCGAGACCGCGGATCTCCTCGATCCCCAGGTAGGCGGCGGTTCGCGGGTCGTAGCCGAACGCTCCCCCGTCGAGCAGGAGCCGCACGCAGTGCAGCGAGCGCAGCCCGATCTCCTTCGAACGCTCCCGCTCCCCCAGGGCCAACCGCATGAACCTGACGACGCGCTCGTAGAGGGGGCCGCGCGCCGTTCCCATCGGGATGGCCACCTCCTCGACGGTCTGGCCGCCCCGGCCCCGGCCCGAGGACTCGTTGAGCACCGACGCCGCGGAGGACATGACCGAGGCGAAGGCGGTGAAGTCGGTCCCCTGGTCGGCCACCTCGTAGTTGTTGAGGCGGTCGAGGCCCTGTGTGAGGCCCTCTCCGCGAGCGCTGGCGTGGCCACCGTCCTCGTCGGTACGGTGCGCGCTCGCGCGCAGCAGCTCCATCGCGGTGTCCGGGTCGTACTGCGACTCCAGGATCCGCTTGGTGGCCGAGGCGGCGACGAACGCCACGCACGTGGTGCGGATGTGCAGCGCCCAGGCGGCGCGCCCCGCCCTGACCGCGGCCTCGCACGCCGCCCCCTTCTTCCAGGGGCTGTCGGAGGAGAGCGCGTCCATGGTCGCGCCCTCCGCCTTGGCCAGGACCGCCTGGGCGCGCCCGAAGGCGTGGGCGTTGGCCCCCAGGAAGGCGAGGGCTCCGCGCAGGCGGCCCCAGCGGTGGAACCGGCCGGGCCGCTCCCCGCGTCGGAGGTCGGGGGCGGGCCCGCCCAGGAGCAGGGCCCAGATGTCCTCCGGGGCCACGACCGGGAGCTCGTCGGCGAGCCTCTCGACGGTCGTCATGTTGAAGTACGGCCGGAAGCCGAAGTAGGACACGAAGGCGGGCCGGGGGCCGGAGGGCCGTTCGCGGCCGAAGCGGTCGGCGGCGTCGCGGAATCCGCGTTCCATCCCGGCACCGATGATCGACCAGGTCAGAGGGGAAAGGACCTCCGGAGCAACCTCGCGGAAGTTGTGTCCGCTGTGTACGGAGTTGCGCTCCAGACCGGGTGTGTCCAGCGAGAAGGTCGGTAGGTCCGTCACGGCAGGCGCTCCCTCAGTCGGTCGAATGCGTGGTCGAGGGCGCGAACCAGGTATCCGCGGTCCTCCGGGGGCGTCACACGTCCGGCTTCGACCAGTTCCCGGAGGCAGGACAGGTCCAGGTCCCATCCGGTCACGCAGTAGTCGAAGATCTCGCGCGACATCGGCAGGTCGATCCACTCCGGGCGCAGGACCGCGGCGAGCGCCGTGGCCAACGGCTCGCTGCGGACCCGCTTGGCGCGCACTCCGAACCTGGCGTTGACCAGATCGAAGATCTCGGCGTAGGTGGGAGAGGCCGGGTCCACGGCCCAGACCGAGGAGGAGCCCGTGCCGTGCAGCACCCTGTCCGTGACGATCCGCGCCATGAAGTCGCTCGGCGTCGCCCAGTAGCGGTTGCTGCCGACGACCGGAAGGGGCCACCCCGCCGCCAAGGGCCTGAGCAGTTCGAACAGGGCGGCGGGAGGTGCGTCCCGGAGGCCGGGGTACTCCTCGTCTCCCGGCAGGACGTGCCCGGCGCGGACCACGTCCACGGGCAGACCGGAGGCGCGGGCCACGAGTTCACCGCTGAGCTTGGCCCACTCGTAGAAGTTGCGGTGTCTTGCGGGGTCCGGAACAGTCGAGCTGCGTAGCCTCTGCTTGGTGGCGCCGACTCCCAGCAGGCTCGACACCAGGACCACGTTGCGCAGGGACGGGCAGTCCTGCGCGAACCGGAGTGCTCCGCGCAGCGGTGCGATGTGCTCGGACCGCGCCTCGGCGAGGGACAGCGAGAGGTCGAACCGGCCGGTCGCGACCACGACCGTGGTCACCGACGCGGCCAGTTCCGCGGCCTCGTCCGGGCCCAGTCCCAGGTCGGGACGGCGGGCGTCGCCGAGGCGCAGTTTGGCGTAGCGCTCCACGTGCGGCGCCGGGTTGCGTGTCAGGCCGACGACGTCGAGCCCCTCGGCGCAGAGGCGGCTGGCCACTCCGGTGCCGACCTGGCCGCTGGCTCCCACGATGAGAACGGTCATGCGGGCCACCCCGAGTAGTAGCTGTTCAGTCTGGTCGGCTCGTCGGCCAAGGGCATGCCGAGGGTGCGGACCAGGCTGCGAACGGAGACCTCGCGGCCGAGTCCCGAGCCGGAGTAGACGGTTCCGGAGGCGAAGTAGCGCATCCCGATGGCGGCGGCGGTGTCCGGGCTCTCGTGCAACCGGTCGGCCTGCCGGGAGACCGCCTTGAGCCAGGCGGGCGGAACGCGGACGGGCCTGGGGAAGGAGGACGGGTCGCGCCGACTGGCGATGGAGGCCTCACGGATGAACGACTCGACCATGGGGGCCGCGGCCGCCTGGCCTATGTTGACCACCTCGGGTGTGTCCGCGGGTTCGGAGCCGAGGAGCTCGACGACCCGGGCGGCCACCAGGTCGCGGGGGCACACGTCCAGGCGCGCGCCGGAGCTGTAGGGCAGGACCGGCCAGCGTCCACTGGTGATGAGGCGGGACAGGGGGACCTTGCGGGCTCCGGTGCTTCCGGACGCCGGAGTGTCGAGGTCTCCGGACAGTGCCGGGATGCGGGCGATGAACGCCGGGAGGTCGTTCTCCCGAGCGACGCGGGCGACCGCCCACTCCCCTCTCAGTTTGGCCCGTTCGTACTTGGTGAGGTGTTCGCGCTCCCGGAGGAGATGCTCGCCGACCTCGGCCCCGTAGTCGTATCCGACGTAGAGGGAACCCGCGTGGACGAGTCTGGCGCCCAGCCGGTGTGCCAGCGCGGCGGCGTTGGCCGCGCCGTCGATGTTGGTCTCGGCGAGGCGGGCCCAGGGAGCGGACCAGCCCACGTCCCCGGCGATGTTGAGCACCGCCGAGACGGTCCCGCGCAGCTCGTCCACGGTGCCGTCGTCCATTCCCCAGTTCGGGCGGCGCACGTCGCCCCGCACCCCCCTGACCGGGGAGAGGGAGTGGCGGTTGAGGGCCCGCGCCCGGTCCTCGTGGTCGGCGCCCCTGATCAGGGCGACGACCGGTTGGTCGATCCTGCGGAGGAGCGCTGCTCCGAGGAAACCCGTGGCACCTGAGATGAGTACCGTCATGTGGCCGCCTCCTCCGGTTCTCCCTGCGGTTCCAGTGCGGTGAAGCGCACGATCTTCTCCCTGCGGCCGAGTTTGTGCAGCGTGGTCCCGGGTCCGGCGTCCCGGATGTGGTGGACGCCCTCGTCGCGCACGGTGCGGACCGCGTCGATCCAGCGCACCGGCATCAGCAGGGCCCTGACGAGCAGTTCACGCACCTCGCCGGGGTCGGTGACGACCTCCGCGGTGACGGTGGAGACCAGGGGCGTGTCGCCGACCCGGAAGTCGACCGCGTTGACGGCCTCGCGCCAGGCGGGGACCACCCCGTTCATGAGAGGGCTGTGGAACCCGCCGCTGATCGGCAGGATCTCGGCGAGCAGTCCTTCACCTCCCGCGACGCGCACCGCCTCGCGGACCGCTCCGGCATCACCGGAGATGACCGTCTGGCGTCGGCCGTTCACACCCGCCACCTCCAGGACACCCGTGGTGTGTCCCAGGGCGCGCCTCCGCAGCCACTCGATTCCGGCCAGGTCGGTTCCCATGACCGCCGCCATCGCACCGGGGCGGCGGGTGTTGCCGCCCCGGCACAGCTCACCGCGCTTCAGAGCCAGACCGAAGCCGTCCTCCACACCGATGACCCCGGCCGTGGCCGCCGCGGCGAGCTCGCCCAGACTGTGGCCGAGGGTGAGCGCCGGCCTTCGTCCTGGTGGGAGCCTCTCGGCCTCAGCGACGCCTGTGGCGTAGATGGCGGGCTGCGCGTGGAAGGTGTCCTCGAAGTCGAGTACGCGCGGGTCGTCGGTACCGAAGTGGCGGCCCAACTCCAGCACGAGGGGGTGAGCGCGGTGCCGGTACAAGGCCTCGCGCAGTACGTCGGCCTTGATTCCCTGACCGGGGAAGGCCAGACCGAACACCTGGTCGTCGACTGTCCGGTCACCGCTCACGAGACCACCAGCCCGCCGTCGATCGACAGGACCTGGCCGGTGATGTAGTCGGAGTCGACGAGCAGGGACACGCCCATGGCCACGTCGGCGGGGGAGGCGAATCCCCGTGTGGCGGTCCTGCGGCGAAACTCCTCGGCCACCTCGTCGGGGACACCGCTCGTGAGCGAGGTCGGCATGAAGCCCGGGGAGAGGGCGTTCACGGTGACGTTGCGGCGTCCGCACTCCAGGGCCAGTGAACGGGTCATGCCGATGACCCCCGCCTTGGACGCGGAGTAGGCGGTCTGCCCCCTGCTTCCGAGCATTCCGGCCGGAGAGACGACGTTGACCACCCGGCCCCATCGGGAGCGCAGCATCTGGGGCAGCACCGCGCGGGCGGTGTGGAAGGAACCGACCAGGTTGACCTGGATCGTCTCCGTCCACTCCTGGACGGACTGGGTGGCCATGAGCCCGTCCCGGCGCACGGCGCCCGAGTTGACCAGGACGGACACCGCTCCGAGCTTCTCGGCGACAGTCCTGTGCATGGCCCGTACTGAGTCCCAGTCGCCCACGTCGGCCTGGACGGCCAGAGAGGGATGGGACAGCTCCGAACGGAGTTCGTCCACCGGTTCGGGATGGTGGGCGTAGTGCAGGGCCACGCTGTAGCCCTTGCCGTCCAGCAGCCTGGCGATCTCGGCTCCGAGGGCTCCGGAGGCACCCGTCACCAAGGCGACGCGCTCGTTCACACCGCCTCCCTGGCGCAGTGCTCCTCGATGAAGCGCTCCATCGCCGTGACGGCGGTGGCACCGGGGAGCTCGGCCGCGGACCGGGCCAGCGCGCCGGCCTCCGGTGCGCCGGCGGAGGGCATCAGAACCACCGCGGAGGCCAGGGAGGAACTCTCCTCCGCGAGCACGTGCTCGTTCCCGCTCGGCAGGTCGAAGGCGATGATCATGGCACCGCTGGACGTGCCGTTGGCGAGGGTCGACATGGCCACGGTCGTCAGCAGGGACAGGGACTCCGCGCCACCCGTGTAGTGCATCGTCGCACCGCGGTATCCCGTGGTGATACAGATGTTGCACAAGGGGTTGTTGGGCATGCGACGGAGCCAGTCGGTGGGGTTGGCCGGGTGCATGTAGAAGCGGCTCAGCCGCTCCACCCGGTCGGGAGCCTCCTCGGTCGCGTAGTCCGGAACGGGGATGGAGGGGTCCCAGTTGCTCACCGTGAAGAGGGCGAAACGCTCCAAGTCCGTGCCCTCGCCCAGACGCTCATGCAGCCTCCTCGCGGCGATGAACGGTGCGTAGAACGCGCGCTCCAGCAGTCTGCCGACCTTGCGTGGGACACCGCTCTTGGCGTGTGAGCGCAGGTCCTCGGGAAGTTCCTGGGACGAGAAAGTGTCCACGACACCGAACCGGTCGGGTGAAGCCGCCATAGCCGTCAGACCTTTCCCAGAATCAGGGTGGCGTTGTGGCCACCGAAGCCGAAACTGTTGTTCAGTACCCGGTCGAAGCGCAGGTCACGAGCGACGTTGGGCACGTAGTCCAGATCGCATCGCGGGTCCGGCTCCTTGAGGTTCATCGTGGGCGGCACGACCTGGTCGCGGAGCGCGGCCACGCACAGGACGGTCTCCACCGCTCCGGCCGAGGCCATGCTGTGGCCCAGCGCCCCCTTGACCGAGCTGATCGGGACCGTCTCCGCCGCGGCGCCGAAAGCCTGGTGGACGGCGAGCGTCTCGCACCAGTCGTTGTCGCGGGTGCTGGTCCCGTGCGCGTTGACGTAGCCGATGTCGCTCGGGTCGATCCGGGCGTCCTGCATCGCCCTGCGCATCGCGTACTCCGGTCCCGCCGCGTCCGGAGGCGAGGCCACCATGTGGTAGGCGTTCTGGGAGAAGCCGAAACCCTCCACACACGCCATCGGGTCGGCTCCACGCGCCCGCGCGTGCCGTTCGGACTCCAGCACGACGAAACCCGCGCCCTCGGACAGGAGGAATCCGTCCCGGCGCGCGTCGAAGGGGCAGGACGCCTCCTCCGGAGGGCAGTCCCGATTGGTCATGGCGTACAGGCTGCAGAAGGAGAAGAAGTCGATCTCACGAAGCAGGCAGTCCGCCCCGCCCGCCAGCACCACATCGGCCTGGCCGGACTCGATGAGCTTCATGCCCGAGCCCACGGCCAGTCCCCCACCGGCGCAGGCCCCGTAGAGACCGGTCGCCCGAGGTGCCGCGGCGGTCCGCCGAACACCGTCCACGATCAGGTCGGTCGGTCCGAGCAGGGGGTCCCGGTCGGGACCGGGCAGCACGCGCTCCCCGTGGGTGGCGACGACCGCGATGTCCGCGGAAGGGCCGGGGCCGCCCACGGGCAGCCCCGCGCTCTCCAGTGCCTCCCGGGCGGCGGCGACCCCGTAGACCACCGCCTGCGAGGTGTCCAGGTCCTGGTCAGCGGTGGCGGGCACCGGAGCGCCCACCCTTGTGCCAGCCTCGAAAAGCGGGAAGCGCTCCAGGGCCGTGCCGAAGCGCACCCCGTCTCGTACGTTGGTCCACGTCTGTTCGGCGGACCATCCGCCGGGGGTGACCGCGCCGACGCCGGTCACCCATACCCGGTTGGTCATCTCCTGTCCTCCCTGACCCCGTCGGGGCCCGTCAGGCGTGTGCGCCGACCCGGTCGGCGATGAACGCGACGATGCTCGACACGGTCAGCCGCCGGGAGACCTCCGCCAGGTCCTGGTCGGAGAGCTGGCCGCCCTTGTCCCCGCCCTCGGGCAGGAAGCGGGCCAGCTCCGTCAGCAACTGCTTGACCTCGCCGTCGTTGACCTCGATCCCGAACTCCCCCTTGAGCGCCAGGATCAGTTCCAGAAGGTCGAGCGAGTCGGCGTCGAGGTCGTCGACCAGACGCGATTCCATGGAGATGTCCTCGGTCTCCATTTCGAGGTTCTCGGCGATCTGCGCCTGGAGTCGGCGGAAGATTTCTGAGTTCTGGTCGGCCATGTTTCATACCTCGGCTTCTCTGAATGATCATTGCCAATCACGAGGAACCCGGAAATACGATGGGCTCTCGCTGACCTCGACACAGTCAAGCCGCACGTGAACTGCGGCGGCAAGCACAAGTCCGCACTTGCCGCCGTTCGCCAACAAGTCCGCACATACACCCGGAATTTTCCATAACCGCACTTACACCTTCCGCGCCGACCACGCGCCGAGTACCGTCCGCAGTAATCGCGATATCAGCATTGCCCCACCCCTGGATCCAATATCCGCGCGCCCTTTTACGGGGTGCCGCCGGGGAGGGCCGTTTCCTGGGGAGGACACTTGGTCGACCGCAGTCGCCTTGTGGGGCGCACACACAGGTCAGACACCATCACCATCGACCCGGACCACGCTGAGGCCTTCTCCGCCGTGGTCGGTCACGAGCCCCGGAGCCACCGCGGACGCCCGGTGGTGTCGCCCTTCTACGCGGCCTTCGTCGTCGCCCCGCTCTGGCGGAGGATCTACCAGGCGCCCGAGCTGGGCACCCGCGACCAGCTGGTCCTACACGCCGAGCAGCGCATGCTCTGGCACCGTCACCTGTACGCGGGTCAGAGGGTCTGGGCAACGCTCCTGGTCAGTGATGTCGTGGGGTTCGGGTTCAACGACGCAGCGATCATCCGCTGCCGGTTGCGCGAGGATGACGGCACCCTCCTGTCCACGATGGAGAGCACGCTGACGATCCGGGGGGACAGCGGTTTCTCCCCCCGTTCGACGCGTACGGCCAACCCGCGGCGGGTGGGGACCGCGGCGTCGGCCACGCACACCTTCGACACGGACGCCCCCCAGCGGTACGCGGATGTGGCCGACGACCACAACCCGCTGCACCTGGACGACGAAGCCGCACGTGAGGCGGGGCATCCCGGACGGATCCTGCACGGCATGTGCACGCTCGCCACGGGAGTCACCGCCCTCGCGGGACGCCTGTCCGACGGACGGCCGCGGAGGCTGGGTTTCGTACGCACCCGCTTCGCGCGTCCCGTCCTCCCAGGAAGCACCCTGGACCTCACCGCTCACACGACGACGGCCGCGGGCGTGTACGCGCTGACGGCGACCCTGGGCGGGCGGGCGGTCCTGAAGAACACCCTGATGGGTCTGGCCAAGGAGGAGCAGTGACCACGACCGAACCGTCCACCGGCCACGGAGCGCACGGGACCCCCCTCACCTACGCGTCCTACCTGCGACTCGACGACGTCCTCGGCGCCCAGGCCCCCCGCACCGACGTCCCGGACGAGCGCCTGTTCATCATCACGCACCAAGCGCTGGAACTGTGGTTCTCCGAGGCGCTGCGCGAGATCGACCGCGTGGTCCGCCACCTCGGTGAGGACCTGGTCGAGCCGGCCCGGCGCGGCGTGGTACGCCTGTGCCGGATCGTCGAGCTGTGGATCCAGCACCTGGACGTGCTGGACACCATGCCCAGCACGGAGTTCCAGGGGTTCCGCCACGCTCTGGGCAGCGCGAGCGGTCTGGCCTCGTCCCAGTTCCGGATGCTGGAGGTCAACTCCGGGATCGACCGGTACGATCTGCCCTCCAACGCCAGGGACGAGGGGGTTCGCGACCGCACCGCCGGCCCCAGCCTGCGACAGGCCTTCACCCACTACGCCGCACGTCACAGCGTCACCCTCAAGGACGTGTACGCGCGAGCCAACGAGTACTGCACGCTACGCTCCCTGGCTGAGGAGCTCGTGGAGTACGACATCCTGTTCAACCGGTGGAGGCACCGGCACCGGCTGCTGGTCCGCAGGGCGATCGGCGAGGTGCCCGGTACCGGAGGGACCAGCGGCGCCCACTACCTGCGGTCGACCATGGACAAGTGGTTCTTCCCCGAGATCTGGCAGGCCCGTTCCGAACCCCGGAGCCAGGAGCCGGCCGGTGCGCCTCCCGCGGTCGTGCCCCTGGACGGCTCGGTGTCCAGCGAACGCTCCCTGCTCGGCGGCAAGGGGTGGGGGATACAGCAGATGCACCAGTTGGGTGTTCCGGTACCTCCCGCCTTCGCCGTGACCTCCGAGGCGTGCGCGTCGTTCCACCGCGATGGCGCCAGGATGCCCGACGACCTGTGGGAGGGGATCCTGGTCCAACTCGGCGCCCTGGAGGAGCGGACGGGACGCCGCCTCGGCGACAGGTCCTCCCCGCTCACGGTCTCCGTGCGCTCCGGGGCCCCCGTCAGCATGCCCGGCATGATGGACACGGTGCTCAACGTGGGCGCGGCCTGCGCGGGCGACAGGTCGGCCGCGCTGCGGGAACTGCGCACGTCCGTCATCCGGGTGTTCGAGTCCTGGGACAGCGAAAGGGCCAGGACCTACCGCGGCGCGCACGGTATCTCCGACGACCTTTACACGGCGGCGGTCGTGCAGGCCATGGTGATGGGCGACGCGGACGAGGATTCGGGCACCGGGGTGTACGTCACCCGCGACCCCGTCACCGGTGACGCGGTGCCGTACGGCGAGTGGCTGCCGAGGGCCCAGGGGGAGCAGCTGATGTCCGGGGAACGCACACCGGACGCCCTGACGGAGCTGGAGCGGGCCCTTCCCAAGGCGCACGCTCGGCTGATCGAGTACGGGGCCCTGCTGGAGCGCACCCACCGGGACGTGGTGGAGATCGAGTTCACCGTGGAGTCGGGGGTCCTGTACCTGCTCCAGGTCCGCAGCTCCTCCAGGTCCGCCTGGGCCGCCGCGTGCTGGGCGGTGGACCTGGTGTCGGAGGGTGTGATCGGTGTCGGGGAGGCACTGGAACGCGTCCCGGAGTCACTGAGCCGCGACGGTGCCACCAGTACCGCCACCGGACAGGCCCCCCTGCTCACCGGTACCGGCGTGTCCTCCGGAGTGGCCGCGGGCAGAGTGGTCGACGACCCGGACGAGGCCGTGACCCTCGCCGCGGAGGGGACGCCGGTGATCCTCGGGCGTCCCTCCACCAGCACCCGGGACATCCACGGATTCCTCGCGGTGGAGGGCGTCCTGACCGAGCGGGGAGGCAGCACCTCCCACGCCGCCGTCGTCGCCCGTCAGCTCGGCCTGCCCTGCGTGGTCGGCTGCGGCGACGGTGCTCTGGACACGGTCCGCGGGAGGACGGTGACGCTGGACGGCGGAGCCGGGCACGTCTACTCCGGCCGGGTCCCGTCGTCCCCGGGGACGGCCGACCGCCCGTCCCCCTTCGAGGTGATCGAGCGGTGGCGTGACAGCGCGACCGGATGAACAGGTCCCGTACCGCGAGGAGAGGAAACCATGGTGAACGACGACCACGGCTTCGCCGTCATGTACCGGTTGCGCTTGAAGGGAAGGGGCGGGGCTGAGCGGATAGCCGCCGCGGTGGGCTCCGACCCGGCGTCGGTCGGCGCCGCGCTGGAGGACTTGGCCGAACGCGGTCTGGCCCTGTACCGCGAAGGCCGGATCAGCGGTTGGCTGCTGACCCCGGAGGGCCGTCTGGAGTGCGAGCGGCGGGTTGGTCGGTACCGCGCGTCCCTGGACACGGACGTGGTCGCCAAGCTCTACGACGACGACTTCCTCGGTCTCAACCAGGAGTTCAAGGCCCTGTGCGCCCGCTCCCAGGGTCCCGCCCACGACCACGGCGACACCCTGCGCCGGTTGGAGAGCGTACACGGTGGTGCCAGCCGGCTCCTCCGACAGTTCGCCGTCCACCTCACGTGGTTCCCCGTCGCGTACACGAGCCGGTTCGACACGGCCTTGGAACGCTTCCGGGAGGGGGACCGGGCCGCCCTGGTCCAGCCGTTCACGGATTCGTACCACGACGTGTGGATGGAACTGCACGAGGACCTGCTGCTCGTCCTTGCCCGTCGACGCGAGGACGAGGACTGAGCAGGGCGGCGTCCCCTGGATGACGGCCGGTCCTTGAAGCCCTCCGGAGCCCCGGGTGCGGCGGTGTCCCGTTGGTAGGCCCGCCCACCAGGGCTTCTTCTTGTCCGGAGCGCCGCCCCAGGGTCGCGACCAGTCCTTTCCCGGCGGGAAAGGGCCGAACGCCGAACCCGCAGGAAGAGAAACCGCAGGCCAGGCATTGTCCGTCCACTATCTGCGGACATAGATTCCGTGCTTGTAATTCGCATACACGAACTGTATGGTCTTCAAGGGTAACGAGGAACGGACAGTTCGGCCCCGAACTCGCCGAACACCCGACTCTGACACGCTCCGTGACCCCCCGCCACAATCGAAGCGCGGCATCAAAGCCAATTCCCGCGACACCTTGACCTCTCCAGGGTTGCCGGCAACCCGACATTCACCGACTCCGCGTGAATGTCAGTCGAATTCAAATCACCACGGCGCACACCGTCCCATCAAGGGGAGCAGTGGGCCTTCTGTTGCGATTCCCCTGAACAGTCAACGGAAAAGAGGGTTTCATGGAATCCCCCGTCATCATTGTTGGGGCAGGCCCGGCGGGGATGATGCTCGCCGGAGAACTCGCCCTGGCCGGGGTTCGGCCCCTGGTCCTGGAACGGTTGGCGGAGCCGTCCGGAGAATCGCGCGGCCTGGGCTTCGGACCGCGCACGATGGAGATCTTCGAACAGCGCGCGCTCCTGGCGCGGTTCGGTGAGATCACCCCCCGCACCGCCGGGCACTTCGGCGGTGTCCCCCTCGACTTCTCCGTCGTGGACGGGGCGCACTTCAGCGTCGACAGCGTTCCGCAGTCCCGCACCGAGGAGGTCCTGGGCGGGTGGTTGGAGGACCTGGGAGTTCGCATCCGCCGTGGAGTCGAGGTCACCGGCCTGTCCCAGGACGAGTACGGCGTGGACGTCGAGACGGTCGGTCCCGGGGGACCGGAGACCATACGCGCCTCCTATCTGGTGGGATGCGACGGCGGTCGCAGCACCGTCCGCACCGAGGCGGGGTTCGACTTCCCCGGGACGCCTCCGACGCTGGAGATGTACATCGCCGACGTCGCCGGATGCTCGGTGCGGCCCCGCCCCATCGGTGAGCCCGTCGCCGGTGGGATGGCCATGGCGGCTCCGATCGCTGAGGGAGTCGACCGGATCGTGGTGTGCGAGCTGGGCAACGAGCCCGGGGCCCGCTCCTCGACCCCTCTCTTCGGCGAGGTGGCCGCTTCCTGGAAACGGATCACCGGTGAGGACATCTCCCACGGCACCCCGCGGTGGGTCAGCAGCTTCACCGACTCCGCACGGCTGGTGAGCGAGTACCGCCGAGGTCGGGTCCTGCTCGCGGGCGACGCCGCACACGTCCACCTGCCGGCCGGGGGCCAGGGGATGAACGTGGGCGTCCAGGACGCGTTCAACCTCGGCTGGAAGCTGGCCGCGCGCGTGCGCGGCCAGGCGGACGACGCGCTCCTCGACACCTACCACTCCGAACGTCACCCGGTCGGGGAACGGCTGCTGCGCAACACACGCGCCCAGGGCACGCTCATTCTCGGCGGAGACGCCTCGCGCCCCCTGCGCGAGGTGCTCACGGAACTGGTCGCCCACGACGACGTGGCCCACCACCTGGCCGCGATGGTGGCCGGGCTGGACGTGCGCTACGACGTGGGTCCCGACAGCCACCCGCTGAGCGGTCTGCGCCTTCCGCGGACCCACCTCGTGGTCGAG
Source organism: Nocardiopsis alborubida (assembly GCF_012396365.1). Classification (GTDB taxonomy): domain Bacteria; phylum Actinomycetota; class Actinomycetes; order Streptosporangiales; family Streptosporangiaceae; genus Nocardiopsis; species Nocardiopsis alborubida. The sequence goes on along the minus strand of NZ_JAAXPG010000004.1, from coordinate 147,039 downwards.
GGCCGCACGACCACGACCGCCGAACTGCTGCGCACCGGACGCGGACTCCTGCTCGACCTGTCGGAGGAGCCCGGCCAGGCAAGGACGGCTCTGCCGTGGTCCGACCGGGTGGACACGGTCAGCGCCCGTCTGTCCGATCAGGACGCGAACGGCCCGCTGGCCGCGACCGTGAGCGTTCTGGTGCGCCCCGACGGGCACGTCGCCTGGACCTCCCTGGCGACCGCGGACCTCACCGGCGCCCTGAACCGCTGGTTCGGTCCGCCGACGGACCAGCCCGCCGCCTGAGACCGCAGGCCGGCCACCACATGACGCACCACGGACCAGAGGAGACCCGCCCATGCACAGCACCCTGATCGTCGCCCGCATGTCCGGAGAGCACGAACAGGACATCGCGAAACTGTTCGGTGCCTTCGACCAGACCGAGATGCCCGAGCTGATGGGAACTCTGCGTCGTCAGCTGTTCACCTTCAACGGCCTCTACTTCCACCTCCAGGACTTCGGGTCCGAGGGGTCGGCGTCGATCGACCGCGCTCGCTCCCACCCGCTGTTCCAGCAGATCAGCGCGGACATGCGTCCCTTCGTCGAGGCGTACGACCCGGCCACTTGGCGCTCTCCCGCCGACGCCATCGCCACACGCTTCTACCGCTGGGAGCGTCAGGCGTGACGCCGGTTCCGACAACGACCACACATGACGACAGGAGCGGATCCGTGAGAGGGAGGCAGCGATGAGCCGCCGCGCGGTGATCACCGGTATCGGTGTCGTGGCCCCGGGAGGCGTGGGCCGCAAGGAGTTCTGGAGTCTGGTCAGCGAGGGCAGGACGGCGACCCGGGCACTGTCGTTCTTCGACCCCTCGCCCTTCCGGTCGCGCATCGCGGCCGAGGCCGACTTCACTCCCGAACTGCACGGCCTGACCAGCCAGGAGATCCGCAGGATGGATCGTTCGGCCCAGTTCGCCGTCGTCGCCTCCCGCGAGGCGGTGCAGGACAGCGGCCTGGAGGTGGGGGAGGCGCTCGCTCACCGTACCGGCGTCAGCATCGGCAGCGCCGTCGGCGCGAGCATGAACCTCGAACGGGAGTACCGGGCGGCCAGCGACGACGGGCGGCTCAGCCTCGTCGACCACGCCTACACCGTCCCCCAACTCTACGGGTGGTTCGTCCCCAGCACCCTGGCCGCGGAGACCGCCTGGGCCACGGGCGCGCAGGGACCGGCCACCGTGGTCTCCACGGGGTGCACCTCCGGCCTGGACTCGGTGGGCTACGCGGTCGACCTCATTCGGGAGGGTACGGCCGACGTGATGATCGCCGGGGGCACCGACGCCCCCATCTCGCCCATCACCGTCGCCTGTTTCGACGCCATCCGCGCCACCAGCCCGAACAACGACGATCCCGAGCACGCCTCGCGTCCCTTCGACAACACCCGAAACGGCTTCGTACTCGCGGAGGGCTGCGCGGTGCTCGTCGTGGAGGAACTGGAGCACGCGCGCAGACGCGGCGCTCAGGTGTACGCCGAGATCCGGGGTTTCGCCTCGCGCGCCAACGCCTACCACATGACCGGGCTGCGCCCCGACGGCAGGGAGATGGCGGACGCCATCCGGGCCGCGATGGCCGAGGCGCGTGTGGCCCCGGAGGAGATCGACTACGTCAACGCGCACGGTTCGGGCACCAAGCAGAACGACCGGCACGAGACCGGCGCGTTCAAGGAGAGCCTGGGCGAACACGCCTACCGGACACCCGTCAGTTCGCTCAAGTCCATGGTGGGCCACTCGCTGGGCGCCATCGGCACGATCGAGATCGCCGCCTGCGCCCTGGCCATACGCAACGACGTCGTGCCCCCCACGGCGAACCTCACCACACCCGACCCCGAATGCGATCTGGACTACGTGCCGGTCACCGCGCGCGAGTGGCGGACCGACACGGTCCTGACGGTCGGCAGCGGTTTCGGCGGGTTCCAGAGCGCGATGGTGCTCTCTGACGTGGAGGCGGGTGCCAGATGAAGGCGACGGCGGTTGTCACCGGAATCGGCGTGGCCGCGCCCAACGGCCTGAGGACCGAGGAGTTCTGGGCCTCCACGTGTGCGGGCCTCAGCGGGATCGACACGGTGAGCCGTTTCGACCCCGCCTCCTATCCCTCCCGTCTGGCCGGGCAGGTCCGGGGGTTCGACGCGAAGGAGCACCTGCCCAGCAGACTGCTGCCGCAGACCGACCATATGACCCAGATGGGGTTGGCCGTGGCGGACTGGGCACTGGCTGACTCGGGAGTGGACACCTCCACTCTTCCCGAGTACGGGATGGGCGTGGTCACCGCCGCGTCCGCCGGAGGTTACGAGTTCGGCCAGACCGAACTGGAGAAACTCTGGACCAGGGGCCCCCGGCACGTGAGCGCCTACCAGTCCTTCGCGTGGTTCTACGCGGTCAACACCGGCCAGATCTCCATCCGCAACAAGATGCGCGGTCCCTGTCAGACGCTGGTCAGCGACCAGGCGGGCGGACTCGACGCGATCGGCCAGGCGCGCCGACGCGTGCGCGGCGGCGTCCCCCTGGTCATGACGGGCGGCGTCGACGGCTCGATCTGTCCCTGGGGGTGGCTGGGGCACCTGTCCAGCGGCCGGGTCAGCACGGCCGAGGACCCGGAGCGCGCCTTCCTTCCCTTCGACGCCGCCGCGGGAGGCCATGTGGTCGGCGAGGGAGGGGCCCACCTGGTCGTGGAGGAGGCCGGGGCCGCGCAGGCACGCGGTGCCCGCCCCTACGGGAGGATCGCGGGGTATTCCGCCACCTTCGACCCCGCGCCCGGGAGCGGGCTTCCCTCAGCGCTGCCCCGCGCGATCGAGCAGGCGCTCTCCGACGCGGGCAAGGCCCCCGAGGAGGTGGGGGCGGTGTTCGCCGACGCGGCGGCCGTCCCCGAGCTGGACCGGGCCGAGGCCGAGGCGATCAGTGGCGTCTTCGGGCCCGGAGGAGTCCCGGTGACAGCACCCAAGACCATGACCGGCCGCCTGCACGCTGGCGGCGGGCCCCTGGACGTCGCGACGGCGCTGTTGGCGCTGCGGGACGGTGTCATACCGCCCACGGTCAACACCGAACTCTCCTCCTCCTACGACATCGACCTGGTGTCCGGGGAGGCCCGCGAGAGCGCGGAGCTGGACACGGTCCTCGTCCTGGCGCGCGGCCAGGGCGGTTTCAACAGCGCGATGGTCCTGTGTGCCTCCTGAGGCTCGCGCACAGCCCTCCCTCACACCGAACGACACAACGATCCGAAAGGCAGTGCCCATGACGACGCAGATGACGATCAACGACCTCAAGACGGTTCTCGTCAAGGCCGCGGGCGAGGGCGAGGGCGCCGGCCTGGACGGCGACATCGCGGACATGCGCTTCGAGGAGTTGGGCTATGACTCCCTGGCCCTGATGGAGGCGGGAAGCCTCATCGAGCACGAGCACGGCATCCGTATCGACGAGGAGGAGCTCGCCGGGGCGGAGACCCCCGGCTCGCTGCTGAAGACCATCAACGCCTACCTGGCCTAGGACGTGTTCCGAGGGCACGGCCTGTGACCACAGGTGTGGTGCGTGGGCGGCGGTGACGCCGCCCACACCGGCGGGCGCGGGCGGCGAACCGGCCGAGGGCGTCCATGCGGGAGCCGCGCCCCGCGCGACCGAAGGACTGAGAAGAGGAAGAGGAGGAGAGCAGGTATGCCCGAGCAGGATCTCCCGGTCGCACTGGTCACCGGGGCCACCAGTGGCATCGGCCACGCGGTCGCCACGGAGCTGGCCGAACGGGGTAAGCAGGTGTTCCTCTGCGCCCGTGACGCCGAGGCCGTCGACACCACCGTCCAGCAGTTCCGCGACAAGGGGTACGACGTCGGGGGGACCACGTGTGACGTGCGTTCGGCCGACGACGTGCGTGCCTTCGTCACGGAGGCCGTGGAGCGCTTCGGAACCGTCGACATCCTGGTGAACAACGCCGGCCGGGGAGGCGGCGGGGTGACCGCCGACATCCCTGACGAACTGTGGTTCGACGTCATCGACACCAATCTCAACAGTGTCTTCCGGGTCACCCGGGAGGTGCTCACCACCGGCGGCCTCCGGCACAAGGACCGCGGCCGGATCATCAACATCGCCTCCACCGCGGGCAAGCAGGGCGTCGTGCTGGGCGCTCCCTACTCCGCCTCCAAACACGGTGTCGTGGGCTTCACCAAGGCGCTGGGCAACGAGCTGGCGCCCACGGGGATCACGGTCAACGCCGTGTGCCCCGGATACGTCGAGACGCCCATGGCTGAGCAGATCCGGCGGCGCTACGCCGCGCACGAGCAGACCACGGAGGAGGCCATCCTCCAGCGTTTCCAGGCCAAGATCCCCCTGGGCCGGTATTCCTCACCGGAGGAGGTCGCGGGCATGGTCGGCCACCTGACGACCAGGGCCGCGGACTCGATCACCTCCCAGGCCATCAACGTCTGCGGCGGGCTCGGCAACTTCTGAGCCCCACACCACCGCACAGCGAACGAGGAGGAAGGCGAACATGCCCTTGCCACAGGAGAACGGAACCCGCGAGGTCGAGCACACGAGCGTCATCCAGGCACCGGCCGAGGATGTGTACCGGCTGATCGCCGACGTCCAGGACTGGCCGCTGATCTTCCCGCCCAGTGTGCACGTCGAGCACGAGTCACGGAGCGGCCAGGAGGAGGTGATCCGTATCTGGGCCACCGCGAACGGTCTCCCCAAGACGTGGACCTCCCGGCGGCGGCTGGACCCCCGGGGCATGCGCGTCGACTTCCGCCAGGTGGTCTCCAGTCCTCCGGTCGCGAGCATGGGCGGCGCGTGGACGGTGGAGGCGCTGGCCGGGGGCCGCAGCCTGGTCCGGCTCTCGCACGACTACCGCGCGCTGGACCAGGCGGACCTGGACTGGATCGACCAGGCCGTGGACCGCAACAGCGAGTCCGAACTCGACGCCCTCAAGCGGAGCGCGGAAGCGGGCCTGGGCGGGAACCGGACCCGGCTGACCTTCGAGGACACCGTACGGGCCAAAGGACGTGCCGAGGACCTCTACGCCTTCGTCAACGACGCCGGCCTGTGGAGGGAGCGCCTGCCCCACGTGGCTCGGGTGGTCCTCACCGAGGACACCCCGGGGCTGCAGACCCTGGAGATGGACACCCGCTCCCAGGACGGCTCGGTGCACACCACCGAGTCGGTCCGGGTCTGCTTCCCGTACGAGCGGATCGTCTACAAGCAGCTCCGCGTCCCCCCTCTGATGACCCTGCACACCGGTGCGTGGAGCTTCACCCAGGAGGGGGAGGAGGCCGTGGTCACCTCCCGCCACACCGTGGTGATCAACGAGGCCCGGATCGGGCCGCTCCTGGGTGCGGACAAGAGTCTGGAGGACGCGCGCGATTTCGTCCGCTCGGCGCTCGGACGCAACAGCCTGGCCACCATGAACCTGGCCAAGGACCATGTCGAGTCCGGTGGTTGAGCCCGTGGACGTGGTCGTGGTCGGAGCCGGACCGGTGGGCCTGATGCTCGCCGGCGAGCTCCGGCTCGGCGGTGCCGACGTGGTCGTGCTGGAACGGCTGACGGCTCCCATCGAGGAGTCCCGGGCATCCCAGCTCGGACCCCGGACCGCGGAGTTGTTCCTCCAGAGGGGCCTTTGGGAGGCGCTCGGCGACCCGCCGCAGGAGAACACGGGTCACTTCGGCGGCATCCCGCTGGCCGCGGGCGGCGCCGACGGCCCGGTCCCCGGCAACCGGAAGGTGCCGCAGCCTCGAACGGAACGGATACTGCACGACTGGGCGACCGGGCTGGGCGCCAAGGTCCTACGCGACCACGAGGTGGTCTCGGTGGAACAGACCGCCGACGAGGCCGTGCTGACCGTACGGACCCGGGGAGTGACGGCATCCTGGCGCGCTCGTCACGTGGTGGGCTGCGACGGCGCCGAAAGCGTCGTGCGCCGCGACGCGGGCATCCCCTTCGACGGCACGCCCGCCGAACGGGAGGTCCTGCGCGCCGACCTGAAGGGCGCGCGCGTGTCGAACCGGCGCTTCGAACGCCTTCCCCGGGGAGTCGCCGTTTCCTCGACCAGCCCGGAGGGGGTCACGCGGGTCATGGTCCACGAGTACGACCGCGCCCCCGGGACCGCCCCGCCGTCCTTCGCGGAGGTCGCCGCGGCCTGGGAGCGCGTCACCGGTGAGGACGTCAGCGGCGCGACGGCCCTGTGGACGGACTCCTTCGACGACGCCCAGGGACAGGCCGCCGTCTATCGCAGGGGAAGACTGTTCCTCGCGGGGGACGCGGCCCGCGTCCATGTTCCGGCCGGGGGGCAGTCACTCAACACGGGGCTGCACGACGCGGTCAACCTCGGCTGGAAGCTGGCCGCACGGGTACACGGCCGGGTCGGCGACGACCTCCTGGACACCTACGACGCCGAACGGCGACGGGCCGGCCAGCGCGTTCTGGCCAATGTCGCGGTCCAGAACCTCCTGCTCTTCGGAGGGTCCCGCTACGACCGCATGCGGGACCTGTTCGGCAACCTGCTGGAGACGCCCGTGTTCGCGGAGTCGCTGGCCGACATGGTCAACGGCGTCGGCGAGCGTTACCCGGCTCCCCACGAGAGACCCGACGACCCGTTGCTGGGTCGACGCCTGCCGCCCTGCCCGAAACCGCGGGGAACCGCCTTCCTGCCCCCCGACCGGGGCGTCCTGCTCCTGGACTCCGACGGGCCCCTGGCCCGCGCGTCGAGGGAGGGGGCGGCTCCCTGGGTCGACCGTGTGGACGTGATCGACGAGCGGGACCTGGTGGGACTGCTCCCCTCACCCGTCAGAGCGGCCCTGGTACGGCCCGACGGGCATGTCGCCTGGACCGACCGGTGCGACCGGTCACTGGGTGACGCGCTCCACCGTTGGTTCGGCCCGCCCGGCCACGCGCCGGAGGGCTTGTCGGACGTTCGAGAAGGGATGTGACGAACGGCCATGAGCACCTCGTCCGAGTTGTCCGCCCTGGCTCCCGAGCCCGTTCCCTCCTGGAGGCGTGCCTCCAGTGAGTTGCTCAGCACCCGGGAGCGCCTCGCCTCCGGGCCGGGGGCCAAGGCGACACAGGCCCAGCACGACAAGGGGAAGCTGACCGTCCGCGAACGCCTGGACGTCCTCTTCGACGAGGGCACCTTCGTCGAGGTGGGGCCACTGCGCCGACACCGGGCCACGGGTTTCGGGTTGGAGGACAAGCGCCCCCACACCGACGGAGTGGTCACGGGATGGGGCACGGTCCACGGGCGCAGGGTCTTCTGCTACGCGCACGACTTCCGCATCTTCGGCGGCGCGCTGGGCGAGGCGCACGCGGCCAAGATCCACCGCATCATGGACCTGGCGATCGCGGCGGGAGCACCGCTGGTCAGCCTGAACGACGGAGCCGGGGCCCGTATCCAGGAGGGCGTCACCGCCCTGGCCGGATACGGGGGGATCTTCCAGCGCAACACCCGCGCCTCCGGGATGATCCCGCAGATCAGCGTCATGCTCGGCCCCTGCGCGGGCGGCGCCGCCTACTCACCCGCGCTGACCGACTTCGTCTTCATGGTCCGGGGGATCTCCCAGATGTTCATCACCGGACCGGACGTGGTGCGGTCGGTGACCGGGGAGGAGGTCACACACGACGGTCTGGGCGGAGCCGACGTGCACGCCGCCGTCTCCGGCGTCTGCCACGTCATCCACGACGACGAGCACGCATGTCTGGAGGACGTGCGCTACCTGCTCTCGCTGCTGCCCCAGAACAACAGGGAGTCCGCACCGCGGGAGCCGTGCGACGACCCGGTCGACCGCCGTTCCACACGCCTGCTGGACCTCGTGCCGCCCGATGGCGGACGTTCCTACGACATGCGCCGGGTGATCGGCGAGATCGTCGACGACGGCGAGTTCATGGAGATCCAGGAGGGCTGGGCGCGGAACATCGTGTGCGTGCTGGCCCGCCTCGACGGACACGTCGTGGGCATCGTGGCCAACCAGCCGAGTGTCATGGCGGGGGTGCTCGACATCGACGCCTCCAAGAAGGGCGCCGGGTTCGTGCAGACGTGCGACTCCTTCAACATCCCCCTGGTCTCCCTGGTCGACGTCCCCGGCTTCCTGCCCGGAGTCGAGCAGGAGCACCAGGGGATCATCCGGCACGGCGCACAACTGCTGTACGCCTACTGCAACGCCACCGTGCCCCGGGTCTCCGTGATCCTGCGCAAGGCCTACGGAGGCGCCTACATCGTCATGGACTCCCAGTCCGTGGGCGCCGACCTGACCTACGCGTGGCCGCTGAACGAGATCGCGGTGATGGGGGCCGGCGCCGCCGCCGACGTGATCTTCCGTCGGCGCATCGCCGAGGCCGACGACCCCGGGGCCCTCCGGGAACTGCTGATCAAGGAATACGAGTCCGAGCTGATGCACCCCTACCACGCGGCGGAGCACGGGCTCGTCGACGACGTCATCCCGCCCGACGAGACCCGCGAGGTCCTGGTGCGGGCGTTGCGTGCCCTGCGCGCCAAGCACGCCGACCTTCCCTCCCGCAAACACGGCAACCCCCCGATGTGAAGGAGACCCACCAGCATGAACCGGATCCCGGGCGCACCCGATCCCTGTCTGAGGATCGTGCGGGGAAGGCCGTCCGTCGAGGAGACCGCCGCGCTGGTCGCGGTGAGCATGCTCCTGGAGAGGAACGCGTCCCGCCGGTCAGAGGAGGCGCCTCCCGGTCCCGTGCCGTGGAACAGGCCCCGGGACCTGTCAGCGCTCAGTTGGCAGGCACGATGAGATCGCCCCTGTACGTCGCCTCCTGCGCGCTCCACCTGCCCACGGTGGTGTCCGCCGCCGAGGAACTGGCCGCCGGCCACTGCGAACAGGAGACCGTCACCGCCACGGGAGCGACGGGGGTCGCCGTCGCGCACGAGGAGTCGGCGCCCCGGATGGCGGTGCGGGCCGCCTCCCTGGCCATGGAACGCGGAGGCCGTGAGCCGGCCGACATCTCCCTCCTGCTGCACGCCAGTGTCTTCTTCCAGGGACACGAGGTGTGGGCACCCGCCTCCTACATACGCCATGAGGCCCTCGGCGTGGGCGGGCAGTCGATCGACGTCTCCCAGGCCTCCAACGGCGCGATGGCGGCGATCGACCTGGCCGCCGCTTACCTGGCGGCTGATCCGGCGTGCGGGGAAGCACTCGTCACCACCGGTGACCGCTGCCCCTCTCCGGGCTTCGACCGCTGGCGCAGCGACCCCGGCACCGTCTACGGCGACGGCGGTACCGCGCTCGTGCTCTCCCGGACAGACGGCTTCGCCCGCCTACGCTCCCTGGTGACGGTCAGTGATCCGGGCCTGGAGCGCATCCACCGGGGGGACGCTCCCTTCACCAGCGCACCGTTCACCCACCGCTCCACCGTCGACCTGGAAGCCGCCAAGCGTGAGTACATCGCGGCCGAGGGCCTGTCCCCCACGGTCGCGCGGGTCAACGCGGGGCAGAACGGCGCGGTCAAACACGCTCTGGCCGAGGCCGATGTGGAACTCGGTGACATCTCCCGGGTGGTACTGCCGCACCTGGGTCTCAAACGGCTGCGGGCGGGATTCCTGCGCCGTTTGGACCTGGATCCGCAGATCACCACCTGGCCCTGGAGCCGCGGGGTGGGCCACCTCAGCGCGGGTGACCCGATCGCCGGCCTGGACCACCTGGTGGGCACGGGAGCGCTCGGGCCGGGTGACCTGTGTCTGCTCGTGAGTGTCGGCGCCGGATTCACCTGGTCGTGCGCCGTGGTGGAGATGTTGCACAGCCCTGGTTGGGCGTCCGGCTCAGGAAACGGAGAATGACCATGACCGCCGCGGAAACCCGCACAGAGAGGGCCCTCCCGTCCCCGGTCGCCCTGCTGCTTCCCGGACAGGGCGCCCAGCACGTGAGGATGGCCGCAGGGCTTCACGGAGAGGTCCCGACCTTCACCGAGGCCGTGGAGGAGGTTTTCGCGGCGATGGGCCGCGAGGGCCGGGCTCTGCGCTCGGACTGGCTGTCCGCACGGCCCCGTGTCCACATCGACCACGCCACACGGGCCCAGCCGCTCCTGTTCGCCGTGGACTACGGCCTCTGCCGCCTGCTGCTGGGCCAGGGTGTGCGGCCCGCGGCCCTGCTGGGGCACAGCATGGGTGAGGTGGTGGCGGCCGTCGTCGCCGGGGTCTTCTCCCTGGAGGACGCCTGCGCGCTCGCCCTGGACCGCGTGGAGCGGGTGCTGCGGGCTCCGGCCGGAGGTATGGCCGCGGTCTCGGCGACACCGCGGGAGCTGGAGCCCCATCTGCACTCGGGTGTGGCCGTGGGCGGGGTCAACGCGCCGAGACAGACCGTCCTGGCCGGACCCGAGACCGGTCTGGACACCGTCCTGGGCCAGCTCCGCGAGCGAGGGTTCAGCCTGCGCCGCATCCCGTCACTGACCGGGTTCCACAGTCCGCTCCTGGACGAGGTGCTCAAGGGCTCGGAAGACCTGTTCGAGGGCGTGCGGACACGCGCGCCCGAGATCCCCGTCTACTCCGGTTACACGGCGGCCCTCCTGACGGCTGACCAGGCGGGCGACCCGTCGTTCTGGGCGGGGCAGCCGGCCGCGCCGGTGATGTTCTGGCCGGCTCTGGAAAGACTGCTCGCCGACGGCCCCTTCACCCTGGTCGAGGCCGGACCGGGTCAGGGCCTCTCCCAGCTCGCCAGGAGGCATCCGGCGGTACGGGCCGGGCACAGTGCCGTCCTGTCCATGCTTCCGGCCCGCCCTGGAACGGCCGAGGACGACCTGCGTTCGGTGCGCACCACGCTGGAGAAGCTGCGGAACCGGGAGGCGCCGTGAGGGCGCGGACGGCACGGTGCGCTCCTCAGCCGGAGCGCACCTCCTTCGCCCAGGCCTCCAGGCCGGCGGCGAAACCCTGCGAATCCCGGGGATCCAGGTGCTCGAACACGCGCAGGAGCGGAGCGGCTCGCTTGGCGATGAACACCCGCATCGTCTCCCGATGGTCCTCGGCCAGGGCCACCAGCACACGCCGACGGTTGGCGGGGTCCTTGCGCCTGACGACCAGCCCCGCCCACTCCAGGTCCCCCACCAGCTCACTGACGGTGGACAGCCCGACGCTCAACCGAGCGGACAGCTCGCCCACACCGAGTTCCGGTTCGTGTGCGAGCTGTACGAGCACACCGCCGTGACGGCCGGTGAGGCGGTAGCGGTCGAAGAGGTCCTGGAGGTCCTTGGGCATCTCCGTGTGGGCGCGGCGGTAGTAGACCTCCAGCATGGGGACGAAGCGCAGCGCTCCCTTGACGAGATCGAGGTCCAACGCCTGGGCTTCGCCCACGCTTTCCTCCTGGCTCATGGGTGGATGGTATCCCAAACGCTCCCAGAACCTCCCCGTACCCGGACCGTAGTGAACAGCCAGATCAACACGGCAACGAAGGAGACCACAGGATGAGCGACACAGAGATCACCGAGGTCAGCGCCTCAGTCCTCACCGGCCTGTCGGGGCTGCCCTCCCGGCTCGTGGACACGGTGAACCGCTCCGAGATCGAGGACCTCATCTCACGGCACTACCTGTCGCCCGACGAGCGGCGTGTCGACGACGGGTGGCTGACCTCCGTGTACACCGAGGACTTCGTCATCGTCCTCCCCCACGGCACCTATGAGGGCTACGACGGGATGCGTGAGGCCCTGGAGAACGCGTCCTCGATCTTCGAGGCCAGCCACCATCTGGTGTCCAACCACGTGATCGACCTGAAGGGCGGTTCCGCGTCGATCCGTTCCGTGCTCATCGCTACCCACCTGGCCGACGCCGAGGCCCCCGCGCAGGCGTACACCACCGGCGCCATCTACCGTTTCGAGGCCCTGTACACCGCTGACGGCTGGCGGCTGGCCCGGGCCGAGTTCGACGGTGTGTGGACCGCGGGTGAACCGCCCTTCGAGACCACGAACCCCTGAGCCCGGTGCCGCCCGTCCTGTTCCGCCCGGGGCGGGCGGCCCGCCTCCCGCCCCGGAAGCCCTGTTCACGAGGAAGGTGAAGAGCCGTGATGACGTTCCGTGTCCTCGGCATGCTGGAGGTCGGGTTGGACGACCGGACGTACTCACCCACCGGTGGCAAGATTCGCCAGCTCCTCGCCCTGTTCCTGTGCCGGGCCAACGAGGTGGTCAGCCCGGAGGCGCTCATGGAGGAGCTGTGGGGGGACGCGCCCCCTCGAAGCGCGACGGTGACCTTGCAGTCACACGTGTACCAACTGCGCAGAGCCCTGGACAGGGCCTTCCCCGAAGCCGGGTTGGGCAGGGCTCTGGTCACCCGTTCCCGGGGGTACATGTTCTCCGTCCCCGAAGGGCGGGTCGACGCGTTGGAGTTCGAGCGGCTCGTCCTCCAGGCACGACGCCTGGCGGAGCGGGGCCGGCCGACCGAGGCCCTGGAGGCGTCGCGCGCCGCGCGGAACCTGTGGCGGGGCGAGGTACTGAGCGACGTCCAACGCGGTCCCCTGCTGAACGCGCACGCCGTTCGCCTGGCTGAACTCCGGCTCACCGCGATACGAGCGTGCGTGGCGGCCGACATGGACCTGTTCCGCTACGGCGAGCTGGTTCCGCAGCTGCGCACGCTGGTGGCCTACTACCCGTTCGACGAGTGGTTCCACGTCCAGCTCATCAGGGCGCTGGCCGGGGACGGCAGACGCGGGGACGCGTTACTCAGCTACGACCACGTGTGCCGCCTGCTCGACGAAGAACTCGGCCTGGAGCCTTCGGCCGAACTCAGAAGGCTCCGGGCCGAGATCCTCTCGGGCGATGTGCGGCGGTTCAGGGGACGACCAGCTCGGGACGGCTCGGAGAGGTCACCGTCTCCGGACGGAGTCCACGCATCATGACCCGGGTGATGATGCGCGAGTAGAGCCAGGTGGCCGCCTTCGAGCCCGTCTCTGAGGAGAGCACGGCCCTGGTCAGCGAAGAATCCGGCGCGGAGGAGCCCGGCGCGGAGGCGTCGGGTTCGCTCTCGGGACGGGGGATCACCTGTCCGAAGAGTTCGCGCTGGATGAACTGCTGGACCCTCTGGGTCCCGGTGTCGGGGAACCACCGGCGTCTTTGCACCCGTGCGAGGAATTCGGGGTTGAACGTGCGCTCGAAACGGTCGGGGTGGCGCTGTGCGCGCGACAGGGGACCGGCCAGTATGTTGGCGGCCGCCACCGCGTCCTGGACCGCCAGGTTGATCCCCACACCGCCGACCGGGGTCATGGCGTGCGCGGCGTCCCCGATACACAGGTAACCAGGGGTGTACCAGCGCTCCAGCCGGTCCAGCCCGACGTTGAGCAGGGCCACCTTCTCCCAGTCCGAAACCTCGCTGACCCGGTCGCCCAGGAAGGGCAGCAGCTCGCGCAGCCGCTCCTGGAGGCGTTCGACCGGTTCGCGGCGCAGTGCGTCGAACCCGCCCTTACGGATGACGTAAGCGATCTGCCAGTAGTCTCCGCGGTCGATGGCGAACGCCATGGTGCCCTCACCGGTGCGTCCGTTGAGGCCCTCGACCTGCTCGGAGGCACGGGAGACCCGCAGCCACAGGACGTCCATCGGCGATCCGAGCCGGCGGGGACGCAGGCCGGCGAACTCGCGCAGCCGCGAGTTGCGTCCGTCGGCCGAGACGGTGAGCACCGACCGCAGCCGATGGGTTCCCTCGGGGTCGGTGTACTCCACCCCGCGCACGGCGTCGCCCTTCCGCAGCAGAAGGGTGCTGGTGGCGTTCATGAGCAGGCGGAAGTTGGGATAGCGGCGTGCCTCACGGGCCAGCATGTCAAGGAAGTCCCACTGCGGGATCATCGAGATGTAGGGGTGCGACCCGGGAACGGATCCGAGATCGGCCTCGATGGTGCCGGCGTGCTCGCTGCCCACCGTGACCTTCCGGACCTTGCGGTGCGGTATCCGGTTCACCTCCTCACCGAGGCCGATGTCCTCCAGCACCTGGAGGGTGGAGGGGTGAACGGTGTCACCACGGAAGTCGTTGAAGAAGTCCGCGTGCTTCTCCAGCACGGTGACGTCCACGCCCGCACGGGCCAGCAGGAGCCCGAGCATCATGCCCGCGGGACCCCCTCCTGACACCGCGACGGTCGTCTCACCTCTGGATGTCCTGGGCTGTGAGGGGTTGGAGAGGGGCATCTGGTCAGCCTTCCGTCTTGGGGTGCCGTCCTGCCGAGGCGCCGTCGAACTCCCTCAGCGGGAGACGCCGACCGCCTGCTTGAGTGTCGCCGGGTCCTCCAGCGCGGCCAGTGCCGCGTGGGCCAGGTCCGCCCGTGAGATCGAGAGCCCGCCTGAGACGTTCGTACCGAGGGACATGCGGTGCAGACCGGTGAGTGGTCCGTCAGTCAGGCGCGGCGGCCTCAGGATGGTCCAGTCGGTGTCGCTGGCGGACAGGGACCGCTCCATCACCGCCAGGTCGCGGTAGGCGTCCCGGAACACCCAGCCCACCAGTGGTGTGACCACCTTCTTGATGACCATGGACTCCCGGGCGGGGGGCGGCCCGAGCGGGGAGGCGCTCACCGCGACCAGCCGTGGTCGGGGATGATCCTCCACCGCCCGCAGGATGGCGCTGATCCACGTGGACGCGGGGAACCCGCCGCGGGCGCTGGCTCCCAACGCGGAGATGACGGCGTCGCCGTGGGCGAGCGTCTGAGCCAGCCTCCCCAGGTCGGGTGTGTCCATACGGACGGTCTCCAGGCGCACGTGGCTGAGGGGAAGGCGGCCGGGGTCGCGGACGACCGCCTGCACCCGGTGTCCCGCTCGCAGGGCCTGTGCCACGACATGCCGTCCGGTGCCTCCGGTGGCACCGAACACGGTCACGTGCAGGGTTCGCCTCATCGTTTCCTCCCTCACCTCCCGAGGTGCGGTCAGACCGGTCGGCAGAGGATCGGCAGGGCCACCATGCCGTTGGCCTTGATCTGTTTGCGTACGAACCGGTGGAAGCTCGGCCGGGTGAGCTGGTTGACCATGAAGGGCACCGCTCCGCCGGGAAGCCGTGCGTAGTTGACGAAGGCGAAACGCCCGTCGTCTACCGACCTCAGCGGGGCGGAGTTGTCGATACCGGTCTTGGCGGTGTACCAGCCGGTCAGCCCCTCCCAGACGCCGATCCCCGCTTCCTTGTCCCGGGCGGTGAAGTGGTTGAACAGGTAGACACCCGTGGCAGGGCTCTCCGGATCGCCGATACGCGCGGGGTTGTCGGCGGACATGACCAGGTCCGCGCCCAACTGGTCGAACCGCGCGGAAGCGATGACGTCGTCGTTGTGCCCGGGGGAGGCGGTCTCCACGAGCATCATCACGTCGAAGCGGGGCGATCCCTTCAGCGGCGGTATGAGCACCGCTTCGAAGACCCTCGTCCGGACGACGTCGTCGCGGGTTGACAGCCGCCGGGCCGTGGACAGGCACTCCTCGATCGCGTCGTCGCGCTCGGAGCTGCTCCGGACCAGGGGCGCGTGCGGCGGGTCCACCGACAACCCGACGTAGACGAACCCCGAGGTCGAGGGGGATCGGAACTTCGGTTTCGGGTACCTGGCGCTTGCCGTGGACATGGTCAACGTCCTCTCCTGACTTCTCCTTGGACACCATAGTTCGACTTCCCGAACTATACACAATGAAAACGAAGGTCCACTTCCACCCGCATTCCACGGCTTCTCCAACCACTTTCCAGGGGCCTGGACAAAGCTGGGGAAAGCATCAGCCAAAAGCCCAGGAAGGGACGCACGATGAACGACGCTCCCCGTGAGGACACCGTCTATGACGCCGTCATCGTCGGCGGCGGACCCGGAGGCGCGGCCTGCGCGATGACCCTGGCACGGGCGGGTCGGTCCGTTCTGCTTCTGGAGAGGACCGTCTTCCCCCGGTTCCACATCGGAGAGTCCCTGCTCACCTACACAGTCGACGTGTTGGCACGCCTCGGTGTACTGGACCGCGTCCTGGCGAGCGGGTTCGTCGTCAAACGGGGCGTGGAGCTGAGCGGGCCCGAGGGCAACTCCTACCGCATCGGCTTCGACGAGATCGGCGAGGGCTACCGCGACTGGACCCTGCAGGTGGAACGGGCCGAGTTCGACCAGATCCTCCTCGACGCCGCGGCGGCCGAGGGCGCCAAGGTGGTGGAGGGCGCCCGGGTCACCGCCCCGGTGCTCTCCGGAGACCGTGTGAGCGGGGTCCGCTACACCCTTGACGACGGCTCCAGCTCCACCGTGCGCGCCCACTACGTCGTGGACGCCAGCGGACGGACCGGAGTGATCTCACGCGCGCTGGGGCTGCGCAGGAACGACGAGAGCATCCGCATGGTGGCGGCGTTCAAGCACTACGCCGGAACCCACGAACTCCACAACCCGGGGGCCAAGGGCGACATCCAGCTCGGCAACCACCCGGACGGCTGGGTCTGGGGCATCCCGATCCGCAAGGACGTCATCAGCATCGGCACGGTGGTCCCCGTGGACGTCATGCGCCAGGGCAGGGCCGAGGAGGTCTTCGAGGAGCACCTGTCCCGCATTCCGCGTATCCACGCGCGCACCCGGGGCGCCCGGGTGGTCAGGGAACTCACCGGGGAGACCGACTACAGCCACTACTCCGAGCGGTTGGCCGGCCCCGGCTACTACATCGTCGGCGACGCGGGTTGCTTCACCGACCCGATCTTCTCCGCGGGGGTCTTCCTCGCCCTGGTCACCGGTATGGAGTCAGCCGCCTGTGTCAACGCCTCCCTGGACGGGGCGGGCCCCGGGCGCGAGCGCGAAATCGCCACCTCCTACGAGGACTTCTGCAAGACCGGTTTCGACACCTACCACCGGCTGATCCGGGCCTTCTACGACAACGGCTACAGCGTCTACCGCTATCTCACCGGAGCGATCGACGACCCCACCCAGCTCGGAGGCATCCTGCGCCTCCTCAACGGTGACTTCTGGAACGAGCACGATCCCGTCTCCCGCAAGCTCCGCGAGGTCCCCCAGTGGGGGATGTTCGAGAGTTTCACCCCCGACTACAACTGTCCGGTCCACGGAGACCGCTGACCCTTGGGAGGTTCCCGTGGAATCGATCCCCACACTGACCGCCCACGTCTTCGCCGCCCTGGCCGCCATCGTCCTCGTGGCATCGGTGTTCGGGCGGATCGCGGTCCTCCTCAGACAGCCGCGCGTCGTGGGCGAGATGGTCGCCGGCGTCCTGATGGGACCGTCCCTGCTGGGATGGTTGCTGCCCGACGTGCAGGAGGCCCTGTTCCCCGCCGAGGTCCGTCCCGCCCTGTACCTGCTCAGCATGATCGGGCTGGTGTTCTTCATGTTCCTGGTCGGCGCGGGCATCCGGCACGGCGTCCTCGACCGCCGCTCCACCCGTGGAGCGCTGTCGGTGGGCGTGGTCGGAGTGGTGGTCCCCCTCGCCCTGGGCGTCACCGTCGCCTGGGCCCTCGCCGACCAGATCTCCGACCCCGGGACGCCGCGCCTGCAGGTGTCCCTGCTCCTGGGCGGCGCGCTCACCGTCACGGCCTTCCCGATGCTCGCGCGGATCCTGAACGAACGAGGCATGCAGTCCTCACGCCTTGGCGCGGTGACCCTGCTGGCCGCGTCGGTGGACGACGCCGCCGCCTGGATCGTCCTGGCGGTCATACTCGCGCTCGCCTTCGGCGGCTCCATGGCCGGTGTGGCGGCCTCGCTGGTGGGTGTCGCGGTCTTCACGGTGGTGATGCTCAAGCTCGCGCCGCGCCTGCTGGCACCGATCGCCCGGTCGGTGGAGCGGAACGGACATCTCACGCCCGGGGCACTCGCCGTGGTGGTCCTGCTGATCCTCGGCGCGGCCTGGACGACCCACGAACTGGGAATCCACTTCGTCTTCGGCGGATTCATCGTCGGCATCAGCCTGCCGGCCTCTCCCGCGCTGCGCGAGTGCGTACGGAACCGGTTGATGGACATGAACGTCGGTCTGCTGCTGCCGGTGTTCTTCATCTACACCGGACTCAACACCGACCTGGGCGGGCTGGTCAGCGGCAGCGCGCTGCTGGCCGTCATCGCCATCACCGCCGTGGCCTTCATCGGCAAGTACCTGTCCTGCCTGTTCGTGATGCGTGCCCTGGGTCATTCCTGGCGGGTCGCCTCCGCCGCGGGCGGGCTGATGAACGCGCGTGGCCTGATGGTCCTCATCTTCATCAACATCGGGCTTGAGCACGGGGTGTTGTCACAGGACCTGTTCTCGATCCTCGTCCTCGTCGCCGTGGTGACCACGGTCGCCGCACTGCCCATCTACCGGCTCTCCCTGCCCGACTCGCTGGAGGCCGCCGAGCGCCTCGACACGGCCGACCCCGACCCCGAACCCGAACCCGCGACGCCGCCGCGCGAGGCACGGGAGAAGGAGGCCGAGACAGCGATGGCCAACGAACCATGATCGGTCGCGTCCCCAGGAACGGGTGACCTCGTACCGCACCGCGTTCTCCCCGGGCCACAAGCCCGCGGGGGGATCAGAGGGGTGGGCCGGAACACGGCCCGCCCCATCACTCCGCGGGGCGCCGGAGACCGCACCACCGACCTGGGGCATCGGCCGGAAGCGGCGCCGGTGGAGAGCGTCGACCTCCCCCGTACGGCGCCCGCGCGGAAGCCGCTTGGCGTCCTCGCGCGCGGAGGCCATCCGGGCACGGCACACGGGAGGAGCACCGGGTGCGCCTCCTCCCCCTACCGCTCACCCGACCCTCTCGCGGACGCGGTCGGCGAGGTCCCCGTCGCGTGCGATCCGGGCGAGCCCGGCCGCCAGGTGCGCGATGTCGTCGCCCTCCACGAGTCTGGCGAGCTTGTCCCCGTCCTCCGGCAGGCCGACCTTCCTGGCTCCGCCCAGCACGTACTTGTCGGTGTAGGGCCGCAGCCAGGGCCACACCGCCTGGACCTCCCGGCAGAACATCACGGCGCCCGTCGGCCCGATCCCGGAGAACTCCTGGACCATCGACTCCACCCGGCTCGCCCGGTGACCGGAGCGCTCCCCGAGTCTGCGCAGGTCGCCCTGGTACTCCTCGCGCACCCGGTCGACGCACTCGCCGAGCCGGGTGGCGGTGCTCTCGTCGTAACGCACGTAGTGCCCGCGCCCCAGCGCGTCCACGCGGTCCTGCCAGCTGAGCGAGGCCATCCCGTCGGGGGTCGTGCCGCCCGCCTCGTTGAGCTCCCTGGCGGCGGCGATCGCGATCCGCGCCGAGATGCGCGCGGACAGCAGGTTCACCAGCACCAGCAGCTGCCACAGCGCGGAGGGTCTGTCCGCCATCCGGATCCCGGCCTCGGCGGCGAGGGTCGTCCCCGCCTCGTCCACCACGGCGCGGGCGACGTCGGCGTTCCTGGCCATCTCCCGGTCCCCTTCCAGGTGTGGTCGGATGCGTCCTGGTACGGGGCTGATACCCGGTCAGGGGGCGCTGACGCGATATCCACAGGGCCGTGTACGACTCCCCGCACCGACACCGACGGCCGTGAACACCTCTCCGGACCGCCCCGGGCCCGTGGGGACGCCCCTCCCGCGGCCCGGTCCGCCGGGGTCCGGGAGCGGGGGCCGCCTCCCCCGGCCGGCGCCGGACACGGGAGAGCCCCGGAACCGGGTCCCGTCCCGGTTCCGGGGCTCCTCCCCGCCGCGGTGCCCGGCTCCGGGCTCAGGCGTGGCTCAGTCCGTTGCGGTGGGGCGGCGCGTCGCTGTGCTGGCCGACGCTGGCCGGGATCGTGTGGCGCGCCTTCCCCTTGTCGATGCCGAGGAAGCGGTTGAGGTGGCCCTTGCGGCCCACCACGAACCAGGCGATCGCCCCGAACAACGGGAACCAGAGGATGAAGATGACCCACAGCAGCTTGCCGCCCGCGGAGGTGTCGCGGTCGACCAGCGCCGAGATGACCGCGGCGAGGAGCAGGACCAGCAGCGCCAGTCCCACGAGCGCCAGGATCACCCCGAAGGTCCCGCTCATCCAGGTGACGGCCGTGTCCGCGCGGTCCGCGAGGTTCGTGATCATGGTTTCCCCCAACAAGGCACACTCCCTATTGTTACGCAGAGTAACTGGTTGCGCGGGGGATCCCGTGGCGTTTCCCGGTTTCGGGCGTTTCCACTACGCAAGGACGGGGTTCCGATTCCACGGTGACTTTCCGAACTCGGGTCACTACTTTCAGGTAAGCCCACCTGTCGGGCCCCTGCGCTGCTTTACTGGGAACCATGGGCGAGCTTCGGCGATCTGGCAGGTTCACTCCCCTCCTCCCCCCCGGATTCCCCACCGGAGACGGTGGCGGCCCCGGCACCGGCGACCACCGCGTCCCCGTTCCCCCGGCGGAGCGCAGAGACCAACGGGCGACGGGAGGCCGCGCGGCCGAGGCCGCGTAACCGTGGGCAGGCAACCCAGGTACCTCTGGCTGGCCGAACAGCTGCGCGGACCGATCCTGAGCGGGGAGCTGCCGCCCGGCACGCGTCTGCCCTCCCGGACCCGGCTGGCGCGCTCCTACCGCGTCAGCGAGCAGATCTCCCGCACCGCGCTCCGGCTCCTGGTCACCGAGGGCCTGGTCGAGTCCAGGCCGGGCTCCGGGTACTACGTGCGCACCGTCCCCGAGCTCTTCCGCATCTGCCGGACCGACTCCTCCTCCGGCTCCGGCCTGGGGCGGCTCAGCCGCGAGGCGATCGGCACCGAGCAGGAGCAGTGCGCGCCGCCGCTGAGCCTCCGGTTGCGGCTGCGCGAGGGAGAACCGGTGTACCGCACCACCTCGCGCGGGCTGTCCTCGGAGCTGCCCATCACCCTGCACCGGTCCTGGGAGCCCGCGTCCCTGACCGCGGGCACCCTGCGCACCCCCTTCGACAGCTCGCCCGGCAGCGGACTGCTCGAACGGCTCAGCGCGGCGGGCCACCCCGTCGACCGCGTGGTGGAGGAGGTGGGCGTACGCGCCCTGCGCGACTCCGAGGCCTCCCTGCTCGGATCGGCGCCGGGGATACCCGTGCTGGTGGTGGAGCGCACCCACTTCAGCGGCAACCGGCCGGTGGAGACCTCCGACCTCATCGGCTCGTCCGAGCAGTGTCGACTCCTCTACAAACTGACACTGGCCCGGCCCCGCCGCCCCGGCGACCCGCGGCGGTACTGACCCGGGCACACGCGGGGCCGGCACCCTCCGGGACGGGCACCCGGACACCCGGGCGCCGACCCCGGACACGCGTGAGGGCGGCGGCTCCCTCCCGGAGGAGGGGGCCACCGCCCTCACCGTTCACCGAACACCACGCCGGTGCGGACATCGCCGGACGTCTGCTCCGCCCAACCGTTCCCCGTCACCCGGAGTGACCGGCTGGAGTCGCCCGACGGTGTGCGCGGTCAGGCCCGGGTGAACTCCCCGGCCACGACCTCGGCGATCTGCGCCGTGTTGAGCGCGGCGCCCTTGCGCAGGTTGTCCCCGCACAGGAACAGGTCCAGCGACCTCGGGTCGTCCAGCGACTGGCGGATGCGGCCGACCCAGGTCGGGTCGGTGCCCACGACGTCGGCCGGGGTCGGGAACTCGCCGTTGGCCGGGTCGTCCTGGACCTGGACGCCCTCCGCGGAGCCGAGCAGCTCACGGGCGGCGTCGGCGGGCACCTCCTCGGCGAAGGACGCGTGCACGACCAGCGAGTGGGTGGTGATCACGGGGACGCGGACACAGGTGGCCGAGACGCGCAGGTCGGGCAGCCCCAGGATCTTGCGGGACTCGTTGCGGACCTTGAGCTCCTCCGAGGACCAGCCGCCGTCCTTGAGCGAACCCGCCCACGGAACGACGTTGTAGGCCAGCGGCGCCGGGAACGGACCCAGCTCGCCGACGGCGGCGCGCACGTCGCCCGCCGTGTCGCCCAGGCTGCGGTCGGCGCCGGCCTTTGCCATCTGGTCGCGCAGGGTGTCGATGCCCTCCTGGCCGGCGCCGGAGGCGGCCTGGTAGGAGGAGACCACCAGGTCGGTGACGCCGTAGGCGCGGTGCAGGGCACCGATGGCCACGATCATCGACAGGGTGGTGCAGTTGGGGTTGCTGATGATGCCGCGCGGACGGTTGCGGACCTGGTCCGCGTTGACCTCGGGCACCACGAGCGGGACGTCGGGGTCCATGCGGAACGCGCCGGAGTTGTCGACGGCGACCGCGCCGCGGGAGGCGGCGACCGGAGCCCACTCCTTGGACACCTCGTCGGGGACGTCGAACATGGCGACGTCCACGCCGTCGAAGACCTCGGGGGCCAGGGCCTGGACCACGACGTCCTCGCCGCGCACGCGCAGGACCTTGCCCGCGCTGCGCGGGGAGGCGACGAGGCGGATCTCGCCCCAGACGTTCTCGCGCTGGGTCAGGATGTCCAGCATCACGGTGCCGACGGCGCCGGTGGCGCCGACGACGGCGAGGGTGGGAAGACGGTTGCTCATCGGCCGGTACCTCCGTACACGACAGCCTCGACCTGGTCGGCGTCGAGCTGGAACTCACTGTGGGCGGCGCGGACGGCCGCGTCGATCTGGTCCTCCTCGACGATCACCGAGATGCGGATCTCCGAGGTGGAGATCATCTCGACGTTGGTGCTCGAACCGGCGATGGCGTCGAAGAAGCGGGCGGTGACGCCCGGGTAGGAGCGCATGCCCGCGCCGATCAGCGACACCTTGCCGATCTTGTCGTCGTAGCGCAGGGACTCGAACCCGACCTTGTCCTGCACCTTCTTGAGCGCGGCGACGGCCTCCTTGCCGAAGTCCTTGGGGACCGTGAAGGAGATGTCGGTGCGCGAGGTGGAGACCGCCGACACGTTCTGGACGATCATGTCGATGTTGATCTCGGCGTCGGCCAGGGCCCGGAAGATCGTCGCGGCCTCACCGATCTTGTCGGGCACGCCGACGACGGTGATCTTGGCTTCGCTCCGGTCGTGAGAGACACCGGAGATGATCGGCTGTTCCATGCCTTCGCTTTCCTCGACTTCCGGGACGACCCAGGTCCCTGGCTTCTGGCTGAAAGATGAACGGACGTGAAGGGGGATGTTGTACTGACGCGCGTACTCGACACAGCGCAGGTGCAGGATCTTGGTCCCGGACGCCGCCATCTCCAGCATCTCCTCGTAGGAGACCTGGGGGATGCGCTGGGCGGTCGGCACGATACGCGGGTCGGCGGTGAACACACCGTCGACGTCGCTGTAGATCTCGCAGGCGTCGGCCTCCAGGGCGGCGGCCAGCGCGACGGCGGTGGTGTCGGAGCCGCCCCGGCCCAGGGACGTGATGTCCTTGGTGTCCTGGGAGACGCCCTGGAACCCGGCGACGATGCAGATCGCGCCCTCGCCCACGGCCTCCTGGATCCGACCCGGCGTCACGTCGATGATCTTGGCGTTGCCGTGCAGCGACGTGGTGATCACACCGGCCTGGGAACCGGTGAAGGACCTGGCCTCGAACCCCAGGTTCTCGATGGCCATCGCCACGAGTGCCATGGACATGCGCTCACCCGCGGTGACCAGCATGTCCAGTTCGCGCGCTGGCGGCATCGGGCTGACCTGCTCGGCCAGGTCCAGGAGTTCGTCGGTGGTGTCGCCCATGGCCGAGACCACGACGACGACGTCATATCCCGCCTTTTTCTGAGCGACGATCCGCTGGGCTACTCGCTTGATGGCTTCCGCGTCTGCCACGGAAGACCCACCGTACTTCTGCACGATTAGGGCCACGATCGATGCTCCTGAGGAGTTGGGATCAAGACAATGAAATGGAGTGTAGCCACAGACGTCCTCGTCCACCCCATCTGACCTGCGACGGGATGGCGTGGCGTCTTGACATACCAGCGGTGGGGCTTACCCGGCCAGGCGGAGGTTACTCGTGTTTCGCGCGGATGAACGGCGAATGTGAGCTAGAACTCCAGGCTGCGGCGGCCCTCGAAGGCACGGCCGAGGGTGACCTCGTCGGCGTACTCCAGGTCGCCGCCGACGGGCAGGCCGCTGGCCAGACGGGTCACCTTCAACCCCATGGGTTTGACCAGCCGCGCCAGATAGGTCGCGGTGGCCTCCCCTTCCAGGTTGGGGTCCGTGGCCAGGATCAGCTCGGTCACCTGGCCGTCGGCCAGGCGGGTCATGAGCTCCTTGACGCGCAGGTCGTCGGGGCCCACGCCCTCGATGGGGCTGATGGCGCCGCCCAGGACGTGGTAGCGGCCCCGGAACTCACGGGTGCGCTCGACGGCGACGACGTCCTTGGACTCCTCGACCACGCAGATGACGGCGGGGTCGCGGCGGACGTCGCGGCAGATGCGGCACTGGTCCTCTTCGGCGACGTTGCCGCAGACGGAGCAGAAGCGCACCTTCTCCTTGACCTCGACGAGCGCGCTGACGAGGCGTTTGACGTCGGCGTGCTCGGCGGACAGGAGGTGGAAGGCGATGCGCTGCGCACTCTTCGGACCGACGCCGGGCAGCCGCCCGAGCTCGTCGATCAGATTCTGCACCGCGCCTTCGTACATCGCCTACCCATCAGTGCCGGACCGGATCTGTCGGGGCGGTCCGCATCCCCACCCCCACCGTATCCGGCGCGGCGGACTCGCGCGTACGCGGAGGTCCGCCTCACCTGCACCCGGGGCGGAACCGGAACCGCCCCACCCGCCGTGATCTTGTACTTATAGCGAGTCCCGAGCGCCGACATCGACTATAAGTACAAGATCATCGCAGTTCAGACCCCCTGCTCACACCGGCGACAGTTCCGGTCCGGGCTAGAAGCCGGGGAGGCCGGGCATGCCGCCGGGCATCCCGCCCCCGCCCAGGCCCTCGGCGAGCGGGCCCATCTTCTCCTGCTGGAGCCGCTCCACCTGCGCCTCGGCGTCGCGGATGGCCGCCAGGACCAGGTCCGCGACGGTCTGGGCGCTCTCGGCGGGGTCGGCGGGGTCGATCGCCTCGGGGGCGACGGTCACGTCCTCGACCTGCCCTCGCCCGCTCAGTTTGACCTTGACCAGGCCGCCGCCGGAGGTGCCCTCGACCTCGGCGTCCTCCAGCGCCTGCTGGGCCTCCACGAGCTGCTGCTGCATCTGCTGGGCCTGCTGGAGCAGGGCCTGCATGTCCATTCCGCCAGGGTTCACGGCCATCTCCTCGCCGCACTCATGGTGCTGGGTCTCGCTGTCATGTCGCTGTTGCTGTGAGCGTAACCGGTCATCAGTGAACATGCGGGCGGACCGGTCGGCCACGGGAGGGGCGGACCGGCCACCGGGGTGGGACGGCGCTGATCGCGGTGCGCGCCGGGGGGCAGCGGGCCCCTCGGAGCCGCCCCGCCCCGAGCGACGAGGCGGAGTCGGCGCCGGGGTGCGCCGCGCCCCGGTGGGAGGACGACTCTCCCGAAAGGGCACCTACCAGGAGTGAGAACCAGGAGTGGCGTTAACATCACTCTCGGTTGAAAAGGTGCTCTGCGGGGCACGGGAGTCCCGGTAGTGCACGCGAGCACCACCGGTAGCGCTGAGAGCCACGGGGGAGTGAGGACGTGTTGACCGCCAGAGAGCGCCACTCGGCGCTGGTCGAGGCGATGGTCGCGGACGGCACGCTGACCGACGCCGCCCTCACCGACACGTTCCGTTCGGTGCCCAGACACCGGTTCATCCCCGAGACGGGCGCGCTGACCGCGCACGGGACGGCCCTCAACGCCAACAACAACCCCGAGCTGTGGCTCGCGGCCGTGTACGCCGACAGCGCCATCGTCACCCAGATCGACGATCCCGACCCGTCCGCGTACCTGGAGGCGCCCGACCCCCGGATCCCCGGGTTCCGGGCCCCCGGCCAGCGGGACCCGGAGTCCCGGGACCAGCGCACCCACGACGACCGGGAGTCCGACCCCTGGAGCCGGGGGTCGAGGGGGCCCGGCCCCCGGGAACGGGCGGAGGCGGCGACCTCGTCCGTCTCGGCGCCCCGCGTCCTGGCCCGCCTGCTGGAGCTGTCCGACCTCGCCAACGGGCAGCGGGTCCTGGAGGTGGGCACCGGGACCGGCTGGAACACCGCCCTGCTGGCGCACCGGCTCGGCGACAGCGCCGTCACCTCCGTGGAGACCGACCCGCGCCTGGCCGGGGTCGCCCGCGAGGCCCTCCGCGCGGAGGGCTACTCCCCCGCCGTCCACCTGGCCGACGGCTACGAGGGATACCCGCCCGGCGCGCCCTACGACCGGATCACCTCGACCTGCGGCGTGCGCCGCGTGCCGCCCGCGTGGGTGGAGCAGCTGCGCCCCGACGGCCTGGTGGTGTGCCCGTGGGGACTGCTGGAGGGGGCCGGGGTCATCGCGCGCGTGGAGTGCCCCGGGGACGGCTCGGCCCGGGCGAGCTTCCACGGCGGTGTGGGGTTCGTGCCGCTGAGGACCCCCGACGACCAGCCCCGCCCGGTACGGGACTCGGGGCAGCAGCCCGACGAGTACCGGCTCACGCAGACCGACCCCGTGGCGCCGCTGATGACCTTCCCGTCGGCGTTCGCGCTCTCGGTGATGGTGCCGGGCTGGCGGGTGCGGCGGCGGTGGATCGGCACCGGGTCGGGCGTGTGGGTGTTCGACCGGGGCGGCGCCTCGTGGGTGCGCGTGTACCCCTACGGAACCTCGTGGATGATCGAGCAGGGCGGCCCGAGGAGCATCTGGGACGAGTTCGAGGAGGCCCTGGAGCTGTGGACCCGGTTGGGCGCGCCCGATCCGGACCGGTTCGGGCTCTCGGTGGGTGCCGACGGCACGCACCGGGTGTGGCTGGACTCACCGGACGGACACGGCTGGACGGTGTGACCGCCGCGGGGCGGGGACGCCGGGACCGGACGCCGGGCGGGAAGCCATGAGCGCACCGGTGGCGCACGGTGGGGGATCGTACGAGGCGCGCGAACGCCGACGGCCCCCTCGGAGGGGGGCCGCCGCCGCGCGCTCACGCCTGTCCCTGGGCGCCTTCGGTCTTCTCGGACGCCGTGTTCGCGTCCTTGCCCTGCTTCTCGCGGAGCTTGCGCAGGAGCTCCTGCTTGCGCTCCACGGCGTCGTCGCTGGGGCCGCCCCGGCCGCCGCCCTTGCCTCCGCGAAGCGTGGAGCGCGAGACGGTGTTGCGCTGTCCGCCCATGCCCAGAAGATTGTCGCTGTTCCTGCCCACGCGGACCTCCTTTCCCTCCAGGCGAGGCGAAACGCCTCGCCAAGTCGATCCGACCTCCGTAGGATATCGGCACCAAGACGATACGTCTCGTCATTTTTCAGCGGTTAACGTGGCAGGTATGGCAGAGAACACCACACAGGAAGAGACCAGGGTCCGCCGCGCTCCCGACCCCCGCCGCCGCAGCGAACGCGCGCGGCGCGCCATCGTCGACGCCGCCGCCGAGCTGATGGGCGAGGTCGGCTACGCCAGGCTCACGATGGAGGCGATCGCCGCCAGGGCCAGGGTCGGCAAGCAGACCATCTACCGCTGGTGGCCCTCCAAGGCCGCCGTGGTCCTGGACGTGTTCACCGCGCTGACCGGCGGGGTCGCCGGTCAGCCCCTGCCCGACACCGGCGACCTGGCCGAGGACATGCGGACGGTGCTCCGCGCCACGGCCGACGAGTTCCGCATCCCGGAGATGGACCGGACCACGCGCGCGTTCACCGCCGAGATCCAGCAGGACCCGGCCTTCGCCGAGATCGTCCAGGAGCGGCTGCTGGGACCGAACACGCGCGTGTTCGAGGACCGGCTGCGCTCCGCGGTGGCGGCGGGCGAGGTGGACCCGGAGATCGACCTGCGGCTGGCCACGGAGCTGTTCCTCGGACCGTTCCACCAACGTTGGCTGCTGCGCACCGGGCCGCTCACGCACGAGTACGTGGACGAGCTCGTGGACATGGTGCTGCGGGCGCTGCGCCCCCGGAACTAGCCGCGAGGACGCCCGTCGCCCGCAGAGGTGGTTCGGGCGCCCACGGGGCTTGGGAGGCACCACCGTGTCTGCTCCGACCCGGTTCCCGTGCTCCGGGCGCCCGGAGCACGGGCCGAAGCGAAGCGCAGGCCCCGAAAACACTGCCTAGAGGGACGGGTCCGGGGCCTCGTGTTCGATCTCGTCGATGACCCGGCCGCCGAGCTCGGACTCGATCAGCCCGGCGCCCGACGCCCCCGGGGCACCGGAGGACACGGAGGCCCCAGCGCCACCGGGGCCGCCCGCGGAGGCGGTCCCGGCAGGCGGTGCCGCGGCCTGAGGCCGCGGCGGAGCAGGTTGGGGCGCCGGGGCCCGGACGGGCTCGGCCACGGGCGGGGAGTCGCCGTACTCGGGCGGCGGCGCGGCGGCCGCGTCCTCGTAGGGGTCGGGCGGCGGTTCCTGGAGTCCGGTGACGATACGGTCCGGCGGCGGACCGGTCGGCGCGGGCTCCGGAGCCGTTGCGGGTTCGGGGGCCGAAGCGGGCTCCGGTCCGGAGGCCGCCTGCGGCGCGGGTTCGGGCGCGACGGGCCGTGCGGGCTCGGCGGCGGGAGCGTCCCATCCGCCGGACTCGGCCGGGCGCGCGGGCTCGGGCCTGCGCGCGGCGGAGGCCGTGACGGCGCTGCCCGCGGCGGCGACGCGCACCTCCATGCCCAGGACCTGCTGGATCGCTGTGGCCACCACCTGGTCGCTGCCGCTGTTGCTGAAGCCCTTGGCCTCGTTGGGCCGGGAGAAGCCGAGCAGGACGGCGTTGCCCTCCACGCCGACCGGACGGACGTCGCTGCCGCTCAGCACCATCCAGGTGAACCGGCGGAGGCCCTTGACCGCCTCCAGGATCTGCGCCCAGGCGCCCTGCACGCGCCCCAGGTCCAGAGAACCGCCGGACGCCGCGGGCGACTGGCTCCGCGTGGGGGCGGCCTGGCGGGCCGGGGCGTCCCAGCCCGCGGGCTCGGACCGCTGCGGGGCCGGGGCGGCCGGGGTCTCCGGAGCGGCCGGAGCGGCCGCCGGGGCCGGAGCCGCGGCGGCGCGCACGGGTTCGGAGGGCACCACCGGGGAGGCCGGGGTGACCGGCGCGGGAGCGGGAGCGGGCTGGACCGGGGCGGCGGGAGGGGCGGCGGCGCCCGAGGCGATCCGGCGCTCCATCTGCTCCAGGCGGGCCAGCAGGGCCGCGCCCTGGTTTCCGTCCGCGGCCGGAAGCAGCACCCGCGAGCACATGAGTTCCAGCAGCAGCCGGGGCGCGGTGGCGCCGCGCATCTCGGTCAGGCCCTGGTTGAGGATGTCGGCCGCGCGGCTCAGCTCGGCCGGTCCCAGGCGCGCGGCCTGGTCCTTCATCCGCTCGGTCGCCTCCGGGTCGACGTTGACCAGGCCCTTGTCCAGGGCGTCGGGCACGGCGGCCAGGACGACCAGGTCGCGGAAGCGCTCCAGCAGGTCCGTGGTGAACCGGCGCGGGTCGAGCCCGCCCTCCACCACGCGGTCGACCAGGCCGAACACGGCGGCGCCGTCGCGGGCGCCGAGCGCGTCGACCATCTCCCCGAGCAGGCTGGAGTCGGTGTAGCCCAGCAGGGAGACGGCGCCCTCACGGGTGATGCCGCCCTCGTCCGAACCGGCGATGAGCTGGTCCAGCACCGAGAGCGTGTCGCGCGCCGAGCCCGCGCCCGCGCGCACGACCAGCGGCAGGGCGGCCGGATCGTAGGAGACCCCCTCCTCCTTGAGCAGGTCCTCCATGAGCTCCTTGAGGGTGCTCGGCGGGATCAGGCGGAACGGGTAGTGGTGGGTCCGCGAGCGGATCGTGCCGATGACCTTCTCGGGCTCGGTGGTCGCGAACACGAACTTCAGGTGCGGCGGGGGCTCCTCGACCAGCTTGAGGAGGGCGTTGAAGCCCTCCCGGGTCACCATGTGCGCCTCGTCGATGATGTAGATCTTGTAGCGCGAGCTGACCGGGGAGAAGAAGGCGCGTTCGCGCAGGTCGCGGGCGTCGTCCACACCGCCGTGGGAGGCTGCGTCGATCTCGATGACGTCGATGCTGCCGCCGCCGTCGGGGGCCAGGGCCACGCAGGAGTCGCAGGTGCCGCAGGGGTCGGGGGTGGGCCCCTCCGCGCAGTTGAGGGAGCGGGCCAGGATGCGGGCGCTGGTGGTCTTGCCGCAGCCGCGGGGGCCGCTGAACAGGTAGGCGTGGTTGATCCGTCCGCTGCGCAGCGCCTGGCGCAGCGGGTCCGTCACGTGTTCCTGGCCACGCACCTCGCCGAACGTCGCGGGCCGGTACTTGCGGTACAGCGCGATGCTCACGGTGTGATTCCTCCCCTGGTCCCTGCCACGTGTCCATTCAACCCGCGAGCGGTGACAGCTCGCGCCGGTTGGCGAGGACCGGGAGGGGTTCGACCGGGCCGGAGAAAGAGAAAGGACCCCCCGCGCACCCGCCAGAGCCCATTTATCCTTGCTGCCTTCCGGCCCTGGGGAGGTTCATAGGGTGACGCCGCACGAGGGGTCTGCCCCGAGTGTATCCGAACCCCGGACTGCTCGGGCAACCCCCGTGTCCCGTCCCCTCCCCGGAACGCGCCGGCCTCCGGAAGCACGGGCGTTCGGACGGAACGCACCTCCCGGACCGGGCGTCTCATCCCGGGCAGAGGGTCCACGGGCCCCGAACCGGCACATCACGCAACCTCTCAGAGATCATGGACGACATGGGCATGCTCGACCAGCTCGATTCCACCGACAGCTCCACGGAGCGCCGCGACCTCATCGTGGCCACGCTGGAGAACGCCTTCTCGGACCTGATGGCCGCCGACCCGGCGGCGTTCCGCGTCAAGTTCCGCAAGATGGCGGCCAACCCGTTCGCCTTCTACCGTGGCAGCGCCGCGCTCTTCTACAACGACGTCTCGGGCATGGACGACCCCTGGGCCGACGAACGCACCTCGCGGGTGTGGATCCAGGGTGATCTGCACGCGGAGAACTTCGGCACCTACATGGACTCCACCGGGCGGCTGGTGTTCGACGTCAACGACTTCGACGAGGCCTACCTCGGCCACTTCACCTGGGACGTGCTCAGGTTCGCGGCCAGCATCGGGGTCATGGGCTGGCAGAAGGCCCTGTCCGACGAGGACATCAGCACGCTCCTGCCGTACTACATCGACGCCTACATCGCCCAGGTGCGCGAGTTCGCGACGACGGGCAACGACTCGGAGTTCTCCCTCAAGCTGGGCAACACCGACGGCACCGTGCACGACGTGCTCCAGCAGACGCGGCTCAACAGCCGCGCCGAGATGCTGTCGTCCATGACCACCCGCGACGGGTACACCCGCCGCTTCGCCGAGGGCCCCCGGGCGCGCCGCCTGGACGACGCCGAGCGGGAGCGGGTCATGGCCGCCTACGAGGCCTACCTGGACACCATCCCCGAGGACCGGCGGTACGCGTCGATCAACTACGCGGTCAAGGACGTGGTGGGCAGCGGCGGCTTCGGTATCGGCTCGGCGGGCCTGCCCGCCTACACCCTGCTCATCGAGGGCCAGTCGGAGGCGTGGGACAACGACATCGTGCTGTCCATGAAGCAGGGCAACGTGGCCGCTCCCTCCCGGGTGGTGACCGACCGGCGCATCATGGACTACTTCCAGCACCACGGGCACCGCACCGCGGTGTCCCAGCACGCGCTCCAGGCGCACGCCGATCCGCTGCTGGGCCACACCGAGATGGGCGGTGTGGGCTTCGTGGTGAGCGAGGTCTCCCCCTACACCAACGACCTGGACTGGGACGACCTCACCGAGCCCTCGGAGATCGTGCCGGTGCTGGACTACCTGGGGCGCGCCACCGCCAAGGCGCACTGCGTGTCCGACTCGCACGCGGACGCCACGCTCGTGCGCGGCCAGACCGAGGAGGCGGTCATGGCGGTGCTCGACGGCCGCGAGGCCGAGTTCACGCGGTGGTGCGTGGACTTCGCGCACCGGTACGCGGCCCAGACCCGGGCCGACTACTCGCTGTTCGTGGACGCCTTCCGCAACAACGCCATCAGCGCGGTGAGGTCCAGCCGGGCCCTGTGATCCCGGGGCCGGGGAGCCCGTTTCCGGTGCCGTTCGGAGGTGCCCGGGCGGGGCCGCGGAAACCTGTTCAGAGCACCCCTGAAGGCATGTAGAGTTGTTCGCGGAGGATTCGCCTAGTGGCCTAGGGCGCACGCTTGGAAAGCGTGTTGGTGGCAACGCCTCAGGGGTTCGAATCCCCTATCCTCCGCGGCGGCTAGCAGCCGAAACGAAAGGCCCCGACCGGACACCGGTCGGGGCCTTCGTCGTGTTCCCTCCCCCGCACGGGACTCACGCCAGAGGCGCGACGCACTCCGCGGAAGCGGCCGGAAGGACAGACGACGGAGTCCGGCCGCACCGCCGCCAGGACTGCCGGAGGCAGCGCGGCCCGCCGCGCCGGCCGGGCCCGGTACCTGCTGGAGTCGACGGCGCACCCGGCGGCCCCGGGGCGACACGGACGGGGTCCGGCTCGCCCGACGCGCGCCGGTCAGGGCGCGGTCGAAACGCCGTCCGAGAGGACCAGGTCCAGCAGCCCCGGGAAGCGGGTGTCGAGCTCGGCGCGGCGCAGCGTGATGTAGAGCCTGCGCCCGGCGCGGCGCTGGCGGATGACCCCGCTCTCACGGAGGACCCTCCAGTGGTGGGTCATGCTCGACTTCGGGATGCCGGAGAGGACCTCCCCGCAGAACATCTCCTCGCCGCCGGCCAGCGCACGCACGACGTCCAGTCGGACCGGGTGTCCCAGGGCGGCCAGCACGTCGACGAGCTCGATCTCCGAGGTGTCGGGGTGGTGCAGTACGACCATGGCGCCACTGTACGCGGGTTTCGTATCGGCCAGGGAGCACAGGGCTTGACACCCACTGTTCGTTAGTACGATTATCTCGTATATTCGAACTTCAAGCGCCGCCGATACCGGACGGCGCCCGGATCAGGAGGAGCCCCCCATGTCCGCACCCCAGGCCGACCCGCTGGACGACGTCGAACTCGCGCGTTCGCTCGACGGCGGTTTCTCCAGCCGCCACGCCGACGTCAACGGAGTCCGCCTGCACTACGTCGAGGGCGGCTCCGGGACCCCGCTGCTGCTGCTGGGCGGCTGGCCGCAGACCTGGTGGCAGTGGCACCGGGTCATGCCCGCACTGGCGCGCCGCCACCGGGTGATCGCCGTGGACCTGCGCGGCATGGGCGGTTCCTCCAAGCCCGCCGGCGGCTACGACAAGAAGACGATGGCGCGCGACGTCCGCGAGCTCGTCCGGCACCTGGGCCTGGAGTCCGTGGACGTCGTCGGCCACGACATCGGCGCGATGGTCGCCTACGCGTACGCGGCCAACCACCCCGAGGCGACGCGGAGGATCTGCATGCTGGACGTCGCGCACCCGGACGACGGGTGGTCGGAGTTCCGGCTGCTTCCCGAGCCCGGCCAGCCGGTGAACACTCCGGTGGGGGACGGCGGAAACCCCCTCCTGTGGTGGTTCGCCTTCAACCAGGTCCTGGGACTGCCGGAGGAGCTGCTGGAGGGGCGCACCCGTGTACTCGTCGACTGGCTCGCCGAACACGTCACCAAGGACCCCGGATCCATCGACGAACGGTCCCGCGAGGTCTACGCCCGCGCCCTCTCCAGCGCCGACGCCGTCCGTGCGGGCAACGCCTGGTACCGGGCGTTCAACACCGACATCGCCGACGAGCGGACCTACGCGCCCGTGTCGGCGCCGATCCTCGTGCTCGGCGGCGAGCTGAGCAACCACGCCTCGCTCCGCGAGGTGATGCCCGCCAAGGGCACCGACGTGCGGGTGGTCAGGGTCGACGACAGCGGCCACTACGTCCCCGAGGAACAGCCCGGGGCGGTCATCGACGCACTGGAGTCCTTCCTCGCCTGACGCTCCGCCTCCGGCACGGCGCCCCCGCCGTGCGCGGGCCCTGCGGGGCACCCGCGCACGGCGGGCCGGGGTGGCCGAGGGCACTCGCGACCGATTTTGCAACTTGTTGCATAATAAGTGCGGGCTGACCGGACACCAGCCCGCGAGGCACCGCGCGAGGAGACGACATGGGCGACTACCCCCACCTGCTGGAACCGCTGGACCTGGGCTTCACCACCCTGGCCAACCGCGTGGTCATGGGCTCCATGCACCTGGGCCTGGAGGAGGCTCCGGGCGGCTTCGAGCGGATGGCCGCCTTCTACGCCGAGCGCGCCCGGGGCGGCGTCGGCCTCATCGTCACCGGCGGCATCGCCCCCAACCCCGAGGGCGCCACCTACAAGGGCGCCGCGAAGATGACCACCGAGGCGGAGGCCGAGGAGCACCGCGTGGTCACCGGGGCCGTGCACCGCGAGGGCGGGCGCATCGCCATGCAGATCCTGCACACCGGCCGCTACGCCTTCAACGAGGACGCGGTCGCGCCGAGCGCGATCCAGGCCCCCATCAGCGCCTTCACGCCCCGGGCGCTCACCGGTGACGAGGTCGAGCGCACCATCGAGGACTTCGCCCGCGCCGCCGAACTGGCCAGGCACGCCGGATACGACGGCGTGGAGATCATGGGATCCGAGGGGTACCTGATCAACCAGTTCATCGCCCAGGCCACCAACAGGCGCGAGGACGGCTGGGGCGGCTCCTTCGAGAACCGCATGCGCTTCCCCGTGGAGATCGTGCGGCGCGTGCGCGAGCGCGTCGGCGCCGACTTCATCGTGGTCTACCGGCTGTCCATGCTCGACCTGGTGCCCGGCGGTTCCACGTTCGACGAGGTGGTCCGGCTGGCGAAGGCCGTGGAGGGGGCCGGAGCGACCATCATCAACACCGGCATCGGCTGGCACGAGGCGCGCATCCCCACCATCGCCACGTCCGTGCCGCGCGGCGCCTACAGCTGGGTGACCCGCAGGCTCCGCGGCGAGGTGTCCGTGCCGCTCGTCGCGGTCAACCGCATCAACACCCCCGAGGTCGCCGAGGCGGTCCTGGCCGGGGGTGACGCCGACATGGTCTCCCTGGCACGCCCCTTCCTGGCCGACCCCGACTTCGTCGCCAAGGCCGCGGCGGGCACCCCCGAGCAGATCAACACCTGCATCGGCTGCAACCAGGCCTGCCTGGACCACACGTTCAGCCTGAGGACCAGCTCCTGCCTGGTGAACCCGCGCGCCTGCCACGAGACCGAACTCGTGCTCTCCCCCACCCGCCTGCGCAGGAGGGTGGCCGTCGTGGGCGCCGGACCCGCCGGGCTCGCCTTCTCCGTGTCCGCCGCCGAGCGCGGGCACGGGGTCACGCTGTTCGACGCGGCCGGGGAGATCGGCGGCCAGCTGAACCTGGCCCGCCGCGTGCCCGGCAAGCAGGAGTTCGACGAGACCCTGCGCTACTACCGCGTCCAGCTCGACAGGCACGGGGTGGACGTGCGGCTGGGCACCCGGGTGGGAGCCGCCGACCTGGAGGGCTACGACGAGGTGGTGCTCGCCACGGGCGTCACTCCGCGCGTGCCGGGGATCCCGGGCGTGGACCACCCCAAGGTGGTGGGCTACGCGGACGTCCTGCGCGGAGACGCCGAGGTCGGTGAGCGCGTGGCGGTCATCGGCGCGGGAGGCATCGGCTTCGACGTGGCCGCCTTCCTCACCGACGGCGGTGGCGTCGTCGACACCGGGGAGTTCCTGCGCAGGTGGGGCGTGGACACCGACCCCGCCTCCCGCGGCGGCCTCGGCGAACCCGAGCGCCCCGCGTCACCGCGCACCGTGCACCTGGTCCAGCGCAGGACCGGCAAGGTCGGCGCGGGCCTGGGGAAGACCACGGGGTGGATCCACCGGCTGGAGCTGCGCCACCGCGGCGTGGAGACGGTCGCGGGTGCCGAGTACGACCGGATCGACGACGAGGGCCTGCACCTGACCGTCGACGGGGAGAAGCGCGTGCTCGACGTGGACACCGTCGTGGTGTGCGCGGGTCAGGAGCCGCGCCGGGACCTCGCCGACGAGCTGACCGCCGCGGGCCGCGCGGTCCACCTGATCGGCGGCGCCGACGAGGCGGCCGAGCTCGACGCCAAGCGGGCGATCGACCAGGGCACCCGCCTGGCCGCCGCGCTGTGATCCCTGCCCCGGCCCTCCCACCCGGAAGGCCGGGGAAAGCCGGGTTCAAGGATCCGCGCGACTCCGTGCCCCGTGAGTGACACGCGCGTACCCCGGGTAGCCGCACCACCATGAGAATCGGTGAACGCATCCGCCGGATCGAACGCGAGGAGCAGCTCGACCCGGCGGTCTCCGGCATGAAGAGCCTGGCCGAACGGATCCCGTCCGGCACCGTCCGCGACATGCTGCACGGGGTGCAGCTCGGGCACCCCGTCCATCCGATCCTGGTGCAGCTTCCCATCGGCACGTGGATGGCGGCCGTCCTGCTGGACTCGCTGCCCGGAGACCACCGCCGCAGCGCGCACGCGCTGGTCAACGCCGGACTGGTCGCGACCCTGCCCGCGGTGGTGAGCGGCCTGGCGGACTGGTCGCAGCAGCACGAACGCCAGCAGCGCGTGGGCGTGGTGCACGCGGCGACCAACGGCGTCGGCGCGCTGCTGTTCGGCGCCTCCTCGCTGGCCCGGGCCCGCGGCCGCCAGGGCTGGGGGAGGTTCCTGGCCCTGGCCGGCGTGGGCGTGGTCGGCCTGAGCGGTTCCCTGGGCGGGCACATGGCCTACTACCGTTCGGCGGGCGCCAACAGCGCCGACCACCTGGTCGACCTGCTGCCCGGGGGCTGGCACGACCTCGGCCCGCTGGACGGGTTCGACGACGGCGGACTCGGCGGGGGCGACGCGGCGGGCGTCCCGGTCCTGGTGGCGCGGACGGGCGGCTCCGTGACCGCGATGCTGGGCACGTGCCCCCACATGGGCGCGCCCCTGGCCGAGGGCGAGCGGGTGGACGGGTGCGTGCGCTGTCCCTGGCACGGCAGCGAGTTCCGCCTGGACGACGGGACGGTGGTCCACGGACCCGCGACCGCCCCGCCGCAGGTCCTGGAGGCGTCGGTCGTGGAGGGCAGGGTGATGGTCCGCCTGCCCGAGTCCGCTCCGTGATGGGGCGCGGATCTTTTTTCTGAGCCTGCTACAGGGGGGTCTTCGGGCGTCCACGGGGTTCTGGAGGTGACGGAGGCGGGACTGCAAGCAGGACTGCGCCGTAGGCGTCGGTTGAGGGTGGTGGCGGGCGACGGGTGGGACGAAGCGAAGCGGAGGCCCCGAGGAACACTGCCTAGAATGCGCCCATGTCCCTGCCCCACGCCATCCTGACCGCCCTGTTGGAGAAGCCCTCGTCCGGCCTGGAGCTGGCCCGGCGCTTCGACCGCTCGATCGGGTACTTCTGGTCGGCCACCCACCAGCAGATCTACCGGGAGCTGGGCAAGCTGGAGCGGGCGGCGCTGATCCGGGCGCTGACGGCGGACGGGCCGACCCGCGGACGGCGCAAGGAGTACGAGGTGCTGCCCGCGGGACGGGAGGAGCTGGAGCGCTGGGTGGACGTGCGCGAGGACCCCAGGGCCTCCCGCGACCCGCTGCCGCTGCGGCTGCGCGCCGCCGGGGTGGTGGGCGTGCGCGGTCTGGTTCCGGAACTGCGCCGCCACCGCGACCTGCACCTGCTGCGGTTGGAGGAGTACCGCGGGTTCGAGCGGCGCGACTACCCGGACGGGCCCGCCACCGAACGGGAGCGGGTCCAGCGCCTGGTGCTGCTCGGCGGCATCGACGTGGAGGCCGGGTGGGTGTCGTGGCTGACCCGCGCCGTCGAGGAGCTGGAGGGCGCCGGGGAGGGCTCCCCGGACCCCTGACCGCGTCGGCCCGGTCGGCACCGGACTCCCGCGGGCGGATCCGCGGGGCGCCCCGCTGGTTCCTCAGTCCCAGTCCGCCCCGGACTCCGACAGGTTCTCGGGCAGACGCAGTCCGGGGCGCAGCGGAACCAGCTGGGCCTGGAGGACCATGGCCGCCGCGCCGATGGCGGGCGCGGTCGCGGCCGACGTGGACATGCGCACCTCGACCGGGTGGGCGGCGCGGGCGAAGAAGGCCCGGTCCAGCTCCTCCTGGATGACGGGCAGGTAGACCGACCCCGCCACGGCCAGGCTCGAACCGGTCAGCACCAGCAGGTCCAGGTCCATCAGGTTGGCCAGCGTGCGGACCGCCACGGCCAGGTGGCGGGCGGAGCGGTCCAGCAGGGCGCGGGCGGTGGGCTGCCCCCGGCGGGCCGCGCGGACCACGGCGGTGAACTCGGCCGCCACCGACGGCCGGACCCGGCCGCCCTCCCGCGTGAGGTCGGCGGTGCGGGCGAGGGCCTCGTCGGCCCGGGCGGCCGCCACGACGGCGGCCGGACCGGCGACCGCCTCGGCGCAACCGCGGCCGCCGCACCAGCACAGCGGCCCGTCCACGTCCAGGCACACGTGCCCGATCTCCCCGGCGTTGCCGCTGGCACCGTGGTAGGGGATGCCGTTGACCAGAACCCCGGCGCCGACTCCGGTGCCCATGTACACGGCGGCGAAGATGGACGACCCGCCGACCACGCCGGACCAGTACTCGCCGAGGGCGGCGGCGGTCGCGTCGTTGCCGGGGACCACGGGCAGGCCGACCGCGCCCTCCAGCTCCTCGGCCACGGGGTAGTCGGCCCAGTGCCGTAGGGAGGGGTGCCGGTGGAGCCCGCCGGTCGGGGCGACCAGCCCGACGCCGAGTACCCGCTCGCGGTCCACTCCCGCGCCCTCCACCAGGGCGTCCATCTGCCGGGACATCCTGGAGGTGGTCTCGGCGGGGTCCTCGTCCCGGTTCACCCCGGCGCGGGTCATCCGGGAGACCACGGCGCCGGTGAGGTCGATGAGGGCGTAGGTGATGCCGACGGGGTCGATGTGGACGCCCACGGCGTAGCGCGACTCCCGGTTGAGCCGGAGCAGGACGCGCGGCTTGCCGCCGGTGGACTCGGCGCGTCCGGTCTCCAGGACCAGGCCGTCGTCGATGAGTCTGCGGACGACGGTGGAGATGGTGGCACCGGTGAACCCGGTGGCCTCCACCAGCCCCACTCGGCTGATCGTGCCCGCGGCACGGATGACGTCGAGGACCGCCGCCCTGCTCGTCGTGTGCGGAATCGCCCGTGACGGCCCGCCCAATGCCACCTCCACCGCCTCGACGGCCGGTCTCCGGCCGCGCTCCCGCACTGTCTCCTCCCCGCCCCTTAAGGCGCCGCGCCCGGGCGCGGACCGCCCGGGGCCGCGATCACCGTGGACGGTCGCGCCGGTCGCGTCGCGCCCACACGCGGGGAGCGCCCCCTCCGAGTCCGGCGGGCAGGCGTGGGCCAAGTGTCGCGCTCACCGGCGGGGACGGCAACCCGGCCGCCCCCGTCGCGCCGAGGCCGCCACCCGCGGCGGAGCGCCACGGCCCCTCGGGCCGCACCGGCGCACCGCGCTCAGCCCCCCTCAGCACCGGCACGCGTCCGGGTCAGACCCGGGTCGCGCGCACCAGGACCAGCCGTTCCGGGAAGAGCACCGGCGCCTGGAGGCCCGCCCCCTCCAGCGCCCCGCCCCTGACGCGGACGCCCTCGGGGGTCCACCAGGGAAGCGGAACCCCCCACCGGTGTGCGTTGCCGTCGGGCACGTCCCCGGGCGCCTGCGGACGGACCCGGTAGACCGCCTCGGGGTGCAGGCCCGGCAGCCGGACGGGCCCGGTCGGGTACAGCTCCGAGGTACCCGTGGCGACGATCGCGTAGAGCGCCTCGGACCGGTCCCCGGCGACCACCCCGTGGACCCGGACCGCCGGGTCCGGGTGGTCGCCGTGCACGGCGGTCCCCGTGTGCAGCAGCCCGCGCAGCTCCTTGTACAGCTCCACCCACTCCCGCAGGCGCGCCAGGTCGGCGGGGTCGGCGCGGGTGAGGTCCCACTCGATCCCGAAGTGCCCGAACAGGGCGGTCCCGGCCCGGAAGTCGACGGTGTGGCGGCGGTCGGTGGTGTGCGCGGTGCCCGCCCCCACGTGGGTACCCATCAGCTCCAGCGGGACGAGCGCGTTGGTCCACCGCTGGATGTCCTGCCGCTCCAGGGCGTCGATGCAGTCGGAGACCCACACCCGGTCGGTGCGCTCCAGCACGCCCAGGTCCACCCGCCCGCCGCCGGACGAGCAGGACTCGATCTCCACCCCCGGGTGGCGGCGGCGCAGCTCGTCCATCAGCCGGTACACCGCCAGGGTCTGGCCGTGGACCCCGGCCCGCCCGGTCGGCCGGTGCCCGGCGTCGACCAGGTCCCGGTTGTGGTCCCACTTGAGGTAGGCGATCGGGTAGGCGGACAGCAGGTCGTCCAGGCGCTCCAGGACGTACGCGAACGCCTCCGGGCGGGCCAGGTCGAGCACCTGCTGGGAACGCGCCGGGCGGGGCAGCCGGTCGCCCGCTGCCATGATCCAGTCCGGGTGCGCGCGGGCCAGGTCGGAGTCCTCGTTGACCATCTCCGGCTCCACCCACAGCCCGAACTGCATGCCCAGCCCGGTGACGTGGTCGGTGAGCGGACCCAGTCCGTCCGGCCACACCTCGTCGGAGACGTACCAGTCGCCGAGGCCGCGCCGGTCGTCGCGGCGCGAGCCGAACCAGCCGTCGTCGAGCACGAACCGCTCGGCGCCCACGCGGGCGGCGGCGTCGGCCAGCCCGCGCAGCCGGTCGAGGTCGTGGTCGAAGTACACGGCCTCCCAGGTGTTGACGACCACCGGGCGCGGGGTGGAGGGGTGGTGCGGGCGCGAGCGCAGGTACCGGTGGAAGCGGGCGGAGGCCTCGTCCAGCCCGTGCCCGTGCGAACCGTACTGCCACGGGGTGGTGTAGGACTCCCCGCCGGCCAGCACGACCTCGCCGGAGAGCAGCAGTTCGCCCGAGCCCAGCAGGGACACCGCGTGGTAGGTGCGCTCGGCGAAGGTGCGGTGGTTGCCCGACCAGGCCGTGTGCACGGCCCACACCTCGCCGGAGCGGTTGCCGAAGCCGTGCGTCCCCGCGGCCAGCAGGTGGGCCGCGTCGTAGCCGGTGCGCCCGGTGCGGTTCTCGCGCACCCGCAGGCCCTGGGTGAAGGCGGTCCGCTGCGGGCTGCGCTCGCGCATGTGGCGGCCCCCGAAGTCGAGGAGCTCGACCGCCTCGGTCGGGACGGGGAGGACGAGGTTGACGGCGTCCACGGCGAAGGGGGCGGCGTCCCCGTTGGTGACGGTGGCGCGCTGGCGGACCAGGCCCGAGGGCGTGAGCTCGACCACGAGGTCCAGACCGAGCCCGGCCCGGGCGTCCTCGGCGCGGACGGTCAGGCGCCCGCCCGCCGGGGAGCCGTGCTCCACCGCGGACTCGCGCACGCGGAACGCGGTGGAGAAGTCCGCACCGCCCCGGTTGCCGACGAGCCCCGGGGTGCCGAGCCAGCCGGCGGACTGCTCGGGGAGCACGGCCACCTCCACCGGCCCGTCCACGGAGAACCCGATGGGCTGGGGACTCAGCGCCAGGCGCAGGTCGACCAGATCCTCGCGGGAGAGGTCACCCAGGTCGGAACCCCAGTGCAGGACCCGGGGCAGGGTCTGGCCGGTCAGGTCCAGCAGGAGGCTCACCCCGGCGGCGCGCAGGTGGGGGAGGTCGGAGCCGCCGGAGAGGGGGCGGTGCGATGCCACGGTCGCCACGTCCTTCGTGGTCGGAGAACAGGGTTGACTTACTTTGTTCGGAAAAGTAAGAATCCCCAAGGTGGCCGGTTCGCGCAAGAGGGGCCGGCACCCGACGACGACCGCGACGCCCCACGGTGCGTGCCCCTCGGACACGCACCGAGCGGTCCCGACCCCGAAGCCCCGAGAGGCACAGATGATCCGTCACACCCTTCACGACGGCTGGCGGCTGTCCGCCACGAGCGGGCCCGTCCCGGAGAACGTCGCGGGCCGCACCGTCCCCGCCCAGGTTCCGGGGAGCACCCACCTGGACCTGCTGGCCGCCGGGCTGATCCCCGAGCCCTACCTGGACACCAACGAGACCGAACTGGCCTGGATGCACCGCGCCGGCTGGCGCTACTCCCTCACCTTCGAGGCCGACGCGCCCGCCCCCGACGAGCGCGTCGACCTGGCCTTCGACGGCCTGGACACGGTGGCCACCGTGGAGCTCAACGGCACCGTGCTCGGCACCACCGCCAACATGCACCGCGGGTACCGCTTCGACGTGCGCGACGCGCTGCGCGCCGGGGCCAACGAGCTCGTGGTCTCCTTCCGGTCCGCCCTGGAGTACGCCGAGGAGGTCCGCGAGGAACTCGGCGAGCGGCCGCACACCAACACCCACCCGTACAACATGGTCCGCAAGATGGCCTGCTCCTTCGGCTGGGACTGGGGTCCCGACCTCCAGACCGCCGGGATCTGGAAGCCCGTGCGCCTGGAGCGGTGGCGGACCGCCCGCCTGTCCCAAGTACGTCCGCTGGTCACCGTCGGCGAGGACGGCACCGGCCGGGTGGAGGTGCACGCCGACGTCGAGTGGTCCGGCAGCGCCGCCGCCTCCGGCCTGGTCCTGGCCGCCGAGGTCGCCGGCGTGCGGGCCACCGCCACCGTGTCGCCCGGCGCGGACACCGGAGTCGTCGTGGTCGAGGTGCCCGACGCCCGCCTGTGGTGGCCGGTCGGCCACGGCGACCAGCCCCTGTACGACCTGTCCGTCACCCTGACCGCGGACGGGGAGGCCGAGCCGCTGGGCTCCGAGGACCGCCGCGTGGGGTTCCGCACCATCACCGTGGACACCGCGCCCGACGAGCACGGCACCCCCTTCACCGTCGTGGTCAACGGCAAGCCGATCTTCGTCAAGGGCGCCAACTGGATCCCCGACGACCACTTCCTCACCCGGATCACGCGCGAGCGTCTGGCCCGGCGTGTGGACCAGGCCGTCGGCGCGCACATGAACATGCTGCGCGTGTGGGGCGGCGGCGTCTACGAGAGCGAGGACTTCTACGACGTCTGCGACGAGCGCGGCGTCCTCGTGTGGCAGGACTTCCTCCTGGCCTGCGCCGCCTACGCCGAGGAGGAGCCGCTGTGGAGTGAGTTCGAGGCCGAGGCCCGGGAGAACGTCGCGCGCCTGACCTCGCACGCCTCGCTGGCCCTGTGGAACGGCGGCAACGAGAACCTCTGGGGCTTCATGGACTGGGGCTGGCAGGAGCGGCTCGGGGACCGGACCTGGGGTTACGGCTACTACACCGACCTCTTCCCCCGCGTCGTGGCCGAGCTCGACCCCACCCGGTTCTACGCCGACGGCAGCCCCTACACCCCGGGCTTCGCCCCGAAGGAGGTCCACCCCAACGACGAGGCGCACGGCACCCGCCACGAGTGGACCGTGTGGAACCAGACCGACTACCGGGCCTACCAGGACCACGTGCCCCGGTTCTGCTCCGAGTTCGGCTTCCAGGGACCGCCCACCTGGGCCACCCTCACCGACTGGGTGCACGACGAGCCGCTCACGCCCACCTCGCCCGCCTTCCTGCTGCACCAGAAGGCCGAGGACGGCAACGGCAAG
Source organism: Nocardiopsis alborubida (assembly GCF_012396365.1). Classification (GTDB taxonomy): domain Bacteria; phylum Actinomycetota; class Actinomycetes; order Streptosporangiales; family Streptosporangiaceae; genus Nocardiopsis; species Nocardiopsis alborubida. Next base: position 103,819 of record NZ_JAAXPG010000004.1, on the reverse strand, counting down.
CTCGCCCGGGGCCTGTCGGCCCACCTGCCCACGCCGAGGAACTTCGAGGACTGGCACTGGGCCACCCAGCTCAACCAGGCCCGCGCGGTGGCGTTCGGCATCGAGCACTACCGGTCCTGGTGGCCGCGCACCGCGGGCGCCCTGGTCTGGCAGATCAACGACTGCTGGCCGGTCACCTCCTGGGCCGCCGTGGACGGCGAGGAGCGCCCCAAGCCGCTCTGGTACGGACTGCGCCGCGCCTACGCGCCGCGCCTGCTCACCGTCCAGCCCCGGGACGGGCGGCTCGTGCTGGTGGCCGTCAACGACACCGACGAGGCCTGGTCGGAGCCGGTCAGCGCGGAACGCCAGACCTTCGGGGGCGAGGTGCTGCACACCGCTAGGATCGAGCTGGCCGTGCCGCCCCGGTCCGCGGCGGAGTTCGACCTGGCGCGGGAGCTGCTCGCGGCCGGGAACGCGAAGGAGGAGGTGCTCGTGGCCACGACCCGCGACGCCCGCCTCGTGCGGCCCTTCCGCGAGGACGTCCACCTGTCCTACGACGCCGACGCGCTGACCGCCGTCGCCGCGCCCGTGGAGGGCGGCTACCGGGTGGAGGTGCGCGCCTCCTCCTTCGCCAGGGACGTCTCCGTGCTGGCCGACCGGCTGGCCCCCGACGCCGAGGTGGACGACATGCTCGTGGACCTGCTGGCCGGGGAGACGCACAGCTTCCTGGTGCGCACGGACGCGGAGGTGGACCCGGCGGCGCTGACCGCCGCCCCCGTCCTGCGCTCGGCCAACTCCCTGCGCGCGCGGCGGGTGTGATGGACGGGTCCGGGACCGGAGGCGCGGTCGGGCTGGTCCTGGCCAGGCCGCGCCGCCTGCTGAGCACTGAGCCCTTCTTCATGGAGTTCATCGCCGGGATCGAGGAGCGGATGGCCGAGCGCGACATGTCGGTCCTGCTGCACCTGGTGAGCGACCGGGAGGCCGAGCTGGCCGCCTACCGCCGGTGGGCGGAGCGGCGGCTGGTGGACGCGGTCGTGGTGGTCAACCCGACCGAGGGGGACGAGCGCCCCGCCGTGCTGCGCGAGCTGGGCCTGCCCGCCGTGGTCGCGGGCAGCCCCGTCCCGGACCCCGCCACGCCCACCGTCCTGACCGACCACGTGTCCCCGGTCCGGACGGCGCTGGAGCGCCTGCTGGAGCTGGGCCACCGGCGCGTCGCCCGGGTGACCGGGCCGGTGGGGCTGCTGCACACACGTGCCCGCACGGAGGCCCTCGTGGAGGGCTGTCGGGCGGCCGGGGTGCCCGATCCGGTGGTCCTGGAGGGCGACTACTCCTACGAGGCCGGCGTCCGGCTCACCGGCGAACTGCTCAGGCGGGAGGACCCGCCGACGGCGGTCCTGTACGACAACGACGTGATGGCGGTGGCCGGACTGGACGCCGCCCGCGGCCTGGGCGTGCGGGTCCCCGAGGAGCTGAGCCTGGTGGCCTGGGACGACTCGACCATGTGCCGCCTGGCCGCGCCCGCGCTCACCACCATGAGCGTGGACGTGTACCGGTACGGGGTCGCGGTCGCGGAGTCGGCCCTGGAGTGCGCCGACGGAACGCCCGTCGCGGAGCGGTGGTCACCGGCGGCGCACCTCGTGCCCCGGGGCAGCACCGGCCCGGCTCCCGTCGGGGAGTAGGCGCCGACAGGCCGCCATGGCGGTCTGTCGGTCTGTCAGCTTGTCGGTCTGTCGACGGGGCGACCTGTCGACAGGCCGACATGTCGTTCCGGGTCCGCGCTCCCGCTGCCGGACCCCGCCCCGGCCGGCGGACTCCGCTCCGGCCTCCGGGGCAGGACCCCGGGAACGCGAAAGGCCGGTCTCTCCGACCGTGTGCACCATATGTGCACCGGCCCGGATCAACCGGCCCTCGCTACCTCTACCGGTCCCGCGCTCACCTGGGTGAACGTGGACCTCGTGCGGTGGAGGAGGGATTTGAACCCTCGAAGGGTTGCCCCTTACCCGCTTTCGAGGCGGGCGCCATCGGCCACTAGGCGACTCCACCGCGAGCCACTCTACCGGATACGGCGCCGTGCGAAAAACCGGCTCAGGAGATCGGAACACCTGTCCGTGAGCTCCCTCGGAACCAGGTCCGGCGGGACGACCTCCGGGCGGTGGTTGAGGCGGGGGTCGCGGACCGCGTCCCACACCGACCCGGCCGCACCCGCCTTGGCGTCCCGCGCACCGTAGACCAGCCGGTCCACGCGGGAGAGCACCGTCGCGCCCGCGCACATCGTGCAGGGTTCGAGGGTGACCACCAGGGTGCAGCCGCCCAGCCGCCACTCGCCGCGCGCGCGTGCGGCGGCCCGCAGCGCCAGCACCTCGGCGTGGGCGGTGGGGTCCCCGGTGGCCTCGCGCTCGTTGCGCCCGGCGCCCAGGACGGCGCCGTCCGCGTCCAGCACGACCGCGCCCACCGGCACGTCACCCGTCTCCAGAGCGGCCTCGCCCTCGGCGATCGCCGCGCGCAGCGCGGCGTCGAGGACGTCCCGTCCGATCACAGCCTCATGCCGTCGAGGATCTCGGCGAAGCCCGCGCGCTCGGCCACCACGGCGAGGACGTCGCTGGGCAGGACACCGCCGCCGACCGACAGGGAGCGCAGCTCCTCCTCGGTCAGGCCCAGGTCGGCGAGCAGGTCGCCGTCGCCGTCGGGCCGCGGGTCGGGCCGGGCCCCGGCGCTCTCGGAGGGCGGTGGAGCACCCAGCCCCCCGGCCTCGGAGAGCACCGAGGCCAGCGGGTGGTCGTGCACCACCCGCGCGTCGGAGAGGTACACGCGCGGCTCCCCGCCGTCGTCATCGGCTCGCACGATGGCGAACCACTCGTCGTCGGCCTCCACGAGCAGGATCGAGACCCCGCTCCCCCGGTCGGTCGCGAAGTCGAGCATCAGTTCGGTGACGTCGTCGATGACGTCCACGTCCCCGAGTTCGACCTCGGTTCCCCGCCACGTCCTCCCGTTGGGAGCGAAGACCGCTGCGAAGGTCGACACCGCGTGCTCTCCTGTCCGCCCGGATGCTCTTCTCCAGCAGGTCCTTACCCCATACCGTCCAGTACACGCTGGAAGGACTGGGCGAATCCCAGTCGTTCGGACACGCTGGCCAGCACCTCGTCGGGATACAGGTCCAGATCTCCCGCCAGGGCACCCAGCTCCATCTCGTCCAGGCCGAGGTCGGCCACGATGGACAGGTCGCCCGCGGGCAGCACCTGGTCGAGGTCGTCGTCGTCCGGCTGGTCGATGTCCAGGTAGTCCAGGACGTCCCGGGCCACCTGCCAGTCCACGGAGGCGGTCACGTCGGAGAGGAAGAGGGAGACCTCCTCACCGTAGACCCGCACGATGACGAAGAAGTCGTCGCCGACCGAGACCAGCCCGAGGGAGCCGCTGATGCTCGGCTGCTGGCGCAGGGCGTGGATCAGCCCCTTGAGGTCGTGCGTCAGGGTCACGGGGAGCAGGTCGACGTCCCAGTACTCCTCTTCCCTGTACGCGATGGCCGCGAAGTCGCCCGAGTCGTCGTCACCATGATCGAGCACTGTCATCGTCACCCCAACCCGGCCGGTGTATCGGTGCGGACGAAGGAAACCCGGATCGCCCGTGCGAGTGACATGGTAACGATCACTCCGGTGCCACCGTCCCCCTTGGTCCGCGTCATTCCGGACCACGCTCTCATGAGAACCGGATCCCCGCTGCCCCTCCACCGCACCCGCGCCCCCCGAACGGCCCCGGGCGCCCGGCCGCGCCGGTCCGGAGCGGGTGCCGCGCGGCCCGCGACGCCTCCGGTGCGGTGGATGCGCGCGGTTAGACTCGGGCAGGCCTCCTCCCCAGCCACCGTCTTGTTGTCCCAGCTCAACCGGAGAACGCTTTGGAAACCCTGGTCGTCGACCACCCCCTGGTCGCGCACAAACTCACCACCCTGCGCGACGTGGGGACCGACTCCCCGACCTTCCGGCGCCTGACCGACGAGTTGGTGACCCTGCTCGCCTACGAGGCGACCCGGGACGTCCGAGTGACGGACGTCACCATCCGGACCCCGCTCGTGGAGACCACCGGAACACAGCTGACGCGCCCCACCCCGCTCGTGGTGCCGATCCTGCGCGCGGGCCTGGGCATGCTCGACGGGATGACCCGCCTGCTGCCCACCGCCGAGGTCGGCTTCCTGGGGATGGCCCGCGACGAGGACACCCTCCAGCCCGCCACCTACGCCGACCGGCTGCCGCAGGACCTGTCCGGCCGCCAGTGCTACGTGCTGGACCCGATGCTGGCCACCGGCGGCACCCTCGCCGCCGCGCTCAGGCTCCTGGTGGAGCGGGGCGCCGACCACATCACCGCGATCTGCCTGCTCGCCGCCCCCGAGGGCCTGACCGCGGTGGAGCACAAGCTCACCGAGGACCTGGACCCCGACCACGGCGCGACCCTGCGCGTGGTGACGGCAGCGGTGGACGAGCGGCTGAACGAGCAGGGGTTCATCCTGCCGGGCCTGGGCGACGCGGGCGACCGCCTCTACGGCTGCGCCTGAGATCCGACGCCCCACCCGCCCCCAGCGCCCACCGGATCACGGTTGGGCGCTTTTTCGGTTCTTTTTGCGGCCGAAGGAATGAACGTCCGAAAATCGGGCATGCCTGCTGCCGACCGCCTCGTCCGCCCAGGTGGACACGGCGAGTCGGCGCAAGCACCGACACGGCTTTGCGTTAGCCGAATTCATTTCGAGACGGGAATGTAACAGAGAGGAGCGATGATGGTTCCCGCCCGCCCGTAAGCGGAGACCAGCCGGACCGAAACACCTCTCACCCCAACCCTCTCTCATCAGCCCGCTGACACCGCACGCCCGTGCCTCCTCCGGCGCGACGCTTCGTCCACCCTCCAGCGGCTACTGAAAGATCCCGGAAGAACACACAGAGCGACCCCCGTAGCCCCCAAGGAGTGAGATGAACGAGAACCCCTCCACCTCGACCGCCCGCGACTCTCGCTTCGAACCGGTGCGGAGCCGGTTGGCCGAGGAGTTCTCCAAGGTGCACCACACCTCCACCGTCACCCGGTGCGTGGACGCGGCGCGGCACGGCGCCGAGGACGTGACCGGCAAGGCCACCCCCGATCTGGTGGAACGGATCGCCCGACAGCACCTCCAGGTGCTCGCGCTGGCCTTCGCCGAGCAGGCCTAGAGGATCCGAGCAGGCCTGTCCGGGGTTTTCGGCCTGTCCGAACTCGGGTGACCTGCACTGGGGGCGATGAATTACCCCCTTATATCCAGCGATGTCCTTAATGTCATAGTCCTCGATGGACCTGAACCACATTCCGGCCCACCAATCACTGGGTTACCAACACCACCGGAACCGGACACAGCCCGCAAGCGAGGAAGGTCCGACATACCGCCACGCCGAGGGTGCGCCCCAGGCTTTACGGGCATGATGGTCGGTGCGACAATCACTGCTGGGTTGGTGGGTCAGGTGGATTCCAAGGGGAGTCAGTCGTGGCGAAGTTGAAAAAATGGGGCGGCTACGCGCTCATCGCTTTCGTGGCGTTCTATCTGTTCACACAGCCGGAAAGCGCCGCCGGGGTCATCGAGAGTGCTCTGGGCGGTCTGATGGGGGGCGCGGAGTCGATGTCCCGTTTCGTCAACGCGCTCCTGTAACCGGAACGGTCGGGTGGCATGCGGCTCGTAGCGTCGAGTAACAGCGCTCCTGCGTCGGTCAACCGCTATCTCCTGCCGCACGAGCAGGACGTGGTGACCATCCGTCGGCACCCCGCGGTGCTGATCGGTCCGGTCGGGGCGGTCCTCGGCGCGTTGATCCTCGCCGGGATCCTCAGCAACACCTCCATCGCCAACAGCGCAGCGACGCTGGCGATCATCTGGTGGGTGTGGCTGTTGGTGTTGGTGTGGTTCGTGTGGCGGGTCGCGGAGTGGTCGGTGGACTACTTCGTCATCACCTCCGCGCGGCTCCTGCTGACCACCGGCCTGATCATCCGGCAGGTGAACATGATGCCGCTGGGCAAGGTCACCGACATGAGGTTCGAGCGGACCCTGATGGGCCGCTTCCTCGGCTACGGGACCTTCGTGATGGAGTCGGCCGGTCAGGACCAGGCCCTGAGCCGGATCGACTTCATCCCCTACCCGGAACAGCTCTACCTGGAGGTCGTGGGGCTCATCTTCAAGGAGTGAGCGCCGCGCCTCGGGGCCGTAGGACCATGGAGCACCCGCCGGGACGGCGGGTGCTCCTGCCGTGTTCCGGGCGCCCTCCGGGCAGGTGGGGGCGGGCCCCGGTGAGCCGTGGCCGCCGTACACGGCCGGGCGCCCTCCCGGCAGACGGGGCGAGCACGGTGTCGGGACCGCGACAGGCAGGCCACCGCGCGGACCTACGGCGCGGCTCGGGCCGAGCACCCTCCTTCGCGCCTCGTTCACCTTTCGTTCACCTTGCCTTGGAGTGACATCCCCCTTTCCTCGGCGCAGGTCAGCAGATCGTCACGCACGGCACTCGGCGCATCACGCATAGAACTTCCCGACCTGGGCAGATCTACAACAGGCCCCACACGGAGGTCGAAGCCCCCGATGGACCAAGCCCCGAAGCCCGGCGAATTGACTCGAAGGTGAACGTAGGGTTAACTTGGGACATCTGAAACGGAAACGAGGAGGGTCCCATGGCGCGCAGGACGGACCGTGCACCCCACCCCACTCGGTTCTCGACGACCCGTCGGCGCATCCGCTTCTCGGCTGGGACCAACCGCCTCTCCGGTCTTGCGACCGAGCCGGTCAACGTCCCACAGCCCCGCGAGGACGCCGACGCGACGACGTCGGGACACCCGATCATGCACTGGGTGCTGGTCACCGACGAGAACGGTCGGAGCCGCCCCGAGGTCCGCTGGCTCTAGTCGGCGGATGCCGCGAAGGCCTCCCCCGCCCGGTTCCCCGGGCCGGGGAGGCCTTCGCCGTCGGTCCGGGATCGACCGGGCCCACGGGCACACGGGCACACCGAACACGAAGAGGGGCCGCCCTGCGGGGCGGCCCCTCTTCGTGTTCGGGGCCCTCCGCACAGCGCCTCCGCGCGGTGCCCTCCTGTCGCCACGCCCTTTTGTCGACAAATCGGCTTGACCATAAAGAGTGATGTGGATAGCCCTTACAGGCCTTCCATCATCCGACTCCCAGTGATGTCCGTCTCACAGGAACCCGCTTGACGCCTTTCGAAACGAGACGTATCGTCTCTCCCATGAGGCTGATCTTCCTGTAGTCCCGCGTCCGACGCCCGAGCCGCCACCGCCAGCGCCCAGTGCTGCGCGGCGGTGTCACACACGCTCCCCGGCGTCGCCGTACCGCGGTCGACCACGGAAGGCCTCACCGTTCCCCTCCTCGGACACGCGCCACCGTCGCGCCCTGTCCGAAACCCGGAACGCCAGCGCCCCACCGTCGATCCGCGGCTCCTTCCCCAGCCACACCGCAGATCAGGAGGCGCGCATGCTCACCGCCCGAGTACGAGCACAGTCCCAGCTCACCCTCAACGACATCACCCACCGCTACGGCGACCACACCGTGCTCGACCGTGTCACCCTCACCATCAGCCCCGGCGAGCGTGTCGGGATCCTCGGCGACAACGGCTCGGGCAAGAGCACGCTGCTGCGCCTGCTCGCCGGGGAGGAGGAACCCTCCAACGGCGAACTCACGGTCCGGGCTCCGGGAGGAGTGGGCTATCTGCCGCAGACCCTGGAGGCGGTGGGGGTCTCCACCGGCACCGTCGGCGACGCGATCGACTCCGCCCTGTCCGTCCTGCGCGGCATGGAGGCGCGCCTGCGCGCGGCGGAGAGCACGCTCGGCTCCGCCACCCCCGAGGAGCTGGACGCCTACGGCGACCTGCTCGCCCGGTTCGAGGCGCGCGGCGGCTACGACGCCGACGCGCGCGTCGACGCAGGACTGCACGGGCTCGGCCTTCCCGGCCTGGACCGGGGCCGCCCGCTGAGCACCCTCTCCGGAGGGGAGCGCTCGCGCCTGGCCCTGGCCGCGATGCTGGCGGCCTCGCCCGAGCTGCTCCTGCTGGACGAGCCCACCAACGACCTGGACGACCGCGCGGTCGCCTGGTTGGAGGACCGGCTCCGCCGCCACCGGGGCACGGTCGTGGCCGTCACCCACGACCGCGCTTTCCTGGCCAACGTGACCGACACCGTCCTGGAGGTCGACCACGACCTGCGCCGGATCAACCGGTACGGCAACGGCTACGACGGGTTCCTGGCCGCCAAGGCCTCGGCCAGGGCCCGGTGGATCCGCGAGTACGAGGCGTGGAGGGCCGACCTGGCCAGACAGCGCAGGCTGGCCGAGAACGGCGTCGCGGCACTGCAAGCCATCCCGCGCAAGATGGAGAAGGCCGCGTTCGGCCACGGGGCTTTCAAGATGCGGGGGGCCGCGCACGGTTCCATGGGCCGCGTCCGCAACGCCAAGGAGAGGTTGGAGAGACTGACCGACAACCCGGTGGCGCCTCCGCCGGTACCGCTGAGGATGACCGCCGGGTTCACCGGGTCCCCTGCCGGGGAGAGCGCTCCGACCGCGTCGCTGGAGGGGGTCCGGGTGGACCACCGCCTGGAGGTGCCCTGTCTGGACCTGGCCCCGGGCGAGCGCGTGCTGGTCACCGGGCCGAACGGGGCGGGCAAGACCACCCTGCTCCGGGTCCTGTCCGGGGACGCGGTCCCCGACGGGGGGCGGGTTTCGGTCCCCGGCCGGGTCGGTTACCTGCGCCAGGAGGACGGCTCCTTCGCAGCCGGACAGACCGTGCTCGGCGCCTACGCCGCGGGACGGCCGGGGTTCGCCGAGGACCACCGGGACGAGCTCGCCTCACTCGGGCTGTTCCGGCCTGGAGAGCTGGACCAGCCGGTGGCGTCCCTGTCGGTGGGCCAGCGCCGGAGGATCGAGGTCGCCCGGCTGACGTCGGGGGCCTACGACCTGCTGCTGCTGGACGAGCCGACCAACCACCTCTCCCCCGGTCTCGTGGAGGACCTGGAGGAGGCGCTGACGCGCTACGAGGGCACGCTGGTGGTCGTCACCCACGACCGCAGGACCCGGCAGCGCTTCACCGGTCGGCACCTGGAACTACGGGAGGGGATCGTGGTCAGCGACTCCGCGTGAAGTGGCCGTAGCGCTTTGTCGACAAATCGGCTTGGCCATAAACCGCTATTACGACTAACCGATATCCGGGGCCCGCTGCGCGGCGGGCCCCGAAGCAGCGGTCCAGGGTCCGTTTTCTGAACCGGTCCCAGCTTGTGGGGGGTTGGTTCGGGCGCCCACGGGGTTCTGGAGGGGCCGGAGACGGGTTCGCGAGGAACCGGCGAACCCGCCGTAGGCGCCGAAGGTTCCCGTGCTCCGGGCGCCCGAACACGGACCGAAGCGGAGCGGAGGTCCGAAAAACGCTGCCTATCCGGGCGCCATGTCGACGAACCGGCTGTAGTGGCCCTGGAAGGCCACGGTCACGTCCGCCGTGGGGCCGTTGCGGTGCTTGGCCACGATGATGTCCGCCTCGCCCGCGCGCGGCGACTCCTTGTCGTGCACGTCCTCGCGGTAGAGCAGGATGACCATGTCCGCGTCCTGCTCGATGCTGCCCGATTCGCGAAGATCAGACACCTGTGGGCGTTTGTCGGTGCGCTGTTCGGGACCTCGGTTGAGCTGGGAGAGCGCCACCACCGGGACCTCCAGCTCCTTGGCCAGGAGCTTGAGGGACCGGGACATCTCCGAGACCTCCTGCTGGCGGCTCTCCACCCGGCCGGGCGAGCTCATCAGCTGGAGGTAGTCGACGATGACCAGCTTGAGGTCGTGCTGCTGTTTGAGACGTCGGCACTTGGCCCGGATCTCCATCATCGACATGTTCGGGGAGTCGTCGATGAACAGGGGGGCGTTGGCCACCTCGCCCATGCGCCTGGCCAGGCGGGTCCAGTCCTCGTCGGTCATCAGCCCCGAGCGCATGGTGTGCAGGGGCACCCGGGCCTCCGCCGACAGCAGGCGCATGACGATCTCGTTGCGCCCCATCTCCAGGCTGAAGAAGACCGCGGTCATGTCGTGCTTGATGGACGCCGCGCGCGCGAAGTCCAGGGCCAGTGTCGAGTTGTGGGTGGGGACCATGGACCGGGTGGCCAGGAACAGGTGGTCCGGATGGTCCACCTGCACGCAGCGGACCGGAACGCTCTCCACGGGCCGCACCTCGGTGACGAACCGGGAGCCGATCCGCGTGCGACCGCGGTCGGCGCCGCGCTCCCGGTGCACACGCCTCTTGCGTTCGAGCCGGAAGACCTCGCTCGCGGAGCCGAAGGTGACCGTGTAGCGGGTGGAGGACTCCTCCGACCGGCCGCCGACCCGCCTGGTCGACATCCCGGTGCGGTGACCCAGGCTGTGCGCCAGCTCCCGGAAGCCGTTCGCCAGGCGCTGGCTGGTGACCGCGAACTGCACGGAGCCGTTGGCGTTCACCGTGCCGTCCGTGTCCAGCAGACCGGCGAGGAGGGCGCGCCGCTGGTCGGCCGAGGCGCGCAGGTACTCCTGGGGGATGTGCTTGTTCCCCAGGACCCCGAGGGTGCGCAACCGCGCCTGGACACTGCCGTGGCTGCCGACGCGCTCACGGGCCGCGGGCGCGGGGTCCTCCTCCGGCAGGAAGACACCGTAGGCCATGCCGGTGGAGCCGACAGGCTTGGTCACGAGTCCTTCGGCCTCGATGTTGAGCAGGACCTCGGGGTCCGTGCCGGTGATCCGGGCGGCTGAGGAGGCTCCGTCGCCGAGCCAGGCGCCGAGGAAGTAGGGCGGCAGGGGAAGGTCGCGTTCGGGCAGCTCGATCGCCGCCGCGTTGGCCACCGAGTGGTTCAGCCTGCGGTCGGCGGTCTCCGCGCGCAGGGTCCGGGCGATCTCCCTGGTGGTCCGTACCTCGGGCGGCACGCGGGGAGCGGTGCCCCCGGCCCCGGCCTCCCGGGCCGCGCGTCGCGAGGCCCGCGTGTGGGTCAGCCACTGGTGCTCGCCGTCGGCGACCACGGTGGTGCCGTCGTCGAACACGACCTCGAAGCAGGGACGCCCGGTCATGACCTCGGTGGCGGCGACCACCCGGGTGGGGGTCCCGTCGGCGGCGATCAGCTCGGCGCCGACCTCCACCTCTCCCATGGTGGTCCATCCGCCGGGTGTGGGGAGGGGGGTGTCCAGGGCCAGCGCCTTACCGACGGCGGGGCGGGCGGCGATGATGACCATCTGGCCGGGGTGGAGGCCGTTGGTGAGGGCGTCGAAGTCGGCGAAGCCCGTGGGCACGCCGGTCATGGTCCCGTCGTGGGCGCCGATCGCCTCGATCTCGTCCAGGGCGCCCGGCATGATGTCGGCCAGCGCGACGTAGTCCTCGCCGGTGCGCTTCTCCGCGACCTTGTAGATCTCGGCCTGGGCGTGGTCGACCAGGTCGTCCACCTCGCCGTCGCCGGCGTAGCCGATCTGGGCGATGCGGGTGCCCACCTCGACCAGGCGGCGCAGGACCGCGCGGTCGGAGACGATCTTGGCGTAGTAGCCCGCGTTGGCGGCGGTCGGGATGGCCTCGGTGAGGGTGTGCAGGTAGAGCGCGCCGCCGACCCGGGTGGCCTCGCCGCGCTTGGTCAGCTCGGCGTTGACCGAGATCGTGTCCACGGGCTCGCCGCGGGAGAAGAGGTCGACGATGCTCTCGTAGATGATCTGGTGCGCGGGGCGGTAGAAGTCCGCGGAGCGGATGATCTCCACGACCTGGGTGATGGCGTCCTTGGACAGCAGCATGCCGCCGAGCACGCTCTGCTCGGCCTGGATGTCGTGGGGCGGGGTGCGCTCGTATCCGCCTTCTTCAGGTGGCTGCTCAGCGACACTCACGAACGCTCCCCCGGGACGGCACTTCCGTCGACCCGGGAACGGGCCGACCCTTCCAGGATGCCCCATGGCGGACGCCGGAGGCGCCTCGGCCGGAGGTTGTGGACACGTCCCTTACCACCATGTCCGGTACCCCGCAGGACATCCCGAACCGAGGTTGTGCACATCACCTGTGGATAACTTTGCCGAGGCCTCCACATATAGCCTTTGACCTGCAAAGACACAGGATGCAGTCAGGGGGTGCAAGATGCCTCACAGGGCGTGTTTCCACAAGTTATCCACAGGCTTCGGCTGGGGTGTGGACAACTCCACACCCGCGTAGAACGCGTGTCCGATACTGTGTGCTGGTCATGCCACAACTGCTTTCGGCCGCCCCTTTCCGGCACCGCCACGACCGCGAGATCCTCGCCCTGGCGGTCCCGACGTTCTTCGCGCTCATCAGTGAGCCCCTGTTCCTGCTCACCGACTCGGCGATCGTCGGCACACTGGGCACCGAGGCGCTGGGCGGCCTCGGCGTGGCCGGGCAGGTGCTGCTCACGCTCGTGGCCGTCTGCGTCTTCCTCGCCTACGGCACCACCGCCGCGGTCTCGCGCAGGTTCGGCGCGGGCGACGTCCGCGGGGGCGTGCGGGACGGTGTGGACGGGTTGTGGCTCGCGGTCCTGCTGGGCCTCGCGGCCGTCGCGATCGGTTGGCCGCTCGGCCCGGTGCTGGTGGAGGCGCTGGGCGCCTCGCCCGACGTGGCGCCCCACGCCCTGACCTACCTGCGCGTCAGCCTGCTCAGCACGCCGTTCCTCCTCATCGTCATGGCGGGCACCGGCGTGCTGCGCGGCCTCCAGGACGCCCGGACCCCGCTGGTGGTGGCGGTCTGCTCCTACGTCGGCAACGCGGTGCTGTGCGCGGTGTTCGTGCTGGCCCTGGACTGGGGCGTCGCGGGTTCGGCCTGGTCGACGGTGCTCGCCCAGGGCGGGGGCGCGTTCTGGTACGTGGTGATGATCGCGCGCGCCGCCCGGCGCGAGGGCGTGTCGCTCATGCCCACGACGGCGGGCCTGCGCGCCTCGGCCTCGGCGGGGTTCGCCCTGTTCCTGCGCAGCGTGTCGATGCGCGTGGTGGCCCTGGTGACCACGGCGGTGGCGGCCCGGCTGGGCGACGCGTCGATCGCCGCGCACCAGGTGAGCCACAACATCTGGGCGCTGCTGGTGTTCGCCATGGACGCGATCGCCATCGCCGGGCAGTCCATCGTGGGCCGCTACCTGGGCGCGGGGGACGTCCAGGGCACACGGGACGCCACGCGACGCATGGTGGAGTGGGGCGTGGGGCTGGGCCTGGTCTTCACGGCGGTGGTGTTCCTGGTGCTGCCGTGGGCGTGGGTGCCGTTCACCTCCGACCCCGAGGTGCGCGTCCTGATCACGGCCTCGCTGGTGGTGGTCGCGCTGTTGCAGCCGCTGAGCGGGGTGACCATGGTGCTGGACGGCGTCCTGATGGGCGCCGGGGACCAGCGCTACCTGGCGTGGGCGTCCCTGTGGACGATGCTGGTCTTCCTGCCGTTCGCCCTGGTCCTGCCGGGACTGGCGGACGGCCCGGTGTGGGCTCTGGTGAGCCTGTGGATCGCCTTCGGGGTGTGGATCCTCGCGCGCGCGGTCACCCTCGGGTTCCGTACACAGAGCACGGCCTGGCTGGTCACCGGCGCGCACCGGCCCTGACCGCGGGTCCGCCACGGCGTGGCCGTGACGGACCCGGTACCCGCTGTCCCCCGGCGGACCGGCCGGGTCACGTGAACGTGTCGCGCTCACCGACGGCGGGTCCGTGACGGTAGGGCGCCACCTGCTCGTCCCGCGGCACGTCGGGGTAGGTGGGCATCTCGTCGGGCTCCGCTGCCGCGACCGTCGCCCCGCCCGGGTGGGCGAGATGCTTCCGCATCATGCGCCTGACGTCGGAGCGGAGCCGGGGAAGCGCCGAGTAGAGCTTGTCGCCTGGGCAGCCCGTCGTGTTGAAGTCGCGGTGGCCGACGATGGCCTCGTCGGGGTCCAGCCGGTAGGCCAGGCACAGCCAGGCGCAGGTGTCCGCCAAGGACGCCAGCAGGACCGCGGGCGGGGCCGCCGAGGTGTAGGTGCCCTCGTTCTCGATGCCGATCGCGTGCTCGTTGTGGTTGGCGGTGTGCGCGCCGAGCACGTGGTGCCCCGCGCTGACGGCACGGAGGCTCTGGTCGCGCCCCTCCATGATGTGCCCGCCGCGGCTGATGGTGAACTGCTGCCCCATGTCGCTCCACCCGTTGGTGTCCATGTGGTACCGCTGGATGGAGCGCGACAGCGACGCGGCGTGCGAGGTCGAGGTGTCGGACGAGTTCGCCGTGGCGGTGTGGTGCACGACGATGTGCGTGGGCCCGCGGCCCACGACCTCGATCTTGTTCTTCGGGGCGCGCGCCCCCCAGTCGGCGCGCGTGTACACCTTGGGTCGTGTGGCCGCGGAGGCCCGGTCCGCGACGGGGATACCCGTGATCCCGCCGAGGAGCACTCCCCCGGCGGCGAGGGCGGTTCCCCGCAGAACGGTCCTGCGGTCCACCCGTGTGTGTCGGCCCGGCTCGTCTCTTCTTTCCACGGTCATGGCTCTACGTCCTCTCCGTGCTGGGTGGTGCAACGTACGACACCAACACAGAGAACACGATAGATTACAAAGAGTAATCAAAGGGTTGTCTGTCGACCAGGCGTGTCAGGAGAACTCCGCGGGACCGCGGACCGTCTCCGATGGCGCCGGGCCCACGACGGGCCGGGGGCGCGGAAACAGCGGGGCCCCGCCTCCCGGAGGGAGACGGGGCCCGACGTGCACGGCGCCGGTCAGGAACCGACGACGTCCAGCTTGATCGTCGCGGAGACCTCGGGGTGCAGGCGGACCTGGACCTTGTGGCTTCCGACGGCCTTGATCGGGTTCTTGATCTCGATCCGGCGCTTGTCCAGCTCGGGACCACCGGTCGCCTTGACGGCGTCGGCGATGTCCGCGGGCGTGACCGAGCCGAACAGGCGGCCACCCTCGCCGGCGCGCTGCTTGAGGCGCACGGTGAGCGCGTTGACGCGGCCCGCGACCTGCTGGGCCTCGTCCAGCGTGCGGATGTCACGCGCGGAGCGCGCGCGCTGGATCAGGTCGATCTGCTTCTGACCGCCGCGCGTCCACCGGATGGCGAACCCGCGGGGCAGCAGGTAGTTGCGACCGTAGCCGTTCTTCACCTCGACGACATCGCCGGGGGCTCCGAGACCGTTGACCTCGTGGGTCAAAATCAGCTTCACGACAAAAACCTCCCTCGGATATCGCCGTTAGCGGGCGGTGCTGGTGTAGGGCAGCAGGGCCACCTCGCGCGCGTTCTTGATCGCGGTCGCGACGTCGCGCTGGTGCTGGGTGCAGTTACCCGTGACGCGGCGGGCGCGGATCTTGCCGCGCTCGGAGATGAACTTGCGGAGAAGCGTGGTGTCCTTGTAGTCGATGTAGGACTGCTTCTCCTGGCAGAAGAGGCAAACCTTCTTCTTGGGCTTGCGCGCTGCCGGCTTAGCCATCGTGGTGCTCCTTCGCAAGAGCCCCGGGGTCCTCCCGGGGATGGTCTGGTGTGGAAAGGGGTCTGGCGCCTCGGGGCGCCGGACGGGGTGCTGCCGCGGCTAGAACGGGGGCTCGTCGGAGAAGCCCCCGCTTCCGCCACCGAAACCGCCGCCACCGCCGCCGCCGTTGGTCGCCCACGGGTCGTCGGCCGGGGGACCGCTGCGGCCTCCGCCGCCCTGCGACCCGCCGAAGCCGCCGCCCTGGTTCCCGTAGCCGCCGCCCTGCTGGGGCTGGCCGCCACCGAAACCGCCGCCACCGCCACCGCCGAAGCCGCCGCCGCCACCCTGGCGCTGCGACTTGGTCACCTTGGCGGTGGCGCTGCGCAGGGCCGGGCCGACCTCGTCGACGTCGATCTCGAAGACGGTCCGCTTCTCACCCTCGCGGGTCTCGTACGAGCGCTGCTTCAGTCGGCCCTGCACGATGACGCGCATGCCGCGCTGAAGGCTCTCGGCCACGTTCTCCGCGTACTGCCGCCAGACGGTGCAGGTGAGGAACATGGACTCGCCGTCCTTCCACTCCCCCGACGCGCGGTCGAAGGTGCGGGGCGTCGAGGCCACACGGAAGTTGGCGACCGCGGCTCCACTGGGAGTGAAGCGCAGTTCAGGGTCGTCGACCAGGTTGCCGACGAGCGTGATCTGGGTTTCGCCTGCCATGGATGGGCTCCGGTTCGAGGTAGTCGGATCAGGCGGTTTCGCCTGTTCCCCCGATCATCCGCGCCACCACTGACATAACACTCAGGGCCGGGGACGGAAGTCGGGGCGGGGGGCGGCGGCGGGGTGCCGCCTAGTGGACCTCGGGGCGGAGCACCTTGGTGCGGAGCACGGCCTCGGCGATACCGAGCTGGCGGTCCAGCTCCTTGACCGTGGCGGGCTCGGCGGTGAGGTCGATCACCGCGTAGATGCCCTCGGCGTTCTTGTCGATGTCGTAGGCGAGACGGCGCTTGCCCCAGATGTCGACCTTCTCCACCGAGCCGCCGTCGTTGCGGACGACACCCAGGAAGTTCTCCAGCGACGGGGCGACGGTGCGCTCGTCGAGGTTGGGGTCGAGGATGATCATGAGTTCGTAACGACGCATAGGCGTACGTTCCTCCTCTGGACTGTCGCGGCCATGGAATCTCCATAGCAGGAGGGCAGGAGTCCGGGACGGGTTCCGCGCCGCGGGGGCGGGCGTCGCGCGGACTCTGAGCCATACGGGAACCAAGATTACCAGCAGCCGCGCACCTCCCGGTGCGGCCTGTGGACGGACCCCGGGCACACGCGAAGGGGGCCGGTGCGCTCCACGCGCACCGGCCCCCTCACCCATCCGGAACCGGGTCAGTCGTCCCGGCCGAGGATGATCATCCTGTTGGCGTCGCTCCCGGCCCCGTTCGCCCGGAAGGGCCAGCCGCCCTGGTCCCCGCCGTCCTGCTCCGGGTCCGTGGCGTCGCCGCTCGGCTCGGTCTCCTCACAGCCGGGACGGGGGAACATGCCGCATTCCTCCTGGTCCCCCGTGCCGGGGCTCTCCGGGCAGTCCCGGCCCATTCCGGGTTCGCAGGGCTCTTCGGTCTGCTGGCCCTGGCACTCCGGGGAGTCGGGCATGGCCGGGTCGCACTCCGGCGGGCTCTCGCTCGCGGATTCCTCGGGAGAGGGCTCGTCGGTGGGCTCGTCGCTCTCCTCCGCGCTCGGGGACGGCGTGGGCACGAAGCTCTGTTCCGTGCCGACGTAGGCGGGCGGCGGGAACTGCGCCGGTTCGACGCCCTCCATGGCGGTCGTCATGAACTCGCGCCACACGTTGGCCGAGGTGGTGCCACCGAAGATCTCGCCCGCGGTCTGGCCGTCGAACTCCAGGGCCTGGTTGGCGTCCGCACGGCTCAGCCCCACCGCGGCGACCAGCTGCGGCGTGTAGCCCACGAACCACGCGGAGACCGCGTCGCTGGAGGTACCGGTCTTGCCCGCGACGGGGCGCCCGTCGGGCAGCGCGGCGTTCTCGCCACCGCCGCCGGGCTCGACCACCTGGGTCATGGCGTAGGTGACGTCGGCCGCGACGTCCGAGGTGACCACCTGCTCGCCTTCCTCCAGCAGGTCGGCGTCGTTGGGCGGGACCACCGTGCCGTCGGCGGTGCGCAGCTCGGTGACCATGTGCGCCGGGCGGTGCACGCCGCCCGCGGCGAAGGTGGAGTAGCCCTCGGCCTGGTCCAGCGCGCTCACCTGGTGGGTGCCCAGCGCGATGAGCGGCCCCTGGGCCGAGGTCGTGGTCTGCTCCTCGGCCACACCGGCCTGGACCGCGAGCTGGTCCACCGCGGCCGGGGTCATCCGCACCGCCAGTTCCACGAACGGGGTGTTGACCGACTGGGCGGTGGACTGGATCAGGTTGACCGGTCCCCAACTCCTGTCGCCCGCGTTGATGACCGGGCTCTGCAACTCAGGGAACTCCTGGGGGGAGTCACCGTCGAACGTGCTGTTGAGGCTGATGCCGTTCTTGAGCGCGGTGGCGAGCACGTAGGGCTTGTAGGACGAACCCGCCTGCGTCCGGTGCACCAGCGAGTTGTTGACGTCCTCGACCACGTTGTCGCCCCCGTGGAAGGCGACGATCTGCCCCGTGGCGGGGTCGACCGCGGTCAGGCCCATCATCGTGTCCTCGGGGGTGTTCGGCAGGACGTCGAAGGAGCTGCGCGCGGCGTCCATGAGCGCGGGGTCCAGCGAGGTCTGCACGACGAAGCCCTGGGTGGCGATGTCCTGGGCGGTGATCCCCTGCTCGGAGTAGCGCTCCTCGATCTCCTGGACGACCGCCTGGCGAACGTAGTCGAACTTGGGGTCGTACTCCTGCTCCTCCTCGCCCTCCTCGGTGCCGTACGGGACGAGCTCGGGGATCTCCAGGGCCTCGGCCTCGGCCCGGGGCAGGCCGAGGTCGGGGTCGTCCTCGTGCATGAGCGCCAGCTGGTCCTGCACGTAGGGCCAGCGCTCCTCGGTGAGGTAGGTCCTGGTCCAGTCGCCCATCTCGCCCTGGAAGTTGCTGGGCATCTGGATGATGATGCCCAGGAAGGCGCCCTCGGCGTCGGTCAGCTCGTCCAGGTCCTTGCCGAAGTAGGACTGGGCGGCCATCTGGATGCCCATGGCGTTGCGGCCGAAGTAGATGGTGTTGAGGTAGGTCGAGAGGATCTTCTCCTTCTCCATCTGCTGGTTGAGCTTGATGGAGATGAAGATCTCGCGGATCTTGCGGATGTACTGGTTGTCGATCTCCAGGTCGCTGTAGTAGTTCCGGGCCATCTGCTGGGTGATGGTGGAACCGCCGCCCGCCTCGCCGCCCGAGAGGAGGGCGCGCCCGATACCGGAGATGCTGATGCCGGGGTCGGTGTAGAAGGTGCGCTGCTCGGCGGCGAGCACGCCGTTGATGACCGTCTGCGGGATGTCCTCGCTCTGGACCTCGACCCGCCTGACCTCGCCCGTGGTGACCGCGACCTCGGGTTCGGCGTCGCCCTCCGGGGCCCACATGATCTGGGTGGCGGACAGATCGGTGTCCGCCTTGGCCTCCAACTCGTTCACGTTGGGGGCGGTGGCGTAGAGGATCGCGAAGGTCGCCACGCCGCCGATGATCATCAGGCCGAAGACGGCCAGGGCCGGTTTCCACGCCTTGGACAGGAAGCGCTTGAACCAGGGGCGGTCGTCCGGCTCCTCGTCGCGGCCGCGGCGCCGACCGCCTCCCCGGCCTCCTCGGCCGCCGCCGCCGGCGGCGGCGCGGGAGCCGCGGCCCGGGGCGCGCCGCCCCTCGGAGCGGGCGGCGTTCTCGCGGTCGCGGCCGCGGTCGCGGGGGTCTCGGGGGTCGCGCGGTCCGGAGCCGGACGCCCTGCGGCGGCCGCGGGGGTCCTCGTCCGGGCGGCGGCGCTGTCCCTCCGGGCGGCGCGGGCGCTCGCCCTCGGAACGGCGGCGGCCCTCGGAACGGGCCTCCTGCTCAGGGGGGCGTCGGCGGCGCGGGCGCTCCGGCCCGGCGTCGTCTCCCCAGAAGCCGTCACCGGCGTCCGGGCGGCGGCCTCCGGAGGGTTCGTCCCGGGGCGGGCCGTCGGCCCTTCGCCGTCCGCCGCCGCCGCGCGAGCCGTCGGCCGGGCCGTCGGCCCGGCGACGGCCGCCATCGGCGTTCCGTCGTCGTTCGGTACTCACGTGGTCCTCGATTGCCTCTCACGGCCGGTCGGCCTGACGATTCCTTGGTGGAAACGGGGGGACGGTCCCCCTGGGGGATCGGTGATCCGCGACCTGCTTCTCGCGATGACTGGCGTGGACCGGACCGGCGTGGCCGTGTCCAACGCTGTGCCTGTCGTTCAAGGCTTCATAAAGGACGCTCGAAGACGGGCGGGGGTTTTCACACAGGTCGCGAAGACGTAAGCCGCTTCTTCCTCCTGGTCGTTGGCCTGCGGGAGCGACAGCCCTCGGTACTCGGTGCCTACGGAAACGCCGCCGCGGCAGGGGCTGGGTCCGGGGGCTCTACCGGCTACGCACGCAAATCACAGGTCACGTTAGAGCGATCGAACGGTATAGCACAACCCACGCGCGAGGTTATCGCGCGTCCTGGGACACCTGGTCATGTTTCGCCGGGAAACGCCCGTTGTGCCAGTTCAGAGCAGGCGAACCGAACGCCGACGAGCGGGCCGGGCGACAACCCGGCCGCGAGGTGTCCGGTGTCGGCGCTGGTAGGGATGGGTGTGTGAGATTTTCCCCGCAGGATTCCGGGGGTTCACGGACGGCGGCCGACGCGTGCACGCGAACGCGGACGCGTGTCACAGGTCCGGCATGCGGGCCCGCGGACGGGCGGGGATAGAGTCAGAACTGAACAAAACAGCCAGACATGCACGTTCCCCCTGCGTTTCTCGTCGCGGGACGCGAACCATGCCCGGGCCGTCCGCCGAGGACGGCGGAGGGGGCACGGGGGCTCCGCGCGCCGGACACCGCCCGCCGAGGGCGGTGCGGGACGGTGGGTGGGAACAGAAACGCCGTGTGCGCTGCTGACCACATACGGGAAACGAACGCGGGACGACGGGACCCGGAGCCGCCGTCGGCGCGGTCCCGTCGTCGTGCGCCGTGGAATCCATGTTCGCGAACAAGAAGGAGCAAGGACCAATGGGTTCGGTACGTGTAGCCGTCGTGGGCGTCGGCAACTGTGCGGCGTCGCTCGTCCAGGGCGTGCACTACTACAAGGACGCCAACCCCGAGTCCCGGGTACCAGGCCTGATGCACGTGCAGTTCGGCCCGTACCACGTGCGCGACATCGAGTTCGTCGCAGCCTTCGACGTGGACGCCAAGAAGGTCGGTCACGACCTGGCCGACGCCATCACGGCCAGCGAGAACAACACCGTCAAGATCTGCGACGTGCCGCCGACCGGCGTCACCGTCATGCGCGGACCGACCTACGACGGACTCGGCAAGTACTACCGCGAGATCATCCAGGAGTCCCCCGAGGACGCGGTGGACGTGGTCGCGGCGCTCAAGGCCAGCAAGGCCGACGTGCTCGTGTCCTACCTCCCGGTGGGTTCGGAGGAGGCCGGCAAGTTCTACGCCCAGTGCGCGATCGACGCCGGCGTCGCCTTCGTCAACGCCCTGCCGGTGTTCATCGCCTCCGACCCGGAGTGGGCCGAGAAGTTCACCAGAGCCGGTGTGCCGATCATCGGCGACGACATCAAGTCGCAGATCGGCGCGACCATCACCCACCGGGTGCTGTCCAAGCTGTTCGAGGACCGCGGTGTGATCGTGGACCGCACGTACCAGCTCAACTTCGGCGGCAACATGGACTTCAAGAACATGTTGGAGCGCGACCGCCTGGAGTCCAAGAAGATCTCCAAGACGCAGTCCGTCACCTCGCAGATCCCCCACGAGCTGAAGGCCGGCTCGGTGCACATCGGCCCCTCGGACCACGTGCCGTGGCTGGACGACCGCAAGTGGGCCTACATCCGCCTGGAGGGGCGCGCGTTCGGCGACGTGCCGCTGAACCTGGAGTACAAGCTGGAGGTCTGGGACTCCCCCAACTCCGCGGGCATCATCATCGACGCGGTCCGCGCCGCCAAGATCGCCAAGGACCGCGGCATCGGCGGCCCGATCCTGGGCCCGTCCTCCTACTTCATGAAGTCCCCGCCGGAGCAGTACAGCGACGCCGAGGCCCACGAGAAGGTCGAGCAGTTCATCGCCGACCAGCCCGGCGGCGCCGACGAGTAGAGCGTTCGGGCGGGCGGTCCCCTCGCCCGCCCGGGGCCGGTCCCTCCCCGGGACCGGTCCCTTCCCGGAGCCTCCCGGGCCCCGGGTACGGCCTACCCTTGGTGCCGTGTCCTTCTTCGGTGATCTGCGCGTGGTCCTGCGGGGGCCCCGGTTCCGCCGCCTGTTCGGCACCCGGCTGGTGGCGCAGTTCTCCGACGGGGTGTACCAGGCCGGGCTGGCGGGCTTCGTCTTCTTCACCCCCGAGCAGCACACCAGCGCCGGTGCCGTCGCCGCGGCCTTCGCCGTGCTGCTCCTGCCGTTCTCGGTGGTGGCCCCGTTCGCCGGGGTGCTGATCGACAGGTGGCCCCGGCGCCAGATCCTGCTGCTGTCCTCCCTGGCCAAGGCGGCTCTCGCGGTGGCGAGCGCGTTCCTGGTGTCGGAGGGCGGGAGCCCGGCCTTCCTCCTCGCCGCGCTCCTGGTGCTGAGCGTCAACCGCTTCTTCCTGTCCGGGCTGTCCGCCGGGCTGCCCTACGTGGTGGCCCGGGACAAGCTGATGATGGCCAACGCGGTCACGCCGACCAGCGGTACCGCGGCGAGCTTCCTGGGCGCGGGGGCGGGCGCCGCGATCGGGCTGTTCGGCGGCGAGGACGCCCTGGGCACCGGGCTCATCCTGTTCGTGGCCGCGCTCGGCTTCGCCGGGGCGGCGCTGGTCTCCCTCACCCTGGGCCACGACGAGCTGGGACCGCACCTGGAACGGGAGCCGGACGAGGTCGCGGCGGCCGTGCGCAACGTGGTGCGGGGCATGGTCTCGGGGGTGCGCCACCTCCGGGCGCGCCCGGAGGCCCGCGACGCGCTGCTCACGATCGGCGGCCACCGGGTGCTGTTCGGTGTCTCCACGCTGCTGACGCTGCTGCTGTACAACAACACCTTCACCGGCGGCGGCGTGGCCGGGCTGGCCGGTTTCTCGGTGGCGATGGGCCTGTCGGGGGCGGGGTTCCTCGTGGGCGCGGTGGCCACCCCGTGGGCGACCGCGCGGACGGCCCCGGGGACGTGGATCGCCCTGCAACTGGCGGCGGCGTCCGTGGTCCTGGTGGTGTTCGGGCTGCCCTTCTCGCCCGTGCTCTTCCCCGTGGCCGCGTTCGCGCTGGGCTTCGTCTCGCAGGGGGTCAAGGTCACCGTCGACACGTTGGTTCAGCGACATGTCGACGACGCGTTCCGGGGACGGGTGTTCTCCGTGTACGACGTGCTGTTCAACGCCACGTTCGTCCTGGGCGCGGCGCTGGCCGCCGCGCTGGTCCCGCCGTCGGGGATCAGCCCCGCGGTGGTCGCCGCGATGGCCGCGGCCTACCTGGCGATGGGAGCCGCCTGGGTCGTGCGCGGGCGCCGCGCCACCGCCGCCGAGGCGGAGCGCGAGACCGCTTAGCACCTTGTCGACCTGGTGACACATCGACACGTCACCATGTGGTCACCTGTTGTAGTGTCCACGGGGAGACTTGTCGACAGCGGGGATGGTTCTCCATGCACAGCGGTGACGCACTGGGCGACGCCTCCAGCGCCTTCGGGCCGCGGGGGGTGGTCAAGCGCGTCGGGGCGGTGTCCCGGCAGCTGCCCGTCCGCGGCGACCGCCTGCTCGACGTGGGCTGCGGCGACGGCGTCCACACGGTCGAACTGGCCGGGGGCTACGTGCGCGTGGACGCGATCGACCTCGAACCAGAGCGGCTCGACGCGTTCGCCGGGCGCATCGCGGGCACCGGGCTGGAGGACCGGATCGGCATCCACAAGATGTCCGCCGACGCGCTGGCCTTCGACGCCAACACCTTCGACCGCGTGACCGCGTTCGAGGTGGTCGAGCACGCCGATGACCTGGAGGGCGCCCTCAGCGAGGTCCGCCGCGTCCTCAAGCCGGGCGGCGCGCTCTCCCTGACCGCGCCCAACCGCTGGTTCCCCTTCGAGGCCCACGGCGTGCTCTGGGGCGGTCGGCGGCGCTCGGCGCTCACCGCGCCCTTCCTGCCCTGGATCGGCCCCCTGCACGCGCACATGTCGGACGCGCGCTCGTTCACCACCCAGCAGATGGGGCGCCTGCTGCGGGGCGCCGGGCTGCGCGTGCGCGCCATCGACTACCTGATGCCGCCGTTCGACCGGCGCACCACGGCGTTGCAGACCCTGTCCGACACCCTGGAGGGCACTCCGCTGCGCGTGTTCGGCATGGCCATGGCGGTCACGGCGGTCAAGCCGGGCCGCTGACCCTCACAGGTGCTCGGCCGCCCAGGCGCGCAGCTCCTCGGTCGCCGCCTCCCTGCCCATCGGGCCGTTCTCCAGGCGCAGTTCCAGCAGGAAGCGGTACGCGCGGCCGACCACGGGCCCCGGCTTGACACCCAGGATCTCCTGGATCTCGTTGCCGTCCAGGTCCGGGCGGATGCGGTCCAGCTCCTCCTGCTCGGCGAGCAGCTCGATGCGCCGCTCGATGTCGTCGTAGGAGCGCGCCAGCGCCGCCGCCTTGCGGCGGTTGCGGGTGGTGCAGTCGGCGCGGGTGAGGATGTGCAGCCGCTCCAGCTGCGCACCGGCGTCGCGGGCGTACCGGCGGACCGCGGAGTCGGTCCACTCACCCCTGCCGTAGCCGTGGAACCTCAGGTGCAGTTCGACCAGGGTGCTGACGTCGGACACCACGTCCTTGGGGAAGCGCAGCGCGGTGAGCCTCTTTCGGCTCATCGAGGCTCCCACCACCTCGTGGTGGTGGAAGGTCACCCGTCCCCCGGACTCGAAGGCGCGTGTCTTGGGCTTGCCGACGTCGTGCAGCAGAGCCGCCAGGCGCAGCACCAGGTCGGGCTCGTGGCCCCGCTTCGCCTCCAGCTCGATCGCCTGGTCCAGGACGGTGAGCGAGTGCTCGTAGACGTCCTTGTGCCGGTGGTGCTCGTCGATCTCCAGGCGCAGCCTGGGGATCTCCGGCATCACGTACTGGGCGATGCCCAGCTCCACCATGAGCTCGACGCCGCGGTGCGGGTCGGGGCTGAGCATGAGCTTGGTCAGCTCGTCGCGGACGCGCTCGGCGGAGACGATGGAGAGCCGGTCGGCCATGCCCCGGGCGGCCTCGGCCACCTCGGGCGCCAGGGTGAAGCCGAGCTGGGCGGCGAAGCGGACCGCGCGCATGATGCGCAGCGGGTCGTCGCTGAAGGAGTCCTCGGGCCTTCCGGGTGTGCGCAGCACCTTGTCCCGCAGGTCGGACAGGCCGCCGAACGGGTCGACGAACTCCAGGCCGGGCAGACGCACCGCCATGGCGTTGACGGTGAAGTCGCGGCGCAGCAGGTCGTTGTGGATGTCGGTGCCGTAGGCCACCTCGGGCTTGCGGGACTTGGGCGAGTAGGACTCGCTGCGGTAGGTGGTGATCTCCAGCTGGAGGCCCTTCTTGCGCAGGCCCACGGTGCCGAAGTCGATGCCGACGGTCCACACGGAGTCGGCCCAGCCGTCCACGAGTTCCAGGATGCGCTGGGGCACCGCGTCGGTGGTCAGGTCCACGTCGTTGGCGGGCCTGCCGAGGAGCGCGTCGCGCACCGGCCCGCCGACGAGGGCGAGCTGCTGGCCGTGCGCGGCGAAGCGGTCGCCGAGTTCCTCCGAGACGGTCGGGAAGGAGTCCGCCAACGCCGTGATCGCCGCACGCTGCGCACCGGTCAGCGCACCCGGACCCGGTGCGTCCCCGGCGTCCGGCTGCTGGGCGGCGTCGCTCTCCCGCGAAAACTCTGTGTTCGGCACACCACGAGACTAGGCGGCGCCCGAGGCAAACCGCGAATCGTCCCCACCTCCCGGAACCGGTCCGTACACGGATCGGCGGCCGCCCCGGCGGACCGCCGCCGTTCGGTGGGGAAGCCGGTTCCCCGCACACGCCGCGCGGCGGCGGCGACCCGACTCCACGCACGGGGAAGGCGGTATCTTCGGGGGGAGTGGTGGGACGCCCCGGTTGCCCCGCGTCCACCCGACCCGCGTACGCCGTGTGCGCCGTGCGGGTACTTCCGACCGTCCCCCCGCACCGCGTCACCGGCGGGACGGCCACCTGGACCCGAGTCAGGAAACCGGTCAAGCGTTGCGTCGATTTGCCTCCGCGACGGTGGTCATGGCCTTCACCACCGCGCTGCTTCCGATACCGGCCACGTCCGCGAACGCGGAGCCCGAAGGGGCGGCCGATCCGCTCGTCGTCGAGCGCGTCACACCGGACGCGGCCGACGAGGACAGCACCCTGCGGGTCACCGGCGAGGTGACCAACACCACCTCCGAGGCCCTGAGCGACGTCAGCGTGCGGCTCAGCTACTCGCGGCACCCCTTCAGCGACCGCGGCGAGCTGGACGAGTTCGCCACGGGCGAGGGCTGGCAGCCCGACGCGCCGGGACCCGACGAGGAGGTCACCGCGGAGCTGGCCCCCGAGGCCAGCGCCGAGTACTCCCTGAGCGCGCCGGTCGAGGACCTGGGCCTGGACTCCTACGGCGTGTACCCGCTGGTCGTCGAGGCCGTGGACGGGGACGGTCGGGTCATCGGCTCCCAGTACACCTTCCTTCCCTACACGGGCGGGGGGGACGACGTCCCCTCCGTCGACATCGCCTGGGTGTGGCCGCTGATGGCGCCGCCCCAGCGCGCGGACGAGAACACCTTCCTCGACGACGGCCTGCACTCGTCGGTCACCGCCGACGGCCGCCTGGGCCGCCTGCTGGCCGCGGGGGCGCAGGCGCCGGTGTCCTTCGAGGCCGGGGAGGAGGACCTGGTCGAGCTGCTGGGCCTGGACGAGGAGTCCGCGGAGCCCTCCGAGGGCACCGCCACCGCGGAGGAGACCGCGGAGGCCCTCCCCACGGAGGAGGCCACCGGCGAGGGCGCGGAGGAGGCGGAGGACGAGGACGGGTCCGCCGAGGAGACCACCGAGCGCACCGAGGGGGTGCCGGTCACCTGGGCCGTGGACCCCGGCACGCTCGACGACATCCTGCGCATGGCCTCCTCCGGGCACTCGGTCGTGGAGGACCCCCTCGCCGTGCCCGCCGGGTCCGACCCCGTGCGCAACGACGCGGAGGCCAACGAGGCGGCCCAGGTGTGGCTGCGCGAGGCCCGCCGCCTACTGGCCGCCGACAACGTCGTCGCCACCCCCTACGCCCGGGCCGATCTGGCCGCCCTGCTGCGGCACGACACGGGCTCAGACGCCGAGGCGGCCCTGAGGGTCGGCCAGGAGGCGGTCCTGCGCGCACTGGGGACGGAGGCCGACGAGACCTTCGCCCTGCCCCCGAACGGTCTGATGGACCGCGGCGTCTACCAGCTGCTCGCCTCGCACGGCGCGACCCGCTTCCTGCTGGACGAGAGCGCCCTGCCCGCCGCGTCCTGGCTGTCCGCGACCCCCACCGCGCAGGCCCCGCTGCCCGCGCCGGAGGAGGAGACCTCGGAGGAGCCGTTCGCGCTGGTCGCCGACGAGGGCATCACCGACGTGCTGTCCATGCCCACCGGGGAGCCGGGCCAGTCCGAGCTCGCCCTCCAGCGCTTCGCCGCCGAGACCGCGATGATCGCGGGCGAGAACGCCGGGGGCGACCGGGTGGTCGTCGCCTCGCCGGAGTCCGACTGGAACCCCGGAGCCGAGTTCGCCCAGGGCGTGCTGGCCGCCTCCGAGGACCTGCCGTGGCTGTCCCCGCAGAGGCTGGACGAGGTCGAACCGCCCGACGCCGGTGAGCACGAGCAGACCCGCCGGTCCCTGACCTACCCCGACAGCGCGCGCGGGGAGGAGCTCAGCTCCACCTACCTGGAGCTGGTCGAGGACGTGAGCCGGGACGTGCGCCTGTTCAACAGCGTCCTGGTCGGCGACAGCGACCCGTTCCGCCCGGCGCTGCTGCGCCTGGAGTCGGTGTACTGGCGTGAGGAGGAGGCCATGGCGGGCGCCGCACGCTCCCTGGTCGCCCAGGACGTGCAGGACCGCATGAACGACGTGCGGGTCATCCCCGGCGAGCCGGTCACCCTGGCCAGCCGGACCGGCACCACCGGCGTCCTGGTCGCCAACGACCTGGAGGAGGAGACCGTCTTCGTGAACCTGTCGGTCTTCTCCGAGAACTCCGACCGTCTGAGCGTCGGCGAGTACAACCACTCCTTCGAGCTGGAGCCGGGCACCAGGACCACGGTCTACATTCCGCTGTCGGCCCGGGTCAACGGCCGCACCGTCCTCAACGTGGGCCTGCAGAACTCCGAGGGCGAGCCGATCAGCAGCCAGGACGTCGAGATCCCGGTGAACGCCACCGGCCTGGGCACCCAGGCGCTGGCCATCAGCGGTATCGGCCTGCTGATCCTCGTCGCGGCCCTGGCCCCCCGCGCGCTGCGCAAGTGGGTCCGCAGCAAGGCCGCCGCCGGAACCGCCGAGGCCTCCGGGACCGCGGGAACCGCCGCCGGGACGGACCGGGACGGCGCGAACACAGCGGACCCCGCGGACGTCCCACGCTCGGAGGGAACGTCCTCCGAGGACGCGTCCGAGGGCGACCCCTCCCCGGTGGACCGGGACACCGCCTCCGACTCGGACGGGGGCCCCTCCCCGTCGGAGGACGCCTCCCCGCCCGAGGGAGCGGGCGGGGACGAGGACGCCGAACGGCCGGAGGACCCCTCCGGCCCCGAGGAGGCCGACTCCCCGGCCGCGGCGCAGGGCGGCGCGGAGCGGGGCCGCGAGGGCACGGGAACGTGACCCAGCGGTTCCGGAGAGGGTGACATGGCTCCCTACCGACAGGACGCCATGTCGACACACCCGCACGTCTCCATGTCGGCGCACGCGGTCCGCACCCGCGTGGCCGACCCGCGGACGCCGGACCACGGCGCCGCGGCCGGACATTCCCCAGTCGGACGAAAGGAAGCCTGATCCACGGTGGTCACCGACTCTTCGAACGGCGGCGGAAAACACCGCCGACGCCCCCAGCCGCAAACGCCGCTCCCGAGCGCGGTCCGCCCCGAGAGCGGCCCCGCTCCCACCTTCGAGGAGGGCGAGGTGCCGGGTCCCGTCAGCGACTCCGGACCCGCCCCCGGGGGCGGGTCCGGAGGGGACTCCGGCGGCGGCTCCGACCAGGGCGGGGACACCGGGTCGGGCGGCGGCGGCATGATGCGCTCCAGCGCCATCATGGCCGTGGGCACCCTGGCCTCCCGGATCACCGGCTTCGCCCGCACCATCGTGCTCGGCGCCGCGATCGGCACCCACCTGCTCGGTGACGCCTACCACACGGCGCACACGATCCCCTTCATCCTCAACGACCTGCTCATCGGCGGGCTGATGGCCAGCGTCATCATCCCGTTCCTGGTCAAGCGGCGTAAGCGTGACGCGGACGGCGGCAAGGCCACCGAGGACCGCCTGTTCACCACCACGCTGCTGGCGCTGCTGCTGCTCACCGCGGTCGCGATCGCGGCCGCCGAGCTCCTCATCTGGCTGTACGGCTCCCGGTTCACGCCGGTCCAGTTCGACGCCTCGGTCTACCTCGCGCGGTACCTGCTGGCGCAGATCTTCTTCGTGGGCATGAGCGGCCTGCTGAGCGCCATGCTCAACACCCGGGGCAGGTTCGGCGCGGCCGTGTGGGCCCCGGTGCTGAACAACCTCGTCATCATGAGCGTGGCGGGCGTGTTCCTGTGGGTGGCCGGTCCGGGCCGCACGCCCGAGACCGTCACCGACGGCCAGTTGACCCTGCTGGGCGCGGGCACCGCTGGCGGTATGGCGCTCCAGGCGGTGGTGCTGTTCGTGGCCCTGTCCCGCACCGGCTACCGCTGGCGCCCCCGCCTGGACCTGCGCGGCTCCGGGCTCGGCGAGGCCGTGCGCACCGCCGGGTGGATGATGCTCTACACCCTGCTCACCCAGGCCGGGCTGTGGATCACCACCAACATCGCCAACGCCGCGAACGTGGCGAGCATCAGGGAGGGCCTGGACGTCGGCGCGGGCATCAGCGCCTACAACCTGGCGTACCAGCTCTTCCAGCTGCCGTACGCGATCATCGCGGTCTCCCTCATCACCGTGCTGCTGCCCCGGATGAGCGCCCACGCCGACGACCACGACTGGGACGCCGTCCGCGCGGACTTCTCCCGCACCCTGCGCGTGTCCGCGTTCGTGCTGGTGCCGACCGCCTTCGCGGTGGCGATGTTCGCCGAGCCGCTGTCCGTCCTGGCCTTCGCGCGCGGGTCCATCTCGGTGGACGACGCGGAGAGCATCGGCCAGATCCTCGCGGTCATGTCGCTGGGCCTGGTGCCCTTCACCGTGTTCCAGCTCATGCTGCGCGTGTTCTTCGCCATGGGCGACACCCGCACCCCCGCCATGATCGGCATCGCCAACCTGGCCGTGCACAGCGCCCTGGCGCTGACGTCCTACCTGGTGCTTCCGCCGAACCTGGTGGTCGTGGGCGTGGCCGCGGGCTTCATGGTCTCGTTCCTGTCCGGTCTGACCATCGCCGGAATCGTGCTGAGCCGGCGCATCGGGGGGCTTGACGGCAAGCACGTCATTGGCACATTGTTGCGCCTGCACCTGGCCGTCGTCCCGAGTATCGCGGCCGGCCTCGGTGTGCTCTGGGCCTTCGACACCTACGTGGGCCCCGGTCTGGCCGCCTACGTCGGTGCCCCGGCCGCCGGATGCGTCCTGGGCGCGCTGCTCTTCCTGGGGTGCGCGCGGCTGCTGCGCGTCCCGGAGCTGACCGGGGCCGTGGAACTGGTTCGCGCCCGGCTGCGTCGTTGATGCCGTGACCCCCCTCCCCCGGCCCTGACCCGCCGAGGCCCCGAAGCCGCCCGAACGAGAGTGAAGGACAGCACGACGGTGTCCAGCGACCTGCCTCAGCGGACGTCCCCCGGGGACGCCGATCCTCCCGACGGGGCCAGACCCCGGCGGCGGCCCGCCATGGTGATGCCGGAGGACGTGCTCGACACCTACGAGCGCGAGGAGCCGGGCACCGAGCCCGAGACCGGACTGCGCACGCTCCGGGACCCGAGCGACATCGGCGACGTGGGTACCGCCGACCGCCTGGAGGACGGCGACGAGATCGGCGGTACCTCCCACACGGCGCCGGGCAACCTCGCCCGGTCGAGCGCGATCATGGCGCTGGGCACCATCGTCTCCCGTGTCACCGGGTTCGTGCGCACCATCATCCTGGCGGCGGCGATCGGCACCCAGCTGCTGGGCGACGCCTACCAGACGGCGGGCATGGTCCCGTACATGATCTACGACCTGCTCATCGGCGGGTTGCTGGCCAGCGTGTTCGTGCCGTTCCTGGTCAAGCGGCGCAAGCTGGACGCCGACGGGGGCAACGGCGTCGAGCAGCGCCTGGTCACCCTGATGCTGCTGGTGCTGTTCGCCCTCACCCTGGTGTCGGTGCTGGTCGCGGAGTGGTTCATCCGCATCTACGCGGGCGGCTTCTCCGGGGCCCAGTACGAGGTCTCGGTCGTCCTGGCCCGGTACCTGGTCACGCAGATCTTCTTCATCGGCGCGAGCGGGCTGGCCAGCGCGATGCTCAACGCGCGCAACAGGTTCGGCGCTCCCATGTGGGCGCCGGTGCTGAACAACCTGGTCATCATCGGCGTCTGCGTGTGGTTCCTGAACCTCGCCGGCCCGGGGCGCACCCCCGAGACCGTCACCGACGGCCAGCTGATGCTGCTGGGGCTGGGCACCGCCCTGGGGCAGGTGGTCCAGGCCGCCGTCCTGGTGTGGGCGCTGGCCGCGGCGGGCTTCCGATGGCGCCCGCGCCTGGACCTGCGGGGCTCGGGCCTGGGCGAGGCGGCCGGAGCCGCCTCGTGGATGATGCTCTACATCGTCGTCGCGCAGGTGGGGGCGCTGGTCTCCACCAACGTGGCCACCCGCGCGGGCGCCCTGGCCGCCGAGGCGGGTTTCGACTCCGGCGCGGGCATCGCGGCGTACAAGTTCGCGTCGATGCTCTTCCAGCTCCCGTACGCGGTCATCGCGGTCTCGGTGATCACCGCGCTGCTGCCCAGGATGAGCGAGCACGTCGCCGCGGGCCGCAAGGACCAGGTGCGCAGCGACTTCTCGCGCGGCTTCCGGCTGTCCTCGGTGCTGATCGCGCCGCTCTCGGTCGCGATGATCGTCTTCGCGATCCCGTTCTGCGTGCTGATCTACGCGCAGGGCAGCACGAGCGCGGAGGACGCGGCCGCGATCGGGCGCATCCTCATGGTCTTCTGCGTGATGCTGATCCCGTTCACGCTCTTCCAGCTCCAGATGCGCGTGTTCTACGCTCTGGGCGACACCCGGACCCCGGCCCTGGTGTCGATCCCCTCCGAGATCGCCCACGCGGCCACGGCGATCGGCCTGCTGTTCCTTGTGGAACCGCAGCACGTCGTGGTGTGGCTTCCCGTACCGTACGGCCTGTACTACATCGTCGGCTCCGTCGTCATGTGGTGCATGCTGCACCGGCGGCTCAACGGCCTGGACGGGCGCCGGACAGCGGCCACGCTGTTCCGGCTGCACCTGGCCGCCGTCCCGTCGGCGGCCTTCGGGGTGGCGATGATCTACCTCTTCCGGGACCTGCCGGGCGAGGTCTGGCCGGGTCTGGCGGCGATGGCGGCGGGAGGCGTCGTCGGAGCCGTGCTGTTCGTGGTGACCGCAAAGCTCCTCAAAGTGACAGAAGTCACATCCTTCCTCGATTTGCTCAAAACCCGGTTGCGACGCCGCTGATCACCAGGAATAGCTGAGATTGAGCGGACCCGCTCCGTTACGCACCGGAAGGTGGCCGAGTATCCGTTGTCCTCCGAAGATGCTGTTCACGCGTCCTAGCATGGACAGGCATCGCTTTACCGCTACCGCATTGTTCAACCGAACTGCCCGAAGGGAGGCTGGGGACAGCAGGCAGGGCCGACGGACCCCTCGCGCGCACCCCGTACCGCTCCGGTCCGCAGACGGCCAGGGAGCGCGGACGCACGCGAAACCACGGCACTGGCACCCGTCACTCCCATCATGAGCACCTTCCTCATCGAACCCGGTGCGAAGCTGGCCAACCGCTACCGCCTAGACCAAGTGGTGAGCGAGACCGGCGGCGCCACACGCTGGAAGGCCACCGACGAGACGCTCGCGCGTCCCGTGGCGGTGTGGACCTTCGCCGAGGGCTTCCCGCGCACCTCCGAGGTCGTGCGCGCCGCCCGGGCCACGAGCCGCATTCCCGACGCCCGCGTCACGCAGGTCTTCGACGCCGACGACTCCTCCCCCGTCCCCTACGTGGTCGAGGAGTGGGTCATCGGCTCCTCCCTGGCCGACCTCCTCGCGCAGGGCCCCATGGAGCCCGAGCGCGCCGCCGGACTGGTCGCCGAGGCCGCCGAGGCGATCGCCGCCGCGCACGCCGGAGGCCTGCACCACCTGTGCCTGACGCCGAGCAAGCTCATGTGGAGCAGCGGCGGCGCGGTCAAGGTGACCGGCATCGGTGTGGACGCCGCCCTGCTGGGCGCCGGCAACCCCGACCCCGCGGCCACCGACGCCCAGGGGCTGGGCAACCTGCTCTACGCGGCGCTCACCGGGCACTGGCCCGGCGGCCCGCAGAGCGGCCTGCCCGCCGCACCCGAGGGCCCCGCGGGCCCCTACCCTCCCCACCACATCCGACAGGGCGTCACCGAGCCCCTGGGCACCATCACCACGCGCGCCGCCCTGCCGCAGCTCGCGGGGCAGCTGGTGCCCGGACCGCCCATCGCCTCGCCGGCCGACTTCTGCGCGGCCATGGCCGAGGTGCCCAGGCTCATCCCCCTGCCCGTCACCCAGGCCGAGTCGGCCCCGCCCGTGCCCGGGACCTCCCGGCGCACCGGCGAGTTCGACAGCACCGGCCCGCGCCGAAGCCCACGGGGTACCCGCGGCGGGGCCGCGGGCGCACGGGACGACCAGGAGGCCCGCCACGGTTCCGTCGGACGGACGAGCTCCGCCTCGCGGGGCGGCGCCTCCGTCCGGGGCGGCTCCGAGGTGCGTGAACGGCAGGGTCCCTCCCGGATGGAGCAGCGGACCGCGCGCACGCAGCCCTCGCTCCGCAAGATCCTGGTCGGCGTGGCGGCCCTGGTGCTGTTCGCCGGTGTGGTCGTCGGCGCCTGGACGGTCGGGACGATGTTCAGCGCGGGCGGAGGCGAGGAGGCCCCGCCCGAGGGCGGCGGCGGCCAGGCCTCGGACGGCGGCGGGGAGGTGGAGCTGAGCCCGCTGGAGATCCAGGGGTCACGCGGCCTCAACCCGCACGGCAACACCGACGAGCACTCGGACAAGGCGGGCCGCGCCCACGACGGGGACACCGCCACCGAGTGGAACACCCAGGGCTACAGGGACCCGCTCAGCGACATCAAGCCCGGCGTCGGACTCCAGCTCGACCTCGGCGCCGTCCGCGAGGTCCACGAGGTCGACCTCAACCTCGGCGGCAGCGGCTACGAGTTCCAGATCCTGGCCGGCGAGACCGACTCGGACAGCGAGGACGGTTACGAGGTCGTCGGGGCGGGCGAGGGCGGATCCCAGGTCGTCACCCTCGACGAACCGGTCGAGGCACGCTACGTCGTGGTCTGGTTCACCGAGCTGGCCGGGTCCGGCGAGTGGAGGGGGACGGTCTACGAGGCCGAGGTACGGGGCGTCGAGTAGCGGGGTACGTGATCGGGTACTGATGGACGCGGTCCAGGAGCTTCCTGACCGGGAGCTGTTGACGAGGCACGCTCAGGGCGACGACCAGGCCTTCGCGGTCCTGGTGCGTCGGCACCGCGAGCGCCTTTGGGCTGTCGCCGTGCGCATGATGGGAGACCGCGAGGAGGCCTCCGACGCCCTCCAGGACGCGTTCCTGTCCGCGTTCCGCGCCGCCGACCGCTTCCGCGGCGAGGCGCAGGTGAGCACGTGGCTGCACCGGATCGTGGTGAACGCCTGCCACGACCGGTTGCGCCGCCGCAAGGTGCGACCGGCCACCCCGACCGAGGACGAGACCCTGGACGTCATGTCCAACGACCGGCTCGGCCGTACGGGAGGGGGCCCGGACCACGCCTCGCAGACCGAGACGCGCCTGGACGTCAACGCCGCGCTGGACCTGCTCCCGCTGGACCAGCGCATGGCGCTGACCCTCGTGGACATGCTCGGCTACCGGGTGGAGGAGGCCGCGCAGATCCTCGACGTGGCGTCGGGGACGGTCAAGAGCAGGTGTGCGCGAGGTCGCGCCAGACTTCTCCCGTCGCTGGCCCATCTGAGGAACCCTCGACAGGCCGGAGACGTCACAACTGGGAGAGGAGGTGCCAACCCATCGTGACGTCCCATCCAGACGTGGAGGCACTCGCCTTCTTCGCCGAGGAGCTCCTGGAGCCCGACGAGGAACGCACCGTCGCAGTCCACATAGACACCTGCGCGACCTGCGCGGCGACCCTGGGGGAGCTCACCGGGGTGGCCGAGGCGCTGGCCGCCGCACCGGTTCCCGCCCTGCCCCGGGACGTGGCCGACCTCCTCGACCAGCGCGTCGCGGAGGCGGTGCGCGAGCGCGCGGCGGGCGCTCCCGCCGGCGCGGGCGCCGCGCCGGGCCCCGAACCGTCGTCGGCCGGGAGCGACCCGGTGTCCGGCGGCGCCACGGTGACCCCTATCACACGCCGCCCCCGGGCCGGGCGGAGGTTCAGCGCGCCCCGGCTGATGATGCTGGCCGCCGCCGCGGCGATCGTCGTGGGAGGCGGCGGCGCGGCCCTGTTCAACGGCGTGCTCACGCCGGGAGGCCAGGACGGGGAGAGCGGCGTCGCGGCCCCGCTGGCGGAGAACGGCTCGGAGAACGCCCCGGACACGGCGCAGTCCTACATGCCGCAGGTGGTGCGGAGCGAGACCGTCTACACCGAGGCGTCCCTGCCCGAGCAGGCCGCCCGGACGCTCGACCTGTCCCCCGTGGGCGGACCGCCCGGAGCCGGGGGCGACGGCGGGGCCGACGGAAGCGCGGAGACCGGTCCCCTGGCCGTCGAGGCGGCGCCCCCCGGCGTGCAGGAGTGCGTGGTGCTCCTCGGCGAGGAGTTCGGCGGGCACTTCACCCTGGTCGACGACGCCCACTACGGCGACGGGGACTCCCCCGCGTGGGTGCTGTTCTCCCCTCGGGGAGAGCGGTTCGAGGTGTACGTGGTCGACCCGGCCTGCGGGCGGGGCGGCGGCTCCGGGCCGAAGGTCCTCGACCAGGAGACCGTGGCGGCTCCCTGAGCGCTCCGGGGCCGCCCGTGCTCCGCGTCGCCTTGACGCCTTGTCTCCTTGGCGGCGTGTCGACATGTCGCCGAAGCGGGACGGGAGCGGGGTCCGCCCGCCGCCCACGGGTGCGCGCTCACCGGCCGGGGCGGACCAGGCCCGTCTCGTAGGCGGCCACCACCAGGCCGACCCGGTCGCGGACCCCGAGCTTGGCCAGGACGCGGCCCACGTGGGTGCGCGCGGTCGCCGGGCTCAGGTGCAGCTCGGCGCCGATCTCCTGGTTCGACATGCCTCGGCCGACCAGCGCGAGCACGTCGCGCTCCCGGTCGGTGAGCACGTCCAGCCGGGAGGCGCTCCCGGGATCGGCCGCGGTGGCGGCGAGGCGCTCGATCACCCTCCGGGTGACGCCCGGGGAGAGCAGCGCGTCCCCCGCCGCCACCGTGCGGACCGCGTCCCGCAGCTGCCGCGGACCGGCGTCCTTGAGCAGGAAGCCGGAGGCGCCCAGCCTCAGCGCCGTGAACACGTTGTCGTCCTCGCCGAACGTGGTGAGCACGACCACCCGGACCCCGCCGACCGTCGACGTGTCGACATGTGCCCCTGTGGACCTGTCGATCCCGGGCGCCGGGCCGCCGCGGCGGCGCTCCAGCTCGCGGAGTACCGCCAGGCCGTCCATCGCGGGCATCTGGAGGTCGAGCAGGACCACGTCGGGACGGTGGCGGCCGATGTCCACGAGCGCCTCGCGGCCGTTCTCGGACTCGGCCACCACCTCGATCCCCTCGTCGCGCTCCAGCAGCGCGCG
This sequence comes from Nocardiopsis alborubida, assembly GCF_012396365.1. Lineage (GTDB taxonomy): Bacteria > Actinomycetota > Actinomycetes > Streptosporangiales > Streptosporangiaceae > Nocardiopsis > Nocardiopsis alborubida. Next base: position 67,343 of record NZ_JAAXPG010000004.1, on the reverse strand, counting down.
CACCCCGGTGCGCACGAGGGGCTGGTCGTCCACGAGCAGGACCCGGATCACCGGTCGCCCCCGATCGGCAGCAGCGCGCGCACCCCGAACCCTCCGGAGGGGCGGGGCGCCGCCTCCACCGTCCCGCCGACCAGGCGCACCCGTTCGCGCATCCCCGCCAGCCCGCTGCCCTCCGTGGACCGGGCCGGTGCGGCCGTCCCCTCGTCGGTCACCGTCACGTCGAGCATCCCGTCCCTCCTGGAGAATGCCACCCTCGCCCGAGGGGCACGCGAGTGGCGCAGCGTGTTCGTCAGCGCCTCCTGGACGATCCGGTAGGCGGTCGCCTCCACCATCCCCGGCACCTCACCGGGAGCGGGCACTCCGGTCACCTCCACGTCCACCCCGGCCGCGCGCACCGTCGCCACCAGTTCGTCCAGGTGCGCGAGGGAGGAGACCCGGTCGTCTCCCGGGTCGGCCTCGCGCAGCGCGCGCACGGTGGCGCGCAACTCGCTCAGGCCCGCCCGCGACGCCCGCGCCACGTGGTCCAGCTCGGCGCGCGCGAGGGACACGTCCGCCGGGTCGTCCCCCAGGGCCTCCGCGGCCACCGCCGCGTGCAGGGACACCACGGAGAGGTGGTGCCCCACGGCGTCGTGCAGGTCGCGGGCGATGCGGGTGCGTTCGAGCGCCAGGCGCTCGGCCGCCTCGGACTCGCGCGCCCGCCTGTCGAGGACCTCGATCCGCACGCGCTGGTGCTCGGCCCGGCGCCGCTGCCACCGCGCGTGGCCCAGGGCCGTGGCAGCGCCCATGACCGCCACCGTGGTGGGCAGCTCATACCCCAGGAGGTAGGCGGGGTCCTGCCCCTCCTGCAACCGGACGAGGGTGGAGACCAGGACCAGTGCGGAGGCCAGGCCCACCGACCACAGGGTGCGGCCCGCCTCCGCCGCCGAGTACAGCGCGGCGGCCACCGGGACGGCCAGACCGATGACGGGCAGCTGGAGCACGTAGTTGGCGACGACCAGGACCGAGGTGGCCGCCAGGACCGCGACCGGCCAGCGGCGCCGGACCAGCATGAGTGCGCCGAGCACGGCGGCCACCCCGTACCCCGGCGACAGGTTTCCCGTGTCGCTGACGTCGGAGGCGACCGCGATCGCCACCACGGCGAAGACGGCGAACCCGAAGAGCGCGTCGACCACGACGCCCCGGCGGTCACTGGGCATGCGGCGATTCTACGGACCCGGCCCCGGACCGGCGCGGGACCGCAGGACCGCGCCGCTACGCGTCCGGGCGTAGGCCGCCGGGGACGCGGCGCGTAGCCGACCGGCTTCGTCGCCGCCTTGGCCCTGAACGCCCCGTGGGGGCTCGTGGCGGGTGTGATCACCCTGGGAGTGCGCTGGGCCCTGGACGGCGGCCAACGGGGATCCTGGGGGCTTTCCGGACCCTACCCGGGGTCGCGCCGCGGAGACCGTCGCCCACGGCCGCCCACCGCTCCGCGGCGGCCGGGGATCCCCACCGCCGCGTGGGCGGCCTCCTCCACCGGGGCCCCGGGAGGTGCGCGGCGGGCTCCGTCCGACATACCCCACCCCCGTAACCTGGGGCGATGTCCCGAAGGGAATGCCCTGCGCCTACCATCGGTTGTGCTAACCATCTTCCCCTGAGGTCACACGGCGTGGCCAGGGCAGCGACTGTGTGAAGGGCCAACGAGCGTGAGTGACGTCCGCAATGTCATCATCATCGGTTCCGGACCGGCGGGGTACACCGCCGCCGTGTACGCCGCCCGTGCCGAACTGCGACCCCTGGTGTTCGAGGGTTCCATCACCGCCGGCGGCGCGCTGATGAACACCACCGAGGTCGAGAACTTCCCCGGCTTCCCCGACGGTGTCATGGGCCCCGACCTCATGGACCACATGCGCAAGCAGGCGGAGCGGTTCGGCGCCGAACTGGTGCCGGAGGACGTCACCGCCGTCGACCTGACCAAGCCGGTCAAGGAGGTCGTCGCGGGCGGTGAGACCTTCCTCGCCCACACGGTCATCCTCGCCACCGGCTCCGGCTACCGCGAGCTGGGCGTCCCCGGTGAGAAGGAGCTGTCCGGGCGCGGCACCTCCTGGTGCGCCACCTGCGACGGCTTCTTCTTCCGCGACCAGGACATCGCGGTGGTCGGCGGTGGCGACACCGCCATGGAGGAGGCCCTGTTCCTCACCCGGTTCGCGAGGTCGGTGACCGTCATCCACCGCCGCGACCAGCTGCGCGCCAGCCGCATCATGGCCGAGCGCGCGCACGCCAACGACAAGATCACCTTCCTCTGGAACTCGGCGGTCACCGAGGTCCTGGGCGAGGAGCGCGTCTCCGGTGTCAAGGTGCTCGACACCCAGACCGGCGAGACCAGCACCCTGGACGTGACCGGGCTGTTCGTCGCGATCGGCCACGACCCGCGTGTGGAGCTGTTCGACAAGCAGGTCGAGCTCGACGAGGAGGGCTACGTCAAGGTGGACTTCCCGTCCACGCGGACGAACCTGGAGGGTGTCTTCGCCGCGGGCGACGTCGTCGACCACCAGTACCGCCAGGCGATCACCGCCGCGGGGACCGGCTGCTCCGCCTCCCTGGACGCCGAGCGCTACCTCGCCGCGCGCGGCAACTAGAGGCGGCCCCGGCCGCCGGCCGGGGCGGGCCCCGGCCCGCGACCACCGGCTCCCTCCCTCCGCCCCCCTGCCCCGGATCCTTCGAACCAAGGAGAACCATGTCCGCTGTCAAGCACGTCACCGACGCCACCTTCAAGGAGGAGGTCCTCTCCAGCGACAAGCCCGTCCTGGTGGACTTCTGGGCCGACTGGTGCGGCCCGTGCAAGCAGATGGCCCCGGTCCTGGACAAGCTGGCCGAGGAGTACGGCGACAAGATCGAGGTCGTCAAGATCAACACCGACAAGAACCCTGAGACACCGCGCTCGTACAACGTGCTGTCCCTGCCGACGATGAACCTCTACAAGGACGGCGAGGTCGTCAAGCAGATCATCGGCGCCAAGCCCAAGCGCCTCCTGGAGAAGGAGCTCGCGGAGTTCCTGTAACCCGGAACCCGCACCGCGGGCCCTCCCGCGGCCGGCACGGAGAAGGACCCCCGAGATCCCTGGGATCCGGGGGTCCTTCGCTGTACCGGGACCCTCCTCGGCGGTGTTTCACGTGAAACATCGCCGAGGAGGGGGTCAGCCCATCTGGCTGATGATGCGCTCCAGGTCCTCGTGCGTCGCGAACTCCACGACGATCCTGCCCTTGCGCCTGCCCATGTTGACCTTCACCGTGGTGTCCAGGCGGTCGGAGAGGCGGGACGCCCACTCCTCGACCTGGGGAGGGTTGGCGGTCCGGATGGGGGCGCGTCGGACCTTCTCCTCCTCGGGCTCCTCCCGCAGGGCGACCATCTCCTCCAGGGAGCGGACCGAGATGCCCTCCTCCACCACCCGGGCGGCCAACCGGTCCTGGAGGTCGGGGTCCTCGACCTTCAGCAGCGTCCGCGCGTGCCCGGCGCTGAGCACGCCCGCGGCCACACGCGTCTGCACCTTCGGCGGGAGGGTCAGCAGCCGCAGGGTGTTGGTGATGTGCGAGCGGGACCGGCCGATCCGCTGGGCCAGCTCCCCGTGGGTGGCGCCGAAGTCGTCCAGCAGCTGCTTGTAGGCGGCCGCCTCCTCCAGGGGGGTGAGCTCCTGCCGGTGCAGGTTCTCCAGGAGCGCGTCGCGGAGCAGCTCGTCGTCGTCGGTGCTCCGGACGATGGCTGGGACGCGGGTGAGCCCCGCCTCCTTGCTGGCACGCATCCGGCGCTCGCCCATGATGAGCTCGTACCGGGGGCCGCCCTCACCCTCCAGCTTGCGCACGACGATGGGCTGGAGCAGACCTACCTCGCTGATCGAGTCCCGAAGCTCCTCCAGAGCCTGGTCGTCGAAGTACTTCCGCGGCTGTCGGGGGTTGGGGATGATCGAGCTGAGCTCGACCTCCTCCAGGTACGTCCCGTCGGGCAGGGCTTCCACCCGTGGCTCGACGGGCTGGGTCTCCTCCTCGGGGGCGGGGGCGGGGGCGGCAGGGGCCGCCGGCCCCTGCGGGATGAGTGCCCCCAGTCCCTTGCCCAGTCCGCGCCGCTGCTGGCTCACCGGCACCTCCACACTCCTCTTCCGCTTGTCAGACCTTGGCCCTGTGGGCGATCTCCCGGGCGGCTTCCAGGTAGGCCACCGCGCCGCTGGAAGCCGGGTCGTAGGTCATCACCGACTGGCCGTAACTGGGTGCCTCGGACACCCGGACGCTCCGGGGGATCAGCGTCTCCAGGACGGTGTCCTTGAAGTGCGAGCGCACCTCGTCGGCCACCTGCTGGGAGAGCCGGGTCCGGCCGTCGTACATCGTCAGCAGGATGGTGCTGACCGCCAGTCCCGGGTTCAGGTGGGACTGGACGAGCTCCACGTTGCGCAGCAACTGGCCCAGACCCTCCAGGGCGTAGTACTCGCACTGGATCGGGATCATGACCTCGTCGCACGCCACCATCGCGTTGACCGTCAGCAGGCCGAGCGAGGGCGGGCAGTCGATGAGGATGTAGTCCAGGTCCGAGGTGTCGTAGGCGGCGAAGGCCCGCTTGAGCCGGGCCTCGCGCGCGACGAGCGAGACCAGTTCGATCTCGGCGCCCGCCAGGTCGATGGTCGCGGGGGCGCACCACAGGTTGGGGATGCCCGGGACCGGCTGGGCGAGCTTGCGGATCTCCTCGTCCTCCACCAGGCAGTGGTAGATGGACCGGGTCTGGTTGTCGCGCTCCATGCTGAGGGCGGTGGACGCGTTGCCCTGCGGGTCGAGGTCGACCACGAGGACGCGCTGTCCGTGCATCGCCAGGGCGGCCGCGATGTTGACCGTCGTGGTGGTCTTGCCGACGCCGCCCTTCTGGTTGGCCACACTGATCACCCGGCATTCCTTGGGCCGGGGCCAGATGTCGTCGGGCCCGCGAACCGCCATGGCCTCATGGGCCGCACGGGCGAGCGGAGTGCCGGGAACCCCGGACGGCGTTTCACGTGAAACATCGAGCAGGTCTCCGTAGGAGGATGTTTCACGTGAAACACCGGGGTTGTCGGATGGGTTCACGAAGGAGTTCACCTCTTCCGTCCGCGCTTCTTCTTGCCGCCGCGCGCCTTCGACACGGGCGGACCACCGGTCACCGTGACGCGAACGACCGTGGTAGCGGGATCGACTTTACCCCGCCCCACCCTGATCACATCGCTAACGCTGGGCCGCAGTTTCGAAACGTCTTCCTCCGCGGCGGCCAGTTCGGCCTCCGCCTGCTCCCCCTTGAGCGCCAGCAGGCTGCCGCCCTCGCGCAGGAGGGGCAGGGACCAACCGGCGAGTCGGCTCAGGGGGGCGACCGCTCGGGCGGTGACGAAGTCGGTGTGGATCTTGCCGTGCGCCTCCTCGGCACGGCCGCGCCGCACCTCCACGTTGGGCAGATCCAGGAGTTCCACGGCCTCGTTGAGGAAGACCGTCCGGCGCAGCAGCGGCTCCAGCAGCACCATGCGGATGTCGGGGCGCAGCAGGCCGAGCACCAGGCCGGGCAGACCGGCTCCCGAACCGACGTCCACCACCTCCGCCCCCTCGGGAATCAACTCCTCCACGACCGCGCAGTTGATGAGGTGCCGCTCCCACAGGCGGGGGACCTCACGCGGCCCGATCAGCCCCCGGCGCACTCCGTCGTCGGCGAGCAGTTCGGCGTAGCGCCGCGCCGTCGGCAGGGAGGTGCCGAAGACCGCCTCCGCCTCCGCGGGGGGAGCGGGGAGCGCGGCGCCGGACTCCTCAGTGCCCGAGGTCATCGGTCACCACCTGTGAACTCGTCCATCATCACTTCCATGTCGGTTCGCCACGGCGTCCGCGCACACGGCGGACCGGTGGGCGAAGGGGGCGCGCAGCGGCGCGGAGAAAAAGGGATCCACCCTGAATCCTACGCGCGGGAGGACACCGCGGTTTCACGTGAAACATCCGGGCCCCGGCTTCCGCCTTCCCCTCTGCGGTCCGGCCACACATGGCGAGAAGTCGACAGAGCCACATGCCGACACAGGAACAGGAGGAGACGGACACAGGAAGAGGGGGTGACGATGTTTCACGTGAAACATCGCCACCCCCTCCGGGGCGTCCGCGCTCAGGAGGCGGGCCGCACCACCACGTAGCGGTTGGGCTCCTCGCCCTCCGACTCGCTGTGCAGACCGGCGGCGGCCACCGCGTCGTGCACGACCTTGCGCTCGAACGGGGTCATCGGCTCCAGCGGCTGGGTCTCGCCGGTCTCCTTGGCCTTGTTGGCGGCGTCCGTCCCGACCTGGAAGAGCACCTTGCGGCGGTCCTCGCGGTACCCGCCGATGTCCAGCATCAGGCGGCTGCGCTCACCGGTGGCCCGGTGCACCGCCAGCCGGGTGAGCTCCTGGAGGGCCTCCAGGACCTCGCCCCGCTCCCCGATCAGCTCGTCGAGGGTGGCTCCGACGACGGAGACCATCGCGCGGTCGCCCTCGACGTCCATGTCGATGTCGCCGTCGAAGTCCGCGATGTCGAGGAGTCCCTCGATGTAGTCCGCCGCGATGTCGCCCTCGTTCTCCAGGGCCTCGACATCGATTCCGGCCTCAGGCGCCTCAGCCACCGCTACGCCACCGCTCTCTTCCTCGCTACTTGCCACAGCGATCCCGTCTCCTCATCCCTCACGCCCTGGCCGCCGTACGCCTCAGGGGCAGTGTCGCCTGCGCACTCGAACGCCTTCTCGGCCGGGAGTCGCAGAACCTAGCGCGGACCACCACCGGCCCGCTTGGAACGCGACTGCTTCTTCGGCTGCTTGCGTTCGATCTTAGGCTGTTCCTTCGGCTCAGGAGCGGATTCCGCCGCCTTCTTTCGGCTGAGCATGCCCTTGGCGGAACCGGTGGCGGACGCACCGCTCTTGGCCTTGGCCTCGTCCTGGCCGGGGAGCGGCTGCTTGCGGTAGAGGAAGTGCTGCTGCCCCATGGTCCAGACGTTGGAGGTGACCCAGTAGACCAGCACACCCACGGGCATCATGAGACCGAAGAGCCCGAACAGGGGCGCCATGTACATCATGATCTTCTGGGTCTGCATCATGGGGTTGTCGGGCATCTGGGAGACGCTGCGCTTCATGCTCTGGCGCATGGTGAGGAACGTCGTCGTACCCATGATCACGCAGGCGATGGCGATGATGACCTTGGCCATGATCGGGTCGGTCGCACCGAGCGCGAGGATCTCCTCGGGGGAGCTGTTGAACTGCGCGGCGACGGGCGCCTCGAAGATGAGCGCCGCACGCGCGCTCTCCACCAGCTCCGGGGTGAAGTTGTACTGGGCGTTGCCCTCGGCGACGCTGCGCAGCACGCTGAAGAGCGCGAAGAAGACCGGCATCTGCAGGAGGAGCGGCAGGCAACCCATGATCGGGTTGGTACCGCTCTCCTGGTAGAGCTTCATGGACTCCCGCTGCAAGCGCTCCTTGTCGTGCTTGTAGCGCTCGCGGAGCTTCAGGATCTTGGGCTGGATGTCCTGCATCTTGCGCTGCGTGTTCATCTGCTTGACGAACAGCGGCACCAGCAGGAGCCGCATGAGCACGGTGAGCAGGACGATCGACAGGCCCCAGGCCCAGCCGCTGTCCGTGTCGAGGCCGATGAAGGTCAGGCCCTCGTGGATCCTGACCAGGATCCAACCGACGATGTTGTAAAGCCAGTCCAGCACCGGCCAACTCCTATGTGATTCGCTTCAGCTACTGGTCCCCGGGAGGGGTTCCGGTGTGGCCGGCTCCGCCCGCAGACTCCTCGGACTCCCCGCTCCGACGCCCCCTGGGCGGCGGAACCGGATCAAGCCCTCCCGGGTTGAAGGGGTGGCAACGGGCGATACGCCGGGTTCCCAGCCACAACCCGTACAGGGCTCCGTGCACGCGCAGCGCCTCGACGGCGTACGCGCTGCACGAGGGGTAGAAACGGCAGACCGGGGGGAAGAGCGGGCTGATGAAGCGCTGGTAACCCCGGATGGGCAGGATCAACACGCGCGCGAACACCGTCGGTCTGTGCTCGGTCATCGGCCCCACCGCTCTCCGCCCTCGTCCGGGCGTCGGTTCCCTGCTGTCTCACGCACCGCGGGATCCGCCTCCGGGGACCGGGGTCGGCCACGGCCGGACCGGCGGCGCGACGACGTCCCGCGGGGGCGCATCGCCGCGGCGATCGCGCTGTCGAGTTGGGCGGCCAGGTCCTCGTGCCGCGCGGTGGCGGCGGCGGGTCGGGCGCGCACTACAAGCAGGCTACCGTTTGGCAGAACAGCCAACCGAGACCGCATCAGGTGACGCAGTCTGCGCTGCACACGCTTGCGCACCACCGCTCCCCCGACCGCCTTGCTGACCACGAATCCGACCCGCGGGGGGGCGGCGTCCGCGACACCGGAGGGCGGAGGGAGGTAGACGGCGCCCAGGCAGTCCCTGGACGCGCGCCGACCCGAACGCATGACGGAGCCGAACTCGGCGCTGTGGCGCATCCGGTTCCTCGGCGAGAGCATCGGCTTCCTTCGTGCTTCGGTACTTCTCCCACGACAAAGGGACCGGCCGGCGAGAAGGCCGGACGGTCCCGAAGGGCTTGGTGCTGGGCGTGGCCTAGTGGCTCACGGTCAGCGCCGCGCGCCCCTTACGACGGCGCGAGGCGATGATGGCGCGACCGGCGCGCGTACGCATGCGCAGCCGGAAGCCGTGGACCTTCGCGCGACGCCGGTTGTTCGGCTGGTACGTACGCTTGCTCACTACTGGCTCCAGGGGCGTGTCAGGATAAGTACTACGACAGACCCCCAGGATATGCGGGGCCTACGGGTGCGTGAGCCGCGGCCGCGTCTCCGTGCTGGCACGGGCGCAGGCAGATCATCGGCATAAGCATAAAGAAGATACGACCTGGTCCGGCCGGGGTCAAATCGGGCCTGTGGACGGCGGGGCCGCACGTCCCCGCGGGCCCCCTCCCGCGCCCCTCCCGAGGGCCCTCCCCTCTCCCCCGGCCCGCGCCTGTGCGGGCGGTGGCCGGCCCGGGGTGCGCGGGCGCTCCCGCGGGCAACCGGCTCCTCCCGTGCGCTCCCCTCCGCGCGCCCGGGCGGCGGGTCCGCGTCCGGCCTGCTCCCGCCCCTCCGCGCGGGCGCTCCTCAGCCCACCTCTCGACCCGCCCCTGCGGGCCTCCTGTGGACAACTCGTTGTCCACAGGCGTGTGAGACTTCCACACCCCCCGACTCCTGTGGATAACCTCAGCCTGTGGATAACTTGCCCCTCACATCGGACAGCCCTTCCCCTCCACCAGAAACAACCTTCTTACACAGCTTCTGAGCTGCACATTGTGGATAACCCTGCGCTGTGCGCAGAGATCTGCCATCCTGTGGACAAGCCTGTGGAAAACCTGTGGACAACGCCCTGAAGCTGTGGATACCGGGGATGCGGCCATAGCCGGGCCGCTCTGTGGACAGTGAAGTTATCCACAGGCACATACCCGCCCAAAGCAGCCGATATCGCCCCCGGGTCCGACCCGGCACCGCCGCGGGAGGAGGACAATGGGAAGTCGCTCCCTGCGACCCCAGGTCCCCGCGAGCGCCCACCCGACCGACGCGCCACGGGCTTCGCCGTGGCCACCACGTCCCCTTCTGCCCCCCACTCCGCACCGCACAGACCCGTACCGAAGGGACAGCACCCATGGCAGGTCGTCTTGGCTGACGCGCAGGTCAACCTCGCAGTGGTCTGGTCCAGCGTCCTGGACGGGATCGACAACGACTCCCTTCCCGCGCACCAGCGCGCATGGCTGCCGCAGACCCGTCCGCTGGGCCTGATCGAGGACACCGCGCTCATCGCGGCGCCCAACGAGTTCACCAAGAAGGTGCTGGAGACACGCCTGTACCCGGCGATCAGCAAGGCGCTCTCAGCCCACCTGGGCCGGGAGATCCGGGTCGCGGTGACGGTCGACCCCACCGCGGTGCCGACCCCGCCGCCCACCCCCGCGCCTCCGGCCTCCCCGGGGCCGCAGGGCCCGCGCAGCGTGGAGGGGCACACCGCCCCCGCCTTCTCCCCCGTCGTACCGGGCACCGCCCCGGGGCTGACGGGACCGGGGCCGACCGAACCGCGTGCTCTCCCCGCGGCGCCCGCGGAGGCCCAGCGGGCCGCGCCCGGCTCCCGGGGACAGCACGCGCGCCCGGACGCCGAGCCGTCCGCGCCGTGGCCCTCGGCCCCGCCGTCGGCGCCGGACCAGGCCGACCTGCTGGGCCCCACGCCCCCGGCGGCCCCCTCGCCCACCGACGAGGAGCCGCACACGGTCCGCGACGCGCCCGCGCCCTGGGTCCAGCAGACCTTCGCCTCCCCCCAGGAGACGCCCACCTCGCCCCCGCTGTGGGAACAGCCCTCGGCCCTGGAGCGGCCGCAGGAGCCCGCGCGGTGGCAGCAGCAGGCCTGGACGGACCCGGAGTGGGACCGGCCCAACCGCTGGGAGACCCCGCGGGAGGAGGCCCCGTCGGCCGCCCCGGCGCCTGAGGCGGCCGAGGAGACCCCGCCCGCCCCGGAGGCCGCGGAGGCCCCCGTGGAGGACGAGGCCCCGCAGAGGCCCCTCCCCTCCCCCCCGGGGCGCTCGCAGGAGGTCCCGCCGGGCGAGCACGCGCGCCTGAACCCGAAGTACACCTTCGACACCTTCGTCATCGGCTCCAGCAACCGCTTCGCGCACGCGGCGTCGGTCGCGGCCGCCGAGGCTCCGGCCAAGGCCTACAACCCGCTGTTCATCCACGGCGGCTCGGGGCTGGGCAAGACCCACCTGCTGCACGCCATCGGGCACTACACGCACCGCCTCTACGAGGGTTCGCGGGTGCGGTACGTCAGCTCGGAGGAGTTCACCAACGAGTTCATCAACTCGATCCGGGACGGCAAGGCGGACGGGTTCCGCCGCCGGTACCGCGACATCGACGTGCTCCTGGTGGACGACATCCAGTTCCTGGAGAACAAGGAGCAGACGCAGGAGGAGTTCTTCCACACCTTCAACACGCTGCACAACTCCGACAAGCAGATCGTCATCTCCAGCGACCGGCCGCCCAAGCAGCTGACCACGCTGGAGGACCGGATGCGCAGCCGGTTCGAGTGGGGCCTGCTCACCGACGTCCAGCCCCCCGAGCTGGAGACCCGGATCGCCATCCTGCGCAAGAAGGCCGCGCAGGAGGGGCTGGCGGCCCCGCCCGAGGTGCTGGAGTTCATCGCGAGCAAGATCTCCACCAACATCCGGGAGCTGGAGGGCGCGCTGATCCGCGTGACCGCCTTCGCCAGCCTGAACCGGCAGTCGGTGGACCTGGACCTGACCAGCCAGGTGCTGCGGGACCTGGTGCCCAGCACCGAGGTCCCCGAGGTCACGGCGGGGGCGATCATGTCCCAGACGGCCGCCTACTTCGGCCTGACGGTCGAGGACCTGTGCGGGACCTCGCGCTCCCGGGTGCTGGTGACCGCCCGGCAGATCGCCATGTACCTGTGCCGGGAGCTGACCGAGCTGTCCCTGCCCAAGATCGGGCAGCAGTTCGGCCGCGACCACACCACGGTCATGCACGCCGAGCGCAAGGTCCGCGGGCTGATGGCCGAGCGCCGGTCCATCTACAACCAGGTGCACGAGCTCACCAGCCGGATCAAGGACCAGCCCTCGCTGACCTGATCCACGGACTGTGCACGAGCCGCGGGGCGGCCTCCGGGACGGAGGCCGCCCCGCGGCGTGCGGCCCGTGCTCCGCGGCGGTGTGTCGGCCTGTGGACACGGCCACCTGTCGACACATCCACAAGACGACACATCCACAAGACGGCGCGGTCACAAGGCGACACACGTTATCCACAGGGCTCCGCCGCACCTCCGGCCGAGTTATCCACAGGCTTGTGCGTACGAACGCCCGCCTCTGGAGGGGTTCGCCGCCTCTGCCGACGTCCGGGCCGGTTCGTGCCAGGCACGCCCTGTCCTCCCTGTTTCCCGGGCGTTCGGCAACCGCTGTTGCCCTTCCCACACCTGGTCGGACGTGCTCGTGCCGGTGTTCGGCGCGCAGAACGGGGAGCACCCCTGTGGACAAACCTGTGCACAGACCCTTTGTCGGGGTTCGGGTGATCTGTGGAGGGGCTCAGAAAAAAATTTTGGCGTTCTCTCGCCCAAGTTATCCACAGGAGGGGGGTCAAATCTGTGGACAACCCTGTGGACAACCTGTGGAAAAGTGCGCCGAGCCTGTGGGTAACCACCCCTGCCCCTGTGGACACTGCGGTGGGTCATCCGATGACTGAACCACCGATCCTTGTGGAGAACCTGGGGAAAACCTGTGGACGAAGCTGTGGACAGAGTGTGGAAAACCTGGGGACGGCTTCGTTCGTCCACAGGGGGGCCAAGTTACCCACAGGGTTACCCACAGGGCCTGTGGACAAAAATTCGCGGGTTGACCTGCGAAAACAAGGGTTATCCACACTATCCACAGGCCCTACTACTACTGCGCACCTTCATTAACCAAGATGTGGCTTCACAACCGCTCCGCGGAAAATCTGTGGACAACTCTCCGAGACCGGCGCGACGACAGCCCAGCGCTGAGCTGTCAGCGGCAGCGGGTGAATCCGGGTAACGTGTGGTCTCGCCCCTGTCCTCCGCCGCCCGGATCCGAGCGGTGACCCATACGGGATCCGAGGCAGCTCCCGGCGCCACCGGCGCGGCCTCCACAGCCCTGTGGACGGAGCCCTCGGCAGACCCACAGATCCACGAGCTGCAACGTTGAGGCTTCGACCGGCACCCCCGGTCGTGCGGAAAGTGAGTCGGAAAGTGAAGTTCCGGGTCGAACGCGACGTACTGGCCGAGGCAGTCGCCTGGACCGCGCGCACACTCCCGACGCGCCCCTCGGTCCCGGTGCTCGTCGGCATCCTGCTCGAGGCCGGCGAGTTCGACGGCCGTCAGCAGCTGCGCCTGTCCGGCTTCGACTACGAGGTCTCCACCCAGGCCGCGGTCGACGTCGACGTCGAGGAGCCGGGCACGGTGCTGGTCACCGGCAAGCTCCTGGCCGAGATCACCCGCAACCTCCCCGCACAGCCTGTGGAGATCTCCACCGACGGCCCCAAGGTCGTCGTCACCGGCGGCAGCGCGAAGTTCACCCTGACCACCATGCCGGTGGAGGACTACCCCACGCTCCCGGAGATGCCCGGTGTGAGCGGGACCGTCGGCAGCGACGCCTTCGCCGCCGCGGTCAGCCAGGTGGCCGTGGCCGCCGGGCGCGACGACACCCTGCCGATGCTCACCGGCGTGCGCGTCGAGATCGAGGGCGAGAAGATCACGCTCGCCTCCACCGACCGCTACCGCCTGGCCGTGCGCGAGCTCACCTGGAAGCCGGAGAACCCCGACCTGTCCGCGGTCGCGCTGGTCCCGGCCAAGACCCTCCACGACACCGCCAAGTCGCTCACCTCGGGCGCCGAGGTCTCGATCGCCCTCTCGGACGGCGGCTCCGGTGAGGGCATGATCGGCTTCGAGGGGGGCGGCCGCCTCACCACGACCCGCCTGCTCGACGGCGAGTTCCCCAAGTACCGGGCGCTGCTGCCGGACACCTTCAACTCGGTGGCCGAGGTCAGCCGTTCCGAGTTCGTCGAGGCGGTCAAGCGCGTCTCGCTGGTCGCCGAGCGCAACACCCCGCTGCGGCTGTCCTTCAGCCAGGGCCAGCTGGTCCTGGAGGCGGGGACCGGCGAGGAGGCGCAGGCGGTCGAGGCCCTGGAGGCCGACCTGGACGGCGACGACATCCAGATCGCCTTCAACTCCGGGTTCCTCCTCGACGGGCTCGGCGCCATCGGCACCGACGTCGCCCGCCTGAACTTCACCACCTCGACCAAGCCGTCGATCCTGACCGGCAAGCCCGCGGAGGAGGGATCCTCCCCCGAGTACCGCTACCTGATCATGCCGGTGCGTCAGCCGGGCTGATCCGCGGCCGGTTCGATTGACTGGCACCTGCCGGAACCGGTCCGCGACCCGGGCCGGCCGGCGTCCATCCACAGGCGGCGAAGGGGAGCAGAGCACCATGCAGCTCGGAATGATCGGTCTCGGCAAGATGGGCGGCAACATGGCCGCCCGGCTGCGGGAGAAGGGCCACGAGGTCGTCGGGTACGACGTCACCTCGCCTGAGCGCGACGTCGACACCCTGGCCGGACTGGTCGAACGCCTGGCCGCCCCCCGGGTGGTCTGGGTGATGGTCCCCGCGGGCGAGCCCACGGCCGCGACCATCGCCGAACTGGGCGAGCTCATGGACGAGGGCGACCTCGTCATCGAGGGGGGCAACTCCCACTACGCGGACGACCGCGTCCGCGCCAAGGCACTGGCGGAGAAGGGTGTCGGCTACCTCGACGCCGGTGTGAGCGGCGGTGTCTGGGGCCGCCAGAACGGCTACGGCATCATGGTCGGCGGCCCGGCCGAGGACGTCGAGAAGGCCCGACCGATCTTCGACTCCCTCGTGCCCGACGAGGGCGTGGGCTTCGTCCACGCCGGAGCGGTCGGCGCCGGACACTTCGTCAAGATGGTCCACAACGGCATCGAGTACGGCATGATGCAGGCCTTCGGCGAGGGCTACGAGCTCATGGTCGCCTCCGGCCTCGTGGACGACGTCCCCGGCACGTTCGAGAGCTGGCGCGAGGGCACCGTGGTGCGCTCCTGGCTGCTGGACCTGCTCTCGCGGGCCCTGGAGGAGGACCCCGAGCTGTCGCGTCTGCGCGGCTACGCCGAGGACTCCGGCGAGGGCCGCTGGACCGTCCAGGCCGCCGTGGACCTCGCGGTCCCGGCCCCGGCGATCACCTCCTCCCTCTACGCGCGGTTCGCCTCCCGCCAGGACGACAGCCCGGCCATGAAGGTCGTGGCGGCCCTGCGCAACCAGTTCGGCGGGCACGCCGTGCACCGGGCCGAGACCTCGGACGACATCGACGTCTGAGCCGTTCTCCAGCCCCACCCCCCGACCCGGGGACGCAGCCCGCGGGCCGTCCCCGGGAGCACCCTTCCCCCGACCGCCGCCGCCCCAGGAGGAAGGCCGGATGTACGTATCCCACCTGCAACTGGCCGACTTCCGGTCCTACCGTGAGGCCCTCGTCGAGATGGGCCCCGGTGTGAGCGTGTTCGTCGGCGCCAACGGCCAGGGCAAGACCAACCTGGTCGAGGCGATCGGCTACGTGGCCACCCTCGGAAGCCACCGGGTCTCCTCCGACACCCCGCTGGTCCGCCAGGGCGCACCCCGCGCGATCGTCCGGGCCAAGGTGGTGCGCGACGAGCGGTCCATGGTGGTGGACCTGGAGCTCAACCCCGGCAGGGCCAACCGAGCCCGGATCAACCAGGCGCCCGCGGGCCGTCCGCGCGAGGTCCTGGGGATCCTGCGCACCGTGCTCTTCGCCCCGGAGGACCTGGCCCTGGTCAAGGGCGACCCCGGCGAGCGGCGTCGGTTCCTGGACGACCTGCTGGTGGCGCGCGCGCCCCGGATGGCGGGTGTGCGCTCGGACTACGACCGGGTGCTCAAGCAGCGCAACGCCCTGCTCAAGTCGGCCTCCGGCCGGATGTTCCGCCAGCGCTCGGCGCCCGACCTGAGCACGCTGGAGGTGTGGGACTCCCATCTGGCGGAGACGGGCGCGGAGCTGCTGGCGGCGAGGCTGGAGCTGGTGGAGGAGCTGCGCCCGAGGATCGCCGAGGCCTACGCGGGCCTGACCGACTCCGGGGGGCCGGCCGTCCCCGACTACCGCAGCGGCGCGGTCCCCGAGGGGGCCGAGCCGCCGACCGGCCGTCCACAGCTTGTGGAAACCCTGCGCGCGGCCATGGAGGAGGCCCGCGACCGCGAGCTCCAGCGCGGGGTCAGCCTGGTGGGCCCGCACCGCGACGACCTGGTCCTGCGGCTGGGCGGGATGCCCGCCAAGGGCTACGCCAGCCAGGGCGAGTCCTGGTCGTACGCGCTCTCGCTCAAGCTGGCCGCCTTCGACCTGCTGCGCTCCGACGGCGACGACCCGGTGCTGATCCTGGACGACGTGTTCGCCGAGCTGGACAGCGAGCGCCGCCGCAGGCTGGCCGAGCGCGTCGGCGACGCCGAACAGGTCCTGGTGACCGCGGCCGTGCCCGAGGACATCCCCAAGGAGCTGGACGGGGTCCGGTTCGGCGTGCGCGAGGGGGGCGTCGCGGGTGAGTGAGCGTTATCCACACCCTGTGGACCGGGGTCCGGTCCCCGGGGCGGCCGACCACGGCGGCGGAGGGCTCCGTCCACAGTCTGTGGACGACGCGCGGCGCCCGCCCGAGCCGGGACCCTCGGCTCCCCCGGCGCCTTCGGGGGCCGACCTGGCACGCCAGGCGCTCGCGCGCGCCCGGGCCGAGGCCAAGGACCGCGGCGCGGTGCCCCGAGGACTCCAGCGCTCACGCCGGCGTGGCCGGTTGCGGTCACGCAACGAGCCCCAGATGTTCGGCGAGGCCGTGCGCACGTGGCTGATCGAGCACGGCTGGCAGGAGCAGGTGGCCATCGGCGGCGTGTTCGGCCGCTGGGCGGACATCGTGGGCGATTTCAACGCCGAACACCTCCGTCCGGAGAGTTATTCGGACGGCGAGCTCGTCGTGGTGGCCGATTCACCCACCATGGCGGCCCATGCGCGAGCGATGGTGCGCGATCTCATGCGCCGTCTCAACGAGGAGCTGGGCGACGGCACGGTCGTCGCCATCAAGGTCCGCGGGCCCGGTTTCCGGCGCCGCTGAGGCGGGTCCTTCCGGGCCGCGGTACCGGGGCGCCAGGCCTCTCCCTTCCACAGCCTGTGGATAACCCCAGGTGAACGCGGTTCCCACAGGTGTTCGGCACCTCCGGGGCGGGGGGCGGGACGGTACCGGGGCCGCCGGGTGCCGCAAGCGCCACTCAACCGCACCGGGACTTGCGCGCAGCCCCTCCCGCGTGTAGGGAGTCGTCTCCCTCCCTGAACGTTCGTTGTGAGGCGGCACAGGGCCGCCAATGCCACTTTGTCGCACCGTGCGGGGTATCATGGAGACGGTTCTTCAGACGCCTGTAGCCGGTCCCACGCCCCCAGAAGAGGGTGGGCGGACGGCCCCTGTGGCGAACGGTGATCCCCCAGGTGTCGCGGCACGTCGGCCCTCCCGGTCACCGCGTCCCGGGTGGCCGTCGCCGCTCGGCCACGGTCGGCAGGCGTCCCCAGCAGGAGGGTGTTCCCACTTGGCCTACGACGCAGGTTCAATCACGGTTCTGGAGGGGCTTGAGGCGGTACGCAAGCGCCCCGGAATGTACATCGGTTCCACCGGGGAGCGGGGCCTGCACCACCTGGTCTACGAGGTGGTCGACAACTCCGTCGACGAGGCCCTGGCGGGTCACGCCGACGCCATCGAGGTGACCCTGCTGGCCGACGGCGGCGTGTGCGTGGCCGACAACGGCCGCGGCATCCCCACCGGCATCCACCCAGTGGAGAAGCGCCCCGCCGTCGAGGTCGTCCTCACCACGCTGCACGCGGGCGGCAAGTTCGACGGCAAGTCCTACGCGGTCTCCGGCGGTCTGCACGGCGTCGGCGTCTCCGTCGTCAACGCGCTGTCCACCGCGCTGGACGTGGAGATCCGCAACGAAGGGCACGTGTGGCGCCAGCGCTACGAGATGACCGCGCCCACGGGTGAGCTCGTCAAGGGCGAGAGCACCGACGAGACCGGCACCCAGATCACCTTCTGGCCGGACGGCGGCATCTTCGAGACGACCACGTTCTCGTTCGAGACGCTCGCCCGCCGCATGCAGGAGATGGCCTTCCTCAACAAGGGGCTGTCCATCACCATCCGCGACGAGCGGCCCGAGCACACCGACGGCGGTCCGACGGTCAACACCTTCCACTACGAGGAGGGGCTGTCGGACTACGTCCGCCACATCAACGCCAAGAAGGAGCCGGCGCACGCGTCGATCATCTCCTTCGAGGAGGACGGCGAGGGCATCTCGGTCGAGGTCGCCATGCAGTGGAACCAGTCCTACACCTCGTCCGTGCACACCTTCGCCAACACCATCAACACGGCTGAGGGCGGCACGCACGAGGAGGGGTTCCGCTCCGCGCTGACCACCCTGGTCAACCGGTACGCCCGCGACCAGAAGCTGCTGCGCGAGAAGGACGACAACCTCACCGGCGACGACATCCGCGAGGGCCTGACCGCCATCATCTCGGTCAAGCTGGCCGACCCGCAGTTCGAGGGCCAGACCAAGACCAAGCTGGGCAACACCGAGGCCAAGTCCTTCGTCCAGAAGGTCACCAACGAGCACCTGCGCGACTGGTTCGAGCGCAACCCCGGCGAGGCCAAGGACATCGTGTCCAAGGCCAGCCAGGCCGCCCGCGCGCGCGTGGCCGCCCGCCAGGCCCGCGACCTGACCCGCCGCAAGACGCTGCTGGAGACCACCTCCCTCCCGGGCAAGCTGTCGGACTGCCAGTCCACCAACCCGGAGGAGTGCGAGGTCTACATCGTCGAGGGCGACTCGGCCGGCGGCTCCGCCAAGGGTGGTCGCAACCCGCACAACCAGGCCATCCTGCCCATCCGGGGCAAGATCCTGAACGTGGAGAAGTCCCGGATCGACCGCATCCTCAAGAACACGGAGGTCCAGGCGATCATCACCGCCCTGGGCACCGGCATCCACGAGGACTTCGACGCCGAGAAGCTGCGGTACCACAAGGTCATCCTGATGGCCGACGCCGACGTCGACGGCCAGCACATCCGCACGCTGCTGCTCACCCTGCTGTTCCGCTTCATGAAGCCGCTGGTCGAGGCCGGGAACGTGTACCTGGCCGCGCCGCCGCTGTACAAGATCAAGTGGGACCAGAAGGGCAGCGACGCGAGCTACGCCTTCTCCGACGCCGAGCGGGACCGGGTCATCGAGGCCGGGATCGCCCAGGGCAAGAGGGACCCGCGCCCGCGCGACATGGTGCAGCGCTTCAAGGGCCTGGGCGAGATGAACGCCAACGAGCTGTGGGACACCACGATGGACCCGGACCGCCGCGTCCTGCACCAGGTCAACCTGGAGGACGCGGCCCAGGCCGACGAACTGTTCAGCGTGCTCATGGGTGAGGACGTCGAGTCGCGGCGCGCCTTCATCCAGCGCAACGCCAAGGACGTCCGCTTCCTGGACATCTAGGCGGTGTTCTCTGGACCTCCGCTTCGCTTCGGTCCGTGTTCGGACGCCCGGGGAACGGGAGCCGGGTTGTGGCAGGCGCGGTGGCGCCTGCGTCGGGACGGCTCGTTCCTCGCGGTCCCGCCTCCGGCACCTCCAGGACCCCGTGGGCGCCCGGACCGGCCACCGCAGGCTGAGGCCGGTCCGAGAAACCGTGCCCGGGTCCTCGAGGACCCGGGTCCCCGTTCCCACCCGTGCTCAAGCAAGCTTCGTAGAAGGGACCGACATCCGTGACGGATGCGAACAACCCCGACGCCCCTGAGGGCGGGGACTCCAGTGTGGAGGCCCTGTCGCGGGTGACCGACCGGATCGAGCCCGTCGACATCCAGGTCGAGATGCAGCGCAGCTACCTCGACTACGCGATGTCGGTCATCGTCGGCCGCGCCCTGCCCGACGTGCGCGACGGCCTCAAACCGGTCCACCAGCGCGTGCTCTACGCGATGTACGACGGCGGCTACCGGCCCGACCGCGGCTACTTCAAGTGCGCCCGCGTCGTCGGCGACGTCATGGGCAACTACCACCCGCACGGTGACAGCGCCATCTACGACACCCTGGTGCGCCTGGCCCAGTGGTGGTCCATGCGGATGCCGCTGGTCGACCCCAACGGCAACTTCGGCTCGGCGGGCAACGACCCGGCCGCCGCCATGCGCTACACCGAGTGCAAGCTCGCGCCGCTGGCCATGGAGATGCTCCGGGACATCGACAAGGAAACCGTCGACTTCCGGCCCAACTACGACGGCCGCTCCTCCGAGCCCGTCGTGCTGCCCGCCCGCTTCCCGAACCTGCTGGTCAACGGCTCCTCGGGCATCGCGGTCGGTATGGCCACCAACATCCCGCCGCACAACCTGCGCGAGGTCGCCGACGGCGTCAACTGGTACCTCGACAACCCCGAGGCGCAGGACGATGAGCTGCTCGACCAGCTCATCGCGCGTGTCAAGGGCCCCGACTTCCCGACCCGCGGTCTCATCGTCGGCAAGCGCGGCATCGAGGAGGCCTACCGGACCGGGCGCGGCTCCATCACCATGCGCGCCGTGGTCGAGGTGGAGGAGGACAAGCGGGGCCGCCAGACCCTGGTCGTCACCGAGCTGCCCTACCAGGTCAACCCGGACAACCTCGCGCTCAAGATCGCCGACCTGGTCAAGGACGGCAAGATCACCGGCATCGCCGACGTGCGCGACGAGAGCAGCGGCCGCACCGGACAGCGCCTGGTCATCGTGCTCAAGCGCGACGCCGTCGCCAAGGTCGTGCTGAACAACCTCTACAAGCACACCCAGCTCCAGGAGACCTTCGGCGCGAACATGCTCGCGCTGGTCGACGGGGTGCCGCGCACGCTGCGCCTGGACCAGATGATCCGGCACTGGGTCAAGCACCAGGTCGAGGTCATCGTCCGCCGGACCCGGTACCTGCTGCGCAAGGCCGAGGAGCGGGCGCACATCCTGCGCGCCCTGCTGCGGGCCATGGACCGCATCGACGAGGTCATCAACCTCATCCGGGCCAGCGCCTCCGCGGACCAGGCCCGCACCGGCCTGATGGACCTGCTGGAGATCGACGACATCCAGGCCCGCGCCATCCTCGACATGCAGCTGCGCAAGCTGGCCGCCCTGGAGCGCAACGCGCTGACGGCCGAGTACGACGAGCTCATGGCGCAGATCGCCGACTACAACGACATCCTCGAATCGGACACGCGCCAGCGGAGCATCATCCGCGAGGAGCTCGGCGAGATCGTGGAGAAGTACGGCGACGAGCGGCGCACGCACATCATCCCCTTCGAGGGCGACATGCGCATGGAGGACTTCATCGCCGAGGAGGACGTGGTCGTCACGATCTCCCGCGGTGGATACGCCAAGCGCACGCGTATCGACAACTACCGCGCCCAGAAGCGCGGCGGCAAGGGTGTGCGCGGGGCCCAGCTCAAGCAGGACGACATCGTCCAGCACTTCTTCGTCACCACCACCCACAACTGGATCCTGTGCTTCACCAACCAGGGCCGGGTGTACCGCACGAAGGCCTACGAGCTGCCCGAGGCCGCCCGCGACGCGCGCGGCCAGCACGTGGCGAACCTGCTCCCGTTCCAGCCGGGCGAGGAGATCGCGCAGATCATGGCGCTGCGCGACTACGAGGCCGCCCCGTACCTGGTGCTCGCCACCCGTGAGGGCCTGGTCAAGAAGTCCCGCCTGGAGGACTTCGACTCGGCGCGCGCGGCGGGCATCATCGCGATCAACCTGCGCGAGGACGACGAGCTGATCGCCGCCCGGCTGGTCTTCCCCGACGACGACCTGCTGCTGATCTCCAGCGACGCCCAGGCGATCCGGTTCCCCGCCTCCGACGAGTCGCTGCGCCCCATGGGCCGCGCCACCAGCGGCGTGATCGGCATGCGGTTCCTGGAGGACGACTACCTGCTGAGCATGGACGTCATCCGGCCCGGCGACGGCTCCACGGACGTCCTGGTCACCACCGAGAACGGCTACGCCAAGCGCACCCCGTCCGAGCAGTACCCGGTGCAGAACCGCGGCGGCAAGGGCGTGCTGACGGCCAAGGTGGTGGAGGCCCGCGGCAAGCTGGTCGGCGCCCTGATGGTCGACCCCGAGGTGGACGAGGTCTTCGCGATCACCTCCGTGGGCGGTGTCATCCGCACCGGTGCCGACGAGGTCAAGCAGTCCGGCCGCACGACCATGGGCGTCCGGCTGATGAACCTGGACAAGGGCAACAAGATCGTGGCCGTGGCGCGCAACGCCGAGGCCGCCGAGGAGGAGGCCGTCGAGAC
This sequence comes from Nocardiopsis alborubida, assembly GCF_012396365.1. Lineage (GTDB taxonomy): Bacteria > Actinomycetota > Actinomycetes > Streptosporangiales > Streptosporangiaceae > Nocardiopsis > Nocardiopsis alborubida. The sequence goes on along the minus strand of NZ_JAAXPG010000004.1, from coordinate 45,435 downwards.
GGCCGAGTCCGTGCAGGAGGCCGTCGACACGGCCGAGGACGCGAACGCGAACGACGAAGGCAACCCGGAGGCCTAGACTTCGCGTTAGGCCCCATATGGACCGCGGGGTTCGTTTTGTGCGAACCCCGCGGACACCCTGGTCGCGCCAATCACCCGTTCTCAAGGAAAGTCCAGCGGTAACGTTTCTATGTCTGACAACCAGCGGAACACCACCACGAACGAAACCGACCCGGACACGGCGGAGACCGCCGGGGGCGGGGACGTGGAGACGACCGAGAAGGACACGGCAGGGGCGGGGGCCGCCGTGACCACCGAGGTCGACGACAAGGCCGAGCCGGCACAGGACACCGGGGAGGCCGACACGGCCGAGGAGTCCGGCGACGAGCCGGGGAGCAAGTCCGGCGACGAGGACGGGGGGTCCGCCGACAAGGCGGACACCGCGTCCGAGGCCGCCGCCGGAACGGCCGAGCCCGTGGCGGAGGACCGCGTCGAAGCGGGGGGAACGCCAGTGTCCGAATCGAAGACCTCGGTGCCTGAGGGCCCGAGCGCCGTGAAGGCGAGCCTGTCCAGCCGCAAGGCACACCTGTCGGTCTCCCGCGTGGAGCCGTGGTCGGTGATGAAGTTCAGCTTCGTCGTCTCCCTGGTGTGCTTCATCATCCTGTTCGTGGCGGTCGCGGTGATCTACGCGACGCTGTCGATGCTGGGTGTCTTCGACGAGCTGACCAACATGCTCACGGCGCTCCTGGAGGGCGACGGGACCGAGGACGAGCTCGGCCTCGACCCGGCCTCCTGGTTCTCGCCGGGCCGCGTCCTGGGGTACACCGGCGTGGTCGGCGCGCTGAACATCGTGCTGATCACCGCCCTGTCCACGGTGGGCGCCATGCTGTACAACCTCGTCGCCGACCTGGTCGGCGGCGTCGACGTGACGCTGTCCGAGGCCGAGTAGCACCGTCGTGAGGGCCCGGTCCCCGCTGGGGCCGGGCCCTCACGCGTTGGTCCCGAGCACTTCCGCACCCGGGTAAAATGGGAGGTGGAAAGGGACGCGTGGGCCGCGTCCCGTCTCGCGTCCGCCCCGGATCACCGGTTCGCCCCGGTCCCGCCGATGCGGTAGAGTTCCACACGCAGCAAGGGCGTATAGCTCAGTCGGTTAGAGCGCATCCCTGATAAGGATGAGGCCCCAGGTTCAAGTCCTGGTACGCCCACACACGAAAAGGCTCCCCGCGGGGGGCCTTTTCTCGTGTCCGTGCGCCACACGTGCGTCAGCGCCCGGCGCGCGGCCCGGTCCCGCCGGACGCGGTGTCGACAACGGGACGTGTCGACGTGTCGACTCGTGCACCTGTCGACTCATGGGCCTGTCGACCCCGGGACCGTCAGCCGCACGTGCTGATCCTCCCGGCGAGCGCGGCGTTGAGCTCGCACACCATGTCCTCGGGGTGCGGGTCGGTCGAGCCCGGGCGGATCTGCGTGTCCACGTGGTCCCGCAGCACCTCGCTCACGTACGGGTAGTAGGGGGTGCGCGGCCGCAGCAGCCCCTCGCCGACGGCGTCGCGCAGCTCCTCCCAGTACCGCACGTCCCTGTCCTCGGCGCCGCTCAACCGGTAGCCGTTGCCGCGCGCGGGGAGCAGACCCGCCTCCCGGAACTCCGCCTGGACGTCCTGTCCGGTCATGGCCGCGACCAGGCTCCAGGCCTCGTCCCGGTGCGGTGACTCCCCGGTGACCGCCAGGCTGTTGCCGCCGAGCACGGCCGCGGGCAGCCGGAGCACCCCGAAGGCGGGGTCGCCGCCCTGGGCCTCCCCCGCCCAGCCGACCCAGCGCAGCCCCTCCCGGAGCGTCTCGGCGCTCTCGGAGTCGGCCTGGAGCTGGGGAACGACGCGGGGCCAGTGGCGCATGAACACCACCTCACCGCCGCGGAACCGGTTCAGGCTCTCGGTCTCGGTCTCCTCCAGGGCCGTGCGCGGGATGACGCCCCCGGCCTCGGGGTCCAGTCCCGTCTCCAGCACCTCCAGGCCCTGGAACTCCCCGCTCGCACCGGCGGACGTGACACAGCCGCCCTGCGCCTCACCGCTCTCCGCCCCGTCCGTTCCGTGGAAGGTCCCCCGGCTGTCCGCCTCCAGACCGGGGTGCCCGCCGAGCACGAACTCCAGGGCGTTGACGGTCAGGCCCTCGTAGTCGGCGAACTGTCCCGTGTACCCGTGGTCCAGGCCGTGCTCGTCGCGCACCTCGCCCGCGAGGCCGAGCAGCCCGCGCCAGCCGTCCTCCTCGATCCGGGCGGTGACCTCCTCGGGGCCGACCAGGTCGGCGCGGTAGTAGAGCAGGCCCACGTCCATGTGGAACGGCACCGCCCGCGCCCGGCCCCCGTAGCACACCGCGTCCCGGGCGCGGCCCAGGAAACCGTTCCACGCCAGCGGGCCGTCGCCCCGGGTGTCCACCTCCGCCAGCCAGCCCCGTTCGTGGAACTCCGGTACCCACTGGTTGTCGAGGAGGAGGACGTCGTAGGCGGCCGGGTCGGCCTGCAGCGCCACGACCATCTGCGAGCGCTGCTCGTCCGCCCTGGGGGAGAGCCACCGGACGTCGACCTCCCACCCCTCGTTCTCCGCCTCCCAGCGCTCGATGAACCGCGTGTACACCCCGCCCTCGCCCGCGTCCCCCGTGGCGGTGACGTCCACGGGAAGGGCGACACGCAGAACCCGCTCGTCCCGTTCGTCCCGCGCGTCACAGGCGGCGGAACCCAGCAGCAGGAGCGACAAGGCCGCGCACAAGACCGGCCGCGGCGACCGCCGGCGGGCCCTCACGGGGTCGCCGCCCTGGTCCCGGCCACGATGCCGTAGACGACCTGTTCGAGTTCGTCGGCGCGCGGATGGTGGCACTCGGCCCCCGCGCCCGCCAGCCGACTGAGCAGCGCGTCTCCGCCGCACCCCTCGTTGCCCACGGACACCACGTGCACCCGCACGCGCTCGTCGAGGCCATCCAGCACGGCGGCCACGTCGTCCGCCCGCGCGCCGCCGCGAGGCTCGGGGAGGGCGACGCCGTCGGTGAGGACGACCAGCGCGCAGGCGCCGGGCTCCCCCGGCCGGTCGGCGCAGGACCCCAGCTCCTCGGCGCCGTCGCGGATCGCGTCGGCCAGCGGGGTGGCCGGGAACTCGGCGACCAACGCGTCGATCTCCTCGCGCGCCAGCTCCTCCCTGGGCGCGTCCATGCCCGGTTCCGGGGGCAGGACGCGTTCCTGGCCGGTGACGTCGTTGCCCGGCCCGCCCTCGGGAAAGGTCCAGACCCCCACGGTGTCCTGCTCCCCCAGGAGGCCGACGGCGGTCCGCGCCAGCTCCTGCGCGGTCGCCAGCCGGGTGCCGCCCGTACCGGGGCCGCTCATGGAGTCGGAGCGGTCGACGACGAGCAGGACCTCGATCGGGGCGCGGGAGCGCTCCTGCTGCCGCAGACCGGACTCCAGCCGTTCCCGCCACTCCTCGGCATCCCGGTCCGAGTCGAGGTGCCTGACCTCCATGAGGGATCGCTTCGCCTCCCCGCCGATCATGTCGCCGTCCACCGTCCGGTAGCCGTGGAAGGCTCCCGTGGCCCGGGGCCGCCGCATCCAGTCCTCGAAGGCCGCCACCTCCCGTTCGACCCCGTCGTCGCCGCCCCAGCCCAGCCGTACGAACGGGTGGTCCAGGCCCGGCGTCTCGGCGAAGTAGACCGGTACCAGGGGTTCCTCCGGTTCCTCGCCCGTCGGCCCGCACCCGGGGCCGAGCTGCCCACCGCTGTTGTAGGCGTCGACCGCGTACTCGGTGCTGAACACCCCGACGGTGGCGGGGTCCGCGTCCCCGCCGCGCAGCGCGCACAGCAGGCCGAGGTTGCCCTCGGCGTCGAGCCCGGCCGAGGTCGCGCGGGCCTCCGCGATCTGGATCTCCTCGGCGCCCCCGTCCCCGTAGGCGGAGTACAGGGCTTCGGTCTGGATCAGCGCCGAGACCGACGCCTCCGGTGAGGGGCGGGCGAGGAGGAGCCCGGCCTCCGCCGCCGCGGCCGTGCAGACGACGAGGTTCGAACGCGCTCCGCCCGGGTCGGTCCCGGAACAGGCGGGGATCTCGCTCGCGGATTCGGGCAGACCCAGGACCACGGGCGTGAGTCTGGTGGCGGGTTCCTCCCCGAGCTCCAGTTCGGGTGCGTCACCCGGGTCACCGACCAGCAGGGTGATGTCCGCGCTGGAGTCCGGCAGCCAGACGTGCGGACGCGGTCCCGCGCGCAGGTCGCTCCACCCGTCGCGCAGCAGCTCACGGGTCCGTGCGGATCCGCCCGCCGTGGTGACGCTGACGCGTACGGGCACGCAGCCGCTCCTTTCGTCCCGGCCGCCGAGGTAGGCGGAGAAGTCGTCGGCGGCCCGCTGGAGGGCGGCGTGCTGGTCCGGGGTGGTGAGCACGGTGAGCTCGGTGGGCGGGGCGCACTGGAGGCCCGGCCCCAGGTGGCCGTTGGTCCGCAACCAGTACATCCCGGTCGGCGCGAGGGTGAGCAGTGCGACGGCGGCGACGGCGAGGGGCCAGACCGGCTGCCCGGTGCCGCGGCGCTCCCAGCCCGTCATCGCGGTGACACGGCTTCGCCGGCCGGGAACGGTCGCCCCCCGCCTCCGCGTGCCGTACCCGCACCGTTTCCGGACGGCCCCCGCGAGTGTGTGCGGAAGCCTGCGCAGGGAGGAGAGCCGAGCGCGGACGAAACGCTTGGCGGTGTTGCGCACCGCGCGCAGAAGGTCCACCGGGACGAGCCACGGTTCCGCCCCCGCGTCCTCCTTGACCAGGCGCCTGAAGTCCCTGTCGCGGGCGAACCGCGTGGCACGGCGGGCGATCAGGTCCCCGTTGTGCTGGTCGTGGTCGACGATGACGCCCACCAACCGTTCCCTGACGAACACGGCGGTGCCGGAGGACCCCTTCCACGACACGTCGTTGCCGTACTTCTGCTTGACGTCGAGCCGGAGGTCCTTCCTGACCATGCCGTCCCACGGGCTGAGGGTTCCCCGCAGGTCCTTCAGGTCCCGGCCCCCGTCGTTCGCCGCGAGATCGGGGTAGCCGAGCGAGCGGTACGGCTGCGGTTCGTCCGCCGAGAGCTTTCCCCAGCGCACGGAGGGGTGGGGCTGCGGCTCCTTCAGACGCAGCAGGGCGACGTCCGTCCTCCGGTCCGACCAGATGACGGAGCACCGCAGGAAACCGCTCGGCGGGTCGGCGCCCAGGCGCACGTCGACACGCTTGTGGCCGTCCAGCACATGGGCCGCGGTGAGGACGAGAGAGGGCCCGACGAGGTAGCCGGTCCCTCCCCTGGAGGCTCCCCCGCCCCTGACGACGCGGACGTCCGCGACATACCTCGGGTCCATCAGTCCAGGTCCCTGCGGTCCTCCCAGACCGCTCCGCTCTCGGAGGCGATCGCGACGTTCTTTCCGTTCGCCCCGGTCAGGGCGAGCTTCAGCGTGATCCTGTGCGTGTTCTTGCGGCCGACCTTCCCGTCAGCCCCCAGGGAGACCACGCCGAAGCTCACCCCGGCCTTCCCCGCTCCCTCCCCGCGTACCTCCAGGAGGAGTTCGACCTCGGCCTCGACGATCTCGATGCCGATCCCGTTCTCCTTCTTCTCCTTCTGCGCCGCGGTGAGCTCATCGCGTAGTTCCTTGATGGCCTGTGCCAGTCCGATGGTGGACACCTGATGACTCCCTGGGGGTGTTTCGTCGTGGGGGCGGCGGGAACAGGGCCGTGTTCTACGTCACAGGACGGGTGTGACGGCCAGTTTTCCATGCCGGTCCGTCGCCAACAGGGTGTTTTCCGCTGTACCTCACTGTTCTCGGACGGAGCGAGCGGCTTCTCCCTGTTCACGGCCCCCGCCCGGCCGGAAGCCGACTCGGCGCCATGTCGACTCGTCGACCCGCCGACATGTCGTCCGCCCGCCGTCGGATCGTGGCTGGTCACGGGACGCGAGCCACCGCGGTGCCATCAATCTGACCGACCGTTCGGTCAGGACATGGCTTTCGAGCTGCGAAAAGTAGGACCCGGTGTAGAAAGTGCTTTGTGTCACATGGCATGGTGTCCTGGGGCTCAGTCCGGTGTCGGACATGTCCTTCCTGTCGCTTGTGCGCCTGGAGGGACAGGTGATTGTCACCGTGACAGCCGGGACCAGGAGCCCCCGAGCGGAATCCGGCCTTCGGTCGGTAGAGAACATACGGAGCACCAATGGCAACTTCCGACTCGACCGCCCCAGGGCCGGGCGGCGCGATCGAGACCAGGGAGCGGCGGCGCGTCCTCGCCGGGACCATGGTCGGTACCACCATCGAGTGGTACGACTTCTTCATCTACGCGCAGGCCGCCGGCCTCGTGCTCGCCCCCCTGTTCCTGTCGCCGCTGACCGAGGCCAGTCCGGGGCTGGCCCAGGTCCTGTCCTTCGCGACCATCGGCATCTCCTTCCTCTTCCGGCCGCTCGGCGCGATCGTCGCGGGTGCCCTCGGCGACAGGTTCGGCCGCAAGCGCGTGCTCGTGGCGACCCTGGTCATGATGGGACTCGCCACCTGTCTGATCGGCCTGCTGCCCACCTACGCCCAGATCGGCGTGGCCGCGCCCGTCCTGCTGATCCTCCTGCGCATCCTCCAGGGCTTCTCCGCGGGCGGAGAGTGGGGCGGTGCGGCGCTGATGTCGGTGGAGCACGCGCCGGTCAACAGGCGCGGCTTCTTCGGCGCCTACCCGCAGATCGGGGTCCCCTGCGGCATGATCCTGGCGACCTTCGTCGTCTGGGTGATCACCGCCGCCATCGGTCCGGAGGCGTTCCTGGAGTGGGGCTGGCGCATCCCCTTCCTCCTGTCCTTCCTGCTGATCATCGTCGGCCACCTCATCCGCAAGTCCGTGGAGGAGTCCCCGGTCTTCAAGCTCATGCAGGCGCGCAAGGCCGAGACCTCCGCCCCGCTGGGCCGCCTGTTCCGCAACCACACCCGGGAGGTCGTCCTCTCCGCGCTGATCTTCGTCGCCAACAACGCCGCCGGGTACCTCGTCATCGCCTACCTGGCGACCTACGCCTCCCGGCCGGTCGAGGAGTTCGGCCTCGGCATGGACCGCGGGCCCGTGCTCCTGGCGACCACCCTCGCCTCGTTCGGCTGGCTCATCTCCACCCTCTACGGCGGCATCCTGAGCGACAGGCTCGGCCGGGTGCGGACCTTCCAGCTCGGCTACCTGCTGCTGGCCGCCTGGTCCGTGCCGATGTGGTTCATGGTCGACACCGGCAACATCTACATGTACTTCGCGGGCGTCTTCGTCTTCACGCTCACCCTGGGTCTGAGCTACGGCCCCCAGTCGGCGCTGTACGCGGAGATGTTCCCGGCCGAGGTCCGCTACTCCGGCGTGTCCATCGGCTACGCGCTCGGCGCGATCCTCGGCGGTGCCTTCGCGCCCACGATCGCGGAGCTGCTGCTCACCGAGACCGGCGCCTCGTGGTCGATCGGTGTCTACATCGTCGTGGCCTGCGCTGTCTCCTTCCTCGGGGTCTCCCTGGTGAAGGAGCCCAAGGGCGTCGACCTGTACGCGGGCGGCACCGAGCCGACCACGGCGGCGAAGTAGGAGGCGACGGGGCGGAGGACCGGTTCGCCGACCCGCCGCCCCGTCCCCTGTCTCCTTGTCGTCCAGCCGACTTGTCGATCCGTCGCTTCGTTGACCTGGAGACCTGTCTCCCCGGTCACCGGCCCCGCGACTCCGCGCGCTGGCGCGCCGGGCTCCGGCGGTTCACGCCATGATCTTGGAGTGCGTGAGGTGACGCCGGGGTCCGCGCACCTCCCAGATCCCGTTGTCGGGGTCCTGCCAGTGCGGCTCCAGGAGGTCCATCAGGTGCCGCTGGAGCTGCCAGGCCGGTTCCCGCGGCGGGATCCCGTGCTCCCTGGCCTGGTGGAAGACGTCCGTCACCTCGCCGTAGACGTCGAGCTGCCACTGCCGGGCCGCCTCGTTGCCGATCCTGACGGGACGGGCCCCTCGGAGCCGGACAGCCAGTCCAGCCCCGGTTCGGGCAGCCTGCGCTCCCCCCGATCCCGTACATGATCCGCGTCTGCGCGGGTTCGCCGGCCACCGCGCGCAGCAGCCACTCGCGCCAGTCGGCCGCCTCCCGTCCGTACTCCGACTCCAGCAGCGAGAGCAGCGTCAGCGTCGCGTGTCCAGCAGTAGCGGTGGTCCCAGTTGCGCACGCCGCCCAGAAACGCGTAGTCCTCGATGGGCAGGGCCACGCCCGCCTCCCCTCCGTTCACGACCGGATGCCCGCGTCCCCCGCTCCTGCGTCAGCGGCCCCCTCCCCCGCCTCCCGGCAGGAACTCCTGTGCCTTGGACCTGACACCCTGCCTGACCACGGACCACGCGTCGGGATCGCCCTTGGCCAGAGCCTTGGCCACGCTCTCCATCTGGTCCAGCGTCGCGTGCGGCGGGATCGGCGGGACGGCGGGATCGGTGACGAACTCGACCACGCAGGGCCGGTCCGCCGCCAGCGCCCGCTGCCAGGCGTCGCGCACGTCGGAGGGGTCCTCCACCTTGATCCCCATCAGCCCGACGCTCTCGGCGAACCCGGCGTAGGGGAAGTCGGGGATCCGCTGCGAGGGGAGGAACTGCGGTGCGCCGCCCATCGCGCGCAGCTCCCAGGTCACCTGGTTGAGGTCGCGGTTGTTGAGGACGGCGACGACGACCCGCGGGTCCTCCCACTCCCGCCAGTAGTGGCCGATGGTGATCAGCTCGTTGATGCCGCTCATCTGCATGGCGCCGTCCCCCACGAGCGCGACCACCGGCCTGTCGGGGTGGGCGAACTTCGCCCCCGTGGCGTAGGGGACGCCGGGGCACATCGTGGCCAGCGTGCCCGACAGCGTCCCGCGCATGCCCTCGCGGAACACCAGGTGCCGCGCGTACCAGTTGGCGGCCGAACCGGAGTCCGAGGTCACCATCACGTCGTCGGGCAGGAGCGGGGACAGTTCGTGGAAGACGCGCTCGGGGTTGACCGGATCGGCGTCCACGTGGGCGCGCCGTTCGAGGACCCGCCTCCACCGCGCGACGTCGTCCTCGATCTTCTCCCGCCAGGAGCGGTCGGTCCTGCGCTCCACGAGCGACAGCAGCATCCGCAGCGTCTCCGCGGAGTCGCCGACCAGGTTGCACTCGAAGGGGTAGCGCATGCCGACCATGGTCGGGTCGATGTCGATCTGGACGGCGCGCGCCCGGTCGAACTCGGGCAGGAACTGGCTGTACGGGAAGCTGGAGCCCACCACGAGCAGGGTGTCGCAGTCCCGCATCAGCTCGTAGGAGGGCCGGGTGCCGAGCAGCCCGATCGACCCGGTCACGAAGGGCAGGTCGTCCGGGAGGACGTCCTTGCCCAGCAGCGCCTTGGCCACTCCGGCGCCCAGCGCGTCGGCCATCTCGACGACCTCGTCCGCCGCTCCCCTGGCTCCCTGCCCGACCAGCATGGCGACGCGCTCGCCGGAGTTGAGGATCTCGGCGGCCTCGGCCAGCCCCTCCGGGGACGGTGTGGACCTCGGGGAGGGGAGCCCCAGGCTGGAGGGCACCATCTTGAACTCGTGCTCGGGCGGTGAGTACTCCAGGTCCTGCACGTCGGCGGGGATGATGACCGCCGTGACCGTGCGCCTGCTCGCGGCGGTCCGCATCGCCCGGTCCAGTACGTTGGGCAGCTGCTCGGGGACGGTCACCATCTGGAGGTAGTCGCTGGCCACGTCCTTGTACAGCGACATCAGGTCGACCTCCTGCTGGTAGGAGCCGCCCATCGCGCTGCGCGCGGTCTGGCCCAGGATCGCCACCACCGGGACGTGGTCGAGCTTGGCGTCGTAGAGGCCGTTCAGCAGGTGGATGGCCCCGGGGCCCGAGGTGGCCGCGCACACCCCCACCCGGCCGGAGAACTTGGCGTAGCCGGTGGCCTCGAAGGCCGCCAGCTCCTCGTGCCGTGACTGGATGAAGCGGGGCCGGTCGCCCGCCCGCTCCCATGCGGCGAGCAGGCCGTTGATGCCGTCGCCCGCGTAGGAGAAGACGCGGTCGACCCCCCACTCGCGCAGACGCTTCAGTACGTGGTCGGACACCAGTTCCGCCATGACCGCTTCCCTCCCGGGTTCGACGCCGTCGGTCGGCACCGCCCCGCGGCGCCGCGGGGCGGTGCGCGCGAAGGAGCTGTCCCGGCGGCTCGCGGCCCCGGGGCCGCCACGGGGGTGCCTCGCTGGCGCGACTACCCCGACTCCCGCGTCCGCACTCACAGCACGGTCCGCGGTCCGCGCGCCTGGCCGCCACGGTCGCGGGATGGTCGCCTTCACCACGGTCGCGGGTCGTCCACCGCTGCCACGGTCGCGGCCCGGCCACCGCTGCGCCGCACCGCGGTCCGGACGTTCGCCCGTCCGCGGGGTCGGTCAGTGGTGTGTGGCGGTCGCGGGCGGTGGAGTCCACCACCCGAGACCGCCCATGAGGAAGAGTGACCTGCATCACGCCGGGTAATTATTCACCAACAGCCCCTTGCGTCACGGGGACACACGAAACGGACGCGACACGGTGGAGGTAACCATGTCCAACCGGACATCGGCCCAAGGCGTGACCAGGGTTCCCGGAAAGCCGATCCGTATCGCCGCGCTCGTCTACGGCATCGTCTTCCTGCTGGTGGGTGTGATGGGCTTCATCCCCGGCCTGACCACGAACTACGACCAGATGCAGTTCGCCGGGCACCACTCCGAGGCCTTCCTGCTGGGCGTCTTCCAGGTGTCGATCCTGCACAACCTGCTCCACCTGGTCCTCGGCGTGGCCGGGGTGGCGATGGCGCGTACCGCCGGTCTGGCGCGGACCTACCTCATCGTCGGAGGCCTGGCCTACCTGGTGCTGTGGGTCTACGGGCTGCTGGTCGAGTCCGGCGACCCGACGAACATCGTGCCGCTCAACCACGCCGACAACTGGCTGCACCTGGTGCTGTGGCTGAGCATGATCGCGCTCGCGATCGTCCTCGCGCCCTCCCGCCGACGCCGCGCCAGGCACTGACGCGGTGACCGAGGCGGTTCACCGGAACGGCACTGACCAGCGTGATCTTGTACTTGTAGCGAGGTTGGGCGTTCGAGGTGCGCTACAAGTACAAGATCATCACGGAGGAAACCTCCTGGTTCACACCAGCAATGTTTGTGACCAGACCATTGGTGCACCCCGAACGGGCCCGCACGCACCGGGGCCGCCCGAACGGGTCCGTTCGAACGGGTCCGCACGCGACCGGCCCCGGCCCCCGAACGAGGACCGGGGCCGGGTGAGCGCGGGCCAGCGCGGTCAGCGCCGGTCGAGCCACTCGTAGGCGGCGCTGGTGGCGCAGGCGTAGACCGTGTGGTGCAGCAGGTCCACCGCCACCTCCTCGGCGCCCCACTTCCAGGCCGGGGGCGCCGTGCCCGTGGCCGGGAGGGCGACCTGCTCACCGCCCCACACCAGTGCCAGGTGCGCGGCCGCAGCCGCGGTGCCGTGCAGCCCGGCGGCGCCCAGCAGCCCCCGGACCGCCCCCCACGAGGTCCCGTAGCCCCAGTGCACCGCGGTGTTGAACCGCTGCTCACCCGAGGGCCCCTCCGGCCGCACCCCGAGCACCCTCCCGGCGGCGTCGGCGGGCGAGGTGCTGCCTCCCCTGCCGCGCAGCTTGGCCTCGGCCGTGCTGGAGACCGTCATGGCCGCCGTGCCGACCACCCCCGCCAGCAGTCCCCTGCCGACGGCGGACGAGGTGTGCGCGAGGGCCCGTGCCAGCCGTTCCACCACGCCCGCCTCAGCGCTCCACCACGTGCCGCTTGTTGGGCACGCAGTGGGTCATCGTCAGCCCCGACACGTCGCGGGGGCCGTTCCTGCCCAGGTTGGCCATGCGCCGGCGCTCCCCCTCGTCCAGGGTCTGGCTCCGCAGCGGCTCCAGGTGCGCCACGTCGCCCGGGCCGATGCCCAGCCCCTCGCCGACGCGCAGCCCCAGGTCGTCGTCGACCATGAGGAAATGCCAGACCATCCGCTCCTGGATCGGCCGGTCGCACTGGGAGAGCTGCCCGGTGAAGTTGCGCACCAGGTCGTCGCGCTCCCACTCCTCCATCAGCGTGTACCGCTGCCCCGCCTGCTGGTAGTCGTTGGTGCGGGAGATGCGCTTGCGGGTGACCCGCCCCCGGATCTCCGGCCCCTGCTCGTCGTGCGTGGGGTACTGCCCCTCACGCAGGCCGCCGTTGATGGACGGCTCGTAGTTGACGTGCGGGTTCTCGCCCCCGGAGTCCTGGTGGTAGGCCATCAGCCCGTCGCGTTGGTTGGTGCGCACGTTCGCGTTCCTGGCCTGGTTCACCGGCAGCTGGAGGTAGTTGGGCCCCACCCGGTAGCGCTGTGTGTCGCTGTAGGAGAAGGTGCGCCCGACGAGCATCTTGTCGTCGGAGAAGTCCAGGCCGTCCACGAGCACGCCGGTGCCGAAGGAGATCTGCTCGTTCTCCGCGAAGTTGTCCGACACGTTCCGGTCGAGCACGATCCGCCCCACCGCCCTGGGCGGGAAGTCCTGCTCCGGCCAGGTCTTGGTGTCGTCCAGCGGGTCGAAGTCGAGCTCGGGGTGCTCCTCGTCGCTCATCATCTGCACGAGCAGCTCCCACTCGGGGTACTCGCCGCGGTCGATGGCCTCGTGCAGGTCCTTGGTCGCGTGCCCGGTCTCCTCCGCCTGGAGGTTGGCGGCGTCGGCCTCGGTCATGCTGCGCACGCCCTGCCTGGGCATCCAGGTGTACTTGACCAGGACGGTCTCGCCCACGTCGTTGACCCACTTGTAGGTGTTGACGCCGAAGCCCTGCTGGTGCCGGTAGTCCGCCGGGATGCCGCGCGGGCTGAACAGGTTGACCAGCATGTGCATGCACTCGGGTGTCTGCGACATGAAGTCGAAGATGCGGTTGGGCTCCTGGCGGAAGGTCACCGGGTCCGGCTTGAGGGCGTGGATCACGTCGGGGAACTTGATGGCGTCGCGGATGAAGAACACCGCCAGGTTGTTGCCCACCAGGTCCCAGTTGCCGTCCTCGGTGTAGAACTTGACCGCGAACCCGCGCGGGTCGCGCGCGCACTCCGAGGAGTCCCTGCCGCCGATGACCGTGGAGAAGCGCAGCGCGACGTCGGTCCGCTTCCCCTGGCCCTGGAACAGCTTGGCCCGCGTGTAGCGGCTGATCGGCTCGTCGCCCCACGAGCCGTAGGACTCGAAGTAGCCGAACGCGGTCGCCCCGCGCGCGTGCACCACCCGCTCCGGGATGCGCTCCCGGTCGAAGTGGCTGATCTTCTCCAGGAACTGGTAGTTCTCCAGCGTCGCGGGCCCCCGCTCACCGACCGTGCGCTGGTTCTGGTTGTCGTAGACCGGGTGTCCCTGCCGGTTCGTGAGCACCTCGCGGTCGTCTCCCGGCGCGGATCCCTGGCTGGATACGTCGGTCATGGAACTGGTCCCCCACCACGTCGTCATGATCCCTGTCCAGGTGCCCCCTGCCCACTGCCGCGGCCCCGGACGCGCGGCGGGGGAAGTTCTTACCAACTGGAGGGAGTACCGGAACCCTCCCCCTGTCGGGGAAGTCCGGAAAGGGGGTTTTCTCCCTTCCCCGGCGCCGGTGTTTCACGTGAAACCCCGCGTCCGGGCCGCGTCACAAAAGCCCCATGGAACCGCCACGGGCGGCGTGTCCCCGCTCGCCCGGGGTCCCGCCCGGCACACGGTGGGGATCCGGACCCATGCCCTCCGCGTCCGTGGGTAGCGGGAGACCTGGAGACCATCGACGGGCCCCGGGCCCGGGGCGGAGGCGAGCATGGGCGTACGCACGTGGATCGAGTCGTGGCCGGTGTACCGGCAGTTCACCGGGGACGACCCGACGGGGCGCGGGGCCGCCGCGAAGTCCCGCCGGTCGGAGAACCTCAGGGCCCGCACCGAGGAGGCCGACCGGGTCGTGAAGTCGGTCTGCCCCTACTGCGCGGTGGGCTGCGGACAGAACGTCTACGTCAAGGACGAGAAGGTCGTCCAGATCGAGGGCGACCCGGACTCGCCGATCAGCCGCGGGCGGCTGTGCCCCAAGGGGTCGGCCAGCCTCCAGCTCACCACCGGTTCCGGCCGCGAGGAGAAGGTCCTGTACCGGCGCCCGTACGGCACCGACTGGGAGGAACTCGACCTCGACACCGCCATGCGGATGGTCGCACACCGCGTCGTGCGCACGCGCGAGCAGACCTGGGAGCGGGAGCACGAGGGGCGCCGGGTGAACCGGACGCTGGGGATCGCCAGCCTCGGCGGCGCCACGCTGGACAACGAGGAGAACTACCTCATCAAGAAACTGCTGACCTCGCTCGGTGTCGTCCAGGTGGAGAACCAGGCCCGCGTGTGCCACAGCTCCACGGTCGCCGGGCTCGGGACGTCCTTCGGCCGCGGCGGGGCGACCATGTTCCTCCAGGACCTGCAGAACTCCGACTGCATCGTCATCGAGGGCTCCAACTTCGCGGAGGCCCACCCGGTCGGATTCCAGTGGGTCATGGAGGCCAAGGCCCGCGGCGCGGTGGTCATCCACGTCGACCCCCGGTTCAGCCGCACCAGCGCGCTCGCCGACATGCACGTGCCCATCCGCGCGGGCACCGACATCGCCTTCCTCGGCGCGATCATCAACCACGTCCTCACCGAGGAGAAGTACTTCCTCGACTACGTCCGCACCTTCACCAACGCCGCCACGATCGTCGGCGAGGAGTTCCAGGACACCGAGGATCTGGACGGCCTGTTCTCCGGCTTCTCGGAGGAGGACAAGAGCTACGACGTCACCACCTGGAGCTACGAGGGAGGCGAGGTCTCCGCGGCGGCGGGCGACCGCGACCAGCTGAGCGAGGCGGAGCGGGCCAGGGGCGAGGGCACCAGCCGCTCCGGACGCCCCGAACAGCAGGGGTCGGGCGGCGCGGTGATCAGGAACCCCTCCTCCGAGGACCCGACGCTCACCCATCCCCGCTGCGTGTTCCAGATCCTCAAACGCCACTACGCGCGCTACACGCCCGAGACGGTCGAGGAGGTGTGCGGCATCCCCAAGGAGACCTTCCAGCGAGTGTGCGACCACCTCACCAGCAACTCGGGCCCCGACCGCACCAGCGCCTTCTGCTACGCCGTGGGCTGGACACAGCACACCGTCGGCTCCCAGTACATCCGGGCCGCCTCCATCCTCCAGTTGCTGCTGGGCAACATCGGCCGTCCGGGGGGAGGCATCCAGGCCCTGCGCGGGCACGCCAGCATCCAGGGCTCCAGCGACGTGCCGACCCTGTTCGACCTGCTGCCGGGCTACCTGCCGATGCCGCACGCCCACGAGGAGCAGTCCCTGGAGACCTACGTCCGGGCGGTCGGCCAGCCGCACAGGGGCTTCTGGGCGAACATGGAGTCCTACATGGTCAGCCTGCTCAAGGCCTGGTGGGGCGAGCACGCGACGGCCGACAACGACTACTGCTTCGACCACCTCCCGCGGCTCACCGGGTCCCACAGCCACTACGACACCGTGATGGCCCAGATCGCCGGGGACTGCAAGGGCTACTTCCTCATGGGGGAGAACCCCGCCGTGGGGTCGGCCAACAGCCGGGCCCAGCGCATGGGCATGGCCGAGCTGGACTGGCTGGTCGTGCGCGACTTCTCGCTGATCGAGAGCGCCACCTGGTGGAAGGACGGGCCGGAGATCGAGTCCGGTGAGATGCGGACCGAGGACATCGGCACCGAGGTGTTCTTCTTCCCGGCCGCGGCGCACACCGAGAAGTCGGGCACCTTCACCAACACCAACCGGCTGCTCCAGTGGCACGACCGGGCCGTGAGCCCGAGCGGGGACCAGCGCAGCGACCTGTGGTTCATGTACCACCTGGGCCGGACCATCCGCGGGATCCTCGCCGACTCCGACGACCCCAAGGACCGCCCCGTCCTCGACCTCACCTGGGACTACCCCCTGGAGGAGGACGGCGAGCCCGACGCCGCCGCGGTCCTGCGCGAGATCAACGGCCACGACGCCGAGGGCCGTCCGCTCACCGTCTACACCGAGCTGCGCGACGACGGGTCGACCTCCTGCGGCTGCTGGATCTACTGCGGCGTCTTCAAGGACGGGGTGAACCAGGCGGCGCGCAGGAAGCCCCACACCGAGCAGGACTGGATCGCCGGCGAGTGGGCCTGGGCCTGGCCGGACAACCGGCGCGTCCTGTACAACCGCGCGTCCGCCGACGCGGAGGGCCAGCCCTGGAGCCCCCGCAAGAGCCTCGTGTGGTGGGACGCGGACAGGGGCAGCTGGGTCGGGCACGACACACCCGACTTCGAGAACCGCAAGGCGCCCGACTACCGCCCGCCCGAGGGCGCCCGGGGGGTCGAGGCCCTGTCGGGGACGGACGCCTTCATCATGCAGGCCGACGGCAAGGCGTGGCTGTACGCGCCCGCGGGACTCAACGACGGTCCGATGCCCACGCACTACGAGCCGCAGGACACCCCGTTCGAGAACCCGCTGTACGGGCACCAGCGCAACCCGACGCGCCTGCTGTACCCGCACGAGTACAACCGGTACCACCCAGCCCCCGGCACGCCCGGGGCCGACGTCTTCCCGTACGTGGTGACGACCTACCGGCTCACCGAGCACTTCACCGCGGGCGGGATGAGCAGGTGGACGCCCTACCTGGCCGAACTCCAGCCCGAGTTCTTCTGCGAGGTCGGCCCCGAGCTGGCCGGGGAGCGCGGTCTGGAGCACGGCGGCTGGGCCACCGTCGTCACGGCGCGCAACGCCATCGAGGCCCGTGTCATGGTCACCGACCGGATGGCGCCGCTGCGGGTGCAGGGACGGGTGGTCCACCAGATCGGGATGCCCTACCACTGGGGGCCCAACGGGTACTCGACCGGGGACGCGGTCAACGAGCTGATGCCCATCGCGCTCGACCCCAACGTGCACATCCAGGAGGTCAAGGCGATCACGGCCGACATCCGGCCGGGGCGCAGGCCCCGGGGCGCCGAACGCCTCGACCTGGTGCGCGAGTACCGGGAGCGGGCCGGAATCACGGAAGAGACGGGACTGGAGGTGTGAGCGTGTCCGCGGAGAGCAACGGGGACGGCAGGCACGAGAGGGTCGGATTCTTCACCGACACGAGCGTGTGTATCGGATGCAAGGCCTGCGAGGTCGCCTGCAAGGAGTGGAACATGGTCCCCGAGGACGGCCTGGACTTCACGTCCATGTCGTTCGACAACAGCGGGGGTCTGAGCGCGGACACGTGGCGGCACGTGGCCTTCGTCGAGCAGCGGGAGCCCCTCGGCCACCAGGACCCGGGCGTGGGGCGGCCCGGGGCCGTCGACCTGGGCATGCCCTCCTTCGAGCTGCCCGGTGCCGCCACGGGCGCCGACGAGCGCGGCGAGTTCCGCTGGCTGATGTCCTCGGACGTGTGCAAGCACTGCACCAGCGCCGCCTGCCTGGACGTGTGCCCGACCGGCTCCCTGTTCCGTACCGAGTTCGGCACGGTGGTGGTGCAGGAGGACATCTGCAACGGCTGCGGGTACTGCGTTCCGGCCTGCCCCTACGGGGTCATCGACAAGCGGGAGGAGGACGGCCGGGTCTGGAAGTGCACCCTGTGCTACGACCGGCTCGGCGACGGCCTGGAACCCGCCTGCGCCAAGGCCTGCCCCACCGACTCGATCCAGTTCGGCAACCTGGACGAACTGCGTGCGCGCGCGGAGGCGCGGGTGGCCGACCTGCACCAGGCCGGGGTGTCCTCCGCCCGTCTGTACGGCGATGACCCCGAGAACGGGGTGGACGGCGCGGGCGCGTTCTTCCTGCTGCTGGACGAACCCGAGGTCTACGGGCTGCCGCCGGACCCGGTGGTGACCACCCGGGACCTGCCGTCGATGTGGCGGCACGCCGGTGTCGCGGCGGCGGCGCTGGTGGTCGGAGCGGCCGCGACGTTCGCGGGGAGGCGCTGATGAGCTCGTCGGACGTGACCAAGGAGGGCATGCGCGGGCAGCGCCCCGGACGGGAGGCCGTCACGGGGGCCGCCGACGTCGTCGGGGAGGACCAGCGCCGCGAACACGGTGAGGGGCGCCGCAGGAGGAAGGGGCGCGGCGAGCCCACGCGGGTGCCCGACGCCGAGTTCCGCTCCTACTACGGCAGACCGGTCCTCAACCAGATCGTGTGGAAGGCCTCCGACATCGGCGGCTACCTGTTCCTGGGCGGGCTCGCCGGGGCCTCGTCGGTGCTCGCCGCCGGCGCCGAGCTGACCGGCCGACCGGCGCTGGCCCGCCCCCTCAAGTACGCCGCCCTGGGCGCGATCTCCGGTTCGACGGCCGCGCTCATCCACGACCTGGGGCGCCCCGAGCGCTTCCTCAACATGCTGCGGGTGGTCAAACCGACCTCGCCGATGAGCGTCGGATCCTGGATCCTCATGGCCTACGGCCCGCTCGCCGGGGTCGCCGCGGTGACCTCCGCCACCGGGTGGTTCCCGGGGATCGGCCGGGCGGCCACCCTGGGCGCCGGTGCGGTGGGGCCGCTGGTGGCCACCTACACGGCGCCGCTGGTGTGCGACACCGCGGTGCCGTCCTGGCACGACGGCTACCGGTACATGCCGTTCGTGTTCGCCTCCTCCGCGGCCTCGGCCGCGGGCGGGATGGGCCTGGTCACCGCGCCCCTGGCGCAGAGCGGTCCCGCGCGCCGCGCCGCCGTGGGCGGGGCCCTGGCCGAGACGGTGCTCTTCGAGGCGATGGAGCGCCGGATGGGGCTGTCCGGCGAGCCCTACCGCCGGGGCACGGCGGGCGGCTTCGTCCGCGCCGCCAGGGCGCTCACCCTGGCCGGTGCGGCCGGTGCGGTGCTGGGCCGCCGCAGCCGGTTGGCGTCCGCGGTGAGCGGCGCCGCCCTGCTGGCCGGTTCCGCGTGTACCCGGCTCGGCGTCTTCCACGCGGGCAGGCAGTCCGTGGCCGACCCCAAGTACACGGTGGTGCCGCAGCGCCGCAGGCTGGCCGAGCGGGAGGCGGAACTCAAGGGCGCCGACGCGGCCGCCGTCCCCCGGGCCCGGACGGCGGAGGAGTGAGCGGAGGTCGTCCTCCTCCGTGTCCTGGACGGGGGAGGACGGCCGCGCGGGGTGGTTATGCGGTGGTCGGGGTGGTCGGTGCGGTCAGGCGTCGCGGACCTGGTCCGGGCGGCTGACCACCGGGGGCTCCACCGACCAGGGGAAGTTGATCCACCGGTCGGTGTGCCGCCACACGTACTCGCACTTGACCAGGGACCGCGGCTTCTCGTAGATGACCGCGCTGCGGACCTCGGCGACGTGCTCGGAGCAGAAGTCGTGGACGAGTTTGAGGGTCCTGCCGCTGTCCGCGACGTCGTCGGCGACCAGGACCCTCTTGCTGCTGAGGTCGACCACGTTGGGCACCGGGGGGAGCATGACGGGCATGTCGAGCGTGGTGCCGACCCCGGTGTAGAACTCCACGTTCATGACGTGCAGGTTCTTCACGTCCAGCGCGTATCCCAGCCCGCCCGCCACGAAGAGGCCACCGCGCGCGATGGAGAGGATCATGTCGGGCTCGAACCCGTCGTCGGCGATCGCGTGGGCCAGGTCGCGGATCGCGGTGCCGAAGAGCCCGTAGTCCAGGTTCTCGCGCTCGTCGCTCACGAGGCCCCCTCTTTCCCGGTGGTGTGGTGTGCGCAGCGGATCGGTACCGCCCCAGGCTAACCACCGCCGCGCCGCCTCGTGTCCGCACGGAGACGCGGCGCTGTGGTGTGGGCCACTTGTCCACGTTGGACGGTGTTCTGGGTCACACGATTGGACGTACGGCCTATTTTTTGCGTGGAATCCTCGACGTTTTCTTGAGTTTTACGTGGTTGTGGCGAACAGATGGCAATAAACAGCACCATGTGTCTGAACACATCTTTCTGACACAGGAGGTTGGCGCCATGGCTGATGACCGGGACCTTCTCCCCTCCGAGCAGCCGGTCCGGCTGCTCGACGAGACCGGAAGCCCGGTGGACGGGGCCGCCCTGCCGTTCCCGGACCGGGAGCGGCTGCTCGCCGCGTACACCTCCCTGGTGATCGGCCGCCGCGTCAACGACCAGGCCAGCGCCCTCGTGAGGCAGGGCCGCCTGGCCGTGTACCCCTCCTCGCACGGGCAGGAGGCCTGCCAGACGGGCGCGGCCCTGGCCCTGGCGGAGGGCGACTGGCTGTTCCCGACCTACCGCGACACCGCGGCCGTGGTCGCGCGCGGGGTGGACCCGGTGGAGGTGCTCAGCCTGCTCAAGGGTGACTGGCACTCGGGCTACGACCCCTACGCGCACCGCGTGGCCCCGCAGGCCACACCGCTGGCCACCCAGCTCCTGCACGCGGTGGGCGTCGCGCACGCCGCCCGCCTGCGCGGTGAGGACACCGTGGTCATGGCGATGTGCGGCGACGGGGCCACCAGCGAGGGCGACTTCCACGAGGCGCTGAACTTCGCGGCGGTGTTCCGGGCCCCGGTGGTGTTCTTCGTGCAGAACAACGAGTACGCCATCTCCGTCCCCCTGGCCCGGCAGACCGCCGCGCCCTCGCTGGCGCACAAGGGCGTCGGCTACGGGGTGAACGCGGAGCGGGTCGACGGCAACGACGCCCCCGCTGTGCTCGCCGTGCTGGACCGGGCCGTGGCCGCCGCGCGGGCGGGCGAGGGCCCCCAGCTGGTGGAGGCGCACACCTACCGCATGCAGGCGCACACCAACGCCGACGACGCCACCCGGTACCGCAGCCAGGAGGAGGTCGACCCCTGGAAGGCCCGCGACCCCCTGCTGCGCATGGAGACCCACCTCACCAGGAAACGCGTCCTCACCAAGGCCCGCAAGGCGCGGATCGCCGAGGAGGCGGAGGCCGTGGCCGCCGCCATGCGCGAGGGCGTCGTCAGGGACACCGACCCCGAACCCGCCGAGCTGTTCGCGCACGTGTTCGCCACCCCCACGCCGCAGCTGGACGAGCAGGCCGCCTTCCTGGCCGACGAACTGAGCAGAGAGGGCAGCTGACATGGCGACCGACCCCACCAAGCTCTCCATGGCCCAGGCCCTCAACCGGGCCCTGCGCGACGCCATGGCCGAGGACCCGGCGGTGTACGTCTTCGGCGAGGACGTCGGCCCCCTCGGCGGCGTCTTCCGCATCACCGACGGCCTCACCGCGGAGTTCGGCGAGGACCGCTGCTTCGACACCCCGCTCGCCGAGTCCGGGATCGTGGGCATGGCCGTCGGCATGGCGATGAACGGCATGCGCCCCGTGGTGGAGATGCAGTTCGACGCGTTCGCCTACCCGGCCTTCGAGCAGATCGTCAGCCACGTGGCCAAGACGCGCAACCGCACCCGCGGGCGGGTCGGGCTGCCCATGGTCATCCGCGTCCCCTACGCCGGAGGGATCGGCGGCGTCGAGCACCACTGCGACTCCTCCGAGGCCTACTACGCCCACACGCCCGGCCTGACCGTGGTCACCCCGTCCACGCCCGCCGACGCCTACTTCCTGCTGCGGGAGGCGATCGCCTCCGACGACCCGGTCGTGTTCATGGAGCCCAAGAAGCTCTACTGGGGCAAGGACGAGGTCGACCTGTCCGCGCCCGAGCCGCCCATCGGCCGCGCCGTGGTGCGCCGCCCCGGCACCGACGCCACCCTCATCGCCTACGGCCCCTCGGCGCCCACCGCGCTGGAGGCGGCCGAGGCCGCCGCCCGGGAGGGCCGCAGCCTCCAGGTGGTGGACGTGCGCTCCCTCGTCCCCTTCGACGACGCCACCGTGTGCGAGGCGGTCCGCTCCACCGGGCGCGCCGTCGTGGTCGCCGAGGCCAGCGGGTACGCCAGCGTCGCCTCGGAGATCGTCGCGCGGGTGACCGAGCGCTGCTTCCACTCCCTGGCCGCGCCGGTGCGCCGCGTCACCGGCTTCGACATCCCCTTCCCTCCGCCGAAGCTGGAGCGCTTCCAGCTCCCCGGCGTGGACCGGATCCTGGACGCCGTCGACGACCTTCAGTGGGAGGACCAGTGAAGACGCAGACCTTCGACCTCCCCGACCTGGGCGAGGGACTCACCGAGGCCGAGGTGGTGCGCTGGCTCGTGGCCGTCGGCGACACCGTGGCCGTGGACCAGCCGATCGTGGAGGTGGAGACCGCCAAGTCGATCGTGGAGGTCCCCTCCCCCTTCGCGGGCACCGTCAGCGAACTGCACGGCGAGGAGGGCCGGGTCATGGAGGTCGGGCGCCCCCTGATCAGCGTGACCGACGGTTCCGGGGCCGAGGCAGGAACCGCGACCGCGTCCGGGCCCGCAGCCGCTCCGGTGTCGGCGGAGGGGGAGCGCTACCGCGAGGAGGAGCGCGCCGGAACGGGTTCGGGCAACGTGCTGATCGGCTACGGAACGCCGGAGGCCGCGGCCTCCGGGCGCCGTCGCCGCCCGCGTCAGCGCCCGCCCGCGGGTCCGGCCCAGCCCGCCGCGCCGGTTCCCGCCGCCGCGCGTCCGCCGCTGGTCACCTCGCCCCTGGTGAGGCAGATGGCCCGCGAGGCGGGGCTGCGGATCTCCGAGGTTCCCGGAAGCGGACCGGGCGGGCTCATCACCCGGCGCGACGTGCGCGAGGCCGTCGAGGCCGCGCGGGCCCCCGCCGCTGACCCCGCCGCCCCCGCCGGACCTGCCGCCGGCTCCGCCGCTCCCGCCGCCGGGCCGGAGCCCGTCGCGACCGGTGGCGTGGACGCCCGCACGGGACTGGCCGAGTCCCGGCGCGTGGCCATGAGCGGGTTCCGCCGCAGCGTGGCGGCGTCGCTGTCCCGCAGCCGCAGCGAGATCCCCGAGGCGACCGTCTGGGTGGACGTGGACGCGACCGAGCTGGTGCGCCTGCGCCGGTCCGACCCCTCCGGGCCCGGTCTGATGTCCTACGTGGCGCGGTTCGTGGTCGCGGGCCTGCGCGCCCACCCCGAGCTCAACGGCAGGGTGGACGCCGAACGCGGTGAGCTGGTCCAGTACGACGGGATCAACCTGGGTCTGGCGGTGCAGACCGACCGGGGCCTGGTCGCCCCGGCCGTGCTGGGCGCGCACCGGCTCACCACGATCGAACTGGACGGCGAGATCCGGCGGCTCACCGCCGCCGCCCGGGAGGGCCGGGCCTCCCGCGCCGAGATGACCGGCGGCACCTTCACCCTCAACAACTACGGGTCGCTGCGTGTGGACGGCAGCGCCGCCATCATCAACCACCCGCAGGTGGCGATCCTGGGCCTGGGCCGGATCATGGACCGCCCGTGGGTGGTGGACGGCGAGCTGACCGTCCGCAGGATCACGCAGCTGTCGTTCGCCTTCGACCACCGCGTGTGCGACGGCGGGGCCGCCGCGGGCTTCATGCGCGTGGTGGCCGACGCCATGGAGAACCCGGCCGCGGCCATCGCCCGCCTGTAGGCCTGGACGGAGCGGGCGCCCCGGGACCCGGTGTCCCGGGGCGCCCTTTTGCGTGCCGGTCCGGCCGCCGCCGGAGCGGTCGTTCCCGCGCTTGCCGGACCGCCCCGTGTCGACTCGTCGCCATGGAGACTCATTCCCATGGCGACTCGTCCACACGTCGTCCCTAGCGGGAGCGGGCGTCGCCGCCTTACCTCCCCGCGATCCGCTCCATCAGGCCCGCCACCAGGGCGACCTGGCGCGGCGTCCCGCCGACCAGGACGTGCTCGTCGCGCGAGTGCGGCCCGGCGCCCACCGCGCCCAGCCCGTCGAGCACCGGGCGGCCCAGCGCGGACACGAAGTTGGCGTCGCTGGCACCGCCCACCGAGACCTCCTCCAGGGAGGCACCCAGTTCCCCGGCCACCTCGCGCAGCAGGCCGAACGCCTCCTCCGAGGGCGGGTTGGGGTTCATCGGCGGACGGTTCCACCCGCCCGTGACCTCGACCGCCACGCGCGGGTCGGCGGCGGCGAGCGCGGCCAGCCCGGCGTCCACGCGGGCCATCTCGGCGGGGTCCTGCACCCGCACGTCCACCCCGCAGCGGGCGTGTCCGGCGACGACGTTGTACCCGGTCCCCCCGGAGACCCGGCCCACGTTCACCGTGGTGCCCAGCTCCGGCGCGGACAGGGCGGCGAGCGCGGGCAGGACCTGGGCCAGGGCGTGCACGGCGCTCGCCCCGGCGGCGGGGTCCAGGCCCGCGTGGGACTCCACGCCGCGCACGTCCACGTCGAAGATCCCCATGCCCTTGCGCCGGGTCTTGGGCATGCCCTCCCTGCTGGGTTCGAGGACCAGGGTCAGGTCCACGCCCTCGCTGGCCCGCTCGATGTGCGGGCGCGACGCGGGACTGCCGATCTCCTCGTCCCCGGTGAGCAGCATCCGCACGGCGGGCCGGGGCAGGTCCAGCTCGCGCAGGAGCCGCAGCGCCCAGGCGCTCTGCACGATCCCGGCCTTCATGTCGAAGCAGCCGGGGCCGCTGAACCGGTCGCCGTCGACCGTGACCGGCCACCCGGCCAGGGTTCCGGCGGGCCAGACGGTGTCGTAGTGGCTGACGAAGAGCACGGTCCCCGACCCGGTTCCGGGATAGGACACCTCCAGCACGTCGCCGAAGGAACCGCCGTCGTAGCGGACCCGGCTCTCGGGAGCTCCCAGCCGCCGGACCAGCCACTCCTCGATGCCGTCCAGCCCGGCGGACAGCAGGTCCCGGTCGCCGCTGGGGGTCTCCAGTTCCACGAGGGCGCGCAGGTCGTCGATCATGCCGGGCAGGGCGCGCTCGGCCGCGTCCGCCAGCCTCGCGGTCACCGTCTGGCTCATGTGTCACTCTCTTCGTTGCGGTGGGCAGGAGATCCCGCTCGCGGCGGGAGGGGCGCGGTCAGCGCACCGGCACACCCGGTCCCAGCGGGACGCCGAGCGCCCACCAGCCCAGGAACAGCAGGGTCCATCCGATCAGGACGGTGAGGCACAGCGGCAGCGTGAGGGAGATCAGCGTGCCGATGCCCGCGTCCCGGCGGTAGCGCTGGAGGAAGCCCAGCGCCATGACGAAGTACGGGCTCATCGGGCTGATGACGTTGGTGCTGGAGTCGGCGATGCGGTAGACGGCCTGGGTCGTCTCGGGCGGCACGTCCAGGAGCATGAACATGGGCACGAAGACCGGCGCGATCAGGGTCCACTGCGCGGAACCGCTGGTGATGAGCAGGTTCAGCGCGGCGGCGAACACGATCATGCCGAGGAAGAGCAGTACGGGGTGGACCCCGGCCGAGTCCAGCAGCGCGGCGCCGCGGATCGCCACGATCTCGCCGATCCCGGTCCAGCGGAAGTAGGCGAGGAACTGCGAGGCGGCGAAGAACAGCACGACCACCGGCGCCAGGTCGCGCACCCCCGCGGTCATCGCCTCGGGGACGTCCCGCGCGGAGGCCACGGTGCCCGTGGCGCGTCCGTACACGATTCCGGCGAGCAGGAACAGGACGCCCAGCACGTAGGCGACACCGGTGATGATCGGCGAGGCGAGGACCGTCCCGTCCTCCCCGCGCAGGGGCGAGGCCGGGGGCACGAGCGCCGCCGCGAGGACCGCCACGGCCGCCAGCACGGTCAGCCCGGCGTTGCGCAGCCCCCGGCGCTCGGCGTCGGAGAGGGCCATGGAGCCCAGCTCCCGCGCCTCCCGGTCCCCCTCTCCGTCGCCGTCCTCGGTCAGGCCCTCGGAGCGCCTGCTCAGCACGAACTCGGTGACGAGGGTGATCAGGGCGGCGAGCACGACGGCGGAGACGACGCTGAAGAAGTAGTTGTCCAGCGCCGTGACCGTGTAGCCGGGGTCGATGATCGCGGCGGCCTCGGTGCTCAGGGCGGACAGGAGCGCGTCGGTGGGCGTGATGAGCAGGGACGCGTTGTACCCGGCGGAGACGGAGGCGAAGGCCACGACCAGGCCGAGGACGGGACTGCGGCCCGCGGCCTTGAAGAGCAGGGCGCCCAGCGGGATGAGCACGACGTAGGCGGCGTCGGAGGCGACGCTGCCGGTGACGCCGGTCAGCGCGACGGCGAAGGTCAGCCACCGGGCCGGGACCCTGGTGACGCTGCCGCGCAGCATCGCGTTGAGCAGGCCGCTGCGCTCGGCGACCGACACCCCGAGCATGACGACGATGATGATGGCCAGCGGCGGGAAGGTCGCGAAGTTGTCGATCGCGTCGCCGACGATGGTCTGCACGCCCTCGGGGGAGAGCAGGCTGCGGACCGCGATGCGCTCGCCGTCCACCGGCGAGACGGCGGAGACGTCCAGCGCGTTGAGCAGGGCGCTGAGCGCGATGACGATCCCGGCCATGATCGTGAACAGCCAGAACGGGTGGGGCAGCTTGTTGCCCACCCGTTCGACCACCTGGAGGGAGCCCAGGAGCAGCCGCATGGGCAGCCTGGGGCGTGTGGAATCGGTCGTGGTCACCCGTGCTCCCCTGACGTCCGGGCGGGCTGGCGCCCCCCGTGCTGCGTTGACCAGTACATTGCATGTGCGGTGGATGGATATGTCAACCACCAGCGATAAAGTGGTGGAATCATTCAGCAGAGACGGCGTGTGTGGTGACTATGGTCTTGTCGGAAGCGGACGCGGCGCTGGACGAACTCGACATGGACCTGGTCGCCGCCCTCCAGCTGGCGCCCCGGGCGCCGGTCAGCGCCCTGGCCGAGGCCGTGGGGAGTTCGGCGAGCACCGTGGGGCGGCGCCTCCAGCGCCTCCAGACCGATCGCTCCGTGCGCGTGGTCGGCCAGGTGGACTGGCCGCTGCTCTCCGACGCCCATCCGCACCACGTGTGGATCACCACCGCCCCCGGCTGCTCCCGGCGGGTGGCCCGCCGCCTGGCGGAACGGCCCGAGACGCAGTTCACGGCCGTGACCAGCGGCGGGTCCGACGTCTACTGCGTCGTGCACCCCTTCCGCCGCGACCGTGCGGCGGACCTGCTCGCCGACGGGATCCCCTCGGTGGAGGGCGTGGCGGCCACGCGGTCCGACCTGGTCCTGCGGGCGGTGAGCCGGGCCGACTCCTGGCGGCTGGACCGGCTCGGCCCCGAGCGGACCCGGGCGCTGGACCCCTACACCGACACCTGGGAGAACGGGGCGGCGGAGGGACCCCGCAGCCCGCTGAGCGCGCAGGAGGCGCTCGTGGTGCGGATGCTGCACCGCGACGCGCGCGCCGGTTCGGGGGAGGTCGCCCGCGCGCTCGGGGTCAGCCAGTCCACGGCCTACCGCCTCGTCCAGTCCGTGCTGGAGCGCCGCATGGTGCGCCCCCGGGTGGAGGTGGAGCCCGCGCTGCTGGGCATGGGCGTGGAGGCGGTGCTGGCCCTGGAGGTCAGCCCCCGCGAGATCGGCGGCGTCGCCGACGCGCTGGGGGCGCACCCCTCCGCGCGTTACGTCTCGGTGGTGGCCGGGACCTCGTCCGTGATCCACCACGCGGTGTTCCGCGACGAGGCCGAACTCGCCGACTTCCTCTCCGCGGACCTGGGGCGCCTCTCGGGCATCACGGGCCTGCGGGTCTCGGTGGTGCTGGACGTGCTGCGCCGCTACTGGACGGCGCGGGAGGGCGTGCGGCTCGGGCCGCCCGGTCCGTCGGCGCTGCTGGACGGGGAGCCGCCCGCCGGGGAGTGAGAGCGGCCGTGCGGGGCAGCGCCCTCCCCGACCAGCCCGTGGGACGTCCCCGGGGAGTGGGCGGCCCTCCCGGGGAGCCGCGCGGGTCGCAGGTGCGCCGCCCCGCTTCCCGTGCCACTGGGCATCTCCCCCCGCCGCGCGACCGCGACCCCGCGTGCGATGGCGCCGGGCCGCCCGGGGGCCGAGGCCGAAGGCGTCCCCCGCACGCGACGGCGCCCCCGGTCACGCCACCGCCGGGGGCACCGCCTGTCGGCGGGTCGACATGTCCGCTCGCCGCCGTGCCTGCTTGACGACATGGCTGCTTGACGACGTGTCTACTTACCGACATGCCTGTTCGGCGAGGTTCCTGCCCACGGGCGCGTCCGTTCGCCCGTGCGGCGACGTACCTACCCCTCCCCGCCCTTGGCGACCAGCGTGAGCACGTCGTAGGTGGCCACGGCCTCGCCGTCCTGGTCGGTGACCAGGGCGTCCCAGCGCACCTCGCCGTAGTCGGCGTTCGTGCGCGGGGTGATCTGCTTGGCGGTCAGCGTCACCCGGATCGTGGCGTCCTCCTTCACCGGGGTGAGGAAGCGCAGGTTGTCCACGCCGAAGTTGGCGAGCACCGGGCCCGGCGCCGGGTCCACGAACAGGCCCGCCGCCAGCGACACCACCAGGTACCCGTGCGCCACGATCCCGCCGAACAGCGGATTGGCGGCGGCGGCCTCCTCGTCGGTGTGCGCGTAGAACGTGTCACCGGTGAACTCGGCGAAGTGGTCGATGTCGGCCCGGGTGACGGTGCGCTCCGCCGACCGGATCGTGTCACCGATCCGCAGCTGCGAGAGGTCCTTGCGGAACGGGTGCACGTCGCCCACGGTCCGCTCGGAGCCGGTGGTCCAGTGACCGGTGATCGCGGTGACCATGTCCGGCGGAGCCTGCACGGCGGTGCGCTGCATGTGGTGCTTGACCCCGCGCACACCGCCCATCTCCTCGCCGCCGCCCGCGCGGCCGGGCCCGCCGTGCACCAGCACGGGCAGCGGGGAGCCGTGGCCGGTGGACTCCTTGGCGTCGTCGCGGTTGAGCACCAGGATGCGCCCGTGCCAGGGCGCCAGGCCCAGGACGACCTCGCGCGCCACGTCCGGGTCGCGGGTGACGAGCGAGCCCACCAGGCTGCCGCTCCCCCGGGCGGCGAGCTCGACGGCCTCGGCGACGCCGTCGTAGGCGATCACGGTGCTGACGGGGCCGAAGGCCTCCACCTCGTGCGGCTCCCGGGCGCCGGGCTCGGCTCGCAGCAGGACCGGGGACATGAACGCGCCCGACTCGTCGTCGGCCCCGTTGACCTCCACGCTCTCCGGGTCGCCGTAGACGACCTCGCTGGTGGCGCGCAGGGCCTTGACCGCCTTGCGGACCTCCTCGCGCTGGTCGAGCGAGACCAGGGCGCCCATCCTCGTGTCCGGGTCGTCGGCCGCGCCGACCACCACCTTGGCCAGGCGGTCGGTCAGGGCCCTGGTGACGGCCTCCGCCATCGCCCCGGGCACGATGACGCGGCGGATGGCGGTGCACTTCTGCCCGGCCTTGACCGTCATCTCGGTGACGACCTGCTTGACGTACAGGTCGAACTCGGGGTCCTCCTCGGTCACGTCCGGGCCGAGGATGGAGCAGTTGAGGGAGTCGGCCTCCACGTTGAGCTGCACGCCGCCGCTGACCACGTTGGGGTGGTTGCGCAGGATGGCGCCGGTGGCGGCGGACCCCGTGAAGCCCACGATGTCCTGCGGGCCCAGGGCGTCGAGCAGGCCCCGGTGGCTGCCGACGAGGAGCTGGAGGGAGCCCTCGGGCAGCAGGCCCGACTCGACCATGCGCCGCACGACCGCGACGGTGAGGTAGGCGGTCTGCCCGGCGGGCTTGACGATGCTGGGCATCCCCGCGAGGAAGGCGGGGGCGAGCTTCTCCAGCATGCCCCACACCGGGAAGTTGAAGGCGTTGATCTGCACGGCCACGCCCGGGCGGGACGTGTACACGTGCTGGCCCACGAACGTGCCCTGCCTGCCGAGCGGCTCCAGGGGACCGTCCAGGATGACGGTGGAGTTGGGCAGCTCGCGGCGGCCCTTGCTGGAGAAGCTGAAGAGCGTGCCGAAACCGCCGTCCACGTCCACGGCGGTGTCCCGCCTGGTCGCTCCGGTCCGGTGGGAGAGGGCGTAGAACTCCTCCTTGTACTCCGTCAGGTACTTGGCGACCTCCTTGAGGATGTTCGCGCGCTGGTGGAAGGTGAGCGCGCGCAGCGCGGGGCCGCCGACGGTCCGCGCGTGGTCGACCATCCCCGCGACGTCGGGGCCGTTGGACGAGATCCGGGCGACGGTCTCCCCGGTGTTCGCGTCGGCCAGGGGCGCGCCCTCGTCCGCGGGGGTGAACCATGATCCCCGCGCGTAGCTCTGGAGTGTTTCGGGCACCGGACGGTCCTCTCCTCGGGCTGTGCTCTCTGGCGAACAGTATTACAGACCGATCGGTCAGTAAATAGCCCCGGGAAAGCAACGTCGCTTCCCACCTGCTCTTTTCCTACTTGTCCACAGACCCGGTCCACAGGTTCGGGCGGGTCCGGCGTGTCCCCTGGCGCGTCCACGCGAGAACCGCGGCGCCCGCGCGCGGAAACCGGGGCCGACGCTGTAACACGGAGGCCCCACCGGACAGAAGAGGGGTGAGACCGCACGGAAGGAAGCCGATGAGCAGTGAGGACCCGGACACGGAGGAACCCGCGAAGAGCGAGTTCACCCGGTTCTTCGAGCGGTACCACGGCGACGTGTACCGCTACGCCGTGCGCCGCCTGGACGCGGACCGCGCGGACGACGTCGCGGCCGAGACCTTCGGCGTCGCCTGGCGCAGGTACGACCGCCTGCCCAAGGACCAGCCCCTGCCCTGGCTCTACGGGGTGGCGCGCAACGTCATCCGGGCCCGGCGGCGCGGCGAACGGCGCCGCGGCGAGGTGCTCAGCGCCGAGGCCGACGCCGGTGTCCCCGCCGCTTCCGACACCGTCCGCCAGGTGGAGGAGCGCGACACCGCGCTGCGCGCCCTGGAGCGGCTCAGCGCCACCGACCGCGAACTGGTGATGCTCCTGGCCTGGGAGGGCCTGGAGCTGACCGAGGCGGCCCGGGTCCTGGGCTGCACCACGGCCACCGCGCGCGTGCGCCTGCACCGGGCCCGCCGCCGGATCGAGCGCTTCCTGGACTCCTCTCCCCCGGCGGACCGGAGCGCGTCCCCAGCACGTCCGGCGACGCCGGGCGCCCCGCACGTCCGAGTTCCCGTGGAGGAGAAGTGAACCGTAACCCCGCCAGCCGTGGCTCGCGCGGCGACACCGACGCCGTGCGGAGGATGCTCGCCGCACACGACCCCGCGGCCTCCGCCCGCCCCGACCCCGTGGCCCGCGACCTCACCCGGATCGAGGCGATCGCCTCGGGCGAACGCAGCCGGGCCCGCGGCCTGACCCCTCGGCGCCTCGCCCCGCGCCTGGCGCTGGGCACCGCCGCCGCGCTCACCGCCGTGGCCGTGCTCGGGTCCCTGGGCTGGAACGCCGTCCAGCCCGCGTACGCCGGTCCGCCCCCCTCCCCGCTGGAGGTCCCCCTGGCCACCGACCTGCCCGCGGGCCGTGAGCACCTCCTCGCCCTGGCCGAGGCCGCGGAGGAGCAGCCCCCGCCGCCCGCCGGCGGTGACGTCGCCTACGTGCGCACCGCGGAGTGGACGTTCACCTACTCCCAGGACGCCGACACCGGCGAGGCGGGCTGGGGGATCGTCCCGACGAACGAACAGGTCTGGCGCACCCCGCACGAGTCCGGGCGCAGCGTCTCCACCCCGAGCCTCCCCGAGCACCAGGGCGGCGACCCGGGCCCGGTCCGGTGGCTCTTCGAGCGCGGGCCCGAGGAGTTCGAGTGGGGCGGCGGCGAGGGCGGGAACGGCATGTTCTTCACCTGGGAGCCCGACAGCCTGTCCGCCGACCCGGACCGGCTCGCGGAGCAGCTTCTGGAGGTCGGCGGCCAGGACTCCGGAGCCACGCCGGACCCCTCCCCCGGGGTGGGGCTCGTCTACGCCCTCCAGCTGCTGTACGAGGAGGCCCCCGTCGGCCCCGACGTGCAGGCCGCCGCGCTGCGCGCGCTCGCAGGGCAGGAGGACGTGCTGTACGCGGGCACGGCCCGGGACAGGGAGGGGCGCGAGGGCGAGCTGTTCCTGGTCGAGGAGGACGCGGGAGACGGTTACGTCCTGGAGCGCAGGATCATGTTCGACGCCGACACGGGAACGCCGCTCTACCACGAGACGGTCGCCGTGGAGTCGCCCGGGGAGGAGGGTCTGCCGAGGGTGAACAACTACACCGTGCTGGTGGAGTCCGCCTGGGTGGCTGAGGTCGGGGACACCCCCTGACCTCCGGAGCGCCCTGACACCGGGGCCGGTACCGGACACACACCGCCCGGTGGCGGCCCGGAACCAGCCGCGAACCGGGGCGGAGCGCGCCGAAACCACACGTCGATTTGTCGACATTCGCGCTGGCATGGAGACGAATCCGCAGGTGGACGTGTCGACACGCGGCCGGGCACCCGCCCGGCCGCGTGGCCGCTCCCCCTACCTGGTCAGCGCCAGAACCTCGGCGCCGGGCATGTCCGCGAGCAGCTTGCCGGGTACCAGCAGCTTGGAGCGGCGCACCCCGCTGCCCACCACGACCTCGGCCTCGGCGGCGACCGCCTCGTCCACCAGGACCGGCCACCCCTGCGGCAGGCCGAGCGGCGTGATGCCGCCGTACTCCATCCCGGTCAGCCCGGTGGCCTCGTCCATCGGCGCGAACGAGATCTTGCGTGCGCCGAGGCGGCGGCGGACGACCCCGTTGACGTCGGCGCGCTGGGTGGCCAGCACCATGCACGCCGCGTAGGACACCTCGCCGCCGCGCCTGGCCGCGACCACCACGCAGTTCGCACTGGTCGCCAGGGG
Source organism: Nocardiopsis alborubida (assembly GCF_012396365.1). GTDB lineage: Bacteria > Actinomycetota > Actinomycetes > Streptosporangiales > Streptosporangiaceae > Nocardiopsis > Nocardiopsis alborubida. The sequence continues at coordinate 12,994 of NZ_JAAXPG010000004.1, read as the reverse complement.
CATCCCGTACCGTTCGCAGAACTGAGCCGTGTCCGCGAGCTCCGGGTCGATCGGCGCCACCCGCGCGTCCTCACGGCCGCGAACCGCGGCCAGGACCGGGTCGGCCAGCAGCTCCGGGTGCTCGTCCGCACGTACCCAGTTCAGTCCACCGGACATGGCACACCTCGATGTCGTCGTGAAGGTCGTTCGGAGGAGGCCCTCCGGCAGGAGGAGGTCCTCCGACAAGGGGACACCGCCAGGCTAGGGCGTGTTCGGCGCATGGTGCCCGTCGCGCGGCAGGGTGCGTGCCCGACGAGCCTGTCCCCACGGTCGTCTCAGTGGCGCCCGGCGATCCGCAGCGCCAGTTCGGCCAGGTCCCCGGCCCGGTAGCCGGGCCACCCGTGCACCGCCTCCAGGTACTCCCCCGGAATCGCGCTCGCGCCCCACCGGGCGCCGAGCAGCGCCCCGGCGATCGCGGCCACGGTGTCGGTGTCGTTGCCCGCGCGCACGGCGGCCATCAGCGCGGGGGCGAACCCGCCCGGCTCGCGCACCACGGCCGACCACGCCGCCTGGAGGGCGGTGACCACGAACCCGTTGTTGCCGAAGGCGTGCGGCGGACGCTCCTCGGCCTCGTCCAGCCGCGCCGCCCACGCTCCGCGCCGCTCGGGCGGCAGCAGCTCCAGACCCGCGCGCACGCCCGCCAGGTCGCCGTGCGCGACCGCGTGCCGAATCCCCTCGCACCACAGCACGCAGGCCTCGGAGGCCAGCGGGTCGCCGTGGGTGAGGCGGCTGTAGCGGTCGGCGGCCGCGGCCAGGCCCCTCGGGTCGTCGGGATAGGCCAGGGCCAGTGGCCCCGTGCGCATGAGCGACCCGTTGCCCGCGCTCGACACCCCCTCGGCGAAGCGGTCCGCCGCCGCCCGCTCCATCACCTCGGCCACCTCCGGCCGCCGGTACGCGTGCCCGGCGCGGCCCATCACCCACGCCGTCTGGTTGCCGATGTCGGTGGCGCCCTCGTTCCTCCAGCGCAGGAAGGCGTCCGCGGTGTGCCGCAGCGCCTCCGCCGACAGGGGGTCGCCGTGCTCGCGCAGGACCTCGGCGATGCACACGGCCATCTGGGTGTCGTCGGAGTACTCGCCCGGGGCGTAGGGGCCCAGCCCGCCGCCGACCATCTCGGGGATCCGGTCCCGTGCGAGCGGCGGCCCGAACTCGTAGGGCACGCCCAGGGCGTCGCCGCACGCGGCGCCGAGCAGGACGCCCGCCACGCGGTCCTCGCGGGTTCCGGGGGAGGGGAGGTTCACAAGGGGCCTCACAACGTTTCGGTACCAGGGGGGATGCGAGTCGACTCTACTGTCCGGCGTGTGTCCGCATCCGGAACGGGAGCGTGGGGTGCGGGGACATAGAATCCGTCCCATGGAGACCCCCACTCCCGACCCCCTCTTCGGTATCACGCTGCACGAGCGCTACATCCTCGGGAAGCGACTGCGCAGCGGTGCCTCGGGAACCGTCCACGTCGCGCACGACCTCGGCGGCGACCAGACCGTCACGGTCACCGTCCTGCACCCCTGGCTGGTGGGCGACCACGGCGCGGTGCACGCGTTCGTGGACCGAGCCCAGACCCTGGAGGGCCTGTCCCACCCGGGGATCGCCCGGGTCCTCGGGCACGGCCGCGACGGCGAGCACGTGTACGCGGTCGGCGAGTACCTGCCGGGGCAGACCCTCGCGGAGGCACTGGGCGAGGGCGGTGGCGGGCTGCGCTACCCGGTGCAGGCGGCACTGGCCATCGTGGCCGGAACGCTCACCGCGCTCGACGCCGCCCACGGCGCGGGCGTCGTGCACGGCGCACTCGATCCCCACACGGTCGTGGTGGACGGTGAGGGAGGGGTGCGGGTCACCGGCTTCCCCCTGCTCTTCGACGCCGAGGAGGACGCCGGTCCCGAGACCCGTACCGACGTGCACGCCGTCGGGCGGCTCCTGTACACGCTGATGACCGGCGTGCCCGCGGACCCGGAGGCCCACCCGCTGCGGCCCTCGGCCGTCATCCCCGGCCTGCCGCCCGACCTGGACATGCTGGTCGCCAACGCCACCGACCCCAACCCGCGCTACCGCCCCCGCGACGCGGGCCAGTACCTCACCGTGGTCGAACAGGTGCTGCGGTCGCTCCCCGGGGCGCCGGGGGACCCCGCCGACGTCGACACCCGGCCCATCCCCGTGATCACCGACGCCCCGCCGGAGCGCCGGGAGGAGCGCGCCGCGCCGGTCCCGCTGTGGCGGCGCGCCCCCGTCCTGGCCACCGCGGGCGTGCTGGTCCTGGTCCTGTTCGCGGCAGGGTGGGCGCTGGTCCCGGACGGCCGGGTCGCGCTGCCCGACCTCGTGGGCGCCTCCAGCGAGCAGGCCGAGGAGCGGCTGGCCGGGCTCGGCATGGACCTGGCCGTGCGCTTCGAGGAGGCCTACAGCGACACCGTCGACGCCGGGGCGGTCGCCGACAGCACGCCCGCGCCCGGCAGCGACGTGGCGCGGGGCGCCGAGGTCCTGCTGCACGTCTCCACCGGGCCGCGGTACGCCGAGGTCCCCGACGTGGTCGGCGGTACCGAGAACGAGGCGCGCGAGACCCTGCGCCAGACCGGGTTCACCGGCATCGAGATCGTCCAGGAGCACTCCCCCGACCAGCCCCCCGGCACCGTTCTGTCCACTGAGCCCGCGGCGGGCGAGGAGGGCGACCGTGAGGAGCCGGTCGTGCTCAGCGTGAGCGAGGGCGTCATCGTCCCCACGCTGATCGGTATGGGCCAGGAGGAGGCCGCGACCGCCCTGGCCGGACTCGGCCTGGTCGTGCAGGTCACCGAGGAGCACCACGACACCGCGCCCGCCGGCGAGGTCAGCGGGCAGGACCCCGAACCCGGCACGATCCTGCCGGAGGAGGGCGCCGTCGCCCTCACCGTCTCGCTCGGCCCGGAGCCGGAGGAGGAAGAGGAGGAATCCGAGGAGGAGGCCTCCCCCTCCGAGGAGGACGACGACGCCCGTGGTGACCAGGGTGACGGGAACGGCCGCGGCGACCAGGACGGCTGGGGCGGTCGGGACGAGGACGACGACGGCGGACGCGGGGACGGAGGCGGCTCCTGCGACGCCCCGCGGTGGGACGAGGGCACCGTGTACGACACCGGTGACCGGGTCCAGCACCAGGGCCGTGAGTACGAGGCGCGCTGGTGGATCCAGGGCTACCCGCCGAGCAGTGACCAGTGGGGCGTGTGGGAGGACAAGGGCTCCTGTTGAGGCGTACTGAGGCGTACCGTCGCGCGGTGTCGGGGTGTTCCCGGGTGGTGCGGGGGGCGGGACGTTCCCGGGTTCCCGGTTCCGGCGGTCGCCACCGGGGCCGGGTGGCGTGAGGGCGCGGCGCCGGGGCGTCCGGCTCGACGTGTGCCGGGCACGGTGCCCAGGGGTCAGGCCGACGCGCCCGCGGTGAAGTCCCCCGCGCGCTCGCGCGCCCACGCGCGGAAGGTCAGCGCGGGTCGGCCGGTGACCGCCTCGACGTCCCCTGAGACCGGCTCGGGAGCGTCGACGAGGGAGGCCCAGTAGGCGAGCCCGGCGACGGCGAAGTCGGCGCCCATGGTCTCGGTGAGCTCGGCGCGTGCCTCCTCCTCGGGCTGTTCCTCCCAGCGCACCGGCAGCCCCGTCTCCTCCCCGATGATCCGCACCTGCTCTGCCTGGGTCAGTGACTCGGGCCCGGTCACCGTGTAGGCCCTGCCCGCGTGCCCCCCGTCCAGCAGGGCCCGCACGGCGACCGCCGCGATGTCGCGTTCGTGGACCAGCGAGCGCGACGCCCGGCCGTGGGGAGCGCGGACCGTGCCGGTGCGGACCTGTTCGGCCCAGCCGAGGGTGTTCGTGGCCATGCCCGTGACGCGCAGGAAGGTCCACTCCCGCCCGGAGGCGCGCACGGCGCCCTCCACCCGCCCCCACACGCTGTCGGCGTCCTCCCCGGCCGCGACCGCCGAGAAGTGGACGACCCGGCGCACGTGTCCGGTCAGGGCCGCCACCGTCTCCCCGATCCCCTCCGTGCCGTACCCCGGCCAGAGCAGGTACGCCCCCGTGGCGCCCTCGGCGGCGGCGGACACGGCTCTGGGGTCGGTGATGTCGCCCCCGACGACCTCGACCCCCTCGGGCATCCGTGCCCTCCCCGGGTCCCGCACGAGCGCCCGCACGGAGGCCCCCTCCGCGAGCAGTCCCGCCACCACGTGGCGGCCGGTGTTGCCCGTGGCCCCGGTGACCAGGATCGTCTCGGCCATGGTTCTTCTCCCGTTCGCGACGACGGCCCGGACCCCGGTCCGGGCGGGCGCCGGTGCGGCGCCCGGAGACCACTCTTCTTCCTCAACAAATATTGAGGTCAAGGGGGAGGGGGGAGGGATGTGGCGCGCGGGCGCCTGGGCGGCGCGTGCGGGCTTCCGGTGCACCGCTTCGGGGCCGAACGCATGCGTCCCCCACGTGTGGAACGGGTCACTGGGAGCACACGCCCGGAGGCTGCCGGGGAGAACGGCGGCTAGGCTCCGCTCCCACCGCGCGCCAGGCGCCCGAAGTGGCTCACCGCGGCGCCCAGCGCGAAGTGCGCGGCCTGGTGCTCGGTCATCGGGACCACCCCGGCCGGGACGGTCACCCGGAAGGGGAACTCCTCGTCCGGCCGGATGCGGAAGTCGTCAATCACTCCCTGGGACAGGAGCATGGTCAGGGCCTCGCGGACCTGCCCACTGCGGTTGTCTGACGCCCAGATCGACATGTCCCCAACCCTAGCCCGGCGGGGGGCGCCTCTCGGGTGGAACGGCGAACGCGCTCCGGGCCGACAACGGATACGGGCGGGCCGCGACCGCGACCCGCCCGTGCTCCGGGGGACGGACACGACCCCCGTGGTGCCCGTCCCCGCCGTCCTCCGCTGCCGTCCGTCGTCCCCCGACGGCGGACGCGGCGGACGGAGTCCGTTCAGCCGCCCTCGGGCAGCCGGGCCTCCCCCGCGAGAACGTTCGCGGTCAGGCGGCGCAACGCCAGCCTGGTGGCCTCGAACTCCTCCTCAGGGAGGTCGATGACCCTCCCGATCGCCTCCGGAATGCCCTCGGCGCGCGCCCTGAGCCGCCCGCCCTCCTCGGTGAGGACGACGAGGACGGAGCGCTCGTCCCGCGGATCGCGTCCCCGGACCAGCAGTCCCCGGGCCTCCAGCCGCTTGAGCAGCGGTGTGAGGGTCCCGTAGTCCAGTTGGAGCACGGAACCGAAGTCCTTCACCCAGCACTCGCCGCGCTCCCAGAGCAGCATCATCACCAGGTACTGGGGATAGGTCAGCCCCAACGGCTCCAGCAGGGGCCGGTACAGGTTGGTGACCGCACGCGACGCCGCGTAGAGGGCGAAGCACATCTGCTCGTCGACTGCGGGAAGAGGGAAGCCGCCCGCGGGGGCGGGGGATCGGTCGGCCATCGTCACCATCGTAGTTTCCCCGCGCCCGATTTCCAAAGTCCGCAATTACCTTGCGCACAAAGAAAAGTGGTACGGGGTCCCCAGCGTGTGACGTGTGGGGTCTTCGCAGGTCGGAGGAGGCGTCGTTTCCGCGTACCGGAACTCCCCGTCACCCCGCCGACCTACCGGTGCGGCTCCTGGCCGGGCAGCAGGCGCTTGACCACCTTGCCCGTGGCGTTGCGCGGCAGTTCGTCCACGACCACCACGTCGCGCGGCACCGAGAACCGCCCGAGTACCTGCCGCACGTGCGTCCGCACCCGGTTCGGGTCCACGCCCCGGCCCTCGTGCGGCACCACGTACGCCGCGAACCGCTGCCCGAACTCCTCGTCGGACACGCCCGTCACCACGACCTCTGCCGAAACTTCTTACGCCGGCCGTGTTTTTCCCGGGTCCTCTCGTGGGCGAAGTCCAAGTCCTCGATAGCGATGGCCCGCACACCTTGTGCGGTGGCCCAGCGCAGCAGCCGGGACAGGGCATGGCGGACCTGCGCGTCCCGGTGGGAGGCGTTGCCGGACAGGACGAACTCAAAGCGGTGTGGGTTCCCGATCGGGTTGCCGTGGGTGTCGAGCCGCCAGGCGGCCAGGTGGTCGGCGTTGGCGTCCACCCCGACCACCCCGCGGGCCAGCGCCGCTTGCATAGGCAGGGTAGGCACCGCCTGTGGGGTCCAGGACGCGCTCACGTACCACCGGCCCTGACCAGGACCCCGTTCCGCGTCCAGGTGGAGGCGGTAGGCCACCGCCCCGTAGGCCTCGACCCGGTCGGCCCACTCGGTGCCCCGGTGGGCGAAGGCCACCCGGACCGAGAGCACATACCTGCCACGGGCAGCGTTGGCCAGATCCGCCAACGCAGCGGGCAACCGGATACTGACCTGCCCGCCAGGGGTGATGCGGATCGTCTCGTTGCCGTAGCGCTTGCCGGACTCACCATCAGCCTGGAGGGAGAAGCGTGCGGCCTCCCACCGGGCCCGCCACGCGGTTTCGGTCAGCTGCGCCCGGTCCAGGTGGTGGCGGGTGTTCAGCAACCGTTTGCCGCCACGCACCACATGGACCCGCCCCGCCTCCCAGTCAGCCGCCGCCACCGCATGGCGATGCTCCAGGGCGGCCAGGCGTCGGGACTTGGCGTGCCACTCCCTCCGACAGGCGTACCCACCCGGAGTGCCCTTGGTGCCCTTGGTTCCCAGGGGCTGGGAGAGCCGGTGGCGCAGGGTGTCGATTCCGGTCTGGAGGCGGTGCAGGTGGGCGGCCTGGCTGCGGCGGGCCAGCGCCCACTGCTCGTTGGAGGACCTGGTCAGCGCCCCCGCCCACCGTGACGAGGACTCAGGGGTCAGTCCCCGTTTACGGGCCGCCCAGGACACCCGTCCGGTGCGCACGGGACCGGACCGGGGAGAAGGGCACGAGACCCGACCCGCCCGGTTCACATGTCGATGACCATCTGCTCACCGGTCGGCTCCGCACTCCCCGTCTCCTCCTCCAACGACACGCGCAGCTCGTCCGGGTGTCCCATGTCGTCGGCCATTCCCGCGTGCCTGCCCTCCTCCGACGGCTCCAGCGTCCCCGCGGGGCGCACACCGCCCTCGTCCGCCCACCACATCCGGTAGGTCATCCCGGGCGGCGCCGACGCCAGCCCCTCCACCACCAGCACCGCCGCGTCCCTCTCGTAGGAGGCGAAGACCGTGGCCCGCGCCTCCCCGAGCGGAGCCTCCAGCATGTTCGTGTCGGAGGCCGCGAGCAGCGCCTCCAACTCCGCCGCGTGCCGGGTCTGGGAGTCCAACCGCTGGCTCACGGACACCAGGGACCCCGCCAGCACCACCGCGACCAGAGCGCACGCCGTCACCAGGGCCCACGGAAGCCATCGGGACCGACCACGAAGCGACACGACCCGGGCGCCTGCCGATCGCTCCGCCGCGGGCGGCAGCTGCCGGGTCCGCAGGGCGTCCGCGCGGATCGCCTCCCACACCCCCGGACGCGGCTCCTGGGCCTCGGCACCGGCCAGGCGCACCGCGGTCTCCCGGAAGTCCGCCAGGTCGCGGCGGCAGTCCTCGCACTCCGCCAGGTGCCGCTCGGCGGCCTCGGCCTCCTCGCGCTCCAGGGCGTCGACCGCGTACCCGGCCGTCAGCCCGTGCACGTCCGCCTCGTTCACACGCCCACCCCCAGGCAGTCACGCAGCCGGATCAGGCCGTCGCGCAGCCTTCCCTTCACCGTGGTCAACGGAACCTCCAACAGGTCGGCGGCCTGCCGCTGCGTGTATCCCGTGTAGTACGTGAGTCGGACCGCCTCGCGCTGGGCCCCGGTGAGGCCGCGTAGGCACCTGCGCACCCTCTCCCGCTCCAGCCGGTGCTCGACCTGTTCGGGCACCGCGTCCGGGGACGTCGCCCCGGCCTCCAGGCGACCGGCCGCGGCGAGCCGGGACGACGCCGCCTGCTCCGAGCGCACCCGGTCCACGGCCCGCCGGTGCGCGATGGTCAGGACCCACGCGGCCACGCTCCCCCGCGACCGGTCGTAGCGGGAGCAGGTCCGCCAGACCTCCAGGAACACTTCCTGGCAGATCTCCTCCGCCTGGGCATCGTCCAGCACCACCCGCCGGGCGATGCCGAACACGCGTCCCGACAGCTCCCGGTAGACCCCCTCGAAGGCCGTGAGATCACCTGTCGCGGTCTGCTGGACGAGCCGCGCCAGCGGATCGCCCTCCGCACCGCCGGGGAGGTCGGACTCCCCCCGGTCCCACTCGGCCGTGCGCTCCATCGGCCACCACCTCTTCTCCGCCCTCCACCCGTATTCGGCACCGGAGGAGGTCCGGTGACTCCAGCCTGACGGACGTTATGCACCTGTTACGCGCCTTCCCGTCGCCTCCCCCGGACCGGCACCGAACCGGGGGCATGCCCGACACCACCCGCAGCACCCGCCGGGGCCCGGCGGCCCTCGCCGGACTCGTGGCCGCAGCGTCCGCGCTGGCCGTGGCCGAGGTCGTCGCGGCGGCCCTGTCCCTCCCTGCCAGCACGCCCCTGCTGGCCGTCGGGGACGCGGTCGTCGACTTGGCCCCGCCGCCCGTGAAGCAGTTCGCCGTGGACACGTTCGGAACCGCGGACAAACCCGCCCTCCTCCTGGGGACCGCCGTGCTCCTGGCCGCGGCGGCCGCCCTCCTCGGAGCGGCTTGCGGACGGCGCAGGGCCGTAGGTCCGGTCGGCGTCGCCGCCTTCACGGCCGTGGGCCTGGCCGCCGTGCTCACCCGCCCCGCGAACGGCCCACTCGACGCGTTGCCCACCCTGGCGGGCGGCGCCGTCTGCGTCGTCGTCCTGCTCTGGCTGGTCGACGCCGCCACCCCGAAGGGAAACGCCGCGAACCCGGCCGCCGGGTCAGCGGAGGGCACCGGATTCGACCGGCGCCGGTTCGCCCTGCTCGCCGGAGCCGCGGCGGCCGCCTCCGCGGGAGCGGGGGTCGGCGCCCGCCTCCTGACCGCGTCCTCCCCCGCCGCCCGGCTCACCCCAGCTGACGTGGTGCTCCCGCGCCCCGCTGACCGGGCCGCCCCGATTCCCGACGGCACCGACCTGGAGTTGGACGGACTCTCGCCCTTCTTCACGCCCAACGCCGACTTCTACCGGATCGACACGGCGCTGTCGGTACCGCGCCTCGACGCCGCCGCGTGGTCCCTGCGCGTTCACGGCCTCGGGGTCGAACGGGAACGGGTATTCACCTACACCGACCTGCTCGACCACCCCGGGCTCAGGGAACGCGACATCACCCTCGCCTGTGTGTCCAACCCGGTCGGCGGACCCTACGTCGGCAACGCGCGTTGGATCGGCGTGCCGCTGGCCGCCCTCCTCGCCGAGCTCGGCGTCCGCTCCCCCGCGGACGGCGGCCCGGCCGACCAACTGGTGGCGCGCTCACAGGACGGAATGACCATCGGCACGCCCGTCGCCGACGTCATGGACGGCAGGGAGGCCCTGCTCGCCGTCGGCATGAACGGGCGCCCGCTCCCCTACGAGCACGGGTTCCCCGTCCGCATGGTCGTCCCCGGCCTGTACGGATACGTGTCCGCCTGCAAGTGGATCACCGACATCGAGCTGACCACCTTCGACGCCTTCGACGCCTACTGGGTGCCGCGCGGCTGGTCCGAGCGCGGTCCGGTCAAGACCCAGTCCCGCGTCGACACGCCCCGGGACGGAGCCGGTCTGAGGCCCGGTCGCGTCGTGGTCGCCGGGGTGGCGTGGGCCCAGCACACCGGCATCGACAGGGTCGAGGTGCGTGTCGGCGACGGCCCGTGGACCCCCGCCCGGCTCGCGGAGGAGGACAGCGCCGACACGTGGCGGCAGTGGGTCCTGGCCTGGGACGCCGAACCCGGCGAGCACCGGATCTCGGTCCGCGCCACCGACCGCGACGGCGCCACCCAGACCCACGTCGGGGCGCCGGTCGCTCCCGACGGGGCGACCGGCCACCACACCGTCACCGTGACCGTGGCCTGAACCCGGCCGCCACAGCAGACCCCCGGGCCGGTACCGGCCCGGTCCACCCATCACGAAGGAGAAGGACGGCATGCGCACGATCACCAGGGGACGGCTCAACCGGCTTCTCGCGTCCGGGGCGCTGAGCCTCGTCGCGGCGTTCGGCCTCGCGGCCTGCAACGACGGTGCCGCCGAGGAGGGCGACACCGTGGAGAGTCAGGAGATGTCCGAGGAGCCGATGGAGGAGGGGATGTCCGAGGAGCCGATGGAGGAGGGGATGTCCGAGGAGTCCATGGACGAGGACATGGAGATGGAGGACGACGGGATGTAGGGCGCCTCGGCGGGGCCGCCGCGCACACCGCGCGGCGGCCCCGGGCAGCTGCCACGTTCGGTGGGAGCTAACCGGTCACGGTGACGGGTGAGGACGGGTCGTCGGTGTTGGTCACCTCGTAGACCGCGTTGAAGGGAGCCTCCGTCGCGCTGGTCGGGCAGCCGAACCCGCCCGTCACCTCGACCGGGGCCGCGGTGTCGAAGGCCAGGGTCGAGGCGGGGGAACCGTTGGTCCACGTGCCGCCGATGGCGGCGGGCGCGTCAGGGCTGACCGTCGCGGTGCACGAGGACAGACCGCTCGTGGTCACCACGATGCCCCCGGCGGGGATCACCATGGTGCCGACGGTCGGCGACCCGTGCTGCATGGTCATCTCCCACACGGGATCGGCCACGGTGACCGTCGCGTACACGAAGGGGACGTTGGTCGAGCAGTCCGTGAAGCTCGGCGCGTTGATGGTCGAGGAGACCGCGCCGCCGGGGTTGTGGTTGCCCGGAGCCGCGGGAACCAGGTTGTTCCCGTTGCCGGGAGAGGTGGACGACGCGTCGCAGGTCACCACGACGCTGCCGGCGGTGAAGGTGGCGCTGCCGCTCAGGCTGGCCTCGAAGGCCGCCCCGGCGGGCGTCACCGTGGTCGGACCCTGCTGGGCGGAGGCGCTGCCGCCCCAGGCCAGGGCCAGGACACCCGCCGCGGCCGTCGCCAGGAGGGCGCGGGCGGGGGATATCGGTCGCGGAACCGACATGGGTACTCCTTGTGTGTGACGGCCGTGCGGCACACGGATGCGCCGCACGGCGGGATCGGGGGGTGTACGCGCCGAATCGGTAGACGTGGTTTTCCTGTGGCCTCCGGGGACACACGGGCTCGTGATGCCCTCCCGTGTGTCCCCGGTGGTACGGGTGGCTGGTTCAGCCCTCGGCCCGGGGGTCCGAAGGGGCCTCGACGCCCCCTCCCCCCTCCGCCCGGTGCCTCCGCCGGCGTCCCCTCCTCCGGGGCGGCCGGGCGACCGGCCGCCAGGAGAAGGCCAGCCCGCCACCGGCCAGCGCCAGCAGGGTGCCGACCACCAGGCCGCCCAGGTTGGACAGGATGAGCGCGCCCAGACCGAGGAACCCGGCCAGCGAACCGGTGATGACGTGCTGGTTCGGGGTGAACCAGGTGACCAGGCCCAGGACGGCGAGCATGCCGCCGAACATCAGCGAGGAGACCCCGCCGACACCGGTCTGGATCATCAGCTCCACCGGCATCGCGACGAGCGACGCCATGACGGCACCGGAGAGGATCATCAGGAGCCCTCCCGCGAAGGGGCGGCGCTTGCGCCATCCACGCCAGCGCGCGCCCAGGCTCCGCGACGGCCTCAGAAGCACTCGTCGTCCCCCATGCTGATGCCCATGCTCAGGCCGGAGAGGCGGAAGGTCCCGGCGCTGGCGGCCCTGGCCGTCTGCTCCAGGTCCTCGATCACGATCGTGTCGGACTGCATGCCGAACAGGTCGTTGAACCCCCGCGCCCCCTCCGGACCCTGGTCGAGGGTGCCCGCGTCGCGGCCGATCTCGATGTTCTCGAAGGAGGCGTTGCCGTCCATCTGCGACATGTCGATCACCAGGTTCTCCGCGATGACCGGAGTGCCCTGGTCACCGGCGGTCAGCCGGAGCGAGATCTGCCCGACGATGGGGAACTCGGTGAGGACCGACTGGCACAGCCCCTGGATCTCGGCCTCCCGGATCCCGGCGACGGCCACCGGCACGGCCTCCTCGCGGACCGTCTGGTCCAGCCAGCCGTACTGGACGAAGCCCTCGCCGTTCAGCTCCTGCGCGGCGATCTTGAACTCCTGGCCGGAGACGGTGAACGAGGCGGCGAGAGCGCCCTGGGCCATGGCGATCAGGATGCCGCCCACGGCCGCGCCCGCGGGAAGCGAGAAGAGCGCGAAGCGCTTCCAGCTGGTGTGGCTCTCGGGGGTGTCGGGGGATGTGGTGTCCATGCATGTCCTTCCGTGGGTGCATGGCCGCGCTGCGCCTGCCGTCCCCCCGAACCTTCGGCACGCGGCCTGGTCGCGGTCGTCCCCGCCTGTCGGGGCGCCGGACCAGAGTCCGTTCCGGTAACGCTGCACATCATGTATTGCATCCGAAGGGATTTCAAGGGTGTTCTCCGAACTTTCCCACCTTTTCCGAGTTTCGCACCAAACATGAGTGCAGCACCACCGATGGGGGTGCTGAGCTGCCCAAACGTGCGAATGTGCTTGTCGGAGGGGTGCCTGTGAATTTGGCGGAGAAGGCTCTTTGTCATTCCGGTGAGCGCTCTCCCGCACCGCTCTTCTCAGCCAGGTGAGTCGTCGGCGCCCACCCGCTGCCCGTACGCGGGCACGCGCCCGAGGCGGCGTGTGAGCGGCGACACGTGCGCTGCGGTTTGCTCGGTGTTCACGAGGGGGGTAGTGTTCTCCGAGTCGCCACGGGACGGCGAGCGGCCCTCGGGTCGGCTCGGCACCGGACCGGGTCCGGCGACATCCTTCCTCCTCCCAATCGGGTCGGTTCGAGCACTGCTCCGAATCAGCTAGGCTTCGGGAGGCGCTTCCAAGGAAACACGGAAGCGAAACGGGAAACGGGCTTTACCCCGATCAGAAACACCACGAACCGCCGATTTGGCGGGGTGCGGAACACCTGATAAAGTAAAGACACAACAAAGCGGAAACGCAGACGCCTTCGGCGGAAAAGCAACACCCTCACCGGGTGGGCTCGTAAGCGAAGAGCGGTTGTTTCTTGAGAACTCAACAG
>NZ_JAAXPG010000039.1 GCF_012396365.1 Nocardiopsis alborubida | reverse complement strand
CTCCGAACGCACCCGCTTGTAGTGGTTGTACACCGCCACCGACAACGCCTTCTTGGCCTGCTCCTGACCGATCACGTACGAGTCCAGGAACTCGTAGATCTCCCGAGGCTTGGGCAGGGAATCCCAGGTGAGCTCGGTGGCGTCGGCGAGTTCCTCTTCGATGATCTCGTTGCACAGATCAATGCACTCATCGCAGATGTACACGCCGGGGCCGGCGATGAGCTTCTTCACCTGCTTCTGGCTCTTGCCGCAGAACGAGCACTTCAACAGGTCCCCGCCGTCGCCGATGCGTGCCACCCAGCCACTCCTCAAAACTAAGGCCGCCCCGTCGGTGCCGCTCGCGCGGGCAACCGCCCGGAAGTCGAAAATCTTCCGTGACCGTCCACAGCGGTGGTCACGGACGAGGCGATCTGTGTGTCGCTCTCCGTCAGACTAAGCGAAAAACCGGACCGGCTTCACCACCGGGCTCCCCCAGGCGGGTCATGGGCCGGTCCGGCCTGCGCTTCACCTCCGCCGGAACGCCCTGCCCCGAGGCCGCGTTCGCGCGCCCGGTCAGGTCGTCCGGCTGTGCCGCGACCCTGCTTCAGGACTTCAGGGAAGCCTTGCGGTAGGGCAGCACGAAGTCGATGATGCCGTAGTCCTTGGCCTCCTCGGCCGTGAGGATCTTGTCCCGCTCGATGTCCTTGGAGACCTGCTCGACGGAGCGCCCGGTGTGGCGGGCCAGGGTGGTCTCCAGCTGCGTACGGATACGGGTGATCTCGTTCGCCTGGATCTCGATGTCGCTGGCCTGACCGTGCATGCCCTCGGTCGCGGGCTGGTGGATCAGGATGCGGGCGTTGGGCAGCGCGCCGCGCTTGCCCGCCGTCCCGCCCGCGAGCAGGATCGCGGCGGCCGAGGCGGCCTGGCCGATGCACACCGTCTGGATGTCGGGGCGGACGAACTGCATCGTGTCGTAGATCGCCATGAGGGAGGTGAACGAGCCACCCGGCGAGTTGATGTACATCTGGATGTCCCGCTCGGAGTCGAGCTGCTCCAGGGTGATGAGCTGGGCCATCAGGTCGTTGGCCGACGTGTCGTCGATCTGGACGCCGACGAAGATGATCCGCTCCTCGAAGAGCTTGTTGTACGGATTCATCTCCTTGACGCCGTAGGACGTCCGCTCCACGTAGGACGGCAGGACGTAGCGACCCTGGGGGGCCATCGAGGCCGCGCCGCCGATGAGACTGGGGTTGAACTCGGTCATTTCACGCCTTCCACGCACTGCGCCGTTCCTGGGATGAGGTCCGACGGATCAACTCTGGGTTCGGCCCTGGGTCACGTCGAGGGTCCCTTCGAGGACCTCGTCGATGAAGCCGTACTCCTTGGACTCCTGGGCCGTGAACCAGCGGTCGCGGTCGGCGTCCTTCTCGATCTGCTCGACCGTCTGGCCCGTGTGCTCGGAGATCTTCTCGATGAACATCTTCTTCACGTAGAGCAGCTGGTCGGCCAGGATGCGGATGTCGGAGGCGGTACCACCGATACCGCCGGACGGCTGGTGCATCATGACGCGGGTGTGCGGCAGCGCGTAGCGCTTGCCCGGCGCCCCGGCGCACAGGAGCATCTGGCCCATGGACGCGGCCATACCGATACCCACGGTGCGCACGTCGTTGGGGATGTACTGCATGACGTCGTAGATCGCCATGCCCGCGGTCACGGAACCACCGGGCGAGTTGATGTACATGGTGATGTCCCGCTGGCGGTCCTCCGCGGACAGCAGCAGCAGCTCACCCACCAGGCGGTTGGCGATCTCGTCATCGACCTGCTGGCCGAGGAAGACGATTCGCTGGCGCAACAGGCGCTGAGGCGTCTGCTCAAGCAAAGGGGAAATCTGCGTCTCCGACGTACGGGCGTCGAAACGCGGGGACTCTTCAAAGGTCGACGGCACTCTCGTCACCTGCTCCGGAATCGAAACGGTTGCGATACAGCGACACTAACGCCGCGCGGCACCGCGCTCGTCCGGTTCGCGCCCCTGTTCGCTTTGAGCGCAGGGTGGCGCGGTCCCCGTACAGCACGTTCTTCCACAGGCGAACACGACGCGGGCCCCGCCCGACCCTGGGGTCGGACGGGGCCCGTACGCGCGAAACTCGGGACTCCCCGGAGCCTACTTGGCGTCGTCGGCCTTGGCCTCGTCAGCCTTGGCCTCGTCGGCCCCGGCGTCGGCGGTGTCGCTCTCGGCGGCGGCCTCGGCGTCGTCCTCGACGGCCTCCAGGGCCTCACCTGCGGCGACGGCGGCGGCCTTGGCGGCCTCCTCCTCGGCGGTCTCCTGCTCGACGACGTTGCCGTCCTCGTCGGTGATCCGGGCGCCGGCCAGGACCAGGTCCATGGCCTTGCCGCGGACGACCTCGGTGAAGGCGACGCGGATCTGGTTGGACTCGACCAGGTGCTGGGCCAGCTGGTCCGGGCTCACGCCCATGCGCTGGGCCTGCTCGAAGACGTACTGGCTGAGCTCGCCCTGGTCGGCGCTCAGGTCCTCCTGGATGGCCAGCTGGTCGAGGATGAACCCGGCCTTGACCGCGGAGCGGGCGCCGGTGGTCAGCTCCTCGTCGAACTCCTCCTCGGTCTTCTCCTGCGACTCGAGGTAGGCCTCCTTGGTGAGGCCGCTCTGCGCCAGCTGCTGCTCCAGGCTCTGGCGGCGGCGGGTGATCTCCTCCTCGACGACCGCCTCGGGCAGCGGGATGTCGACGGAGTCGATCAGCTGCTCCAGGGCCTTGTCACGGGCGGCGGAGAGCTGCTGGAGGCGGCGGACCTCGCCCATGCGGTTGCGCACGTCCGCGCGCAGCTCGTCGATGGTGTCGAACTCCGAGGCCAGCTGGGCGAACTCGTCGTCCAGCTCGGGCAGCTCCTTGACCTTCACGCTGTGCACGGTGACGGTGACGTCCGCCTCCTGGCCCTCGTGCTCACCGCCGACGAGGGTGGTGGAGAAGGTGGCCTCGCCACCGGACTCCATGCCGCGCAGGGTCTCGTCGAGGCCCTCCAGCATGGTGTTGGTGCCGACCTCGTAGGAGTAGCCGCTGACCGCGACGTCCTCAAGCTTCTCACCGTCGATGGCGGCGGACAGGTCGATGGACAGGTGGTCGCCGTCCTCGACGGGGCGCTCCACACCCACCAGGGTGGAGAAGCGCTCGCGCAGGGTGCCGATCTGCTCGTCGACCTGCTCGTCGGTCACCTCGGCGCTGTCAACGGTGACCTCGATGCCCTTGTAGTCCTCGACCTCGAACTTGGGGCGGACGTCGACCTCGGCCGTGAAGGCGAGCTCGTCGTTGTCCTCCAGCTTGGTGACCTCCACGTCGGGCTGGCCGAGCGCGAAGAGCTCCTCCTTCTGGATGGCTTCGTTGTAGAGCTCCGGAACGGCGTGGTTGACCGCTTCGCTGATCACCGCGCCGCGGCCGACGTAACGGTCGATCAGCCGCGCCGGCGCCTTGCCAGGGCGGAAGCCCTTGATCCGGACCTGCTTGGCGAGCGACTTGTAGGTCACGTCGAAAGCGTGATCGAGTTCCTCGAAGGGCACCTCGATGGTCAGCTTGACCCGGGTGGGGCTCAGCTCCTCGACATCGGTCTTCACGGGGCGGTACTCCTAGGTTTGCCGGCTGGTGTCCGCGTCGGCCCGCAGGCGCACCACACACAACGGCGAAAGGCACGCGCGCACCCCCGGGGTCTTGACGACCGCATCCAGCTGGGGTGCCCTGCGACGGGCTGGGACTTACAGTTTCCTGCTGATCGCACCAAGTCTAGGGCAGATAGACAGGGGGCCACGGCGCGCGGCCGGAGCCGCTGCCACGGTGGTTTCGTCGGGGTGGCGGGATTCGAACCCGCGGCCTCATGCTCCCAAAGCATGCGCGCTAACCAAGCTGCGCTACACCCCGTGTGCCGAACCAAGGATGGCACTCCTGAAAGGGGTGTGCGACCACGGCTCCGGAGACTGTAGTCTTGTCCCCGTCGGCTCCACGAGTCTAGAGGACACTCGAAGTCTCCGGTGCCACGCGGGCGTAGTTCAATGGTAGAACACCAGCCTTCCAAGCTGGCCATGCGAGTTCGATTCTCGTCGCCCGCTCCGCTCGGGGCGAGCCGTGTGTCGAAGACACCGGCTCGCTTCGCCATTCCCCCTGGGGGACGACCCCCGAACCCCCGCACTCCGCCCGGGACGAGCTGCGCACCCGCGCACTCCACCATTTCCCCGGGGGCGGCCCCGCATCCTTCTTACCTCCCCCTCCCCTCCCGTCGTGATTTCGGACGTTTCCGGCATTCAATCGGGTGGATCATCCGGTGAGGTAGCTCACATTTCCGGGCCGCTCCCCCGCCCCGAAGACGGACCGTGTCCGGCCGGTGCGCCCCGAGAAGGAATACCCCTCCCGAACGGGTACGTTGACCTTGCGGGCGAGCCCGCGGGCGCGAACGGATCCGGGCGCCCTCAGGCATGCCGAACGGGTGGTGGAATGACGGACACGGAAGCGACGCAGGGCCCCGGCACCGCGCTGAGCGCCCACTGGTTCGAGCGCCCCGACTCCCTGGTGCGACCGGCGGTCGTCACCGGCGCCTTCGACGTCCTGCACGTCGGACACGTCCGCTTCCTCCGGTCCATCGCCGACCGGGGGCTGCCCCTCGTGGTGGGTGTGGAGTCCGACGCGCGCGTGCACGCCTGGAAGGGCCCGGGACGCCCCGTGAACCCGGCTGGGGAGCGGGCCGAGACCGTGGCCGCCCTGGCCTGCGTCACCGGCTCGTTCGTCATCGAGGGACCGCCCGAGGTCGCCGACTGGGCCTCCTACGCCGAGGTCCTGCGCCCCCTGGCCCCCGCCGCCCTGGCCTACACCGCCGGGGACCGCTACACCCAGGCCAAGATCCGCGGCGCCGCCGCGCTCGGCGCGCAGGCCTGGGAACTGCCCTTCACCCCCGGCCGGTCCACCACCGCGGCTCTGGGTCGCCTCGCCCACTCCCTCTAGTACCGCCGGAACGCCCCCACCCGGCCCGTCACGACGACCGGCGGCTGCGCCCGCCCCCGTACGCGCCCGGGCCCCTCTCCGCGCCCCCACGCGGCCTGGGAAGCGGCGCACACGCACCGGTGTTGACGCTTGCGTGGCGAATAGGCAAGCAGAACGAGGCTGTTCATGACAATGATGTCCGGCAGACCCTCCTACAGGGCCCTGGTCAACGACGGGAGCGCGAAGGGGCAGTCACTGCCCCCCGGAATCACCCGGCGCATCATCTCCTACGCCCGCCCGCACTGGCGGGTGATCCTGTGCTTCCTGCTGGTGACGACGGTCGGCGCCGGGATCGTGGTCGCCAACCCGCTCCTGCTCAAGGCCATCATCGACCGCGGCATCCTGACCGGGAACACCGCGCTGGTGGTGTGGCTGGCGCTCGCCGCGGCGGGGCTGGCGGTGTTGGAGAGCGGGCTGACCCTGCTCGGCAGGTGGCTGTCCTCCCGCATCGGCGAGGGGGTCATCTACCAGCTGCGCACGCAGGTCTTCACCCACGTGCAGCGGATGCCGGTGGCCTTCTTCACCCGTACGCAGACGGGCTCGCTGATCAGCCGCCTGAACACGGACGTGGTGGGCGCGCAGCGGGCGATCACCTCGGTCCTGCAATCGGTGGTGTCCAACCTGGTCAGCGCGACCGCGGTGATCGTGACGATGCTCGCCCTGTCCTGGCAGGTGACGCTGATCGCGCTGGCCCTGGTCCCGCTGTTCGTGGTCCCCGCCAAGGTGATCGGGCGGCGGCTGGCGCACATCTCCCGCGACGCGATGGACACCAACGCGGACATGAGCTCGCTGATGACCGAGCGGTTCAACGTCGGCGGGGCGATGCTGGTCAAGCTGTACGGACGCCCCGAGGAGGAGTCGGCGGGGTTCGCCCGGCGCGCGGGGCGGGTCCGGGACCTGGGCGTGCGCCAGGCGGTGTTCGGCTCGCTGCTGTTCAGCCTGCTCGGCCTGATCACGGCGCTGGCCATGGCGATGGTCTACGGGGTCGGCGGCGTGCTGGCGATCGACGGGGCCTTCGAGGTGGGCACGCTGGTGGCGCTGACCACCCTGCTCGCCCGCCTCTACGGCCCGGTGACGACGCTGTCCAACGTGCACGTGGAGATCATGACCGCGCTGGTCTCCTTCGACCGGGTCTTCGAGGTGCTGGACCTGGAACCGGGCATCAAGGAGAGCCCGGACGCCCGGGACCTGTCCGGAGGACGGCTGGGCGTGGAGTTCGACAACGTGTCGTTCCGCTATCCGGCGGCGAAGGAGTCGTCGGTGGCGTCGCTGGAGCTGACGCCGCAGGCGTCGGTGGACGAGGACACCCAGGTGCTGAGCGGGGTGTCGTTCCGTGCGGAGCCGGGGACGATGGTGGCCCTGGTGGGGCCGTCCGGCGCGGGCAAGACGACGCTGACGCACCTGGTGTCGCGCCTGTACGACCCGACCGAGGGCCGTGTGCTCATGGGCGGGCTGGACCTGCGCGAGGCGACCGGCGACTCGCTGCGCGAGGCGGTCGGCGTGGTCACCCAGGACGCGCAGCTGTTCCACGACACGGTGGGTGCGAACCTGCGGTACGCCCGGCCGGAGGCGACCGACGCCGAACTGGAGGAGGTGCTGCGGATGGCGCGGCTGGGAACCCTCCTGGACCAGCTGCCCAACGGGCTGGACACGATGGTCGGCGACCGCGGGTACCGGTTGTCGGGCGGTGAGAAGCAGCGGCTGGCGATCGCGCGGCTGCTGTTGAAGGCACCGTCGGTGGTGGTGCTGGACGAGGCGACGGCCCACCTGGACTCCGGGTCCGAGGCGGCCGTGCAGGAGGCGCTGTCCGTGGCGCTGGAGGGACGGACCTCGCTGGTGATCGCGCACCGGCTGGCGACGGTGCGCGAGGCGGACCAGATCCTGGTGCTGGAGGACGGCCGGATCCTGGAGCGCGGCACGCACGACGAGCTGCTGGACCAGGGCGGGTTGTACACGGCGCTGTACCGGACCCAGTTCGCGCCGCAGAGCCGTTAGGACCCGTGCCGGGGAACGGCCCGGTGGGACGGTTTCCGGCGCGGCCGGTCGGCCGTCCGCCGGAAGCCTCTCCGGCGCCGGGGCGCGGCGCGGCCGCCGGGGACTCCGCGTCAGTCCTTGCCGGACCTGCCGCCCTTCCCGTCCTTCGTGGACTTCCCCGCCTTGGTCTTCTTGCCGTCCTTCTTGGACTTGCCGTCCTTCTTGGACTTCCTGCCCTTCTTCCCCGCCTTCCCGCCGTCCTCGTCCGGACGGGCGGCGTCCCCGCGCTTCTCCTTTCTGCGTTCCTTCTTGGCCGCCTTGGAGTGCTTGGGCTTCTTGCGCTTCTTCGGCTTCTTGGCGTCCTTGGAGGTCACGTGGTCGGCCAGGACCGCGGGCAGCGGGGCGATGCCGGGCCCGCCCTCGAAGATCCAGTCGTCGACGGCCTCGACCAGCTTGTCCTCGGTGACCTCCCCCAGCCACACCGGGCGGCCTCCGGCGGCCCGCCCCGCCGAGGACGGCTGGACGACCACCACGTTGGCCTGGAAGCAGATACCCAGGCACTTGCTGATGCGAACGGGAACGCTGCGGCCGGAGTGGTCGTCGATGGCCCTGAGGCGGGCGAGCTGGGCCTTGTGGTCCACCCCGGGGACCTTCTTCCTGGTACCGCAGCAGCAGCCCCGGCACACCGTGAGCTGGCAGGGACGTCCTTCGACCGTGTCCACGCCTCTCCCTCCGCGCTCTCGCCGGACCGCAGGAACCGTTAGGTTCGCCTTACCTCATCAGCGTAATCCGTCGTCGGAACCGCCTGACCAGCGGGTACGCCATCGGGCCCGGCCTCCTCCACCGGCACGCCCCCGTGCCCGGGACCGGCGACCACCACGGGGCGCCAGGTCTCGGGCAGCCCCGCTCCGCCGTCGCCGCCGTTCCACCCCGGCGCCCACACGAACGGCAGACCGGCGGCGAACAGGGGGCCCGGGCGGTCCATGAGCTGCATCCGCACCTGGGGTTCGGTGCAGGCGCCGGAGTTCCCGCAGCGGGCCACCGCCTGACCGGCCCGGACGCGGTCGCCCCGGCGGACCTCCAGCGATCCGCGTTCCAGGTGGCCCAGGAGCACGTAGGCGCCGCCCACGTCGATCACGAGGTGGTTGCCGAGCGGTCCCGCCGGACCGCGCAGCTCCCGCAGCGTGTTCTCCACGACCGAGCCGAACAACCAGGGCCAGGAGTTGCGGCTGCGGTGGTCGCGCTGGCGCCCGTGCGCGGTCACCACCGTTCCGTCGGCGGGGGCGTACACGGGCTGGCCGAAGCCCGGGAAGTCGCCCGGCGGGCGGCTGAGCGGCCGCCAGCCGATGTCGGGACGGGCGCCCGCGCCGGGTTCGGCGACCAGGCCGAGCGCGTGGGTCTGCCCGTAGGCGTGGCTGCCCTGGCTCGGCACGTTGTCCACGGGGCTGGTGAGCGCCATCCACCTGCCCCGCACCGGCGGCTCCAGCACCCGGGGCTCGCACCGCACGGTGCCCAGGCGCAGGTACACGACCAGCGCGGCGGCGAACAGCGTGCCGCCCGCCCACCAGGAGAGGCCGAGGTAACCGGCGAGGAGGGCGAGGGTGGCCGCCCACATCAGCGGCATGCGGACCCTGGCGAGCAGCAGCGGCCAGCGGGGGACGGGACGGCCGGAGGGGGCCGGGGAACGGCGCGGGGCGGGTGAGGGCATCCCCCATTGTGGACACCCCGTCCGCCCCGGCCGAAGACGGGTCGCGTTACCTCCGGTTCTCCCCGTCCCCCCGGGTCTCCCCGTCCTGCCCGGTCTCCCCGTCTCTGCGAGCGCGCTTGCGCAGGTACTCCGTCGCGGCTCCGGCGCCCCGGTCGATCCTGTCGTCGTGGGCGCCGCCGGTGGCCTTCTTCGCGGCTCTGGCGGCCTTGCCCACCAGACCCTGGGCCTGTTCGGCGTTGTCGTCGACGGCCTTCTTCAGCCGTTTGAACGCATCTCCGGTACCGGACATGGAATCCTCCCTCGATCCGTCCTGCCCTGTCGCGATACCCGGTTCCCACCCCGTTCATGCCGGTGGGGCGTCCGGTGTCGGCACGGGGGCCGGGTCAGACGCCCAGGACCACGGTGGCGATGGAGAAGTAGATGAGCAGGCCCGTGGCGTCCACGATGGTGGTCACCATCGGCGAGGACACCACCGCCGGGTCCACGCCCACCTTGCGGGCGAACAGCGGCATGGACGAGCCGATGACCGCCGCCCACGTGCACACCGCGATCACCGAGCACGCCACCACCACGGCGACGTCCACGCCCACCAGCAGGGAGCCGATGGCCAGGGCCAGCACGGCCAGGAGGAGTCCCAGCAGCAGGCCGACCCGTGCCTCCTTCCAGATCACCGACGGCAGGTCGCGCACCCGGACCTCGCCGACGGCCAGGGCACGCACGATCGCGGTGGCCGACTGGGCGCCGACGTTGCCACCCGTACCGATGAGCATCGGCACGAACAGGGCCAGGGCGGTGACCGCCTCCAGGGCCGACTCGAAGGCCTGCATCACGTTGACCGTGAGCGTGGCCGCCACGATGAGCAGCATGAGCCACACCGAGCGCGCACCGACCAGGCGCAGCACGCCGACGGACACGTAGTGCTCGCCGACCGGGCTCGCACCGGACTGGAGGGCCATGTCCTCGGAGTCGGCGGCCTCGATGACCTCCAGGGCGTCGTCGAAGGTCAGCAGACCCACGAAGCGCTCCTCGGAGTCCACCACCGCCAGGGCGACCAGGTTGGCCTCCTGCATCAGGCGGGCGGCGTCCTCGACCGGCTCCGTGGCGCGCACGCGCGGCGCGAACACGTCCACGATGTCCTTGATCAGCCGTTCGTCGTCGCTGACCACCAGGTCGCCCAGCGTCACCGTCCCGACCATGCGGCGGCCGTCGCTGACCACCGGCAGGGTGTAGATGGTCTCGGCCTCCGCCCCCCTCGCGCGCACGACCTCCAGGGCGCGGCCCACCGCGAGGTCGCGGTGCAGGATGACCGTCTCGGGGGTCATGTACCGGCCGACGGAGTCCTCGGGGTAGCCCAGCAGGGCGGCGGTCATCCTGCGTTCGGCGGGGCTGAGCCCGGCCAGGGCGCGGGTGGCGATCTTGGCGGGCGCCTCGCCGATGAGACGGGCCCGGTCGTCCGGGTCCATCTCCTCCAGGATCTCGTGGAAGGCCGTGTCGCGCAGTCCCAGCAGGATGGACTGCTGCTGGCCGGGGTCGAGTTCCTCGAAGACCTCCAGCTCGCGGTCCTTGTCCAGGAGCCGGAAGGGGATGATCGCCTCGCCGCCGTCCATGCGGGAGAGTTCGTCGGCGATCTCGTAGGGCCTGTGTTCGGCCAACCAGAGCCGGATACCGGTCAGGTCGTTGTTCTCGACCAGATCGATCAGTTCTTCAGCGCGCTCGCCTTCTGACATGCGAAGCACCCCCTCGCATTCTTCTGCGCCCGGTGGGAAGCACCACGGGCGGCACCGGATCCTGGGAAAAGCGGTGGGCCGGTGGTTCCACGGCCCCGCTCCGGTCCCGTCGTCACTGGTGTGGTGAACCGTGCGTCGAGTGGGTCTCCGGGGGCGGAAAAGGCGGGCACGGTGATCCGGGGACGTGTACGGTCTGACCGCCGTACGCGGGACGGGGAGCACTCCGACCCTACCCGTCGAAGTGCTCCGAGGGCACACCGGACGATCCCGCACCCACCAAAGGACGACCGACGGGCGGGAGGCGGAGCGACCCGAGAACACACCCAACGACCCCGCACCCACCGGAAGACGACCGACGGGCGGCGGGTCAGTCCCGCCAGAGGACGACCAGGGCGCAGTCGTCGTTCTTGTCCTTGCTGAGGGTGTCCACGATCTCGTCCGCTCCGGTGGCGAAACCGCGCGGGACGAGCTGTTCGGCCGCGCCGAGGAGGCGGTCGATCCCGGCGTCGAGGTCCTCGCCCGGGGTCTCGATGAGGCCGTCGGTGCAGAGCATGATGGCGTCACCGGGCCGGAGCCTGCCCTCGACGGAGGTGTAGGTCATCTCGGGGATGACCCCGAGGACCACGCCCTTGGCCTCGGTGGTGCTCCACAGCCCGCCGCCGCTGTCGTAGTGCAGCGCGGGCGGGTGTCCGGCGGAGGCGATCTGGTACTCGCCGGTGTCCAGGTCCACGCTCAGGTGCACGGCGGTGACGAAGCCCTCACCACCGCTGTTGCGCATGAGGTAGTCGTTGCAGTGGGCCAGGAAGTCGCGGGTGGGGACGGCCCCGATCAGGCCGCTGAAGGCGCCGGAGAGCAGCAGGGCCCGGGTCCCGGCGTCCACACCCTTGCCGGAGACGTCCACCACTGCCACGTCCAGCCGGTTCTCCCTGCGGATGGAGACGACGAAGTCACCGCCGAAGGACGAGCCGCCCGCCTGGCGAAGGACCGCGGTGCGCCCCCAGCCCTCGGGCAGCCGGGGCAGCCTGCCCTGGCGGCGCAGGCGGTCGCGCAGGTCCAGCAGCATCATCTCTCCGCTGAGCCCCTGGACGCCGAGGCGCTCGCGCACCCCCGACAGCAGGTAGGACAGCACCGCGGTGACTCCGATGGTGACCAGCAGGCCGGGGCCCACCTGGCCGAAGTCGAGCATGAAGGCGACGAAGACCAGGACGGCGGCGACCACGGCCAGCAGGAAGGCCAGGCTCTTGCGCTTGAGGAGGAGGCCGCCCGCGAGAACGGTGAGGATGGTGGAGCTGGGAGGGAACCAGCCGGTGGGCCCCCACACGGCGCCGACGCCGACGCCGACGGCCAGGGCGACGAGGGTGATCAGGACGAGCCGGTAGCGGAACAGCACCTTGCGCCGGAGCACCGCGACGAGCCGCTGCGCGGTGGAGCGCAGTAGCCGGGTGGTCTTGGCGGTCGGTGTGGGCTTCATGTGTCCCCTGCGTTGCACACCCGCTCACCAGCGGGGGTTCGGTTCTCGGACGGCACGGTCGGATGGGCGCGGGGGCCGCGTCGCCGCCGGGGGCCGGCGTACGGGGCGGTGTGGGGCACGCCCTGGCCGTGGTTGCCGGAGGTGCCGACCGGAGGGCACCGCCGCGCCGCGGGCAGTGAGGCCCGCAACTGTGCACGAACTGTAGCGCGGGGGGTGTCGCCGTGGCACGTGCAACCAGCAGTGTTCTCCGCCCAAACCGAGGATTTGGGTTCAGCCGATAACCGAGCGTGTGGATTCGGGCATCGTCCCGGCGTCCGGAAACCGTTCCGTAAGCCGGGATGTCCACCCCTCTCGGACGCTCCCGCGCGGCCGGGCCCCGCCTGCGGTCACCCGGTCGGGTCCACGCCCCGTCGTCGCGGTCCGGTCCCAGGCTCCCACGGGACGGCGGCGCGGGCCGGGGACTCTCGGCCCCCGGCCCGCGCCGGAGGTCGCTCCGCGCGCACGGACGCCCCCGCACGCGGCCTTCCGGTTCCGCGCGGGAGGCGGTTCGGGCGCCCACGGGGTTCTGGAGGGGCTGGAGGTGGGACTGCAGGCAGGACCGCGCCGTAGGCGTCCGTTGAGGGCGCTGGCCCGCCCCGCCTCGGAGCACCTCCGACGGGCGGTGGCGGGAGACGGGCGGGCCAAAGCGGAGCGGAGGTCCCCGAGAACACCGCTCAGGGGAGCGGGGGGAGCTCGCCGGTCTCCTCGTAGGCCGTCAGCATCGCGATGCGGCGGGTGTGCCGGTCCTCGTCGCTGTACGGAGTGGCGAGGAAGACCTCCACGAACCGGGTGGCCTCCTGCTCGGAGTGCATCCTCGCGCCGAGGCTGAGCACGTTGGCGTCGTTGTGCTCACGCGCCAGGCGGGCGGTGTCCTCACTCCAGGCCAGGGCCGCGCGCACGCCCCTGACCTTGTTCGCGGCGATCTGCTCGCCGTTGCCGGAGCCGCCGATGACGACGCCCAGGGCGCCCTTGTCGGATGCGGCCCCCTCGGCCGCGCGCAGCACGAAGGGCGGGTAGTCGTCCGCGGCGTCGTAGGCGGCGGGCCCGGCGTCGACGACGTCGTGGCCCTGCTCCCTCAGCCAGGAGACGAGGTGTTCTTTGAGCTCGTAGCCCGCATGATCTGATCCAAGGTAAACACGCACGGGTCCAGTCTGGCAGGTCACGGCGGTGACAAGCGCAGCGCCCCGCTCGCTGGGGCGAGACGGGGCGCGGTGGTACTCGTGTCCCTCAGAGGGAGCCGGAGGCCGCAGCGGCGACACTCAGCCCGAGGACGGCGAAGAGGGCCATCGAGCCGATGGCGATCACGTTGTAGAGGACGATCGCCTTGAGGTCCTTACCGATCGGACCTGCCTTGGAGACCGCGGGCTTCTTGCTCAACTTCCACCTCGTTAGGGTTCGACCGGGGATATCCCGTCGGAAATTTTTCCACACCGCACAACGTGGTCCTCACCGGGGCCGATTCCACGCGAGGGGCCGCGGGGACCGTGAGTCCGCGCACACCCGCCGGCGGGCCCGCGGTACCGGATCGTGCGCCGGGCCCCGCGGGGCCCGGCGCACGATCGGCGTCACAGCTGGAGGGCCTTGACCTCGCAGAACTCCTCCAGGCCGTGGGCGCCCCACTCACGGCCGTTGCCGGAGCGCTTGTAGCCGCCGAAGGGTGCGCGCGGGTTGAGGGCGCCGCCGTTGACCTCCACCTGTCCGGCCCGCAGGCGCCGGGCGACGGCCAGTCCCCGCTCGGGGTCGCCGGACCACACTGCGGCGTTGAGCCCGTACACGGTGTCGTTGGCGATGGCGACCGCCTCCTCCTCCGTGTCGTAGGGGATCAGGACCAGCACCGGGCCGAAGATCTCCTCCTGGGCGATGCGCATGCCGTTGCTCACGTCGGCGAAGACCGTCGGGCTGACGTAGTAGCCGTTCGCGCGGCCCTCGACCGGTTCGGGGCCGCCGGTGACCAGGCGGGCGCCCTCCTCCACGCCGAGCGCGAGGTAGGAGCGGACCCGCTCCAGCTGGTCGGCGGAGACCAGCGGGCCCATGCGGGTGGCCTCGTCCCCGGGGTCGCCGGGCGCGTACTTGGAGGCGGACTCGGCGGCCAGGGCGACCGCCTCCTCGTAGGAGTCGCGGTGCACCAGCATGCGGGTGAGCGCGTTGCAGCTCTGCCCGGTGTTGCGCATGACGTCCGCGACGCCGCGCTTGACCGCCTTGGTCAGGTCGGCGCCGGGCAGGATGACGTTGGGGGACTTGCCTCCCAGTTCCAGGGCGAGCTTCTTGACGGTCTCCGCGGCGACCTGGCTGACCCGGGTCCCGGCGCGCGTGGAGCCGGTGAAGGACACCATGTCCACGCGGGGGTGCGCGGCGATGGCCTCACCGACGACCGGGCCGGTGCCCGACACCAGGTTGAACACGCCCGCGGGCAGGCCCGCCTCGTGGAACACCTCGGTGAGGGCGTAGGCGCTGAGCGGGGCGACCTCGCTGGGTTTGAGGACGACGGTGTTGCCCGCCAGGAGGGCGGGGACGACCTTGAGCACGATCTGGTGGAGCGGGTAGTTCCACGGGGTGATGGCGCCGACCACGCCGACGGGCTCGCGCACGATGAGCGAGTTGCCCACCCTCTCGCCGCCGAAGTAGCGCTCGCCGCTCTCCTCGACCAGGTCGATGTAGGTCTGGAACATGAGGGCGGGCAGGCCCGCCTGGACCTTGCGGGCGAACACCACGGGGGCACCCATGTCCCGGGTGAGCACCGCGGCGATGTCGTCGATGCGGGCGTTGAACAGCTCCAGGGCCTTGGCCAGGTGGGTGACGCGCTGCCCTGGCGTGAGGGCGGACCAGGCGGGGAGGGCCGCCGCTGCCGCCGCGACCGCGGCGTCGACGTCCTCGGCCGCCCCGGCCGGAACGGTGTCGATGACCTGCTCGGTCGCCGGGTTGACCACGTCCAGTGCCTCACGGGAGGCGGAGTCGCGCCAGGCGCCGTCGATGTAGAGGGATCGCATGGCCCCACTGTCGCAGAACGGGATTCGGGTTGACCAGCCCGGGACGCCGGGCCGGTGCTTTCCCCGATGCCGGGATCCCGGCGGCCTCCCGCCCCGCCCGCCGGGGTCCCGGGTCGGTGGCGGTGCGAGGGCTCCGGGTCAGCTCCGCGCGGGGGCGCCGGGGCCGACCGTCGGGTCGGCAGCGCGCCCGGTCAGTCCCAGTGCGGGGGGCGCTCGGAGAGGAGGCGCGCGGTGGAGTCGTCGTCGGAGTCGCCCCAGCCGGGGCCCCTCTCGTCGCCGGTGGTGTCGGGCAGGATGTCGAGGTCGTCGAGGAAGTCGACCCTGCGCTCGTCGTCGGGTCCGGACACGGCCCCCGCTCCCTTCGCGTTCGTCGCGGCGGGCCCCTGCCCGCCGCCGGTGTTCGTCTCCAGTGTGCACCCGTCCCGGCGCGCCGCGGCTGTCCGCCCCGCCGGGCCGGGGCCGCGGACCCCGGCCCGGCGGGGCAGGGGTCAGTCGAAGACGGGATTCCGGGTGCGGGTCCGCTTGAGCTCGAAGAACCCGTCGGTCCCGGCGACCAGGAGCACGCCGTCCCAGAGCTTCCCGGCCGCCTCGCCGCGCGGGATCGGCGTGACGACCGGCCCGAAGAAGGCGGTGTCGGCGACCTGGACGACGGGGGTGCCCACGTCCTCGCCGACCAGCTTCATCGCCTCGGCGTGCGAGGCGCGCAGGGCCTCGTCGTACTCGGTGGACGCACCCGCCCCGACCAGGTCCTCGGGCAGCCCGACCTCGGTCAGCGCCGCGCGGACCGTGTCCGTGGTGCGCGGCTCGCCGCCGTTGTGGAAGCGGGTGCCCAGGGCCGCGTACAGGCCGCCCAGGACCCCGGGGCCGAAGCGCTGCTCGGCCGCGACGCACACCCGCACCGCCCCCCAGGACCTGTCGATGCTCTCACGGTAGTCCTCGGGCAGGTCGCGTCCCTCGTTGAGCACGCCCAGGCTCATCACGTGCCAGCGCACGCGGACCGGCCGGACCTTCTCCACCTCGACGAGCCAGCGCGAGGTGATCCAGGCCCACGGGCACGCGGGGTCGAACCACATGTCCGCGTGGACGGTCTCCTGCCCGTCGCCGGAGCCGGGGGTCTGCGTCATAGCTGCTCCTCCAAACACGAAAAAAGGTGTGCACACTTCAGACCTTAGGAGTGCAACCCCGGTTATCGGTTGCGCATTCCGTCCCGGCGCGTGGCAGGATCGAGGCGAGAAGACGACCTCCGGCCCCGACGACGCTCCACCCAGGCGGCGGACTCGCCGTGGTCGGCAACGATCCGGCCGGCGACGACGGCCGTGGAGGGAGCGTGGCGTGGCAGGGAACCTGACACGGGACGAGGCTCGCGAGCGGGCGCGGATTCTCAGCGTCGACTCCTACGCCGTGGAGCTGGACCTGACCACCGGTGCCGAGACCTTCAGGTCCACCACCGTGATCCGGTTCTCCAGCTCGGAGCCCGGGGCGAGGACGTTCGTCGAGTTGGCCGCCCCCGCGATCCGCACGGCGACGCTCAACGGCGCCGAACTGGACGCGGCCGAGCTGTTCGACGGCGAGCGACTCGTCCTCCCCGAGGTGGCCGCGGACAACGAGCTGACGGTCGTCGCCGACGCCGCGTACATGCGCACCGGCGAGGGCCTGCACCGGTTCGTGGACCCGGTCGACGACTCGGTGTACCTGTACACCCAGTTCGAGACGGCCGACGCGCACCGCATGTTCGCGTGCTTCGACCAGCCCGACCTCAAGGCGACCTTCGAGCTGACGGTGTTCGCTCCCCCCTCGTGGGAGGTCGTGTCCAACAGCGCGCCCGACGTGGAGCGCGAGGCCGCAGGCGAGGAGCGGGTGCGCTGGCACTTCCCGGCCACGCCGGTGATGTCCACCTACATCACCGCGCTGATCGCGGGCCCCTACCACGTGGTGCGCGACGAGCACGACGGCATCCCGCTGGGCCTGTACTGCCGCGCCTCGCTGGCCGAGCACCTGGACTCCGACGCCCTGTTCGAGGTCACCAAGCAGGGCTTCGACTTCTTCCACGGCCTGTTCGACCTGCGCTACCCGTTCGGCAAGTACGACCAGCTGTTCGTGCCCGAGTTCAACGCGGGCGCCATGGAGAACGCGGGCGCGGTCACGTTCCTGGAGGACTACGTCTTCCGCTCGCGGGTCACCGACGCCCGCTACGAGCGCCGCGCCGAGACGATCCTGCACGAGATGGCGCACATGTGGTTCGGCGACCTGGTCACCATGCGCTGGTGGGACGACCTGTGGCTGAACGAGTCGTTCGCGACCTACGCCAGCGTGTACTGCCAGGCCAACGCCACCAAGTGGACCGACGCCTGGACGACGTTCGCGAACGTGGAGAAGAGCTGGGCGCTGCGCCAGGACCAGCTGCCCTCCACCCACCCGGTCGCCGCCGACATGGTCGACATCCAGGCGGTCGAGGTCAACTTCGACGGCATCACCTACGCCAAGGGCGCCTCGGTGCTCAAGCAGCTCGCGGCGTACGTGGGCGTGGACGCGTTCTTCGCGGGCGTGCGCGCCTACTTCAAGGAGAACGCGTTCGGCAACACCGAGCTGCGGGACCTGCTCAAGCACCTGGAGGCCGCCTCGGGCCGCGACCTGTCGGGCTGGTCGCGCGACTGGCTGGAGACCACGGGCGTCAACACGATGCGCCCGGAGTTCGAGGTGGATGCCGAGGGCCGCTTCACCTCGTTCACCGTGCTCCAGGAGGCCCCGGCCGACCACCCGACGCTGCGTTCGCACCGTCTGGCGATCGGCCTGTACGACCGCACCGACGAGGGCGTCGTGCGCCGTGAGCGCGTGGAGCTGGACGTGCGCGGAGAGCGCACCGAGGTGCCGGAGCTGGTCGGCCGGGTCCGGCCGGACCTGGTCCTGATCAACGACGACGACCTGACCTTCACCAAGGTCCGCCTGGACGAGCGTTCCCTGCGCACCGTGGTGGAGGGCGTCGGCGAGATCCGCGAGTCCCTGCCCCGCGCGCTGGCCTTCGGCGCCGCCTGGGACATGACCCGCGACGGCGAGATGGCCGCCCGCGACTACGTCTCCCTGGTCATCTCCGGGATCAGCGGCGTGAACGACGTCATGGTCGCCCAGACCCTGCTGCGCCAGGCCAACTCGGCGCTGCACATGTACGCCGACCCGGCGTGGCGCCCGTTCGGCTTCGAGCAGCTCTCCGAGCGGCTGCGCGAGCTGCTGACCGCGGCCGAGCCGGGTGGCGACCTCCAGCTGGCCTACGCCAACGCGCTGGCCGCCTCGGCGGCGAGCGACGCCCACCTGTCCCTGGTCCGGGGCCTGCTGGACGGCGCGATCACCGTGGACGGGCTGGTCGTGGACACCGACCTGCGGTGGACGCTGCTGCGCCGCCTGGTCGCGACGGGCAAGGCCGGGGAGGCGGAGATCGCCGCCGAGCTGGAGCGCGACGCCACTGCGACCGGACAGCGCAACGCCGCCGGGGCCCGGGCCGCGATCCCCACCGCCGAGGCCAAGGCCGCGGCGTGGGAGCGGATCGTGGGCGAGGAGCTGGCCAACGCCGAGTTCCGCGCGGTCCTGCTGGGCTTCACCGAGCCGGGCCAGGCCGAGCTGTACCGGCCGTACGCGGAGAGGTACTTCGCGCAGCTGGGCCCGGCCTGGGAGAAGTGGACGGGCGAGTTCGCGCAGACCTTCGCCGAGGTGGTGTACCCGAGCGGTCTGGTGGAGGAGGCGACGCTGGAGCGCACGGACGCCTACATCGCCGAGTCCGACCCGGCCCCGGCGCTTCGGCGCCTGCTGGTCGAGGGCCGCGCGGGAGTGGAGCGGGCCCTGCGCGCCCGGGCCACCGACATCGCCGCGGGAGAGCGCCAGAAGTAGGGCGGGGAAGCGGCGCGCCCGCCCCGCCGTCGCAGGCGGGGCGGGCGCGTCCGTGTGTTCGGCTCCGGCCGTGCGGGCCGCTCCCGGGTGAGGGTCGGGGACCGCCCCGCGGGCGTCCGTCGGAGGCGCCTGCCCCGGCGACCGGTTCCGGGACCGAAAGGGCGCACCGGACCAGTCGTCCCTCACCGCAGGTCAGGATCCCTCATGTCACACCGGCAACGGTTCCGGGCTCGCTAGGGGGTGCGGTCACGGCCGCCGACCGGTCCGAGGGTGCGGCGGATGCGCGCCACCATGCGCGGGTCGGCGAGGAGCTCGTCCACCAGGACCGGCTCGCCCTCTCCGCTGGTGAGCGGGATGCGCCAGTTCGGGTACTCGTCGCTGGTGCCGGGCTGGTTCTGCATGCGCCGCTCCCCCACCACGTCGGTGAGCGCGACCCCGATCATGCGGGCGGGGGTGGCCACCAGGTAGGCGTGCATGGCCGCCACCACGGCGGCCGGGTCGGCCACCGGGTCGACGTCGTCGTCGAGCAGGCCCAGCTCCACCAGGAGCTCGCGCCAGCGCTCCACCCTGGACTCCGCGTCGGCGCGCTCCTCCTCCACGGGGCGGCCGAGCAGCCCCAGCCGGCCGCGCAGCTCCACGTGCTCGGTGGACAGGAACGACGCCACCGGCGGCAGGTCGTGGGTGGCGACCGTGGCCAGGCAGTCGGTGCGCCACTCCCCCGGCGGGCGCGGGCGTCCGTCGGCGTCCTGCTCGAACCACAGCACGGAGGTGCCCAGGACCCCGCGGTCGGCGAGGTGCCCGCGCGCCCACGGCTCCACGGTACCCAGGTCCTCCCCGACCACGACGGCGTCCGCCCGGTGGGCGGCCAGGGCGAGCGTGCCCACCATGCCCTCGTGGTCGAACCTGACGTAGGCGCCCTCGGCCGCGGAGGCGCCCTCGGGCACGCACCAGAGCCGGAACATGCCCATGACGTGGTCGATGCGGACCCCGCCCGCGTAGCGGAACGCCTGGGCGAGGATCTGGCGGAACGGTTCGTAGCCGCGCTCGGCCAGGTGCCGGGGGTGCCAGGGGGGCTGGCCCCAGTCCTGCCCCTGCTGGTTGAACTCGTCCGGGGGCGCCCCCACGTGCAGTCCGGGCACGAGCGCGTCCCCGTACATCCACGCGTCCGCGCCTCCCGCCTGCACGCCGATCGCCAGGTCGTGCACGATACCGACGGCCATCCCGCCGGTCTCGGCGGTGGTCTGCGCCTGGGAGAGCTGTTCGTCGAGGATCCACTGGAGCCAGCGGTGGAACTCCACGGCGGGCCACCTGCGCAGGGCCTCCTCACCGACGGCGCGGCTGTGGACCCCGCGCAGCCCGTGCGGCCAGGCCCGGTAGTCGGTGCCGTGCTGCTCGGCCAGGGCCGACCAGGTGGCGAACTCGACCAGCGGTCGGCCCTCGCGTTCGAGGTAGGCGCGCAGGGACGCCTCGCGGCCGGGGGCGCGGGGCGCCTCGAAGAGCACCTCCAGGGCGGTGCGCTTGGCCCTCCACACGGAGTCGCGGTCGAGGAGGTCGGCGGTGCGGCCGCGTTCGCGCAGCGGCCGGGCCAGGCGCTGGATGCCCTCGCGCTGGGCGGGGTCGAGCCGGGCGTACTCGGGCACGTCCTCGATGCGGATGTAGAGGGGGCTGGCGTAGCGGCGGCTCACCGGGAGGTAGGGCGAGGGCTCCACCGGGGGCAGCGGTTCGGTGGCGTGCACCGGGTTGATCAGGGTGAAGTCGGCGCCCAGGTCGCGCGCGCTCCAGTCGGTGAGCTCGGCGAGGTCGCGCAGGTCGCCGGTGCCCCAGGAGGCGCGGGAGCGCACGCTGTAGACCTGCGCCATGATCCCCCACAGGCGCGGGTTGTCCCTGAGCGCGCTGGGTTCGATGCGGTCGGGGGCCACGAGCAGGGGCGCGGTGCGCTCGGCGGCGCCGTCGGTGACGCGCAGGGTGTGCACGCCCAGCGGCAGTCCGGGGCCGAAGGGCAGCAGGGAGCCGCCGGAGGTCTCGACGACGCTGTGCGCCCCCTCGGGGAGCACGAGGTCGGGCGCCTTGCCCTCGCGGACGACCACCGCGGGCGGCAGCGGGCCCGGGGCCGTCCCGGGGACCGGGGCCGCCGGGTCCACGCCCAGGGCGGCCAGGACATGGCGAATGGTGTCGGGACTGACCGGAACCCTGCGCCCCCGCCAGTCCTCGTAGGTCGTCGCGACTCCGTGCTGCTCTGCCAACCGTGCCAGCTGAACGTCCCTCACAGAATCCGATCATGCCCTACCAGGGGCTCCGTACACCGGAGGCCGTTCCGGCGTGGGACCAGAACGTGTCCGGGGTGCGGGCCGATAACGGCTCCCCGCGCGGCGCCTCCGGACTGTCCAGCACGTACAAAGGGGCGCTCTGCACAGGCCGTCAAATCGATCGCCGTGTGTCCTGGACATCTGCATAATCGGGGTGTGCTCGCGAACTACCGGCGGCTCTTCGCCGTCCCCCACGTCCTGCCCCTGCTGGCCTGGTCCCTGGCCGCGCGCTTCTACATGCCGGGGCTGATGATCGCGGTCACCTTCCTGGTGGAGGGGTGGACCGGCTCCTACACACTGGCCGGGCTGGTCGCGGGCACCTTCACCCTGGGCATGGCGCTGGTGGGGCCGCTGCGCGGGCGGATGGCCGACCGGGGCGGCACCGACCGGCTGGTGCTGGTGTGCGGCGTGGTGTTCAGCGCGGGTCTGCTGGGCCTGGTCCTTCTCCCCGCGCAGCTGTGGTGGCTCTCGCTCCCGCTCGCGTTGGGCACCGGAGTGTTCGGCTCCCCGGCGAACCAGATCGTGCGGGCGCTGTGGCCGCGGCTGACGCGCGGTCCCGAACGGCAGGCGATCTACGCGGCCGAGGCGACCACCCAGGAGCTGCTCTTCGTCTTCTCCCCGATCATGACCGCTGGCGTGGTGGCCTTCGCCGGCGCGCGCTGGGCGCTGGTGCTGCTGTCGGTGGTGGCGCTGCTCGGCTCGGTCGGGTTCGCGCTCGGGCTGCGGCGGGCCGGGGTGACCGGTCCCGCGCTGGTCGAGGAGGGAGCCGGGGAGGAGCCGCGGGGTCCCCGCCGGAGCCTGCTGCGCAGCCCGGCACTGGTGGCGCTGTTCCTCATGTGTCTGCTGATGGTCAGCGGGATCATGGGCGTGGACCTGGTGATCGTGGCGTGGGCCAACGAGCTCGGCGCCCCGCAGTACGTGATGGTGCTGGCCTCGGTGTGGGCGCTGGGGTCGCTGGTGGGCGGGGCGATCGCGGGCGCGCTGCGCGGCCGCCCCCACCTGGTTCGCCGCTGCTTCGGCTCGGCGCTGGGCGTGGCGGTGCTGGTGCCGTTCGTGCCGCCGGTCGCGCAGCTGCCGACGCCCCTGCTGATCACACCGCTGCTGTTCCTGTCCGGTATGGCGCTGGCGCCGACCCTGGCCGCGGTCATGGGCCGTCTGGGCGACCTGGCCCCCGCGCGTCGGCGGGCCGAGGCCTTCGGGTGGATGTCCACGGCGCTGGGCGTGGGCGGGGCGGTGGCCGGTCCGCTGTCCGGCGGCCTGATCGACCTCATGGGGATCGCGGGCGGCATGCTGGGGGCCGCGCTGCTGGTGCTGGTGTCGGCGCTGCTGAGCCTGTTCGTGCCCGAGCCACGCCCCGAGGCCGACGAGGGGTCGGGCGGCCCCGCCGTCGAGGACGTCGGGAGCGTGCTGGAGGCTCCGCCGGTGCACGGCGCGGCGGCGGGCGCCGAGGCGGCCGCCGCGCCCGACGAGTCCCGTTAGCGGACCGGCCAGAAACGTTGCTGGTGTGTCATGGGAGTGCTGACCTGCGTTGGCGGAGGGGACGGGCCCGTGCCGGTCAGCCGACGCGGACCCGCGCGGCGCGGTGGGCCCACGGGCGCGCGCGTTCGAGCTGCGCGGACAGCGACAGCAGTGTGCCCTCGCCTCCCATGCGGCCGGTGAGCATGACGCCGATCGGCAACCCCTCGGGCGACCAGTGCAGGGGGACGCTGACCGAGGGCTGGCCCGAGACGTTGTAGACCGAGGTGAACGGCGCGAACGCGGTCATCCGCCGGAACTCCTCCTCGGGACCGTCGCCGGTGAAGTGCCCCAACGGGACCGGGGGCGCGGCCAGCACGGGCGAGAGCACCGCGTCGAGGGGCTCGGTCGCGGCGACGAGGGAGCGGACGCCGCGCTGGAGGCGGGCGCAGGCGGCGATGTAGTCGGGGACGGGCGTGGCGCGGGCCCTCCCGCGCAGCAACCGGTTGAGGGGGCTCAGCTCGGCCTCTCGGGCGGGGGCGACCGGTGTGGCCGAGGCCATCGCCGCCCAGACCACCCCGAAGTCCGCCATGAAGGAGCCGCCGAAGTGGGCGTCCCCGGGGGCGGGGACCTCCTCCACCTCGTGTCCCAGGTCGGTCAGGAGACGGACGGCCTCCTCGTGCGCGGCCAGGACGTGGGGGTGCACGGGGATCCCCGCGGAGCCGGTGGTGGCGTGGCAGCCGATGCGCAGGCGTCCGGGTTCGCGGTCCACGTGGTCGGCGAACGTCTCGCCCGGCGGCAGGGGCGGGGCGGTGAAGTGGTCACCCGGTCCGGAGAAGGCCATGGCGTCCAGGAGGAGGGCGGCGTCGCGGACGCCGCGGGTGAGTGGTCCGGCGGTGGACAGGCCCGCGAGGTCGGGCTTGAGCGGCGCGCCGGAGATCCGGCCGCGGGTGGGTTTGAGACCGAAGAGCCCGCACGCGCTGGCGGGAATGCGGATCGAGCCGCCGCCGTCGCTGCCCTGGGCCGCGGGGGCGAGTCCGGCGGCGACGGCCGCCGCGGCGCCTCCGCTGGAGCCGCCCGGGGACAGGTCGGTGTTCCAGGGGTTGCGGGAGGGCGGGGCGACGGCGTTCTCGGTGTAGCAGCTCGACCCGAACTCGGGGGTG
Source organism: Nocardiopsis alborubida (assembly GCF_012396365.1). GTDB lineage: Bacteria > Actinomycetota > Actinomycetes > Streptosporangiales > Streptosporangiaceae > Nocardiopsis > Nocardiopsis alborubida. The sequence continues at coordinate 38,655 of NZ_JAAXPG010000039.1, read as the reverse complement.
TTGGTCTTTCCCGGCAGGACCGCGCCCGCGGCGCGCAGCCGGGCGACCATGCCGGAGTCGGTCGGGGCGACGGCGTCACGGAAGACCGGCGAGCCCTGGGTCATGCGGACCCCGGCGACCGGGTCGAGGTCCTTGACGGGTACGGGGAGCCCGAGGAGGGGCGGTAAGGCGTCCGGCGTGTCGGCCATCACCCGGTTCTGCGCGTAACGGGCTTGTTCGAGCGCCTTTTCCGGGGTGACCGTAATGTACGCACCGACGAGGTGGTCGTACCTCTCGATCCGGTCCAGGAAGTGCTCAGTGATCTCAGTAGGCGACAGCTCACGACTGCGGACCATCGCGAGGAGGCGGTGGGCCGGAAGGTCATGGATCTGGGTCATGGCGAGTCAGATTAGCGGGCACACCGCAGGGCACCACGGGAAGGAGGACCCGACTTCTCCAGAGAGACTGACCGAAAGGTAAGCATTCCCTGTCCTGAGGCGGCTGACACGCTTGCACGCCAAGGAACAGGGGATAGAAAAGTGTGAGAAGTAATGCACTAGGACTCGGATATGGATCGAACTAACCTGTCCGACGTGAAATCGGCTACCAGAGTGAACGGCTCCACTCCATCGTCCGAGGGACCGGACCCCGAAAGGCCCGAAGCCCTCTTTTTCCCCAACCAGAGAAAAAAGAAGGACACCTCGGGCGGCAAGGCGGTCTACGGCGCCCTGCGGTCCAACCAGACCGCACGCAGGTGGGTGGTGCGCGGCGGCGGTGCCGCCGTGGTGGCCGTCCTGGTCGGCCTGCTCACCTCCGACTGGCGGACCGGCGTCACCTTCGGCGTCCTCACCCTGGCCGGGGTCATGGTGTACGCGTCCCGTCGCGAGTCGGAGATCCCGCGCTGGCGCAAGCCCTCGGCGGCCCAGCGCAAGACCGAGGCACAGCTCAAGGTGATGAAGCAGCTCGGCTACCGCGTCCTGCACGCGCGCGCGGTGCCCGGCGGCAACGGCCAGATCGACCACTTCATCGTGGGCCGACGGGGCGCGTTCGCCATCGACTCCGAGTCGTGGGACAAGCGGCTTCCGCTGCGCAACAAGCTGGAGAAGCTCTACCACGGGCGGTTCAGCAAGAACGAGCGCATCGACGAGGCCCTGGAGGAGGCCAAGCGGGCGCAGGACCTGATCAGCTCCGAACTGGGGCGTGAGATCAAGGTGCGCGCGTCGCTGGCCATCTACGGCCCCGGCATGCCCTGGGACAGCCACCGGCTGCGGGGCGTGGACATCATCACCGGCACCAAGGTCCGCAAGTGGCTGCGCAGCGGCCGGGACCGCCTCACCGAGAAGGAGATCGAGGAGATCTACCAGGCCGCACTGAAGGCCCTGCCGCCCAGGTACTGAGACGCCCCCACCCCCCTGACACGGCTCCGGCCCGGGACGGACCACGGCTCCGTGGCACCCGGGCCCTCCTGTGTCCAGGGCCTTCCCGCCCTCCCGACCCGGCCGCGAAGCGGCCCGCGCCCGACCCTCCCACCACCGCCGTCTCACGATCCGGATGGCCCGTCTTCCAGTACGAGACCAGACCGGTACGACGAAGGACTACCATCGAGGGGAAACACCCGCAACGATGGGAGCCCACCCCATGCCAGTCCTACGCTCACGCACGGTCACCCACGGCAGGAACATGGCCGGCGCGCGCGCCCTCATGCGCGCCACCGGTGTGGAGCGCGAGGACTTCGGCAAGCCCATCGTGGCCGTGGCCAACAGCTTCACCGAGTTCGTCCCGGGCCACGTCCACCTGCGCGAGGTGGCCGAGGTCGTCGCCAACGCCATCCGCGAGGCGGGCGGCGTCCCCCGCGAGTTCAACTCCATCGCCGTGGACGACGGCATCGCCATGGGCCACGGCGGCATGCTCTACTCCCTGCCCAGCCGCGAGCTGATCGCCGACTCGGTCGAGTACATGGTCAACGCGCACTGCGCCGACGCCCTGGTGTGCGTGTCCAACTGCGACAAGATCACGCCCGGCATGCTGCTGGCCGCGCTGCGCCTGAACATCCCCACGGTGTTCGTCTCCGGCGGCCCCATGGAGGCGGGCAAGGTCACGGTGGTCGAGGGCACCGCCACCACCGTGCGCAAGCTGGACCTGATCAACCCCATGATCGCCGCGGCGGACGAGAGCGTCTCCCAGGCCGAACTGGACGAGATGGAGGAGGCCGCCTGCCCGACCTGCGGCTCCTGCTCGGGCATGTTCACCGCCAACTCGATGAACTGCCTCACCGAGGCGATCGGCCTGGCCCTGCCCGGCAACGGCACCGTGCTGGCCACCCACACCGCCCGCCGCGCCCTGTACGAGGACGCCGGACGCCTGGTCGTGGAGGCCGCCAAGCGCTACTACGAGGACGACGACGCCTCCGTGCTGCCGCTGTCCATCGCCACCCCCGAGGCCTTCGGCAACGCCATGGCCCTGGACGTGGCCATGGGCGGCTCCACCAACACGATCCTGCACCTGCTGGCCGCCGCCACCGAGGCGGGTGTCGGCTTCGGCCTGCCCGAGATCGACGCGGTCTCGCGCCGGGTGCCGTGCCTGTGCAAGGTCGCGCCGAACACCGAGAAGTACCACATCGAGGACGTGCACCGGGCGGGCGGCATCCCCTCCATCCTGGGCGAGCTGGCCCGCGGCGGCCTGCTGGACACCTCCCTGCCCACGGTGCACGGCAAGACGATCGGCGAGTTCGTCGCCGAGTGGGACATCGCCTCCGACACCGTCTCACCCGAGGCCCTGGAGCTGTTCCACGCCGCCCCCGGCGGAAAGCGCACCACGAAGGCCTACTCGCAGAGCACCCGCTGGGACACCCTGGACACCGACCGGGAGAAGGGCTGCATCCGCTCCGTCGAGCACGCCTACACCAAGGACGGCGGGCTGGCGGTGCTGTTCGGCAACCTCGCCCCGGACGGCGCGATCGTCAAGACCGCGGGTGTGGAGGAGGAGCTGTGGACCTTCTCCGGACCCGCCAAGGTGTTCGAGTCCCAGGAGGACGCCGTCGACGGCATCCTCAACAAGCGGATCGAGCCCGGTGACGTGGTGGTCATCCGCTACGAGGGCCCCAAGGGCGGTCCGGGCATGCAGGAGATGCTGTACCCGACGAGCTTCCTCAAGGGCCGCGGTCTGGGCAAGGCCTGCGCCCTCATCACCGACGGCCGCTTCTCCGGCGGCACGTCGGGACTGTCCATCGGCCACGCTTCCCCCGAGGCCGCCGCGGGCGGTGACATCGCGCTGGTGGAGGACGGCGACGTCATCAGCATCGACATCCCCAACCGGGGCATCGTGCTGGAGGTCTCCCCGGAGGAGCTCGACACGCGCCGCGAGCGCCTGCTCAAGGAGCTGGGCCGGTTCAGGCCGCGCGACCGCCAGCGGCCGGTGACCGCGGCGCTGCGCGCCTACGCGGCCATGGCGACCTCGGCCTCCACCGGCGCCGCGCGCGACGTGTCCCAGGTGGAGAAGTAGCAGGCAAAGAAGTAGCAGGCCGAGAGACGGGGGCGGCGAAACCGCCCCCGTCCCTCAGGAGCAGCAGCCGCCCCCGCAGCACCCTCCACCGGAGGGCGCGGGGGCGGACGCGCGTCCGCCCACCGCCACGGTGGACAGCAACCGGACCGTGTCGCCGTGCCCCTGGGGACAGGTCGCCGGGTCACCGGCCCGCGCCATCGGACGGGAGAGCTCGAAGGTGTCGCCGCACTCGCGGCAGCGGAAGTCGTATCTGGGCATGCGGTCAGGATACGACCGCCCCCCGGCGGGTGTGCCGGAGGGCGGTCGGGGTCGGCGGCGGCGCCGGGTGGGACGCGAGGTCCCGGCTCCGCCGGATCAGGCAGCCAGGTGGGCCATGTACGGCTCCCACTGGGGGTCGCCGTGGAGGTCACCGTTGATCAGGCGCCAGTGGGGCCCCTTGGGCACCTTGGGGGTCACGTGCAGCTCCCAACCGAGTTCGTCCAGGAACTTGTCGGCCTTGCGGTGGTTGCACGGCTTGCACGCGGCGACCACGTTCTCCCACACGTGCGCGCCGCCGCGGCTGCGTGGGATGACGTGGTCGATGGTCTCGGCCTTCTTCCCGCAGTAGCCGCAGGTGTGCCTGTCGCGCCGCATGAGGGCCACCCTGGTGAGGGGCACTCTGCGGCTGTAGGGGACGCTGATGTAGCGTCGGAGCCGGATGACCGACGGCACGTCGTAGGCACGTGTCGCCGAGTGCAGTATCGCGCCCGCGTCGTCCTGGTGGACGACCTCCGCCTTCTCTCTCAGGACGAGCAGGATCGCCCTGCGCAGGGGCAGTGTCGTCAGTGGTTCGAAGCTGGCGTTGAGCAGCAGCACGTGGCGGCGGGCGGTCCCTGTGCCACCCTCCCGGCTGCTTCGGGCGCTCATCGCGTCGCCCCAGCCGTCGTCTGTGACGGCCGTGTCTCCTCCCCGGCCAGCCGATCGGCCAGCCAGGAGACCTCCCTGTGCACCGATCCGAGGATCGATGGTTCCGTACGCCTTGCCACACGGACCTCCCGGTGGTCCCGCCGAGTTGCGTCCCGCATTCAGTTTGCGTGGTCGGACCGCTCCGGCGCCACCCCAATTTGCGCTGGGCCGCCCAGAAACCGCGTGTTCTCCCTTTTCCCGGCTCCATTGTGCGCTGACGGCGCTCCGTTTCACACTGGCGCCGCGCCGGGCACACCCGGGTGGATGGCGGTGGATAGGGTGCGAAGTATGCGTGAACTCCGCTACCCCCCGGCCGCACGGCTGGACATCATCGAGAACCTGCACGGCCACACGGTCGATGACCCCTACCGTTGGCTGGAGGAGGGCGATTCGGCGCAGACCAAGGAATGGGCTACCGCGGAGGACGCCCTGTACACCGAGGTCTCATCGCGGTTCACCACACGGAACTGGTTCGCCGACCAGGTGCGGTCCCTGCTGGGCGCCGGAAGCGTAGGAGTGCCCGTGTGGCGGGGCGACCGCCGCTTCTTCGTCCGGCGCACCGCCGAGCAGGAGCACGGCGTGCTCTACGTCCAGGACGGCGACGGCCCCGAGCGCGTGCTGGTGGACCCCGGGGCGCTCGACCCCCAGGGCCTGACCACACTGGACGCCTGGAAGCCCGACCACTCCGGCGCGCTCCTGGCCTACCAGCTCTCCGAGGGCGGCGACGAGGAGTCGGTGCTGCGCGTCGTGGACGTGGCCAGCGGCGACCTGGTGGACGGGCCCGTCGAGCGGGCCCGGTACAGCCCGATCGCGTGGCTGCCCGACTCCTCCGCCTTCTACTACGTACGCCGGCTCCCCCGGGAACAGGTGCCCGAGGGCGAGGAGAGCTACCACCGCCGCGTCTACCTGCACCGACTGGGCACCCCCGCCGACCAGGACGCCCTGGTCTTCGGCGAGGGCCGCGACAAGACCGAGTACTTCACCCCGGTCGTGAGCCGGGACGGCCGCTGGCTGGTGCTGCTCGCCAACCGCGGCACCTCGGCGGCCACCGACGCGTGGATCGCCGACCTGTCCGACGGGAACCTGGACGCGCCGCGCCTGGTCCCCTTCCAGGAGGGCGTGGACGCCTCCCTGTACCCGCACGTGGGCCGGGACGGGCGCCTGTACCTGTTCACCGACCGGGACGCCCCGCGCGGACGCCTGTGCGTGGCCGATCCCGCCGACCCCGGCTACGGGAACTGGACCACCCTGGTCCCGGAGGACCCCGAGGCGGTGCTGGAGGGGTACGCGGTCCTGGACGGCCCCGGGATGGAGCGGCCCGAACTGCTGGTCCTGCGCAGCCGCCACGCCGTCAGCGAGATCACCCGGCACGACCTGGCCACCGGCGAACTCCTGGGCGGTTTGGGCATGCCCGGTCTGGGCACGGTGGCCGGACTCGTCGAACGCCCCGAGGGCGGGCACGAGGCGTGGTTCGGCTACACCGACAGCACCCACCCCTCGTCGGTGTACCGCTACGACGCGCTCTCGGGCGAGGTGTCGCTGTGGGCCGAGGCCCCCGGTGACATCGACCTGCCCGACGTGCGGGTGGAGCAGGTCACCTACACCTCCCGGGACGGCACGGCCGTGCGCATGCTGGTGGTCTCGCCCCAGGCGCCCGCCGAGGGGCCGCGGCCGACCATCCTGTACGGCTACGGGGGCTTTCGCATCTCCCTCACGCCCGCCTACTCGGCGGTGGCCCTGGCCTGGGTGCGCGCGGGAGGCGTGTACGCCGTCGCCAACCTGCGCGGCGGCCTGGAGGAGGGGGAGGAGTGGCACCGGGCGGGCATGTTCGCCGACAAGCAGAACGTCTTCGACGACTGCGCGGCGGCGGCCGAGCACCTGGTGGCGACCGGGGTGACCGACCCCGAACACCTGGCCGTCATGGGCGGCAGCAACGGCGGGCTGCTGGTGGGGGCCATGGTCACCCAGCGGCCGGACCTGTTCACCGCCGCGGTCTGCTCGGCCCCGCTGCTGGACATGGTCCGCTACGAGCGGTTCGGTCTGGGCCAGCTGTGGAACGTCGAGTACGGCACCGCCGACGACCCCGAGCAGCTGGGGTGGCTGCTGGGCTACTCGCCCTACCACAACGTGCGCGAGGGCACCCGCTACCCGGCGACGCTGTTCACCGTGTTCGACAACGACACCCGCGTGGACCCGCTGCACGCGCGCAAGCTGTGCGCGCTGATGCAGCACGCCACGGCGGCAGCGCCCGAGGAGCGACCGATCCTGCTGCGCCGGGAGTCGGAGGTGGGCCACAGCTCGCGGTCGGTGAGCCGCAGCGTGGCGCTCAACTCCGAGCAGCTGGCCTTCCTCGCCCACCACCTGGGGCTCTCCGTGGACTGAGGTCCCCTCCCCGGTGTCCGCCCCGCGAGAGCAACAACACAGGGATCGGACACCGGGGAGCGCCCGTTCCCCCGGGGAGCGTTGAGACAATCGAGGGACCCGCTCCCCCAGGAGAACAGCGCGAGAGGACCCGGACGTGACACAGACCGAGACCGGAGCCGCCGACACCGGGGCGGCCGAGCCCCGGAGGCACGTGCACCTCGCGCAGGTCCGCTACGCCGACCTCGACCCGCAGCACCACGTCAACAACGTGCGGATGCTGACCTACCTGGAGGACGCCCGGGTGTCCTTCCTGCGCTACGGCGGCGCCGTCGAGGGCGACGAGGTCTTCGGCGCCATGGTGGTGGCCCGCCAGGAGGCGGACTACGTGGCTCCGCTGCTGCCCCGGTCGGAGCCGGTGCGCGTGGAGCTGTGGGTGACCGAGGTGCGCAACGCCAGCTTCACGCTGGCCTACGAGATCCGGGACGAGGCCACGGTGTACCTGCGGGCCAGGACGGTGCTGGTCGGCTTCGACGTGCCCACGCAGCGCGCCCGGCGGCTCAACGAGGTCGAGCGCGCCTTCCTCGCCGACTACGCCTGAGCGCCGCGGGGACCGGGCGGCCCGGTCCCGGCGGCCGTGTCACTCCGGGCCGGTGTCACTTGAGGGAGATGGTGACGGCCTCGCCGTCGTCCCCGTCGTCGCCCTTGGCGGACACCGATACCCGGGTCGGGTTGGCCACCTCGGGGGCGGTGGTCTCCTCGGGCACGTTCACCATGCTGTGCGCGGCCATGACCATGTACTCCCAGAGCTGGCGCTCCAGGACCTCGTGCAGGTCCAGGGAGTCCACGGCGACGCGCATGTGCCTGAGCCACAGGTCGCGCTCGGCGGCGCCGATGCGGAACGGCACGTGCCGCATGCGCAGCCGGGGGTGGCCCCGCTGCTCGTTGTAGGTGCGGGGGCCGCCCCAGTACTGGATGAGGAACAGGCGCAGGCGCTCCTCGGCGGGGCCGAGGTCCTCCTCGGGGTACATGGGCCGCAGCACGGGGTCGTCCGCCACTTCCTCGTAGAAGCGGCGGACCAGGCGGGTGAAGGTCTCCTCACCGCCCACGGCCTCGTAGAACGTCATCTGCACGGGCTCGTCGCCCGCGCTCTGCTGGGAATCGCGCGCGGAAGTCATCGCCACCAGGGTATGCGAACGCCCCGGCCCGGACGAGTCGTCCGCCGGGGCGGAGCGCGCGAGGGCCCGCGGCCGGATCGGGGATCCGGCCGCGGGCCCGGGGCGCCGCTTCGTACGGGGCGCTCGGCCCCGGTCCGTCAGTCGCGGGTGAGCTTGCGGTGGGTGACCGCGTGCGGGCGCGCGGCGTCGGGGCCCAGGCGCTCGACCTTGTTCTTCTCGTAGGACTCGAAGTTGCCCTCGAACCAGTACCAGTTGGCGTCGCCCTCCCACGCGAGGATGTGCGTGGCGACGCGGTCGAGGAACCAGCGGTCGTGGGAGGTGATCACGGCGCAGCCGGGGAAGTCCAGCAGCGCGTTCTCCAGCGAGCCGAGGGTCTCCACGTCCAGGTCGTTGGTGGGCTCGTCCAGGAGCAGCAGGTTGCCGCCCTGCTTGAGGGTGAGCGCCAGGTTCACGCGGTTGCGCTCACCGCCGGAGAGCACACCGGACGGCTTCTGCTGGTCGGAGCCCTTGAAGCCGAACGCGGCGACGTAGGCGCGGCTGGGGATCTCGACCTTGCCGACCTGGATGAAGGTCTCGCCGTCGGAGACGGTCTCCCAGACGTTCTTGGTGTCGTCGATGCGGCCCCGGTACTGGTCGACGTAGGAGATCTCGACGGTCTCGCCGACGTTGATCCTGCCCTGGTCGGGGGTCTCCTCACCGACGATCATCTTGAACAGCGTCGTCTTGCCGACACCGTTGGGGCCGATGACGCCGACGATGCCGTTGGGCGGCAGCGAGAAGCTCAGGTCCTCGATGAGCACGCGGTCGTCGAAGCCCTTGGTGAGGTTCTTGACCTCGACCACGGTGTTGCCCAGGCGCGGACCCGGCGGGATCTGGATCTCCTCGAAGTCCAGCTTGCGGGTCTTGTCGGCCTCGGCGGCCATCTCCTCGTAGCGCTGGAGACGGGCCTTGCTCTTGGTCTGGCGGGCCTTGGCGTTGGAGCGGACCCACTCCAGCTCGTCCTTGAGCCGCTTGGCCTTCTTGACGTCCTTTTGGCCCTCGACCTTCAGGCGGGCCTGCTTGGTCTCCAGGTAGATGCTGTAGTTGCCCTCGTAGGGGTAGAACTGGCCCCGGTCCAGCTCCAGGATCCACGTGGCGACGTGGTCCAGGAAGTACCTGTCGTGTGTGATCGCGATGATGGTGCCCGGGTACTTGGCCAGGTGCTGCTCCAGCCAGTTCACGCTCTCGGCGTCCAGGTGGTTGGTGGGCTCGTCGAGCAGCAGCAGGTCGGGCTGCTCCAGGAGGAGCTTGCACAGGGCCACGCGGCGCTTCTCGCCACCGGAGAGCTGGGTGACGGAGGCGTCGCCGGGCGGGCAGCGCAGCGCGTCCATCGCCTGCTCCAGCTGGCTGTCCAGGTCCCAGGCGCCCCGGTGGTCGAGCTGCTCCTGGAGCTTGCCCATCTCTTCGAGCAGGTCGTCGGAGTAGTCCGTCGCCATCTGCTCGGCGATCTCGTTGAAGCGGTTCAGCATCGCCTTGGTCTCGGCGACGCCGTCCTCGACGTTCTCCAGGACGGTCTTGTCCGGGTCGAGGTGGGGTTCCTGCGCGAGCAGGCCGACGGTGAAACCGGGCATGAGCCTCGCCTCGCCGTTGGACGGCTGCTCGATGCCGGCCATGATCTTCAGAAGCGTCGACTTACCCGCACCGTTGGGGCCCACGACGCCGATCTTGGCTCCGGGCAGGAACGACCCCGAAACGTTGTCCAGGACGACCTTGTCGCCGTGCGCCTTGCGCACGTTGTTCATGGTGTAGATGTACTCCGGCATGAGTCCAAGCCTAGGGTGTCGCGACCCGTGCCCCCGCCATGGCCCGGGCCCGCGGGAGCCGGTTCCGCGCGGGGGTCCCGCCGGAACGGGGCGGTGACCGCCCGGCGGACCCGACCGCGTTCCGCGAAGACCCTCTCCCCTCACTCCTGCGGCCGCTGGCTCCTCGCGCGCAGCCAGCGGGGCGTGAACTCGCGCCAGCGCTCCACGGGCAGCCCCCAGGCCAGGGCCCGGCTCATCAGCACCGCCATGGAGTAGCCGGGATCGGCGGCCAGGGCCACGTCCAGCGCCGCGGCGGCCAGGGGCTCGTCCCCGCGCTGCCAGGCCGCGACCGCCAGCAGCGAGGCGGGTGCCGCGCGCTGGTGCCGGGGCAGGTGGCGGGTGACCCGGGCCCACAGCTCCTGGTGCGCGGGAGCCGCCTCGGCCGTGATGCGCGCCCACGCCTCGTCGCGCACCCGGATCTCACCGAGGTAGACCCCCAACCAGGCCAGTTCCTCCCTGCCGGTGACGCCCCTGCCCGCCCGTTCGGCCCGCACCGCCGAGAGCACGGCGCTCAGGCCGCGGTCGGTGAGGGCGCCCCGCATCCCCTGTTCCAGGAGCCGCCGGGCGCGCGCCTGCACCTCCTCGGCGACGGCGTCCATCGCGGCTCGTTCGGGGCCGTGCACGGGCCGCAGGAAATCCCGCACCCGCTCGGCCTCGGCCGTGACCGCGGAGAGCGGCTGAACCGGGACGATCCCGCGCAGGACCGCGCTGGCCGGGACGGTGGAGCTGTCCACGTTGACCACGGTCCCCTCGACCGGACAGCAGTCGGTCCTGGCGCAGGTGTAGGACCAGTACCGGCCGCCGGTGACCCGCAGGGCGTCGACGACGGCCAGGCTCCGCCTCCGGGCCGCGGACAGGATCCTGTCGACGTAGGGCGTGACCCGTTCGGGCGGTCCGTAGGCCACGACCACCAGGGCGGTGCAGCCCTCCGCGACGGCCATGTCGACGGGGACGGCCGCGCGCTCCAGCGGGTCGCCGGCGGCGGCCAGGCGGTCCAGGTCGCCGCAGAACGCCGAGTGCACGCCCTTGTCGCGTACGGCGAGGACCACGATCCCCGGGTCGGGCGGCGTCCCCACCAGGTAGGGCAGGGTCGCGATGATGTCGGTCGGGTTGGTGAGGGTGAGGGCGGCGCCCGACCCGGCGGGGCCGGACGGCCTCCTCCCCCCGGGGCTCCGGGGGGAGGGGACGGGGACGCCGTCGTCCGGGGAGTGCCCGGACGCGGTGGGACGGTCGGACGGGGCGGAACGCTCGGGGGCTCGCGCGGAGTCGAGGGGGCGCCGGGGGTCGGAGGGGCCGAGGGAGTCGTGTGGCTGGTCAGAGTGCATATCTTCACGGTGCGTGACCCGGCGGTTCGGGCGCAACGTCTTCTTCGCGCTGTGGACAACTCCGAGAGACCACAAAGACGCAGGTCAGGGAAGTTCGGTGTGCTCGGTGGGGTCTGTGGAGCCCGTGTGACCAGGAATCTCCCCTCCCCGCGGTCCCGGGATCTTGCCGCCGTCCCCGGGGCGCCCGGCGGGCAGGCACACACGGTTGCGGCCGGTCTCCTTGGCCCGGTAGAGCGCGAGGTCGGCCGCGGTGAGCAGTTCCACCAGGTCGTTGCCGTGGTCGCCGGTGACGGCCGCGCCGATCGAGATGGTGATGGACACCGGCACGTCGTCCACCGCGATCTCCATGCGCCCCACCTGGGAGCGCAGACGCTCGGCCGCCCGCCAGGCCTCGGCCGTGTCGGAGCCGGGCAGCAGAACCACGAACTCCTCACCGCCGAACCTGCCGAGCAGGTCGGACTGGCGCAGCTGCTGGGCGATGGTGGTGGCCACGCCGAGCAGCACCTGGTCGCCGAACAGGTGCCCGTGGTTGTCGTTGACCCTCTTGAAGTGGTCGATGTCGATGATCAGCACCGCAGCCCTGCCCCGTGAGGAGCGGGCCCTGGCGATCTCCACCGACGCCTCCTGCTCCCAGGTGGGGGCGTTGAGCAGACCGGTCTTGGGGTCGGTCCGCGCGGCCATCTGGAGCTGCTGGTACATCAGACTGCGCTGGAGCAGCAGTACCGGGGGAACCGCGATGACCAGCAGGAACAGCGACAGGTGAGCGAGGATGGCGACGGTGACGCCGACACATAACTCGACGGTGTCCACGATGAGGGCCTCGCGGTCCCACATGGGCCGAAGGGCGTGCCCGGGGCCGTTGCTGATCCGCGCGGCCACCGCGACGAGCAGGTTGTTGAGGACGGTGAAGCCCGCGCAGCACAGCACCGCGACGAGCACACCGGGACCCGTGATCAGGTGCTCGTGCGCGTCGGGGGTGCCGCCGAGCCCGTCGACGAGGCCGCCGCCCCAGATGGAGTGCCAGGCCACCGAGGCCAGGAACCCGGAGAGGGCGATGGAGGCGGCGTTGAACACCCGCCGGTGGAGCAGGGCCCGGCGCGTGCGGTACTGGAGCACCAGGAAGACCGGCACCGGGAGGATCAGCGTGTACAGGGGCGGCAGGAGGAGGACCGCCGGAAACCACCAGGCCCCCAGGAAGTCCCGGTTGATCCCGGCCGGCGTGCCGAGGCGGCGGCTCGCCTCGACGCAGAGCACGGCACCCACCAGCAGCGCGACCAGGGTGACCAGGTCCATGACCGCGGGTGCGGTCAGCGCCACCGCCCCTCCGAACAGGAACAGCGTCGCGGCCACGAGCAGCGCCATGTAGACGGTCAGTCCGCGGGGCTGCTGGAGGATCGGCCAGCGCGGACGTTCGTCCTCGGGACGCCCGGCCGGCGCGATCGGCTTCTCAGAGATGCTCACCGTTGCGCCTCCCTCCTCACATCGCTCTCCACCGTCCGCCTCCTACACCCGCCTCTGATGGGTCCACCGCCTCCCACGGTTCTCCCTTCGACGGGGTTGTTTCGCCGCGCGTTCCCTTACGGTGCCATTCGGTTACGACAACGGGGTGTCGGAGTCCGGCAGCGGTGCGGCACGTCCGTCCCGCGACACTCCCCACTTTACATTACGTTGGGTAATAACTTAATTGCTGATTGTGCGATCGTCGTGGACAGCGGCCCAGGACTCAGGACACCCGGTTTTCGTGGGGTTGGGCTCAGCGACGTTTTAGGGCATCCTGCCGTAGGGACCCACCACGGTAGCCACTGTGTGGCACGGAGTGTCGACCGCCTGACACCCCGGCCGTCCGGGTTCCCACGGCACTCACTACAAGGAGCACACATGTCCAGTGGCACTGTCTGGATCTAGAACCCGTTACAACTGAGTGAAGATCACCGGGGACGGGCGGCGCGGTGCCGCCCGTCCCCGGCCTCGGAAACGCGGTGGGACTCCGGCCGGGGCGATCCGCGCCCGACCGGACCCCGGGTCAGTCCGCCGTCCTGGCCGCCTCGTAGGCCGCCCGGAACGCCCGGTACCTGGCCAGTTCGGCCTCCATGGGCTCCACCACGCGCAGTCCGGTGATCTCCCGGACCCGGGCGGAGGCCGTTCTCTCCACGTCCTCGCGGCGCTGGACCGCGGCCACCTCGACGAGGTTCCCGCACCCCACCCCGGTCAGCCACCCCACCAGCAGGGCCGCGACCACCAGGACGCCGGCGTAGGCGGCGAACACCGGGTCGTCGAACATCCCAAGGCCGGTGATACCGCCGCCCGTCCAGCTCAACAGGGTCACGACGGCCCAGGCCAGGCCCAGTCCCGCGACCACGAGCAGCGCGTACTGGGCCGCACGGGCGGCCTTCCACCACGACGGGCTCCGGTCGGGATCGCCGACCGCCCCGGCCACCGCCTGCCCGAGTTCGGCGGGAAGCTCGGGAACGGCGCCGCGGGCCACGGCGCGCATCCGGCGGCGCCAGAGCGGAGGCATCCCCTCCGAGACGCTGTCGGCGGCCTCGCCCAGCACGGTCTCCAGCTCGGCCTCGTGCGCGTCCACCGGGCCGCCCACCCCGCCCCCGCTGTCACGGCGCAGGAAGTCCAGCTGGACCGCGGCGAGCGGGTCCTTGCCCAGCCGCAGCGAGCGGCGGGCCACCGGCCAGCCGACCTGGCGCCTGCCCCGCCGGACGTCGTTGGTCTCGGTGACGTCGGCGACCGCCGCCACACCGGCCGCGTTGGCCAGGCCCTCCTGGACACGGGCGCGCACCGGGGCCGGAATCGCCTCGGACACCGTGCCCTCGCCGTGGAACTCCCCGAAGGGCTCGATCACCTGGTCCAGGTCGGCGGCCAGGCGGTCCACCAGGGCGCGCCGCTCCCGCACCGTCTCGGCGAGGAACTCGCGCAGGTCGCGAATGCCCTGGCCGGTGAGCGTGGACGTGGTGATCACCCGCGGGTGCACCCCCGACTCCGTCTCCAGCAGGCGGCGCAGGTCGGTGAGCAGTTCCTCCAGCTCGTCGGGATCGACCTTGTCGACCTGGTTGAGGACGGCGACGGTGACCGCGCCGTGCCCGGCCATCTGGGCCAGGTAGCGGTGGTGCACCGCGGCGTCGGCGTACTTCTGCGGGTCGAGCACCCACACCAACAGGTCGACCGAACCGATGAGGCGGTCGGCCTCGGCGGTGTGCATGCTGCGGACCGAGTCGTGGTCGGGCAGGTCGAGCAGGACCAGACCGGTCAGCTCGGAGCTGCCCGTGTCCAGGACGCTGGTGCGCGAGTGGCGGTAACGGTTCGGGACGCCCAGCCAGCTCAGGAGGGCGTCGGCCCCCTCGTGGCCCCACACGCAGGCGTGCGCCTTGGAGGTGGTGGGCCGGGTGACGCCGGTCTGCGACAGCTGGAGCCCGCACAGGGCGTTGAACAGTGAGGACTTGCCGCTGCCGGTACCTCCCGCCAGGGCGACCACGGTGTGGTCGCCCGACAACCGCAGTCGGGCCCCCGCGTGGTCGAGCAGCTGGGTGGAGCGGGCGACGAGTTCCTGGGGCAGGTCGTCGCGGCCCAGCTCGGTGAGGGTGGACAGCGCGTCCAGACGCTCGATCAGTTCGGCCCGGGTGGTGGAGCGGGTGGGGTGCCAGGCGTCGTGGGTGGTGGGACGGTACTCCTCGTCCTCCTCCGCGCCGTCGTCGGCGGCGGTGTTGTCGGCGCCCACGGCGCGGAAGGCCCCGGAGACCGCGGAGGGCCCGGGAACGCGGCGGGGCAGCGGTTCGGGCCCCTCCGGGGCGTCGGCTCCGGCCGACGCGGGCTCCTCCGGCTCCTCCGGCTCCTCGGATTCCTCGTGCGCACGCGTGCCCGGGGAGACGTCCCGGTTCTGGGGGACCTGCTCGTCGTCCCCGTTCTCCGGCTGCTGGCCGACGGTCGGGAGGACACCGGTGGCGCGCCCGGCGATACGGGTGTCGTCGGCCGCCTCGGCGAGGCTGCCCACCCATCCGGCGAGCCCGTCGGGGTCCTCGTGGCTGTCCTCGGCGAAGCGGCGGTCCCCCTCGCGCTCCCGGTCGGCGAGGGACCTCGCGTGGCGCCCGGAGCGCCGCTGCGCGGCGGGGGGCGGGGCCGGGTCCTCCGGCTCCGCCCCCGCACCGCGCGGAGCCCCCTGGTCGCTCTGGGCGACCCTGTGCGGAGCCCCGGCGCCCGAGGGGTCGGGGTATGCCGCGATGCCGTCGTAGGCGGGATCCTCGGTGCCCGCCTCGGACACGGCGTGGTCGGGGTGTTCGGGGACCGGCATGGTGTACCCGCGCCAGGGCCCGGACGCCGCGTCGCCGCGGGGGCGCCCGTCGTCAGCGGCGCCGGACGTGCTCTGTCCGCTCTCGCGGTCCTCGTCCTCGGTGCGGGAGTGCGCACCGGGCTCCCCGTGCGCCTGCGCGGGGTTCCATTGAGTCGTCATCTTGCAATCTCAAGGTTGTACGTGGCCTGGTAGAGCTGGACGGCGGTGTCCTCGGACGGGATCGCGGCCGACGCCAGGGCGCTGTCGAAGGGCACGCGCTCGCGGTCGAGCAGCCCTTGGACGCGCTGGCGCAGGTCGTCCCGTGCCGCTGCGCCAATGCTACGCAGCGACTGGGCGCCGAACAGCCCCTTGAGCAGGCGCTGCGGGGAGGGGCCGGAGACGTCGGCCGCGTGGGCGCCGCCTCCGGAGTGGGACCGCTCGTAGCCGAGCAGGTCGATGATCAGGACCAGGGCGACGACGTCGTGGTCGAAGGTGACGAACCGCGCCACGGAGCGCTTGGTGGCGCCGCTGGCGGTGATCATCTCGACGACGCCGCGCTGCCACTCGGCGATCTCCTGGCGGATCTGCTGCTGGAGCAGGCCGGTGCCGGGCTGGTTGAGGGCCTTGGAGGCGAGGTCGCCGCCGCCGGGGACCTCGCGCCACCTCCGCTCGACCTCGTCGGAGGCGCGTTCGCAGCTGGAGACCACCAGGGCCTCCAGGCCGTCGCGGACGGCGCGCTCCAGGGCGCTCACCCTCTGGCCGCGCTCGGCCTGCTCGGTGCGGCCGCTCCTGCGCGTGCGCCTGCCGCGCGGGCGCAGGCTCCTGGTGAGCTCGCCCCCGGCCGCCACCTCCTGCCAGCGGGCCAGCAGCGACCCGCGCAGCAGGGAGCCGTCGGCCAGGCTGGTGTCGACGCGGTCGCGGGCGGCGGCGTAGGAGTCGTCGACGGCGGCGGTGAGGGTGCGCCCGGTCTCGATCTGCGCCTCCACCTGGCGGGCCAGTTCGGGGACCCGCGTCCGGAAGCTGTCGATGACGCCGATGAAGGTGCGCCGTGAGACGCGGTCGCGCTGCTCGGCCTCGCCCGCCACCTCCGCCAGGTAGTCGCGGATGTGGTCGGCGACGTTGGAGGTGAAGCGCTCGCCCCGGATCTGGTCGGTCTCGGGGATGGCGAACCGGGCGGCCGCGCCCAGCCCGTTGGCCTCCAGCATCGCGCCGAAGTGGTCAAGGAGCTGTCGCCTGCCCCTGCGCGGCACCCGGGAGAGCACGACTGCCAGGGAGGTGTCGCGGTCACGGGCGACCTGGAGGAACTCCCACACGCGCGCGTCGGCGTAGCGGCTGCTGGTGGTGACGAACACCCACAGGTCGGCGGCGTCGAGGAACTTGGCCGCGAACTCGTGGTGCGCGGCGACGGCGGAGTCGACGTCGGGGGTGTCGAGCAGGGCCACGCCCGGGGGCATGGCCTCGGTGGCGGCGAGCACGAGCATGCCGTCCTTGCCCGGCATCGCCAGGCCCTGCTGGCGCACGCGCGGCAGGGAGGGGATGAAGGAGGCCTCGCTGAACCAGTCGACGTCGGCGGGGTTGCAGGCCAGGACGGGGCTGTTGGTGGTGGGGCGGCGTACGCCCGTGGTGGTGACCTGTTCGCCGACCAGGCTGTTGACCAGGGTGGACTTGCCCGCTCCGGTGGATCCGGCGACCGCGATCAGCAGCGGGATGTCGGGGCGGCGGACCCGGGGCAGGACGTAGTCGGAGAGCTGGGCGAGCACGTCCGCCTGGAGTGCGCGGCCCTCCTCGTCACTGGGCAGGCCCTCGGCGAACTCCAGGTCCCGGATGTGCTTGCGCAGTACTTCCAGGACCTGCTCGAAGTGGTTCTCGTCGGGTTGGGGGGCGCGGTGCTTGGCCGGTCCTGCGGCGAGCGGGACGGTGGGCCCCCGACGGGCGTCGGCGGCCGCGGTGTCCGTCTCGCGCGCGGGTACGGAGCCCTGGGCGGGCTGTTCGGAGGTGGCGGCCGGTCCGGTTCCGAACCGGCCCGGAGCGCCGGGACCGTTGGTCCCCGGTGCGGCCGACGGCCGGGTCATGATCGGGGTGCCCTCCTCATCGGTGCTGACGGTTCCCGCCGCGGAGCGACGTACGCCGCGGGCGGAGGTCTCACTGGAGATCGCGCCCGGTCGCCAGTCGACGGGTCTCGAACTGGTTTCCCGTGTGCAGTATGTCAAGATCCCGCGCTGTTTTGACCACTTCTCCGATGATCACCACCGCGGGGGGCCGCACTCCGGCCGATCGGGCCGCGGCGGCGATGGTGGCCAGCGTACCGGTGACGGTCCGCTGCCCCGGCAGTGTGGCCTCCTGCACCAGCGCCACGGGGGTGTCGGGGGACCTGCCGTGGGAGACGAGGGCCTCGGCGATCGCCTCGATCCGCTCCACCCCCATGAGGACGACGACGGTACCGCCCGCCCGGGCGAGTCCGGCCCAGTCGACCGTGGAGCGCTCGTCCCCCGGGGACACGTGCGCGGAGACGATGTGCAGGTCCTGGGCCACGCCGCGGTGGGTGGCGGGGATGCCCGCGCTGGCCGGGGCGGCGAGCGCGCTGGTCACTCCGGGCACGGCGATGACGGGGATCCCCGCGGCGGCGCAGGCGGCGGCCTCCTCGCCGCCGCGGCCGAAGAGGAAGGAGTCGCCGCCCTTGAGCCGCACCACGAACTTTCCGCGCCCGGCGCGGTCGACCAGGGTCGCGTTGATCTCCTCCTGGGTCATGGACCGGCCGTAGGGGATCTTGGCGGCGTCGACGATCTCGACGTCGGCGGGCAGGCGGTCCAGGAGGGATGTGGGGGCGAGCCGGTCGACCACCACCACGTCGGCCTGGGAGAGGAGCTGCTGTCCCCGGACCGTGATCAGGCCGGGGTCGCCTGGGCCGCCTCCCACGAGTGCGACGCCGCGCAGGCGCTCGCGTCCGCGGCGGGCGTCGAGGGTGCCGTCGGCGAGGCCGTCGACGACGGCGTCGCGCAGTCCGGCCGAGCGGCGGGGGTCGCCGGAGGCGACGACGCCCACGGTCACCCCGGCCGCGCTGCCGCTGGCGGGGGTCCAGGCGGAGGAGGCGTGCCGGTCGTCGGCGCGCACGCACCACACGCGGGCGTTCTCGGCCTCCTCGGCGACGGCGGCGTTGGCGGCGGGGTCGTCGGTGGCGGCGTGCACGAGCCAGTAGGCGGGGGCGTCCGGTCCCGCGACGTCGCCCGCGGCGTAGGGGCGCCGGTGCCAGGTGAGGTGTCCCGCCGCGGCGAGGTCCTCCAGGGCCGCCGAGGCCTCGGGGGAGACGAGGGTGACGCGGGCCCCGGCCTCGATGAGAACGGGGACGCGGCGCTGGGCGACCCTGCCCCCTCCGACGACGAGGACGTCGCGTCCCCGCATGCGCAAACCAAGGAGATAGGTCATGTGTCGCGCCCCTTCGGTCGTCCGTGCCGGTCCCCGGCGACGACGGCGGGGTGCTGGCGGAGGAGGGCCGCCAGCCGCCGGCGATAGTTCGGCGATTGCTCCAAAAGTACCTTGTCAAAGAGGTATTACGCGGGTGTAAACGGGTGCCGCGCCGGGGGTGTGAGCCCGCCCGCACCGGGGGCCGGTGCGGGCGGGGGCCGTGGGCCGCTCCCGGTCAGGGAGCGGTGGAGACGCCCGCGTCGTCGAAGGTGGCGACGTCGCGCAGGACACGCGCCGCGCTCTGGAGCAGCGGCAGGGCCAGCAGCGCTCCGGAGCCCTCGCCCAGGCGCATCTCCAGGTCGACCAGGGGGCGCAGCCCCAGGTGCTCCAGGGCCAGGCTGTGGCCGGGCTCACTGGAGCGGTGTCCGGCGAAGCAGACGCCGAGGGCCTCCGGGGAGATCGCGGCGGCGGCCAGGGCCGCCGATCCGGCGATGACCCCGTCCAGCAGGACGGGGACGCGCAGGGCCGCGCCGCCGAGCACGAACCCCGCGAGGGCGGCGTGCTCCAGGCCGCCCAGGGCGGCCAGGGTGCCGATGGGGTCGGCCGGGTCGACGGGGTTCGCGGCCAGGGCGCGGCGCACCACGTCGACCTTGTGGGCGTAGACGGCGTCGTCCACGCCGGTGCCCCGTCCGGTGGCGTGCGCCGGATCGGCTCCGGTGAAGGCGCACACCAGGGCGGCGGCCGGGGTGGTGTTGGCGATGCCCATGTCGCCGGTGACCAGGCAGCGGTTGCCCGCGGAGACCAGGTCGCGGGCGACCTCGATGCCTCCCTCCAGGGCCTGGAGGACCTGCTCGCGGGTGAGCGCGGGCCCCTGCGTGAGGTCGGCGGTGCCGTGCGCGACCTTGCGGGCCAACAGGCCGGGGGCGCTGGGCAGGTCCGCGGCCACGCCGACGTCCACGACGGTGACCTCGGCACCGACCTGGGCGGCGAAGGCGTTGACGACGGCGCCGCCCTCCAGGAAGTTGTGCACCATCTGGGCGGTGACCTCCTGGGGCCAGGGGGTCACCCCCTGGGCGTGCACTCCGTGGTCGCCCGCGAACACGGCGACGGCGGCCGGTTCGGGGATCGGCGGCGGGCACTGCCCGGAGATCCCGGCCAGCTGGACCGAGACCTCCTCCAGGAAGCCGAGGGAGCCGGGCGGCTTGGTCATCCGGTCCTGGCGGTCTCTGGCCTCCTCCATCGCGCGGGTGTCCAGCGCTCCGACGGCGGTGATGGTCTCCTCCAGCAGGCTCGTGGGTTCCTGGCCGGGCAGACCGCGGCGGCCGTAGCGGTCGTGGTGCACCGCCCAGGACAGGGGGCGTTCCCTGGCCCAGCCGGAGAGGCTGAGCTCGGACTCGGTGGGGAACTCCTCCACGTAGCCGACGCACAGGTAGGCGGCCACGTCCAGGTGGGCGGGGAGTTCGAGGGCGCGGGCGACGTCGCGCTCGTCGACGAAGGTGAGCCAGCCGACGCCCAGACCCTCGGCGCGCGCGGCGATCCACAGGTTCTCCACGGCGAGCGCGGCGGCGTGGTCGGCGCTCAGGGGGCGGGCGTGGCGGCCCCGGGCGTGCCGGCCTCCCCGTGTGGGGTCGACGGTGACGGCGATGTTCAGGGGCGCGTCGAGGACGGCCTCGGCCTTGAGTCCGGCGAAGGCGCGGGCGCGGACGCCCGGCGCCGCGTGCGCGTGGTCCTCGCGCTCGGCCGCGGCGAGGCCGCCCACGCGGGCGCGCAGGTCGGGGTCCTCGATGACCAGGAAGTCCCAGGGCTGGACGTCGCCGACGCTGGGGGCCTGGTGGGCGGCTTCCAGGACGCGGGTGAGCACGTCGTGGGGCACGGGGTCCGACCGGAAGCCCGTCCGGACGTCGCGGCGTTCGCGGATGGCCCGGTAGACGGCGGCACGTTCGGCCTCGCCGTAGGCGTGGACGGAGCCGCTGCCGGCCCGCTCGGGGGCCGCCGCGGGCTCGGGGGCGGGGGCGGCGTGGACCGGAGGCCCGGTGGGCCTCGGCAGGGGCGCGGCTGGTTCGTGTGCGTGCATGCTCTGCTCCGGCTCGGTGGTCGCGGAGTGCTCGTCCGCGCGTCCGTGGTCTGTGGTCGGTGCCCCGGGGCTCCCGGTCTCCGCCTCCTGCCGGTCGGCGGTGGACCCGGTCGGGCTGACGGCCCGGGCAGGGAACGCGGGTGCGGGGACCGCCGGGCGGGCGGGCACCGCGGTGTTCATGGGTGCGGCGGGGCGGGCGGGAACCGGAGGATGGGCGGGTGCCGCCCGGTGCCCGGGAGTCGCGGGACGGGCGGGTGTGGCCGCGCGGGCGGGCACCGTGCCGCTCACGGGCACCGCGGGGCGGGCGGGCGTAGCGGTGCGCACGGGTGCTGCCTCATGCGCGGGCGCCGACTCATGCGCGGATACGGCCTCATGCGCGGGTGCCCCCGCCTTCGCGAGCGCCGCAGCCCTCGCCAGCGCCGCCGCGTTCGCGAGCGCCATCGAGGGCCCCGGGGCGGCGGGAGGTTCCGGGTCGGCGGAGCCACCGGGCTCCGCCGGATCCCCGGCCTCGGCGGAGGGCACGGCCTGCTCGGAGCTCTCGGAGGCCGGGTGCGGCTCGGCTCCCGGGCTGGCCTCCTCGGTCCCGGTGGTGTGCTCACCGCCTCGGAAGGGGATGACGTTGGGCCGGTGCGGCGGCCCGCTGGGCGGCGCGTCCGCCGCGGGCTCGACCGCTGGTTCGGCCTCGGGCCGCGGGACCGGAGGGACGTCCAGGGGAAGCGCGCCGTAGGGCGAGGCCGGGGCGGAGGGGGCCCTTGGCCCGGGGTCGGCCGGTGCGGGGGGCCGCTTCCGCTGCCGGAACGGGTTGGCCGAGCCCGCGGAGCCGCGAGGGGACTGGGCCGGGGTGCCGCGTCCGCTCTCGGGCAGCCCGTCGAGCAGGCCGCCGAGGCGGGGGCCGGCTCCGGGGGAGGATCTGCCGCCCTTCCCGCGGGACGGTTCGGCTCCGCCCTCCTCGCCGCGCCGGGCGTCCTCGCGGTCGTCTCTGGTCATGATCGCTCCACGCAAGAGGTGTTGTGACGGGCCCGTTTCCGCCTTGTCCGGCATAGACCGGTAAGCGTAGTCCGCCGTTTCCGCGCCGATCGCACGGGTCCTCGGAACCCGGGGCGGCCGGTACCGACTCGGCCGCCGGGGCTCCCAAGTCACCACCAACTGTGCCAGAGACCGCGTGGGCGCGCGCTGGCCCCCGCGGCCGTCCGCGCGCACGGCCGACCGCGGAGCGGCTCCTCACCGGGCGAGCAGCTCCCCCAGCGCGCCCGTCAGGACCCGGTGGACGGCGGGTTCGCGGACCGCCACCCGGAGCCACTCCGGCCCGAGGCCGGGGAAGGTGTCACCGCGCCGGACCGCGATCCCCCGTTCCCTGAGGCGGGCCCGCAACCGATCCGCTTCCGGGTCCGTGACCAGCAGGAACGAGGCCCGTGCCCCCGGGACCACCCGCAGGCCCAGGTTCCGCAGGCCCTCGGCGAGGTCGTCGCGGTGGGCGGCCAGGGACACCGCCCAGGCGTCGGCCTCGGCGAGGGCCTCCCGCGTACAGCACGCTTCCATCGCGACCAGGGCGGGTGTGGACACCGACCACAGGGGCTGGGCCCCGGAGAGCCGGGCCACCAGGTCGGGTGCGGCGAGCAGGTACCCGGCGCGCAGCCCGGCCAGGGACCAGGTCTTGGTGAGGCTGCGCACCACCACCAGGCCCGGCAGTTCCCCTCGGGAGGCCAACGACTCCGGCTCACCGGGAACGCAGTCGGCGAAGGCCTCGTCCACGACCAGTACGCGTCCGGGGCGGGCCAGCCCGGCCAGGACCGCGCCGGGGTGGAGCACGGAGGTCGGGTTGGTCGGATTGCCCACCACGACCAGATCGGCGTCCTCGGGGACCAGTCCGGGGTCGAGCGTGAAGTCCGGTTCCAGCAGCACCCGGTCCACGGCGTGCCCGGCAGCGCGCAGGGCGGCCTCGGGCTCGGTGAACTGGGGGTGCACGACGACCGCCCGCCGGGGGCTCAGGACCCGCGCCAGGAGGACGAAGGCCTCGGCCGCCCCGGCGGTGAGCAGGACCTCGCCCGCCTCCCGTCCGTGGCGCCGGGCGACCGCCTCCCGCGCGCGGGAGGGATCGGGGTAGGCGCCCAGGCTGGTCAGCGACTCGGCGAGGAGCCGCCCCAGCCAGGCGGGCGGCGTCCGGCCCCGCACGTTGACGGCCAGGTCGAGCAGTCCGCCGCCGACCTCTGCGTCACCGTGGTGGCGCAGGTCGTGACCCGCGTCCATGTACTCCCCCACCCCGTATGTTCCTTTCTTCACAGGAAAAACATCGCACCATACGGCATCACCAGCCTTGCCTGATAACAGGGGGTGCCTTGGCCAGATATTCGGACGTGTCTTCAGTGGCGTGGCTCACGGTGCTGTGCCAGGGTGTCCGCGTTCCCACCCCCAGGGCCTTCCCCCACCCGACCCGAGAGAACGGACACACGATGCGAAGGCGTACTCTCCTGGCCGGTGCCACCGCGGCCGCGGGCCTGACCGCGCTGGGCACCGCGCTCCCCTCCCCCCGCACCGCCCTGGCCGACGGTGGCGGTGGCGGTGGTGACCGCACGGTCCCCCGAGTGCTGGCGGAACCCTCCGCTTCGCCCGGACTCGTCCGCCCCGACCTGCGCTTCGACATGGTGGCCGTCACCGGTGACCCCGGAGAGGCCCACGCGGCGGTCCGCTTCGAGACCGCCGGCGGCCTGGGCTCCTGGAACCCGGTGCACCTGCACACCGGGGGCCGCGACGACCGGCACCCGGTCGCGGCCGCGCTGGTGCGCGCACCCGAGGGCGCCACCGGGTACGAGGTGCGTTCGAGGGGGGAGACCGCCGCCGTGAACCTGCACGACGGAGAGGGACTGCGTTTCGGCGGTCCCGCGCAGGCGTCGCTGTCCGCGGAGACCTCCGGCACCCTGCGCGGCCGGACCAGCGTCCCGTTCCGCACCCGCGCCGGCTGGGGCGCCGACGAGTCCTGGCGCTTCGACGACCAGGGCGACGACCTGTGGGAGGCGGAGTTCCACCCCGTGCAGGCGCTGACCGTGCACCACACCGCGATGCCGACCGGGGAGGACCACGCGGCGGACGTGCGGGCGGTGTACTACCTGCACGCGGTGCAGCAGGCGTGGGGTGACATCGGCTACCACCTGCTCATCGACCCCGACGGGGTGGTCTACGAGGGCCGCCACTCGGGCGAGGACGGCGTGCCGGTCCTCTCCGGGATCCCGCGGCCGGGGCGGGCCGAGTCGGTGACCGCCGGGCACGCCTACGGGTTCAACCAGGGCAACGTGGGCGTGTGCCTGCTCGGGGACTTCACCGACGAACTGCCCACCCAGGCGGCTCAGGACTCCCTGGTCGACGTGCTGCGCGTGCTGTGCGCGGTGACCGGCGTGGACCCGGCCGGGCGGATCGAGTACGTCAACCCGGGCACGGGCGTGGTCACTCCGGGCGACGCGATCTCCCGGCACCGGGACTGGCTGGAGACCGAGTGCCCGGGCAACGCCTTCTCCGAGGTGTTCGACAGCGCGGTCCGCCAGCGCGTCATCGCGGGCCTGGCCTAGACGGCCGCGGTAGGAGTGCCCGCCGGAGCCGTGAACCGCACGCGGCCCTCGGCCGCGCCGGCGGGTGCTTCCCTGGTCGGGACGGTACCGCCCTCCCCTCGGGCACACGCGGAGAACACGGGTGCCGTACTCCGGGACTGCGCGTATCGTGAGCGCACTCCGACCCGAGGGGAGAGGCGTGACCACCACGCACGACAGACCGATACTGCCGTCAGTGATCCT
Organism: Nocardiopsis alborubida; assembly: GCF_012396365.1. Classification (GTDB taxonomy): domain Bacteria; phylum Actinomycetota; class Actinomycetes; order Streptosporangiales; family Streptosporangiaceae; genus Nocardiopsis; species Nocardiopsis alborubida. The sequence continues at coordinate 13,991 of NZ_JAAXPG010000039.1, read as the reverse complement.
GGAGACCGAGCGCCTGCGGCTGCGTCCGTTCGTCGAGGGCGACATCGACGACGTGCACGCGTCCTGCACCGACGCCGAACTCCAGCGCTGGCTCCCCCTCCCCCTGCCCGGGGTGCCCTACACCCGGGAGGAGGCCGAGCGGTGGTGCTGCGAGGTCGCCCCCGCCCTGCGCACCTGCGGTGAGGGCCAGCAGTGGGCCATGGTGGAGAGGAAGACCAAGCGGCTCGTGGGCTCGGTGGGCCTGGTGCGTGTCGTATGGGCGGCGATGACCACCGAGGTCGGGTACTGGGTCTCGCCCTGGGGCCGCGGCCTCGGGTACGCGACGGAGGCCGCCGTGGCCGTCTCCCGCTGGGCGCTGGACCAGGGCTTCCAGCGGGTGGAGATCAAGGCCGCCACCGGCAACACCGGGTCGCGCCGGGTCGCGGAGCGGTCGGGGTTCAGTTTGGAGGGCGTCGAACGCAGCGCGATGCCGCTGCACGAGGGCCGCACCGACCTGGCGGTGTACAGCCTGCTCCCCACCGACCTGGGCTGACCGGCGAGCCCCGGCCCCGCCGGGCAGCCGGGCGGGGCCGCACCGTCCCCGGGCCGCGGTCGCGGAGCGGCCCGGGGAGCGGCCCCGAGCGCGTCCGGCGGCTTCCGCCCGCCCGGACAGGCGCCACCGGGCACGCGCCGCGTGCGCGGTGTCACCGGGGAGCGGCGAAGGGGGAGACGGGCGCGCACGCGGCGCGGGGCGCGCGGCGTCCGCCGGGGTTCGGTGGGGAGAGCGGCGGGTGGCCCGGAAACCGCCCCCGAACACGTCCTACCCCCACACGCGGGAGAGCAGCCACCTGCCGGTGACCGTGTCGTGGCGCAGTTCGTACACCCCCTGGGACTGGGCCGTGCCCGCCTCCACCCGCCAGTGCCTGCGTTCGGGTGTCTGGGACTCACGCGCCGGTGTCCAGTCCATGCGCAGCGTGACCCAGTGTTCGAGGATCCTGCGCACTCCGTACACCCTGCCGTTCCACACGAACCGGGCCGGGCGTCCGTCGTCCTCGACGACGGTCACCTCCGCCCCGTAGTACCGTCCCACGACACTTCCCCTCAGCATCATCCGCCTCCTGTCAGTCCCGGCACACGCCACCGGGACACCCACCCGTGGGGAAGACGCGGCCAGGTGTTCGAACGTGTGTTCTAACACTAGCGAAAACCGGTGCCTTCGGGGAACTGTTTCGGCACGAGAGGCATCCCCCTGGATGACCACGTGGCCACCACACCCGTACCCGGCGCTTTCGCCGCCGGCCGGTACGCTGGACGGCTCGCCCCCGGAAACCGTGAGGTCCCCTCTCCGTGATGTCGAACAGTGGCAGACCCCTCCGCTCCGGGAACCCCCGTGGCCCGGACGGCCACCGCTTCCCGAGCCGCCCGGTGCGTGGCGGCACGGGCACCGTCCGCCTCACCGAGGACTCCTCGGGGAGCCGCGTCGCGCCCGGAGCCATCCGCCCCGACTGACACGGTGCGCCCGCGCGCCGCCCCCGAACACCCCCGCCACGGGCCCGGACCCCGCGTCCGCTGGGCCCGAAGGGCCAGCCAGTCCAGAACGTGCCAGCGTGTCGGCATCGGTACGCTGTCAGCGCGTACTCCACGATTCATGTGAGGGACCCCCAACTGTGACGTCGAACGGGCACAAGAGCGGCAAACCCCTGCGTGTGGGGGACCCGAGCGAACTCGACGGCTACCGCATCGTGAGCCGTCTCGGCCGGGGCGGCATGGGCACCGTCTACCTCGCCAGGGACGCCTCCGACCGGCCCGTCGCAGTGAAGCTCATCCACCCCGACCTGGCCGACGACGAGTCCTTCCGGCTGCGCTTCGCCCGCGAGGTCGAGGCCGCGCGCCGCGTGGCCCGCTTCTCCACCGCGGGGGTGATCGACGCCCGGCTGGAGGGCGAGCCCCTCTTCATCGTCTCGGAGTACGTGCCGGGCCCCAACCTGGACGAGGCGGTCCGCGCGGACGGCTCGATGGCGGGCGGCACCCTGGAGGGCCTGGCCATGGGCGTGGCCGCGGCGCTCACCGCCATCCACGGGTCCGGGATCATCCACCGCGACCTCAAACCCGCGAACGTGCTGCTCTCCCCGGTCGGCCCGAAGGTCATCGACTTCGGCATCGCCCGCGCCCTGGACGACGCCGCGGACGCGGTCACCCGCTCCAGCCAGCTCATGGGCACCCCCTCGTACATGGCCCCGGAGCTGATCCTGGGCCAGCGGGCCACCGCGGCCGCCGACATCTTCGCGTGGGGCTGCCTGGTGGCCTTCGCCGGAACCGGCACCGCCCCCTTCGACGCCGCCACGGTGCCCGCCGTCCTGCACAACATCTCCTCCGCTCCGCCGCGTCTGGACGGCCTGGACACGGACCTGTACGACCTGGTCAACGCGGCACTGGACAAGAACCCGGCCAACCGGCCCACCTCCAAGCAGCTCCTGGCCCGGCTGACCGGCCAGGAGGAACCGCGGGAGGCCGAGGTGGAGCGCACGATCAGCACCTCGTGGGCCCCGCCGAGCAGTTCCCCCGTCCCGGGGCAGCCGCCGCAGGACACCGGGGCACGGGAAGGCGGACCCACGTCGAACCAGGCGCCGGGCGAGCCGCAGCAGACCCCGAGCGGGCCGCGGCAGGCGGGCGGGCAGCACCCGGACAGCGGACAGCAGCAGGGCGCGGCGGCTCCGGAGAGCGGCCGGACCTTCCAGGCGCAGCCCGCACACGCGCAGCCCACGCGGCACAACCCCTACGCGCGGCCCACGCAGGTCCAGCACCCGGTACAGCCGCCTCCCCCGGTCCAGCGGACCCCTGTGGAGCAGCAGCACGGCAACCCGGGCGTCCCGCCCCCGGGTCCCCAGCCGGGCACGGGGTACGGCGGGCACCCGCCCCAGGGCCAGCCCCCGCTCCACGGCCAGCAGGTTCCCGGCCACCACGCCAACTCCGGCGGTCAGGTCCCCCCGCCGCACCGGGCGCACGGCGGCTACGCGTCTCCGCCGCAGGGCCAGCCCGCCTTCACCGCCTACTCCGGTTCCGGCGGCCCGGGAAACCCCGGTGGCCCCGGTGGAGCGGGCCAGCCTCCCGGGAGGTCCGGCGGCGCACCGCGCGGCCGCAGGCGGATGGTGGTGGTCGGCGCGGCCGCGGGGGCGGTCGTCCTGGTGGCCGCCGTGGGTGCGACGGTCCTGCTCAACAGCGGCCAGGCGATCCCGGAGAACACCGTCTCGATCCACAACCCCGACTTCAGCTCCGACCCCGGCTGGGTCAGCAACACCTACGAGGCCGGGGAGTCCGACGGCTACTGGGCCGCCAAGGAGGGCGTCCTGCTCTCACTCGAACCCGACAGCCAGCCCAGCCGCGGCGAGGTCGTGAGGCTGGAGCAGGAGCAGGAACTGCCCGCGAGCGTCCTGGTCAGCAGCAGCGTGTACGCGGTCACGGGCCCCGAGCAGTCCATGTTCGGCGTGCGCTGCTGGGACAACGACGGCGAGGACGGCCGCAGCCAGTACGAGGCCCTGCTGCGCTACGACGGCCAGGGCGCGTCGATCCGCCGGATGAGCGAGACCGAGGGTGACAGCGTCCTCGTGGAGACCACCGACGTGCCCGGGTACGCGCCCTACCCGCTCCACGACGAGTCGTTGCGCGAGGAGTACGGCATCACCGGCAGCCCCTTCGACTTCGACCACGAGAACATCCCCACCAACACCGTCACGCTGTCCTGCCGCTTCGACGAGGCCGAGGACACCATGGAGCTGTCCATGTGGGTCAACGAGGAGCACGTCCTGACCACCGTGGACGGCGCTCCCCTTCCCGATGACGCCGAGGAGCCGCAGGACCGCCGCAGGGTCGGCCTCGTGACCCGGCAGGGACCGAGCAACCAGCCGTTCGCTGCGTTCTTCACCGACTTCTCCCTGCACCGGATCATCGAGGAGGGCCGGTCGGAGTAGGCGGGCCGACCCTCCGTGGCCGTTCCGGCTCCGGGCTGACATGATGCCGGGAACCGACACGGAAGGAACAGTGGACCCATGCGTGCCATCGTGATCGAGGAGAACGGCGGGCCCGAGGTACTGCGGCTGGCCGAGAGGGACGACCCGGCGCCCGGCCCCGGGGAGGTCCTGATCGACGTCGAGGCCCGCGGGGTCAACTTCATCGACATCTACCAGCGCAGCGGCCTGTACGACGTCCCTCTCCCCTACGTCCCTGGCATGGAGGGCGCGGGCGTGGTGGCCGCCGTCGGCGACGGCGTCACCGACCTGTCCGCGGGGCAGCGGGTCGGCTGGGCGATGGCCCCCGGCGCGTACGCCGAGCGTGCCGTGGTCAAGGCGTCGCTGGTCGTCCCCGTCCCGGACGCGGTCTCCGCCGAGCAGGCCGCCGCCCTGCTGCTCCAGGGCATGACCGCCCACTACCTCGTCCGCTCGGTGTACCCGGTGGCCGAGGGCGACACCGTGCTGGTGCACGCGGCCGCGGGCGGTACCGGCCTGCTGGTGACCCAGCTGGCCAAGGAGCGCGGCGCGCGCGTCATCGGCACCGTGTCCACCGAGGAGAAGGAGCGCATCGCCCGGGAGGCGGGCGCGGACGAGGTGGTCCGCTACACCGAGACCCCCGTGGCCGAGGCGGTGCGCGACCTCACCGGCGGCGAGGGGGTGGCAGCGGTCTACGACGGCGTCGGCCGGGACACCTTCGACGCCAGCCTGGCCTCACTGCGCCCGCGCGGCGTGCTGGCGCTGTTCGGGCAGTCCTCGGGAGAGGTCGCCCCGGTGGACCCGCAGCGGCTCAACTCCGCCGGTTCGGTGTACCTGACCAGGCCCTCGCTGGCCTACTTCGTGGCCGACCGCGCGGAGCTCCTGGGCCGGGCCGGCGACCTGTTCGCGCTGGTTGGTGACGGCCGTCTGGACGTGCGGATCGGCGGACGCTACCCGCTTTCCGACGCGGGGCGCGCCCAGAGCGACCTGGCCTCGCGCCGGACCACCGGCAAGCTCCTGCTGGTCTGAACCGGGCGGCCGCGGGCCGAACACACGGAGGGGGGAGGGAGGTCGGCCCCTCCACTCCCCCCGCAGGTCCCACACGGCCTAGTCCTCCTCGCGCGGCCCGGGCGGCCGGGAGCCGCCGAGGGCCGACCCGGCCCGCCGGACGTCGTCGCGGGCGTCGGCCACCGCGCGTTCGGCGGCCTCGGCCGCGTCCATGGCCGCCTGCGCCGAAGAGGACCGGGTGGGATCGGGCGCCGTGAGCTGCGCGGGCCCCTGGGGCTGGGCGTCCCCGTCCTCCTTCTCCGTGGAGGGAACCGTCGAGGCGTTGCCCGCGAAGGCGTGGCTGACGTTCTTGACGGCCTCGGTGAGCTCACCGGGGATGACCCAGAAGGTGTTGCCGTCGCCCTCGGCCAGGGACGGCAGGGTCTCCAGGTACTTGTAGGCGAGCACCTTGGCGTCGGCGTTGTTGGCGTGCACCGCCTGGAACACGCGCTCGATCGCCTTGGCCTCGCCGTCGGCGCGCAGGATGGCCGCCTGCTGGTCGCCCTGGGCCTCCAGGATGGCCTGCTGACGGGCGCCCTCCGCCTTGAGGATGCGCGCCTGGCGCTCACCCTCGGCGTGGAGGATGGCCGCGCGCTTGTCGCGGTCGGCCCGCATCTGCTTCTCCATCGCCTCCTTGATGGTGGGCGGCGGGTCGATGGCCTTGATCTCCACGCGGTTGACGCGGATGCCCCACTTGCCGGTGGTCTCGTCCAGGACCCCGCGCAGGCGGGTGTTGATCTCCTCTCGGGAGGTGAGGGTCTTCTCCAGGTCCATGGAGCCGATGACGTTGCGCAGCGTGGTGACGGTGAGCTGGTCGATGGCCTGGATGTAGTTGGCGACCTCGTAGGCCGCGGCCCGGGGATCGGTGACCTGGTAGTACAGCACGGTGTCGATGTTGACGACCAGGTTGTCCTCGGTGATCACCGGCTGCGGGCGCGAGGTGAACACCTGCTCGCGCAGGTCGAACTTGGAGTTGACGCGGTCCACGCCCGGGATGAGGAAGTTCAGGCCGGGGTTGAGGGTGCGGATGTAGCGGCCGAAGCGCTCGATGTTGTACGCCCTGGCCTGCGGGACGATGCGGATCGCCGCCAGGGCGACGGCAACGACGACGACCGCGAGGATGATGAGGGCGATGGTGGGTTCCATGTGCTGCACCTGGCCTAGGTCTGGGACGTGGCTGTGGCGGGGTTCAGGGCAGTGCTTCGCGCGGGTAGACCACGGCTGTGGCCCCGTCGATCTCCATGACGTCGACGCGTGTGCCCACCGGGATGACGAGGTCCTCGTCGATGCAGCGCGCGGACCACTCCTCCCCGGAGAGCTTGATCCTGCCCCGGTCGGCGTCGACCTCCTGGAGGACGACCGCGGAGCGTCCGACGAGCGCCTGGGCGCCCGATCTGACGGCGGGACCGCCCCTGAGCTGGCGTCGCATGATCGGCCGCACGAGGTAGATCCCGGCCGCCGCGGTGGCGGTGAACCCGATGATCTGTACGGCCACCGGAAGCCCGATGGCGCCGAGGAGGGCGGCGACCAGCGCCGCGACCGCCAGGAGGCCCAGTACGAACGTGAGGGTGAAGACCTCGACGACCCCCAGGCCCACGGCGAGGATGAGCCAGATCAACCAGGCTTCCATGTTCCTGCGACCCTCCCGTTCATGTTCGGGTATTCCTTACGCTACCCATACAGACCCGGCGAAGCACGCGATCCGGCTCCAGTGTTCCCCGGCCGTGACACACGGACGCGGCCCCCGCTGGCACCCGCTCAGGGCCACCGTGGGCCGCGTCCGCTCCGCCCGTCCTACCGTCCGCCGGAGAACTGGTAGACGAGCTGGTACGTGGGCCGGTTCTGCCACGCGATCGGCCACATGTTGATGCCGCCGACCGCCTGGTGGATCACCGTGTCCGCGCACAGCTGGTCGCCCGGGTCGCAGTGCCCGTCGCCGGGGTAGACCTCCCCGGCGGGGGTGTCCGCGGCCTGGGCCAGGCTGTCCAGCAGCACCGTACGGCAGGCGTCCGGGTCGCCGCCACCGCAGTAGGCCCCGCCCAGTCCGCCGTCCACCTCCTGACCGAGCACCGTGCGCAGGTCCTTGTCCACGTAGGACCACCAGCCGTACTGGAACGCCGAACCCCGGTGGGGCTGTGCCTGGTTGACGCTTCCGGGCTCGCCTCCTCCGATGGAGCCCGAGGGCGACTCGTCGGTCTGCACGGCCCTGGTGAGCTGGGTGTAGAGGTCTCCGCCCAACCCCGGCTCGAACTGGGCGCGGACCAGCAGCGGCCACCAGGCGTCCAGTGTGCGGATGGCGTCGGCGTGGGAGTAGTACCCGGCGTCGCGGAAGGGTTCGCGGCGCAGGGACCCGGACTCGTGCCAGAGCCGCAGCTCCTCCACGGCCGCGGCCAGTTCGGGGTCGTCCACGGCCTCGGTGCCGATCACCTCCAGCAGGAGCGGGAGGACCTCCTGGGCGCGCAGGTCGGCGACCCCGGCCTCCATCATCACCCGGGTCAGGCTGGCGGTGGTGAACGCGTGCCCGTCGGCGATCAGCGCGGAGACGCGACCGTCGAGCAGGTCGCCGCGGTGCACCGATCCGGTGGCCCAGCCGGAGGTGTAGCCCTGGGCGGGCTTGTTGTTCCAGTTGACGATGTAGTCGGGGTTGATCGCCTGCGGGTGGTCCTCCTGCGGGTGGTAGTCGGCGCCGTTGGTGTCGGGGTCCCAGCCGGACCAGCCCGCGTCGGAGTAGGCGTCGACGGGCAGGTTGGGGTTGGTGCCCTCGGTCCGGACCGGGTTGGCCCCGGAGTTGACGAAGGCGATGTCCTCGTCGTCGACGTAGTGCCAGTTGAAGGCGTAGCCGATGTCCTCTGCCGCGTCCGTGAAGGACTCCGCCGAGGTGATCTCGCCGGGGTCGTTGAAGCGCTGGAATCCGATGATGGAGTCGACCTCGCGCATGTAGGTGGAGCGCCGCGTCGTGAACGCGACGGGCTCGCCGTCCACGGTCGCGAAGGAGTGCACCAGACCGAACTCCGAGCGCAGGGAGGTCAGCGTGTAGCCGCCCTTCGGCGTGCCGTCGGCGATGGTGGGCGACCACTCGTTGGTGACGCTCAGCTCCTCGAAGGGCACGCAGTCGCCGGCGGTGTCCACGTAGGCGCGCGACCCGGTGGTGGGCGCGGACCCGTCGGTCTCGCACAGCTCGACGGCGAAGGTGTCGGTGACGTCCTGGCCCGCCGAGGTGGCGCTCCAGGCGTAGTCGACGCCGCGCCCCATCTGGACGTAGAAGCTCACGCCCGCGAAGGACGCGCCGCGCGCGCTGATGCCGGGGCCCTGAAGCTCCTGGAGCATGAGCAGCTGCGGGGAGAAGTAGCCGGTCTGGGGGCCCATCACGGCCACGGGGTTGCCGCTCTCGGTGTGCTCGCCCGAGACGAGCAGGGCGTTGGACATGCCGCGGGGGTCGGTGAAGCCCTCGGGCAGGACGCCGTCGTTGAACACGCCCTCCACCGCGGACAGGTCCCCCTCCTCGATCATCCGCTCCAGCTCGTCACGCTGTTCCTGGGACAGGTCCTCGACCGCGGGCGCCTCGGCTCCCGCCTCGGGCTCCTCCACCGTGCTCGCCAGCGGGGCGGGCTGCTCGGCGGTCTCACCGCTGAGCGCGGAACCGTGCTCGTCGTGGACGATGTCGTAGGGCTCGACCGAGCCGGGGTCGGGCACGGCCTCGCCGACCGGGTCCTCGGGGGTGCCGCTGTAGGGGAACTCGCCCTCGACGCTGACCACGGCCTCGGGGTCGTTCTCCATCCGCCAGGCGCGGTACAGCTCGGCACCCTCCTCGGCTCCGTAGCGGTCCCGGAAGTTGGCGAGCACGACGGCCGCCTGGACCTCGCCGCCGCCACCGCCGCCGAAGATGCCGCCGACCATGGCGGCGATGCCGACGACGTCGGTGGGGGTGAAGGGCTCGATCTCCCCGGCGTTGGTGATGGCGTCCTTGTGTCCGGTCAGGACGTACTCACCGGGGAAGTCGCGGTCGTCGTCGGCCTCCTCGATGTAGGCGTTGACGCCCTCCAGGTAGGCGTCGACGTCGACGAGGGCCTGCTCACCGCGCTCTCCGCTGGCGGCGACCCGGTCGATCTGCGCCTGCTTGTCCTCCTCGGTGTAGGGGGCGCTGCGCCACAGGTCCTGTTCCAGCCCGCGGTTGCCCTCGGCCCCTCCGGCGAAGGAGGTGAGTTCGCCGCGGCCGACCCGACGCAGCACGTCCATGAGGAAGAGGCGGTCCTCGGCGGCGGCGTACCCGGCGCCGAACATGGTGCCCTCGCGGGTGGTGCCCTCGACGTGCGGAATGCCGTGGTCGGCGTCGCGGGTGATGGTGACGTCGTCGCGCGGCTGGTACCGGCGCCCCACGTCGTCGGAGTCGACCCCGAATCCGGCGTCGAGGAAGAAGTCGTCCAGCCCATCCTCCGTGAGTCCGTCGTAGTGGTGGACGAGGTTGTCGTACATGTCCAGCTGGCTGGAGGCGTGCTGCGGCCGGGTGCCGAAGACCTGGTGGCCGAGGATCTCGACGAGTGTGGCGCTGCCGTTCTGGCCGGGGGGAAGGATGTCGCGGCATCCCCCGGGGGCGCAGTAGTCGGGTTCCGGTTCGGCGAGGGCCTGGGGGGCCGCGGGCAGGGCGGCGACCGTGGCCGCGGCCACCGCGAGGGCGGTACCCGAGGCGCCGGCGCGTAGCCGTCGTCTGAGCGAGGGGAACAAGAGCTGTCACCACCTGGGGGTGCGGGCGATGGGTGAGCGCATGCTACGCACGAGTAGGGAAATCGCGAAAGAGATTCACGTTTTGGTGGGCAAAGAGGACCCCGTACCAGAAAACCGGTGGGTTTGGAGTGACCGGCGCCACAAGCAGCCCGGATTCCGAAGGGCGGACCGGAGGGGGGTCGGCACGGGAACCGGGTCGTGGCCACATCCGGCCACGACCTTGGGGCGGAGCCCTGCCTGGGCCACCGGCACGACTGGGGCGGGCGCGGGAACGGGACGGCACAGGCGAGGCAGGGTCGGAAACGGGACGGCACAGCTGGAACGGGCCCGGGAGGGGCGGCGCAGACGGAACGGACGTGGAGGCGGATTGGCACCGGTACCGGAGAAGTGGTTCTCGCTCTCCCCGCCCTTTGACACAATCGCGGCATGAGCGAGTACCCCAATTCCCGCCCGGGGGAACCGTGGTGGCACGAGCCCCACGACGAGACCCCCGGCTGGGGCCTTCCCCCGCAGCAGCACGGCGGGGCCCTGGAGCCCTACGGCTCCCCCACCGGGGGCTACCAGCCCGCCGTCCCCCAGCCCCAGGCCGGGGGCGACGTCCCCCTCGGCACCATCGGCGAGATCGCGTTCTCCCAGCACACCGTGATGACCCCCGTCGGGCGCTTCCCGATCAGGGGAACGGTGTGGACGGTGAACGACATGAGCCGCACCGAGCGGAGCACGCCCACCTGGGCGGTCATCGTGGCCATCCTGGTCTTCTGGTGGACCTGTCTGCTCGGGCTGCTCTTCCTCCTCGTCAAGGAGCAGAGGACCACCGGGCACGTACAGGTCACCGTCCAGGGGCACGACAAGCACTACAGCACGACGATCATGGTGACCCACCCGGGCATGGTGGGCCAGATCCACCAACAGGTGAACTACGCGCGCAACCTGGCCTGAGCCGGGTCCGCACCCGGCGCCACCCGGGACGACCGACAGACAGTTCCCGGGGGCTGCGTCCGCGGCCCCCGGGGGGCTCCCCCGTGACGGGCCGTCGGGAAGCGGGGCCGCGCGGCACCTGTCGGCGAACGGCCCGCCACCGCGCGCGGCCGCCCGCCGCGTCGCACGGCCTCCCGTCCGAGGTGCCCCCTGGCCGCACACGAGGCACCCCGACCGCATCCGAGGTGTTCACCGGCGCTCACGTGCGCGCTGCCGGGCCACCGCCGCGGCCACGGCCAGGGCACCCAGGTGGACCGCCCGGGCGAGGCGGACCGCGCGGCGGATGTCGTCGACCCCGGCCCGGGGCCCGTCGCCCATCGCGGGGCGGCGTTCCTCACGCCCCCCGTAGACGTTGGCGCCGCCCAGGGTCCTGCCGAGTGCGCCCGCGAACGCGGCCTCGCACTGCCCCGCGTTCGGACTGGGGTGCCGGTCGCCGTCACGCCGCCACACGCGCCACGCCCCGCGCACGTCGCCGCCGACCACGGGCGCGGCCAGGACCGTCAGGACCGCGGTCAGCCGGGCCGGGCCCCACCCGGCGAGGTCGTCCAGCCGCGCCGAGGCGGAACCGAACCTCTCGTAGCGCTCGTCTCGGTGGCCGACCATGGCGTCGAGGGTGTTGACGGCGCGGAAGCCCGCCAGGCCCGCCACCCCGCCCAGGGCTCCCCAGACCAGGGGACCGACCACGGCGTCGGAGGTGTTCTCGGCGACCGACTCGACCACCGCCCGGGCGACTCCCGCCTCGTCGAGCCGGGAGGGGTCCCTGCCGCACAGGTTCGGCAGGAGTTCTCTGGCCCGGGCGAGGTCGCCGTCCTCCAGGGCCCCGGCGATCCGCTCGGCCTCCCGGCACAGCATGCTGCCGCCGAGCACGGCCCATGTCGTCGCCGCCGTCGCCGCACCGCCCCGCACCACGGAACCCGCGGCCACCACGGGAAGCACGGCCCCGGCCGCGAACAGGGCGCCACGCGCCCGCGAGTCCCCGTAGACGCGCCGTTCCCACCATCCCGCGGCACGCCCGTACAGGGCGACCGGATGTCCCCTACGCGGATCGGGCACCGCCTTGTCGAGCAGGAAACCCGCCACCAGTCCCAGAGATCGCACCCGACCACGGTAGCCGCGTCAAGGAAGTCCCCCGCAACTCCCAAACCACGGCAAACCATGTTTGTCTCTCTGGGTAATAACACATACACAAAGAGCAATAAAAGGCTAGCCGTAAGGAGCCCCCGCATGCTGACCGCGCTGGCCGTACTGATGGTCTGCGCAGGTCAGTGGTGGATGTTCTGACTGTCCGTCCCACGTTGGGCGTCGGGACTTCGCGAAACGCCCGGGGTACAGCACCGCACCAGGAGTTAATCACCGGTAACGTGGTGCGCGAGGCCCATAGCGACCGATTTGGTGGAGCGCGCGTGGTAACGAGAGGCAACTACGAATCACCGTAGTTGATGAGGCTTTGCCCACCTGTGGGCGACATCGGACGAATACCCTAGAATGTCTGCCCGGGACGCCACCGGCACCACGACACGGGCCCTCCCGACCGTAGGCCCGCCGACCGGCCCCCACCCCGCCTCCGGCACGCAGCACCCTCCCGCGACCACGTGTCACAACGTGGTCAAGACCTGCCATGGCGGGCGACAATTGAATCGAGCACCCGTAGCTCAGTGGATAGAGCACCGGACTTCTAATCCGATGGTCGCAGGTTCGAATCCTGCCGGGTGCGCCACAAAACCCCAGTTCAGACGGGGTGCGCGAGTCGAACAGGCGAGGCACAGAGGCCGGATCCGGGCCTGAAATGCTCCTCGTGTGCTCCCCAGTGCAGGGTCCAGTACAGGTGGGCGCCCACCTCGCGGAGCACTTTGCCTGCACGTGACCTTGCGGGCCTGGACCAGGACGGCCCGGCGTGCGCCCACCAGCGACCCACAGCCGCCCCGACACCGTCGCGTGGGCATGTCGACGCCGGTCACGCCCTGCCGCCCCACCGGCCGCATACGGCCGATTCAGCCGGAACCCCTTACCCCACCGGGCATGACACGCCACAATCAGATGGCAAAACCACGGCGAGACGGATCCAGAAGATCCCCAACACCACAGGCCCGAAACCCACCGCCTCCGCCACTCCAGTCTCCCCTGTCGACCAAGGAAAGCCGAACACGCGTGGAACCCCTCGGCCCCAATGACCCCACCCATATCGGCCGCTACCGGCTCACCCACCTCCTCGGCAGCGGAGGCATGGGAAAGGTCTACCTCGCTCGCACCAACTCAGGCCGCAAGATCGTCGTCAAGGTCATCCGCGCCGACCACGCCAACAAAGACGAGTACCGCACCCGCTTCGCACGCGAAGTAGCTGCCGCCCGCAAGGTCGGCGGGTTCTACACAGCACAGGTCGTGGCCGCCGACACCGACGCCAACGAACCCTGGATCGCCAGCGACTACATCCCCGGCCCTTCCCTCCACCAAGCCATCACCGAACACGGTCCCCTCCCCGAAAGCTCCCTGCGCGTCCTAGCCCTGGGGCTCGCCGAAGGACTGACGACCATCCACGAACACGGTTTGGTGCACCGCGACCTCAAACCCGCCAACATCATCCTGGCCGACAACGGACCACGCATCATCGACTTCGGCATCTCCCGCCCCACCGAGGACACACGTATCACCCACACCGGCGCCCTCATGGGCACCCCCGCCTACATGGCACCCGAACAGGCCGAAGGCGAACGCCCCGAACCCGCCGCCGACGTCTTCAGCCTGGGCACCGTGCTGTACTTCGCCGCGACCGGCACCAACCCCTTCCAAGCCCGCACGGTCATGGCCACCCTGCGCCTGCTCATCGGCCCCACCCCGGCCATCTCCGGGCAGGTGCCCGGGGAACTGCACGACCTGATCACCCGCTGCTGGAACCACAGCCCCACCGAACGTCCATCCCTGACCGAGATCATCGACACCCTCGCCACTATCGGCACCGACCCGGATCACCCCTGGCCTGGACACCCACCCGAGACCACGCTGAGCACCGAAGTCCTGAACGACCAGTTCAAGACATTCAAGTCGCTCTACGACCAGGGCAGGTACAGCTCGGCTCTCCCCGGCTTCGAACAACTTCTCCCCCAACAGCGACTGACCCTCGGCCCCGACCACCCCGACACCCTCGCAACCCGCTTCTTCATTGCGAAATGTCTGGGCAAAACCGGAAACCCGCAAGCCGCGCTCGACGCCTACCAAAAACTCCTCCCCGACGATGTTCGTGTCAACGGCCCCGACCACCCCGGCACCCTCACCACACGCAACCAA
>NZ_JAAXPG010000038.1 GCF_012396365.1 Nocardiopsis alborubida | reverse complement strand
CGTGGGTAGTGTGGGGCATCGAGGGCCTTCCGGTCCGGTGGTAGATGTCGCAATCCACACCGTTACCGGAGGCCCTCTTTGTGTGTGTCAGGTGGGGTGGGTGTTACCAACCTCAGTGGTCAATACATCTAGGGAGTGTTCCGCGGAGGCCTTCGGATCAGCGAGCGGCCGTCCGGGCGATCTCTCGCAAGACGGTTCGCGCAGGTCAGCATGGTTGGCTTTTCAGGCGAAACCGGCGCGGCGAGAGGCGGCCCGGTGCCCGCGGTGAAACCGGAGCCGCAGGCTCTCCGCGGGGCGGATCACCACCCTCAACGGGCGCGGAGCGCGGTGATCTCCCTGTTCGGGCGCCCAGGGAGCGGGAATCGGGTTGAGGCGGACGCAGCGGTGCCTCCCGTGTGATGGCTCGTTCCTCGCGATCGCACGTCCGTCACCTCCAGAACCCCGCGGGCGCCCGAACAACCCCTCAGGGGCCGGGCCCCTTGGACGACCGGATCCAGCGGTACCGGAGCCGATTTGGCTCCGATTGCGCAAAGCCCTGCCCCCGGGCCGCTCCCGGGTGGCACTATGACGTCGTGAGTTCCGAGCGCGCGCCCCTCAGCGCCGAAGCCGTGCTGGCCGCCTCAGCGGACGCGGTGGTCTGCGTCGACAGCGAACTCCGAGTCACCCTCTGGAACCCGGCCGCCGAGCGGTTGTTCGGTTGGCGTGCGGAGGAGGTGCTCGGGGGCGAGCTGCCGATCGTCCCCGCCGAGCTGCGGGCCGAGCACGGCGCGGTGCTCGAACACGTGCGCGCCGGAACCCCGCTGTCCATCCACACCCGCCGGGTGCGCAGGGACGGCACGGTCGTCGACGTGCGGATCAACACCAACCGGGTGCCCGGCGCGGACGGCGGCGTGGCCGGGTGGGTGCTCAACCTCTACCCCTCCGACAGCGACGTGCAGGCACGCTCCTCGGCGATGGAGCGGGCCCGTCTCGTGCGCCGGCTCACCGACGTGGTCGTCGACATCAACGCCGACCTCAGCCTCAGGACCGTGCTCGACCGCATCTCCCGCGGCATCACCGAGCTCACCGGGGCCGACGCGGGCGGCTTCGTCCTGCTCAACGAGGACCGCGTGGAGCTGGTCAGCATCTCGGAGCTGTCGGAGGACCTCCAGGGGTTCAGCTCGGCGCTGGACGACAGCCTGTTCGGCGAGCTGCTGCGCAGCGGCAAGTCCGTGCTGCTGGCCAACGAGGACACCCGTGGACTCCAGGACCTGGTCTGGGCCGACCTGCCCGGGCTGCACACCATCGCGCTGGGCGTGTCCAACGTGCACGGCCGCCCCTACGGCGCCCTGTACGCGCTCTACAGCCAGCGCAAGGTGGGGCACGTGGAGCTGGAGCTGCTCGAACTGCTCGCCGCGCACGCCGGAGTGGCGATCGGCAACGCGCTGGCCTACGAGGAGCTCAACCGCCAGCGCGTCCACGAACAGGCCGTGGCCGACTCCAGCGCCGACGGGATCGCCGTGCTCGACTTCGGCGGCCGGGTGCGCAAGTGGAACCGGTCGGCGGTGGAGCTCACCGGCTACGCGGCCGAGGTGATGGAGGGGCGCCACCCGCCCTTCCCGCTGCCCGCCTGCCACGGCCAGCCGGTCAAGCACAAGCTCCGCGACGGCCGCTGGCTGGAGATCCTGATGGCGCAGATCCCGCGCACCCACGAGTGGGTGGTGGACTTTCGCGACATCACCGCGCAGAAGGCCATGGAGGACGAACGCGAGGCGTTCCTGGCCACGAGCGGGCACGAGCTGCGCACCCCCATCACCGTCATCCACGGCTACGCCACCACGCTCCTGCGCAAGTGGTCCCGGCTCAGCCCGGACTCGCAGTACCAGGCCGTCGGCACCATCGCGGAGCGCTCCTCGGCCCTGGCCGCGCTGGTGGACCGGCTCCAGCTGGGCTCGGACGTCGCGCGAGGCGAGATGAGGGTCGGCCGCGACCGGTTCGACCTGCCCGAGGTGCTGCGGCAGGCGGTCAGCGCCTTCCGGCCCCTGTCCGACCGGCACGACGTCACCCTGGACGACCCGCCCGACCTTCCGCCCACGGCGGGCGACCCGCTGGCCACGAGCATGATCATGGACCAGCTGCTGGACAACGCCCTCAAGTTCTCGCCCCGGGGCGGGGCCGTGCGCGTGAGCGCGCGGGAGGAGGGCGACGCCGTCGCGGTCGTGGTCGACGACGAGGGCGTGGGGCTGCGCCCGGGCGACGAGGAGCGGATCTTCGACCGCTTCGTGCAGTCCGGGATGCGCGGCGAGGAGTCCCGCTTCGGGGGACTCGGGCTCGGTCTCTACATCGTGCGCCAGCTGGCCAGGGACCAGGGCGGCGACGTGACCGCCCAGCGCCTGGAGCGCGGGACGCGCATGCGGTTCACCGTCCCGCTGTACCCCGGTGAGGAAGCGGAGCCCCCCACACGCGGCGAACCGCTCCACAGGCAACCTGAGTCCCAGGAAACAACAAAAACCTCATCAACCCCTGAACCCCTGTCCCGTCAGCGATCCCCGCGCCGACGTGCGAGTCGTACGCCGTGATTCATCTCGCGGTGGGTTTCCTCCCGAGGTGAACGGGGCATTTCCACCCCTGGTGGAATTCGCTGGCACACATCGGGCGGGTTCCGGACGGCCCGAGAAAGCACCAACGCGCAGGGATTTCGACGTGTCAGGAGACCACACCCCACTCGACGCGGGTGACCGCCCGCACAAGGTCGAGCGGAGCGTCACGCTCCCCCACACCCCCGCCACCGTGGCCGGTGCCAGGCAGCGGCTCTGCCGCGACCTCCGCGCCCTGCGGATCAGCGAGGAGTGCGTGGACGACGCGGCCCTCGTCCTCAGCGAGCTCGTCAGCAACGCCCTCCGCCATGCCAGGCCCCTGCCCGCCTCCGAGAACCCCGAGGACAGCGTCGGCGTGTCCTGGCGGGCCGAGGTGGAGGGCGGGTCGGGGGCGTGCGGCTGGGTGGAGATCGCCGTACGCGACGGCGGCTCCAGCACCATGCCCCGGGTGGCGCGGCCCTCGGTCTCCGGCCTGGGCGGCCGGGGTCTGGGCATCGTCCAGTCCCTGTCCGGCCGCTGGGGCACCGAGATGGACGCGACCACCACCACGGTCTGGGCGGTACTGGAGATCCCCGCCGAGGGCTCCGCCGACGAGGAGGAGGACACGGCCCGGGGGCTGCCGGAGGGCTTCGGGACGACGAACCCGTACCCGGACGCCGCCGACGTCGTCGAGCTGCGGCTGGGCGCCGCGGACGACGCGAGGGCCCGGAGCGCCCTGCTCTGAGGGAGCCCGCTCCGCGGTGACGGCGCCGTCACCGGCGGAGGAACGTCACCGATGTCGCGAAACACCGCCAACGAGGTGGCCCGGCGCTGGTGCGGCCGCTACAGTCACGACTGTGGAGTTGAAGATATCAAGCCGGTCTCAGCAGGACGTCGCGGTGGTAACCGTGGGCGGTGAGATCGACCTGTACACGGCACCCCAGTTGCGTGACGAGCTCATCGGAGCCCTGGAGGACGGGGCACGGCGGCTGGTCGTCGACATGTCGCGGGTGGAGTTCTGCGACTCGACCGGCATCAGCGTGCTGCTCTCCGCGATGAAGCGCTCCCGCGACAAGGACGGCGACCTGGAACTCGTGGCGCCGAGGCCCGCGGTGACCAAGGTCCTGGAGGTGACCGGGCTGAACGCGGTGTTCGTCATCCACCCCGACCTCGACGCGTTGCCGGTGGCCGCGGGAACCGGCACCGCCCAGTAGACGGGACGCGCGTGCTTCGTGGGGAGGGCGCCGACCCCGAGGGGGCCGGAATCGCCGTGGTCATCGCCGCCAAGGACGAGGCGGTGCGCGTGGGCAGCACCGTCAGGGCCGCCCGCGCACTGCCCGGGGTGGACCTGGTCGTCGTGGTCGACGACGGTTCCACCGACCGCACGGCCGACGTCGCGCTCGAAGCCGGGGCCCGGGTGCTCAGGCACAGCCGCAACCGCGGCAAGGGGGCCGCGATGGAGACGGGCGCGGAGGGCGTCCGGCTCATCGAGGAGCACGAGGCGGGCGACGGACCCCCGCGCTCCCCCCGGCACCTGCTGTTCCTGGACGCCGACCTGGAGGCGACCGCCGCGGAGGCGGCGCCGCTCGTCGAGCCGGTCCGCGACGGCAAGGCCGACATGACCATCGCCCTCTTCCCCGCGACCCGCATGCGCCTGGGCGGCCACGGGTTCGTGGTGCGCCTCGCGCGCGGCGGAGTCCGCAAGGCCACCGGGTGGGAGCCCGAGCAGCCCCTCAACGGCCAGCGCTGCCTGACGCGCGCCGCCTTCGAGGCGGCCAGGCCGCTGGCCCCCGGTTTCGGCGTGGAGACCGGTCTGACCATCGACGTGCTGAGGGCGGGCCACCGGGTGCTGGAGGTGGAGGTGCCCCTGGAGCACCGGGCCACCGGCACCGACCTGCGCGCGCAGCTGCACCGGGCCCACCAGTTCGCGGACGTGGCCCGGGCGCTGGCGGTGCGCGAACTGCGGCCCACCGTGCGGCGCGGATGGGACCGGACCCGTGAGCGCACGCGCACGGCGGGACGGCAACTGTCCCGCAAAATCGGGCACATGACTTGGAGAAACCGCCCGAAGTAACCCCATGGGCACGTTGTGTAGCTATACGCTCGCTCCGTGTTCACTACGATCCTGGCTTTGACGGGAATGCTCTCGGGACTGGGCGCGCTCGCCCTCGGCTGGCACGCGCTGTCCAGGACCCGTGTGATCGGCAGCGAGTCCCAGGCACTCGCCCAACGGGCGACCGCGGTCAGCGCCTCGGGCGTGGACCCGTTCGCCGTGCGAGACGTGGCGGTGCTCCACTACGACGCCCTGGAGGAGATGTCGGGCGCCCGCTCCTTCTCCCTGGCCCTGCTCAACAGCGAGGGTGACGGCGTCGTCGTCACCTCCATCAACGGGCGCACCGAGTCGCGCACCTACGCCAAGGCGGTGGTGGGCGGGGACTGCGACACCCTGCTCAGCCCGGAGGAGTACCGGGTCGTCCGGTCGGCCCGTCTGGGGGAGGGCGTCGGCGCCGCCGCGGGGAGTTCCCCGACACGGGCGGTGCCCTCCGCCGGTGCCCAGCCGGTGCCCCCGCCCGCGGCCGGGGAGGAGTCCGGGTTTCCGGCCGGGCGGGACGAGGAGCGCGGTGCGCGTGGGGACGCGGAGGCCGGCGCCGTGGAGGTCGTTGGGGAGAACACGGACCGGAAGCGGGGCGAGGCCGCCCCGGCGGCTCCGACAGCTCGGACCGACCCCGGCACCCCGGCTGCCCGGCCCGCCTCGCCCGCCCCGTCCGGCGCGGGCGAACAGCCGGTCGCGCCGGTCACCGGAGCTACTTCGGCCCCGCCAACTCAGGCTTCCTCCGCTGCCACGCTCGCCACAGGCGACGACCGGAAGGTCACGGAGGCCGCCTCAGCGGCCCCGCCATTCCGGGCCGCCCCGGCAGCGTCGGCCAGCTCAGCTGCCACGGGTGACGGCGGGGAGGAACGCGAACCCCGCGGCCTCGTCTCCGTCATCCGCAGGACGATCGGACGCGTCGGCGCCGACCGCCGGGCCCCCGTCGAGGCCGTGCGGTCGGGGGTCGGAGCGGCGAGGCCGGTCGTCTCGGCCAACGTCACCGTGCGGCCGGGGCCCTCCGCCACCGCGGCGGGGAGCACGGGAACCTCCGCCGCCGGGAGCGCGGCGGCCGCCGAGCCGCGGTCGGGGAACCCGACCGACGAGGAGGCCCGCGGGGACGGCGCGCGGGAGGCGGACGCCCCCGCGCCGGAGGCGCGCAGGTGACCGCACCGAAGGGGCCCGGCCCCGGAGCCGGGCCCGCGTCGCGTCCCGAACCGCCGCACCCGAAGCACCGGTCCGTATAGCCTGGTGTTATGCCCAACCGCTACGCCTACCTCGGCCCCGAGGGCACCTTCACCGAAGCCGCACTGCGCGACCTGCGCCCGGACGCGGCCGACGAGGCCCGCGTCCCCTGCGAGGGGGTCGCGGCGGTCTTCGACGCGGTCCGCTCCGGCGCGGTCGACGGCGGCGTCGTCCCCCTGGAGAACTCGGTCGAGGGCGGCGTCACCGCCACCATCGCCGAACTCGTCAACGGCGATCCGCTCCTCGTCACCGGTGAGACCGCGGTCCCCGTCGAGTTCGCCCTGTTCGCGCGGGGCGGGACGGTACTGGAGGACGTCAAGCGGGTGGCCACCCACCCCCACGCCCTCGCCCAGTGCCGGGGCTGGCTCGCCCGCAACCTGCCCGACGCGGACACGCACACCGTCTCCTCCACGGCCGCCGCCGCGCGCGCCGTCGCCGAGCCCGGCGCGCCCTACGACGCGGCCATCTGCGCCGTGATCGCCGGAGAGCGGTACGGCCTGCACGCCCTGGCCTCCGGTATCGGCGACCGCTCCGACGCCGCCACGCGCTTCATCTACCTGTCCCGGCCCGGCGTTCTGCCCGCGCCCACCGGAGCCGACCTGACCTCGCTCGTCGCCTTCATCGCCGACGACCACCCCGGCGCCCTGATCGAGGTGCTCAACCAGTTCGCCGTGCGCGGGGTCAACCTCACCCGGCTGGAGTCGCGCCCCACCGGAGACCGGCTCGGCAGCTACTGCTTCTGCATCGACGCCGAGGGGCACGTGGCCGAGGCCCGGGTCGGTGAGGCCCTCATGGGCATCCGGCGGGTGTGCCGGGACGTGCGCTTCCTGGGCAGCTATCCGCGCAGCGGCCGGGCCACCGAGAACGATCCGCTGCTGCGTCCCCGACCGGCCACCGACGCCGACTTCGCCGAGGCCGAGCAGTGGCTGACGCGCATCCGCGCCGGTCAGGTCGACTGAGGCCGACCCCGCCCCGCCTTCGCCCCCGACCCCGGCTCCGGTCCCGGCGACGGTCCCTCCTCTCCCCGCGGCTCCGGCGACCGCGGGCGGCCCCGACCGCTGGCCGCCCGCCCCCTCGTCCGCCGTGACCGCCGTTCCGCTCCCCTCCGCGGGTCGGCGGTCCCCGGTTCCGGGTTCCCCGGGCCCGGCGGTCCTCAGACCCGGGCCGCCTCCCTCGGGCCGCCCCAGCGGACCTCCTCCCCCGCGTCGGCGCGGTCCAGTTCCAGGCACAGCGCCAACCTCAGCGCGAAGTCCTCAGGACGCGTCGCCTCCAGCACCTCCAGCACACGGGTGAGCTCCTCGGCGGTCATCTCTTTCAACGGCTTCACGGTCGTCCCCCTCCTAGGTCTGTCACAGGAAGGACGAGGTCACCGGGCCTCCATGACGCGGTTGCGGAAAAGATGTCGGGAGGATTGGGCCCGGACGGTAACCTGCAAGACGTGATCGACCTTCGCGCTCTTCGAGAAGACCCCGAACGACTCCGCGCCTCGCAGCGGGCCCGGGGGGAGGACCCCTCCGTCGCCGACCGCCTGCTCGGGCTCGACGCCGACCGCCGCTCCGCGCTGTCCCGGTTCGAGACCCTGCGCGCCGAGCAGAAGAGCGTGGGCAGGTCCGTCTCCAAGGCCTCCCCCGAGGAGCGGGAGGAACTCCTGTCCCGCGCCAAGGCGCTGGCCGCCGAGGTCAAGGAGGCCGAGGCCGAGGCCGGTCGCCTCGCCGACGAGCTGGACGCCCTCCTGTCCGGCGTGCCCAACCTCGTGGAGGAGGGCGCGCCCGAGGGCGGCGTGGACGACTTCAGGGTCCTGGAGACCGTCGGCGCCCCGCGCTCGTTCGACTTCACCCCGCGCGACCACCTGGAGCTGGGCGAGATGCTCGGCGCCATCGACATGGAGCGGGGCGCCAAGGTCTCCGGGGCGCGGTTCTACTTCCTCACCGGCGTGGGCGCCCAGCTGGAGCTGGCGCTGCTCAACATGGCCATGAACCAGGCCGTCCAGGCGGGCTTCACACCGATGATCCCGCCGGTGCTGGTCCGGCCCGAGACCATGGAGGGCACCGGGTTCCTCGGCTCGCACGCCGACGAGGTCTACCACCTGCCCGCCGACGACCTCTACCTCGTGGGCACCTCCGAGGTGCCGCTGGCCGGGTACCACTCGGGGGAGATCCTGTCCGCCGACGCCCTGCCCAACCGCTACATCGGCTGGTCGCCGTGCTTCCGCCGCGAGGCGGGCTCCTACGGCAAGGACACCCGCGGCATCATCCGCGTCCACCAGTTCAACAAGGTGGAGATGTTCGTCTACACCCACCCGGACCGGGCGCACGAGGAGCACAAGCGGCTGCTCTCCTGGGAGCGGGAGATGCTGGACAAGCTGGAGCTGCCCTACCGCGTGGTGGACATCGCCGGCGGCGACCTGGGCACCAGCGCCGCCCGCAAGTACGACTGCGAGGCGTGGGTCCCCACCCAGGAGACCTACCGGGAGCTGACCTCCACCTCCAACTGCACCGACTTCCAGGCCCGCCGCCTCAACGTGCGGTTCCGGGGCGAGGACGGCAAGCCCCGCTTCGCCGCCACCCTGAACGGCACGCTGGCCACCACCCGCTGGATCGTCGCCATCCTGGAGAACCACCAGCGCGAGGACGGCTCCGTGGTGGTTCCCGAGGCGCTGCGCCCCTACCTGGGCCGCGACGTCCTGGAGCCGGTCGCCAAGGGCAGGTAGCACCCGGGGCCCGGCACCGGACGCCCGGGACCGGGTCCGTACCTCACGGCCGTCGAGCCGCAGGACCCCTGTACGCGCGGAGCCCGCCCCGGCCGGGGCGGGCTCCGCGCTCGGCGTTACAGGTACGGACCGGTCACAGGTACGGGCCGGAGCCGTGCGGCTCCTCGTCCAGGCCGCCGGGAGCGCCCGGCCCCTGGGCCTGCAGACCCGCCATACCGGGCGGCAGGGCCTTGCGCATGTTCTCCAGCTGGGCGCGGGCCGCCATCTGCTGGGCGAACAGGGTGGTCTGGATGCCGTGGAACAGCCCCTCCAGCCAGCCCACCAGCTGAGCCTGCGCGATACGCAGCTCGGCGTCGCTGGGGGCCGCGCCCTCCGCGAACGGCAGGGTCAGCCGCTCCAGCTCCTCGATCAGCTCGGGGGCCAGACCGTCCTCCAGCTCCTTGATGGACGAGGTGTGGATCTCCTTGAGCCTGGTCCGGCTCGCCTCGTCCAGCGGAGCGGCCTTGACCTCGTCCAGGAGCTGCCGGATCATGCTGCCGATCCGCATCACCTTGGCGGGCTGCTCCACCATGTCGGCGAGGGTGCGCGGCTCCTCCGCGCCCTCCTCGCCGCCCCCGTCGCGGTCGGTTCCCATGACCAGGATCCGAGCCTGCTCCTCCGGGTTCTCTACGCTGCTCATCAGTCCCCTTACGTGGATGTCACCGGCACGCTGTCAACGGGGAAGAAGGATCTTTCCGGTGTGCGCGCTC
The DNA here is from genome assembly GCF_012396365.1 of Nocardiopsis alborubida. GTDB lineage: Bacteria > Actinomycetota > Actinomycetes > Streptosporangiales > Streptosporangiaceae > Nocardiopsis > Nocardiopsis alborubida. The sequence continues at coordinate 53,259 of NZ_JAAXPG010000038.1, read as the reverse complement.
GTTTCCATGACGCGGTGCGCCTCCGCCGCGTTCCGCATCGGGACCGAGCGGTCGACGACGGGGCGGACGACTCCCTGTTCTACCAACGGCCACACCTGCTCGACTACTCCCGAGACGATGGCGGCCTTCTCCTCCAGGGGGCGGGAACGCAGGGTCGTCGCGTGGACGGAGAGCCTCTTGGCGAGCATACGCCCCAGATCGGCCTCGGCACGGCGTCCGCCCATCAGCGCGATGATCACCAGGCGGCCGTTCGTGGCCAGCGAGCGCAGGTTGGCGTCCAGGTAGGAGCCGCCCATGATGTCGAGGACGAGGTCGGCGCCGCCCGCCTCGCGCATGCGCTCGGTGAAGTCCTCCTCCTTGTAGTCGATCAGGATCTCCGCGCCCAGTTCGCGGCAGCGCTCCAGCTTCTCCCGGCTGCCCGCCGTGACCGCCACCCGGGCGCCCAGGGCGCGGGCGAACTGGACCGCGAAGGTGCCGATGCCGCTGCCGCCGCCGTGGACCAGGACGGTCTCCCCGGCGCGCAGGCCGCCGACCATCACCAGGTTGGACCACACGGTGCAGGCCACCTCGGGCAGAGCGGCGGCCTCCACGAGGTCCACGCCCGCGGGGACCGGCAGCAGCTGGCCCACCGGGACGGCGACCTTCTCGGCGTAGCCGCCCCCGGACAGCAGGGCGCACACCCGGTCGCCCACGGACCAGCCCGAGTCCTCGGTGCCGGGGCCGAGCGCGGCGACGGTGCCCGAGCACTCCAGCCCGGGGTACTCGGAGGCACCGGGCGGCGGCGGGTAGTTGCCCTGGCGCTGGGAGACGTCGGCCCGGTTGGCCGCGCTCGCGGCCACGTCCACCAGGACCTCCCCCTCGCCGGGGACGGGATCGGGAACCTCTGTCCAGGCCAGGACCTCGGGTCCGCCCGGTTCGCTGATACGGATCGCGTGCATGAGCCAGACAGTACCCGGGGAGGTTCCACGGCAGGCAACGGATTCCTCTGTTCACCTGCTCGTGAGGATGCTTCGGTAGGAACGGGCGGGTAAGAGTGATCCCAGGGAGCGGAACCCGTCTCTTCCCCGCTGGGGTATCCCTCCTTCCACAGCACGCCCCCTTCAAGCAGGAGAACTCCGGTGGCACACCAGGAACACAACGGGTCGGGTCGAAGCTCTGAGGCGGGCTCCGGACCCGAGGCCGGGGAGCACGTCGAACCGGACCGCTCGGCGGGTGACCCGGAGGAGCACGCCCCGGACACCGCCGCGCCGGGGCCGACCGCGCACGAGCCCTCACCCCACGACCAGTGGTTCGGCGGCTTCGAGGGCGAGGCGCCGCCTCCGCCGCCCTACGCCCGGTTGCCAGAGGACACGCCGCTGCTGGGAGCGGGGCACCAGACGCCGGCTCCGGCGGACGATGCGGGTGGGGTGGAGGAGCTCGGCGGGGAACCGGAGCGGACGGCCTCCGGTGCTTTTGTGTCTCCGGGGGTTTCTGCTGCCCCCGAGCCGGAGGAGGTTCCGGAAGAGCCTGAGGCAGAGATTCCCTTAGCTTTTTCTGGGGTTTCTGGGAATCCTGGGTTTTCCGGCCCTCCCGAGGTGTCCGAGGACTCCGGCTCCCCTCGGTCTTCCGCGGGGCCCAAGCCGCTGGCGCCCCCACGGTCCTCCGGTGCCTCCGGGCCCTCGGAGTTCCTCGCGGGCTCGGGGGCTTTCGCCGCCGCTGCCGAGGACGCCGCCGCCGACGTGGACGCCGACGACGGTGAGGAGGACGGCACGCTCCGCCTGCTGCCGGGCGCCGCCCGCAGGCGCCCGCAGCGGCAGCGCCTCCAACGTCCGACCCGGCCGGGCGGGGAGGATCCGCTGGCGCCCCGCAGGCTGCGCCGCGACTCCGACGTGCCCGAACCCGAGCAGCTGCCTCCCCTGGATACGGAGCATGACGACGTCCGGGGCGGACCGCGGGCCACGGGGCCGCTTCCGGCGGACCCGGAGACGGGGGCGGGTCCGCACTCCGTTCGGGGACCCGACCCGGGCCCTGACCAGAGGCACGTTTCGAGCCCCGTCCGCGAACCGGGGGACGGGCCCGCCCCGGGCTCAGCCCCCCGGTCCGCACAGGACACGGGTCTGGGCGCGTGGCTGGACGAGGACCCCGGCCCCTTCCGGTCCGCGCCTCCACAGGGCGAACCCGTCCGTCCGGCACCGCCCCGAGCTCCCGAGCCGCCGTCCGCGCTCACCGGACCCCGAGCCGACCTCGCGCCGCCGCCCGCTCCGTCCGCTCCCCCGGGTTCACCTGCTCAGCGCCGTCCCGAACAGGAGCGGCAGACCTCCGACGCGCTCAACGCGGCCACCCTCGTGCGCAACCGGCGCCAGGGCCCCAGCGGCGGGTGGCGCCGTGCCGTGCACGCCGCCACCCTGGGCCTGGTCAACCCGGGGGAGTCGGCCAAGGTGCTGCGCCAGCGCGAGCTGGTTGCCCGCGCGAGCACGCCCGTGGCGACCGGGCACCACCGGGTGGCCGTGCTCAGCCTCAAGGGCGGGGTCGGCAAGACGACCACCACGGTCGCCCTCGGCGCGACGCTGGCCTCCCTGCGCGGCGACCGGGTGCTCGCGGTGGACGCCAACCCCGACCGCGGCACGTTGTCCGACAAGGTGCGGCTGGAGACCGCCGCGACCATCCGCGATCTGCTCAACGAGCGCCATCTCGTGTCGCGCTACGCCGACATCCGCGGGTTCACCTCGCAGGCGCCCAGCAGGCTGGAGATCCTGGCCTCCGACCGAGACCCGGCGGTCTCCGAGGCCTTCAGCGACGCCGACTACCGGGAGGTCTCCCGGATCGTCGAGCACTTCTACTCCATCTGCATCACCGACTGCGGCACCGGCCTGCTGCACTCGGCCATGCGCGGGGTGCTGGGACTGGCCGACCAGGTGGTCCTGGTCAGCTCGGCGTCCGTGGACGGCGCCCGCAGCGCCAGCGCCACCCTGGACTGGCTGGAGGCGCACGGCCACGGCGCCCTCGTCCGCGGCGCCGTGGTGGTGCTGTCGATGGTGCGCTCCGACAGCAAGAGCAGCGTGGACCTGAACCGGCTGGAGGAGCACTTCGCCGGGCGGTGCCGCGACGTGGTGCGGGTGCCCTGGGACGGGCACCTGGAGGAGGGCGCTGAGGTGGACCTGGAACGGCTCGCCCCCGCCACGCGGGACGCCTACCTCCAGTTGGCCGCGTCGGTCGGGGAGGCGTTCGCCTGGCAGAGGTGAGGCGGCCGCGGGCGGGGTGCGGCGCGCGGGCGGCCCCTCCTTCGACTCCTCCCCGTTTTCCGGGGCCCGCTTTCGGACAGGGGAAGGACGAGGGGGAAGGGGTTGGGGATGAACGCACAGGAACGCCCGCCCGCGGTCGTGGTCGGCGTGGACGGCACACCCGCCTCCCACGCCGCCCTGGCCTGGGCGACCGAGGAGGCCGCCAGACGCGGCACGCAGCTGCGGATCGTGCACGGCCTCGGGATGCCGGTGGTGATCGGCGCCTACGGGGCGGCCGGGCGCGTGGCCGTCGAGGACCAGCGGGAGGCCGGGCACGACCTGCTCACCGCGGGCGCCGCGTACGCGCACCGCGCCCGTCCCGGACTGGACGTGGCGACCGTCCTGGCGCCGGAGGACGCGCCCGCGGTCCTGCTCAACGACGCCCTGCCCGAGGACGTCGTCGTGGTGGGTTCGAGGGGGCTGGGCGGGGTCCGGGCGATCATGCTCGGCTCGATCAGCGTGCGTGCCTCCTCCCACGCGCCCTGTCCCGTGGTGGTCGTCCCCAACCAGGAGAAGCCGCCGCCGCGGCGCGGCCGCGTCGTGGTGGGCGTGGACGGGTCCGAGTCCTCCCGCCGCGCGCTGCGCTTCGCCCTCCACGAGGCTCTGGTGAGCGGGTCGGAGGTCGTGGTGGTCAACAGCTGGGAGGTGCCGCTGCCCGCGGACGCCGAGTCGCTGGCCGCCGACGCCCGGGCCCTGCACGAGGAGATGTTCGACCGCCAGTCCGAGGAGGTGGTCGCGGGTCTGCTAGCGGAGGTGGTCGACGACCGGACCGAGCACCTGGAGATCAGTGCGATCCGGACGCAGGCCAACCCCGTGGACGCCCTTCTGGAGGCGGGGCGGGACGCGGATCTGCTGGTGGTGGGCTCGCGCGGACGCGGGGGCGTGCGCGGGCTGGTGATGGGCTCGGTCAGCCAGGGGGTGCTGCAACACGCCCCGGTGCCCGTGGCCGTCCTGCCGCCGCAGCCGGAGGACGAGTGACCGCCGGGGGACGGACGACCGGAGGAGCGGTCGGAGGGAGAACGGCCTGGGGGGAACGGCGGGTCAGCGGGGAGAACGGTGGCCCGGGGACGACCTGAGGGGAACGGGCGGCCCGACGGGGGTCCGTGCCGATCCCGGGAACGACCGTCCTCCCCGGCGATGACGGACAGCGTTACCAAGGGGGAAACCATGCCAAGCAACGAAGAGCACTCGCCCAGGGTCGTGGTCGGCGTCGACGGCTCCGACCACTCGCGGGCGGCGCTGGAGTGGGCGGCCGCCGAGGCGGACCGCAGGGGCGTGCCGCTCCGGGCCGTCCACGCGCTGGGAATGCCGCTGATCGTGTCGGCCGGCTCCGTGCCCGCCCGCTTCGACCCCACCGCGGAGATCTCGGACCAGGCCGACGAGGTGCTGACCAAGGCCGCGGAGCACGTGCGCCGCGCCCGGCCGTCGGTGGCGGTGGAGACCGAGACCGCCCTGGAGGAGCCGCCGCTGGCGCTGCTGAGCCACAGCCGGGCGCACGACCTGCTCGTGCTCGGCACACGGGGCCTGGGCACGTTCGCGTCGGTGTTCGTGGGCTCGGTGAGCATCCGCGTGGCCGCCCAGGCGGCGTGCCCGGTCGTGGTGGTGCCCTCGCACGGGGGCAGTCCCGCGACGACCTCGCTCGGCCGGGTGGTGGTCGGCGTGGACGGTTCCAGGAACGCCCGCCGGGCGCTGCGCCTGGCCGTGGACCTGGTGCGGGAGAGCGGCGGCGAACTCGTCGTGGTCAACAGCTGGGAGGTGCCCTACCCCTACGACCCGATGGCGATGACCGCCATGGGCTACGAGCCCCAGGAGAAGCTGTTCGACCGCAAGTCCGAGGAGCTGGTGGGCGAGATGCTGCTCGACGTCACCGGCAGGCGACGCGAGGACCTCGACTTCGGGGTCAGCGTGGTGCGCACCCAGGACAGCCCGGTCAACGCGCTGATAGGGGCCGCCGAGGGCGCCGACGCGATCGTGGTGGGCTCCCGGGGCAGGGGGAGCGTGCGCGGACTGCTCCTGGGCTCGGTCAGCCAGGGCGTGCTGCACCACTCCGAGATCCCGGTGGTGATCCTTCCGCACCACGCCGAGGAGGAGTAGCCGGGGGGAGTAGCCGGGGACGCCCGCCCGGGCGCCCCCGGGCGGGTTCAGGCGCCTCCGGCGGCGTACTCCAGGCAGAAGGGGTGCCCGGCGGGGTCGGCGTAGACCCGGAACAGGTCGCGGGGGTCGTCCTCGGCGACCGCGAGCCTGCGCGCCCCGAGTGCCAGCACGCGCTCCTCGGCCGCCTCGATGTCCTCCACCCAGACGTCGAGGTGCGCCTGCTGGGGCCGCTCGGGGTCCGGCCACGCCGGGGCCTTGTGGTCGGGCGCGTGCTGGAAGGCGAGCCGCGGCCAGTCCTCCCCGACCACCACCCAGTGCTCCTCACGCTTGGTGACGGGGAGCCCGAGCAGCTCGGCGTAGAAGTCCGCGAGCGCGCCGGGGTCGGGGCAGTCCAGGGCGATGGTGTGCAGTCGTCCGATCATGGCGTGCATACTGCCCACCCGCGTCGGAACGATGCGGCGACATGTCGACACGTCGACGGGGCGGTCGGACGGCGGTCACCGCTCACCGTGGGGTTTCCTCGGCCTGGTGTGGTCGCGGACGGCGATCCCCAGACAGACCAGCCAGGTGACGAGGACGTTCCAGACGAGGAAGGCCAGCCAGCCGCCCGGGTCCGGGGCCCAGCGCGATCCACACGGTGCTGCACGCGACGAGGGCGATGCTGAGGAGCAGGAACCAGGAACCAGGAACCAGGAACCAGGAACCAGGGACGCGGCCGCTCAGGGCGCACGTCGTGGGGAATCCCGGACGGTGGACCCGATCCCCGGTTCGGTACGCGTCAGCCCCCGGTCGCGCAGTCCGGAGAGAGCCTTCTGCGCCGTCGCGGAGGCCACCTGGAACTCGTCCATGAGCTTGAGCACCGACGGGACGCGACTCCCGGGCGGGTACTCACCCTCTCGGATACGCCTCTCCAGTTCGTCCGCTATCTGTACCCACCTGGGCAGACCCTCACGCCACTCCATGTCAGGGACGCTAGGAATCCTTAGGACGCCTAGCAATGCAGGCATGCCTAGCGTGCTATAGCTGAACTGGTCTATTATCGGGAATTGAACATGAGGCGGCCCGGTGGTGCGGCGAACACCCCCGGGCCCAGTCCACCTGGTGAAAGCAGGCAGACAAGTGCACATCGTAACGGCCCTGGTGGCCGTCATCCTTCGTTGCCTCCGTCCGGCACGGGGCCTCCACGCGGCACCGCGCGTCCTCGCCGGAGAGCTGCGCGCCGAGGCCCGCAGGCGCCGCGCCTCCCGGGTGCGCCGCTACGCCGTCGATCCCGGCACGGTCGCGGGCGCACCGACTCCTCCTCCGGTCCCCGCTCCGCGCCCGACCCCGGACGGCACCCGGCGTGAGCCGCTGCCCCCGATCGATCCGTCGGAGGCCCTCGTGCGGGGCTACTACCTGGCCCACGAGGCGCGGCGTCAGCCGGTGGGGGACCTCCTGGCGGGCCTGGGGGCGGTCTCGTGAGCACGCCGGTTCCGCCGGGCCTCCTCGAATCCGAACCCGGACCGGACACCGCCACGGACCTGTACGACGCCCTGTCCGAGGAACTCCGGACACGACCGCGCCACGCCGGTGAGGCCTGTGCGGCGCTGTACGAGGCCGACCGGTTGCTGTCGCTGCTGGACGCACACCTGCGCGCGGGCGGACCGCTGCCCGAGCCCTGGCGCACGACCGGCGGCCGTCCGCGAAAGGTAGCGACCGAGCCCGAAGAGGAGCACCTGTGACCAACGAAGGCTTCCCGGCGAACTGACAGAAGGGGCGAGGGCCCTCGGTTCCGCGGGTTATGGGATACGAACCCACGAAACCCTGCTGTGCCGAGGGCCTTGACCCCTGTCGACAAAACGACGAATTGGCTGGTGCGCGGCTATGGCTCCTCGTGCGGTCGCGCGGGGCCGTGGCGCCGGCGCCGGTACATCTGCAGCAGCCAGTAGCCCTGGATGACGGCTGCGGACACCGCGACCAGCACGCCCAGAAGGACGAACAGGCGGTCTTCACGCATCAGCGCGGAAACACTGATGCAGATGCCTGCCAGCACGGTGAAGGACGGGCTGATGCTCTGCCACCAGGTCATTCGTTCCTGAGGATGGTTCGAGATGGCTCTCACGCAAGCCTTCCGTGGTCGCTGTCGGCGTGAGCTGAGGACGACTTCCACGGCCGGGAGCGCGTGGGCCGGGTTGTTGGGTCCAGCCGCTGGCCCGGCAGGTAGCCGAACAGGCCGTCGCCGACAAGGGGGTGTGCATACGGGCGCCTCCCCTCAGACGTACCGACAAAGCCGTGGACCAAACACAGGGCATCGGCAACTGACGCGGACGAGCACCGGCGCCACGAGGACTGGCTTGTGCGGAGAGGGAGCGGTTCCCGCGCGGAATCCGGGGAGCAGAGGGCTGGCGTATGGCGAGGAACCCGCTGCTGGACCCGATCGTCTCGCTGCCTACCTCAGTGAACGACGAAGGCCGGTGGCTCCCCGGTCCGCGTGCGACGAATGTGCAGCGGGCCGGGGCCACCGGCCTTCGGTGCCTCTCCCGTGAGCCGCTGAACTGCTGCGACACCGGGATGTGGCGGAGGGTGTGGGATTTGAACCCACGAAGTCCCGTCAAGGACTTGGTGCTTTTCAAGAGCACTGCACTCGGCCGCTATGCGAACCCTCCCCGCGGGAAGCGACTCCCCGCCACGTCATGGTAGCCCACACCCCTCCGCCCGCGCGGCCCGCCCGGGAACACGTTTCCACCCGCCGGTGCTCGGGGTGGCGTCCTGAGGTTACTCGGCAGTAACATGAGGGCCATGGCACACATGAACCCCGAGACGGCGGAGACGGTCAAGGCCGGTTTCCTGGCCGCGGTCCCCTTCGTCCGGACCCTCGGCCTGACCTTCACCGAGCTGGACCACGGGCGCGCCGTCATGCGCCTGCCCGACAACGCCGACCACCACAACCACGTCGGCGGCCCCCACGCGGGCGCCATGTTCACCCTGGCCGAGTCCGCCTCCGGCGCCGTCATCATCGGCACCTTCGGCGACCAGCTCGACCGCGCCGTACCCCTGCCGACCACCTCCACGATCGACTTCCTCAAGATCGCGACGGGCGACCTGACCGCCGAGGCCGTCCTGGGCCGCCCGCGCGAGGAGATCATCGCCGAGCTGGACGAGGGCAGGCGCCCCGAGTTCCCCGTCAACGTCGAGCTGCGCACCGGGGACGGCACCGTCACCGGTCGCATGAGCATCACCTGGACCCTGCGCCCCAACCGCAAATAGCGCCACTGGAGCCACAGCCGTCACGTTCCCGGCCGGGCCCGCTCGCGCTCAGCGCCCGGCCGGAACCCTCCCCCGGATCGGCCCCGCCCCGTCCCCGGCCCCCGTCCTCCGCGAGCCGTGGCCGGTCAGCGTCCCGCCGTGCCTTCTCCCAGGTCGGACCCCGCCCGAGGTTCCGTCCGGGGGAGGGCGCATTGTCGTCGCCACTGGGTACGTTGTCGGCAACGACAGCGCTACGAGGAGGCCTCACCGTGAAACTTCGAGTGGACCGCGACGCGTTCGCCGAGGCGGTCGCCTGGACGGCCCGGGCCCTCCCCACGAGGCCCGCCGTCCCGGTGCTCTCGGGTATCCGCATGGAGCTCTCCCCGGACGGCGCCTCCCTGCACCTGTCGGGGTTCGACTACGAGGTCTCCACCCGCGCCTCGGTGGACGTCCTCTCCGAGGAGTCCGGTGCCGCCCTCGTCCCCGGCCGCCTCCTGGCCGAGATCGTGCGCAACCTGCCGTCCGGCTCGGTGCACATCGACAGCGACGGCCCCAAGCTGCGCATCGTCGGCGGAGCCGCGCGCTTCACCCTCATCACCATGCCGCTGGAGGACTACCCCACCCTGCCCGGCATGCCCGGACGCATCGGCTCCGTAGCCGCGGACGCCTTCGCGGCGGCCGTGCGTCAGGTGGCCCCGGCGGCCAGCCGGGACGACACCCTGCCCATGCTCACCGGCGCCTACCTCGACTTCAGCGGCGACACCCTGAGCCTGGTCGCCACCGACCGCTACCGCATCGCCGTGCGCGAACTGTGGTGGAGCCCCGAGGACCAGGGCCTGGACGCGGCCGCCCTGGTACCCGCGCGCACGCTGAGCGACACCGTGCGCGGCCTGCTCACCAGGTCCAACGTGGACATCGCCCTGTCCACGGCCAGCGGCGGCGAGGGCGTCAGCCTCTCCCCGGGCGAGGGCATGATCGGCTTCGAGAACGGCGAGCGCCGCACCACCACCCGGCTGATCGACAGCGAGTTCGTCAAGTACGCCGCCTGGTTCCCCAAGGAGTTCTCCGCGCGCGCCGAGGTGGCCGTGACGCCGCTGGCGGAGGCGGTCAAGCGCGTGGCGCTGGTCGCCGACCGCAACACCCCGCTGCGGCTGGCCTTCTCCGAGGGCGAGGTCGTGCTGGAGGCGGGGTCGGGCGAGGACGCCCAGGCCGTGGAGGCGATCGAGGTCGGCTACGAGGGCGAGCCCCTGCGGCTGGCCTTCCGTCCCGACTACATCATGGACGGACTGGCGGGTGTGGACACCGACACCGCCCACCTCAACTTCACCGAGCCGACCAAACCCGCCGTGTTCACCGACGTGCCGGCCAAGGAGGGGGAGAACCCCTCCTTCCGCTACCTGGTTCAGCCTTTGCGGGTGTCCTGATAAGAGGTTATGGACCCTTTCTCAACCGGGCCGACACCTTATCCACAGAGTTATCCACAGGATGCCGTTCTTCCTGTGGATAACCCCGGGTAATCGCCCCCAGGAACACCCGAACCGCCCCGGTTGAACTCTCGCATTTCCCCTCTGACATGCGAGAACAACAATCGGGGCGGTTCTGTGCACAGCCTGTGGACAACTCCGCGGAGAGAGGCCTACTCGCTCTCGTTCAGCACGGACGAACCGCCGCTTCCCACCGGCGTGTCCAGCCCGAGTTCGGCCTGGCGCCCCCGCCGGTAGCCCGCCCGGTACCCCGCCGCGCTGTGCGTGCGCTCGGGCCGGTGCTTGCGCAGCTGCGGGAACTGCTTCTGGAACTCCTCGCTCACCCGGTGCACGTCGTTCAGCAGCACCAGTTCCGCGCCGCGGGCGGCGTCCACGCTCTCCCCCGGCCCGCCCGAGCCGCCCGGCGAGGCCATCTCCTGCAACCGCGCGCGGAACTCGCGGATGCGCTCGGCCACCGCCTGCCCGTAGGCGCGCACGAACGACCGGTAGTAGCGCTTGCGCTCGGTCTCCAGCTCCGAGCGCGTGTAGTTGCGCAGCTCCCGGATGTCGGCCACGTGCGACGAGCTCATGAACTTCGCCGACGCCTCCATCTGCATGGAGATCGACGGCAGCAGCATCCGCAGCGCGTCCAGCGCGCTCACCGTGCCCACGAGGATCATGACGCGCTCGGTGTTCTCGGAGTTGTTGCCCCGTACCGCGGACTGGCAGCCGTAGGCCGCGGAGATGTCGGCCAGCGCGCGCACCCGTGCCTTGCCGTGGCCTCCCACCCCCGAGACGGCGTAGTCCATGCGGCTGATCGCGTCCGGCGCCTCGCCCCTCTCGGCGCGGGCCTCGGCCTCCGCGATCGCGTGGCGGGTCATCAGCTCGGCGGCCTTGGCGGTGAACGCCTGGCTCTCGGCATCAGTAACCGCGGGGTCCTCCGCCATGCGGAGGAGCCCGCGGACCCGCTCGACCATCTTCTGACGAGCAGATTCAGTCATCGGCGCCCGGTTGTCTCCCCTAGGTGAGTATCTGTTTTCCACCATCGGCGGAAGATACCGAGCCTAGGCGTTCTTGTTGCCGACCACCATCGCGATGAGGCCAACGGTGATCCAGATCGCCGCCGCGACGAACAGCCCGCCGAACAGTCCGCCGATGATCGAGCCGGTGAAGATGCTGACGAGGGCGTACCCCGCACCGCCGATTCCCGCGGGCACGGCCGCGTACCGGAACGGGTAGGTGGCGGCGTAGCGCTTGCCCCGGCGGTCGGCCTTGGAGCTCATCACACCGCCCACGCCGCCGATCAGTGAGAAGAAGACCACCGCCGCGGTCAGGCCGGAGGCGATGGCGCCCAGGCCCGAGCCCAGGTTGAGGAGGAAGAAGAGGGCACCACCGGCGGCACCCCCCAGCACCGAGGTGGTCCAGGGCCAGATCATCGTCGCCGAGGCGACGGGAGTGAATGCGTTACCGCGCTCCAGCGTCATGTCCACTGCTCCAGTCGAATAACGTGACGACCGCTCTTCGCCGGGCCGTCCCCTTCAGCATGCGGGGTCGGGGCCCGGAGCGCATCAGGGATCCGCCCCTGACATTCCCCCGAGACCGCCCTCCGGCACCCTCCCGGACTCCCGGGTCCGGTCCGGGGGACGGGTGCGCGAAAGGCCCCTGCGCAGGGTTCAACGCTCAACCGGCCGGAGAAGTGCCCGGACCGCGGCCGTTCTCCGAGAAGGCCGAGGCCAGGTTCGCGTACAGGTGCGGCCACGCGGCGCGGAACGGCGGCAGCAGGGGAAGCGCGTCGGCGGAGTCCACCGGTACCCAGCGCACCTCCTTGCTCTCGGAGTTGCCTGGCCGGAACGGCGTCAGCCCCGGCAGGCTCGCCATGAACGTGTCGTAGCGCCACACGGTCAGGTCCTCCTCGTGGACGCCGAGGAGGCTGTACCCGTCCAGGTCCCCCTCGACCTCCTCCTCGAACTCGCGCACGGCGGCCTCCAGGGGCGTCTCGTCCCGGTTGCGGGCGCCCCCGGGGATGCCCCAGGTGTCCCCCATGTGGGTCCAGCCCGCCCGGTGCTGGAGCAGCACGTGGCCCGCTCCGGCGGCGTCGGTGGCGTACAGCAGCAGTCCGGCCGCGCCGTAGACCCCCCACCTGCGGGTTCCGTCCGGCAGGCTCACCCAGCCGTTTCCGTCGCCCTCCAGCATCACGTCCTCCAACTTCGCGCCCTCCGGGACCACCGGTGCCGTCCGATCGGCATGCTCCCTAGCAACCTATGGCCCGACAGCGGGCTCGCGCAGCCCTCCTCCGGTGTACGTGCCCGGTGCCACAGGGAATTCCCGGCCGGGGGCGTACGCGCTCGTGAGGTCGTGACCGTCCGGGCGTGCCCGGTCCTCCGGGGGCGCGCCGGTCCGGGGGGAGCGCACGGCGCACCGGCGGGGAAGGAACGCAAGGGGCGCGAAAAGCTCCGCAAGAGAACACCCGACGCGTCCGGGTCGCGGACTTCCCGGGGGCGGGCACAATCGTGCCCTCCTGAGGATGGGAATTTCCCGGATTTCGGTGTCGGGAGGGAACGCGTGGTTTATGCCGGTCGTTTCTCGGAAGATTGAAGAGGAAGCGGGATCCGGCTCCGCGGAGGGTGTCCTCCCTGGTCCACGACACCTCCTGGCCGGGGAGCGCGCGGTGCGCGGCGGCCGCCGTACACCGTGTGGACGGGCTCTGACCGTCCGCAACCGGCCAACCGCTGGCCGTGGCGGCGCCTGGCGGTCAATGATGACGCGGTCCCGCAACCGCCTTCGCCACAGCGATTTCAGCACTGAAAGAAGACTGAAAGCGGAGTGGAAGAGGATCTCTCTAGTGTGGAACACGTTCGACGCGATCGGACCCGCGAGAGGACGGCTCGCGGGTCCGACACAGTGCGACGTTCGTTGGACACATGCCACCCGTGGTGTGCTTTGAGGCGGAACCCGCCACGGGTGGCCAGTCCGCCGGAAGGCGGGGTCCCTTGATGCTTCGTAGACGTAGGGCTACTTTGCGGCTCTACGCGAGTGCCGTGAGAAGAGGAGTCCGAGTGCCGAAGATGCTGACCGTGGACGAGGAGTTCGAGGCGATCGTCGCCGACGTCGCCCCCGAGGCGAAGGGCATTCCCTACCAGGAGCCGATCCCGGGAAGGCCCGTCCCGGCCGAGGAGCCCGCGGAGGCTGTGCCCGCGGAGGCGGCGCCCGCGCCCGCCGAGGAGAAGCCCGCCCAGGAGAAGTAGTCCCTTTTCCGGGTAATCCGACGGTCACTCCGAGTACTTTCGTGGAGGGGGGTGCTCGGAGTCGTCGGCATGTCCGCATTCCCTATTTCGTTCCAATGGCCCTTGCTAGGGTTGCTACTTGTGGAATTCGGCGTGCTCGGCCCCATCACCGTCTGGGCGGACGGCCGACCTGTTCAGGTCGGTGGTCCGCGCCAGCTCTGTGTGCTGGGAGCGCTGCTGGTCCACCTGGGCCGCGAGGTCACCATCGACCAGCTCATCGGCTACCTCTGGAACGATGACCCACCACGTACCGCTCGATCCGTGATCCAGGTCCAGATCTCCCATCTGCGCAGGGCCTTTCCGGACAGCATCTCCACGACCTCCGGCGGCTACGTCCTCGACGTGGATCCGGATTCGGTCGACCTGCACCGTTTCCGGAGCCTCCGGGACCGGGCCGCCTCGGCCGAGCCCAAGGCAGCCGTCGAGATGCTGGAACAGGCTTTGGAGTGCTGGCGGGGGCTGCCCTTCTCCGGTGTCGGTTCGGAGTACCTGGACCACTCCGTCGTGGCCCCCCCTGCGGGAGGAGCGCTGGTCCTGCGTCGTCGCCTGGGCCACCTGTGCCCTGGAGCTGGGCAGGTGCTCCGACGTGGTCTCCCGGCTGACGCCCCTGGTCAGCGAGGAACCCTTCAGGGAGCGTCTGCACCACCTGCTCATCACGGCCCTGTGGCGCGACAACGAACGCGCCAGGGCGCTCTCCGTCTACGAGGAGTTCCGGGCCAGGCTCGCCGACGAACTGGGTGTCGACCCCGGGCCGGAACTGACCGCCCTGCACACCCGGATCCTCCAGGAGGACTTCCAGGAAGGGGCCCAGGACCCGACGGCCGGAGAACCCGGAACGCGCTTCGTGGTGCGCAACGACCTCCCCCGGGACCTGCCCGACTTCACGGGGCGTCGCGACTCCCTGCGCCAGTTGGACGAGGTGGCGCGCACGGGGGAGACCCGCGCGCAGGTCTGCGTCATCACGGGCAGCGGCGGCGAGGGGAAGACGACCACCGCGGTCCGCTTCGGTTACGAGGCGGCCGAGCGTTACCCCGACGGACAGCTGTTCATCGACCTGTACGGCTACACGACGGACAGGGAACCGCTCGACGCCGCCTCCGCGCTCGGCGCCCTGCTCCGCGCGGTCGGTATCGACCCCGAGGCGGTGCCCGAGTCCCTCGACGAGCGGTCGGCTCTGTGGAGGGCCACCCTCATGGGGCGCAGGGTCCTGGTCATCCTCGACAACGCGCTCAGCTACGCCCAGGTCAGCCCGCTCCTCTCCTCCTCCCCGGGGTCGATGACCCTCATCACGACCCGCAACGAGCTCTCCGGGCTCAGCGGCGCCCGCTTCCTGTCGTTGGGGGTGTTCGACGAGCAGTCCTCCCTGGAGCTGCTCGGGCGCGTGCTGGGGGACGAACGCGTACGGCGCGAACCGGAACAGGCCCGGGAGATCATCCGGATCTGCGGCGGCCTCCCCCTCGCCCTGCGCGTGGTGGCCGGACGGATGCTCAGCCGCCCCAGGTGGTCGTTCGCGCACGTCGCCCGCCGCCTCGGCGAGCAGAACCGGAAGTTCCGCGAACTCCAGGTCGAGGGGCAGAGCGTCGAGGCCGCCATCGACCTGTCCTTCCAGAGCCTCAACCGGGACCAGAGCCGGACCTTCCTCCTGCTGGGCCTGATGATCGGCAGCACGATCGACCTCGGCGGCGCGGCCGCCCTCCTGGACATGACCGTGGAGGACGCGGACGACATCCTCCAGGAGTTGGTCGGGGTGTGCTTGTTGGAGGAGCCCCAGGGTGACGTGTACCGCCTGCACGACCTGATCGGCGCCTTCTCACGGGACCGTGGGGCCATGGTCCTGAGCGCACAGGAGATCGATTCGGCCAGGCTGCGCCTGGCGGAGCAGTACATGGCGACCGCTCAGCATGCCGCCGACCTTCTGGGTCCGCGCGCGCACGACGATGTCGACGTGGCTCCTGAGTATCGGATCGAGCTGACCGGGCGGGAGGACGCCGAGAACTGGTTCACCCTGCACCAGGAGAACCTGGCGGAGACGATCGAGTACTTCGCCTCACACGGGAACGGCGAGTACGCCTGGCGGATGGCTGATGCGGTGTGGCGCTTCTACGCCCTCCACGGCCAGATGGGGCTGTTGGTCAGTTCCCATCAGCGGGCACTCCAGATCAGCGACAAACAGGGGAATCAGCGAGGACGCGCGGTGACCCTCATCGGACTGGGCGTCGCACACTGTCTTGCGGGCCGCTTCGACGAGTCGCTGGATCTCCTCACGGAGGCCCGGGGCCTGTTGGCGTCGATCGACGACAGCAGAGGACTCATACGGGTCCTGGCCAATCTGGGCGTGGTTTACGAGCGCGTCGGACTCCTCTCGGACGCCGTGGAGGCCTTCCAAGGCGTGCTCGACCACGCGGTCGAGTTGCGGGACACCCGCCTGGAGGCGGTGCAATGGAGCAACCTCGCCTTCGTGAAACAGGCGCTGGGGGAGTACACGGAGGCGCTGTACTGTGCTGAACAGGCCACCGCGAAGGCCGGCGGCGAGGACTTGAACGAGGCCAGGGTCCAAGCCAAGCGGGTCATGGGCGAGGCCCATGTCGGGTTGGGCGATCTGGAGGACGCTTTCCGGGACCTGAACGAGGCACTGGAGCTGTCCGTGCGCCTGCATCTGATGAGCAATCAGATCTATGTGCACAACGCCCTGGGCATAGCTCACCGTGCGGCCGAGAACTGGGAGCAGGCGATCGAGTCCCACAGCGAGGCGTCGGCGCTGTCAGACAAGTCCGGTATCCGCAGTGGCGACGCCGAAATCCTTACTGAGCTGGGAATGACCTACGCGGCCGCCGGACGCCACGGCGAGGCCCTGTCCGAGTTGGAGAGGGGCCGCGCCATCGCGGTCGAGCGCAGCGAGCGCTACATGGTCGCCCGCGCCGCGCTCGCCCTCGGCCGCCTGCCCGAACCGGTCATGGCGGCGGACCGGGCGCGGGGGTTCCTCAGCGAGGCCGAGGAGATCTTCACCGAGCTGGGACTGGCCGAGGCGGAACAGGCCAGGAAGGCCCTGGAGGACAGGCCGCCCGAGTCCCTCGGCTGACGGTCTCAGCCGGTCCTAGCCGACGGTTCCCCTCGCCCCGCGGCGCGGCGCCGCACCTGGCCTCGAACGGCGTCGCGGCGGCCCCAGCCAGCGCGGCCCCAGGGTTCCGCGCCGCATGGTCCACAGGCACAGCGTCGCGGGCAGGACGCGCACCGGCCGGGGGACGTGCGGGTACACCGCGCGGGTCGTCCGCACGATCCGGTCGAACCGGCGCTGGCGCGCCCGCGACCACGGGATCGCGAACCGCTCGCGCAGGTCCGGCGGGAGCAGCCCGCCGGTGAGCAGGAGCTGGATCCGCATCAGCGGGCGCAGGGGCGCGCTCGGCGGGTGGAACAACTGCTTGGTGATGGCGCGGGCCTCCTCACCCACCTCCAGCCGGGACAGGGCCCCTTCCCAGTAGGCGGCGAACTCCTCGGGGGACGCGGGCCACTTCTCCTCGGGCAGGCCCAGGGCGGTGGCGAACGCCGACGCCTCGCGCAGGTGCAGGGCGCGCTCCTCCTCGCCGAGTTCGCCGAACACCATCGCGTGCAGCCGCGAGGCGGACTGGAACAGGGTGGCGGCCACCCACAGCAGGAGGTCGTCGTCCAGGGCCCGGTACCCGGGGCCGTTCACCTTGCGGTGCAGCGCCCGCACGATGTCGTGCAGGCGCTTTCGCTCCTCCTCGGTGCCGTAGACCGTGCCGTACACGAAGTAGAGGGTGCCGAGCAGCCGGTTGAACGGCCGGGAGGAGAAGTCGCTGTGGTCGTGCACCCCGCGGGCGACGCTGGGGTGGGCGATCTGGAGCAGGAGGGCGTACCCCGCGCCGCCGAGGACGCAGGCCTCCGCGCTGATCCTTCGTAGAGGTGATCGGTCGGACGGTCTGCCCATGCCTGGGATCGTACGGCACCCGCGCGCGCGTGCGGGCGGACCACGCCCCCGTGGGCGCACCCGCGGTGACGGGGCGGACCGGGCGCGCGTACGGCCTGAAGACGGGAGGGGGGAGGGCTCGCGCACGGGATGGTCCTGCCCGCACGGACGGCCCGGGTCGCGCGGCCGGGACGCGGCTCACGGACCCAGGGAGCGGAACACCTCCGGCCGGGTCAGCGCGTCGGTGTTGTCCGCGAACTGGTCGATCGCCCCCACCGGCGGCCGTGCGGCCAGCTCGGGGGCGGTGATCCCCGCCAGCAGGGCGCGGGCGAACCGGGCCGCGTCCAGCACCGGCCAGGGGCGTTCGTGGAACGGCCGGGGCCGGGTGTCCAGGGCGGCGGCGAGGCCGGTCCGGTTCTGCCGGTCGGCCACCAGGGAGGACGCCTCGGCGAGGGCCGCGGCGTCCGCGTCCAGAGCCCGTTCCAGGAGCGGGGCCAGCTCCGCCGCCCAGGGCAGGCGGGCGAAGGCGCTTCCCAGCCACTTGGAGTAGGGCGGGTAGCGGCGCTCCAGCAGCAGGGCCAGGCGCATGAGGTCGCGGACCACCCGGGCCGCGACCACCCGCGCGCCCAGACGGTCTCCCACCTCCGCGCAGCGGCCGACGAACGCCTCCTCCTGGGACACGCGCTGCCACTGGCAGGCCAGCACGTACCGCCACACGTCGTCCGGGTACCAGGCCAGCCGCTCTCTGGCCCGTGTGACCGCGCCGACGCCGTCGTGGAAGACGGCTCCGCCCACCACCTCGGCCAGCCGCTGGGTGGGCGTGGCGAGCCAGTCGGCGACCTCCACCCCCTCGCCCGGGTCGAAGCCGAGCCGGCCCCGCAGCCAGTCGCCGGACCCGCTGACCTCCACCCGGTGTCGGCCCTCGGGCGCGTCGGCGTCGGGCCGCCACGTCTGGGGAGGGCCGTCGTTGGGGCCGAACCGGACCGGCCAGCCGCGCACCCGCTCGGGCAGGCCCCCGGCGAGCAGCGCCAGCACGCGTTCGCGTTCGCCGGGTCCGTCCACGAAGACCTGGAGCCGCGGCCCCCAGCCGTGGTCGGTGGAGCGCTCGGTGTCCAGTCCGAGGACCTCGGACCCGGCGCCGAGCAGCGCGGCGGCGTGCGTGACGGGCCGGGGACCTCGGGCGAGCAGGGGCGCGACCGCGTCCGTGTACAGGGCCCGGGACAGTTCCAGGCCGGGGAGGAAGACCGGGGGCATGCCCGAGAGCCTAGGATCCGACCTCCGCACGCGGCCACGCGTTTTCCGGCGCGGGACCTGCCGTCGCCGGGCCGCGCCGGAGCGGGGGTAAGGGAAATCTATCCATCTGGTTAGAACCGGTCCAGGAGCGGATCGAAGGGCCGATGGTCCACAACGTTTTACGACAGACCAGGACTTGCAACTGTAAGGTGTCTTTCCAGTTCGCGGCGCAAATGACGGAGGAAGTGCCGTCAGTACCAGTGCCGGAATGCGTTCGCCCGGTCGGGCCACCGACGATGTGGTACGCCGTCCCCCTGCACGACAGGGGTATTGACGTGTAGTGACAGGGTCTTTACGGTCTACCGACAACAGGTGGAAGGAAATTCCGGGGACGCCCGGAATGGCCGGGACAACGACGTCCGGTGTCCGCGGGGGAAATATCCGAGCCCCTACGGACGCACTCCACTTCCTGGGCCGGAAAAACGGTCCGGGTCACCCCGCTACGAATCCCCCGCACCGTGCCGCCAGGCCGGACGGGATCGTGACCCGAAGAGAAGGGCCCCGTTCAATGAAGACCCTCAACAGGATCCGCTCCGCCTCCGCCGTCGCCGCGGCCACCGCTCTGATCTTCACCCTGATGCCCGCCAGCGCGGCCAGCGCGCACGGCTACGTCTCGGCCCCCATGAGCCGCCAGGCGCAGTGCGCGGCGGGCATGGTCGAGTGCGGCGGCATCCAGTGGGAGCCGCAGAGCGTGGAGGGCCCCAAGGGCCTGATGAGCTGTTCCGGCGGCAACTCCCGGTTCTCCGAGCTCGACGACGACAACCACGGCTGGCACGTCACCCAGGTCGGCACCTCGCTGAACTTCACCTGGACCCTGACCGTCACGCACGCCACCGCCAACTGGGAGTACTTCATCGGCGGTCAGCGCATCGCCAACTTCGACGACGGCGGGGCCCGGCCCGACTCGACCGTCCACCACAACGTGGACCTGTCCGGCTACAACGGCCGCCACACGATCCTGGCCCGCTGGAACGTCGCCGACACCGGTAACGCCTTCTACGCCTGCGTGGACGTGAACATCCGCTAGGCAGCCCGGCGCTTCCCCGGCCCGGCTCCCCGCACCCGGGCCGGGGGCGGGGCCGCGGTTTCCCGGGGTTCCGCCCGGTGCCGAGGCTCCCTGTTCGGCCCCCGACACGACGAAGGCCGGTCCCGTAGGACCGGCCTTCGTGCTGGTCGGGGTGGCGGGATTTGAACCCACGACCTCTTCGTCCCGAACGAAGCGCGCTGCCAAGCTGCGCTACACCCCGAAGCAACGTCCACAAGTCTAGCGGACTCCCGGGAGTGCTCGCGCACGGTTTTCGGCCGGAGCGCCGAGGAGGGTCAGGAGGAGGCCACGAGGTCCAGCAGGGAGGCCTCCGGACGGCAGCAGAACCGCACCGGGGCGTACGGGGAGGTGCCCAGGCCGCCGGACACGTGCAGCCACGCGTCCCCGTACTCGTGCAGCCCCCAGGCGCGCTTGCGGTCGATCCCGCAGTTGGTGACCAGGGTCCCGTAGAACGGCAGGCACAGCTGGCCGCCGTGCGTGTGCCCGGCCAGGAGCAGTTGGTAGCCGTCGGCCGCGAACCGGTCCAGGTTGGACGGCTCCGGCGAGTGCAGCACGCCCAGGCGCAGGGCCGCCGACGGGTCGGCTGGTCCGGCGACCTCCTCGTACCTGTCCAGCTTGATGTGCGAGTCGTGCACCCCGGCCAGGGCGATGTCGAGCCCGCCCGCCTTCAGTCCGCCCCTGCGGTTGTTCAGGTCCAGCCATCCGGACGCGGACATGGCCTCGCCCAGCTCACGCCAGGGCAGGTCCGGCACCCGGCGCTTGTTGTAGTCGTTCTTGCTGGTCCGCCACAGGTAGCGGGCCGGGTTCTTCGGCTGCGGCGAGAACAGGTCGTTGGACCCGTACACGAACGCGCCCGGCCGGTCCAGCAGCGGCCCCAGGGCCTCGGTGAACGGCCCCACCGCGTCCGGGTGCGCCAGCGAGTCACCCGTGTTGACCACGAGGTCCGGCTCGTGGGCCTCCAGCCCCCGGATCCACTCGATGAGCATCTTCCGGTCGGGTGTCAGGTGCGCGTCGGACAGGTGCAGGATCCGCAGCCGCGGGCTGCCGGGGGGCAGCAGAGGCAGCTCGTAGCGGCGCAGTCGGAACCAGTTGCGCTCGATGACCGAGGCGTAGACCAGTCCCGCCGCTCCGACGGCGCCCGTGATCGCGGCCGCGCGGCCCACTCTGCGCAGGATTCGTCTGTTGTCGGCGCCCATCGCCCTCCTTCGTCGTCACAGAGATCGTCGCAGATCCACGGAGCACACGGGCGCGAATCCCGGCCGCCGACCGACGGCGCCGTGTGAGCTCCGCCCACACGGCGTCCGCACGCGCAAACCGTTGGTGGCCCCGCGGCGCCCCGCCGTAGGATCGGCTCATGTCCGAACTCAAAGCCCGTCTCAAGAACGACCTGACCACCGCCATCAAGGCGCGTGACAAGGTGCGCACCGGCACCCTGCGCATGGTCCTGGCCGCCATCTCCACCGAGGAGGCCGCCGGCAGCACCTCGCGCTCCCTCGGCGACGACGAGATCACCCGTCTGCTCACCCGGGAGGCCAAGAAGCGCCGCGAGGCCGCCGAGGCGTTCGACAAGGGCGACCGGCCCGAGCAGGCCGCGGCCGAGCGGGCCGAGAGCGAGGTCATCTCCGACTACCTGCCCAAGCAGCTCACCGACGAGGAGCTGTCGTCGCTGGTGGCCGAGGCCGTCACCGAGACCGGCGCCGACGGCCCCCGAGCCATGGGCCAGGTCATGAAGGTCGTCAACCCCAAGATCGCCGGTCGGGCCGAGGGCGCCCGCGTGGCCGCAGAGGTCAAGCGCCAGCTGGCCGGATGACCTGACCCGGCCGGGCCCGGACCGGGCGGACCGTGTCCGCCGTTCCCGCCGGGCCCGGCCCGACCGTGTCCCACCCGGGAACGGCCGGGAACGCGAAGGGGCGGCGGTGCACGCACCGCCGCCCCTCTCACGTGTCAGGCCTCAGTCGTCCTCCCGGCCGGGGGAGTTCGACGCGGGCGCGACCGGGAACCAGTCCTCGTCCTCCTCCGGCCCGCTGGCGGTTCCGCCGCCGCTGCTGAGGAACACGTTGACCGTGGCCCCCTCCGGCAGCCGCGTCCCCGGATCCGGGTTGACCGCGGCCACCGTGCCCTCGGGCTCGGGGGAGCGGACCCGGGTGGAGGACACGTTCACCGTGTAGCCCGCGGCCTCCAGGGTGCTCACCGCGTCCGCCTCGGACCGGCCGAGCACGTCCGGCACGCCGCCGTCGTCACTGGCCGGGCTGGCGTCCTCGTCCGTGCGCGGGGCCGACGTCGAGCCGAACTGCGACGGGGCCGCCGGCAGCTGCTCGACGTCCAGGCCCTCGTGGGCGCCGATCATGGTCTCCTCCCAGATCGGGCCCGGGATCGTCGCCCCGTACACCACCGGGAAGTAGCGGTCGCCGATGGTGACGTTGCGCAGCGGGTACTGCTGCGGGCCGCGCGGGTCGCCCACGAAGACCGCACCGGCCATCTGCGGGGTGAACCCGGCGAACCAGGCCGCGGCCGAGCCGTCGGTGGTACCGGTCTTGCCCGCCGCCGGACGGCCGATGTTCAGGGAGGCCGCGGTGCCGCCGTTGAAGGGCTGCTCCAGCAGGTAGCTGACCCCGTCGGCCACCTCCTCGTCGAGCACCCGCTCGCACTCGGGCTCGATCTCGATCGTCTCGTGCGCGTGCTGGTCGATGATCTTGGTGATGGCCTGCGGCTCGCACAGGATCCCGCCCGAGGCGAAGACCGAGTAGGCGTTGGCCACCCGCAGCGGGGAGACCTCCTCGCTGCCCAGGGTGAAGCTGCTGTTGGCCAGCGTCCGCTCGTTCTCGGTGAACAGCGTGCCGTCCGCGCGCCGCAGTCCCAGGTCCTCGGTCATCTCCATCACGTCGCAGATGCCCACCCGCGCCTGGAGCTGCGCGAAGTAGGTGTTGGACGAGGCCCTCGTCCCGGTCATCATGTTGTGCGTGGTGTTGGAGTTGGTGTCACCGGAGTTGCTGGGCGACCAGGGACTCAGGGTGCCGCCGTTACAGCTGCGCTGCCCGGAGACGGTCACACTGGCCGGTGAGTTGAACGAGGTGCCGAACGGCATCCCCTCGGCCAGCGCCGCCGCCAGGGTGAACGCCTTGAACGTGGAACCCGCCTGGAAGCCGCTGCTGCCGCCCCGGTCCGCGTCGGTGGCGAAGTTGATGGAGGTCTCGCCGAGCTTGCTCTCGTCGGGCCCGTAGTTGCGGCTCTGCACCATGCCCAGGATGTGGCCGGTGCCCGGCTGGATGACCACCTCGGCGGCCACCTTGCGGGACTCGTTCTCGCGCGGGACCCACTCGTCCACGGCCTCCTGCGCCGACACCTGGGTCTGCGGGTCGAGCGTGGTGTGGATCTGGAGTCCGGCGGTGCGCAGCCAGCGCGCCCGCTCGGTCTCGTTCTGGCCGAAGCGCTCGTCCTTCTCGATCTCCTGGACCACGTAGTCGCAGAAGAACGGCTGGTCGCTGGGCACGCAGCCGTTGGGCGGGGTGGAGACCTCCACCTCCATCGGGACCTGCTTGGCCTCCTCGGCCTCCGCCTCGGTGATGGCGTCGGTGGCCACCATGCGGTCGAGCACGACGTTGCGGCGGTCGGTGGTCTGCTCGGGGAAGAAACGGGGGTTGTAGAGGTAGGGGTAGCGGACCAGGCCCGCGATGGTGGCGGCCTGGTGCAGCTCCAGGTCGCTGGCGGGCACCTGGAAGAAGTGCTGCGCGGCGGACTCGACCCCGTAGGCGCCGTCGCTGAAGTAGGCGATGTTGAGGTAGCCCTCGAGGATCTCGTCCTTGGTCATCCGCTGTTCCAGGGCGACGGCGTAGCGCAGCTCCCGGATCTTGCGGGCGATCGTCGTCTCGGAGGCCTCCTCCAGTTCCTCCTGGGTGGTGGCCGCCTCGATCTGGACGTTCTTGACGTACTGCTGGGTGATGGAGGACGCGCCCTGGGTGTCGCCGTTGAGCGTGCGGAGCGCGGCGCGCAGCGTGCCCGACACGTCCATGCCGCCGTGCTCGTAGAAGTGGGCGTCCTCGATGGCGAGGATCGCGTCGATCATGACCGGCGAGACGTCCTCGATTTCGACGAGTTCGCGGTTCTGGTCGAAGATCTCCGCGATGACGCCGCCCTCGCTGTCATAGATCGTCGATCTCTGAGGAGGCGGCGGAGTCTCCAGATTGCTGGGCATCTCCAGGAAGCCGCTGGCCACGTTGCGCGCCGTGATGCCCAGGCCCCCGACGGCCGGGAGCGCGAGCGCGGCGACGAGGAGCCCAGCGACGACGCCGACGACGACCAGTTGGCTGATTCTTTGAAGCAATGTCCCCTGACCCACCCCATCAGACTAGGTGACCACGTACGTGCGAAGTGGTCCGATGTGGAACGGATAGTGCGCGAACGCGCGGAAATGACCCGCGTGCCGCGGGCTGTGCCCCCATGCCATCTTTTCATGCCTATCGCCGGCCGGGCACTGACCGGTTCGGCGGCGCGGCACGCCCGCCCCGTCCGATGCGGAGAGCCGTCGGGCCCCCACGCAATGGCCCGAGCGGGCCATATTGGTGAGACGTGGAGGGGGTCCATCGGGTTCTGTTGGCGAGGCGAACGAATCCGTAACTTCTAGGCAACAGGGGTGGGCGTCGACCACCGCACCCCACGCGGCAGCGGGAGCCCACGGTCCCTCCGGCCGGTGCACACGCGTGCCCCGGGTCCGGGTCCGGGCCGGCTGGCGCGGGGACCGGGTGCGCACAGGGGAGTAGAGGCATGTGGACCGACCAGTGGACGACCAGGGCGCTGTGCCGACGGGTGGACCCCGACGCGCTGTTCGTCCAGGGCGCGGCGCAGCACCGCGCCAAACTCATCTGCCAGGAGTGCCCGGTACGCACCGACTGCCTGACCGACGCCCTCGACAACCGGGTCGAGTTCGGCGTCTGGGGCGGCATGACCGAACGCGAGCGACGCGCCCTGCTGCGCAAGCACCCCGGCGTCACCAGCTGGGGCCCGCTCCTGGAGGAGGCCCTCAGGGAGGGTGACGTCGACCTCGCCAGCTACGCCGCCGAGCACGCCGAGGGCACCTCGGCGGCCTGAGCGCCGGCAGCGCCCTACCGGCCCCGGCCCGCCAGCTCCTCGCCGACGTCGCGCAGCCCCGCCAGGTCGTGCACGTCCTCCGGCAGGGCGGCCACCTCGGCCACGCGCACACCGCCGTGCGCCGCCAGCAGCGCGTCCCGCAGCCGGACCTCGCGCCCGCGCGTGCGGACCCTCTCCGCGTGCAGCCGCAGGGCCGCCGAGGCGGGCGTCCGCGTGCCCGAGCGCTCCAGCGCCTCCGCCGCGGCGACCGCCTCGCGCACGTCCAGGGCCCCGCCCGCCCCCTCGGGCAGCGGATGCGTCCGGTTGACCACCAGCCCGGCCAGCGGCATGGCGTCGGTGGCCAGCCGCTCCACGAAGTAGGCCGCCTCGCGCATCGCGTCCGTGTCAGGCACGGCCACCACCACGAAGGCCGTTCCCGGTGCCTGGAGCAGCCGGTAGGTACGCTCCGCGCGCTTCTGGAAACCGCCGAACACCGTGTCGAACGCGGCGACGAAGGACCGCAGGTCGTCGAGGAGCTGGGCGCCCACGACCTTGCTGACCGCCGAGGTCACCAGGTTGAACCCGGCGCCGAGCAGCCGGAACGCCCCCGTGCTGGCCGGGGCGCTCAGGAAGCGGATCAGGCGCCCGTCCAGGAAGCGGCCGAGCCGCTTGGGCGCGTCCAGGAAGTCCAGCGCGGACCGGCTGGGCGGGGTGTCCACCACGATCAGGTCCCAGTCCCCCGACTGGCGCAGCTGGCCCAGCTTCTCCATGGCCATGTACTCCTGCGTGCCCGAGAAGCTCGTGGAGAGGGTCTGGTAGAAGGGGTTGGCCAGGATCTGCCGGGCCCGTTCGGGGTCCGCGTGCTCCCTGACGACCTCGTCGAAGGTCCGCTTCATGTCGAGCATCATCGCGTGCAGGCTGCCGCCGGCGCCCTCGGACAGCGGGACCGGGCGCGGTGTGTCGTCCAGCGACTCCAGCCCGAGGGACTGGGCCAGCCGCCGCGCCGGATCCACGGTGATCACCACGGCCCGCCGCCCGCGCTCGGCGGCGCGCAGCCCCAGCGCCGCGGCCGTCGTGGTCTTGCCGACCCCGCCCGCGCCGCAGCACACGATGATCCGCGTACCGGGATCGTCCACGAGGGCGTCCACGTCCAGGCGCCCGGCATCCACCACCGCGTTCACAGCCGTACCCCCTGCTCGACCAGCAGCCGCGCCAGGGAGTCCAGCGCGGCGCGGTCCACACCGCCCTCCAGCAGAGGCAGTTCCAGCAGCGGGCGGCCCAGTCCCTCCAGGTCCGAGCGCATCCGGCGCTCCAGCCGCACCCGCAGCGCGTGGGCCCGCAGTTCTCCGGCCAGCGCCGCCGCGAGTTCGCGCGCGTCCTCCAGACGCGCCTCCTTCAGCCCGGCGGCCAGCGCGTCCAGGTCCGTCTCCCCCTCCGCGGCGGCGGCCAGGTCGGCCTCGTCCAGCAGCGGCCGCCGCACCATGTTCACCAGCACCGCGCCCACGTTGAGGCCCAGCCCGCCGACCTCGGCGATCCCGTCCCGTGTCTCCTGGACGGGCATCTCCTCCAGCAGGGACACGAAGTGCACCCGGGTCTGCCCCGAGCGGATGACCTCCATGACCCGGTCGGCGTGGTTGCGGATCGGCCCCACGCGGGCCAGACCCGCCACCTCGGAGTTCACGTTGAGGAACTGGGCGATCCGGCCGGTGGGCGGCGCGTCCATCACCACCGCGTCGTAGTGGAAGGGGGCCGTCGGCGCGCTCTCGGCGCCCCGGCGGCGACCGCCCCGGCGGCGCCGCACCGCCTCGGTGGCCTTGCCGGTGAGCAGGACGTCGCGCAGCCCGGGGGCGATGGTGGTGGCGAAGTCCACGGCACCCAGCCGGTTCAGCGCCTGGCCCGCCCGGCGCATCCCGTAGAACATCTCCAGGTACTCCAGCAGCGCCGCCTCGGCGTCGGCGGCCAGCACGCTCACGCTGCCGCCGCCGGGCGCGGCCATCATCTCCCGCTCCTCGTAGGGCAGCGGCGGGCTGCCGAGGAGGGTGGAGAAGCCCTGGCGGCCCTCCACCTCGACCAGCAGCACCCTCGCGCCGCCGGAGGCCAGCGCCAGCGCCAGCGCGGCGGCCGCCGTGGTCTTGCCGGTCCCGCCCTTGCCGGTGACGATGTGCAGTCGTGCTCCCGCGCAGGCCTCCCCCGGAGGCTTCGGTCCGTGCTCGCTCTCGCTCACTCCAGGCAGTCTATGCGGGTGCTCCAAGCGGGGCCGGGAGCGGTGCCGCGGTGGGCACGGGAGGGCACGCGGATGAGTAAGGTGGCGGCGTTGACGTGCGGCGCCCCGCCGTGGGGCGGGTCGCCGGTGAGCGAACAAGGGTGAGGGACGCATGAGCAAGTGGGAGTACCAGACGGTGGCGCTGCTGTCGCACGCCACCAAGCAGATCCTGGACAACTGGGGCGCCGACGGCTGGGAGCTCGTCTCCGTCGTGCCAGCCCCGCTGCCGGAGGGCACCGACCCCCGCAACCAGCAGTACGTCGCCTACATGAAGCGGCAGCTGTGATGGCCACCCCCGAGGAGCGGATCGCCGAACTGGGTCTGACCCTGCCCGAGGTGGTCGCGCCGGTCGCGTCGTACACGCCCGCGGTACGCAGCGGGAACCACGTCTACGTGTCCGGTCAGCTGCCGTTCGTGGACGGAGAGCTCCCCGCCACGGGCAAGGTCGGCGCCGAGGTCACTCCGGAGACGGCCAAGGAGCTGGCCGCGCGGTGCGCGCTGAACGCGGTCGCCGCGGTGCGCGCCGAGATCGGTGAGCTGTCCGGCGTGGTCCGCGTGGTGAAGGTGGGCGGCTTCGTGGCCAGCACCCCCGACTTCACGGGACAGCCCGGCGTGGTGAACGGGGCCAGTGACCTGCTGGCCGAGGTCTTCGGCGACGCCGGTGTGCACGCGCGCGCCGCCGTGGGCGTGGCGGCCCTGCCGTTGGACGCGCCGGTCGAGGTTGAGATGATCGTCGAGGTCCGCTGAGCGGTTCGCCCTCTTCCGGGGCGGTGACCCTCGTTTCGCGGCGCTCTGTCCCCGAGGAGGAGGGTACGCCGATGCGCGACGACCCGGCAGGCGACGGCACCGTGCGGGACGGCACCTCGCGCGAGGGCGCGGCGCCGAGCGGCTCCGCGCCCGACGGTGCCGTCGCACCCCGCCCGGCCGCCACGGTCATGCTCCTGCGTGCGCGCGGCGGTGTCCGGGACGGGGGCGCGGGCGGCCCCATGGAGGTCCTGCTCATGCGCAGGGTCCGTTCCATGGGGTTCGCCCCGGGCGCCTTCGTCTTCCCCGGCGGCGGGGTGGACGCGCGCGACGCCGACGGCGACCTGCCCTGGACCGGCCCCGGCCTCGGGGAGTGGGCGCGCACGCTGGGCACCGACGTGCGCATGGCCCGGGCGCTGGTGTGCGCCGCGGTCCGGGAGACCTTCGAGGAGACGGGCGTCCTGCTGGCCAGCGAACCCGGGCGCGCGGGCGGGGAGCCCATCACCCTCGACACCTCCTCCGAGGACTGGGAACGGGACCGGCTGGGGCTGATCGACCGCTCCCGCTCCTTCACCGAGGTCCTGTCCCGGCGCGGCCTCGTGCTCCGCTCGGAGTGGCTGCGCGCGTGGTCGCGCTGGATCACCCCGAGGGCCGAGCCGCGCCGCTACGACACCTGGTTCTTCGCGGCCGAACTCCCGCCGGGGCAGGTCGCGCGCGACGTGGGCGGGGAGGCCGACCTCACCCGGTGGACCGACCCCGCCGAGGTCCGCGGCGAGTGGGAGGCGGGGCGGATGCCGATGCTGCCGCCCACGGTCGCGGCCTGCGCCGAACTCGCGGACTGCCGGACCCTCCGGGGAGTGCGGGAGGCACGACGGGATATCGTCCCCATTGAGCCGGTTGTCCGGGAGATCGGCGGCCAGACGCGCGTCGTCGCGCCGAACGGGGTGGACTACCCCCTGCCGAAGCCCGACGCGACTCCCTGAGGGGCCGCCGAGGCGCGGGCCGCGTGCCGGAGGCCCCGGCCGCTCCCCGGTCCGGCTCGGCGAGCGAAGCGAGGTGCGATGAGGATCGACGGTTCCGGGACACTGCGCGCCAGCTGCGTGCTGTGCCCCAATCCCGGCCCGATGACGCTGGAGGGCACCAACACCTGGATCCTGCGGGAGCCGGGCGCGCGCGGGGTCGTGGTCGTCGACCCCGGCCCCCACGACGAGCGCCACCTGGAGCGCGTGGCGCGGACCGTGCAGGAGCAGGGCGCCCAGGTCCTGATGGCCGTGGTGACCCACCGCCACCCCGACCACGGGGAGGGCGCTCGGTACTTCTCGGAGCTGACCGGCGCCCCCGTGCACGCGGTCGACCCCGGGACCAGGGTCGGCGGACGCGGTCTGTCCGACGGCGAGGTCCTGGAGGCCGACGGCCTGCGGGTGCGGGTGATCGCCACCCCCGGACACACGGAGGACTCCGTCTGCCTGATGGTGGAGGCCGACAACACCATCCTGACCGGCGACACGGTCCTGGGCCACGGCACCACGGTGATCGACGGCGACGACGGTCTGGGCCCCTACATGGAGTCGCTGTACCGGCTGCGCGCCCTCGTGCGAGAGCACGACGTGCGCACCCTGCTGCCCGGCCACGGCCCGATCATCACGTCCCCGTCGACGGTGCTGGACTCCTACGTCGACCACCGCGAGTCGCGCCTGGGGCAGGTCCTGGACGCGGTGCGCGCGGGGGCGACCGGGGTCGAGCAGATCGTCGACCGGGTCTACCCCGACGTCACCGAGCAGATCCGGTTCGCCGCGGCCTCGTCGGTGCGCGCCCAGCTGCGCTACCTCTCGGCGCGCGGGGAGCTGCCCGAGGACGTCGAGGCCTAGACAGTTTTTTCTGGACCTCCGCTCCGCTTCGGTCCGTGTTCGGACGCCCGGAGCACGGGAACCTTCGGTGTCTCCGGCGGGTTCGCCCGTG
The DNA here is from genome assembly GCF_012396365.1 of Nocardiopsis alborubida. Lineage (GTDB taxonomy): Bacteria > Actinomycetota > Actinomycetes > Streptosporangiales > Streptosporangiaceae > Nocardiopsis > Nocardiopsis alborubida. The sequence continues at coordinate 23,640 of NZ_JAAXPG010000038.1, read as the reverse complement.
CCCACCCGTCGCCCGCCACCACCTCAACCGACGCCTACGGCGCAGTCCCCCACGGAAACCCGCCTCCGCCACCTCCAGAACCCCGTGGGCGCCCGAACCAACCCCCCACAGCTGAGACCGGTTCAAAAGAACAGACCCTAGTCGGCAAGCGCTCCCCCGTCCCCGGGGCTCGGCGGCCTCCCGGACCCCGGGGCGCCGGGAACCCGGCGCGGACGGCTCCGGACACGGCTGTGGCCGCCCACCCCGCCGGGGGAGCGGCCACACAGCGTTCAGGCCCGGGAGTCCCCGCCTGAGGAACACGGCCTAGCGGGCGCGGCGGCGCATCCGCTCGACGTCGAGCAGGACGACGGCCTTGGCCTCGATCCGCAGCCAGCCGCGCAGGGCGAACTCGGCGAGGGCCTTGTTGACCGTCTCGCGGGAGGCGCCGACCAGCTGGGCGAGCTCCTCCTGAGTGAGGTCGTGGTGGACGTGCAGCCCGTCCTCGCCCTCCTTGCCGAACTTGTCGGCCAGTTCCAGCAGCGCCTTGGCGACGCGGCCGGGAACGTCGGTGAAGACGAGGTCGGCCATCACGTCGTTGGTCCGGCGCAGGCGTGCGGCCAGCGCCTTGAGCAGCTGGAGCGACACCTGCGGGCGGCTGGACAGGAACGGGCGCAGGTCGTCGTGGCCCAGACCAGCGAGCACCGAGTCGGTGACCGCCACGGCGCTCGCGGTGCGCGGGCGCGGGTCGAACAGCGACAGCTCGCCGAACATCTCGCTGGGGCCGAGCACCCCGAGCAGGTTCTCGCGGCCGTCCACGGCCGTGCGGGTCAGCTTCACCTTCCCGCTGAGGATGACGTACAGGCGGTCGCCCTCGTCGCCCTCGCTGAACAGGGTCTGGCCGCGGCCGAGACGCACCTCGTTCACCGATGAGCGGAGTGCGGCCGTGTCCTCCTCGTCCAGCGCCTCGAACAGAGGGGCCTTCCGCAGCACCTCATTGATCTCGTCCACCACACGTCCTCCTAAAACCTGACCGCCAACAGTGTGACGTATATCGCACCCGGGTGTGAAACCAGGTCGTGATCCCGGCTTGTCCGCCGAGAGACAACTGCCCACAACAGCCGACGTCAGCCCCTGCGATCCTAGCCGTCCTCAGTTCTGTACCAGGGCTGTCCGCGCCGCGCCACCGGACATTGGTTACATAGCCCCGTTCGCCGGCGGTGGCGCGGTCCCGCTTCCGGCGGCCGCGCGAGCACGGCCGCGGGGCCGCGGTACGCCGCGTCACCGGGACGCCTACCCTGTGATGATGCCCCGTGACACACCAGACGCGACCGAGCCGACGACCACGCCCACCGGTGAGAGCCGGCTCGCGCTGGTCCGCCGTGCCCGCCGGATGTACCGGGATCTCATCGAGCTGTACCCGGACGCCCACTGCGAACTGAACTTCACGACCCCCCTGGAACTGCTGGTCGCGACGATCCTGTCCGCCCAGTGCACGGACAAGCGGGTCAACCAGGTCACCCCCGCCCTCTTCGCCCGTTACCCCGACGCGGAGGGCTACGCCTCGGCGCGGCGGGAGGAGCTGGAGGAGATGATCCGCTCGACCGGCTTCTTCCGGGCCAAGGCCAACAGCCTCATCGGGCTCGGGCAGGAGCTGTGCGAACGGCACGGTGGAGAGGTTCCGAGGAAACTCTCCGACCTGGTCAAACTACCCGGTGTAGGACGAAAGACCGCAAACGTACTGCTCGGTAACGCCTTCGATGTGCCCGGCATCACCGTCGACACCCATTTCGGGCGGCTCGTCCGCCGCTTCGGGTGGACCGACGAGGAGGATCCGGTGAAGGTCGAGCACGAGATCGGCGCGCTCTTCCCGCGCCGGGACTGGACGATGCTCTCCCACCGCGTCATCTGGCACGGCCGCCGGGTCTGCCACTCCCGCAGGCCCGCGTGCGGGGCCTGCGGACTGGCCCGCCTGTGCCCCTCCTTCGGCGAGGGGCCCACGGACACCGCCACCGCCACCAAGCTGTTGCGGATGCGCTCCTTCTCCTGAGATTCGGGTGCCGGGGGTTTGTACCCTGATCACGTGAGTGTGCGCGCATCGGCCCCGTCGCGGGCATCCCTGTCCGCGGCGCCCCGTGTGACGGCGGTACCCCCGCCCGTCGGCGCCGGGGAAGGTCCGACGACGTGACGACTCCCCAGGAGCAACGCGCTCCCTCGCGCGGCGCTCCCCCGGGCGCGGGCCACACCGCCCCGCGAGAGGCCCGGCGCACGGCCCCCGACCCACCGACGGCGCGACGACTCCCGGAACAGGTTCCCGCATGAACTCGATCCCGCTCTGGCTGGCCGCGCTCGCGGACGCCGCCGAGACGATGACCGTGCCGCCGCCCATGCGGCCGCCCGCCGAGGGAGGACGCGAGTCCGCCGTCCTCGTCCTCTTCGGAGAGGGGCCGCGGGGACCCGACCTCCTCCTCATCCAGCGCAGCGAGGGCCTGCGCCGCCACGCCGGACAACCCGCCTTCCCCGGCGGCCGGATCGAGCCCTCCGACGCCTCCCCGGAGGCCGCGGCGCTGCGCGAGGCCGCGGAGGAGACCGGCCTCCTCCCCGAGGGGGTCGACGTCGTCGGCCGCCTCCCCGAGCTGTACCTGAGCTTCAGCGACTTCCGGGTGGCGCCCGTCCTGGGCTGGTGGCGCGAGCCCAGCGAGGTGCGGCCGACCGACCTGGGCGAGGTCGCCGCGGTCTCCCGCGTGCCCGTCGCCGACCTCGCCGACCCGGCCAACCGGGTCAAGGTGCGCTACGGGGGCGGGCCCCACTGGGGCCCCGGCTTCCGGGTGGAGGGCATGCTCGTGTGGGGCTTCACCGGCGCGGTGGTCGACAGCCTGCTCGCCCTGGGCGGCTGGGAACTTCCCTGGCGCGACGAGGGTCTCACCGATGTGTTCGAAGCAACCCCGCAGGGCCTGCGGCCGGTCGGTTAGCGCTCACTCTTGGAGGGCAATGTGCTCGACGTGATCCTGGTCGTCCTGCTGCTGCTGTTCGCGGTGACGGGGTACCGACAGGGTTTCATCGTCGGTGTCTTCAGCTTCGTGGGCTTCGTCGGAGGGGGCGTCCTCGCCGCCCTGACGGCCCCGGAACTCATCCAGGAGTGGGTGGACGACCCCGGCAGGCAGGCGCTGCTGGCGATCGCCGTGGTGTTCCTGTCCGCGGCGCTCGGCCAGTTCCTGCTCTCCTACCTGGGCACCTTCGTCCGCAACAAGGTGACGTGGGACTCGGCCCGGGTCCTGGACGCCATCGGCGGTGCCGTGATCAGCGGACTGTCGGTGCTGCTGGTGGCCTGGTTCATCGGCAGCACGGTCGCCAACTCGGCGCTGCCGTTCGTCGCGGGCCAGGTCAGGGACTCGCGCATCCTCCACTCGGTGGACACGCTGATGCCCGAGGCCGCCCACAACGGGTTCTCCACGTTCCGCCGGATCGTGGACCAGAGCGCCTTCCCGCAGGTGTTCAGCGGCCTGGGCACCGGTGAGCTGGCCGAGGTGGCACCGCCGGACCCGGACGTGCTCACCACCCCGGAGCTGATCGAGTCGAGCCGCAGCGTGGTGAAGGTGCTGGGCACCGCGCCCTCCTGCCAGCGCCGGGTGGAGGGGACCGGCTTCGCGTACGCGGAGGACCGGATCATGACCAACGCGCACGTGGTCGCCGGGGTCACCGACGACCTGCGGGTGGTCACCCGGGAGGGCTACCAGCTCGAAGCCACGCTGGTGCTCTTCGACCCGCAGCAGGACCTGGCCGTGCTGCACGTGCCGGGGCTGGACCTGGAGCCGCTGGAGTTCGACCACGAGGCCCCGCAGGGCGGTGACGCGGTCGTGGCGGGCTTCCCGCGCAACAGCGGCTTCACGGCCGTCCCCGCGCGCGTACGGGCCCGCCAGACGGCGCAGGGGCCGGACTTCTACCACTCGCAGCAGGTGAGCCGGGAGATCTACCAGGTGCGCGCCGTGGTGCGCCCGGGCAACTCCGGCGGCCCGCTGCTGTCGCCGGACGGCACCGTGTACGGGGTGGTCTTCGCCGCCGCCACGAACGAGCCCGAGACGGGCTACGTGCTCACCGCCGACGAGGTCGCGGAGAACGCCCGGAGCGGCCTGGAGAACAGCGGGCAGGTCTCCTCCCAGGCCTGCGACTGACCGGGGCCTCCCGTCGTCCACAGGCCGGTTCCGGGGCTTTGCGGGGCCTGCGTGAGGCGGTTGACTGGATGTACAGGGGGCCCACGGGCACGGTCGGCACCGTGCTGCCCGTCTTCGGACCCCGGTACGCACCGAGGGCGCCTCCCCGCAGGGAGGCGCCCTCGTGAGCGTCGGGCATCCGGTCCGGGCCCGGTCCTAGTTGGAACTCGGGTCGGGCGAGTGCTCCGTGGCCAGCGGCCAGCTCATCCGCACCACGGTCCCCCGGTCGCTGGGGTCGATCTTCACCTCGTCGGCCAGGCCCGTGATGACCGCCAGGCCCAGCCCCGGGGAGAACCCGGAGATCCCGCCGGGAGGGGTGTCCTCACCGTCCAGGAAGAGCCCGTCGAGCAGGGACGGGTTGGTGGGCTCCTCCGTGTCCTTGGCGGGGGCACGGTCGGAGACGACGACCTCGAAACGTTGCGTCGCGCTCCCGTTGGCGCGCAGGATGCTGCTCGTGGCGTCGGTGCGGGACTCCGACGCCGGATCAGGCCCGCTGCCGTCGATCAGCTGGAGCAGGATCGGCTGTGTCGGACAGTGCAGCTTGTGTGCCGCCACCGCCCTGGAACACGCCTCACCGACCGCCAGCCTGATCTCGTCGATCGCTGAGGCGGCGATACCCGCCCGCCGTGCCACGGTCGCGGCCATGAGCCGTGCCGTGCGCACGTGAGCGGGGAGCGCGCTGATCGTGAGCGTGATGGTTGCCATCGCTCGCTCGGGGCTACTTCGCGGAACGCTTGTCGATGGCTTCCTGCACCGAGTCGTGGATACCGAAGACCTTGGTCAGACCGGTGATCCGGAAGATCTTCAGGATGCGCTCCTGGGTGCAGACCAGGTCGAGGGTCCCGTCGTGGGCCCGGACGCGCTTGAGCCCGCCCACGAGCACACCGAGGCCCGTCGAGTCCAGGAACTCCACCTTCTCCATGTTGACCACGAGATGGAAGTTGCCCTTGTTGACCAGGTCGATCAGCAGCTCGCGGAGCCGGGGCGCGGTATAGACATCGATCTCACCCTCAACGACGACGATCTCGGTGTCGCCCTCGGTGTAATGATCAAGCTTCAAGTCCACTAGTCCTCCAGCGCCGAACCGCGAAAAACGCGAATGATCTCTGCCGGGCGTTACCCCACCAGCACGCATTCAACCACGCGTGTCGAGTGCGTCTTCCTGTGATGCACAGAAAAACCGTGACACCGCGCCACTGTTCCCCCGGATGTCACACTGAAACCAATGTCCCAGTGCTCCACCCTTGGGTAGGAGGCGCCTGCGGGCCTCGAACGCGTACCAGTGAGGAGGGGTCTCGGATGAGGCGACCGGAGCCCGTGCTTCCCGGTGTGTGGCGTGACGATACCCGGTACCCGCAGGTGACCCACATCGAGCACGTGGCCCGCAACGACGGGGTGAGCGGGGAATGGCCGGGGTGGACCGCGCCCCACCTGGTCGAACGGCTCGCCGACAGGGGGATCACGGGACCGTGGTCCCACCAGGCCGAAGCCGCCGACCTCGCACGTTCGGGCCGTGATGTGATCATAGCCACGGGTACCGCCTCGGGAAAGTCACTCGCCTTCCTCCTACCCGCTGTGGACGCGGTTGACGCGGGCGGAACCGTGCTCTACCTCTCCCCGACCAAGGCGCTCGCCCAGGACCAGCTGCGGTGGATAACGGACCTCTCCCTGCCGGGGATGCGGACAGCCGTCTATGACGGCGACACCTCGTCCGAGGAGCGCTCCTGGGTGCGCGAGCACGGCAACTACGTGCTGACCAACCCGGACATGCTGCACCACGGCATCCTGCCCCGCCACGGGGCGTGGTCGCGCTTCCTGCGTCGGCTCCGCTACGTGGTGATCGATGAGGCGCACCGATACCGGGGGGTTTTCGGCTCGCATGTCGCGCAGATCCTGCGACGGCTGCGCCGCGTGTGCGCCCGCTACCGGACGCGTCCGGTGTTCGTGCTCGCCTCGGCCACCTCCGGCAGCCCCGCCGAGAGCGCCACCCGGCTGACCGGTGTGCCCGTCACGGCCGTCAGCCGGGACGGTTCCCCGCGCCCGGGGATGTCCGTGGCGCTGGTGGAGCCGGAGCTGACCGACCTGACCGGCGAGCACGGCGCGCCGATCCGCAGGACGGCGCCCTCGCAGGCCGCCGAGATGCTCGCCGACCTGGTGCGCGACGGTGTGCGCACCCTGGTGTTCGTCCGCTCCCGGCAGGGCGCTGAGGTGGTCGCGCTGACCACCCAGCGCCTGTTGTCCGAGCGCGGCGACCACGCCCTGGCAGGGAGGGTGGCCGCCTACAGGGGCGGATACCTGGCCTCGGAGCGCCGGGAGCTGGAGGAGGCGCTGCGCTCGGGAGAGATCCTGGGCCTGGCCAGCACCAACGCCCTGGAACTGGGGGTGGACATCAGCGGCCTGGACGCGGTGCTCATCGCCGGGTGGCCGGGAACGCTCGCGTCGCTGTGGCAGCAGGCGGGCCGCGCAGGACGGCGCGGGGAGGACGCGCTGGCGGTGTTCATCGCCCGGGACGATCCCCTGGACACCTATCTGGCGCACCACCCGGAGGCCATTTTCGGCCGATCCGTAGAAGCCACCGTCCTTGATCCGGAAAACCCGCACATCCTGAGGCCGCACCTGTGCGCGGCCGCCCAGGAACTGCCGATCACCAAGGACGACTTCGACCTCTTCGGAGAGACGACCGAGGAGCGGCTCGACGAACTCGTCGAGCGCCGTCTGCTGCGCAGGCGTCCGCGGGGCTGGTTCTGGACGAGCAATGAACGGGCCAGCGACCTGGCCGATATCCGCGGTTCAGGCGGACCGCCCGTGCAGATCGTCGACACCGGGAGCGGCCAGCTGCTCGGTGAGGTCGACGAGCCCGCCGCCCACGGCACCGTCCACCCCGGCGCGGTGTACCTGCACCAGGGGTACACGTACCTGGTCGACGACCTCGACCTCGACGAGGGCGTCGCCCTGGTCCGCCCCGCGGAGCCGCCCTACAGCACCTGGGCGCGCGACACCACCGACATCACCGTCCGGTCGGTGCTGCGCCGGGAGGAGTGGCCGAGCGGCGCCACGGTGTACTTCGGCGAGGTGCGGGTGGTGCGCCAGGTGGTGGGGTTCCTGCGCAGGGACGTGCGCACCGGTTCGGTGCTGGGGGAGTGGTCGCTGGACCTGCCCGAGCGCACCCTCGACACCCGTGCGGTGTGGTGGACGCTGCCAGCCGAGGGCGAGGAGCGGCTGCGCCGGGAGGACGTGGGGCTGCTGGGCGCCGCACACGCCGCCGAGCACGCCGCGATCGGCCTGCTGCCGCTGCTGGCGACCTGCGACCGCTGGGACATCGGCGGGGTGTCCACCTCGATGCACGGTGACACGGGCAGGCTGACGGTGTTCGTCTACGACGGGTACGAGGGCGGCGCGGGCTTCGCCGAACGGGGGTACGCGGCGGCGCGCGAGTGGCTGTCCGCGACCCGCGCGGCCATCGCCGACTGCGAGTGCGACCAGGGCTGCCCGTCGTGCATCCAGTCGCCCAAGTGCGGTACCGGCAACGAGCCGTTGAGCAAGGCCGGTGCGCTGCGTCTGCTCGACGAGGTGCTCGCGGTCGGCGAGGACTGAGGCCGTCCACAGGCTGTGGACGAAGCGTCGGCGGCGCGGAGTTGTCCACAGGCTGAGGAAGGGGCTTTCGCCTCGACCCCCGCCCGCCGAACCTGGAGGGAAGAGGGCCGGAGCAGTCGGCCCCCACCAGGAAGGCCGCCATGTCCGCTCCCGTGCTCCCGTCCGCTCCCGCCTTCGGGCCCACCGCAGTGCCGCCCCCGTCCGACGCCGGGATGACGACCTCCGAATACGCCTTCTGCACCATCGCGGCGGTCGCCTTCGCCGGGGTCCTCTACGCCGTGCTCACCAGCGGTGCGGTCGAGGACGTCCTCACCGATCTCGTGGTCAATGCGCTCGGCTCGGGTTTTTGACCGGGGATCGGCCACCGCGGAGGCGGCGATGGTGCTGCCCTCCCTGCTGCTCGTCCTGGCCGTGGCCCTCGGTGCGGTCCAGGCCGCGTCGGCACAGCTCTCCTGCGCCGACGCGGCGCGCGTGGGCGCGCGTGCGCTGGCCCGGGGCGAGCCCCACGACCGGGCCCGAGCCCTGGCGCTGACCGCCGCTCCCGACGGAGCGGACGTGCGCCTGTCCGAGGACGGGGGAATGGCCCGCGTCACCGTACGGACCCGACTCCTACTCGGCCCGGGAATCTCCCTACCGGTGGACGGCAGTGCCTCCGTTCCCCTCGAACCGGGGAGCTGATCCCGGTGCGCTCCGACGCCGGTTCCGCCACCGTCTGGTGGGTCGCCCTGGGCGCGCTGCTCTGGTTCACGACCCTCGCCGTCCTCACGACCTCCGCGGCACGGCTCGACCGCGACCGCGCCACCGCCGCGGCCGACCTGGCCGCGCTCGCGGCCGCGGCCGGGGCCGTCCACGGAACAGAACGGGCCTGCGCGCGGGCCCGCGACACCGCCGAGGCCAACCAGGCCTCCCTCGAATCCTGCGTCCTCACCGGCTCCACCGTCGAGGTGGTGGTCGCGGTCCCCTCGTCCCTCATCGAACGGCCCGTCCGTGCTCGCTCCCGGGCAGGACCGGCCGCCGTCTCCGCCGAGGAAGTGGAATGAGCCCTGCCCCCGTCTCCGTGCTGATGTGCGCCCTCCTGCTGGGAACCCCCGCCCAGCCCGGGAGCGCACCACCCTGCCCCGCCTCGCCCGCGCCGCACACCACAGGTCCCGTTGAGCCCGGCCGCTCCAACGACCCCGCGAACTTCGTGCACGTCCCTGGTTCCGCTGGCCTCACCCACGCGGTCGGTCCCCAGGGCAGTAGGAGCACCGCTGAGCCGGAGGATCCCGCCCCCTCCACCGGTCCCCACGACAGCGTGGACACCACCGGCGTAGGGGATTCCACCCTCTCCGTCGGGCCCGCTGATCACGCTCGCTCCGGCGACCCCGTTCGCTCCGGGGCACGCGGGGGCTCCGGCGAAGCGGCTCCTCCCGGAGACCCCGAGCCGTGTGCCGACCCGTCGCCGGTGTCCGCCTCCGCCTCCCCGCAACCGCCCGGGCCCGCGCGGAACGATCCACACGGCGCGACGGACGCACCCTCTCCCGTCAGCGAACCGGTGGTGTACCGCACGGCCGCCGCCTCGTCCCCGATCGGTACGGCGTTGCGGATCGTCGGCAACGTATCGACCGGAATCCTGGCGGTGCTGTGCGTCGTGGTGCCGGTACTGCGCCTGTCCGTCGGCTGGCCCCGCTTTCCCGTCCCCTACGAGGGCCAGCGGCGGCGCGGCTCCGGGGGCGGGGAACCCTGACCGTCACCGCGTCACCGCGCACGCGACCGGGCCCGGGGTCTCAACCGCCCAGGGCCCGGGACAGCAGCTCGGCGGCCATCGGCACGATGCCGATCAGCACGAACGCGGGCAGGAAGCACAGCCCCAGGGGCGCCACCACCAGCACGCCCAGCCGTTCGACCCGGGCCGTTCCCCGTGCCCGCAGGGTGCGGCGCAGATCGGCCGCGTGCCGGTCCAGGAGGTCGGCCACCGGCGCCCCGGTGTCGGCGGCCCGGGCCAGGTCGCGCCCCACCGGGAGGAGGGGCTCGGGTAGCGCGGGACGCCGCCACGCCTCGGCGGGAGCGGCACCCAGGCGCAGCTGTTCGGCCACCGCAGCCAGCTCCTCCCCCAGCCTTCCCCGCGCCGCCCGGGACACCGCCGTGAGGCAGGCGGGCACCGTCGCCCCGGCACGGATCCCCGAGGCGAGCAGACCGATCACCACGGGCAGGTCGGCGGTCACCGGCAGCCGGTCCGAACGGGAAGCGGAGCTCCTGCTGCCGCGCACCCACAGGGCGGCGCACACCCCGGCCGCGACGACGCCTCCGACCGCGCCGAACAGGGCCACCGCGAGGGTCAGCGCGAACGCCCCCGCCAACGTCGGCCCCAGCAGCCGGACCGGCGGCCCCGGCCGTGCCGGAGCACGGGAGGGGGGACGCAGTTCGCGCGCCGGCCCCCCTCCCAGCAGTATCCACACACACGCGGCTCCCAGAACCGCGGCGGCCGTCAGGAACATCCGTCCTCCCCTTACTCTCCTCGCGCGACACCACCGTGACCGGAGCGATGCCGACCGTGCCCGGCCCCCTCCCCGGGCCCTGGCCCGGGGACCGCTGCCCGGCGCCTTTCAGGGAAAGGCGGTCGCCGAGCGCACCATGCGCAGCGTCCACCAGGTTCCGAGAGCGTCCAGGGCCACCCCGCCCACCAGGCAGGCCACCCCCAGCGGCGTGGTGAACAGGAACGCCAGCGGCGACCCGCCCAGGCCGGAGGACAGCAGCAGCCCGACGGCGGGCAGGGCGGCCAGCACGATCGCGGTGGTGCGCGGGCCGGTGGTGCGCGCGGCGGCCTCCGTGCGCTGCTCCTCCTGTTCGGTGAGGTTCGCCGCCAGGGCGTCCACCACCTCGGCCAGACCCGCCCCGGTGTCCGCGGCCACCTCCCAGCACACCGCCAGGTAGGCCAGCGCCCACAGGTCCGGTTCGCGCTCGGCCTCGCGGCGCAACGACGCCGCGTCGGTCAGAGCGCCCACCAGCGGGCCCGCCTCGGCGGCGGAGATCCGCAGGGCCTCCTCCGGCGGCTGTCCGGCGCGCAGTTCGGCGGCCAGCACCCGGCACAGCACCACCACCGCGCCGCGGCGCCGGGCGCCCTCACCGGGACGGGTCACCATCGCCCTCCAGTCCACGGGCCGCGACACCGGACGCCGGGGACGGGGGAGGAGGAGCATCAACCGGCCGCGCCGCGCACCGGGGGCCAGGCACAGCAGCACCAGACCTCCCGAACAGGCCACCAGCGCGGTCACCACCGGCGCCACCCCCCGCCCAGACGGGCCGCCACCTCGTCCGCCCCCGCGTGCTCACGGCGGGCACCGTCGGGACCGAAGGACACCGCTGGCACCGCGTCCACCAGCCCGTCCGAACCGCGTCTCAGCACCCGCAGCTCGGCCAGGCGCCGCCCGCCGGGATCCCGGACCAGGTGCACGACCATGACCCGGGTGGCGGCCAGCTGGCTGTGCACGGCGGCCCGGTCCAGCCCGGCCGCGCACCCCAGCGCCTCCACCCGCGCGGGCACGTCGCCCGCGCCGTTGGCGTGCAGGGTGCCCGCGCCGCCCTCGTGCCCGGTGTTCAGGGCACCGAGCAGGGACACGATCTCGGGCCCGCGCGCCTCGCCGACCACCAGCCGGTCCGGACGCATCCGCAGCGCCTGCCGCACCAGGGCCTCCAACGACACCTCGCCGCTGCCCTCGATGTTGGGCGGACGGGTCTGGAGGCGGACCACGTGCGGGTGCTCGGGCCGAAGCTCGGGGGAGTCCTCCGCCAGGACGATCCGCTCTCCCGGGTCCACCAGGGAGAGCAGACACGACAGCAGAGTGGTCTTGCCCGTGCCGGTGCCCCCGCTGACCAGGAACGGCACCCGCGAGGACACCAGGGACCGCAGCAGCGCGGCCCCGCAGGGGGTGACCGCCCCCCGCTCGGCCAGCCGCTCCAGGGTGAACACCCGCCGGGGCGGCAGCCGCAGCGACACGCACGCCCCGGCGGGCGCCACCGGCGGCAGCACCGCGTGCAGCCGTGCGCCGCCGGGAAGCCGGGCGTCCACGTACGGCACGGCCGCGTCCAACCGCCGCCCCGCCTGCGCCGCCAGCCGCTGGGCCAGCCGGCGCACCGCGTCCTCCGACTCGAAGCGCACCCCCGCCCGGCGCAGTCCCCCGCCGTCGTCCACCCACACCTCGTCGGGACCGTTGACGAGGATGTCGGTGACCCCCGACGTCATGAGCTCCTCCAGCGGCCCCGCCCCGGACAGGTCGGCGGCCAGGCGGCGGGTCATGGACAGCACCTCGGTGTCGCCCAGCAGACCTCCCTCGGCGCGCAGCGCCGCCGCGACGCTCGACGGGCTCACCGGCACCCCGGACGCCACCAGGCGGTTGCGCACGGCCTCCACCAGAGGGCTCACCGGACCTTCTCCAGCGCGGGCAGACCCGCCACGACCCGGTCGGCGAACCGGGCCAGGGGCGAACGGGGATGGCGGGCGGGCACCTCCCCGGCGGCCAGAGACCGGGCCAGCCCCGGCTCGGACGGCAGGTCCGCGCCCAGGTCCACCTTCAGGGCCCTGGACACCACGTCCGCGCTCAGTTCGCCCCGGGCGCCGCGCACCACCAGCCGCACGGTCCGGGCCTCCTCCCGCAGCCGCGCGACCGTCCTGGTCGCCGCCACCACCGAGGGCACGTCCGCCGGGACGACCACGAGCACCAGGTCGGAGCGGTTCAGGAACACGGTGGTGGCCGGGTCGAAGGAGCGCGGCAGGTCGGCCACCACCAGGTCGGTGCCCTCCCCCGCCGAGGACAGGACCGCGCGCACGGCACCCACCGGCAGGGGGCCCGTCGGCGCACGACCGCGCGTCCAGGTCAGCACCGACACCCCGGGGGTCCCCGGCAGCCCGGCGCGCAGGTCGCGCCAGCGCACCCGTCCGCGCCTGCGCAGCAGGTCGCCCCAACCGGTCCACCGCTCGGGACCGGGGGAGGGGCCGCGGTCGCACCCGAGGTAGACGTCGGAGCCGCACCCGAACGGGTCGGCGTCCAGCAGGGCGGTGGAGCGTCCGGCGCGCTCACCGGCCAGGGCGAGCGCCACCGCGAGCAGACTGGCCCCGGCGCCGCCCCGACCGCCGATGACCGACACCGTGGGCGCCGGCGCCCGGTCGGGGGACGACGCCCTCGCGAGCAGGTCGACCAGCAGCTCCTCGTCCCGGGGCAGCAGGAGGACGCGTGTTTCTCCGGACCCGTGCGGGAACCCCTCCCCGGAAGCGTCCGGTGCCGGGTCCTCCCCGGGGACGCCTGGCGGGGAACCCTCCCCGGGAACACCCGGCCGGTACCGCTCCGGGGGGACGCGCGGCCGGGGCACCGCGGCGGCCGCCGGAGCGGACCCCTCACGCGACAGGGTCCCGTCAGCGGCGGTCTCCCCCGCGTCCCGGGTCACGACCACGTGGCGGCCCGGCGGAGGGTCGGCGGCCCGCAGGAGCGCGCGCAGGTCGGCGCCGACCACGACGAGCGGGGCGTGCGGCCACAGGCTCAGCGTCCGGTCGAGCGTGTGGGCGACGGCGACCTCGGTGGAGGCGGCGGTGGCCAGCCTGAGGAGGTCGTCGAGGAGGAGGGGGTCGGCGGTCGCGAGCAGGGGCCGGTGCTGGACGTCCATGGGACCTCCCGGGTCGAGGGCTTTCCTCGACCTTCGCCGACCGGGCACGACGGCGAAAGCCCCGATCCGAAGCTGTGGACAACTTCGGCGGGGCTCGGAGCAACGCGGGGAGTCCGGTGTGTGGGGGCGTCACGGAGGCCCCGCGGTCCGGTTCGCCTGAGACCCGGCTCCTTCGCGGTCCGGTTCACCTGGCGGGCGGGGCGCGTATACGGGGGCGGATACGCACCCCCGCCCGACAGGCGAGAGGAGCGGACGCGGGGACTCGCCTTCACAGGGGGAGAAGGCCGCCGCGCGAGGTTCCGGTCCCGGGGGGTAGGACCGGGTCCGCTCTCTGGTGAGGGTCGGCGGAGAGACGCGCTCTCGCGACCACCGGAAGGCACACGGGCGTCATTCGAAGAAGAGGGATACCGCCGGAACGCGAAATGGGGCGCGCACGGCGGAGGCGCGAAGCGGGCGGCCTGCCCTCCCGGGAACGACGGAACAGACGTTACCACGCAACGTTCCGTATCGGTTCTGGAATCAAGGGTAAAAATTCGGGTCAACTGTCTTTTCGGCGCCGGAACATCGGCGTAGAAAGAAAGCAGTCGGTGGCTGAGAACCACCCCGACGCGAGAACCGGGAACCCACGCGCCACTTGGCCCCGTGAGGCCCGTCTAGATCGGACAGGCTGATGTCCTGCCTGGTCAGACTAGGGAAATGGACGCCTGCTAACCCGGTGGAACGTGTCGGAGGCGGCGCCCCAAGAGACAGGACGGGGCGCCGTCCGTCCTGTGCGCGGGCAAGGGGCCTGCGGCCGCCGTTCCCTTGCGGAAGCGGCAAGCGTGACCGAACCGATACTCTTCCTGAACCTGCCGGTCGGTAAATAAACGGTTGGTGTTCAACCTTTCGGTCGCGCACAGTTGCCACTCGGCAAAAGTTGTTGTCCTTTCGCGGCTGCTCCACGCGCCTCGCCCGCTCCGGACGCCCCGAGGCGTCCGCGCCGGGAAACGGCGCCCGTGCTCAGCCGCGCTTGAGGGCCTCACAGGTGGCCAGCGAATCCTGCGCCCCCGCGCGGACCGCGCGGCAGCAGTACGCCACCCACCCGGCGACACCCTCCGGAGTACCGCCCATGTACCCGCGCAACGCCGGTCCGTACTCGTCCCGCAGGGTCCGGTGCCCCAGCTCGGACGGCACCAGCGACTTGGGGTCCAGGCCCCGCTCCACCAGCGTCAGCCGCTCCGCCGCGCGCGCCACCAGGCCGTCGCCCCAGCCGAACGGCCGGACCGCCATCAGCTCCCCGTGCACCAGGGCCGACATCACCAGCGCCGGGACCGACGTGCGCACGCCCAGCAGCGAGTACAGGCCCTCCAACCGGGCCATCGCCGTCTCCGGTGCCGGGGCCGGGCCCAGACCCAGCGGGTCCTCGACCCGTTCCCCCGCCCCGCGGGGGCGGCCCAGCGCGTCCGCGGGCACCGCGTCCGCCGCGGCGAGCGTGTGCAGCCGGGCCAGGGCCTGGCGCGGCGCCCTCGGCCAGGTGTCCACCAGGCTCCCCAGCTCTCCGGACACCCGCAGCGCGCCCTTGACGCGCGTGTCGTACACGTGCCCCTCGCGGATCTCCTCCATCGAGACCTCGGCGCCCTCCAGCGCCGCCGACGCGACCGCGCCGCGCAGCGCGGACTCCATGGACACGTCGCTGCTACGGCGGCGCAGCACGCGGTGTCCCAGCAGGCGGTCGACCAGGGTCCGTGTCTCGGCGACCGCGTCGGCCACACCGGGCAGCTCGGCGATCCGGGCCAGCGGGTCGGACGCGGGGGAAGAAGTCGGTTCGCTCACGGAAAACAACACTACGCGCCGGTAACACGGGAGGCCCACACCGGCGGGCCAGGTCGGCGGTGCGGGCCAGCGCCGCCGCGCGGACCGGCCACCGCGACCGCTCGTCGCGGCAGGGCGACCGTTCGCCGCCCGTTCGTCGCGCGTCCGGCCTTCCCCGCCGCTGGACGCCACCCCGGCTGTTCACGGGGCGTCGCACCACATGATTAATTGGGTGTGAACCAGCCTACGTAAGGAGAATCACAGTGGCCGACAGCACTCCCGCGAGCCAGGAGACACTGTCCAACCTTCTCCACGAGACGCGCAGCTTCCCTCCCCCGGAGGCGCTCGCCGCCGACGCCAACGTCAAGGCCGACGCCTACGCCAGGGCCGACGAGGACCGTCTCGGCTTCTGGGAGGAGCAGGCCCGCAGGCTCCAGTGGGAACAGCCCTGGGACACCGCCCTGGAGTGGAACCCGCCCTTCGCCAAGTGGTTCGTCGGCGGCAAGATCAACGCCTCCGTCAACTGCGTGGACCGGCACGTGGCCAACGGCCTCGGTGACCGGGTCGCCTACCACTGGGAGGGCGAGCCCGGCGACACCCGCACCATCACCTACGCCGAGCTCAAGGACCTGGTCTCCCAGGCGGCCAACGCCATGACCGAACTCGGTGTGCGCAAGGGCGACCGCGTCGCCATCTACATGCCGATGATCCCCGAGACCGTCGTGGCCATGCTCGCCTGCGCCCGGCTGGGCGCCGTCCACATGGTCGTGTTCGGCGGCTTCTCGGTGGACGCCCTGGGCCAGCGCCTCGACGACAGCCAGGCCAAGCTCGTGGTCACCGCCGACGGCGGCTACCGCCGCGGCAAGGCCAGCGCACTCAAGCCCGCCGTGGACGCCGCGGTCGCCGACCGCCCCGCGGTCGAGAACGTCCTCGTCGTCCGCCGCACCGGCCAGGACGTCGAGTGGACCGACCGCGACGTGTGGTGGCACGACGCCGTGGAGTCCCAGAGCACCGAGCACACCCCCGAGGCGCACGACGCCGAGGACCCGCTGTACATCATGTACACCAGCGGCACCACGGCCAAGCCCAAGGGCATCCTGCACACCACGGGCGGCTACCTCACCCAGGTCGCCTACACCCACTGGGCGGTCTTCGACCTCAAGCCCGAGACCGACGTCTACTGGTGCGCCGCCGACATCGGCTGGGTGACCGGCCACTCCTACATCGTCTACGGCCCGCTCGCCAACGCGGCCACCACGGTCCTGTACGAGGGCACCCCGGACACCCCGCACCGGGGCCGCTTCTGGGAGATCATCGAGAAGTACAAGGTCACCATCGCCTACATGGCCCCCACGGCGATCCGCACCTTCATGAAGTGGGGAGACGACATCCCCGCCAAGTTCGACCTGTCCAGCCTGCGCGTCATCGGCTCGGTGGGCGAGCCCATCAACCCCGAGGCCTACGTCTGGTACCGCAGGAACATCGGCGGTGACCGCACCCCGGTCGTGGACACCTGGTGGCAGACCGAGACCGGCGCCGTCATGGTCAGCCCCCTGCCGGGCGTGACCTCCGGCAAGCCGGGCGCCGCCATGCGCGCCATCCCCGGCATCGTCGCCGACGTCGTGGACGAGCAGGGCGAGTCCGTCCCCGACGGCGAGGGCGGCTTCATCGTCATCCGCGAGCCGTGGCCGTCCATGCTCCGCGGGATCTGGGGCGACCCCGAGCGCTACAAGGACACCTACTGGTCGCGCTTCGAGGGCCTGTACTTCCCCGGTGACGGCGCCAAGAAGGACGCGGACGGCGACCTGTGGCTGCTGGGCCGCGTGGACGACGTCATGCTCGTCTCCGGGCACAACATCTCCACCACCGAGGTCGAGTCCGCGCTGGTCTCCCACCCGCGCGTGGCGGAGGCCGCGGTCGTCGGCGCCACGGACAAGGTCACCGGACAGGCCATCGTCGGCTTCGTGATCCTGCGCGGCGGTGAGGAGGAGGTCCCCGAGGACCTGGTCCAGGACCTGCGCAACCACGTCGGCACCTCGCTCGGCCCGATCGCCAAGCCCGCCCGCCTCCTGGCGGTGCCCGAGCTGCCCAAGACCCGCTCGGGCAAGATCATGCGGCGCCTGCTGCGCGACATCGCAGAGAACCGGGCCGTCGGCGACACCTCCACGCTCACCGACTCCTCGATCATGGAGGTCATCGCCAAGCAGCTGCCCTCCGCCAAGCAGGAGGACTGAGCCGAGGGGTCCGCGCCGCGTGTGCGGGCCCCCGCCCACCGGTGAACGGCGCCTCGGTCCGGGGCGCCGTTCGCCGTTCCCCGGGGGCTCCTCCGCCCCGGAGACCCGTGGCCGCCGCGCCCGTCGCTCACCCGTGTGACGAAACGCGGCGGCGCCGTTGTGCGTGCCGTGAGAGACGTCCGAGACGGGGTATGTGCGAGGATGCGGAGGATCATCCGTGCGTTCTGACCGAGAGAAGGGAACCTCCACGATGGCGGAGAAGCCGGGTACCGGTGCACCTGGCGCCACCAGGGACACCGACCGTTCGATCAGCGAACTGGTCTCAGACGCCACGGGCAACATCTCCCGTCTGGTCAGCCTGGAGATCAAGCTGGCCAAGCTGGAGGCCAAGGCCGACGCTGCCAAGATCGGCAAGGGCGTGGCCGGTTTCGCCGTGGTCGGGGTCCTCGCCCACATCTTCGTCATCCTCCTCTCGGTGACCGCGGCCTTCCTCCTGTACGAGGTCGCCGGACTCCCCGGCTGGGCCAGCTTCGGCATCGTCACCCTCGCCTACCTGCTGCTCGCCGCGGCCTTCGGCCTGTACGCGATCGCCACCCTCCGCAAGCGGGAGGGCCTCCAGCGCACCGCGCTGACCACCTCGCGCTTCGCCGGCATCCTGCGCGGCGACATCCGCCCGCCCTCGAACACGGTCGAGACCGCCGACTCCGCCGAGGCGTCCGCTCCCGCGGCCCGGTAGGCCCGCGCGTTGTTGGACGACTCGGCCGCCTACGTCGACGGCCCCTGGACCCACAGGACCGTCAGCGCGGCGGGAGCCCGGTTCCACGTCGCCGAGGCCGGTGACGGACCGCTGGTGCTCCTCCTCCACGGCTTCCCCCAGTTCTGGTGGGCCTGGCGCGCCCAGCTGACCGCGCTCGCCGACGCCGGCTACCGCGCGGTCGCCGCGGACCTGCGCGGCTACGGCGCCAGTGACAAGACCCCGCGCGGCTACGACCTCGTCACCCTCGCCCAGGACGCCGCCGGACTGGTCCGCGCCCTCGGCTCACGGGACGCGGTCGTGGTCGGACACGGCCTGGGCGGCCTCGTCGCCTGGACGATGACCGCCTACCACCCCGGCACCGTGCGCGCCCTGGCCGCGGTGTCGTCGCCGCACCCGCTGCGCGCCGCCCGCGTCCTGGCCTCCGGGGGCCCCGGCGTCCGCCACATGCTCCGGGCGCAGTTGCCGATCCTCCCCGAGCACCGGCTCCTGAGCGACGGGTGCGTGCGCGTGGGCGACCTGCTCCGGGAGTGGTCGGGCCCCGGCTGGCCGGACACCGAGGCCGAGGAGCACTACCGCCGCGCCTTCGCCGTCCCCAAGGTCTCCCACTGCTCCCTGGAGAGCCACCGGTGGATCTTCCGGTCGCGGTGGCGCGCGGACGGTCTCCGCTACAACGCGCGGATGCGCCGCGCTCCCGTCCGCGTCCCGGTCCTCCAACTCCACGGGACCCTCGACCCGGTGTGCCCGCCCGGACCGGCACGCGCCTCACGGAGCATGGTGGCGGGGGCCTACCGTTGGAGGCAGGTCCACGGCGCGGGACACTTCCCGCACGAGGAACGACCGGAGGAGGTCTCCCAGGCGCTCGTCGAGTGGCTCGCGGAAATCTCGGCGGGGAGGCGGACGGAGTCCTCGCAGGCGAGGGGAAACGGCGGTGAGGCACTGATGGCGACGGAGACCGCGGACGGGCACCGGGAGTCCGGGGGCCGCGGAGGCGCGCGGGACCGCAACGAGACCGGGCAGGCGCAGAACCAGCGCCCCCGGGACCGGTACGGGCGCCCGATGCCGCACGGGAGCGAGGGCGAGGTCGAGCGGGTCCCCGACGACGCCGAGTTCTCCGCGGAGGAAGGTCTGGAGGAGGCCCAGCGGCTGCTCGACGGGGGATACGCCTTCACCGCCCACGAGGTCCTCGAAGCCGTGTGGAAGTCCGCGCCCGACCCGGAGCGGGAGCTGTGGCGCGGCCTCGCCCAGACGGCCGTGGGGGTCACCCACGCCCAGCGCGGCAACATGGTCGGCGCGGCACGCCTGCTGAGGCGGGGCGCGGACCGTGTGGAGCCGTTCGGACCGGACGCCCCACACGGGGTGGACGTGGCGGGTGTGGCGGCGTTCGCCCGTGCCCTGGCCGACGACCTCGACGCCGGACGCGCCCGCCCGGGTGACGGGATCGACCCGTCGGGAATGCGCCTGCTCGGCGGATAGCCAGCCGGGGTACGCGTTCTCCGGCCGTTGGGGCACGCCCGCGCGAAGTCCGGTCGGTGACCGGTGACGGACCCCGCGGGGAGCCCCGTGGCACCAGCACCTCCTGCGACCAGTGAGGTCTGTGTGACCTACGGGGCTCATTCCCTTTTTATGAGCTTATGTGCGCTTTAGCGTTAACATCGTATTACAGCATTATGGGATGTTATATAAGCTGCATGCCACCAAAAAAGGCATTTATCCTTTTCCTGAGATCACCGGAAGATCACATCTTCGGATTTTCTTGAGGAATGGCGGGTTCGGCTCTCACCTTTCTTTGCCGCCGTGCGTAGACTCCCCGGATCACCGCCCGTGAACATGCGGCACGGGCGGTACGCACCACAACCAAAGGTGGCACCGCTTCGACCCCGCCAAGCGTGCCGTCGGGCCAGCTCAGGCTCCTTCCGGACGGCGGTACGTCCACGTCCGCGAGGACCGGCGCCCACAGGGCGAGCCGTTCCGCGCGTTCTCCGGTGGACGGGGCCGAAAAGGTCGTGCCCGTCTCAAGGAGGACGGATTGTCTGGGCTCAACCTCGCCGCTGAAGGCGGCATGGCCCTATCACTGGCAGGCACCGACTTCACCCTCGTCATCATCGTCATGGTGGTGGCCCTTCTGGCACTCGCCGTCGCGGGCGTGCTGGTACGTGAGGTCCTCGCCGCAGGGCAGGGCACAGAGCGAATGCGGGGCATCGCGCTCGCGGTGCAGGAAGGAGCGGCGGCCTACCTCAAACGACAGTTCCGCACCCTCGCGGTCTTCGTCGTCCTCATCCCGCTCCTGCTGCTCCTGCTCCCCGCCGACTCGTGGGCCATCGCCATCGGCCGGTCGGCCTTCTTCGCCCTCGGCGCCCTGCTGTCGGCGGCGACCGGCTTCATCGGCATGTGGCTCGCCGTACGCGGCAACGTCCGGGTCGCCGCCGCAGCCCGGGGCGGTGACGAGGCGTCCAACCGCACCGCCATGCGCATCGCCTTCCGCACCGGCGGCGTGGCGGGCATGATCACCGTCGGCCTCGGTCTGTTCGGCGCGGCCGTCGTCGTCCTCCTCTACCGGGGCGACGCCCCCATCGTCCTGGAGGGCTTCGGCTTCGGCGCGGCCCTCCTCGCCATGTTCATGCGTGTGGGCGGCGGCATCTTCACCAAGGCCGCCGACGTCGGCGCCGACCTCGTCGGCAAGGTCGAGCAGGGCATCCCCGAGGACGACCCCCGCAACGCCGCCACCATCGCCGACAACGTCGGCGACAACGTGGGTGACTGCGCGGGCATGGCCGCGGACCTGTTCGAGTCCTACGCGGTCGTGCTCGTCGCCTCGCTGATCCTCGGCCGCGTCGCCTTCGGCACCGAGGGGCTGGTGTTCCCGCTCCTGGTTCCCATGATCGGCGTGCTCACCGCCATCGTCGGCATCTTCCTGGTCGCCCCCCGCGCCAGGGACAAGACGGCGATGTCGGCCATCAACCGCGGGTTCTTCATCTCCGCGGCGATCTCCGCCGTGCTCGTCATCGGCACCGCCTTCTGGTACCTGCCCTCCAGCTTCGACCAGCTCTCCGGCGTCAGCCCGCAGGTCCTGGCCGAGATCGAGGAGGCCGGGACCAGCCCGGACCCGAGGGTCATCGCGGTCGTGGCGGTCCTCATCGGCCTCGTGCTCGCCGCGGCCATCCAGCTGCTCACCGGCTACTTCACCGAGACCGACCGGCGCCCCGTCCGCGAGATCGGCGACAGCTCCGAGACCGGCGCGGCGACCGTCATCCTCTCCGGCATCTCCGTCGGCCTGGAGTCGGCCGTCTACTCCGCCCTCCTCATCGCCGGAGCGGTCTACGCCGCGTTCCTGCTCGGAGGCGGCTCCATCACCCTCAGCCTGTTCGCCGTCGCCCTCGCCGGAACCGGCCTGCTCACCACCGTCGGCATCATCGTGGCGATGGACACCTTCGGCCCCGTCGCCGACAACGCCCAGGGCATCGCGGAGATGTCCGGCGACGTGGAGGGCCGGGGCGCGGAGATCCTCACCGGGCTCGACGCCGTCGGCAACACCACCAAGGCCATCACCAAGGGCATCGCGATCGCGACCGCGGTCCTGGCCGCGACCGCGCTCTTCGGTGCCTTCCGCACCTCAGTGCAGGCCCAGCTCGGTGACGCCGACGAGGCGTTCTCGCTCTCGCTGGACCAGCCCGACGTGCTCGTCGGCGTCATCATCGGCGCCAGCGTGGTGTTCTTCTTCTCCGGGCTCGCCATCATGGCGGTCGGTCGGGCCGCGGGCCGGGTGGTCATGGAGGTGCGCGAGCAGTTCCGCACCCGACCGGGGATCATGGACGGCACGGAGAAGCCCGAGTACGCGCGGGTGGTCGACATCTGCACCAAGGACTCCCTGCGGGAGCTGGTCACCCCGGGCCTGCTGGCCGTCCTCGCGCCGATCGCGGTCGGCTTCGCCCTCGGCTACGCCCCGCTGGGCGCGTTCCTGGGCGGCGCCATCGCCGCCGGTGTGCTCATGGCCGTCTTCCTCTCCAACTCGGGCGGCGCATGGGACAACGCCAAGAAGCTCGTCGAGGACGGCCACCACGGCGGCAAGGGCTCGGAGGCCCACGCCGCCACGGTCATCGGCGACACGGTCGGCGACCCCTTCAAGGACACCGCCGGTCCCGCGATCAACCCCCTGCTCAAGGTGATGAACCTCGTCGCCCTGATCGTCGCGCCCAGCGTGGTGATCTACGCCGACAACGTCGTCCTGCGGGCGGGGATCGCGGTGGCGGCCGTCGCCGTGCTCGTCGGCGCGGTCCTGTGGTCCAAGCGCCGCGGGGGAGGCACCGAGACCGACCTCGCCGAGACCGGCGGCCGGTCCGCGCCCAAGGGCGCACCCGAGACCGGCGGAGGCGCCTCCCCGCAGGGGGAGGTCTCCCCGGCCGGGAACGGCGGTGCCCGTGAGGACACTGCCGACGACGGTGCGGACGACCACAGGGAGGAGGCCCGCGCCGGAGACGGGAAGTAGGGAGGCACCGTTCTCCGCGGCCGTCCGGGTATCCCCCGGGCGGCCGCGCCCGTGTTCGTGCGGGGCCTAACCTGGGAACACAGCCGAGCGAGCGAAGGGGTGGTTCCCGGTGTCCGGGATGAAGGGACTGTTCGTCATCGTGGGTGTCATGGTGGCGTTCATCGTGGCCCTCTCCATCGTCGCGACGGCGGTGTCCCCGTGAGCGACGCGCGGAGGCTGCTGCTGATGCGGCACGCCCAGGCCGAGAACGGGTTCGAGGACTTCGAGCGCGGTCTCACCGACCGGGGCCGGAGCCAGGCCGAGGCGGTCGGCCGCCTGCTCGCCGAGCGGGGGTACGTGCCCGACCACGTCATCTGCTCCGCGGCCAGGCGCACACGGCAGACGCTGGACGGTGTGCTCGGGGCCATGGAACCGGAGACCCGCCCGGAGGTGGACTACTCCGAGGCGGCGTACTCGGCGGGGGTGGACACGCTCCTGGAGCTGGTGAACCAGGTGGATCCCGACGCGAGGACGGTCCTGGTCGTCGCGCACAACCCGACGGTGGCCCAGCTGGCCGGTGCCTTCCTGGGGAGCCCGGCGGCCTACCCGCCGGCCACCGTCGCGGTCGTCGAGCTGGAGGTGGAGTGGCTGTACGCCGCCCCGGGAACCGGTTCCGGCACACTGCTGAACTAGCGTGACCCAGGACACGCCGACTTCGAGTTGCCAGAGTCCGGGGTCGCGGGTAATGTACTCCGAGTCGCCTCCGAACGGCCCAGGGCCGCGAGGGGCTGCGACACCCCTTCCGAGCGAAGCGAACGCGAACATCCGCGGGCGTGCCGGATACCCCTTCTTCCTCCCAATCGGGTCGGTTCGAGCACTGCTCCGAATCAGCTAGGCTTCGGGAGGCGCTTCCAAGGAAACACGGAAGCGAAACGGGAAACGGGCTTTACCCCGATCAGAAACACCACGAACCGCCGA
>NZ_JAAXPG010000037.1 GCF_012396365.1 Nocardiopsis alborubida | reverse complement strand
TGACCGTCGCGGCCACCGGCGGCCCCATGCGCGGGGCCCTGCTCCTGGCGGTCTACGCGCTGGGGATGGCGGGTCCGCTGTTCGTGCTGGCGCTGCTGTGGGACCGCTACGACCTGGGGGAGAAGCGCTGGCTGCGCGGACGCACCGTCTCCCTCGGCCCCGTGCGCGTCCACACCACGAGCACGCTGTCCGGCCTGTTGTTCATCGCCATCGGCGTCGTGTTCCTGCTCTACGACGGAACGGCGACCCTCTTCGGCGGTATCGGGGCGTTCGACGACCAGAGCTACCGGATCCAGGAGTGGCTCTTCGCCGTCGGCGGGACGGGGATCGACGTGTTCGTCCTCGGCGCGGCCGGGACCGCCCTGCTCGTGGCGGGTGCCTGGAAGTGGAGCCGCTCGCGCGGGCCGAGGGGGTCCGAGGGGAAGGACCCGGTCCCGAAGGAGGGCTCCCGAAGCACTCGCTCCGAGGCCACCGGCGGAGAATCATGAGCGCTGTGCAGCAGAGCCGTCCACGGCGCGTGCACGCCCCGGGCTTGACCTTCGAGTCGGCTCGAAGGTCTACCGTGTGCCCATGGTGTTGATGCGGGTCTCCGAACTGGCCGAACGCTCCGGCGTGGCGGCCACCACCCTGCGCTACTACGAGGAGCGCGGGTTGCTCCCGGCGCAGCGGTCCTCGGCCGGGTACCGCCTCTACGACGAGCGCGCCCTGGACCGGCTCACGTTCATCACCACCGCCAAACACCTGGGCTTGGCCTTGGAGGAGATCGGCGAACTCACCGCGCTGTGGGCGGCCCACCCCTGCTCGCGCGTCAAGGCCGCTCTGGGCCCGCGCCTGGAGCAACGCCTGGAGCAGGCCCGCGCCCAAGCCGCCGAACTGGCGGACTTCCAGGCGCTGCTGCGCACCGCCCACACCCGCCTGCACCAGCTCCCCGACCGCGACGCCCCCTGCGATCCGGGGTGCGCCTTCCTGGCCGACCTGGCACCGCCGAGCCAGGCGGCGCACCCGCGCGCCCTGCCTCTGACCCAGACCGGCGGCGCCACCTGCCTGCTGGAGACGGGCGACCACGAACGCCGCCTGGACGCCTGGCGCGAGCTACTGACCGGGGCCGCCCGCACTCAGCGCGCCCACGGCAGTTCCTGGAGCCTGCCCCTGGAGCGGGCCGGGCAGGTCGCCGAGCTGGCCGCGGCCGAACAGCAGTGCTGCGCCTTCCTGGACCTGCGCATCGACTTCACCCCGCAGCGGGTGCACCTGCACGTGGAGATCCACCCCGACCAGCGCCCCGTCCCCGGCTCCCCGGCCGGGCAGGCCGCCCGCCTGCTCGGCGCCCTGGGCCCCGGGCCCGTCAAGGAGAACTGAACCGATGTCGCTCGCCGAACGCCTCCAGAGCCTGTTCGTGGCCCTGGCCGCCGTGGCGGGGCTGGCCGCGGGTCTGCTGCTGCCCGTCGGCCCGGCGGCCGAGCACGTGGTACTGCCCGCCCTGCTGGTGATGCTCACCGCCGTGTTCGTGCAGATGGACGCCGCGCACGTGGGCGAGGTCAGGCGCGCCAAGGCCCTGGTCGTCACCAGCCTGGTGCTCAACTTCGTGTTCACCCCGGCTCTGGCCTGGGCTCTGGGCGCCGGGCTGTTGGGAGGGGAGCCTGACCTGCGCATCGGTCTGCTGTTGCTGCTGGTGACCCCGTGCACGGACTGGTACCTGGTCTTCACCGCCGTGGCGCGCGGGCACACCGGCATCGCCGCCGCCCTGCTGCCGGTCAACCTGATCCTCCAGCTCGTCCTGCTGCCGGTGTACGTGCTGCTGCTGGGCGGGCGGGCCGCCATGGTCGACGCCGCCACCCTGGCCGAGTCGGTCCTGCTCGTCCTCGTGGTGCCCCTGGCACTGGCGATGGCGCTGCGCTGGGCCTCGCACCGGTTCAAGGGGGCCGCCTGGCGCGAGCGGTACGTCACCGGACCGGCCTCGCGCCTGGTCCTGCCGCTGCTGTACGCGGCCGTGCTGGCGATGTTCGCCTGGCAGGCCCGCACCGTCCTGGACCACGCCGGCGACCTGCTCGCCCTGCTGCCGCCGCTGGCGGTCTTCTTCGTGGCGCTGCCCCTGGTCGCCACCGGCCTGTCCCGCCTGCTGGACCTGCCCGCGGACCACAGGGTCACGCTGACCATGACCACCACGGCCCGCAACTCGCCCATCGCGCTGGCGATCGCGGTCGCGGCCTTCCCCGACCGGCCCCTGATCGCGGTCGCGCTGGTGGTGGGGCCGCTGGTGGAACTGCCCGTGCTGGCCCTGCTCGCCCAGCTGGTGAGGGCGCGGCGCCCCGCTTCGAGCGGGTCCGCTCCGGCCCGGGTCCGCCAGGGGCACGGGGACGAGCGCTGACCCCTTCGGACTCCCGGCCGATGCCGCGTCAGGGCGCGTCAGGGCGCGTCCTCGCCCGCCTCTGAGGCCTCCTCCTGAAGGAGAGCGTTCACACGCTTCAGCACACGGAGCTGCGCTGGGTTGTACAACTGCACCATGGCCTCGGCCATGGTCCGTTCGGCGTGCTCCGCACCGCCCGGCGCGTCGACCGCGGGGTCGGCCGACCAGGGGTTCTCCTCGCGTCCCCTGCGGACGACCGGCAGCATGCGCGCGGCGAGGCGGTCGATCGCGGCGTCGTCCGCGTCCGCGGGAAGGGCCTCGAACTCCTCGTCCGTCTCGTCGGGTTCGCTGATCAGTGCGCGGAACTCCTCGACGGACTCCTCGCTGAGAACGGTCGAGTAGACCATCAGCAACGATCGCTGCCTCTCGGAGAGCTCACGGGAGACCGGGGCGAACGCGGGGGGAACGTAGGCCGGTGCGCGGTGGCGCAGGATGGCGGCCAGCTCCGCCCGCACGCGGTTGAGCCGCTCGACCGTCGCCTCCAGCTCCCCGTCCAGCACGCGGATCGCCTCGTCCGGGTCCTCGTCCGCCCGTCCCATCGACTCCACCTCCGACAGCGGAACCCCCAGATCGCTCAACCGCCTGATCTGGAGCAGGCGGACCAGGTGTGGGACCTGGTACTGCTTGTATCCGTTCGCCGTTCGCTCCGGCATATCCAGCAGGCCGATCTTGTGGTAGTACCGGACGGCCTTCACCGTCGTGTTGGCGAGCTCGGCGAGCTGCTGAGTACTCCAGGCCACGCGATGCCTCCTCCTCCGCCGCGACCGCGGGCAGCGCCACACCCCACGCGTGTCCACAGTCCACACCCTGCCCCGGGGGCAGGGTCAAGCGGCGTCCCCCGTTCGCCCGCCGTGTCCGACGCGGCGCGGTCCAGGCTTGACCCTGCCCCGAGGGCAGGCTCTGCAATGGGGCGGGTGCCGATCGTGACCGGTTCGCGACCGCGCAGGCCAGGTACGCCCCCAGCGGCGACGGGCATGCGGCGGTTGCGTTCTCGCGCCGGGTCGGCCACCGATCTTCGCGAACGGACAGGGAGCCCGAAGTGATCAGGGATCGCAGGCAGCGCAGGCAGCACAGGGCGGCGACACGGATCAGGGGCGGAAGCGGCCGTCCCCTGAAGCGCTTCCGCTGGTGGCAGCCGCTCTCCCGCGCACTGTTCCACCTGCCCCTGACCGACGGAGACGGGCGCCGCGTGGTCCACACCGTCGACGTCCCCTACTGGCAGCGGGTCATGACCGAGGACGGCAAGGGCAGGGCCCACCTCTACCTGGACGGCAGGCACCACCTGGAGTCCGCCCTCCCCGCGGTCCTCCCGGTGCGGGGAGGGGTGATCGAGGTGGAGTCGACGGCCTTCGGGCTCAGGCGCTGCCACTACGTGACCGCCGGGGGCGACGCGCGCCAGCTCGTTCCGGACGAACGCTCGGCGGAGGGGCGTCGCGCCCGTCTCGACCGCGAGCACCCGGCGTTGGGCCGCCTGGTCGGTGCGGTGTCGCTGGTCCTGCTGATCGTGCCGGTCGTCCTCGTCGTCCCGCAGATCGTCGAGGGGGTCTCACAGGTGCCCCCGGTAGCCGAACGCTTCGGCGCCTTCGCCTCGCCCGTCGACCTGCCGCTGTGGCTCAACGTCGCGCTCGGGCTGTGCGCCTCGGCCTCCAGCGTGGAGCGGGCGACGCGGCTGCGCTGGAACGCGCTGCTGGACGGCAGCGGCTGACCGCCGACGCCGCGGGACACGCGTTCCCGCGGCGCGGCACCGAGTACCGCGAGCCCCAGCGGCTCTTCGGACCCCACGAACCAACCCCGTCGAACACGGAGACAGACACGTGCGAAGCCTTCGCAGGCCCTTCCGGATCATCCGCGCGAACCTTCGCGCCTACCTCGTGATGAACGCGATCGCCTACGGCGTGTTCCTCGTCGGCGTGGGCGCGGCCCTGGCCTTCCCCGAGCTGAACGCCGCCCAGGTCGGCTCCCAGCAGCAGGACGGGACGGCGGACCTGGTGGGTGAGCTGTTCGCGAACCCCTGGCTGTTCGGCCTGACCATCTTCGGGGTCAACGTGCTGACCGTCGTCGTCCTGAGGATCCTGCTGCCCTCGATGATCGTGCCCTTCGCCGGTATCCCCCTCTTCGCCTACAAGGCGTACGAGACCGGCGTGATCCTCGCCCCGGTCGACGCGACCACGGCCACGATGATGATCCCGCACTCGCTGACGCTCGTCATCGAGTTCCAGGCCTACGCCCTGGTCATGCTCGGCGCCTACCTCCTCGGAAGGGCCTGGCTGCGCCCCGCGGCGGTCGGCGCCCCCGACCGCCGTCGCGGCTACCTCCACGGCCTCCAACAGATCGGCTGGCTGAGCCTGCCCGCGCTGGCGCTGTTCGTCGTCGGCGCGGCCTACGAGGCCTTCGAACTCGTCTACCTCGTCCCCCGCATGCTCGCGGGCTGATCCCTGCGGACACTGGAGGCCGCCCGGAGCGTCCAGCGTGTTCATGAGCAGGATCAAGACCACCACGGCCAGGATCACGGCGCCGAAGATGACGAGCGCCAACCCCTTGGGGTTGTGCTCGGACCACGACAGCATGTGGGCGTGGTCCGGGTCGGCTCGGTGTGGGCGCGGCGGCCTTCGGGGCGCTCGCGGGGAAGCCCGAGCGCCTCACCTGGGACACGGGAGCGGTCGTACCGGTTCCGCACCCCGGTCCGCCGCGGGCTCCCCTCCGGGCCGGGGCTCAGCGGCATCGCTCGCGCCGGTCCCTCCTCGCGGCAGCGCCCGCGGGGACGCGCCCCTCACGAAGGGGCCGGTCAGCGCCGTCCTGGGGCGGACCGGCCCGGTCACGCCGCCACGGGTAGGCACTCGGCGAGCAGGTCGAGGACGTCCCGCCAGGCGCGCCGCGCGTGCCGCGGGTGGTGCCCGACGCCGGGGAGCACGGTCTGGTCGGCGGGCGTGGGCGGGTGGTGGAAGGCGTGCAGGGCCCCGCCGTAGACGGTGAGCCGCCAGTCGACGCCGGCGGCCTGCATCTCGGCTGTGAACGCCTCGCGCTGCTCGGGCGGCATGATCGGGTCCTCCGACCCGACCCCGGCCCACACCGGGCAGCGGATGCGTTCGGACTCGCCCGGTCGGCCCGTGGTCAGTGCGTTGACCGTGCCGATCGCGCGCAGCGCGATGCCGCCGCGTCCGAGTTCGAGCCCGACGGCGCCCCCGGTGCCGTAACCGACGGCGGCGATCCGATCGGGGTCGGTCCGCGGTTCGGCGCGCAGCACACCGAGGGCCGCGTGACCGATGTCCCGCATCCGGTCGGGGTCGGCGAGGAGGGGCAGGCAACGGGCCAGCATCTCCTGCGGGTCGGCCAGGTAGCGTCCGCCGTGGAGGTCGAAGGCGAGCGCCACGTAGCCCAGCTCGGCGAGCGCGTCGGCCCGGCCGCGCTCGACGTCGCTGAGTCCGGGACCCTCCGGTCCGAGCAGCACCGCGGGCCGACGGCCGACGCCGGCCGGGATCGCCAGATGCCCGGTCATGGTCAGGCCGTCAGCCCGGTACTCCACCGTGCGCGTCGCAATCGTCGTCATGGCAGAGGACTGTAGTGGCCCCGGGCCCGGTGCGGGCGGTGTTCTGCGGCCGGCAGAACGGCGGGGACGCCCGCGAACGCGGCGGAGGCTCCCCGGGCCTCCGCGGCCCCGGCGCCGCATCCGCCGGACCTCGCCGGGGACGCCCGCGGGTCGGCGGCGGACTAGCCGACGGCGCGGCCCGCGTAGTCGGGCGCGGGTTCGGCGAGGGCCGCCAGGTTCGCGGCGGCCTCCTCGGGGAAGGGCACCGCCCGGCCCTGCGCCTGGTCGACGTGGAGCGCCATCAGCTCCTCGGTCGCCACCAGGTCCTCGCCGACCCGCATCTCGTGGCAGATCCGCGCCTTCTTGGCGCCGGGTCGGTCCGGGCCCGGACCGACCACCCGGGTGCGGACCTCGACCTCAGCGTCCGCGCCGACCTCGCGCAGGTAGCGCACGTGCGCCTCCACCGTGTACAGCGAGCAGCCGGACCGCTCGCGGTAGGCGGCGTCCAGGCCGACCCGGTCCATCAGCGCGTCCGTCGCGAACCCGAAGACCAGGACGTAGTAGGCCTCGCTGAGGTGGCCGTTGTAGTCGATCCACTCGGGCCGCAGCCGCTGGGTGAGTGTCGTGCTCACGCGTTCTCCCCCGCACGCTCGGCGGCCTCCGCGCGTTCGACCTCCTCCAGCGCGCGGGCCACCGCGATCAGGCGGCGGTCGCGCTGGGCGATCAGTTCGGCGGTGGAGCGCCCGGCCACGACCTCGTCCGTGCCCGCGACCATGCGGTCGCGCAGCTCGGCGGTGAGTTCGGGCGCCTCCAGGCGCGTCCACGGGGACTTCAGGGAGGGGCCGAAGTGGTCGAGCATGTGGGCCATGCCGCCCTCTCCCCCGGCCAGGTGGAAGGTCAGGCAGGGTCCGAAGAAGGCCCAGCGCAGCCCGGGGCCGCTGGTCATCGCCAGGTCGATCTGCTCGACGGTCGCCTCCCCCTCGGCGACCATGTGCAGGGCCTCGCGCCAGGCGGCCTCCTGGATCCGGTTGCCGATGAACCCCGGCAGCTCCTGCTCCATGGTGATCACCGACTTGCCCGCGGCGCGGTAGAAGTCCGAGGCCCAGTCGACGGCCCACCGCTCGCTGCGCTCGCCGCCGACGACCTCGACCAGGGGCACCAGGTAGGGCGGGTTGAACGGGTGGCCGACGACGAGCCGTTCCGGCGTGCGGGCCCCCACCTGCATCTCGCTCATGCTGTAGCCGGAGGTGGACGAGGCGACGACCACGCCCTCCGGGGTGGCGGCGTCGATCTCGGCCAGCAGGTCGATCTTCAGGTCGAGGCGCTCCGGGGCGCTCTCCTGGACGAAGTCCGCGTCGGCCACGGCCTCGGCCAGCGTGTCCACGACCCGCAGGTTCGCCATGGCGGCCCCCTCGGCCAGGCCCAGCTCCTCCAGCGCGGGCCAGGCCGAGGAGACCAGCCCGCGCAGCCTGCTCTCGGCGTCCGGGGCGGGGTCCCAGGCGACCACCCGGTAGCCGCGGCCCAGGAAGTGGGCCACCCAGCCGCCTCCGATGACGCCCGCTCCGACGCAGGCGACCGTGCGCACGGCCTCGGGGGTGGTTCTCGCGTTCTCCGTCATCGTGCTCCTCATGTGGTCGGTGGTTCGTGTGGGGTGTGGGGCGGTGCCTAGGCCGCGCTGCGGAGCCGGAGCATGGCGCGGGCCTCGTCCGGTGTGGCCACCCGGGCGCCGAGCTGCTCGATGATGGCGACGGCCTTCTCGGTGAGCTGGCCGTTGGTGGCCTTCACCCCGCGGCTGAGGTAGAGGTTGTCCTCCAGCCCCACCCGGGCGTGCCCGCCGAGCAGCACCGACTGCGCCACCCACGGCATCTGCTTGCGGCCGATGGAGAAGCTCGCCCACTGCGCGCCCGCCGGGAGCAGGTTCACCATCGACTGGAGGACGCCGGGGTCCGACGGCGCCCCGTAGGGGATGCCCGTGCACAGCTGGAACATCGACGGGTCGTCGATGAGGCCCTCTGCGTGCATCGTCTTGGCGAACCACAGCTGGCCGGTGTCGAAGATCTCCAGCTCCGGGCGGACCCCGAGCTCCTGGATGCGCCTGGCGCCCGCGCGCAGCATGTCCGGGGTGGAGATGTACACCTGGCTTCCGTCGCCGAAGTTCAGGCTGCCGCAGTCCAGGGTGCAGATGTCGGGCAGCAGTTCCTCCACGTGCGGCAGGCGGTCCAGGCCGTTGACGAGGTCGGTGCCCTCCTCGAACCTGAGCGGGTCCTCCTGGCCGATGACCAGGTCGCCGCCCATGCCCGCCGTGAGGTTGATGACGATGTCGACGCCGGTCTGGCGGATGCGGTCGACGACCTCCCGGTAGAGGGCGTTGTCGCGGGAGGGTGCGCCCGTCTCGGGGTCGCGGACGTGGATGTGCACCACGCTGGCGCCGGCATCGGCGGCCTCGACCGCGGCGGCGGCGATCTGTCGGGGCGTCACCGGGACGTGCTCGCTGCGGCCGACGGTGTCCCCAGCGCCGGTGAGGGCGCAGGTCAGGATGGGTTTGGGGTTCATGGTGTCGCTCAAGGCGGCGCTCCGTATCCGTGTGTGTGCGGTGTGTGTCGGGCTCTGGCCGTGCGGCCGTCGGGTGCCGGGTGTCGGTGTGCGCGTTCGGGGCGTGCGGAACCGAGGCGAGGGCTCCGGAAGGGCGGGGGCGGAGGGCGGGGTCGGAGGGCGGGGCGGGTGCTGGCTGTCTCAGTTCCCCGGGGCGTCGCTGTTTCCCGGGACGTCGCGGTTCCCCAGGACGTCGCTGTCGATGACCGAGCGCAGGGTGTTGCGCATGTGGGCGACGGACCGTCCGGGCATCCCGGTCATGACCTGGATGCCCATGCCGTCGATGAGGGCGGTGAGGCGCCTGGTCATCTCCTCGACGTCGAAGTCGGCGAAGACTCCGCTCTCCTTGCCCTCCCGCAGGGTGCGGGCGATGGTCTCGTGCCAGCGCAGGTAGGAGTCGGCGTGCAGCTCCCGCATCCCGGGGTCCAGCGCCGCGGCCGTCCAGACCTGGAGCCAGACCGACCACTCCAGCCGCAGGCGGTCCGAGGCCGGGAGCTGGAGTTCGATGAGCTGGAGAAGGCGCTCGTAGGGGTCCTCGATGGTGTGCAGCCCCGCGACCTGGCGGTCGAACGCCTGCTTCACCGAGTGGCGCAGCGCCTCCACGAGGAGGTCGTGCAGGGTCGGGAAGTAGTAGTGGACGGTGGCGCTGGACGTCCCGCAGGCCTGGGCGATCTGGGCGACGCGGACCGCGTGGTAGCCGCGTTCGGCGATGAGGGTCCACGCGGCCTCGATGATCTGGAGTCTGCGGTTGTGCTCCCGGGCGGCCGTGGGGTGGTCCGCCAGGCTCGCGGACGACGGCCTCACCGCCGACGAGTCGCGCGGCACCGCCGAGACCGTCTCGGCGTCGTCCTTGCCGTTGAGCAGCCAGTTGACCGTCACCCCGGTCTCGTCGGCGATGGCGGCCAGCTCCAGGGCGGTGAACCGCCGGGTGCCGTTCAGGGACTTGGAGAGTTTGCTGGGGTCGATGCCGAGTCCGGTCGCGAACTGCCGCTGGGAGAGGCCGGATCGGCGGATCGCCTCACGGGCCCTGCCGCGCACGTCGTCGGCCGTGTTGTCGCTCACCGTGAGAACGTAACAGCACTATGGCGATTTTCGCAACGCAGGCGTGGTTGTCACTTCGTTACAGAGACGTCGTACCGAGCGCACCAAAGCTCACCAAACCCTTGCCACCACACGTTTTTCTCCAGAACGACGGCGGATGACAGCGAGGGCGAACAGCGGTGAAGCGATTCTGACTGGTTGATTAGTCAAGCGCAACACAGTAGTAACTGGATAGTCCACGCCCTCGACCCCGGAGGTGACCCGAGCCATCCGCTGGAACATCGACAACAAAGTCTTCTGGCCCGCGCTGATCATGGTGATCGGCTTCAGCGCGCCGTTCGTGATCGCGCCGCAGACGGGTGAACGCCTGCTCGGCAACGTCCTGTCCTGGCTCCAGTCCGATCTGGGCTGGGTGTACATGTGGTTCGTCGTCGGGCTCGCGGTACTGCTGGTCTGGCTGGTCTTCAGCAGGTACGGCCGCATCAGGATGGGCAGTCCCGACGACCGCCCCGAGTTCTCCACCCCCACCTGGCTCGCGATGATCTTCACCGCCGCGATCGGCGGCGGCCTCATGTACTGGGGGATCATCGAGTGGGCGCACTACCACGTGGATCCCCCGTTCCAACTCGAACCGCACAGCGCCGAGGCCGCCGAGTGGTCGGCCACCTATCCCCTCTTCCACTGGGGCCCCACCGCCTGGGCGGTCTTCTGCGTCCCGACCCTCGCCCTCGCCTACGCCTACCACGTGCGCAGGATCCGCCGCCTGCGCCTCAGCGAGGCCTGCCGCGGGGTGCTCGGCGACCGCGTCGACCGCTGGCCGGGGCGCCTGATCGACGTCTTCTTCATCCTCGGGATGATCGGGGCGGCGGGGACCTCGCTGGCCCTGGCCGTGCCCACCGTCGCGGAGGGCGCCTCCCGCATGCTGGGGTTCGAGCCGGGCGCCACCCTCAACACCATCGTCATCGGCCTGTGGACCCTGCTGTTCGGGGGCAGCGTCGCCCTGGGCCTGCACCGCGGCCTCAAGCGCCTCGCCAACCTCAACCTCTACCTGGCCGCCGCCCTGGGCGCCCTGGTCCTGGTGCTGGGCCCTGCGGTCTTCGTCATCGACACCTTCACCAACAGCGTCGGCATGCTCGCCCAGAACATCGTCCGGATGAGCACCTACACCGATCCCGTCGGCGGGTCCGGCTTCGAGGAGATCTGGACGGTCTTCTACTGGGGCTGGTGGATCTCCTACGGACCCTTCGTCGGCATGTTCTGCGCCAAGATCTCCAAGGGCCGCACCGTCCGGCAGATCATCGTCGGCATGTGCGGCTTCGGAAGCCTGGGCTGCTGGCTCTCGTTCGCGCTGCTCGGCAACTCCAGCATGGCGTTCGAGCTGCGGGGCGAGGCGCCCATCGTCGACACCCTGGAGTCCGAGGGCGCGGTCCCGGCCATCTTCGCCACGCTGGAGGCGTTCCCGCTCAACTGGATCATCACCCCGCTGTTCCTGCTCCTGCTGCTGGTCTTCCTGGCCACGACGCTGGACTCCGCGTCCTACATCATGGGCGCGGCCACATCCCGTGACCTGCCGAACGACGTCGAGCCCTCGCGGGCCAACCGCGTGCTCTGGGCCCTCGTCCTCGCCGCGGTGTCGGTCTCGGTGATGTCCGCCGGAGGCACCGACGCGTTGCAGACGCTGTCGGTCGTGACCGCCTTCCCGCTGATCATCATCCTGACCCTGGTCGCCGCCTCCCTCGTGCGCTGGCTCCGCGAGCACGACAGCTACCGCCTCGACGCTCGGAGCCCCGACCCCGCCGGGGCCGGGTCCGGGCCCGACCTCCGCCCCGACCAGGGGGAGGAACCGGGACTGGACACGCCTCCGTCCCCGCCTGCGGCGGCTGCGAGGTGACCCCCCGCCCGCGGTGACGCGCGGAGCGGTCCGGTGCTGGCGGCGGGCCCCCGCCCGAGGGATCGTCGGTGGTGCGGGGGCGGCGGCCGCCCCCGCACCCGCGGCCCGGATATGACGGAGGCTCTGGTTCGTGGTGGGAGGCGGTCCCCGCGCCACCAGAGCCTCCTGCACACCACGGAGTACGGTCGTCGCACGAGGGGTTCGACCGAACGGCGATCCGCCTCCCGTCGGCGGGGTTCCTACCGGGCAGGCCGCGCCGAGCATGATGTCGATCCGCCCTGGCTCGACGCGGGCCCCGTTGACCGCATCCACCACTCCTCCGGAGTTCGTGTGACGCGTTCTCAACAGCTCCTCGAAAACACTCGGCTCCGGGGCAGCACATTCCTGCACCGCACGTGTCGGGCACATCGGGAAAACAACAATCCCTTGCCTTCGCGCACTGTTCGGAGTTCGGACCTCGGAGTTCGCCCGGGCAAACGCACAGGCATTCGGCGAGGCGGGCGACAACCCCTGCCGTCCCCGGGAAACGCACACGGCCACATGTGGCCAGACAATCCGACACGATGCGTGTCCGAACGGCCACTAAACTGCGTCCTGGTTCCGCTTCGGCTGTTCCGTCCCCGCCGATTTCGGTCCTGCCGGGCACGGTACGAGCCGACCGTGGCGAAACTCCTCCCCCGGCCGTTTCTCGGCCCGCCCTTCCTCCCCACCGAAAAGGCCTCCATGCAACCCCACCCCCCACAGCCCGGCCCGACCGCCTACCCGGAACAGCTCCGCGCTCCCGGACCGGTGCGTGGCTTGGCCGTGGTGCTCTGGATCTCCGCTGCCATCTCGTTGGCCGTGCTCGTCCTCAACATGACCACCGCGCCCATGTTCGGCGTCGAGCCCGGGTACGCGTTCGGCTACTCGCTGCCCCACACCTTCATCGGCGCTCTCCTGGCCGTGGTGGCGATCCCGGTCGTCCGTGGCCGTTCCTGGGCGCGGACCATGGCCAAGGTCGTCCTCATCATTCAGATCGTCCTGCAGTCGTTGATGCTGTTCAGCGGGACCAGTGTTCTCTGGGCGCTGTTCCTGCTCCCACTGGCCGTCACCGGAGTGGTCCTGCTGCACCGGCCCCTGTCCCAGTGGTTCTTCACGGTCCGCGACCAGGCCGCCAACCAGGGGTACGCGCAGCAGCACGCGGCCTACCACCCGCACCACCAGATGAACCAGGGCTACTACCCGCCCCAGCAGTATCCGCAGCAGGGCTTCGAGCAGCAGCCGCCGCAGAACGGCTCCTGGGACCAGTACCCCCGCCAGCAGTAGTCCGTGGCGTGTCGGTGTGTGCGCCGAGCACGGCAGGGGCCCGGCCACCCCGCGCGGGCGGCCGGGCCCGCTGTCCTCCTGGCGAGCGGTGTGTTCCGCGTTCCGCGGAGTCGGATCCCTGGGTTCCGGGGCCGCACGGCCTCCAGGAGACGGGGCGGGACGGACCGCCCCTCCTGCCGGTCGTGTCCCGACGGCGGCCGCCTGACCGCACCGCCTCCGTCAGCGGCCTCAACCGGAACCGGCGGCGTCGGCGCCGAACACCAGCCCCTTGGTCTGCTGGAACTCCTCCAGCCCGTAGCGTCCGTACTCGCGGCCGATCCCCGACCGCTTGTGGCCGCCGAAGGGGACGGCGGGGTTGAACCCGGCACCGTTGACGAAGACCTGACCGGCCTGAAGCCGCCCCGCCACCTCGACGGCCTCGGCGCGGTCTGCGCCCCACACCCCGGCGCACAGACCGTAGGGCGTGCGGTTGGCCAGGTCGACGGCCTCGTGGACCGAGTCGTAGACCTGGATCACCAGCACGGGACCGAAGATCTCGTCGGTCACCAGGGCCGAGGCGGGCGGGACGTCGGAGAAGACCGTCAGCGGCAGGTAGTAGCCGCGCTCCAGCGCGGCCGGGCGGTCGGGGCCGCCGGTGATCAGGCGCAGGCC
Organism: Nocardiopsis alborubida; assembly: GCF_012396365.1. Classification (GTDB taxonomy): domain Bacteria; phylum Actinomycetota; class Actinomycetes; order Streptosporangiales; family Streptosporangiaceae; genus Nocardiopsis; species Nocardiopsis alborubida. Next base: position 52,823 of record NZ_JAAXPG010000037.1, on the reverse strand, counting down.
CTCCCGTTGTCCCCGGCGGACGTAGTCGCGCACGCGGTCCCGCTGCGCCTTCGAGACGAGCGGGCCGTACTCGGTGTCCGGATCGGTCGGGTCGCCCACGACGTAGTCGGCGACCGTGGCGCGGACGATCTCCTCGGTCTCGGCCAGGCGCGCCCGGTCGACGAGGATCCGGGTCAGGGCCATGCACGTCTGGCCGGAGTTGAGGAAGCCCGAGCGCAGTGCCCGCCGCACGGCCGGTCGCAGCGGCGCGCCCGGCAGGATGACGGCGGGGCTCTTGCCGCCCAGTTCCAGGGAGACCTTCTTGACGGTGGCCGCCGCCGCGGTCGCGACCTGGACACCGGCCCGGGTGGAACCGGTGAACGACACGAGGTCGACGTCCGGGTGGCCGGCGACGCGCGCTCCGACGGTCGTCCCGTCGCCCATGACCATGTTGAACACACCGGGCGGCAGGCCCACCGAGTCGATCGCCTCGGCCAGGGCGTAGGCCCCCAGCGGGGTGGTCTCGCTGGGCTTGTACACGACGGTGTTCCCGGCCGCCAGTGCCGGGGCCGTCTTGGCCGCGCTCTGGTGCAGCGGGTAGTTCCACGGGGTGATCGCGCCGACCACCCCGTACGGTTCGCGCAGCACCGTCGCACCGGGGATCGTCCCGTCCGGCTCGGCCTGCTCGATCAGGTCGGCGGCCGCGGTGAAGAGGTCGATCGGGCTCTGCGCGTGCGCTCGGCGGGACAGGGTGATCGGGGAACCGACCTCCGCCGTCTCCAGCCGCGCGATCTCCTCATGGCGCAGGGTCAGTTCGGCCGCGACGGCCCGCAGCAGCGCCGCACGCTCGGACACGGGCGTCCGGGCCCAGCCCGGCGCGGCCCGGCGGGCGGCGTCGACCACCGCCTCGACGTCGGTGACGTCCCCCAGCGTCACCTGGCCCAGGCTCTCCTCGGTGGCCGGGTTGGTCACCACGACCTGCCGCGTACTGTGCGAGCGGATCCAGCGCCCGTTGACGTAGAACATGTTCGTGTAGCCGTTGGTCTGCATCGACTTCCCTCTGCTGCTCGGCTGCTCTGGCGGGTCGGCTGCCCGGGAGTGCCCCGTCTTCCGGTTCCGGCAGGGTCCGCGTTCCGGCCGGGCCCTCGATCCGGTTCCGGCCGTGCCGGTGTGCGGGCGCTGTCCCGGCCCCTCAGTCCTCGGATCCGGTGGCGCCGCGCTGGTAGGCCGTCGGCTGGCCGGGCCGGGCCACCAGTTCGCGGGCGGCCGCCAGGTTCTGGTCGATCGCGGCCTGCCACCGCCTCGGGTCCCGGCGGCGACGGTCGCGCGCCAGGGCGAGCCCGGACAGCGCCGGTCCCAGCCACGCGTCGGCGACCGGGGCCGCGGGGATGCGCAGGTCCTGGCACATGCCGTCCCCGTGGATCCGGCGGGCGATCGCGTTCAGCGCCGGTCGGGCCAGTCCGGGCGGGACCTTGAGCAGTCCGTGCAGCGCGGAGGTCGCCGACGCCAATGTCGCGTCCGCCAGCACGGCGGAGTCCTCCGTGACCGGTCCGGTGACGGTCTGGAAGACGGCGTCGAGGCGTGCGGCGGCCTCGTTGCCCACGATCCCCTCGACCAGGCGCGCGTCGATCCCCAGCAGGTGGGCGACGTACCACCAGTAGCGGTACAGCTCTGCCAGCTCGCGGCTGCTCAGCCCGAACCCGAGGAGCTCTTCGGCGGTGTAGGCGGTCAGGGTGAAGTCCATCCAGGTCCGCCCCAGGTCGACCTGGTTGATCGGACAGCCGTCCGCCGCGCTGTCGTAGCCGCGGTCCAACGCGAGCCTGCGCATGTGCGCGTGCAGCATCCGCACCTCCAGGGTCGCCACGTAGCCCGGCTGCCCGACGCGGAGGCCGCCGGGCAGCATGACCTGGGTGAGCCACGCCCCGGTCTCCTGGATGCGCCGCTGCGCGGATTCGACCAGCCGACCCGTCGTCGTCAGCACCTTGGAGATCGACGGCGACTCGTAGACCCGGATCAGGGAGCCCGCGTTGAGCGCGATGATGTGCACCGGCGGCGGCGAGGTGTAGAACGGCATGGGGCCCTGGTCGAGCAGGGAGTCGTCCACGTAGCCGGGCACGCTCTCGGTCTGCCGCAGCAGCGCCTCCAGTGCCGGAGGCGGGTCGGTGAGGGAGGCCAGGCCCTCCCGGGTTCCCTTGCTCACCACGGGCCTGGCCTGCCGCATCCCGATCTGGTGCATCTCGGCGACGACCGCGTCGGCGAGCACGTCGCCGGTGGTCAGCGCCCACTGCGTCAGGTCGGCTCGGGTGTGGCCGAACTGGGCCAGGACGGTCGACCGCCCCGCCCGCCGCGTCGGCCACGGGCTCTGCTCGGTCATGATCTCTCCTTGGAGGACTGGTGGCGGCCGTCCGCCCGGGGTCAGGGATGTGCCCACGGGTTCTGACCCGGGCGGACGGGGCGGGACCTCGGTCCCTGGGCCTGTGGCGGCCCGGTGGTGTACCGGCCCGGGCCGGTCAGCCGTGGGCCCCGGCCCGCGGCCTGCCCGGGGAGCCGTGGGCGTCGCCGCTCCCGGCGATGTCGCTCAGCACCTCGGCGGCGGCGAGTTCGTCGCGGGCGGCGAGGCGGTCGAAGCCGTTGACGGCGGGGTAGACGTAGCGGCCCAGGGTCGCGATGAGGACCGCGCCGACGACGAGGACGCCCATCAGGACGGGCATGACGGGGTCGTAGGAGCCCAGCAGGTCGTATCCCAGCCCGAGGAGCAGCGGCCCCAGCGCGCTGCCCAGGAGGAACGCGGCCTGGACCAGGCCCAGGATGCGGCCGAAGTAGCGCGTGCCCAGGTAGCGGGTGATGAGCAGGGCGAGCAGGTCGCCCTCGATGCCGAAGGCGACGCCGATGAAGGCGACCGCGACGACGGCGCCGCCGAACGGCGGCTCCAGGAAGAACATGCCTGCGATGGGGGCGATCATCACGATCGGACCGATGACGCACGCGTGCACGCGGTCGAGGATGAGGCCGCCGGCCACCCGGCCCACGAGCGAGGCGAGGCCGAAGACGACCAGCAGGGTGCCCGCCTGTTCGGTGGTCAGCCCGCGGTCGGTCATCATCGGCACGAGGTGGACCTGGAGGCCGTAGACGACGACCCCGACCAGGCCCAGACCGAGCGCGATGGCCCAGAACTGCCGGGTGCGCAGCGCCTCGCCGACCGTCAGGCCGGGGAGTTCGAGGCTGACGTCACGGCCCTCCACCCGGGTCTCCTGGACGAGTCGTCCGCGGACGTGCCGTTCGGCGCGGGCGCGCACGAACAGGGTGACCATCGTGACCGACACCAGGACCGAGATCAGCGCCATGAGGCCGTAGGTCAGCCGCCATCCGACGCTGTCGATGAGCGCTCCGGCCAGGATCGGGGCCAGGGCCGTTCCCAGCCCGATGATGCCCGTCACCACTCCGACGGCGAGGGCGCGGTTGTTGTCGAACCAGCTCACCACCGCCCTGGTGGCGGGCACGGCCGTCCCCGCACCGAAGAAGCCCACGAAGAAGCACGGGACGAGGTAGACCCACTCGACCGGCGGCACCAGCCCGATCAGCGCCATCGAGGCCGCGAACAGCACGAACCCCGGCACGAGGATGTAACGCGCGGCGAAGCGGTCCACGAGCTGGGCGACGACGACCAGGCCGATCGCCATTCCGACCGCCGCGACCGAGAACGCCCCGGTGACGGTCGTGCGGCTGAAGCCGGTCTCCTCGACGATCGGCAGCACGAACAGGCCGATGGTGGCCAGGTACATCTGGGGGCCGACGGCGTTGGCGGTGCCGCTGCCGACCAGCACCCACCAGGGGCTCCTGGGTCTGGGCGTGCGGGGGGCGACTGTACTCATGCGGTCTCCGTGGGTTGTGGGGCGGTCGTGCGGACGGCTGCGGTCAGACGGCTGTGCCGGACGGCGACGGTCAGACGGCGACGGGGAAGGAGACCCTGGTCAGTTCCTCGGAGACCTGCCAGACGCGCGCGGCCTCCTGCGCACTGCGCAGCGGCGGGTACAGCCGCTGCTCGGACGGCGGGCCACCCAGCCTTCCGAAGCCGCTGGGGCTGTAGAGCGCGCCGCGCTTGGCGGCCGGGTCGGTCGCGGCCATGAGCGCGGGCAGCTTCGACGTCTCAAGGGTGCCCAGCAGGATCCCGCGGGCCGACAGGGCCCGGATCCGGCGGATGTACGGGGTGTCCTCGCTGCGGCCGATCTCGGGGCGGGCGGCCAGGAGGCTGGTCGGGGCCACCCCGGGGTGGGAGAGGTTGCTGGTGATGCCCCACCCGTGAGCCGTGCTGCGGCGGTCCAGTTCGAGGCCGAACAGCCCGAACGCGATCTTGGACTGGCTGTACGCGCGCATCTCGTTGTAGGAGCGCTCCCAGTTCAGGTCCTCCCAGTTGATGGAGCCGCGGCGCGCGGAGACGCTGATCTGCGAGGTCACCCGCGCCCGGCCCGCGCGCAGCAGCGGGAGGATGTGGCCGACCAGGGCGAAGTGGCCGAGGTGGTTGGTGCCGAACTGGAGCTCGTGACCGTCGGTCGTGGTCTGCTGGTTCGGGGGCCTCATCACACCGGCGTTGTTGATGAGGATGTGGATCGGCAGGCCCTCCTCACGCAGGGTGTCGCCGAGGGCGGCGACCGAGGCGAGCGAGGACAGGTCGAGGCCGCGCAGTGAGACGTTCGCGCGGGGCACCGTCTGCCGGATCCTGGCGATCGCGTCCTCGCCCTTGCGCGGGTTGCGGACGGGCATGATCACCTCGGCGCCCGCGGCGGCCAGCCGCCTGGCCATCGCCAGGCCCATCCCGTCGCTGGCGCCGGTGACGAGCGCGCGCTTTCCGGTCAGGTCGGGCACGGTGATGTCGATGGGTCGACGTGGCATGGTTGTACTCCCTCGTGTCGTGGCTGGAGGTCCGGCGTCGGGTTCCCGTCGCCGGGGCGTTCCGGAACCCCCGGTCCGCGCGGATGGTCCCGACGCGGGCGACGGCGCCGTCGAGACCGCCGAAGGCCTCGATCGCGGCGGTCTCCCGTGACCGGTCCGGGGCGGTCGGCGACCACACGTCCGCTCGCCTCCCCGGGTCCCGCTCGGGCCCTGACACCGATCCTGGGCGGACGACGCGGACCTATCCAGGACCTGCCGATCACAGGCTCACCGGGCCGCCTCTGCGCTCCGTATGGGGGGATCGGCGGGTCGTGGCTACCGCCGTCCGCGGGCGGTAGACAGGCCGTACACACCGGGCAGAACCTGAGAAGAGGGACGTCGTGATCGATCGCATCGGACTGGCGGAGTTCCTGCGCAACCGGCGTCAGGCGCTGCAGCCAGAGGACGTCGGCCTGCCGCGCGGGCAGCGCCGCAGGACCAACGGCCTGCGGCGCGAGGAGGTCGCGTCGTTGTGCCACATGTCGTCCGACTACTACTCCCGCCTGGAGCGGGAACGCGGCCCCCAGCCGTCGCACCGGATGCTCGCCTCGATCGCCCAGGGGCTGCACCTGTCACTCGACGAGCGCGACCACCTGTTCCGCCTGGCCGGACACAATCCGCCGCCCAGGGGCACGTCCAACGAGCACGTCAGCCCCGGGCTCCTGCGTGTGCTCGACCGTCTGGACGACACACCCGCCGAGATCGTCACCGAGCTCGGCGAGACCCTGCGGCAGTCCCCGATGGGGGTCGCGCTGACCGGGGACACGACGCGGCACACGGGGCCTGCCCGTAGCGCGGGGTACCGGTGGTTCACCGATCCCGGATCCCGGCGGATCTACGCGCCGGAGGAGCACCCGTTCCTGACCCGGATGTACGCCGCGGGGCTGCGTGAGCTCGTCACCCTCCGCGGCCCGGAGTCCCCCGCCGCCCACCTGGCCGAACTGCTGCTGGCCCGCAGCGAGGAGTTCCGGCGGGTGTGGAGCGACCACGAGATCGGGATACGTCCCCACGAGGTCAAGCACTTCGTCCACCCCGAGGTCGGCGCGCTGGAGCTGACCTGCCAGCGGCTGGTCGACCCGGGGCAGGCGCACTCGCTGATGGTCTACACCGCCGTCCCCGGCACCGAGAGCTACGAGAAGCTCCAGGTGCTGTCGGTCATCGGGACGCAGACGCTCAGCTGATGTCGCGCATGGTGCCCGGTCTGGGGCCATCCCCGCGTGCGCGGGGAGCACAGCTCGGCGATGCGCCGCTTGGAACGGTAGGCGGGACCATCCCCGCGTGCGCGGGGAGCACTGTCGTGGAGCTACCCGGCCGACGCGACCGACGGGACCATCCCCGCGTGCGCGGGGAGCACTTGGCGTAGCGGAGCTGGTCGATGTCCAGCCTGGGACCATCCCCGCGTGCGCGGGGAGCACCGTCTGGAGCCACTCGGACAACACCGCCGCCGGGGACCATCCCCGCGTGCGCGGGGAGCACGGCACAAGGGGAGCCCAGCACGTCACCGCCGCGTGGACCATCCCCGCGTGCGCGGGGAGCACACGGCGACCACCGCGGAGCGCACGCGGACAGGGGGACCATCCCCGCGTGCGCGGGGAGCACGGCATCCTCGCCGGCGCCCTCCTCCTCGCCGTGGGACCATCCCCGCGTGCGCGGGGAGCACGAGGTGGTGGTCCGTGTGCAGGTGCGCGAGTCGGGACCATCCCCGCGTGCGCGGGGAGCACCCCGGCCCCGAGTACGACCGGCTCGTCATCGCGGGACCATCCCCGCGTGCGCGGGGAGCACGAGTCCGGCGGCGGTGCGGGCGGCGCGCAGGCGGGACCATCCCCGCGTGCGCGGGGAGCACCTCTTACCTCTGCCCTTCGGCCGGTAGACCGGGGGACCATCCCCGCGTGCGCGGGGAGCACGCTGATCGCGGGCCTGGACCTGTCCGGTGGTGGGGACCATCCCCGCGTGCGCGGGGAGCACTCACCTACCCGCATTCAGGGAAGGGGACTGCTGGGACCATCCCCGCGTGCGCGGGGAGCACCTGACGGTGCTCTTCGGCGCGTTGTAGGTCGCGGGACCATCCCCGCGTGCGCGGGGAGCACCCTGCGCTGTCGGGCGGGTCCACGATCATGAAGGGACCATCCCCGCGTGCGCGGGGAGCACCGGGTGGGGTCGCTGGTGCTCGCGCCGGTGTTGGGACCATCCCCGCGTGCGCGGGGAGCACCCCGGCAGGAACCCCGACACCGAGTGTCGGCAGGGACCATCCCCGCGTGCGCGGGGAGCACTCCGCCGACCTGCTCATCTCCGACCCGCCCCGGGGACCATCCCCGCGTGCGCGGGGAGCACTCTTTGGCGAGCTCAACGACCACCAGCGCGCAGGGACCATCCCCGCGTGCGCGGGGAGCACCCACGCCTGCTCGCGGGTGGCGGCGCGGCAGAGGGACCATCCCCGCGTGCGCGGGGAGCACAACAGCGCCGCGAACACGGCGACGACGCCCCTGGGACCATCCCCGCGTGCGCGGGGAGCACCCTAGGTTTGATCGCTCCTCCCTCGGTCCCTCGGGACCATCCCCGCGTGCGCGGGGAGCACTTCTCCTTGCTGAGCTTCCAGAGCACGCGCCGGGGACCATCCCCGCGTGCGCGGGGAGCACGATCCAGCGGTCGAGAGAAACAGTTGGTAGCTGGGACCATCCCCGCGTGCGCGGGGAGCACAGTCAACGACCTGCGAACTTACCAGTGGCAAGCAGCCGTTTTTCCAACTTCTTCAGAAACAGACAAAACGGACGGCGCGCTCAGCCCCAGGAAGACCATGCCCGCAGAATACCGGTAGGAGCACAGCACTCCCCTGCCGATAATCCATCACCGAACTTTGATTTGTGGAATTACGGTTCCAGGGACGGGCCAGTCCCAACCAGACATCCCTCGAACAGCTCAGGGCGGTACCGCATGGGTTCGGAACGGGTGTGATCAGGAGCCACCATTCTTCCCGTTCCCGGGGTCAGCCTCCGGAACGGGGAGGGAAAGAGGGCCGGTGTGGCGGTCCACGGTGTCGAAGTAGACACGGTCGGCGCGTTCCTGAGCCCGTTCCTGCGACTCCAGACGCAACTGGAGCCGTTTGGTCTCCTCCCGCTCGCGGGCAAGGGCACGCTCATGGGCGTTCTGGAATCCCTGTCCGATGCCCCAGACGATCCACCCGCCGAAGGCCAGAAGAAACATGAACAGCACACCGAGTGCTATCTCCACCGCGCCACCTCGCTTCTCCGCACCGCAGAATCCACCTTACGACGAGCGCCAGCAGCACACCCTGGACCGACAAGTACGCGGGCGGCGGCATCAAGCAGTGCCTCAAGGTTCGCCATCGCGCGACCTTTCGCGCGGCCGGGCCCGTACGCGCACGAGGAAGGGCCGCTCCCCCACCACTGTGGGAATGGCGGTTCCTGGTCGTGTCCGGCTACTGCTCGGCACTCCGCAGGTCCACCACGACCCAGTCCCCGGAGTCGTTGACGACGGTGCACGTGTAGTCGGTGTGGGAGCCGCCCTCCGTGTCGTAGCTGCCCACGGCCTCGTACGTCCACCACTCTCCGTCGTCGTTGGCGGTGGCCCTGACAAAGGTGACGGACTCCGTGGTGGCGGAGACCTCCGGCTGGCGCTCGACGTGGTCCTCGCACATGGCCCCGGCCGCCTGCGTCTCGCTTTCGTCCGTGGGCTCGGAGCTGCCGCACCCGGTGACGGCCAGAGCGACAAGGAGGAAGGCTGAGGTGAGACGGATGGGGTGCATGGTGCTCCGATCCGGGGATGTGCAACCAGAGAATAGAGCCCGGTTCTCCCGGACGCCCGGCGAGTGGCCCTTACCGCCGATCCGGTTCCGTGGCCTCTCTCGCCGGGCGGTGCCGTAGGCACGCCAATCCCCCGTTTCCCGCCGACGTCATCGCGGACGTGTGTGGAACGTCGGAGCGGCCCGGAGCCTCCTTCATGCCCGCTGTCGGAGCCCTGTCGCGGCTCGTTCGACCTGTGCTCACCTGTGCCCGTCCTACTCGGAACGCGTGGAGCCGAAGACCTCCCCACCCCGTCGGCGCGCCGGAGGCGGGTTGTCCCTCACTCCGTCCGTGCGGTGATCGCGGTCGTCACACACCGGCGGGCGACGGCGGCGCCTCAAGGACGAAGAAGAGGAAGCCGATCCTGGTCGAAAGGGCATGGAACTCGTCGGGGAACAGTTCACGGGCGGCCGGGTCGGGCTGCGGCTCACTGATGGTGCGAAGGCGGAATCCGGCGGCGCTGAAGGCGTCGGTCATCGCGTGCAACGGCCTGCGCCAGAACCTCAGCTGGACGGGCTGCCCGCGGAACGTGAACTCGTCGGAATAGCTGGTGGTCGCGAAGTAGTCGGGTCGGGGGTCCTGTATCGCGTAGTCCACGAACGGGTGCTGCACCGACGCGATCAGCCGACCGCCGGGCCTGAGCACGCGCCGCATCTCGGCCAGCGTCGGCTCCCAGTCCTCCAGGTAGTGCAGCACCAGCGACGCGACCACGTCGTCGAACGCACCGTCGTCGAACGGGAGGGGGTCGCTCAGGTCGACCACGCGCAGGTCCGCGTCGTCCCCGAGCCGCCGCCTGGCCAGCGCCAGCATCCCGGCGCTGGCGTCGATGCCGGTGACGTCGGCGCCGCGGTCGCGCAGAGCGGCGGACAGGGGGCCCGCGCCGCATCCGGCGTCCAGGATGCGGCGGCCGGTCACGTCCCCGGCGAGCGCCACCATCGCGGGCCGTTCGTAGTAGGCGTTCTGGATGTTGTTCTCGTTGTCCGCCGCGTACGCCTCGGCGAAGCTGTCGTAGTCGTTCGCCCGGGCCGGATCTGTGGGCTGGGCGGGAGTCTGGGGCGCATCGGTCACTCGGTCCATCGCTGGAGCCTAGTGCTCACGCGATCCGCCGGACAGGCCCCGGACTCCTGCCCGCCCGAGGAGGACAGGCGAACCCCGGTCAGTCGCCGGAGACCGTCCTCTTGGCGATCATCTCTCCGATGGGGAGTGCGGAGGTCGCGGCGGGAGAGGGCGCGTTGAGCACGTGCACGGTACGGCTGGTCTGCTCGATCAGGAAGTCGTGGACCAGGGAGCCGTCTTTGCGGACTGCCTGGGCGCGGATACCCGCCTCCTGCGGAAGGAGGTCACCGACCTGGAGCGAGGGACAGTACTTGCGGCATTCCTGCAGGTAGCCGCGCTTCCAGAGGGAGTTGCGCATCTCGCGTGCACCGGTGGCGACGTTCGTCTTGGCGAGGTGCCAGATCCCCGGGAAGCGGACGAGGTCGACGATGTCCCGGCCGCTCACGCTGAACTTGGGGTAGCCCTCGCGGGCCAGCCCGAGGACGGCGTTGGGGCCGACCGTGACGTGGCCCTCGATGGTGGGGCTGAGATGGACGCCGAGGAAGGGCAGGTCGGGGTCGGGCACGGGGTAGATGAGGTGCCTCACCAGGTCCCTGCGGTGGTCGGGAAGCCGGTAGTACTCGCCGCGGAAGGGCACGATGGCGGTGTCAACGGTGACCCCGGCCAGACGGGCGAGCCGGTCGGCCTGCAAACCGCCGCAGACCACGAGTCGGCGGGCCCTCCAGCTCCGCTCACCCGCGCCGACCACCACGGCGTCGAGGGTCTCCTGGATACGGTCGACCTCGACCGAGGTGCGGATCTCTCCGCCCGCGGCCTCGATCTGTCCGGCCATCGCGGTGGTCACCCGGCTGTAGTCGATGATGCCGGTGGTGCGGACCAGCAGCGCCGCGAGGCCGTTGACGTTGGGTTCGCGCCGCCGCAGTTCGGCCCGGTCCAGCGTCTCGACGTCGATCTTGTTGACCGCGGCGCGCTCGGTGAGGGCCTCCAGCCGTCGGAGTTCGCTCCGGTCGGTGGCCACGAGCAGTTTTCCGCACACGTCGAAGGGGATGCCGTGCTCGGCGGCGAAGTCCTTGGTGGCCTGTGCGCCCCGGCGGCAGAGCTCTGCTTTGAGGCTGCCGGGCTCGTAGTAGATGCCTGCGTGGATGACGCCGCTGTTGTGGCCGGTCTGGTGGGTTCCCAGGCTGGCGCCCTTCTCCAGCAGCAGCAGGCTCGCGCCGGGTCGTTGTTCGAGGATCTTGAGGGCGGTGGCGACGCCGACGATCCCGCCGCCGACCACGGCGTAGTCGTACATCAGTTCCCCGGGAGGGGCGTGTCGAGTAGGAACGGGGCCCCCGCACGGTCACAGATCGAAGCGATCTTGCGCAGGAGGGTCTCGGGGAGTGGGATGCCGCGGTGGCCGCGATGCTCGCGGCTGCGCCGTTCCGGGTCGCCGGCGACCATGACGGGCTTGTCGGGGTCGGTCGGCGGGGTGGCGCGCAGGGTGTCGAGGAGTTCGTCGGCGGCGTCGAGGTAGCCGCCGTCGGGGCGCAGGAAGCCCGGGTCGAGGGCGAGGAAGAAGTGCCCGACGTCCTCTGGCTCCCCGGATGGACGGGTGGCCGCGAGGTCGGCGCCGGACAGGGCCGCGCTGAGGATCTGGACCATGACGGCGAGTCCGTAACCCTTGTGCCCGCCGGTGGCGGTCTGACCGCCGAGCGGGGTGAGCCCGCCCTCCACGCGTTGGTGGATGTAGCTCATCGCTTCGGCGGGGTCGGTCACCTCCCCTCCCCTCTCGTCGACGACCCAGCCGGGGGGCATGAGCTGGTCACGCAGGTCGTAGACCTTGACCTTGTTCGAGGCGACGGTGCTGGTGGACATGTCCAGCAGGAACGGCGGATTGTGCCGCGCGGGGGCGGCGAAGGCGATCGGGTTGGTGGTCAGGCGGGGAACCGCTCCCCCGGTGGGGACGACGTTGACGATCTTGGCCGAGGTGGTGACCAGGCCGATCAGACCGGCTTCGGCGGCCAGGGCGGCGTAGTGGCCGGCGGCGCCGAAGTGGTGGGAGTTGTGCACCGACACCACGCCCACACCGGCGGTCCGGGCCTTGTCGGCCGCGAGGTTCATCGCCATGACGGCGGCGGGGTGGCCGAGGCCTCCGCCGGCGTCGACCAGGGCCATCGCGGCGTTCTCACGCTCGACGCGAGGACGGGCGTCGAGCTTGACGTGTCCGGCGGCGCGCAGCTTCTCGTAGGCCATCAGCATGGAGATGCCGTGGGAGTCGACCCCGGACAGGTCCGTGTGCACCATGACCGCGGAGGTCGTCTCGACCAGGTCGTCGGGCATGCCCCAGGCGGTGAGGACGGCGGAGATCTGGGCGCCGACGGTGCGCGCGTCATAGCGGTTCACCCGCCGTGCCTCCTGTCGTGGGCGCAGGTCGGCAGGGCCGTGGAGGCGGTCGCGGGGCCCCTGTCGGTCCGGTGGCGCGAGGCGCCGCGCACCGACGGGTCCGGGGTCGGTGTGTGCATCATGCTCCTCCGGTCGGAGTCGTTCGCGGGACGGGTGCGGGACGGGGTGGCGAAGGCGGGCGGAGCCTCGGCCGGAACGGCGCAGTGCGCGCTCCGGTGGGCCCGGGGTGTTCCCGCCCCGCCGGGGCCAGGCCCGTGGGCGGGCCTCAGACCTCTTCCTCGCTCCTGTCGTCGGCCTTGGCCGGGGAGAGGTAGCTGCCGATGAACCCCAGGACACCGAAGGTGGCCGCGGCCGCCACCGTGGGCATGAAGAAGGTCTCCGAAGCTCCGCTGACCCAGGCGGGGCGTTGCAGGAGCACCCCCGCCATCTGTCCGATGACGAGCAGCGTCCCCAGGAAGAAGCAGGCGATCAGCCCGAGTTTGAACAGGAACAGGACCAGCGCGAAGGCGCGTTCTCTCACGTGGGTCATGGTCAGCTCCCCAGAACCGGTAGGGCGCCCCAGCCGATGAGGCAGCCGATGAGGAAGATCGGGATCATGTAGTAGACGATCAGCGGGATGAAGGTGCTCTCCGGGCGCGCCCCCGTCAGTCCGGCCGCCACGAAGATCGATCCGGAGGCGGGCGGCGACGCGCCCTCGGTGGAGGCGAACACCAGGATCGCGACGACCGCGAGCAGGGGGTCGGTCCCGACACCGACCAGCGCCAGGAAGGAGATCTGGCCGACCGCCGTCAGCGTCGCGGTGGAGGAGAGCGGACCGGCGACCAGCGTGATCACCAGTCCGACCACCATCACCATCAGGACGCGGTTCACCGGCAGGGCGTCGAGGAGCGCGTTGACGTCCTCGGCCAGGCCCAGGCGGCCGAGGATCTCGCTGGCCGCGATCGCGAAGAACAACAGCGCACCGATGGTCGCGAACCTGGGGAGCGCGCCGTCCAGCAGCCGCGACCAGTCACGGGCGGTCCGGGGCAGTCGGTCGCGGCCGGCGAGGAGGGCGAAGCCGATGATCAGGATCGGGATCCACGTCAGCAGCGAGATGTCCCCCATGGCTCCGCCCACGGGAGTGGACTCGGCGAGGTAGGTCGCGAGCGGCCCGACCGTGACGACGATGGGGATGAGCGCGCCCAGGAAGATCGACAGCGCTCCCGCTCCCTGCCGCAGTGACGTGCGCAGGGGCACCAGTTCCCGTTCGTCGACCTTGGGCACGCCGTCCCGGTGCACGAAGTAGAGGACCAGCGCGACGCGCAGCAGGATCTGGTAGGCCGCCGCCACGATCAGGCCGAGGTAGACCTGGCCGGTGGTGACCATGCCCCCGGTGAAGCCGACCATGATGATCATGGAGGCGCTCGGGGGCACCGCGGCCCCCAGTCCCCCGTTCCCGGCCAGCACGGTGGCGGCCCGGGAGGGGGTCCACCCCGTGCGCACCATCCAGGGTCCGGTGAAGGAGCCGCTTGAGGCCGTGTTGGCGGAGTTGGACCCCGACAGGGCTCCGAAGACCGCCGATCCGACCGTGTCGACGTAGGCGGGTCCGCCGCGGATCCTGCCGAAGACGGAGTTCAGGATGGCCAGGATCTTCTGGATCAGCCCGGTGGTGTCGATCAGGTAGGCCATGAACACGAAGGCCAGGGCCGCGTAGAGGACGTCGTGGGTGAGCGCGTCGGTCAAGCCTCCGAGCAGGTAGGCGGGCGCCTGCGATCCCGCGAAGAGCGCGGTGGTGATCAGCCCGAGCAGCATGGCCTCACCCATGTTGCGCTTGAGCACGACGTTCCAGACGATGATCACCGTGATGAAGGCTGCGAGGGCTAGGAGTGCGATGGGCATGGGTTGACCTTCGGGCGGGGGGCGGTACGGGCGGGGGGCCGTCCGGCGTGTCGACGAACGGAGCTGGGAGCCGTGCGGGGGAGGCCGTCCGGTGCGGTGGGGGCCATCAGCGTTCCCCCCTGATGGCGGTACGGCGGCGCTCCTCGTCGGCGACGACCTCTTCGGCCGCCCGCAGGGTCTGCTCGGCCTCCAGCCGGGGGACGATGAACACGCCGTCGTCGTCGGCGACGACGACGTCACCGCTCTGGCAGACCGCTCCGCCCACCGCGATGGTGCGCCCGATGTGACCGGGTCCGTCCTTGTAGGGGCCCGCCGGGGACACTCCCGCGGCCCAGACCGGGAAGCCGAGTGCTCGGATCTCCTCGGTGTCGCGGACCGCCCCGTCGACCACCATGCCGCGAACACCCCTGTTGATGGCGCGTTCGACGATGAGCTCGCCGAGCAGCGCGCGAGAGGTGTCGCCGCCGCCGTCCACGACCAGGACGTCGCCCTCCTCGGCGACGGCCAGCGCCTGGTGCAGGGCGCGGTTGTCGCCGGGACGGGTGGTCACGGTGAGCGCGCGGCCGGTGAGGCGGGCCCCGGGCCAGACGGAGCGGATGCGTGAGGAGACGAAGCCGAGCCGGTCGCGTCCGTCGCCGATGGCCGCGGTGGGGACCCCGGCGAAGGCGTCGATGATCCGGCGGCTGTCCTCGCTGGCGGCCCGTGCCAGGGCCAGGTGGCGGTCGGCCGCTCCGCGGCTGACGGGTGCGGCCACGCCGATCCCGTCGAGAAGGTCGATGCTGGCCTGGAGTTCACCCGCCCGCCGGAGGGCGTGGACACGGGTGCCGTTGTCGAGGCGCTCCAGTCCCTGGAGCCCGTCGGCGAGCGCGTCCGCGACCTGGGTGCGCATCCAGTCCTCCTCTCCCGCCGCCCTGCCGGCGTCCACCGCCTCGGTGATGAGTGCGCCCAAGCCCTTCATGAAGACGCTGCGCAGCAGTTTCCGCCGTGAGGCCTCGCCCACCTGTCCGCCGATGGCCTCGGCGTCGGAGCCGACGGCGCCGAGCAGCCGGGCGGCGTCAGCGGAGGGCGGGCCCGAGAGCAGCACGTTGGCACCCGCCCCGAACCGGAGCACCGAACCGATGATCGCACCGTCCACGACCTGCGCGGACGCGCCGATGACGCGAGCGACCCCGGCCTTCGTCTCGGGCGCGGCGGCGTTCATGTCCACGTAGACCGTGTCCGGCCGCAGGCCGGGCAGCGCGGCCTCGGCCGCGGCGACGGCGTGGGCCCCCGTGACCAGACTCAGCACCAGGTCGGCTCCGGCCACGGCCTCCCGCTCCGAGGAGGCGCGGGTCGCGCCCCGCGGGGTGGGGGTCCCGGTCTGCGGGTCGAAGCCCACGGTGGTCCAGCCGGCGTCCGCGAAGGCTGTGGCGTAGACGGCACCGGCTTCTCCGAGCCCGAGCACTCCTACCTGCATTTTCACACTCGCTATCACTAGATGATAAACTTTATTGCTAGGTGGAAGACAGTGTGACCTGCACCGCCATGTGATGTCAACCTCCTGGAGACCGGTCCGATACGTTGGGACGGCCGGTGGGCCACCGGAACACCGCAGCGGCAGATGAAGGCGAAGAGTGGCGAACACAGCGGGAAACGGAAACCAGGGGCGCACGCTCGACCGGACCCTGGACGTCCTGGAGTGCCTGGAACGGGCGCGTGGACCCATGCGGCTCAGCGACGTGGCCCGTGAGAGCGGCCTGCACGTGGCCACGGCCCAGCGCATCATCAACCACCTGGTGCGGCGGGGCTACGTGCAACAGCACCGGCTGGGCTACTCCTTGGGCCCGGTGGTCCTGTCCCTGGCACACGCCTTCGTGGTCAACGACCACCTGAGCACCGTGGCGACACCCATCCTCACCGAACTGTCGGCCACCACCGGCCTGACCTCGTCGGTCTTCGTCCAGTCGGGCCGGGAGCGCATCCTGGTCGCGCGTGTGGACGGCGCCGAACCGATGCGCTACCAGTTCCCCATCGGACGCCGCGCCCCCCTCGACGTCGGCGGCGGGAAGGTCCTGCTCAGCGCGTGGGACGACGAGGAGCTCGACCGCCACCTCTCCGGGTACGAGGGGATCCGGCTGGCCTCAGGCCGAGACCAGGGAGCCGACGATCTGAAAAGGGAGATCCAGCGCATCCGGGAGCTCGGTTACCACTTCGCCGACTCCGAACGGGAACTCGGCGCCCTCAGCCTGACGCACCGGGTCCACGACTCGGAGGGGGCCATCGTGGCCGCCCTCAATCTCGTCACGACCTCCGAGAAGACCAGTGTCGACGAGCTCCTGTCCCTGCTCCCGGAGCTGTCGAGGGGGGCCGGCGCGATCGGCGCCAGGATCTGACCGGGCTGTGGCCGTCCGGTCCGAGGCCGAACTCCGGTACGGGCGAGGCGCTTCGTCGCGGGCGCGGCGGAGGCTCTGGCATGCGACGGCCGGACGCGGCCTCTTCACCGATCACCCGCGGTGCGGCCCACCGCACCCGAGAGACCGGAGCGGAGGCGCACCCGGCCGCGGTCGCCGGGCGCACCCCCGCTCGGATGCACTCCGCGGGCGCTCCACCACGCCCGGGGATCAGCAGCTCAGGTTCGACCCGGTGGTGGTACCGAGGATCTGGGTGAACTGCGTGAACTTGTTGATGCGGCTCTGGACCTGGGCAGGGTTGCCGCCGTCGCACTCGTGGGCGCCGTTGATCGAACGGATGGTCTCGCCGAAACCGTGGCCGTTGACGATGGCGTTGTGCGACGTGATCGTGCCGGGGCCGGTCTGGGTGTTCCAGTACCAGAGGCCGGTCCGCCAGGCGACCGAGGCGTTCTGCTCGACCAGGTAGGGGTTGTTCAGCAGGTCGATGCCGAGGGCGTCGCCAGCGGCCTTGTAGTTGTAGTTCCAGCTGAGCTGGATCGGACCGCGTCCGTAGTAGGCGGCCTGACCGGCCGGGCAGCCGAAGGGCTGGTTCCAGTCGCAGTAGTGCGGGTAGTTGGCCTCGTTGGTCTCCCTGATGTGCACCAGCCCGCCGGTCTCGTGGCTGACGTTGGCGAGGAAGGCGGCCGCCTCCCGCCTCCTCACCTCGGTGCTGCCGGTGTTGGCGAAGGCCGGGTAGGAGCTGAGGGCGGCGGTGAGGCCGCTGTAGGTGTAGAAGGGGTTCCGGTTCGGGAACATCTGGTCGAACTGGGCCTCAGAGACGACGAACCCGGTGGGGTTGGGCTCCCCACCGCCTCCGTCGTCGCCGCAGGCTCCCTGGTCGGTCCACACGTCCGAGGTGCCGGGACGCTCGTTCTGCGTCCACCACTTGGCGGTGTAGTTGCGGCCGTTGTAGGAGACCTGCCCGCCGCCGGTGTAGACGGCGGAGGCGCTCCAGGCCGCCGCGCAGGTGGCGGCCTGCGCGACGGTCGCGGGGAGGACGATGAGCACAGCCGCGAGCGCGCCGAGCGCGGCCAACTGACTCAGGAGACGTCGGATCACGTGATCACACTCCTAGGGTGCGGCGCGACGTCCGACCGCGCGCCGCCGGGGGTGCCGTCACCTAAACAAGGGTGGTCTAGACCTGTCAAGACCAGTACGACGGATCGTGAGCACAAGGTGACGGAAGGGCCCGGAACGGCGGACCGGCACCGGGCTTCGGGCTTCGGCTCCGGGCCGCCGAGAGTCCGTCCTCACACAACGAACGCACGGCGGGCACCTTGGGCACCCCACACCCCACAGGTTTCGAAGAGCGCTGACGGAAACGCTGACAGCGGCACCGGCCACCACTGTCAGCGCCCCGCACGCCTGCCCACGGCGGTTTCCCTGGCCCCGGCCTGACGCCCTCCGCACGCCTGGGCTCAGGCGCAGCGCTCCATGGCCTGGAGGATTTGAGCCCCTCGTCTACCGCTGACACGACGATAACCCAGAGGGCTCCATTCACCTGCGGAAAGGCTCGCGAACTTTCGGATGGAACCCGTGAAGCGACAACTTCCAGGGAGTCCAACGCCACGGGCTGTCCTCCTTCTCCAGTACCGACTCCGCGGATCCTGTGGGCAGCCCTTCGGACACGAAGAACGGCCCTGGCACACACCAGGGCCGCTCCGTCGAAACAGCTCACGCCCTCCGCCTGGACCCGCCCAACGGGACCGCCTCGGCCAGCCCGCCCTTCCTCGCGCGTTCAGGGATGGACACCACGCGGTATCCGGCCTGCCCGAACCACCTGCCGCACGAGAAGTGCTCTCCCTCCCGCCGCGGCCGCGTCCCGAGCGCCTCGGCCAGGCGCACGACCTGGTCCTGTTGGTGACCGTCGCATCCCTCGGGGAAGTAGGTGATCTCCACCCGGGTCATCTCCCCCACCGGCAGCTGCGGGTGGGCTTCCAGGTAGGCCACCAGCGCCCGCAGGTCGGCCAGCAGCGTCTGACGCTCCCGCTGGCCCGCCACCGGCACCACGGGCTCCTTCACCCGGCGGCACCGGCCCCGGCCCTGATCCACCTTCGCCGAGCACCAGCGCTCCCCGCCCCGGCACCAGCCGTTGTCCTCGTCCCACGCCCACATGGGCACGCCCCTTCCTCGGATGAAG
Organism: Nocardiopsis alborubida; assembly: GCF_012396365.1. GTDB lineage: Bacteria > Actinomycetota > Actinomycetes > Streptosporangiales > Streptosporangiaceae > Nocardiopsis > Nocardiopsis alborubida. The sequence continues at coordinate 34,230 of NZ_JAAXPG010000037.1, read as the reverse complement.
TCCCCTTCACCCTCCAAAGAAGCCACCCCCACCCACCGGATTGGACACCCCAGCAGCAGGAACCTCTCGCCCTGGCCCTCCCCCACCCAGGCAAACGAGTAGCAAGACGCTATGAGTCGGGGCATCGGAACGAACATGCTGGACCCGCTCTGACCTGCCCTGTCAGCGCCCTTCACCCTGTTCGCACGCTTAGCCGAACACCCTGACGAACAGGCTCGACCAAGAAAGCAGGCGAATTCCGTATCGCCGGTTGACCTCCGTGTGCGCGGAACTCGGTCGGTGGGGTTGTTCGCTGTTGCGGGCCAGCACGTTGTTGACGGTCGCCAACGATCCGATGAGCGTTTCCCGTAACCGTGGGCGACCACTCCGGGTGCTCTTTTAGACGTTGGGCTTCAGCGACTGCTGGCCAACGCCGGTCAGCAGTGTGTCCACTACGAGCGTTGCCAGTTCATCCACCTCTCGGGCGTCGGTGGGCTGGGTCTGTGCGGCTTCGTGGATCAGCGCGTAGTACGTGCGCCGAGCCCATGTCAGGTCGGTGTCGGGCCGTATGGCGCCTGTGTGCTGCAGCCGCCGGAAGAGGCGGTCGCACTGGTCGAGCACGTCCGCATGTACGCGTGCAGCCTCGGAGTCCTCAGGCTTGATGGCGTTCATGGCGAACCCCCAGCCGATCTTGACCCGGAGCACATTTGCGGTCACCTGATACAGCGCGACCAGCGGCGGAGCGGTCTCGGGCCGGGCGCTGGTGACGGCGTCGTGGAACTGCTGAGTGGCCCAGGCTGTCATGGCATCGACGAGGGCCTCGCGGCTGGTGAACCGGCGATGCACGGTCGTCCGAGCGACGCCCGCAGCCTCCGCGATCTGTTCCATGGTGGCTGCGGGATTGGCGCTCAGCACGCGTTCCGCGGCCTCGAGGATCGCCTTCGCTGTCCGCTCGGCGTCTGCGCGCATAGGCCGTACTCGCCTCTCCTGCTCCATGTGACCTCCTCCTCATGCTCCCTCCAGGCTACGTGACAGTCGCCACTCCCACGCAACTTGCAACATCACTGTCGCAGCTCTTAGCTTAGTCGCATCACTGATGATGCAATTGAACTTGGAGGCCTCATGGATCTGCAGATGGACGGCAAGGTCGCTGTCGTGACCGGCGCAAGCCGAGGAATCGGGTTGGCCACGGTTTCGGCCTTGATCGGCGAAGGAATGCGGGTGCTGGCAGCAGCACGGACGATCACACCCGAGCTCCAGGCCACGGGGGCGCTCAGTGTGTCCGTCGACCTGTCCACTCCCGACGGCCCTGCTCAGCTCATCGAACGGGCGGAGGCAGAGCTCGGGCGGCTCGATGTGCTGGTCAACAACGTCGGGGGCGGTGACGGCGGTGGCCAGACCGGCGGCTTCCTCGCCTTCACCGATCAGCAGTGGAGCAGCGCGTTCGACTTGAACTTCCTGGCGGCAGTCCGCACCACGCGGGCCGCACTGCCGCATCTTCTGGAAAGCCGCGGCGCGATCGTCAATATCTCATCCAACGGTGCCCGAACCCCGCATGCCGGCCCGATCACCTACACCACCGCCAAGGCTGCGCTTACCGCCTTCGGGAAGGCAGTAGCGGAAGAGTTCGGCCCGCAAGGAGTGCGCATCAACACAGTCTCGCCTGGCCCTGTCCGGACTCACATGTGGGAATCCTCGGACGGCTATGGAGCTGAGCTCGCCGAGTCCCTGGGCCTGAGTCGGGAGCAACTGATGAACAACCTCCCCGCGGCCATGGGGATGGTCACCGGCAGGCTCGTGAAGCCTGCGGAGGTCGCTGACCTTGTTGCGTACCTCGCTTCACCGCTCGCAGGCAGCACCACTGGGGCGGACCACATCATCGACGGGGGCGCGATCAAGTCTGTGTGACGCGCCAACGTCCTTCATCTAGCCGTCCGCCCGACGCTGTGCGAGCCGGTGATGCGCAGGCATGACCAGCGCATACCTGCGCATCACCGGCGAGCCTCGCTGTTCGCACCCGGTCATGGACAGCCTCGTTTCTAGCCGCCGCCGACATCCGCGCCTTCTTTACCGCCTACCGCTGACCCGCCGAAATCCCCAGCCCCGACCAACCCCTTTCCGTCACGGCAGGCCGCCGTCGACTTCCTCGGCGGCGGGGCAGTCGGCGAAGGCTGGGCAGCCGGGCTGGAGGAGCGTGACGGCGGCTGATGGCCGCGTTTCGACCGCGACGTCATGGTCGACTCACTGGCCGAGAACGCCCGGCGCTCCTTCTGGGACGAGTGGACGAAGATCGCATGCCCGACCCTGGTCGTCCTCGGCCGGTCCGGCATCACCCCCCGCGGGAGATCGACGACATGTTCCGCCTGCGACCGGATACGACAGCCGTGAGCATCCCCGGCACAGGACACGACGTCCACCTCGAACGAACCGACACGCTGCGACGGATAATCCAGGAATTCCTCCGCGACATTCCCGAGCACCCCGCCCACAGGCGCGCCTGACCCGGAGACGCCGTGCCCGCGCCGAAGTGTCGGCGCATGACCGCCTGGCGAGGCTTCGTCGTCGGCTATCGCCCCTGATCAGCCGAGGTCACCCGCCTTCGGGTCCACGCTGGGGGCCCGAACGCCGCGACCACCGTGACAGTCGGACAGCGTTGTCGTGATCGGACGGCGTTGTCGTGATCGGACCCCGTAGGGTTGCTCCGCATGACCGAGATCGAGATCACCGCGGGTCTCATCCGCGCCCTGCTGCGGGACCAGCACCCGGACCTGGCCGAACTGCCCCTGCGCGAGGTGGAGGGCGGCTGGGGCAACCAGATGTGGCGCCTCGGGGACGAGCTTGCCGTGCGGATCCAGCGCATGGACACCGACCCCGTCCCCCAGCTCAAGGAGCGCCGGTGGCTGCCGCTGCTCGCCCCGCACCTGCCGCTGCCCGTCCCCGTCCCGGTACGCGATGGTGCCCCCTCCGAGCGATTCCCCAAGATGTGGACGGTCATGACGTGGGTGCCGGGCCTGCCGCTGGACCGCGGGGCGATCACCCGCGGAGAGCACGCGGCCCACACCCTGGCGGCCTTCCTCCGGGCGCTGCACGTGCCAGCGCCCGCCGACGCACCGGTCGACACGGGCCGGGGCGCACATCCCAAGGACTGCGCGGACGGCTTCGACCAGTTCTTCGACTCCCTCGACGCTGACGCGATCGGCGCCGACGCCGCCAACGTCCGGGCCGTGTGGGACGACGCCGTCGCGGCCCCCGCGTGGGAGGGTCCGCCGGTGTGGGTGCACGGCGACCTGCATCCCGCGAACGTCGTCGTCGCGGACGGGACGCTGGCGGGTGTCGTCGACTTCGGCGACCTGTTCGTCGGCGACCCGGCCTCGGACCTGGCGGCCGCCTGGGTACTGCTGCCGATGGGCGCAGCCGCACGCTTCTTCGCCGCCTACGCGGAGGCTGACGAGGCGACGATCCGACGCGCCCGTGGACTGGCCGCGCTCAAGAGCCTCTTCCTGATGCTGATGGGCCAGAACGGGAACCGCGGCCTGCCCGGCGGCAAGCCAGCGTGGGGCCCGGCGGGACGGGCGGCACTCGACCGGATCCTGAGCGAGCCTCTGACCCGGGTCCACGAGTAGACCGGCGGCGCACTTCGACGGCCCTGGCCGCGGCCGGGCTGTCCACACACGCCGTCGCACGTGCGTGGGGCTCACCACCCGGCACGGAACACCGCCGGTACCGAGCGGCCCCGAGGGCCGCCGCCCACAGTTCCCAACAGGTACGAAAACCATTATGATACCCAGCGTGACTATTCAGATCCCCTCAGCGCTTACCAGGGTGTGGACACAGGCGGACCCCCTCGCTGGAAACGTTTCACGGGTGCGAGTGCGCACTCCTGCGGTCACCGCGGAGGAACAGCGATGAGCGGGTACATGGGGACGGGTCCCCTGCTGGTCGCGGAGCGGGGCGCCGACGCCGGCCTGGCGCGCGCCTTCGAGGTCTGCCGCAGGATCCACACGGGTGCGGACCACTTCTCTCCGCGGGTCGTCGATCTGCTGCCCGCCCACAAGCGCCCCTACGCGCACGCACTGGTCGCCTTCGGGATATGGGCCGATCGGCTGGCCGACGAGGGGGAGGTATCCGAGCGCGGGCCGGCCCTGGCCCGGTTCCGCGCCGAGACCCTGGCCGCGCTGGCCGACGGACCCGGCGCGCCCGTCCGCCTGCCGCCGGTCCAGCGCGCCATGGCCCACACGGTGCGGGCGTGGGACATGCCCGCGCCGGTGCTGGAGGAGCTCCTCACCACGCTCGAACAGGACAGCCGCCGAACGCCCGGCTTTCCCGGCTTCGCCGACCTGCGCGGCTATCTGCGCGGTATGAGCGGCACCGTCGCGGAGCTGCTCGGCACCGTCTTGGAGCCGGTCCGGGAGGACACCCCGGAACTCATGTCGCTGCTGGGCGAGGTCCTCCAGTACATCGATATCCTCACCGACCTGCCCGAGGACCTCGAACAGGGCCGCTGCTACCTGCCCCGCCAGGACCTGGAGCGGTTCGGCCTGGACGCGGACGGCCTGAACGGCGCGCTCGGCACGGACGCCTGTCGGGAACTGATCGCCCTGCAGGTGCGACGGGCACGCGGACTGCTGGACCGGGGGCAGGAGGTGGTCGATGCCGTGCACCCTTCCAGCCGCCCCTTCCTCGCCTCCTTGCTGGCCGGGCTGCGAACGGGCCTGGACGAGTGCGAGTACCTTCCGGCGAACCGGCCGGACGCTCCGCCGCGAACAGCCGTTCCCGCCCGGTTGTCGCAAACCCGGGAGACACCCGCCGAAGTCCTGCCCGTCGACTCCGTGCCGCGGCAACAGCGGTCGCCCGTCCCGTCCCCGGACTCCGAGGACCCTCCCGCCGCGGTCCCCGAGCACGTGGCCGTGATCATGGACGGTAACCGGCGGTGGGCCTTAGCACTCGGACTGGCCGCGGTGGAAGGGCACATGGCCGGAGAGGAGGCGATGTACCGTCTGGTGGACGCCGCCGGGGACCTGGGCATCAAGTACGTGACCACCTTCGCCTTCTCCACTGAGAACTGGTCGCGCTCTCCCGAGGAAGTGTCCTCCTTGTTCAGGATGTTCGCCCGGCGCGTCACGGGGATCACCGGGCGCCTGCACGCACGGGGCGTCCGGATACGCTGGTACGGCCGCCGCACCAGGATCGAGGCGGCGCTCCGCGAACGGCTGGAGTGGGCCGAGGAGCTCACGTCGGGCAACAGCGGGGTGACGTTCACGTGCTGCCTGGACTACGGAGGCCGCCAGGAGATGGTGGACGCGCTCAAGCGCACGGCGGCCGAGGCGCTCTCGGGGCGGCTGGACCCGACGCGCATGACGGAGTCCGACCTCGCCGGGTACCTCTACGATCCCACTCTGCCCGACGTGGACCTCCTGATCAGGACCGCCGGCGAGCAGCGCACCAGCAACTTCCTGCCCTGGCACACCGCCTACGCCGAGATCGTCTTCGAGGACGCTCTCTGGCCCGACTTCGACCGCTCCCACCTGGTGCGTGCCGTGAACGCCTACGCGGAACGGCGCAGGAGCTTCGGCGGCACCCTGAACGAGAAGAGCGCCTGACGCTGCACGTGGCGGACGCGCACAAGGCCTTCGGGACGAGGCGCGTGTCCTGCGCGGGGTGAGCCTGCGGGCCGCGCCCGGAGAACTGGTGGGGGTCGTCGGCGGGAACGGAGCGGGCAGGGGCGAGCCACCCGGAATCTGAGGGGTCCTGTCCGGATCACTCCCCCGGGGCGGAGGCGAGGTGGTCGTCCTGGGGGCCGTCCCCACGTACGCGGGGCTCACTCCACCGGCCACCCCGCAGGCGCACACCGGGCAAGCCGCACGGCGACAAGGGATACGACTACGCCCACCTGCGTCGACGTCTCCACCAGCGGGGGATCGTCCACCGCCCGGCCCGCTAGGGAGTGGAGTCCTCACAGCGGTTGGGACGGCACCGGTGGCGGGTCGAGCGCCCCATGGCCGGGCCGGCCGGATGTCGCCGCCCGCACCGCCGCTACGAGCGCGAAGCCGACCGCTTCCGGGCCTTCGCCGGCATCGCCCGCACGCTGATCCGCTACCGCCGGATCACCAGATGAGGCGGGCTCGTCGTCGGCGCGAGGGCGGCCGATCTTCGGCGCCGGCGGCAGCAGGGCTGGACGATCTCCCAGAGCTCATCGGGCAGCACACCGTTCACAGCACGTGACCACGCCGGGCTTAGCGCCGCGTCGCGGGGCCTGGGACGAGCTCTGGGCGGGTTTCAGCTGTGCGCGTCGTACTGGTCGCGGTTGGCCTGGACGGCGTCCATGTTCCCCTGTGCCCAGGTTCTGAGCTGGCGCGTGGTCTGGTGGAGCGAGAGGCCGAGGTCGGTCAACGCGTAGTCGACCGTGACCGGGACGGTGGGGGTGACAGTGCGGGTGATCAACCCGTCCCGCTCCAACGAGCGGAGGGTTTGGGTGAGCATCTTCTGGCTGACCCCCGCGATGAGGCGGGACAGCTCCGAGTACCGAAGGGACCCGGGCTCTCCGTCGCCGCCGGGGCTGTCGCCGCCGAGGGCACACAGGATCAGCACGACCCACTTGTCGGAGAGCCGATCCAGGAGCTGACGGCTCGGACACACGGCGAGGAACGCATTGTAGGCGTTCTTGTCCTGGTCCCGTCTTTGGGCTGCGGTCGTTGTCGCCACGACGATCATCCTTCACGCGGGGAGGTAACGCACTTTGAGGTGCGTACTTCCTAGAAGAGAGTTGCTCTCCAATACTGATGCATGCGGGTGTGAGGCACCACCCCCGACTGCAGACACCGGAAAGGCACAACGAGATGACCACGACCCCGACCACGCTCCCCGGCGGCACCTGGAACCTCGGCGACCGCACCGTCACCCGGTTCGGGTACGGGGCGATGCAGCTCGCCGGCCCCTGGGTGATGGGTCCTCCCGCCGATCACGACGGTGCGATCGCGGTGCTGCGCGACGCCGTCGAGCAGGGGATCACCCATATCGACACCAGCGGCGCTTACGGCCCGCACGTCACCAACGAGCTGATCCGTGAGGCGCTGCACCCCTACCCGGACTCGGTGCTGATCTCGACCAAGGTCGGAGCGAACCGCGACGCGGAGGGCGGGTGGCCCACCGCACGCACTCCCGATGACCTGCGCAAGCAGGTACGAGAGAACCTCGAATCCCTCGGCGTAGAGACCCTCGACCTGGTGAACATGCGTATGGGGGACGCGACGGGGCCGCAGCCCGGCTCGATCACCGAAGCCATGGAGACCCTTGTCGAACTCCAGCAGCAAGGACTGATCCGTCAGCTCGGGGTCAGCAACGTCACCACCGAGCAGGTCGCCGAAGCCCGCAAGGTCGCGCCGATCGTGTGTGTGCAGAACATGTACAACCTCGCCAACCGGGGGGACGACCCGCTGATCGACGACCTCGCCGCCGACGGTATCGCCTACGTCCCGTTCTTCCCCCTCGGAGGGTTCACACCTCTGCAGGCAGACGCCCTGTCGAACGTCGCCGCGCGGCTGGACACCAAGCCGATGGCCATCGCTCTCGCGTGGCTGTTGCAGCGTTCGGAGAACGTCCTCCTCATCCCGGGCACCTCCAAGGTGGCGCACCTGCGCGAGAACATCGCCGGTGCAGCCCTCTCGCTCTCAGAAAAGGACGTCATCGAGCTGGACAGCATCGGCCGCTGACGATGCGAACGGCGGGCAGCATCATGCAGCCCGCCGTTCCGGCACAGCGCTCCCGGGCAGAAGCACTATTCGCCAGCTGGAATGCAGGTACGTCTTCGTGGAGAACGTGGAAGCCCTGCGCTGGCGAGAGCGAGAGCGAGGGCGAGGGCTACACCGAGTACTCAGCGTCCTGGCCCAAGACGGGTACGACGCGCGATGGACATGCCTACACGCCAGTGGCGTCGGTGCTTCCCATCGCGGAGTAGGGATCTTCCTCCCCGCCGAACCTGTTGCGCGCACGTACTCCTCGGTCTAGTACGGGATGGCGGCCCATTCCCGCGTGCGCGGGGCTCACCTCAACATCTCTGTGGCCACCTCCCCGTGCGCCGGTCCATCCCCACGTGCGTGGGGCTCACGTGGTGGACATGCCGCGAGCGCAGGACACCGCCGGTCCATCCCCACGTGCGTGGGGCTCACAACTGGTTGCGCTGCCAGATGTCCCACACGGCCGGTCCATCCCCACGTGCGTGGGGCTCACGACGCGCTGTACGCGGGCGTGGCCGTGCGCACCGGTCCATCCCCACGTGCGTGGGGCTCACACCCGCTCTACCGGAGCGGTGAGAGCGAACTTCGGTCCATCCCCACGTGCGTGGGGCTCACACACACTCGCCGCCCTGAGAGGAGTACGACGACGGTCCATCCCCACGTGCGTGGGGCTCACCTGTTCTCTCTGTTCGAGGAACACTCTCCGGCCGGTCCATCCCCACGTGCGTGGGGCTCACAAGGCCGCCGCCCGGGAGTTCATGACCAAGCTCGGTCCATCCCCACGTGCGTGGGGCTCACGGAGCAGGGGCCTGGGACTCGGCAGGGGTCTGCGGTCCATCCCCACGTGCGTGGGGCTCACATGGGGGCGGTGAACCCGATCTCCTCGTCCCCCGGTCCATCCCCACGTGCGTGGGGCTCACAGACCAACGACAAGGCGAAGGTCGTGATCCCGCGGTCCATCCCCACGTGCGTGGGGCTCACGGGCGGGGTAGGACACGGCGGCCTCCTACTCCGGTCCATCCCCACGTGCGTGGGGCTCACGCGAAAACCATGACCTGTGAGGTGACCTGTGGCGGTCCATCCCCACGTGCGTGGGGCTCACGGGTGGGTGCGCCATGCCTGTTCCCGATAGGCCGGTCCATCCCCACGTGCGTGGGGCTCACAGAGCCCTCTCTGGGTGGGGCGGCGGCCGGTTCGGTCCATCCCCACGTGCGTGGGGCTCACCGCTTGCGGCGGGTGTCCAGGACCAGCTCCGGCGGTCCATCCCCACGTGCGTGGGGCTCACGCTTAATGACCTGCGACAACGCGGGACGTTATCTCCGCGAGACCTACTAACCAGTCAAGGAATGGCTGGCCTCGGCCATCCCTCCAAAACCCCGCGAAAAGCCCCGCCCCAACGCCAACTCCACCTCACACCATGCTCTCATGACCGCTGGAGCACACCAGGATGGCCACCGGACCCCCAATCTCCCCATTCCCGCCGAGGACCCAACCCACATCGACCTCTGCCTCTGAGAGCCCCTATCGCAATGACTTCAGGTGCCCCCAACAGATGAGCGCGCAGCCCAGCCCGAGCAGAGCCATGTGAACGTCAACGCGAACCTCCTGCCCAAGGCTGTTTCATTCTCGGCGTGCAGTGACGTTCGTGCTGGTCATGGCAGCCCGATCACATCCAGAGGATGACTGAACGCCTCATACGGCACATACCGGATCGCGTCGGGCAATGTGCCCTGGCCCAACCAGCCCAAGAACACCCAGGCACGAGCGCGCAACGCGGGCAGGTTGTCGGGTGCCTTGTACCGGGAATGATGGAGGATTCCACCCCTGCTCTGTGTTACCCCGCCAGGAAGCCTTCCCAAGGCGATCTAACCGACGATCAAAAGGTGCACAACCGTTTCCCCACAGTGTGCACTGTGTTACTGGACACGCCAATCCCCTGCTCAAGACCACCCCAGAGCGCTACATCGGGCGAGCCCGCTCCCTTGGCACATTGACACTGCCACCCGAACTGCCCTACCGCTGCTCCAACTCGAACAAGGCCGCGCCGATTGACCAGAGCGCACCCAAGGGAACCAATCGTTATCCAGAAGAGGCTCAAGACCTCGCTGGAATGGTTGACGCAGGGACACGGCCAGCGCTACGCAAGAAGAGGACCCCCAGCGGGAGCACAGGACCCCATCAAGGATTTTAGGACTCTATGGTAATCTGCATTTTATGCCCACTCCGTCTCTCAAGACGTTGATGTTCTCGGGCCATAGCTCGGGAGATACCTGCCCCCTATCCCTGAGGGTTCTGTTCTGGACGTCCATTCTCATCGCACTGGCATCACGCTCCGTTTCCGCGTACACCCAGGGCCACTTCGTTCCAGATCAGTGGATACATGGCAACTGGATATTCTTTTCCCTTCTTGCTTTCTATGTCCCCGCCATCGCACTCTGGCCTTTCCTTCCCTGGAAACCAGAGGAGTCGTTGACGCGCAGATCCCTGTCCTTCGTCTTCCTGGGATCTACCGTTCTCCTCTTTCCGGTACTCGACTTCGGCCACTACTTTATTATTGTCGTTTCTGTTGCACACGCCCTGTACGCGCACAACCTGCTGGCCGCGCTCGCCGTCTGTCTCGCGTTCGGTCTGGCGAACTTCGCCACAGGAGCGCTCCATCCATTGATGCCGACCTCCTTGGCGGCAACGAACGGTGCCCTGCTCCTGGGGTACTGCCTCGGTGTGCTCATCGTCGTTGCGTCCTTGCTGTCCGCCGGTCGCAGGGCACGACAGACCCGTGAGCTACTCGGGGAGCTCACCGAGGCCCACCGCAAACTGCGGCATTACTCTTCGAGGGTTCGTGAACTCGCGGTTGAGGAGGAGCGCGGGCGCATGGCCAGAGAGATGCATGACAGCACCGGTCACTACCTCACCGGCATCAAACTCTGCCTGTCCAGTGCACGACGCTCGGCGGACGGGCTCCCAGAGGTGGTCCGTGAGGAAATCGATGACGCGTATCGGCTGGCCGGGGAGGCGTTGGTCGAGACCCGCCGCTGGGTTCGCGCTCTCAAGCCCCTCGGTCTGGAGCAGCTCAACGGGCCTGAGGCTCTACAGGGGCTCACCACAGCGTTCAGGGACACGGGCGTGCACACCGAGTTCCGTCTCGTCGGTACGTGGCCGGACGATATGGACGGCGAAGTCGAACTCGCGTTGTACCGCACCGTGCAGGAAGGGCTGACCAATGCACTGCGGTACTCCCAGGCGGACAGGATCACCGTGGATGTCAGAATCAGGGAGGGCACTGCGGAGGTCGATGTCGTCGATGACGGAATAGGAGTCGCCGAAGGTCACCGGGCTTCGGGCTTCGGCTTGTCCTCGCTGGAGGAACGTCTCATCTCCTTGGGCGGAAACCTCCACACGGGCAACCGACCCGAAGGGGGATTCCGCCTCTCCGCCCGTGTCCCCTGCCAGCCCGCCTACCTCATGGAGGAGACGCAGTGAAGCATGAGGGACCGGTGCGAGTCCTGATCGTGGACGACCAAGCCCTGATGCGCCGCGGCCTCGCCCGCCTTCTGACCCCGGAGGAAGGCATTGAGGTCGTAGGGGTGTCCGAACACGGGCAAGCCGCGCTGGACCTCCTCGCCTCGTGTGACGAGGAGCGCCTGCCGCACGCCGCGCTCGTCGACATCCACATGCCGGTCATGGACGGCATCACCCTGCTGAAACGGCTCCAGGAGTCGTACCCCTCGATCAGGCCCGTGGTCCTCACGGCGTTCGAGGAGGACGAGTACCTGTTCGAGGGGCTGCGCTCCGGGGCCAGGGGCTACCTGCTCAAGGATGCTGAGCCCGAGGAGGTAGCCGACGTACTGCGTCGGGTCGCGCGCGGGGAGAGTGTCCTCACCGGTGCGGTCGCGGACCGTCTCATCAAGGAGGTGAGTTCGCCACGCGCACCAGCCGCACCGCTGGCGACACCCGACCCGGGACCGTTGTCCGCACGCGAATTCGAGGTGGTCGGGCTGATCAGCGAGGGCGAGGCCAACCAGGGCATCGCGCGGCGTCTGTTCATCACCGAGGGCACCGTCCGCAATCACGTGACGAACGCCCTCCGCAAGTTGAACCTGCGCGACCGCACTCAGCTCGCCCTCTGGTACGGCCGTCACCGCGCATGACGGGGAGGCGGGTTCCCGTGCCCAGCCGCCGCACGACCCGGGACGGGTACCGAGGTGGCCGTGTCGTCCTGCGCGCCATGGCTACCAGACCGCCAGTGTTCCCCAGAGCGCCCCGGCCCGCACCACTGAGGACACCAGGACCGACAGTGTGAACACAGGGACGTGCAGCCAGCGCCACTTCCCCGCCTCGACCGGGGCCGCGCGCCAGTGCCAGACGCCCAGTACGGCACCCGCGGCGGCGATGCCCGCGCCCAGCGCCCAGACCATTTCTGGCGTGCCCATCCATCCACCTGGGCGTTGGCCTCAGCAGGGGTGAGTCCGGCGCCGGCCAGATCGAAGTCCTGCCACGGGGTGAAGGCCACCTCACTGCGCACGCGGTATCTGGCGAAGTCCACCGAGCGCTGGCAGAAGCCGCAGTCCCGGTCTTACAGGAACAGGCCCGCTGCGGGGACACGGCTCATGTCTTGGAATCTGTTCATCGCGGTCATCCACCTGTTCCGGTGAGGCCCGGAGAGAGTTTCGTCGGCACAGGCACAGGGAGCCGGGGGAAACGGTCCGTTCCGGTCGGCATCACTCTCCTCCCCGCCCGGAGGAGTTCCCACCTGAGGCGTGATCGCGCCGGGCCATACGATCGCGCACTGCCCAGGAGCTCGTGAGCGCACCCGCGGCAACCGTGGTCAGACCCACGGCGGCGGCCACGAGCAACACCCCCATCTGGAATCCTCCGTCCTCGATCAGGAAGAGAGCAACTCCACCGACGGCCATGGCGATTCCAGAGGTCGCCAACCAGGGAGCGGCTCTGCGGTGCACCTCGTACCAGGCCTCATCGCTGCCCGCGGTGAAGGTGGTCCGGATACCGAGATAGGGGTTGGGTCGCAACTTGCCCCTGGCTCCGGCGTAGGCGGCGACGAGGAGCAGGGCCGCAGTAGCGAGGACCACAATGGAGGTCCATACCAGCGCACCTCCCTCCATCCGCTCGACGGCGGCTGGAACGAGTTGCCCAGACGTTCCGGGAAGGTTCCTGAAATCCACGTGTTTTCTTTCCCTTCTGGAGTGACCGTGTATTCGCGGCGCTCCGCCGCTGAGGAGGTTTCCCCTTTCCATCGCCCTGCGTTCTGGAGAGCCTGTCGGATACCCAGCGGGGCAACGTGTCGCCGGGGCGTACCGTGTAGAGGATCAGCGCCTCTGAAACACGACGACAGGCGGGGCCACGGCGACCGCGACGAAACCACAGGGGGAGTCCGGCGTGACCTGATCGTCGTCCCCGGCGATCTCGACCATGAGGTCGGTGCCGTCCTCCGGTGCCTGCTCGACCTTGAGGGGGGAACCACTCGTCAGGCCTTCGGTGATTCCCTCAACCGCTTCGGGGTCGGTCTCGGTCATCAGATCCACGACCTCCTCGACCATGGTGTCGCAGTCTTCCTGGCTGATCTCCTCCAGAAGCACAACACGCAGAACGCTTTCGGCAAGCGGTCCGGCGCCGGAGAACACCGCGCTGGTGACCACCTCAGGAGAACTCGCCAGCTCTGACGGACCCACCGCCTCCTGGGCGTTTGCCACGTCTGGGGTGGACAAGGTGACCGCAGAAGCCGTCAGAGCTGCGATGAATCTCTTCCTTACTGCATGCCTCTCCGAGGGAAATGTAAAAAAATCCCTCAGCTATCAACCCAAAGAAGAAGACAGAAATAATATAGACACTGACCACCAATCGGTCAATATGCAAATAGTTGAATTTCGCACAGTTGGACACAGGGCGCATGACAAATGTCATACACCCTGATCTTTGGTTCTTTTCCCGACAACTGTTGGCGGACCCTGATTGAGCTTTGATTGTTCGGTTCAGGGCGAGCGGGGCTCCTGGTAGGAGTAGTTCTGGGAGGCTGCTATGAACGCCACCGGGCAACAACACCGCCGCGTGACCACCGCCACCCTGTTAGAAGAGGACAGCCTGCTCGGCAGCCAGATCGCCGACCTGCTCGGCATCACCACACGCTCGGTCAACAACCGGCACCATGCCTAGGGTCCATCCCCGCGTGCGCGGGGCTCACGCGGAGGGGGTCAGCACGGCCCAGTGGCAGGCCGGTCCATCCCCGCGTGCGCGGGGCTCACTCCGTGTGCCCTAGCCGCTCGTCCATGAGTACCGGTCCATCCCCGCGTGCGCGGGGCTCACGCCGGTGAGGAACAGGTCGGCGGTCTCGGGGTCGGTCCATCCCCGCGTGCGCGGGGCTCACTGCTCGTGGTACTGGTGGCGCACGGCCAGACTCGGTCCATCCCCGCGTGCGCGGGGCTCACCCGACCGCGCCATCGGCACCGCCGCGCGCACCGGTCCATCCCCGCGTGCGCGGGGCTCACCTCCCCTAGGGCGGCCTCGTAGACCTCGGCGGCGGTCCATCCCCGCGTGCGCGGGGCTCACTCCGCCACCTGGTGGACGTGCAGCGTCCGAGCCGGTCCATCCCCGCGTGCGCGGGGCTCACGCCGGTTCGAGACCGTCCTGCACCTGTTCCACCGGTCCATCCCCGCGTGCGCGGGGCTCACCTGGTTCTCGTCCTCCAGGGCCCGCGTGTGGGCGGTCCATCCCCGCGTGCGCGGGGCTCACGGCAGCCGCCCATCTGACCTGGAGGCGGGACCACGGTCCATCCCCGCGTGCGCGGGGCTCACTTCTTGTCGGTGCCGTTCTTGCGGGCCTGGGCCGGTCCATCCCCGCGTGCGCGGGGCTCACTCCCCCTCGGCCTGGCCCTGGTCGTGCTGTGGCGGTCCATCCCCGCGTGCGCGGGGCTCACGGCCGCCTCGATGTCGTTCAGGTCCTCCAGGGCGGTCCATCCCCGCGTGCGCGGGGCTCACGTCAGGGCTGGGGAGTCCCGGGGGCCGCCGAACGGTCCATCCCCGCGTGCGCGGGGCTCACATCTCCCCCGAGATCCGCTCATATTCGGCCTGCGGTCCATCCCCGCGTGCGCGGGGCTCACACACCTAAGAACCTCAGAAGCTAGTCACCTAACGGTCCATCCCCGCGTGCGCGGGGCTCACTCACCGGCCGCCGGGGTGTCCCCGGGGGCCGTCGGTCCATCCCCGCGTGCGCGGGGCTCACCATGGCGGCGTGGTCGATGTTGATGCCCTCGGCGGTCCATCCCCGCGTGCGCGGGGCTCACGGAAGTCGTCCAGGCTCCAAGCGCGCTTGCCCGGTCCATCCCCGCGTGCGCGGGGCTCACGTTAACCGAAACTCCGACATCATGTTCTGCGCCGGTCCATCCCCGCGTGCGCGGGGCTCACGGTCAACAATCCTCTGATCCTGCATCCGTGCGCGGTCCATCCCCGCGTGCGCGGGGCTCACCCGTACTGTCCACCCAGGCCGTCGTTGGCGCTCGGTCCATCCCCGCGTGCGCGGGGCTCACAGAGCCCTCTCTGGGTGGGGCGGCGGCCGGTTCGGTCCATCCCCGCGTGCGCGGGGCTCACGCGGGCTTGGCAGCCGCCGGGACCCGCGTGCCCGGTCCATCCCCGCGTGCGCGGGGCTCACGCTTAACGACCTGCGAAAACGCGGGCCGTTATCTCCTCGCAATCTATGCGGAGAGCTTGCTTAAGATCTCTCCAACGCCCGTTCCGCGTCCATACTCACACAGTCGGCGCCCAGCTCCACCAGCATCCCAGCCAACGAAACCTCAACGACCGAGCAGCTCCTGGAAGAGCTTGCTCGTGGTGACGCTGGGACGAGCGCGCATGGCCTTGAGCCGCTCGCTGAGCTCTTGGTAGGCACGCTCGACCGCGTCCAACCGCCCCAAAGCCGCCTGGGTCCGCATGATCTCCTGGTAGACGGCCTCGTTCAGGCCGTCGGACTCCCTCGCCCGCTCCAACCAGACCAGCCCCTGCTCCGGCCCCTCATTGGCCTTGGCGAGGCTGACAAAGCAGTCGGCAGCGGCTCGACGGTAGGCCTGGCGCTTCTCCTCGATCCACGGCAACTCCACCTCGGACAGCAGCTCGTGCGTGTACTCCGCCGCCGCGATCCGCAGATACGCCAGACGCTGTTCCGCGTCCCGGGTCGCGCTCGCGGCCCTGAGCGCAGCGTCGAAGCACCACACGTCCACGTCAACGGCTTCGCGGAGAATCCGGTACCGGCCCGAGGTGACCTCCAGGATCTCGGCCTCGCCGTCCCCCAACGCCTCGCGGATCACGCGGCGCGCGTCGCTGGACGCGGTGTTACGAAGGCCTCGGGCCTTGCTCTCAGCGGAGTGGGAGAACAGGGCGTCGGTGAGCGCCTCTGTGCCCATCCCGTCCGGGTGGAGCGCCAGGAGGGCGAGCATACGGCGCGTGGAACCGCGCATGCGTGCCCCGACATCGGCGTCGTCCAGCACGACCCTGGGCTGAGGCCCGAACAGGCACAGCCGCAGCCGCGGCTTCACCGAGCCCTCCCCCTCCTCGGAAAGTTCGGGTTCCTCCACCGTCGGCAAGCATGAAACGTCCTCCTCTTCTTCCTCAGCCTCTTCAGCTGCTGACAGCCCCTCTGTGTCAGTGCCGAGACACACCGAGAAAGCAGCCGCGTCCATGTGCGACAGGCGAAGGCCGTCGTACACGGTGGTCCCGCCCCCGTCCGCGTCGGTGACCTCCACCGTGTCGAGGGCGTCGCAGCGGACCGTGGGCGAGGGCCATCCCTCCCCCAGAACCAGGACAACGGTGCCGCTGTCGGTCGAACCCCTGGTCACCATGTCCAGCCGGTCGCTGACTCGCCCCTCCTCGGGAGACTCCACCACGAGCAGCGTCCACGAGGGAGTGGCAACGGCTTCCTCCTCGTCCTCCAGGCGCACGGCGCTGATGTAGGCCAGCTCGGTCTCGGTGATCGCCGACGCGGTGTCGGGGCACACCACCAGACCGGGGACATCCGTGTCTTCCGGCGCTCCCGCCCGCGCCAGGACGTCCTGGGTGGTGATGACCGTGGTGTGCTCCTCCTCCAAGGCCCGACCGATGACGGAGGCGCACACTCCCGCCCCATGGGTTCCGGTCACGCTGAGCCCGTCGCGTGCGCTGACAGCCAGGCTGTCGGCAACCCTCAGATATCCCCCTGCCGAGACCAGTTCCGTTCCGGCGCTCTGGAGGACCTCAACGCCGGAAACCTCCTCGGGCTCGGGTACGGCCAACTCCCCACCCGCCAGCGGATCGGCCCCGCCCCGACGGACTTCACGGCGTCGAGGTGCGGTGAGCCGTCCGCCGACCGCTCCGGCGATCGCACCCGCGGCGGCTCCGACGAGCATGCTCGTACCGGAGAACCCTGTGTCCTCCCCTTCACCGGATGTGAGCGCGCTGTCAGCCAGGTCGTCCATCGTTTCGCTCTCGCGGCCCTTACTCTCGGAGTCCCTACTCTCGCGCTCCCTGCTCTCGCGGTCCCTCTCCTGTTCCTGCTCCGGGGGCGGACTCGGCTCCCGTTCGCTCTGCTCCGCCGAGCTGTCAGCAGCCGCGCGGGGCTGGGTGGTCAGCGTGTACGCGATCTCCGCTCGCCGGTCCGCGGCCTGGCCCAGGTCGGGGTGGTTGCGCGGCTGCCCGGAACCCGCGCCTTCGGTCGTGATGGTCCACCCCTCCCCCAGCTGTTCGGTCAGGAAGGCGGCGACGGACTCGGCCCGGCGTTCGGACAGCGCGCGGTTGTACGCGTCGGGGCCGTTCGTGTCAGTGTGCCCGGTGACGGTGACCGCCTCCCCCGGATCTCCGAAGAGCTGGAGGAGTTCGACGGTGGGCAGCAGTTCCTCCGTCATGGTGGGTGTGAGCTCGGCGGAGTCGGTCCCGAAGCCCGCCAGCATCCGGGTGCGCTCCAGCACGTGGGCCGGTTCCTCGCCTTCCTCGCCGCGCGCGTCCTGTTCGCCGGTTGTCAGCGCACTGTCAGCCGGTGCCACCGAGGCGACAGCGGGCGCGGACACGGCGACGGAGGTTCCCGCGACCCCGGTCACCGCCAGGCGCAGCAGTCCGATCCTGGGCACCCGCCCGCGCAGGAGAGCCGCCGCGTCCAGGAGCACCAGCCCGGTGAAGGTGCCCCACAGCGCCCAGAGCAGCACGAGTGTCAGCGCCTGAAGGACCACGGTGGGCGGCGTCGCGCTGATCAGTGTCAGCCACAGGTGGTCCCAGGACATCCCGTCCAGCTGCGCGGGCCACTGCCAGCGCTGGAGCAGGACGGGCGGCGCGACCAGCAGGGCGAGTGTGGCCGCGCAGGCCAGGACCTTTCGAACCGGGTGCATGTCGTCCCCTCTTCCAGCGTTGTCCCTCGGCGTCTCACGGGGTCGGGGTGTGCGCGGTAGCGGTGGCGCGGGAGGCAATCTCGACCTCTCCGAGCACCACGAGCAGAGTCGGGCGGTAGGCGGTCGTGACGGTGACCGTGACCTCGTCAGCGCTGACAACCACGTCCACTCCCACGGCCGCGTTCGTGCCCGCACCCGCTCCTGCACCCGCGAGCCGGGCGTGGTCCTGGGCCGCGCTGCGCGCCTCGTTCCGGTCGAGGGCGAGGGTGTCCGTGCGCAGCAGGTCAGCGTCCAGGTGCTGGGCACCGGCCCGGGCGGCCTCGTGGGCGAGGGTGGTGGTCCGGGTCTTGGCCCATAGCATCTGGGCGCCGTCGTGGACCAGGCCGAGGCAGGCCAGGAGGGTCGCGGCGATGGCGATGACGAACGCGCTCGGGCTGCCTCCGCCCATCAGGGTTCCTGCTCTCGGTGGACGTCCAGGACGGAGACGGCCGATCCGGTGACGGTGCGCCGCTCGCCGACCTCCAGAACGCGCAGGTCGTCGCGGTGCACGGTGCACACGACCTCCGCCCGCATCGCGCGCAGATTCCCTTCCGTGGTCGGCCGCAGCCGCACGGCGGGTTCCTGGCAGGCGCGTCCCCAGCCGCCCACGCTCTCGGCGACGGCCTGCTCAGCGGCGTTTCGGGCTTCGTTCCGGTCGGTGTGCAGGGAAGCGGAGCGCGCGGCGGCGTGGGCGAGGGCGTCGGCTGCCAGCGCTGTGGTGTAGTTGCGGCCGGTCAGGGCCAGCAGGAGCAGGAAGGCCAGCACGACGGGAACGATGAGGACCAGTTCGACCGACGCACTCCCCCGGTCCCGCTCCCGCTTCAGTCCTCGTTCCCGGGCCCGCTCCCGTTTCGGGTCCCGGGCCCGGTTCTGCTCCCGCCTCGGATTCCGGTCCCGAACCCGCTCACGAGGCGCTGTCACCGGGCCGCTCCGTCGACGTGCTCCGTGGGTCCGGACAGGGTCGTGCTGACGGACGGGTTCCATCCGGGGACCAGGCTGATCGCGGTGCCGTCCACCCTGGTGCTGGTGGTGGCGTCACCCCGCTCCACCCGGACGCGGACGTCCCGCAGGACGGTGCCGCCCAGGTCCTCGGCCAGGGCGTGTCCCCGCGATCGTCCTTCTCCGGCGCTGCCGCCGAAGGCTCGTGCTGCCGCAAGCGCCTCGGTGGCCACGGCTTGGGCGCGGTGGTGGGCGTGCGCCCAGAGCCCGTATTGCAGGATGCCCAGCAGCATCACGAACATCAGCGGAATGACGAACAGGGTGTCCGCACCGCCTCTGTCATCCCGGCCGTCCCGAGCGCCCCTGCGCTCCCGAACATCCCGGTCTTCCCGACCGCCCCTGCCGTCCTTGCCGTCCCTCCTCGGTCCATACCTCACGGTGTGACGCCCAGGTCGACGGACTGGGCGCTCTCGATGATCCTCGGGGTGAGGATGCCGCCGACCGCCGTGGCGATACCGATGGCGACGACGAGCATGAGCACGTACTCCGTGGTGGTCGATCCCCGGTCCGCGGCGCTGCCGTGACGGCGCCTGCCGAGGACGAGTGCGGTGAAGGTGCGGCGCAGGGCCTGGCGCATGTGGTTGCCCCTTTTCTCGGTGGCCGGTGTCTGTCAGCCGGTGGTGAGCGGCTGGCGTGCGGTGGTCGGTGACCGGCGCCCGCTGACAGTGGACAGCGAACGGCTGACGCGTCTCGAATGCCGGGATCTTTGGTCAGAACCCGCTGGTCACGTGCGTGGCGGCGGGGTAGCCCATGAGCAGCAGAAAGCCGAGCACCAGCAGCATGACCGGCAGGGTCATCCGCTCGGTGGCCTCGTGGGCCTGCGCTTCCAGGGCGGCGAGGCGGTGGGTGCGCAGGGCGGCGGCCTTGGCGCGGACCGAGGCGCGCACCCGGGCGCCGTCGGTCCCGGCGATGCGGATGGAGGAGGCGAGTTCGTCCAGTTCGCGCACGCCGGTCCGCTCCGCGAGGTCGGACAGGGCGTCCCAGGGCGGTCGGGTGCGCAGGTTCGCCTCGTGCAGGCAGCGCCGGATCAGGTCGAAGGCCGCTCCGTTCCCGCGCCGGGTGGCGGCGGTGAGTGCTCCGGTGACCCCCGACCCTCCGGCCAGGGCGACTCCGACGAGGTCGGCGATGACCGAGGTGGCCGCGCCCAGCCGGGCGCGGCTTCGGGCCGCCCTGTGGCGGCGCACGAGCGCGGGAGCGACCAGGCACAGCACCAGGCAGGACGCCCCGAGTCCCAGCGCGGCGGGAAGCGGCATCGGTGACGCGGGCGGCACGGCGGTGGCCAGCAGGAACAGGAACAGGGTGGCTCCGGCGAACGCGGACACGGTCACCTCGGCGCGGTGGCGGTCGGTGTCGATGCCGCACACGGCCAGGTCGCGCCGGGTTCGGGGACCTGGCCAGCCGAACCGGGCCAGTACTCCCCCGCCGGCCCGCGCCAGGCTCGCGGCGGTGCCCACGGCCCCGGCAATCCCTGCCTTCTTTCTCTCCCCCGCCCGCCCCCATGCGCGTTCCCCTTCCCGCCTCTGGCCCCCTTCCGGTTCCAGGTCCGGCGGTGGAAGGAGGTCGGCCAGGCCGGGGCGGCTCAGCACCCGCGCCGTCCACCACAGTCCGGCTCCCACCGCGGCCCCGCCCAGGGCCGCCGCGAACACGCTCATATGCGCTCCTCCTGCTCGTGGGCTGACAGCACGCGTTCGGTGCGCGGCGGCTCTGACAGGCGCGTCAGCCACCACAGCGCTCCCGCCCACACGGTTCCGACCAGTGCGAGCACGAGTTGGCCGGTGGTCGAGCCGAGCGGAGCGAAGTAGGGGCCGTTGAGGGCGGCCATGCCGATGACCATGGCGAGGGAGGCGGTGGTGATGATGCGGACGGAGGTGCGGGTGCGTGCCCGGGAGGTGGAGGTGCGCACGAGCATGGACGCGCGGTCGCGCGCTGCCTCGGCCAGGCTTCCCAGGAGGGTGCCCAGGTCGGCGGCGTGCCGGTGGGCTGCCATGGACAGCGCGGCGGCCACCAGGTCGGCGGTCTCGTTGTCGACGCGGTGGGCGAAGGCGGTGAGCGCGTCCTCCAGGTCGTTGCCCGCGGTCAGGTCCGCGGCCAGTCCCTGCACGTCACCGCGCACGGCCTCGGGGGCGATGGCGCAGGAGGTCCAGATGGCCTGTCGGAGCCCGGAGGAGGCGCTGATGAGGTCGCGCAGTTGTTCGGTCCAGCCCGCGACGGCCTCGATGCGGGCGATCTCGGCGGCGGTGGTCCGGTCGGGTCCCAGAACGGCGGGCAGCCACCAGGCGGCAGCGGCGGCCAGGGCGGCGGCGACGGGCCAGCCGGTGATGCCCCAGGCGAGCATGCCCGCGCCGAGGGTGGCGGCCGCCCTGAACACGGCGTCGCGGCGCACGCTGACCCGCGGGCGCAGGAGCCTGGGGGCCGCCGCGAGCACGGGCCAGAGCAGTACCAGGCCCAAGCCGACCGCGGCGCCGCCCAGGCTGGCGGCCAGGACGGTGGTCACCCCGCGTCCTCGAACAGGCTGGCCGGGTCGAAGCCGACGCGGACGAGCTCGCGGGTGTACTGCGGGCTCAGCGGGGTGGTGAACCCGCCGTGTTCGCGGGCGTAGACCTCGTTGGTGACCACCCGGGGCCCGTCGACGCCGACGATCTCGCGGATGCTGCTGACACGTCCGCCGCCGTGCTCGTCGGTGTCGATGTGCACGGCCAGGTGGACGGCGGAGGAGATGAGGACGCCGCTCTCCTCCAGGGTCAGGCGTTCGCTGGCCTGGTTGGCGTAGGTGGCGAGTTTGGTGAGGATCTGCTCCGAGGAGGAGGCGTGCACGGTGGCCATGGAACCGTCGGTGCCCATGGTCATGGCGTGCAGGAGCGCGACGGTCTCCTGTCCGCGGGTCTCGCCGACGATGACCCGGTCCGGGGACATGCGCAGCGCGTGGCGGACCAGGTCGGCCAGGGTGATCTCCCCGGCTCCCTCGGTGTTGGGCGGCCTGCCTTGGAGGGCGAGGCAGTTGAGGTCCTCGTCGGCGTCCAGCCTGAGTTCGAAGGCGGCCTCGACGGTGATGACGCGTTCGGCGGGCGGGATGTGGCGGGCCAGGGCGCGCAGCAGCGTGGTCTTGCCCGATCCAGTGGCGCCGCCGATGACGAGGTTGAGCCGGGCGCGCACGGCCGCGGTGAGCAGGGAGCGCACGGGGCGGGTGAGCATGCCCGAGGCGGTGAGGTCGGCCAGGGTGAGTTCGCGTTCGGGGTGGCGGCGGATGGTGACAGCCGGGCGCCGGGAGACACCCATGACGGCGGAGAGGCGGGCGCCGCCGGTCAGCTCCATGCTCAGCAGGGGCGCGGAGGCGTCGAAGCGCCGTTCTCCGCCGGGGGACTGTCCCGCCAGGCGCCGGACCAGGGCGACGAGTTCCTCGTCGGTGGAGGTGACGGGCGCGCGTTCCTCTCGGCGGCCGTCGCCGAGGTCGACCCAGACGCGGGTGCCGTTGATGTGGATGTCGCGCACGCCGGGTTCGGCGAGCAGGAGTTCGAGGGGACCGAGTCCGCAGACCTGGGCCAGGGCGCGTGCGCGGACCCATTCCTCCTCGGGGCCGGTCAACGCGCGGGCGGATCCGGTGAGGGCGCGGCAGGCGTACTCCTCCAGCAGGGCCGCGAGCACCGCGTCCGCGCGTTCGCGCCGGCTGCGGTCGCCGCCGCGCGTCGGGGCGTCCGATTCCTGTCGGACCAGGGTGTCGGTGACGCGGTCGGCCAGCCGGTCGGCGGTCTCGGCCAGGTGCGGTGCGACGCGGTGACTGCTCGGGGCGGCCAAGCGGGAGGCGTCGGAGGTGCTCACGCGGCGAACGCCTCCTCGAAGCGGCGCAGGGTCGCGGCGGCGTCCACCACGTCGTCGACCTGTTCGGCCAGGCCGCGGGCGGCGGCCAGCAGCGGCATCCACTCGACGCCGTCGGGGTTGTGGCGGGTGTGCGACCAGGCGGCCATCCGCTCTCGCAAGCCCCGCGGGCGGGAGTCCTCTCCGCGCAGGAACGCCGCGCCGGTCGGGTCGTGCGGCAGCCGGGCCCACACCCGGCAGCCGGTCTGGGCGGTGATCTCGCCGCTGGAGAAGCGGGAGCCGTGCACCGCCAGACCGACCGCGGCGCCCTTGCCCGACAAGGATTCCAGGACGTCGCGGCAGCGCGAGACGCGGTGGATCTGCGCGGCGTCGTCGCCCGCGACGGTCAGCACCACGGCGTCGGACAGGGTGAGCAGGTGCGCGCCCGCGGTCCCCGGGGCCACCCGGCCCAGGTCCAGGACGGTCAGCCCGCCCCGCAGGACGCGGGCCCGGTGCGCGAGCGCGGTCACCACGGCGGAGGCCTCGTGCGCCGTGGTCGGCGCGGCCAGGGCCCGCAGCCCTCCGGGGAGTTCGGCGGCGTGCGCCAGCAGGGCGCGCCGCGTCCCCTGCTCCCCGTCCGGGTTCGGGTCGGAGGCGGCCCGGACCGACGCCGCGAGCGAGACCAGCCCGGGTCGGCCGACAAGCCGGTGCCACACGGCCAGGTCTCCGCCGCTGGCGTCGGCCTCCACCAGTACCGGAACAGTGAGCGGACCCGTGGGCCACACCGCCGCCAGGGCGGTCGCCAGGGTCGTGACCCCAGGAGCTCCCGAGAACGAACACACCGCGATGATCATGCTCTCCCCCTTTCGTTCTTGCTCTGTCGTCCTACGGCCTACGGCTCGGCCATGAGCACCAGGCGCGTGCCCGGCGCGTCCACGGCACGGGCCGCCCCGGCCGCGTCCTCGTCCACCACCAACAGCTCCACGACCCGCGCGTCCGCCGAGGCCTCCTCGTCCCCCAGCGAGTGCAGGCGAGCGGGGAAGGGGTCGCCCTCCTCGGCGACCACCAGCAGCAGCGCGTCCTTGCCCGCGGAATCCGGGAGCATCCCCGGAGTGGTCTCCACTGCGACCACCGCCTGTCCCGGCGCGGGCCAGGCGGAGGTGTCGGCGATCATCGGGCCGGTGAGCACGGTTCCGGCCGAGATCGGTGCCGCCGCCCGACCGCGCAGGGCCTCGGGGACCGTGACCAGGTCCAACTCCTCCACACCGAACGCGGACACGACCCGTAGGTCGGCGATGTCGAGGCCCTCACCGGCCTCCACATCATTGACCGCGACCAGGACCGTCGCGGGCTCCTCCTCCCGGGTGGCGGCCCAGGCGGCGATGACGCCGCCCAGGACCATGGCGGCGATCCCGGCGAAGGGCCGCTTCCAGCCGCGGCGGCGGACGGCGGACAGCCGGGGCTTCCCGGTCTTCCGGTCGCCTGAGTGGGGTTTGGTCAACGTCGTCACGCCCTGTGCTCCCGTCCCTGGTACGTCGAGGTCCCTGCTGTGCTCAGCCGTCGGTGACCAGCGCGTGGACCTCGCGCACGCGGACGCTGTCGGATGCGCTGGTCGTCAACGGGTCGAGGGTGCCTCCGCCGCCCGCGCTGGTGGTCCACTCCACCGTCCAGGACACCGTGGCGGCGACCGGGAAGCGGTTGTCGGGCTGGTTGCGGGACGTGCGGGTGTAGGCGTGGCCGCAGTCGGGTGAGGGCGTCTCGGCGTCGTGGCGCGCGGGGTCGAAGGCGGTACCGGGTCCGTCGCAGTAGAGGACCGTTCCGTCGCCCATGTCCCAGCGGAGCTGCTGCGGCACGGCCGTCACGGTGACCGAGCCCGCGGAGACGGAGGCGGTCGCGCTGACCGGTTCCCAGTCGGCGCCGTCCACCCACAGCCATACCGGGAAGTGCACGACCGAGTCCTCGGCGGGTGAGGAGGCCAGGGTGGGCGCGGGCAGGCTCATGGAGGCCCGTGCCTGTTCGGCGGCCTCGCGCGGGCTGACGGTTTCCCCGCCGCCGCCCGGGCCGGACCTGGTCGAGGCGACGCAGGTCCAGCCCGGTTCCGCCCGGTCCATCTCCACGCACGGGTCCTCGGCGGAGAGCGTGGCTGTCCCCCCGTCGTCGGGTCGGGGCGCGCCGCCCGACGAGCCGCCGCTGTGCTGCCCGGATTCAGCGAAGGCGGAGCAGCCAGATGCTTCGCAGGAGGCGTTGCCTTTGAAGTCGATCTCGCTCGGCGGAGGAAGCATCGGGGACACGACGGTCACGGCAGGAAGGACGGCAGCGGCGAGGATCGTCGTCGGAATCAGCACGAGTCGTCTCCCCACACCTGTAGCTGGACCACCCGCCAGGAGAAAACGTCGCGGTTCACCCTGGCGTCCACGCGTACGTTGTCGGACCTTGGCTCGGCCTCTCCGACGACCTTCCAGTCACCGGCTCCCTGACAGTCCCTGATCACGATCGACCTCGGTTCACCATCAGGCTCCGCGGAGACCACCTCAGGAGCCGGAACCGGCTCGCCCTCCATGCCTTCACCAGCGTCAGCGACTCCCTGAACACCTTGCTGTGCCAGTTCGAGCGCCTGGTCGACGGCGTACTTCTCCAGGTCCGGATGGTTCGGGTCCATTTCCGCAGAAGCGAGAACGATCGCGTCCCAGAACCGCAGATAGGTGTCGACGGCCTCTTCTTCCGGGGACTTCTCCGGGGCTTCCGTTTCAGGTGGCATGGTTGCGGATTGAACGACTGGTTCGACTGCCTCGTCCGCTTTGGCCGTACACCCGGTGAGAAGCATCGCGCTCGACAGGAACAGCAGGAATCCACGCACCACAGAGGGCTCCCCGGAGTGATTTTTCTGTCACTCTCCGTGACAGAGATGAAGGTAGCCGCTCGTCTGGCCTGCGCACAAGTGGTTTCGGACGACCCATCAGAGAAAAACTGTCGGTAAGCTCACGCCTCTTCGATGTCCAACTCGCCTACCTGCGGAAACACTCTTCCTGCGGCCAGCGACACCAGCAGAACGGCTTCCAGACATGACGGTGGGCGGCGCCCGTGACAGGCGCCGCCCACGGCGATCCAGGATCAGAGCCCAGTCAGCGGTTCATGACGAACCCCGGAAGCCCGGAGGGGCGTTCGTCGGGTGGCACCGGGAAGGTCGCCCAGACCCCGAGACCCAGACGAGCGTTGCCAGGACCTACCGGGTAGTGACCCCATGCCTGAGCAAGGGAGTCGACGAGCATCAGGCCGCGCTGCCCCTCGGCCCACGACCACTCGTCGTCCGACCGGCCGTCCGGGATACGAGGAAGGCTGATGCCGCCTCCTTCGTCCACCACGGCCAGCCACAGCGTTCGCTCGTCCAGGAGGGCGAGGGCCCGCAGGAACTCTTGGCCCTCGGGTGCGTACTTGACGGCGTTGGCGGCCAGCTCAGCCGCGCACAGCAGCACGGTGTCCACCAGGTCGGGCTCGAACCCTGCCAGGTCCGCGCGCAGGTCGGCGCGGACCTGACGGGCCTGTGCCAGGTCCGAGGGGTAGACACGGTGTTCCCACCAGGTCGACGCCCGCCGGGGCGGGGACGGAAGCGGTTCCGAAGCCGGAACCGGGACAGGAGTGAGCGTCCTCGTCATGGTGCTCACCCGACCCTGTCGAGGTAGACGCGGATGACAGCGGCCAGGTCGCTGAGGTCGTCGGTCCGTTCCCCGACGGGCTCGGCCAGCAGGTCACCGACCGGGATTCGCGGGAACGGCGGCATGTAGGGGCGAACCAGCGTGCCCGCGTCTGAATCGAGCGAGGGAGAAGCCTCGTTTCCGGGACGAGGTCGGGGTGCCTGTGTGTGGCGGTCGCTCTGCCCACGCGAGGAGGTCGGGACCGTCCTCGTGCTCCGCACCTGGTCGCTGGGGAAGCCCGTCAGCTCCTGGACAGGGCGTCGCTCAGCGGGTACGAGGGCGGGCGGCAGTTCTCGGCGGCGGGGCGACGGCGTGATCGCGGTCTGCTCCGGCCCGGGGCGTCGGTGGTGTTGGGGGACGAACATGTAGGCCAAGGCGATGGCCAGTACGGCGGCGGTGAGCGCCCACACACGCCCGGCCAGACTCTGGCGGGGCCTGCGGTGCCTGCCGATAGGGTGTTCCACGGTCTTCCTCCTGGTGTGTTCAGGTGGTTGATCGCGCCCCGGTCCGGTGGTCCTACGCACCGGTCGGGGCACCTTGTTTTCTGTTGTGTGGGCGGGTGTCATTGGCCCCGGGTAGGGCTGCGCTTCCCGCTCACGGTCGAAGGGATCGAAGTTCGCGCTCGGTGGCGCGGATGGCCGCGTCCAGCAGTTGCGGTGTGGTCGCGCTCAGCGGCGGAACACGATGCGGGCCGAGGTGGAAGGCGAAGAAGCGGCGCGAAGCCGGTCCCCACAGCACCCACCACCAGCGTTGGTGGAGTTGTTCCAGCAGGCGGGCGGCCTCGTATTGGGTGGCGTCCTGGCTTCGTTCCCACGCCATTCCGGGCTGCTCAGGCCGCGACGGCGTCGTCGAGCTCAGGGACGGGCGCGTAGGGGTCGATGTGCGCCCACACCGTCAGGGGCGTACCGGGCTCGCCGTTCCAGCCCCATTCCACGGACAGACGGTCCACGAGGCGAAGACCCCGCCCGCACACCGCCAGAGCGTCGACCTCCGGTGACAAGCGCGGAAGGCAGACGGTCTGCCCCGGGCGCGGTCCGTCGTCGGTGACCGCGATACGGACGAGTCGGCCGGACAAGTGCTGCATCTGAACCTTCACCCGGCCACCAGGAGCGCCGGAGGCAGTGTGCGTCCAGGCGTTGGTGACCAGTTCACTGACCACCAGCACCAAGGGAAAGGCCAGGTGCGCCTGAACCCGCGCGCCCCGCTGACACCAGCTACGGATCTGCGGCGCCTGGGTCACCTCCGACCCGAAGAACGCCGTGCGAACCCCGGTGCCGCCCCTCCCTCGACGCGGCAGTCCACCCCCGTTCGGTTCTCCCTCCACCGCCCGCCTCGGCCGCGGTACGCCAAAACCATCCATCGTGCTTCCTCCAAGTGTCAGAAGTGCATGGGGTGAGCGAAGAGAGACGCTGACGAGAGCACACGGCGTCCCCACAGGTGGAGGCTCCTACGCCGCTGTCCAGCGATGTGTAGGCTCAATGCAACACAAGCTAAATGAGGCCGCCTCATTTGACAAGGGCAGCGTCTAGTATCTGCATCAAAGTCGCAATAGTTCACTTCAGACCTGGAAGACTGTCAGCCAGGTGTCAGCAGTCACAGCAGAGGAGAAACCCATGGCAACCGGCGTGCCTGTCCGACGGCGTTACCTGGCCATCCAACTCCGACGCCTGCGCAACGCGGCGAAGCTGACACAGGACGAGGTCTGGAAGAACCTGGGCTGGAGCCGCGCCAAGATCCAACGCCTGGAAGCCGGCAGCTTCCAGCGCCTGAAGGCGGGAGACATCATGGCGTTGTGCCAGCTCTACAGCGCGCCGAGCGATGTCGCGGAGGAGCTCATCCAGATCGCACGGGATTCGCGGACCCACAAACCCTGGTGGCTCCAGTACGAGGACGTCCTCCCCGGCGCCTTCGTCGGTCTGGAAGCAGAGGCCACGATGATCCAGGAGTTCAACATCGGCCTGGTACCCGGCCTACTACAGACCCCCGCCTACATCTCCGCTCTGTTGGCCTCCGCCGTCGGAAACACCAGCGACCAGGCCGAGCAGAGGTTGAAGAGCAGGCTCGAACGACAGCGCAACATCCTGGAACGCCAGGAGCCTCCATTGATCTTCGTCGTCATCGACGAAGCTGCCCTGCGGCGTCAGATCGGCGGGCCCGAGGTGATGCGTGAACAGACCCGCCACCTGCTGGACGTCGGCCAGCGCCCCAATGTGGAGATCCAGGTGCTCCCTTTCTCTTCCGGGGCACATGCCGCGGGCGGCCTTCCCTTCACCATCCTGAGCTTCAGCGATGGCAACAACGCGGACAGCGTGGTCTTCCTCGAATCACGCGGTGACGGTTTCTACCTGGAATCCGAGGCCGAGATCAACCGCCATAGGCTGGTGTTCAGTCGTACCCAGGGCAGCGCGCTCTCCGTTCCGGACTCCACCGCCTTTCTGGAACACTTGAGCGCATGAAGCGCGAACCGGAGACGAGGTCCCGCATGGACATGAACACCGCACGGTGGCGCAAGTCCAGCCACAGCAACCCTGACGGCCCCCAGTGCGTCGAGGTCGCGGACCTTCCCGGTGCAACGGCTGTGCGCGACACCCAGAACCGCGAGCTCGGCCACCTCGCCTTCACCACCCCCGAGTGGTTCGGGCTCCTCAACACCCTCAAGGCGCTGAAGTGAGTCGCCCCTCCCAGGAAGATCAGGTTCTGCCTACGGCATGGGTGAAGTCGAGTCTCAGCACCAACCCTCAAGGGTGTGTCCAGGTCCGGGTCCCGTATGTGGGCGTGATCGAGATCGGTGACACCAAGAACCCTGGCGGTCCTACGCTCACCATCCCCCACGCCGACTGGGAGTACTTCCTCGACCAGGTCGTGAGCGGCAGAACCATCTTCAGACGCCTGCGCGCAGCGTTCCTCCCCGACGGCGGCTTCACCCTCACCGACACCGGAATCCCCGGCTCCCCCACCCTGAGCTACACCAAGGCCGAATGGGACGCCTTCCACGCAGGCGCCCTGGCCGGTGAGCTGAAGGGCGAGCACCCGCGCGGCACCCTCGTCTCCGCATAGACGGCGGCAGCTGCCGCGTCTCCAAGGCTTGGCGCGCCTCGGACAGCAGCCAGAGCCAGCGGACGGAGGGCGTGGCGATCACGTTCGCAGCTGCGCGAACCAGGCGAGGACCGACCGCTTGTACCCCTCCGGCATCGTCAGGTGGGGGACCTCGTCCTCGGTGAACAGACCGGCTTCCTTGTGCTCGCTGGAGACCACGACCGGGGCGTCCGAGTCCACACGGCAGCCGTAGGTGACGATGAAGACGTGCTTGTCGACCTGGGTGATGTGGTACATCCACGAATCGAGGATCTGTGCCACGGTGACCGGCCAGCCCGTCTCCTCCTCGATCTCCCGGGCCAGGCACTCCTCCGGGGTCTCCTCCAGCTCGATCTTGCCTCCGGGAAGCTCCCACTCATCGCGCTCATTACGCAGCAGCAGCACACGCCCGTCACGGACGACAACGCCCTTGACTGAGACGGGGAACGCACGCGGAACATAGGGGGTGCCGGACACGGGAGGACTCACTTTCGACGGGGGTACGGGCTCGGTTCACCTCCGCGTGCGCGGAGCTCGGGAGCAAACGACCCGCGAAAACGCAGCGCGTTACCGTACCGCAATCTACGTTGCAGGCGGACCAGCCACCCGGCTCCTGCCTGGTCCGCATCCATCCTCACACGACGAGTGCGCGAAATAGTACAGATGTCGAAGCTCTGATGTCGTGTTTGAGCAGATCAGTGGCATAAGAGCTGGATACAGAAATCGTCCCTGAACGACATGAGGGCACTAAAAAAATTCCAGATCAGGAATATTCGAATTATTCCTGGACGCCGGTGCGCTGTACGCGTAGATTGCGGTGCACAACCCCCTACCGCGGAGGTACGACCGTGGACATGGTCCAGATCGCCGGTGACTGCAAGGGCGACGACTGCCCCAAGGTGGTTCACCACCGACAGGAACTCGATCGTCGTCCAGGGCGATCTGGTGACGAGTGTGACCAGCCCCGAGGGAGAGGCCCTCGTGGAGATCCCCCGAACTGTGTGGGAGGAGGCCACCCGTGCGCTTGGAAGGTGACGCCTGGCGCGAGTTCTTCGACGCCTTCAGTGACTACGCGTTCCGGTTGGAGACCCTGCCGGTCTATGGGGTCACCTCCGAGGACGAGGAGTTCAAACGCTTCCTGGCTGGCGAGCCACGCCCGGACGAGGAGCTGACGGACTCCCCATGGCTGCACAGAGTCCGAAGGTTCACGACATCCGGACGCCGCGTGGAGCGCGTTCACGTGGTGACACAGCCGCTGTCGGACTACCTGCGCTACGAGATGGAGTGGGGGTACGACTTCAACATCGTGGCGGGCGAGGATGTGCGGATCATCGAGACGGAGACGCCTTCGGATCTGCCGTTCGCTACGCATGAGGACTTCTGGCTCTTCGATGACACGCATGTCGTCCTCATGCGGTACGAGGACGACGGAACGCAGATCGACCGAATCCTCCTCGAAGACGTGGACGTCTCGGAGTACATCTCCCGCAAGGACACCGCGCTTCGGCTGGGGACTCCCTACGAGCATTACAGGGCACGACTGAACACCTAGTGCTGGAACCAGAGAGCATCGACGGGCGCCGCGGAGAACTGTCCGAGGCGCTTCGTCGCGTGCGCAAAAGAGCCGGATTCACCGGTGAGCGTCTCGCTGCCAGAGTCGGAATGAGCCAGAGTAAGATCTCGAAGATCGAGACCGGAAAGCTCGTCCCCTCTTCGGTCGATGTCGAACGGATTCTCCGTGCAGTCCAGGCGACACCGAAGGAAAAAGAGGCGATATCCTCTCTTGCGCGAGTCGCCAACACGGAGTACCAGAACTGGCGTGCATCGCTGCGTCGAGGCCTGCACCACAAACAGGCGGAACTCGCCACGCTCGAAGCGACCTCATCTACCTTCCGTTATTTCCTCCCGGCCATGATCACGGGGTTGCTTCAGACACCGGAGTACGCCAGAGCGAGTCTGGCGAGCCTGCCCGGGGACCACACACGTGCTCTGATGAGGCGCTTCGAACGCCAGTCCATCCTGTATGACACGAGCAAGGATTTCACCTTCCTTCTGACCGAGCAGGCTCTCAGATGGCCCCTCTGCCGTCCGGGAGAGATGTCAGTGCAGCTCGAACGGATCGCGGCGCTTTCGGAACTGTCCAACGTCAGGATCGGTGTGCTTCCGCTGGACCGAGCCACGGTGCCTGAAGGTCCACTGTCCACGTTCACCGTCTACGACCAGACCCTGGCCACTGTCGAGACATTCACCGGAGCGCTGCTCATCCGCTCCGCTCAGGATGTGGCCCTCTACGTCGAGACTTTCCGCCTGTTCGAAGAGAACGCCCTCTTCGGCACTCAGGCGCGAGGTTTCCTGCGTCAGGCTGCAGAGGACTTTCGCGAGTGACTTATTGCCTGGGAACCATACCTCGGCCGCTCGGCCACCATACCTGCTGAATGATTTTATTCCATGACGGGAAACTCGTGGTTTCCCTATCGGGGCGTGTATATGATCTGGATCGGTTCGCGGCCATGACGAAAGAAAAACTGATGCCGCAAACGTGGTCGAAACAGGCATCCTTCACCTCCCGAGAGGGGCCGGGCTCCGCGTGCCTGTCTTTCGCCGCGAACACACAACCGAGGAACGAGGGGACATGATCGAGAACGTCAAACAGAGCGCAAGGGCCAGGGTGAGCCTGTTCCTACGACGCCGCCCGGAGTGCCGATGAGCGACCACGCCACTGCCCAGACACCTACCGCCGACGAGCTACGAGCCGCAGTGGTGGACCAACTCGTCCAGGACGGTTTCCTCACCAGTGCGGTGGTACAGAAGGCGATGCGGACCGTACCGCGCGAACGGTTCGCCCCCGAGGCTGCGCTGGAGGAGGTCTACGCCCCCTACGACGCGGTGATCACCAAGAGGGACGAGCACGGGGTCTCGTTGAGTTCGGTGTCGGCGCCACAGATCCAGGCGATGATGCTGGAGCAGGCCGAACTGGAACCGGGCCACCGGGTGCTGGAGATCGGTTCGGGTGGCTACAACGCCGCCCTGATCGCCGAGATCGTCGGCCCGACCGGTCAGGTGACCACGGTCGATATCGATGCGGAGGTCACCGAGCGGGCCCAGCGCTTCCTGGCTGAGACCGGTTACTCCCAGGTGCGGGTGGTGTGCGCCGACGCCGAGGACGGGGTTCCCGAGCACGGCCCTTACGACCGGATCATCGTCACCGTGGGCGCCTGGGACATCCCGCCCGGATGGGTGGCCAACCTGGCCGAAGGCGGCCGGTTGGTGGTGCCGCTGCGCATGCGCAACCTGACCCGGTCCATCGCCTTCACCAAGGCGGACAACCATCTGGCGGGATCCGACCCCCGGGTGTGCGGGTTCGTGCCCATACAGGGGATCGGTGGGCACGCCGAGACACTGCTACTGGTCAACGGAACCGAGGAGATCGGACTGCGGTTCGACGACGAGGCTCCGACCGACGCTCACCTGCTGGACAACGCGGTGCACACCCCGCGGGTGGAGACCTGGACCGGGGTGACGGTCGCTCCACAGGAACTGATCGGCACCCTGCAGCTGTACCTGGCCACGACGCTGGCGGGGTTTTGCACCATGGCCGTGGATCCGGACCTGGACACCGGTCTGGTCTCCCCCAACAACCCGCGCTTCTCCATGGCCGCCGTCCAGAGCGGCAACTTCGCCTACCTCGTCACCCGTCGCACCTCCACCGGCGACGTCGAGTACGGGGTCCACGCCTTCGGGTCCGAGGGCGAGGCATTCGCCAAGACGGTGGCCGAACACGTACAGGCATGGGGGCACGAGCAGCGCGGCGGCCCGGGGCCGCGTATCGATGCCTACCCCGCGTCCACTCCCGACGAGGAGCTCCCCGGCGAGCACGTCATCACCAAGCGGCACACCCGCATCACGTTCTCCTGGCCCTCGGCGAACACCGCACAGGGCTAGGTCAACCCCTACGAGAACAAGGAGAGTGATCCACATGATGGGTTCCACCAACGGCGGCACCGCCCTGGCCGAGCGGCCGGTCGAGGACGACTTCGCTCTGGACGTGCGCGTCGTCGTGGCCGCCCACCCCGTCGGCAAGCTGCAGTGCAACACCGGTGACGGCTGCGGGAACACCTGTGCCGGAACCGCTTCCGCCTGCAACTCCTACGTCGGCGACCCCTTCTGACCCCTCCTCTTCACGGGTGCGTTGGGTGGCTGCTCACCCGGCTCCTGACGCACCCGCTCCTTTCCCCTGTCGTGTGTGTACGGAAGAAGGCACCGTGCCCAAGCCCCCTACCGTGGGGTATCGGTGGCCAGGAGCGGCACTCCTGCGCGCCGGCACCGCCCCCGGGAACCTGTCTGTCCCCCACCCTCCAGCAAGCACGGAAGATCCTGTGTCCGGGCAGAAGTGGTTGTCGGCTCTGTGGGAGAGCCCGCAGGTCCGCAACGCCCTGAGTGTCTCGTGCCGGGTTTATTGGAGGCTCGGAACCAACGCTTCGCCTTCTGTTGCCCCGGCCTGCTGCCGGTAGAAGCCGTCCTCGAACTCCGCTGGCGGGACCAGACCGATCTCGCCGTGCAGACG